>NZ_JBVISK010000002.1:0-502426 GCF_055575535.1 Streptomyces sp. NPDC034084
ACGGGTACCGCATCGGTCATGACCGCGGTCCCGCGCGGCGGCCCCTGATCACCGCGGGCCACCCGGTCCGGCCGTCAGTCCCGTCGCCGTCCTGCAACAACCCTGGCTTCGAAACTCCACCGCCGCACCGTCCTGCGCACTGCGACTACCTGTACCGCTGGTACTGCTTGCCGGCAGTTCGTCTCTGCCAGGCCCTACTGTCCTTCTGAGCTACGAGAGAAACCATAGCCAGGCCACCACCCAATGTCTACTCCGGCCGATATAGATTTTCGTGTGTCCGGTGACGAGGTAATCGGCCTCGAACAGTGATACGGGTGGGGGCAGGGCGGTCGCACCGGGTCAACCGCCGCTTGTCGGGCAGATGCGGCGGGCGGGGAGAGCGGGCATGGGCGATCAGAGCCCAGGGGGCTCGATGGACACGATGAGCGTCGACGTCGCGACCGACCGCCCTGCCGGTTCCGTCGCCGTCGCACGTGACAGCACCCGGACCTTCCTTGATGGGCCAGCCTGCTGCACTCCAACCACACAACACATAAGCGCAGCTCACACACCCCGCCCACCCCGACCCAACCACCCACCCCACCTCTCAATGAAGCCGCAACATCACAGGCCGACAAACACTCGGCTCACCAACACCCCCCTCCGGGCGTTGGCGGCCGACCTGGCCGGAGTCGGTCGAGCGTTGGTGATCGCCTGCGTGGGGCGGGGATGTGCTTCTACGCTCGGCCCAGGGGAACACATTGTCGACAGACGGGTGAAGTTCGTGGAGATCGGGTTGGCCGACGCGGTGGCGGCGGTGCGGGACGAGTTGCTGGAGGCCGCGGCACGCGGGGCCGGGCAGGACATCGCGTTCGTGGTGGGGCCGGTGGAGATGGAGTTCGAGGTCGAGCTGCGCGCCGACGCGAGGGCGAAGACGGGCTTCCGGGTGTGGGCGGTGGCCGCGGAGGCGGAGGCGGGGGTGTCCCGGGGCCGTACCCACCGGGTGTCGCTCACCCTCACCCCCAGGCCTCCGCACGGCGGTGATCTGCTGGTCGGCGGGGCGGAGGGCCGGGCTGCCGGCCCCGGTGACGCGAGCGGGCGGATCCGGGACTGATGGGGCGTCGGCGGCGGGGCGGATGGTGAGGGGGATGCGGTGAGGCGGGAACGCTTGGTCGCGGTGGGGGGCCCGGGCGGGCCGGGGTCGGGGTATCTCGTCGGGCCGCGGCTCGTGCTGACCTCGGCGCACGTCGTCGCCCGGTCAGGGGCGCTGGTGCAGGTGTTCCGGCCGGGTGGCGACGCGGTGTTCGGCGCCGTGGTGGTGTGGTGCGGTACGCCCGGCGGGCGTGACGATGCGGCGCTGGTGCTCGTCGACGACGACGGGTGGCGCCCGCCGACTGGGCCCGGGGTCCGGTGGGGGCGCCTGGTGACCGAGCACCCCGGGCAGGCCTGTCAGACGTGGGGTGTGCCGGATGTGGTCCAGCGGCCGGAGGCCGCGGTGGAGGCCGCGCAGCTCGCCGGGACGGTGAATCCGGGCAGCGGCTACGTGGGCAACCGGCACATGATGAACCTCGTCCAGCATCCGCCTGCTTGGCCGGTGGACGGGTCCTCGCCGTGGGGCGGCCTGTCGGGAGCCGCGATGTTCTGCGGTCGGCTGCTGACCGGTGTGGTGGCCGCCGATGCGGGGCACTCGGCGCACGCCGCGCTTGCGGTGGTGCCGGCGTACGTGCTGCACCACGACGCTCGGTTCCGCGCCGTGTTGACCGAGCACGGCGCCGGTGCGATGGCGCTGGAGGCGGTGGAATTCCAGGAGTTGGCCGAGGCCGATCCGGTGCTGCTGAGCGGTGGTCTGGGGTCTGCGGCAGCGCTGCTGCAGGCGGGTCGGCAGGTGGTGGGGTTCCACGGCCGCGAGGAGCTGCTGGGGCGGTTGGCCGACTGGTGCCGGCAGGAGGGGTTCGGCAGCTGGCTGCTGCACGGGGCGGCGGGGCAGGGCAAGACCCGGGTGGCCCACCAGCTGGCCGCCGAACTGGCTGCGGACGGGTGGGCGGTGCTGTGGCCGCGCACCAGTGCCGCTCCCGAGGAGCTGCGTACGGTGAGCAGGGCCGCCAAGCCGCTGCTGGTGGTGCTGGACTACGCCGAGACGCGGACCGCGCAGCTCGCCGCGCTGCTGGAGGCCGCTGCCGAGCACGGTGGGGGCACTGCCTTCAAGATCCTGCTGCTGGCACGGACGGCCGGGGACTGGTGGATCCGTGCGCAGGCCGTCCGGCGTGCCGGCGAGGAGTTGCTCGACGGCACGCCGGTGGTCGCGCTGTCGGCGTTGGAGACAGATGTGGCGATGCGCCGTACGTCGTACCGGCGGGCGGCGGAGGCCTTCGCGGCGGCGCTGCCGGAGGTGCGCGGCTGGCAGGGGTACGACTGGCCGGCGCTGGCGGCCTCCCTCGCCCCTCCGGAGGTGGACCGGGCGGGGCTGGACAACGCGCTGACCCTGCACATGACCGCCCTGGCGGACTTGTTGGACGCCGCCGAGCCCGGCCCGGCACCGGGCGGGCACGGTTCCGGGGCGGCGGCTGCGGCCTGCGTCGAGGACCGGCTGCTGTTGCACGAGCGCCGCTACTGGGAGCAGAGCGCCGCCGCCCGCGGCCTCGGTGCCATGCTGGGCGCGGGCACGCTCGACACCGCCCTGGCCGCCGCGCTGCTGGTCGGAGCCGACACTCACGACGAGGCAGACGCGCTGCTGCACAAGGTGGTGGGCCTGGCCGACCAGCCGCGCGACCGCCGCGATGCCGTGCGGGCCTGGATCGCCGCACTGTATCCGCCGCCCGGCCGTTCGGGCCCGTGGGGCGGCCTGCAGCCGGACCGGTTGGCGGAGCGTCTGGTCGGCCGTCGACTGGAAGCCGATCCCCTGCTGGCCCACCAGCTCGTTCCCGGCGTCACCGGGGCACAGGCGACCCGGTTGCTGGCCCTCTACAGCCGTGCGGCGGCGCACTCCGTCTTCCAGGGGCGGCTCGACACGGAGTTGACGGCGCTGTGCGTCCGGCACCGTACCGTCCTCGCACCGACCGTGATGGCCGCCGCCACGTACGTGGAGCACTCCGAGCCCCTGGTGGCGGGCCTGCGTGAGATCACGGATGACCCCGGCACCTCGCTGGACACCCTCCAGCAGCTCAGCGACCGCGTCCCGCTCAGCCGGCGCCTGGCCCTGTGGGCCTGTGACCTGGCCCGGCACCTGGTCGAGCGCCTGCGCGCAATGCCCCACCACACGCCCGGCCGGACGCCGGACCTCGTCCGGGCCCTGCAGATCCTCTCCTCGCGGCTGGCCGGTCTGGACCGGCGCCTGGAGGCCCTGGCCCCGGCCGAGGAGGCCGTCGTGCTCTCGCGTGCCCTGGCCGGGGCGCAGCCGGACGGCGTACTGCCGGATCCTGGGCCGCGGGTCGATGCGCGTCCGGACCCCGTGCTGCTGGTCGCAAGTCTCAACGGCTTCGCCGACCGGCTGGGGGACCTCGGGCGCCGGGAGGAGGCCGCGGCGGCCGTCACGGAAGCCGTCGCCCTCTCCCGCAGCCTGGCCGACGCCGATCCCGAGGCCCACGTGCCCGACCTGGTCGAGAGCCTGAACAACCTCGCCGGCCGGCTGGGCGACCTCGGGCGGCGGCAGGAGGCCCTGGCCGCGTCCGAGGAAGCCGTAAGCCTACGCCGGCGGGCCGGCACCGGGGCCGACTCCGACGTCCGCCAGCTCGCCCGGAGCCTGGAAGTCCACTCCGATCGGCTGTGGGACCTGGGCCGGAAGCAAGAGGCGATGAACGTCCTCGTGGACGCCGCGCTTCTCCACCAACGACTGGTGGACACCGACACCGCCAGCTACGCCTCCTACTCCCCCGGTCTCGTCGCGGTCCTGAACAAGATGGCGGCCAAGGGAACGGAAATGGGCTGGCTGGCGAACGCCCTGTCGGTGGCCGAACGCGTGGTGCGCATCAGCCGGAGCGCGGCGAAGACCCGGCCCGACGCCCACCTGCCCCTTCTCGCTGAAAGCCTGTCCCGGCTGGCGTGGCCCCTGGAGGATCTGGGGCGGCAGGAGGAGGCGCTGGCGGTTGCCGAGGAGGCGTTGCGCATCCAGCGGAGTCTGGCCGACCTCCACCCCGGCGCCCGCCTGCTCGAGCTCACGGCGAGCGTGAGCACCGTCGGCGCGCTGTACGCGGCTCTGGGCCGGCACGAAGAGGCGCTGGCGGCGATCGAGGAGTGCGTCCTGATCTGCCGCCGTCTGGCCGTCGCCTACCCGGACGTCCACCTGCGCCATCTGGCGATCGAGCTGGTCACCCTCGGCACGCGGCTGGCGGCCGTGGGCCGGGAGGAACAGGCCCTGGCGGCCGTCGAGGAGGCCCTCGCCCTGCGCCGCACCCTGGCGTCCCGTGACCCGGGCACGCACCTGGCCGACCTCGCGAGCAGCCTGATCTCACTCTCCGTCAGGCTGGAGAAGAACGGTCGGCAGCAGGACGTCATCGCTGCGCTCCAGGAAGCCGTGGCGATCTACCGGGTGCTGGCCGACACCGACCCCGACACCCACGTCCTGCACCTCGCCAACGGCCTGTACGGGCTCTCCCGGAGACTCGAGGCGGCACGCCGGTGGGATGAGGCCCTGGCCGCCGTCACGGAGGCGTTCCGCCTGCGTCCCGAGCTGGCAGCGTACGACCTCGTGGCGAAGGGGCGGGGAGGTGCGCGGAGGCCCTCCGGGTGACGGCGGCCGACGCGGCGGGCCGGTCGCGGCAGGCGCCGGACACGGCGGGTGGGGAGCCCGGTGGTACCGGGCTCCCCTCCGATCCCCTCCGCTCGGCGCGGCCCCGGCGCGGGTCGGCCCGCCGGTTGAGCGCCGATGGCGCACCTTCTGGTACACCCGGTGCGCGCGGACGCGGTCAGCGCGGCGCGGGGCCTCGCTGACGGTGGTGAACAGGTCGGTCTGCGCTGCGCGTTCTCGTCTCCGCATCGACGAGACCGCTCTCGCGGACAACGGGGGTCTGGGAGACCTTCTGCGACGACGTGGCGATGGGAGACTATCCGGACTGGGATGCGTATTCCGGGCGAGTTCTCGACGCCGGTCAGCCGTCCGGGCTCAGGCCGGTGGCGGCGATGCAGCCGTCGACGAGGTCAGGGCGGTACTGAATCTTCGTTCTCGACTGCTTTCAATGCCTGACCCGCGTCGTCCCTGTTCGCTGCCGTCCAGCCGTCGTCGTTGACGGGACAGGCCCTGCGAGGAAGATCAGGCGGGCGTCGGCCTGTGCCGTGGCTGCATAGGCATACTCGGCGATGTCGGACAGGGAGGCGGAGCGGATCAGCGTGAGGGCACGAGCCACGGTCATCGCGTCCCTTCCCATCGGGAGTTGAGCGCGGACATCCTGTCCACAACCCGTTGGCACCCGCCTTCCATTGTCTCGCCACCCCTCGGCAGTGTCAGCCCAAGCCCGGGGCGGATGTCTCCTTCGGGCGTGGCCCGGCGCCAGAGGGCGCCGTCCCCGGTCTCGGCGCGTAGAGCCCGCGCCACGCGCTCCTCGACGACGCGGGCGACGGACCAGCAACCCGCCGCGTCGAGCCGCTTGTACGTGGCTGCCGGACGCGCCTCCACGACGGCGGCCGTCTCCTGTCGTCCGGTCGTGACGCGGACACGCACGAAGACCGTCGAGCCCGACGGTCCGCGCATGGTCAGGTCCAGGATGCCGTGCCCGAACGCGGTGACCTCGTCCACGCACAGGGAGGGGTCGTGCTCGACCACGTGCCGCACGCTGTCCGTCAGTTGGAACGGGCGGTTCTGTCCTCGATGGTGGGCATCCGCACGTCGCGGACGGCAGGCAGGGCCACGGCTTCGGGGCCGAGCGTGAGCCCGTACCGGCGCGCCGTGCGGGCGGCGCTCACCACCGTGGTAACCGTGAGTACGACGGCGAAGGCGACGGCGCCCGCCGCGCCCGCGGCCGGGGCCTGGGGAGCGGCCCCGCTCCACGGTGTGCCGTCGCCCAGCACGAGCAAGGCAGCCATGGCTGCCGCGAGCACCGTGCCGGTCGCCAGCGCGGGCAGGGCCAGTCGGCGGACGACCGCCAGCCAGTAACCGAGCATCGCATCGTTCCTAGGGGCCTGTCATGCACAGAGAGGACCGCCCGCATGGGGCGTCGGCGGGTGCTGGAGGATCTCCCCCATGACGAACACCAGCCGACGCACCATCCTCACCTCCGCCGTCGCCGCCGCGGCCGCGCTGCCCACCCTCAACGCCATCGCGGGCAGCGGCGCCACGCCGGCCGCGGCGGCCGACACGTACAACTCCAACACCGACCTCTACACCCGTAGCGCGGCCAGGGAAGGCACCGACTGGCAGCGCCGGTTCCGGGTCGGCGCGCCGGTGCAGGTCACCGACAACGCCCGGGCCACCAGCAGCGCCGTCACCAGCACCGCCGTACTCGCCCCGCACGGCGGCGGAATCGAGGCCGGTACGAGCGAGCTGTGCATGGCCGTCGCCGGCTACACGCCCTTCGACGCGACCGTCGACCCGGCGAGCGCGGCGGTGGCGGGCGAGCCGCAGCGGGACTACTGGATGTTCGAGGCCCTCGCCAACTCCGCCTCGCAGCACGTCACCTCCACCAACTGCGACGACCCGGCCGCCCTCGCCGTCTGCGCCAACAACCTGTACGCCGTCTCCCTGCACGGTTTCGACGACACCACCCAGAAGAAGATCATCATCGGCGGCCGGGACGCGCGCCTGAAGCGCAACCTGCAGGCCGCGTTCGTCGCGCACGGTCTCACCAGCCCCCTGGCCAACCCCGAGTGGAACGTGTCCGTCGTCATGGCCGGCGCCACCGACCCCATCAACGGCGACGACCCGGCCAACATCGTCAACCGCACCCGCACCGGCGCCGGCGCCCAGCTGGAGCTGTCCACGGCGTTGCGCTCGGCACTGTTCGGCGACTTCTCCGGCGCGGCCAGGCGCCGGGCGACGGCGGGTGTCCCGAGCACGGTCAACCCGTACGCGGACCACTTCTGGAACGGCTTCGTCGGGGCCGTACGCGCGGCGATCAAGAACCACGAGCTGGGCCTCGACGCCGTCTAGCGCATCCCGCGCGGCCGCAGTCCGTCGAGGGTGATGTCGATGAGCCGGCGCCAGTCACCGCTGCCGGTGCGGATGACCGCGGACAGGCATCCGACGATCATGTAGACGTCGGCGACCGTGCTGTCGGCCCGGACGGTGCCCGCGGCCTGCCCCTGCTCGATCAAGGTGCCGACGGCTCTTTCGAGTCGTGCGCGAGTCTCTCCCCTGGGAGCAGACTCGGCGGACCCCCTGGCCGCCTCGATCGACGCGGACAGTCCGCGGTCACCGTCCAGCACCTCGCCGACGTGGCGCAGGTACCGGGCCAGTCCTTCTCCCGCCTCCGGCCGGCGCAGGCATTCCGTGCGCGCGAAGTCCAGGATCTGCGCGAACCGGTGCTCGGCGGCGGCCTCGATCAACGCTTCCCGCGTCGGGAAATGCCGGTAGACGGTGCCGACGCCGACTCCGGCCGCGCGCGCCACGTCGGTCATCTGCGCGTCGTCGCCGCGCTCGGCGAACAGCGTACGGGCCGCCTCCACGACACGGAGGCGGTTGCGTTCCGCGTCGGCGCGCGGCTTGCGGGCGGCGGGCTGCGGGGGTGTTGAGGGTGTTGACAACCCGGTGGTTCCTCTCCCACTCTGATCCGGAACCGGATTCCGTTTCCGGATTATGTCACGCGGAAGGACTCACGTCATGTCTGTCGACCGCTTCATCCTTCTCCCGCCCGGCGAGGCACGGCCCGGCCGGATCCCCCTGCCGCCCGCGTTCGCGGTCAAAGCGATGACCGAGGACACCCAGGGTCGGTTCTCACTGCTGGAGGTGGAGGTGGCACGGGACATCCCCCGACACACCCACCACACGGCGGACGAGTGCATCTACGTACTGGACGGTGAGCTCGGGATCGAGTTCGATGACCGGACGTACGTGGCGGGGAAGGGCGCTTTCGTGCTGCTTCCGCAAGGGGTGCCGCATGCCCTCCGCAGTGCCTCGGAGCCGCCGCCCCGGGTCCTGCAGATCTCCTCCCCGGGAGGGTGGGAGCACTACGTCGAGGATCTGGTCGACGCAGGCCCCTCGGTCCTCACCGACGGCGCACTCGACCCGACGAAGGTCAACCCGATCGCCGCCGCGTACGACATCAGCTACGAGGAGCGGCAATCCGCTTGACCTCAAGCGCGCTTGAGGCAGGAGAGCGATCCGCATGACCACGGAAACCACAATCCGCGCGGCCGACATCGAAGCCGTCGAGCGGCTGGTCGCCACCGTCGAGCACTCCCAGCAGAACTAGAACCCGGAGGAGTTTCCCGGCCTCTTCCACCCGGACGCGATCTGGACGACCGCCCACGGCAAGGTCCTCATCGGCCGTGACGCGATACCGGAGTTCACCCGCGAGGTCCTCACCGTCGCGACCCGGGACGGCAAGGTCACCTGCGAGGTGGCCCACACGCTCCTCATCCGTCCCGATGTCGCCGCGGTCAAGGTGCGCCAGCGGTACCTGTCCCCCGGCGAGGAGAGCGAGGGCGCCCCGCTGTACGTGGTGTCCAAGCAGCCCGACCGCCGCTGGATCCTGACGACCTGCCAGAACACGCAGGTCGCCGCCGGGCAGTGAGCGGCCGGGGGTCAGAGAAAAGTCCGGCGTGACGCCCTTATGCTTTCGCGAAGATCATCACGCACTTGCCATGCGCACTTCAGCGAAAACAACGGGGACATGAAGAAGCACACACTGATCGCCACAAGTCTCGTCCTGGCTCTCGGCCTTGTCACAGGCTGCTCTTCCGAGAGCGACGGCGGCAAGGGCGGGTCCGGCACCGCGGCCCAAAACGGCGCCAAGGGAGCTGGCGCGGCCCCCAAGCCCAAGGGCCCCGTCTACGCCGGTCCCGCCCTGCCCGGCCTCGCCAAGCAACAGGCATGGAGCATGCCGCCCGCCGAAGCCGTCGACCTCGGCGACGTGCTCCTCTTCGTGAAGACCGGTCAGGGTGAATACGCCCGCGGCGGATACGAGAACGACCCCCTGGACGGCACGGTCGGCACGCTCTTCTCCGCCTACTCCTCGGACAAGCCGGAGGCGGTGACCCTGGAGTTCCGGGACGTGAAGACCGGAGCCGTACGCACATCCCTCGACCTGAAGGCCGGCACCGTCGCCGCCACGACCTGGCACAACGGTGTGCCGGCGGTGGCGGTCACGACGACCCGCACGCAGGAGTCCGACGGACTGAGCGCGGAGAAGAGCAGCATCGCGGTCACCGTGTACGGAGCCGACGGAGCACAGCTCGGCGCCATCGAGCACACGGGCGACGGCAAGGGCCTCTCGATCCACGAAGGCCACCTGATCGAGCAGGACGGTGACGCGACCCTGAAGCTCACGCCCGTCGACGGCGGCGCGCCCCACAAGGTCACCTGCACCGGCACGCTCGCGCGCTGCTCCTTCGACCCGCGCAACCACGAGATCGACGGCGCACAGGCACACGCTCCGCTGATCACCGGCACGTACGGCTTCCATGTGGAGAACGCCTCCACCTACGAGACCGATCCCGAACAGCTCGTCATGTCCGAGCTGGCCACCGGGAAGAAGGTGTGGAGCACGGCGGACGTCACCCCGCCCCCAGGCGTGGAGCTGGACAAGGACCACAAGCGCACCAGCGGAGCCGTCCGCGTCCTCGACGTACGCGACGGGCGGATCCTCACCGCGTGGGGCGCCGGCGCGTTCTCGCCGGACACCTTCGTCACTGCGGCGTACGACCTGTCGAGCGGTAAGCAGATCGGCGGAACGACCACGTACCGCTACGCCGACTTCGCCGGCGACACGATCAACACCGAGGGCTCCTCGGTCTTCTCGCCCGACCACAAGCTCGCGGCGGCCCACACGAAGGGGGGCACCGCCGTGTGGGATCTCGGGACCGGCAAGGAGCTCTGGAAGCAGGCCGAGGGCGAGATCCCGCTGACGCCGCGCCGCTTCTCCCCGAACGGCGTGCTGTACGGCGACACCGACAAGGAAGGCGGGTCCGGCACGAGCGCGCTCGCGGTGGACGCCCGCACGAAGAAGGTGCTGGCCAAGGATCTGCCGAGCGACGGCGTCCCGCTGTTCTCCCGGTCCACCGGCTACGGCTACCTCACCACGGACGACGGCTTCTTCGTCTTCCCGGCGGAACGCCAGGACGGATGACACCCCCTGGGTTCTGTCGTCGAATGTCACGCCCACATCACGCGTGCGGTGAGGCTGACGGCTGCTGCGTAGGACTGGGCGGTCTCGTCGTACCGGGTGGCGATGCCGCGCCACTGCTTCAAGCGGATTGAAGCACCGTTCCACCACGTTGCGGTGCACGGGGGCCGGCGACGTCGGACGCGGCGAACGGCCGTGAGGATCGCCAAGGTGGCCGAGCGACCGCGGGACCTTCGAGACCGCGCACTCGCCGCGGCCACGGTGGCCCTCCTCGTGCCGCAGACCCTTGCGGGGAGTCCGGCGTCCGCCGCGCCCACCGGGGCTTCGCCCCCAGGGGCCGCGGCGGGTCGCTGCCGTCACCGATCACCTGGGGGACCAGGCCCATCGGTTGCCGGGAATCGGGGAGCCGGTAAAGATCGCCGCCTCCGTGCGCTACCGACGGACCTCGGCAGCACGCCGCGGCCCGCCGCCGTCCAGCTGCACGGCCGGCACGAGACCTGTGCGGACGGGGCGGCGGCAGCCTGGTCCGCCGCCGAGCTCTCCCAGGATTGGGACGCGTTCGAGGCCGCGAACCGCAAGCTGTTCAGCCGGCCCTGCGCCCCGGCATCCGCCCCGTCGCCAACGAGCCTCCGGGAACCAGGCCGGTCACGACGACGACCACTCCGAGCAGGGCATCGGGTCCGGTGGCTCCGCCTACGCGCCCCAACCGGGCCAGGCCGCCCAGCGCCGGATCGGAGCGGCCTACGCCGAAGCCTTCTGCCGGCGGTACCAGACCGACGACACGTGGTTCGGGGCCTGCTGACCCCGGCAGGCGGTAGGGCGCGGTCGCGGTCGGCTGCGGCGTCTCCCCCCGACCCGAGCCGGTCAGGGGAGGCGCCGCTCAGGCGCCCTCGTCGAAGCGGCCCGCCTCCACCTCGAGGGCGAGGGTCTGCAGGACCTCGGCCGAGGAGACGTCGGTCCGCCCCTCGTCGTGCGCCATGGCGAGACTCGTGAACGCCAGGGTGAACCCGGAGACCATGGTGTGCAGCGCGGGACCGAGGGCCGTGGCGAGGAGGCGGGCCACCTCCTGCGGAGTGGCGTCGGCCGGCACCCTGATGTGGGGCAGCATCTCGTTCAGCATTTCCGTGACCACCCCGGGCCCGGTCTCCGACGCCGACTCGAGAACCTCCTCGCCCCCGTCCTCCATCGCCCGCCGGATCTCCTGAGCCTCCGTCAGGATCCCGATCACTCGACTCAGAACCTCAGCTCGCTCCATCCACGGAGCTTAGCCCCGGACCGGCAACGGTAGGTGTGGAGGAGGACAGCCCCCGACGAGCAGCTTTCGAGGACGGTCCCCTCTTTACCTTCTGCTCCCCCGCCCCGCCCACGAGCAGCGAAACTTCCTGACAGCATCTGACGGGAACCGACCTGGCCCGCCCCAGAGGCCGAGCGCGTGGTTGTGCTCCTGGTCGTCGATGAGGAGGATCTCGACGTGGCTGCGGCTTCGCGGGCGGGGTGTGGGACGAGGGCCTGGAAGCCTAGGCGGTGTCTTCGAATGACCGCCGTTGCAAGGGCTGGTCTTTGACTCCGGAGACTGCTCACTGGTGTCGAATCCAGGCAAATCTGTCGGACCGAACCGGACAGTTGATCCGGCGGAGGTGTCCCGCTGACCCCTGCACCGGGTTCTCGAGCGGTACGCGCAGCCGTCGGCCCCCGTGCCGGGTCTCAGCGCACTCCGCGCGGGCGGAACTGGACGCTGATGCGGGGGCCGACGGCGCGGCTCGTCTTGGGAACGGCGTGCTCCCACGTCCGCTGGCAGGAGCCGCCCATCACCACCAGGTCGCCGTGGCCGAGCGGCAGGCGAAGGGCCGTCGGGCCGCCGGAGCGGGGGCGGAGGGCGAGATCGCGGGGGTCGCCGAGGGAGAGGATGGCGACCATCGTGTCCTGGGTGGCAGAGCGGCCGGTCCGGTCGCCGTGCCAGGCGACGCTGTCGTGGCCGTCGCGGTAGAGGCAGAGGCCGGCGGTGGCGAAGGGTTCGCCGAGTTCGGCGGCGTAGTGGGCGCCGAGGGCGTCCCGGGCCTCCGTGAGCGCGGGGTGCGGGAGAGGTACGCCCTCCCCGTAGTGGGCCAGCAGCCGGGGCACGGCGACGACGTTGTCGTACATCGGACGTTCCTCGGCCCGCCAGGGCACCCGTCCGGCCAGCTCCTCGAACAGCGCGTCGGCGCCGTGCAGCCAGCCGGGCAGGTGGTCGATCCAGGCACCGCCGTCGAGCGCCGTCCGCCGGAGCCCGTCCAGTGGACCGCACCGGATGTCGTCGCCCTGGTCGAACAGGGAGGCCTGGAGTCCGGGCAGGGCGGGTCGTGCTGCGGTCATGGGACCAGCTTAGACCATCAACCGAACACGTGAGCGAATATCACCTCAGGAGCTCCCGACGTCGGCCGCGTGGCGTTGTCAGCAGTCGGATCCCGTGATTCGAACGGCCGCACGGGCTCCCTCGACTGCTGCCCACGAGCCGCCGGGGTTGCCCGCCCTACTCCACGAAGTAGGAGTCGTGGCGGATGAAGAACTCGGTACGCTCCTCGTCCGTCGCGTCCGCGAGGGCGGACAGCCCCTCGAAGTAGGCCTCGCGAGCCGCCCCGGGAGCGAAGATCATCAGCATCTCGGCGGGTGCGTCCGAGTCGTTGCGGAAGGCGTGCAGACCGCCCTGGGGGACGTACAGGAAGTCCCCCTTTCGCGCGTCGATCCAGTCTGAGCCGTCGTACAGCCGGACCGTGCCGTCGAGCACGTAGAAGGACTCCGAGATCGTCCGGTGGAAGTGCGTCTTCGGGCCGCCCGCCCCGGCGCTCATCTCCACCCGGTAGAGCCCGAACTCCCCGTTCGTGGACTCCTTGGTGGCCAGGTAGTGAATGGCGTCCTTCCCGGCGGTCCCCAGCTCCGGGGGCGCGTCCACGGAACGGAAGACGGCACTCACCTCCCCTTCCTCGCGGTGGTACACCTGCTCCGGATACAGCGGGTAAGACATCGCGTTCCTTCTCCTTCACCAGTTTGGCCGCCCGGCGGCCGGGGCGCCTCGGACGAGGGAGGCCGTGCCGACCCCCGAACGGCACGGCCCCCTCACCCGACCTCTTGCTCGGGCGACCTGAGCGGGCAAGGGCTCGGCGGCCGCGTCTCCCTCACCTTGAACCTAGATCATCCGGCCGGGCTCGGGATGTGCCGGGCGCGCAGGACTCCTGCGCATTCCGTGCACCCTCGCCCGCTCGGGCCCACGCCCGGTACTGGGTCGGAGTCATCCCGTACGCGCTGCGGAACACCCGGCTGAAAGCGGACGCGTTGGAGAAGCCCCACCGCGCCGCGATCGCCTGCACGGGGAGGCTGCTCCAGTCCGGGCGTTCCAGGGCGGCGCGGACATGTTCCAGTCGGCGTTCGCGGATCCGGGCCGCCACGCCGTACGGCAGATCGCGGAAGAGTCCGTGAAGGGAGCGGAGCGAGATCCCGTGCTGATCGGCGATCGCCTGGGGCGTGAGTTCCGGGTCACCGAGATTGGTGTCGATGAACCGGATGATCCTCTGCCGCATCACCTGCGCACGGGCTTCGCCGGGCACGGCCGCCAGGGCTCCGAGGTGCTGCGCCAGACACGCGGTCGCGAGATCGACCGCCACCTCTCCCATTCCGGTGCGCTCCGACGCCTCGCAGGCCGGGCCGTGTGCGAACAAGGTCTTCATGAAGCCGGCCAGAATCGCCCCGGTCCCCGCGTCGCCCGGAATGCGTTGCGCGATGAGGCCGTCCACCCTGGCGTGCCGCAGGGACAGAGCTGCACGCGGGATCTGCAGAATGAGCGTCTGCGCCCGCTCGTGCACGGTCGACCCCGCGCTGGGGCGCGAGGTGTCCGTGAGCAGGAGATCTCCCGCCGCGACCGTGACCTCACGCCGGTTCTGGGATATCCCGTAGGAGCCCTCGGTGATCAACGCCAGCTGATAGCGCTCGGGGTCTCCCTTGCGTACATGAGCGGGCGTGCGGCGCGACACCACCGGCGAGGACGTGACCATGGCCAGACGCACGGCGCCTAGTTCGATGTCGGTCACGTGGCCGCGGAAATCGTCCCTCCGCGGCGTGGTCAGGGTGACGGGCATGACGTGGTTCACCGACTCCCGGAATACTTCGAAGCCCTCCCCGGTGTCGCTGGAATCGCAACGCGTGGTCTCCATATCCCGTCCTCTCACCCACCCTGGGAGATCGACGGCGGGTGCAGGGGCACCTTGAGGTCGGGGAAGTACAGCGTCTCGATACGGTCGTGGGCCTCGGCGGCGTCCAACGGACTGCCGGCCTTGGCGAAGGCCGCTACATCAGCGATGGCGTAGTTCACGCGGTACCCGCCGCCGGGCCGCCGCTCCAGGGACACGGCCTGGTCGAGATCCTTCGAGGCCGGCGGGTCGATCGTGAACAACGGCAGGTGCGTGGCGTCCTTTTCGGGCACTCGGACCGCGGTTTTGGCGTCCTCCGTGGCTTCGAGCACGTGCGCGGGAAATTCCGCAGTGGCCTTCAGCTCTGCCCGGAGCTGTTGCAGTGCCTCGGACAGGGCGTCCTGGGCCTCGCGGGACATGTGCATCTGGCGGCGTCGCATGGCCCCGAGCGTAGGGCGGCGACGACGGAGCGGCGCAGTGAGGGGGGCCGGGTGGCCTGGGCCGGTCGGCGGATGCCGTACGTCCACCGGAGCGGTGACCTGGTGTGCCCGGCGTATGGTCGAGATACGGGTGTGGCAGGGCGTTCTCGCGCACCGAGGGCCGTGACCGTCGGCACCCGTGCAGCTGCTGGGAGTCGTCGCGGATACGGGCGAAAGGGCGAGGTACGGCGATGGGCCGACCCCATGAGGTGACGGAGGCGGCGGGTCTGGTCGACGAGACGCTGGCCGACATGGTGCGGAGTACGGGGGCCTCCGCCGGGGCTGTCTACCTGCTCGACGAGGCCACCCAGGTCCTGGGCATGGCCGGGATCTGCGGAGTGCCGCTGGAGGTCGCGTGGCCATGGCGCCGGGTGCCCCTGAGCTCACCGGCGCCGGTGAGCGACGCCGTCCGCGAGAACCGCCTGGTGTGGGTCGGTTCGCAGAACGCCATGGCCCGCGCCTATCCGCGCGTCGCCGCCAGCCTGCCCTACCGGTTCGCTCTCGCCGCGGCTCCCCTGCAAGGGCGCGACCGCTGCCGGGGAGCGATCTTCCTCCTCTGGCCCGCCAGTCACCCCGTCGACGCCTCCCGCCGCGAGCGCGGCCACATCACGTCCGCCGCCCGGCGCATGGCCCGGGTACTGGACGAGGCCCCCACACCGCTCACGGTCCCCGATCAGCCGCGCGTCGTCCCGGTCCGCTCGGCCGACCGCTCGCACCGCGACGAGTCCTCCCGTGCGGCCTTCGACTATGTCGAGCGCCTGCCCGAGGGCGCCCTCAGCATGGATCTGGAGGGCCGGATCACCTTCGTGACCGCCGGAGCGGCGACGATGCTCGGCCTCGACGCCGGCCGTCTGCTCGGCACCCTGCCCTGGCAGTCCCTGCCCTGGCTGGACGACGCAGTGGTCGAGGACCACTACCGCACCGCCGTCATCAGCCGTGATCCCGTGGACTTCACGTCCCTGCGTCCCCCGGACACGTGGCTCCGCTTTCAGCTCTACCCTGACGCCAGTGGCATCAGCGTTCGCATCACCCGCGCCGCCGTGCCCGAGCACGGCCGACAGTCGACTGCCGTGACGACGCGGTCCGAGCCGTCCGCCCCGTCGAGTACGGCGCAGGTCGGACGTCTCTACCAGTTGGTTCACCTGGCGGCCGCCCTCACCGAGACGGTCGCCGTGCGCGACGTCGTCGAGCTGGTCGCCGATCAGGTGATGCCCGCCTTCGACGCCGACGGTCTGGTGCTGTCCGCCGCCGATGCCGGACGTCTCAAGATCACTGGACACCACGGCTACGACCAGGAGATCATCGACCGCCTCGACGGCCTGCCCCTCGACACGGATCTCACTCCGGCCGGGCAGGTTCTGGCCGACGGGGTCCCGTCCTTCTACTCCAGCCCCGAGGAGATGGCACGACGCCACCCCCGGGCGCCGCGGATCAGCGGCAAACGGGCATGGGCGTTCCTGCCGCTGCTCGTCTCCGGGCGGCCCGTCGGCTGCTGCATCCTCTCCTACGACCGGCCCCGCGAGTTCAGCGCCGACGAACGGGCCGTCCTGACCTCGCTCGCCGGGCTGATCGCCCAGGCCCTGGACCGCGCCCGTCTCTACGACGCGGCCCGGGACCTCGCCCATGGCCTCCAGCAAGCCCTCCTGCCCCACCGGCTGCCCGTCCTGCCGGGGGTGGAGACGGCAGCCCGCTACCTCCCGGCCAGCCACGGCATGGACATCGGTGGCGATTTCTACGACGTGATCCGTCTCGACGACACCACCGCCGCGGCGGTGATCGGCGATGTCCAGGGGCACAACGTGGCGGCCGCCGCCCTCATGGGGCAGGTCCGCACCGCCATTCACGCCACCGCCGGCGGGCCGCCCGATCAGGTCCTCGCCCGTACCAACCGCGTACTGGCCGACATCGAAAGCGATCTCCTCGTCTCCTGCACGTACGCGCACATCGACCTGTCCCGCCAGGAAGCCGTCCTGGCAAGTGCCGGCCATCCGCCGCCGTTGCTGCACCGGCCCGGCCGGCAGGGATACGCCGTGGATCTCGAACCGGGTCCGCTGCTGGGCATCGATCCCGACGTCTCCTACCCCGTGACCCGGCTGCCTCTCAGCCCCGGCACGACGCTCGCGTTCTACACCGACGGTCTCGTCGAAGTACCCGGCGTCGATCCGGACCGGATCGCCCAACAGCTGGCCTGTCATCTCGCCGAGCACAGTGGCCAGAACCTCGACCGGCTGATCGACACGCTCCTGCGCCTGGCCCGGCCCAGCGCCCACTACACGGACGACATCGCCCTATTGCTGCTGCGGGCGACCTCACGGCCCGGGTGACGGTTTCGTACGGTTTGGTAAGGGTTCGTACAGGAGGGCCTCTACTCCTGTGGTGCCGCGTCGCGGGCCTGCTCGGCGATGTCCTCCAGCACGGTCTTCGGGTCGGCGGACGGTGCGACGGCCTTGCCGATGTTCCGCTTGATGATGCCGCTGACCCGCAGCCACGACGGTTCGTTGACCGGGTAGAGCTGGGCGCTGCGCAGTGCGGTCAGGAACTGCTCGGTGCCGGGGTCCACCGTCGCGCCGCTCCTGGATGCCTCGGAGGCCGACACCGTCGCCGGCAAGAGGTGATAGCGCGCGGCGAACTCGCAGAGGTTCTTGTCCTCGTACACAGAGTCCAGGAACGAGCCCACCAGTTCGCGGTTGCCGTCGCGCTTGAAGGCCATCATCCAATCGGCGACCCCCACCGACGGCGGGATCTTGCCCTCGCCCAGTGTGTCCGAGACCGGCATGCTCAAGGTGCCGACCCGCATTCCCCTGGCCTGGGCCTCCTGGAGGAGCGAGGGATAGCCGTTCACCATCCCGACATCGCCGCGCAGGAATGCGGCGAAGGCGTCCTGCCGGCTCAACTGGGCCGGCGGGACGGGACCGGTCAGGCCCGGTACGACCAGCTTCTCCTTGATCCAGCGGAACGTCTGCGTGTTCCGTTCGGACGCGATGGCGTAACCGCCGCTGGGATCGGTGTACCCGCCGCCGTTGCTCAGTTCCCAGATCAGGGCTTCGGCGTGCGCCTCCTCGGGGCCGAGCGGAAGGGCGTACGGGTAGAGAACGCCCTCCTCCTTCAGGGCCTTGGCCGCGTCCTCAAGGTCCGACCAGGTCTTCGGCGGTTTCGCTCCGGCCTTGTCGAACAGCTCCTTGTTGTAGAAGAGCAGTCGGCTGCTCGCCACGAAGGGCAAGCCGTAGAGCGTGTTGTGGACCGAGCCCGCCGCCGCGAGCGGTCGCAGGAAATTCGCCTCCGCTCTGATCGACAGCAGCTCGTCGGCGGCGTAGAGACGGCCCTGCGCGGCGAAGTCGGAATACGCGCCCATCAGCGCCACGTCCGGCGCGTTGTCCTCCTGCACCATGCGGGTGACTTCGTGGTCGACGTCGGCCCACGGATAGAGCGTCACCTCCACCTTCGCGCCGGGGTGGGCCGCGGTGAAGGCGGCGATCAGCTTGTCCCAGTAGGCCTTGGAACTGTTCGCCGGACTGTCGCCGTACTCGGGTGCCACCAGGCGCAGGGTCGTCCCGTCGCTCCCGGACGAGCCGCAGGCGGTGAGGAGGGAGGCCAGCAGTCCGATTGCGGCCGCGGAGGCGGTCATGCCGAAGAGTCTTGGTCGCACGGATCTTTCCTCTGGATCTTTTGGAACAGTGCGTCCGAAAGTCTCTCCTGGTCAGCGGCCAATTGCTCCCCCCGCTCAACAGTTGTGGTCGTATCTCCAACCGCGTCTTTTGCGCATGGTGTTTTCCGATATGACGTCGCTGATTCCGACGCGCGTAGAACCCTCCACGATGTCCACCGTGACTCCGGGGAGGAGCATTGACGTGCCCGATCACATGCCGGGGGAGGCCGTCTTCGGCTGCTCAGGCCGGCCGGTGCCGCGGCGGCGACATGCGGTCGTGTTCCTGGTGGAGGTCGGCTCAGGAGGCAGCGGGCTCGGTGATGGGCGGCGCGATCGTCGCGGCCGGCGCACTGCGGTGGACCGCCTGGCGGACGCGGGCCTGAGCCTGTTCGGACCGGCCCTCCTCCATCTCGCCCTGTCCCGGAGCCGGACGTCCGCGAAGGGCACCGAACGCGACGCGGCTATCGGTGCCTGGTTGCCCGTCAACTCATGTCGCCGGGTGAGGCCACCGAGCGGAGGGATGCCGACAGCTGGTCGCGGCGCCGGCGACGGTCGCGGCGCCGTCTGACGCGGTCGTGCAACGGACGGGAAGTCCGTCCGAAGCATGCGGCGCACCCTCCACTGCCGGACGGAGGGGGCCGCATCGGCTCACTTCACCCCTTGTCCGCCGGTCTGTTGACAGGCGGATCCACCCGCTCCCTCACTCCCCCGAGACCGGCGGTGTGCGCTGCGTCGACGAGGACCTGACGGAGCATTTCCGGCGTCAGCCTGCCGGTGAAGACGTTGCGCTGACTCACGTGGTAGCAGCCGAAGACGGTGAGCGGCTCACTCGGCCCCTCCGCAGGGGTCAGTGACACCTGTACGCCGTGCCCGAACGCCGGTCGAGGCCGGGGCACGTTCCACCCGGCCTCACCCAGCGCTGCCAGGGCCGCCTGCCAGCCGAAGGCGCCCAGGGCGACGACCGCGCGCAAGGTCGGTCGCAGCAATCGCGCCTCCCGTGTCAGCCACGGGCGGCAGGTGTCGCGTTCACCGGGTGTGGGGCGGTTGTCCGGCGGCGCGCAGTGCACGGGGGCGGTGACCCGTACGCCCGTGAGCTCCAGCCCGTCGTCGCGACCGGTCACCGTCGCCCGGGAGGCCAGCCCCAGTTCGTACAGCGTCGCGTACAGCAGGTCACCTGCCCGGTCGCCGGTGAACATCCGCCCGGTCCGGTTCGCGCCGTGCGCAGCGGGCGCCAGACCGATGATCAGCAGGCCGGCGTCCGCGGGCCCGAACCCGGGCACGGGGCGGCCCCAGTACTCCCAGTCCCGGAACGCCGCTCGCTTTTCCCGAGCGGTCTCCTCCCGCCACGCCACCAACCGCGGACACGCCCGGCACTCCACGAGCCGGGCGTCCACGTCGGCCAGCGTGCGGGCCTGGGCGGTGGCACGCAGCGGATACCCCTCGGCGGTCGACATCCTCGCCCCCTCTTTCACCTCACGGTCGCTTCCGACGATCCGCTTTATCGTGACAGCCGGCCGTCGGTGCCGCTCGGGCGTGGCCGTGTTCGTCACCGGCGTCCGCAGGGAGGGCGACCTGCCCTTGTACATCGGTTCCTGACCTACCTTGCCAACGCAAGAATGATCAACGATGTGAACGAGGTCGACCGGGCTCCCTTAACGCGGCGTCCCCATAGAGAACCTCCCGGACCGGGAGGCCGGCTGACCGGCGAGGGGTCACCCGGTCGCGGCCCTGGACCACGCTGGGCGTTCCTGCCGCCGACTTCAGCCTCATCTGTTTGTTCGGACGTGGCCTGGTGCTCCTGGAGCAGGTGGGGCGGGAGCTGGGCGCATGGCCCTCATGCTGATCATCTATCCGCGCGATGAGCTGGGCCGCTGGTGGCGTTCGCGCACGCGGTCCGTCTAGGCTGCGGGGGTCCGCCGCCCACCCGGGGTCGCGGCGAGGAGAGGCGAACAGCCATGTCTCGCAAGGCTGCGGCGCCTGCCACAGGCGTGGTACCGCTGCCCGCCGTCGAGGCGCGGCGAATGGACGCGGTGCGCCGCTACAGCATTCTAGACACCCCGCCCGACGGAGCGTTCGACCGTGTCGCGGCGATCGCCGCCAGGCTCTTCGATGTGCCGGTGGCCACGGTGACGATCGTGGACTCGGACCGGATCTGGTTCAAAGCCGCCCACGGTTTGGACGGAGTCGCCGAGATCGGCCGCGACCCGGGCCTGTGTGCCTCGGCGGTCCTGCGCGATGACGCGCTGGTGATTCCCGACACCCTCACCGACCCTGTCGCCTGCGCCAACCCTCTGGTCACCGGCCCGCTGGGAGTGCGCTTCTACGCCGCCGCACCGATCCTCACCGCCGATGGGCACCGGCTGGGCACCGTCAACATCCTCGACACCAAGCCCCGCGCCATCACTCCCGCCGACACCGCGGCCCTGGTGGACCTGGCGGCGATCGTGATGGACCAGCTGGAACTGCGGCTGTCCGCGCTCCGGGCCATCCGCCACGAACAGCAGCAGCGGCAGGCCGAGAGCCGACAGGCCGAGGCCGAGCGCAGTCGGGCCGAGAGCGAACAGGAAGCCCGTCAAGAGGCGGAGAAGGACAAGGCCGCCCTCGCCGCCTTCGCCTCCACCCTCCAGCGCACCCTGCTTCCCCCTGCTCTGCCGACCGTGCCCGGCCTGGAACTGGCCTGCCACTACCACACCGCCTCCGTCCACAATGTCGGCGGTGACTTCTACGACGTTTTCCCCTTGGGCGCCGACCGGTGGGCGCTGTTCCTGGGAGACGTCTGCGGCAAAGGCGCCGAGGCCGCCACCGTCACCTCCCTGACCCGATACACCCTGCGCGCCGCAGCCCAGATAGACCCCGACCCGGTAGCCGTACTCGAAGCCCTGAACACCGCACTGCTGGACGACGTGTCGGCCGGCAGCCGCTTTTGCACCGCCGTCTTCGGCATCCTCACCCCCCAGGAGGTCGGCTTCACCGTGACCGTGGCCACCGGCGGCCACCCACCCTCCTACCACCTGCGCCCCCACCACGGCGCCCAGGTCGAGGTGCGCGAAGTGCAGCCCGAGGGCGGGATGCTCATCGGCGCCATCCGCGACGCGCACTTCGCCGAGACCACCGTGCACCTTCAGCCCGGTGAAGCCCTCCTGCTGTACACCGACGGACTCACCGAGGCCCGCAACCGCGACGACACCATGATCGGAGACGAGGGGCTTCATGCCTTCCTCACCGACCGCGTCGGGCCTCTCACCGCCTCAGCACTGGTAGAGGACGCCGTCGCTCTGATCGACTCGCTGCCCCACGGGGCCGGTGACGACGTCGCCCTGCTGGCCCTGTCCCTCCCCACCGGGCAGAGCGCCGTGGCGCCGGGCACAGCCGCCACCGCCCACACCACCACCTCGACCGCCGTCAACGACGGCCAGGAGCACTGAGCCACCTCGTGACCGATGCCCTCCACCTGGCCGTCCAGCACATCCCCGGCTCATTCACCGTGATCACGGTGACCGGCGCGATCGACTTCCACACCGCTCCGGGCCTGCGCACCGGCGCGCTGGAACTGATCGAACAGGGCCACCACCAGCTCATCCTGGACCTGAGCGACGTCAATTTCTGTGACTCCGCCGGCCTCAGCGCCATGATCGGCATCTGGCACGCGGCCCAAAGGGAAGCGGGATCGCTCGTCCTGGCCGCCGTTCCCGACCGCCTCATGCGCATCCTCACCCTGACCGGACTTCATACCGTCCTGCCCATCCACCGCACCAGCGCCGAGGCGCTCGCCGCTCACCAGTAAGGCTCGCCCTGACTGTGCCCCAAGTGGCAGCCGACCCAGGGCAGGCCTGATTCGGCTGTTCCAGAGCCGGCCTCCTGGAACTTGCGGGAGAGCCGGGCTAAGCCGCCCGTGCGGCAAGGGGACTGCTGCGGCTGCTGGTCCGGGGCGGCCTCCCCTCGCCCTCGGGATCATCATCCGGCATCGGTCCGTTCCGTCATGGACGGTTGCGAGGCGTCGGCGAGGTCGGCGCCCGTAGCGGCGTCCCGCCGTGAGTCGGCGACGCCGTGCCAGTCCAGGCACATGACGGTGGCGTCGTCGTCCAGATGACCGTGGCCGGCGTCGACGACCGCCCCGATGAGGGCGCGCGCGGCCTCGCGGGGATGGAGCGCGCGCGTGCGGACGATCAGCTCCGGCAGGTCGAGCTTCTCGGCGTTGCGTTCCAGCATGCCGTCCGTCAGCATCACCAGCCGGTCGCCCGGCCGCAGGTCCAGCGACTGCACCCGGTAGGTGTGCGCGCGTGCGGAGTGCATGCTGAGACCGAACGGCAGGTCGACTTCGGGAGCGAGCTCTTGTACCTCCCCGTCTCGCATCCGCAGTGGCCGGGGGTGCCCGGCGTTGATCAACTCGGCCCGGCCGTCGAGCAGGCTGATGCGCAGCAGCTGCCCGGTGACGTAGCCCGTGCGTCCGTGGTCCCGCATGGCCTGGTCGGCCTGGTGGGCCTGTTCCGCGAGTCCGGCGCCCGCCCGCCGTGCCCCGCGCAGGGCACCCACCACGAGGGTGGCCAGCAGCGCGGCGTCGACATCGTGACCCATGGCGTCGGTCACGGAGAGCTGGACCGTGTCCCGGTCGATCACGTAGTCGAAGGTGTCGCCCCCCACGTGTTCGGCGGGCTCCAGCGCTCCGGCGACAGCGAACTGTGCCGCCTCGCACGCCAGCGACGCCGGGAGCAGCCGATGCTGGATTTCTGCGGCCAGGCTCAGCGGGGTGGTGCGGCGGCCCCACTGGTACACATCGGTGTGGGACCGGTTCGCGATGACGATGTACGCCAGCGCGTGGGCGGTCGCGCCGATCTCCCGCATCACCTCCGCATCCGGCACCGCCGACAGGAACAGCTCGAGGAGTCCGATGGCATCGCCGCGGTTGGTCACCGGGGCGACGACCCGCACCAGCTGACCTCCGCCACCGTCGTCCACACGTGGCCGCTGGCTGCGGATCACGTCGTCGTACAGAGTGCCCCGCAAAGGGATACGCCGGGCCGGCTCGTCGGTCTCGACGCTGCCCGCAGTTCCCAGCCGCACGACCGAGTTGCCGGAGAAGTCACTGATGAGGAACGACACCGACGCCGCGCCGAGGCGCTCCCTGAGCATCCGTGCGACCACGTCGAGCGACTCCACGGGGGCTGCTGCCTCCGCCGCCTCCAGCGCCCCGGCCAAGGTCATCACTCCGTCCCGACGGCTTCCGCCTGCGGTGAGACGTGGGATCTGCCCGCCGTCCGGCCTTTCTGAGCTCACAGTGATCCCTTACTGCTCCATCCGACCGGGAGCCGCGGCCGGAAGTACGAAGATCCGTAACAGGCCGAGACCTGACGATTCACATTGCATCACGCGAACATCGTGTCCTGGTCACCCGCCGGCGCCGCGACCTCGCGCGAACCCGCCGCGGGGGGGGCGGGTTTGGCCGGAGCGGCGACCGATGTCGGCCGGGGCACCCTGACGGGGCAGCCCATCCCGTTCACGTTCTGCCCTGAAGCGTGGGGAACTGTGGGTAGCCTCGTTCGGATCAGCCGTGATGGCGGCGGCGGCCGGAGCCGACGAGGGTGGGTGCGTACCTCTGTCGGTCACCACGTTCCCCTCTTCCGAGGAGCACCATCATGTCTGAACGCAACACCTTCGTTCGCAGTCTGCACGATGTCGGCCTGGCCGCCTGGTTCGGCGGCTCGCTGATGGGCGCGATCGGACTCAACGGCGCAGCCAAGGACGAAGGCGGCACGGCGGCGGCCACGGACAGGATCGCGTCCGTCGGCTGGGCGAAGTGGACACCCGTCAACGCCGCCGCGATCGGTGCGCACCTGCTCGGCGGAGTCGGACTGCTGACCGTGAATGCCCACCGTGTCGCCACCCAGCAGGGCGTGGCCGCTTCCAGCACGGCCAAGACCGTCGTCACCGCCGCGGCCCTGGCCGCCACCGCCTACGCACGGGTCCTGGGCAAGAAGGTCGAACTGGCCGCCTCCTCCGATCCGCAGGACGCGGAGAAGGCGCGGGAGCACCCCATCGACGTCGACAAGGCCCGGCGGCAGCTGGCCCGCGCGCAGTGGATGGTGCCGGCGCTCACCGGATGCCTGGTGGCACTCAACGCCTTGCAGGGTGAGCAGCAGCGTCCCGGCGAGCAGATCCCGGGCATGTGGGATCGAGCCCGGTCCGCAAGTCACCTCTTCATGTGAGACCCGCTCCCTGCCCCGCACGGGTCCTCCGACGGCGGGCGGAACGTCTCCCAGGTCCTGCAGTCGTTGCGGTTCCCGGCGAGCACGTGGATCGGGGGCACCGTCGGCCCCGTCCCGGCAGGCCGTCGGTCGGTGCTGATGCCGGGGGCGGTCCGGACGTACATCCCCGAAGTGGGCTGCGCTGGCGGCTCCCGCGGGAGGGCGGCTGTCCTGGCGGTTCTCGCTGGTGCGGCCCGCTCGGATCCCGGCGGGCGGTCATGGGTCCGGGCGGTCACGCCGCTGCCAGCGCCAGATCGATCTCGTAGCGTCGGTCCAGGACCGAGATGATCACGGTGTTGGCGACACCGACAGCGCCCACGAGAGATCACGCCCAGCCCGAGAGGCAGCGCGGAGAAGGTACGCCCCGGCTCTCGGGCTGTGCGAGGGAGAGGGCGCTCTCCTTTCCGGGGCGGTCAGGAGGCGGGGACCTCGTCGACGAAGCTCGTCCCGGCTCCGCGGAGGGAGGCGATCTTCGTGGCGACCTGGGCCGGGGTGAGGACCTGGTCCTTGACGTGCAGGACGTAGTCGACCTGCTGGTCGTAGGCCCGCGGGGTGGTCGACGTCTGGCCGTTGAGGTCGATCAGCCACTGGTTGAAGTTGATGGACATGGGCCGTTCGGGCAGATAGGCGCCGTCGTGCGTGCCGAAGGGCGCGCCGTCGATGTAGTAGGTGATCTTGCTGTTGTCGATGGTCACGACGAGGTCGTGCCAGCCGGTGAAGCTCTGTCGGCTCTCGCTGTGCTGGTTGACCGCCTGCCAGGGGTCGGGGTTGTAGGTCTCCCAGGAGGTCGTGTACAGGATGTTCGCCGGTTCGCCCCAGCCGCCGTTGGGCAGGTACTCGAAGTCGTACTCGGCGTAGTCGTCCGCCATGGGGGCCTTGAGGTCGTTGATGGTGAAGAAGGTCTGCACGATCCGGTCGCCGTCCGGCCCGTACTTGGGAGTGTCGGAGAACTTCACGCGGGCCGCGTACGTACCGTTCCTGAACTTGCTCGCCCTGGTGAGGACTTCGGTCTGGGTGGTGGTGGCGCCGGTGCCGGCGCTGGAGGTCTCCAGGTTCATCACCGTGTTGCCGCTCTGGTTGACGAAGGTGACCTTGGAGGGGTCCCAGGTGGCGCCGGGAACGCCGGGGCCGCCGGAGTTCGAGCGGACGTTCCAGCCGTGGGAGGCGAGGGCCGGGTCGGTGTGCGAGGTGTACGAGAAGTCGTCGAAGAGGGTCTGGCCTCCCCCGGTCGGCGGGTCGGTGGGCGGGTCGGTCGGGGTCGGCGGGTCGGTCGGTTCGTTGCCCGCGGGGGCGGTGCCCCACACGGTCGTGCCGGCCATCTGCGCGGTGACCTTGGTCCAGTCGGCGTAGGTGGTCCGGGCGCCGCTGAAGGAGTAGTCGTCGCTCTGGTTCAGCGGCTGCCAGGTCGACTGGTAGAAGCGCAGCTGCATGTCGCCCGTGTCGGCGCCGGGGGCGAGGGAGCCGGCCGCGGGGGTGAAGCCGATCTCCAGGTAGCGGTCGGCCGTCGCGGTGGGGTGGGCGAGCGCACCGAAGGTTCCGGTGATCACCGAGCAGCCCTTGACCGCCCAGGAGCAGGCGAAGCGGTACGAGGAGGCCGGCGAGTCGGCCTTGAAGTAGTAGCGGATCTTCACCTGGCTCAGCTGTACGGTGCTGGTTCCGGTGTTGCGGACCTTGAGCCACGGCTCGGACTGGTCGGCGGTGGCACCGCCGGCGCTGGTGCGGTACTGGACGGCCAGACCGTCGCCCGAGGAGGCTGCAGCCGACGCGGTGGTGAGGGGAAGGGCCGCGAGGGCAGCGCTGCCGACGAGGGCGGTCAGGGCGAGGGCGGCGCGGGTGGTGCGGTGGGTCGTACGGCTACTCATCCGACGGTTCCTTTCCTGCGCTCCCGCCGGCCGGCGGGAGTGATCGTGGGGTGTGGGACGGGCTGCGAGCACGTCACACGGGGGCGTGTGCGGACCGCTCCCGGAGGGTGTCGTGCGGTACGCCGAGTGCGGTCAGCCGCGCCCGGTGCCCGTCCAGACGGGTCCGGAAGTCCCGCCAGTCCTCGGTGGAGTTCCACGCCCGTTCGGCGAGGGCGCACAGCCGGGGGTAGGTGAGGTATTCGATGTGCTCGGGCGTCGGGACGAACTCCGTCCACAGCTGCCCCTGGGTGCCCAGGATCCTTTCGGCGAGCAGTGGCTCGTCGGGGGGTGGCAGGAGGTCGACGCCGTAGACGGTTCGCAGGTCGAGGGCGTGGCCTGGCTGAGCGGGAGGTTCCAGCGAGCCGGTGCCGCGTGCGTAGTCGAAGTAGGTCGAGCGGTGGTCGGCGTGGATGACGTCGTGTCCCCGGCGTGCGGCCGCCCAGGTGTGCCGCGGGGTGCGCCAGCTCATCACCGTGCAGGTCGGGGGAAGTGTGGTGCCGTCCTCGGCCCAGGCGACCGGGCGGCGGCCCGCGTGGACGACGTGGTCGACCATCCTGGTCATGAACCAGCCGTGCAGGTCCCGCGGGCCTGATAGCGCTTCCCGCGAAGCCCGTGCGATCGCCGCCGGGCTCGCCTCCCACTCCTCCGTGGGGACTTCGTCGCCTCCGATGTGGATGTAGCGGGAGGGGAAGAGGCTCATCACCTCGTCCAGGACCGTACGGAAGAAGTCGAGGACGTGGTCGCCGACGCCGAGCACGTTCGAGCAGACGCCCCACCGGGTCCACACGTCGAGCGGTCGCTCGGGGCGGTTGCCCAGTTCGGGATAGGCGGCGAGTGCGGATCGTACGTGTCCCGGCACGCCCACCTCCGGCACGACCGTGACACCGCGCGCGGCCGCGTAGACGACGAGTTCGGTGAGCTCGGCGCGGGTGTACGAGCCGGCGTGCGGGCGGCCGTCGAACTGCCCGCTGCCGGCGGGACCGATCATCGACTGCTTCCGTCGGCCGCCGATCTCGGTGAGCCTGGGGTAGGCGGCGATCGGCATCCGCCAGCCCTGGTCGTCGGTGAGGTGCAGCTGGAGCGTGTTCAGCTTGTGCAGGGCCATGAGGTCCACGAAGCGGCGCAGGTAGGCCACGGGCTGGAAGTGGCGGGCGACGTCGAGCAGCATGCCGCGCCAGGGATGGGCGGGGATGTCCCTGATCTCCACCCCAGGCAGCTCGACCCCTTCGAACG
The DNA here is from genome assembly GCF_055575535.1 of Streptomyces sp. NPDC034084. Lineage (NCBI taxonomy): Bacteria > Bacillati > Actinomycetota > Actinomycetes > Kitasatosporales > Streptomycetaceae > Streptomyces > Streptomyces sp. NPDC034084. The sequence goes on from NZ_JBVISK010000002.1 coordinate 27,852, forward strand.
GTCCCGACAGCGCTCCGCAGGGCAGGAGCTGGCGGACCGTCTGCACGCCGCGCAGCAGACCGGCCGGGCGGGCGGCGCGCAGCAGCGCGCCCTGGGCGGAGACGGTCAGCCCGTATCCCTCCTCGCCCAGCCCCGCGAGTGCGGGGTCGAGGGCGAGGACGAAGGCGCCGTCCTCGGCGTGTTCCAGTCGCAGTTCCGTGGCCGGCTCGAGATAGGTGCGCAGGAGGTCTGCGGCGCCCTCGGCGCCGGGGGCGACGCGCAGCCGTGTGGTGCCGTCGAGGCGGAACCGGCCGGGGCGCGGGGACAGCCGGGTGGGGCGGGGGACGAGTGCGAGTTCAGGACGCGGGAGTCGGGGGTGCAGCGGGTCCACGGGGCTTTGTCTCCGGTGGTCGGGGGGACACGGTGGGGAGGAACGATGCGCCGGCTCGGGCGTGTCCGACGGATCATGGCCGGACAGGTCCTAGCCCTTGACTCCTCCGGCGGTGAGGCCTGAGGTCACGTGGCGCTGCAGGGCGAGGAAAACGATCAGCGCGGGCAGTGCGAAGAGGGTGGAGGCCGCCATGGTGGCGCCCCAGTCCGTGCCGAAGGTCGTCTGGAAGGAGGAGAGCCACACGGGCAGCGTGCGGCTGTCCTGCTGCTTGATGATCAGGAAGTTGGCGTAGGTGAACTCGTTCCAGGCGGTGATGAAGCCGAAGAGCGAGGTGGCCATCAGTCCCGGGGCGAGCAGCGGCAACGCGACGCGACGGAACGCTCCCACCCTGGTGCAGCCGTCGACCTGCGCCGCTTCTTCCAGTTCTGGTGGAATGCCGGCGATGAAGCCCCGCAGCACCACCACGGTGAACGGCAGGGTGATCATGAAGTAGACCAGGGTGAGCGTGGGCAGCCGGTCGAGCATGTCGGTGTCCCGGGCGATGATGTAGATCGGGATGATCAGTGATTCCCAGGGCGCCATCTGGGCGATGAAGACGGCCAGCATGAACTGCCTGCGGCCGCGCCATCGCAGTCTCGCCACGGCGTACGCGGCGCCGAGGGCGACGACCAGTGCCAGGAGCACGGCGCTGAGGGTGACCAGGATGCTGTTGCGCCAGAAGAGGGCGAAGCCGTCGGCCTGGACCGCTGTCCGGAAGTGGTCGAAGGTCCATTCCCGTGGGATGAGGCGGGGGTCGTAGGACTGGATGTCTCGGGACGGCTTGAGGGCGGTCGTGACCATCCAGTACACGGGGAAGAGGCAGGTCACCACCGTCAGGCCGGCCGCCGCGTTGAGCGGCAGACGGCGTAGGGCGCTCCGCGGGGCGGGCCTGCGGTCGGTGGTCACGTGAGGTCCCCTTCCTGGCGGAACAGTTGGCGGAAGTAGAGGACGAGTACGCCGCTCATGAGAACGACGGTGACCATGGAGGCTGCCGCGCCCAGGTCGTAGCGCTGGTTCGCGAGGGCGGTCTGCACGGCGTACACCGGCAGGATCGTGGTCGCGTCGCCCGGCCCGCCCCGGGTCATCACCCAGATCTGGACGAATGCCTTGAAGGTCCAGATGACCTCGAGGGAGAGCACCAGCATGAAGATCGGTCTCACGAGGGGGAACGTCACGGACCTGAAGATCCTCGTGGCGCCGGCGCCGTCGATGCGCGCGGACTCGTAGAGCTCCTCGGGGACGGTGGTGAGGGCCGAGTAGAGGGTGATGGCGGCGAAGGGCACGGACTGCCACACGATGAGGACGACGAGGATCGTGAAGGCCGCGCTGCCGTCGGCGAACCAGGTGTAGCCCTCGAAGGAGGCGAAGCCGAGGCCGGTGAGGGTTTCGTTGACGATGCCGAACTCGGAGTGGAACAGCCACTGGAAGACGGTGGTGGCGGCCACGACGGGCACCGCCCACACCAGTACCAGCGAGCTGAGGACGACGGCCCTGGCGGGTCTGCCCAGCCGTTCGATCATCAGGGCGACCAACGTGGAGAGGATCATGATGGCCACGACGTTGACGGCCATGAACAGGAACGTGCGACGGACGACGTCCCAGAACCTCGGGTCGGCGAGCAGGGTCTGGTAGTTGCGCAGCCCCACGAACTCGGCATCGCCCCGGATCAGTTCGCGCAGCCGGAAGTCCTGCAGGGAGATGAGCAGGGCCCGGCCGAAGGGATAGAGCAGGAGGTAGAGCATGCCCAGGACCGCCGGTGCGATCAGCAGGTAGGGGCCGAGGGCGGGAGGGCGCCTGCGGGGCAGTCGTCGGGAGGGCCTGGCGGGCATCCGTCAGGAACCGCTGTTCAGCGTGGTGGTGATGGACCGGGATGCCTTGCCGGCCTCGGACTTCGCGTCGCGGCCGATGAGCACCGCGGTCATGTAGTCCTTGATCGGGTTCTTGGCCTCGACCGCCGCCCACTGCGGGGTGTTGGGCGTGGCGTGTCCGTTGGACGCGCCGGCCGCCATGGCCGCGGCGCCGGGGTCGGAGGCGACGGCGGCGGCCAGGCTGGTCTTGTTCGGGACGTAGCTCATCGCGAGGGCGAGCTTCTTCTGCCAGGTCTCGCCGGTGAGCTCCTTGACGAAGGTGTACGCCTCCTCCTGGTGGGCTGCGACGGAGGGGACGACCAGGTCGGAGCCACCGGTGAAGACCGCGCCCGGGGTGTCGGGGGTCTTGCCGGGGATCGGGAAGAATCCCAGTTTGCCCTTGAGGTCGGGGTTGCTCTGCGCGATGACGTTCGCTCCGCCGGGGGTGGCGATGACCTGGGCGATCTGTCCCTTCGCCACGACTTCGGCCTGCAGGGGGCGGGACTCGTCGGAGTCCTTGGGTCCCTTGCCGAGGGCCTGGAGCCGCTTGTAGAACTCCATGGCTCTCAGCGCTTCGGGGCTGTCGAGGCCTCCCTTCCACGTCTTTCCTTCCTGGGTGGCGAGGTCACCGCCCTCGTCCCAGACGAAGCCCGCGAGGGCGAACCAGTTCTGGCCGGGGAGGTAGATGCCCTGGTCGCCGTTCCTGTTGAGCTTCTCGGTGGCGACGAGCCACTGGTCGCGCGTCTTGATCTTCGTGGCGTCGATGCCCGCCTTCCGGAACAGGTCGGTGCGGTAGATGACGACGCGGTTGGCGGCGTAGTACGGGATGCCGTACTGCTTGCCCTCCCAGGCTCCCGGTTCGGCGAGGCCCTTGAGCCAGGACTCGCCGCCGAGCTCGGCGACCTTGTCGCTGAAGTCGGTGAGGCCTCCGCTCTGGGCGTACTGGGCGACCTGGGTGTTGCCGACCTCGATGACGTCGGGAGCGTCGTTGCTCGCCAGGGCCGCGGTGACCTTCTCTCCGATGCCCTCCCATTCCTGGATCTGGATCTTGAGGTCGATGTCCGGATGAGCCTTCTCGAAGCCGGCCTCGAACTCCTTCTGGAAGCTCTCGGAGACGCTGTCGCGCATGAGCCACACGTCAAGGACGGTCGGGCCGTCGGCGGGCTGCCCGGAGTCCCCGCCGGACGATGAACAGGCGACGAGTCCGGCACTCAGCAGCATGGCGCCGAGCGGGGCGAGGGGGCGGTGCTTCACGGTTCACCTCTGGGGAGCATGAGAAGGACAGGTAAACCTCGATCTGACCAATCGTCGATCGTGTGTTTACCAGTTGACGCGGGGATGAAGGTGGCATAGACCAATATCGACGTCAACCCCTGGAGCGGGATAAGCTTTTGCCCCGCAAGAGTCCCAATGGGTCGGAACGGCCGTGGACCTGCACACCTACCGCCACCTGACCACTTGACCAGTTATAGTTGACCAGAGAACGTAACGACGAGCGAACGAGAGCCCCGTATGGAGATCGACGCGGCAGCCTCCGGCGCGATGCTCAAGCGTGAGCGGGTCCGCGACGCGATCCTCGAGCTCATCGAGGCACGGCACCCCGGTGACGCCATCCCGTCGGAACGCACCCTCTGCTCGGAGCTGGGGGTGTCACGCCCCACGCTGAGGGCGGCCGTCGACGAGCTGGTCGTCGCCGGACTGCTGGTCCGGGAGCACGGCCGGGGCATGTTCGTGGCCGCCGAGAAGATCACCCAGGAACTGGTCGCCGACCGGAGCGCCTTCAGCCTGCCGCGGGCCGGTGGGATGTGGAGCAGCAGACTGTTGGAGTTCAGCACGCTGCCGGCCGGCGCCCGAGTCAGCCGAAAGCTGCGCGTCTCCCCCGCTGCCGAGGTCCTCTACGTCGCCCGTCTCCGCCTCGTGGACGGCTCCCCCATGGCGATCGAGCACCTGCACGTCCGGACCGACCTCGCCCCGGGTCTGACCAGGGACGAGCTGGAGCAGGGTGACCTCTACGAGCACCTTCGAGACCGGCACGGCGTCCAGGTCAACGAGGCGGTCCAGTCGATCGAACCCACCGTCGTCACCCGCGCCGAAGCCGATCTGCTCGAAGTGCCCGAGCTGTCTCCCGCACTGCTCTTCGAACGACTCACCACCGACACCCGCGGCCGCGCGGTGGAGTACGTCCACTCGCTCTACCGCGGCGACCGCTACCGGATCGTCTCCCGCCTCACCCTCGGCGGCGGCGACCCCCAGTCCGTGCCGAACGAGGGCCACCACCATCCGGGCATCCCTCCCGGTGAGTTCACCGGGAGCGACCCGGTCACCTTCTCCACGCGCGGTGTCGTCCAACACGACGTCTGAGACGCGGCGCGTCCAAGGGGGTCGAGCGCGCCGCACTCCGGCGTCCCGGTCGCGCTCGCCGCGCCCCGGGGGGCGGGTCAGGGACTTCGGCCGGGGTCCCGGCATCGGACCGCCACACGGACGTTCCGGCGGACAGCGGCGGAGGGATCCCCGGACGGACAGGTGAGGGCCGACGGGTCGACGACGTCGATACCGTTGCGCATCCCCCCACCACCATGGCCGCGTCGTGGGGGCGTAGACCGCCGGCACCGGCCCGCCGGCCGTGGCGTGGAGCGCGCCCCGGCGCGGGGATCACGCCCGTCTCCCGTCCGCCTGCGGCGCCGACGGGACACGGAGGGCGCTCGCCCGGTGGGCACACCGGGCGGCCCCCCGCATATTCGGAAACGCGCGCTAGCCGATCTGTTCGGCCAGGGCGACGACGATGCCCGAGGGGCCGCGGAGGTAGCAGAGGCGGTAGATGTCCTCGTACTGCGCCACCTCGCCGATCAGTTCGGCTCCGTGGAGACGCAGGCGGGCGATGGTGTCGTCGATGTCGTCGACGGCGAACATGACCCGGTGCAGACCCAGGGTGTTCGGCGGCGGATTGTGGGAGGCGTCGCCGATCGCCGCGGGATTGTGGTACTGCGCGAGCTCCAGCTTGCCGTGGCCGTCCGGGGTCCGCATCATCGCGATGTCGCTGCGGACTCCGTCGAGCCCGACCGTCTGATCCGCGAAGAGGCCCTCGATCTGCGCTGTGCCTTCGACCTCCATGCCCAGTTCGACGAAGAAGGCGACGGCGGCGTCCAGGTCTTCGACGACGATGCCGACGTTGTCCATACGCTGAAGCGTCATGATGGTTCTCCCTCTGCGTCACGCGACCCTTGAGGCCACCGGTATACCCGGGACGGAACCGACGGCTCGTTCTCGACACCCGTAGAAACGGGCCTCGTTCCGGAGGCCTGTTCCGGACCGCCCCGGCGTCGCCGGACCCCGCTCCCCCGCACCGGTCCGGGGGGGGGCTCAGGTGGTGACCCGGTCCTGGAGGGCCGACTGCCAGGCCGGGGCGGGAGCGGTGGGCTTGGTCTCGGGGCGGCGACCGCCCTGCGCGAAGAAGTCGACCAGCGGCAGCAGGGCGGCTCCCACGGTCACCGCCTCCGGGCCCAGAGTGCCGAGACCGATGTCGGTGCGCCCGGCCGGGTACCGGAGGGCGTACTCCCGTGCGTGGGCGGACACCGTCTCCAGGAAACGGGTGCCGAGCTGGAGGCCCGCCCAACCACCGACCAGGATCCGCTCGGGCTGGAAGAGGTTCATGAGGTCCGCGAAACCGGCACCCAGGTACTCGGCGGTCTCCGCGAGGACGGCGAGCGCCGTGGCGTCGGGCTCCGCACCCAGGTCCGGCGGGTACGCCGCCGTCAGCATCGCCGTCAGGGCCGTCTCCTCGTCCGCACCCGCCGGAGGCCGCCCGCCCGCCTCGCGCCACCGTTCGAGGAGCGCCTCCGCGCCCGCGTAGGCCTCCAGGCATCCGGGGGCGCCGCAGCGGCAGCGGCGCCCCCGGACCCGTACCGTCAGGTGACCCCACTCGATCGCCCGGCCCGGCCCGGACGGGTCCGTGAGCACGCATGCGCCGACACCCGAGCCGAACAGCACGACCACGGCGCTGCGCGCGCCCCGGCCGGCGCCGAACCACATCTCGGCCTGGCCCAGGGTCTTGGCGCCGTTGTCGATCCGGTACGGGACGTCCTCCGGCAGTTCGACGGCGGCGCGGAGGAGGCGTTCGAAGGGGACGGCGTCCCAGCCGACGGTCTGGCCGTGCACGACAGCTCCGTCGCCGGCGGTGTCGCGGGCGACGATGCCGGGGACGCCGACCCCGACCCCGATGAGGCGGTCGGCAGACACGCCGGCGGTGTGCAGAACCTCGGCGATGCCGTCGCGGAGATGGGCGACGACGAGGTCCACGTCGTACCGGGCCGTACGGGGTCCCGAGCTGGCCAACACCCTTTCGGTGCGGGCGAGTTCGTTGAGCGTCAGGTCGAACAGCTCGATCCTGACCCGGGTCTCCCCGATGTCCACGCCGATCATGAAACCGCTGCCGGGCGTGATCCGCAGCAGGGTACGGGGGCGGCCGCCCGCCGAGTCCACGCTGCCCGCCTCCTCCACCAGACCCTCCGCCACGAGCTCGGCGACCACATTGCTGACCGATCCGGAGCTCAGCCCCGTCGCCGGACCCAGCATGAGGCGGCTCATCGGTCCGTCGAAGTACAGCCTGCGCAGAACGGCGGTGCGGTTCTCGCGCCGCAGGTCACGCACCGTACGGCCACTTCTCGCGTGCACTTTGGTCCCCGTCTCTGGAGTCGTTCCTCGCAACATACCCGCAGTACAAGCCTTGACGCGACCTTCTCATGGGGTTTAACTCACATCCTAAATTAAGCCGATGCCGCGGTGAGGCCGTCAGACGCTCACCGCATCGGCACCCCCCTCGTCCCCGAAAGGGCCCAGGAGCCATGCGCAGAATCAGAGCCGCTGTCACCGGTGCCGTCACGCTCTCCCTCGCCTTCACCGCCACCGCCTGTGGAGGCGGTGAAGGGAGCGAGGCGTCGCCGAAGACCCTCACCTACTGGGCCTCCAACCAGGGCTCCAGCATCGAGGTCGACAAGAAGGTCCTGCAGCCCGAGCTCGACCAATTCGAGAAGGAGACGGGGATCAAGGTCAAGCTGGAAGTGGTCCCCTGGTCCGACCTGCTCAACCGGATCCTCACCGCGACCACGTCGGGGCAGGGCCCCGACATCCTCAACATCGGGAACACCTGGAGCGCCTCCCTGCAGTCCACCGGCGCCCTGCTGCCCTGGGACGCGAAGAACCTCGAAGCCATCGGCGGCAGGGACCGCTTCGTCGACTCCGCGCTCGGCTCCACCGGCGTCCCCGGCCAGGAGCCGGCCGCCGTCCCCCTGTACTCCATGGCGTACGCGCTCTACTACAACAAGCAGATGTTCAAGGACGCCGGGATAGCGAAGCCGCCGACCACCTGGGACGAGGTGATCGCGGCCGGCAAGAAGCTCAGCAAGAAGGGCAAGTCGGGCATCGGCGTCGAGGGCTCCAACCTGTCCAACAACATCCACCAGGTCTTCGTCCTCGGCAAGCAGCACGGCGCCGACTTCTTCACCGCCGACGGGAAGCCGGACTTCACCTCCGACGGGGCCGTCGCCGCCGTCAAGCAGTACGTCGACCTGATGGCGGCACAGAAGATCGTCGCCCCCGGCAACGCCGAGTACGCCCAGAACCAGTCCCTCAGCGACTTCGCCAAGGGCAAGACCGGCATGGTCCTGTGGCAGACGCCGCAGCAGACCTTCGCCTCCCAGGGCATGGCCCCGGATGACTGGGGTGTCGCTCCCGCCCCGGTTCCCTCGGGCAAGCCCGGCTCCGGCACCCAGACCAACTCGATGGTCGCCGGCATCAACATGGCCGTCTTCAAGAACACCAAGAACCTCGACGGCGCGCTGAAGTTCGTGAAGTTCATGACCAGCGACGAGGAGCAGATCCTCCTCAACAAGGCCTACGGCTCGGTCCCGCCGGTGGAGAGCGCCCAGAAGGACCCCGTCTTCGCCGACCCGTCGCTCACCGTCATCCGTGAAACCCTCGCCACCAGTGCCGCGGCCCTGCCGCAGGTCCCGGAGGAGTCGCAGTTCGAGACGGTCGTCGGCACCGCGGTCAAGGAGCTGTTCGCCGACGCCGCCGCGGGCCGCCCGGTCACCACGGAGTCCGTGAGGGCCAAGCTCGAAAAGGCCCAGCAGCAGATGCCCAAGAAGTAGGCCGCCCCACCATGACCCAAACCGCCGTCACTCCCCCGAGTGAGCGGGCGGTGCGCAAGGCCACACCCGGAGAGGCGCGCGCACCACGCCGCTCCGGGCGTCGCCGCATCGCACTGCCGTACCTTCTGCTCCTGCCCGCCCTGCTCCTCGAACTCCTCGTCCACCTCGTCCCGATGCTCATGGGCATCACCATGAGCTTCAGGGAGCTCACCCAGTTCTTCATCCGGAACTGGTCCGAAGCGCCCTGGTCGGGTCTGGACAACTACACCGTCGCGATCGACTTCGACGCCCCCGTCGGCCAGGCCCTCCTCACGTCCTTCGTGACGACCTGCGTCTTCACCGTCCTCTCCGTGGGGCTGTGCTGGTTCCTCGGTACGGCCGCCGCGATCTTCCTCCAGGAGAACTTCCGGGGCCGGGGCTTCCTCCGGACGCTGTTCCTCGTCCCGTACGCACTGCCCGTCTACGCCGCCGTCATCACCTGGGCGTTCATGTTCCAGCGGGACAACGGCCTCGTCAACCACGTCCTCCACGACCAGCTCGGCATCGGCGACAGTCCCGCCTTCTGGCTCATCGGGGACAACAGCTTCTGGGCCCTGCTCGTCGTCTCCGTGTGGAAGGGCTGGCCCTTCGCCTTCCTGACCGTCATGGCCGGGCTGCAGAACATCCCCCGGGACATGTACGAAGCGGCCGCGCTCGACGGGGCCGGCGTGTGGAAGCAGATCCGGCACATCACCCTGCCGTCGCTGCGGTCCGTCAACCAGGTCCTCGTGCTCGTCCTCTTCCTCTGGACGTTCAACGACTTCAACACGCCGTTCGTGCTCTTCGGCAAGGCGGCGCCGGAAGCGGCCGACCTGATCTCCCTCCACATCTACCAGTCGTCCTTCCAGACGTGGAACTTCGGCACCGGCTCGGCCATGTCCGTGCTGCTCCTGCTCTTCCTCCTCGTCGTCACGGGCGTCTACCTCCTGCTCACCACCCGCGGAAGGAAGACCTCCGATGTCTGAGCACGCCTCCCGGCGAGCGACCCCACGCTCTCCGATGGCCGCGCCCCGCTCGTTCCTGTGGACGCGGCGGATCTTCCTCACCCTGCTCACCACGTTCGTGGTACTGCCGGTGTACGTCATGGTCTCCAGTTCCCTCAAGCCGCTGGAGGACGTGTCGGGGAAGTTCGAATGGATCCCCTCCGGGCTCACGCTCCGCCCGTACGTCGACATCTGGGAGACCGTCCCGCTCGCCGACTACTTCGTGAACTCGATCGTCGTCGCGGGCACGGCCACGGTCTTCTCCGTGACGGTCGCGATCTTCGCCGCCTATGCCGTCAGCCGCTACACCTTCCGCGGCAAGCGGGTCTTCACCGTGACGGTCCTCTCCACGCAGATGTTCCCCGGCATTCTCTTCCTGCTGCCGCTCTTCCTCATCTACGTGAACATCGGCAACGCCACCGGCATCGCCCTCTTCGGCTCCCGCGAAGGCCTGATCCTCACCTATCTGACCTTCTCGTTGCCGTTCTCCGTCTGGATGCTGACCGGCTACTTCGACTCGATCCCGCGCGAACTCGACGAAGCGGCCAAGGTCGACGGCTGCGGGCCGATCAGCGCGCTGTTCCGCGTCATCGTCCCCGCCGCGTCCCCGGGCATCATCGCCGTCGCCGTCTACGCCTTCATGACCGCGTGGGGCGAGGTCCTCTTCGCCTCCGTCATGACGAACGACACCACCCGCACCCTCGCCGTCGGCCTCCAGGGCTACGCCACCCAGAACGACGTGTACTGGAACCAGGTGATGGCCGCCTCCCTCGTGGTCAGCGTTCCCGTCGTCGTCGGCTTCCTGCTCCTCCAGCGCTATCTCGTCGCCGGCCTCACCGCAGGTGCGGTCAAGTGACGCCCCTCTCCACACCCATCACGAAGAGGTTCCCCGTGTCCGAATCCACCGACTCCCGCACCGCGCTCGACCTGGAGGCCTTCCCGCCGGACTTCGCCTGGGGCACGGCCACCTCCGCGTACCAGATCGAGGGCGCCGTCGCCGAGGACGGCCGGGCCCCCTCCATCTGGGACACCTTCACCCGGGTCCCCGGAGCCATCGACAACGGCGACCACGGCGACACCGCCTGCGACCACTACCACCGCTGGCCCGAGGACATCGCTCTGATGAAGGGCCTCGGCACCGACGCCTACCGGCTCTCCGTGGCCTGGCCCCGCGTCGTCCCCGGCGGCGACGGGCCGGTCAACAGGGCCGGGCTCGACTTCTACGACCGGCTCGTCGACGGACTCCTCGACGCCGGGATCACCCCCTCGGTCACCCTCTACCACTGGGACCTCCCGCAGACTCTTCAGGACCGGGGCGGCTGGACCGAGCGGGACACCGCCGAACACCTCGCCGCCTACGCCGGCGTCGTCGCGGAGCGCCTCGGCGACCGCGTCACCCAGTGGGCCACCCTCAACGAACCGCTCTGCTCCGCCTGGATCGGTCACCTGGAGGGCAGGATGGCGCCGGGCCTCACCGACCTCACGGCCGCCGTCCGCGCCTCGTACCACCTGCTCCTCGGCCACGGCCTCGCCACCGCCGCCGTCCGCGCCGCCGCCCCCGGCGCGCAGGTCGGCCTGGTCACCAACCACTCGACCGTCGCACCGGCGAGCACCCGCCCCGAGGACCTCGCCGCCGCCGCACGCATGGACGGCCACACCAACCGCTGGTGGCTCGACCCGGTCTACGGCCGCGGCTTCCCCGCCGACCTGCGCGAGCTGTACGGAGTCGAACTCCCCGAGCGGGCGGGCGACTTGGATACGATCGCGACCCCGCTCGACTGGCACGGCCTCAACTACTACTTCCCGGTCACCGTCGCCGACGACCCCACGGGCCCCGTGCCGTACGCCCGCGAGGTCCGCCTCCCCGACGTCCCCCGTACCGGCATGGACTGGCAGATCGACGCGGGCGGCCTCGAAGCCTTCCTGCTGCGGCTCACCGAGGAGTACGGCGTACGCAAGCTGTACGTCACCGAGAACGGCTCCGCCTTCCCCGACACCCCCGGCCCCGACGGCGAGGTCCATGACCCCGCACGCACCCGCTACCTGGAGCAGCACCTCGCCGCCTGCGCCCGCGCCCTCCGCAAGGGCGCCCCGCTGGCCGGGTACTACGCCTGGTCCCTGCTCGACAACTTCGAATGGGCCTACGGCTACGACAAGCGCTTCGGGCTCGTCCACGTCGACTACGCGACCCAGCGGCGGACGGTCAAGACGAGCGGCCGACGGTACGCGGACATCGTGCGCGCCCATCGGGAGACGACCGCGCGCTGACCTGGAACCCGTCACGCTCCTCCGGAGGGCCGCCCCGACTCGGCCGGGGCGGCCCTCCGGAGTGCGTCGCCGCCGCCCCACCGGTTGCCCCCCGGGGGGTGTGGCTCGCCTTCCTCCACGCCCTGGAGCCGTGAGAGGCGGGGGGGGCGATCGTCAGGACCGGGCGCGCCCCGTACCGGCGCGGGTCAGGTGGACTCGCGCACGACGAGCACCGGTTCGAACACCTTCACTCCGGGCTCGCGCCGGGCCCCGTCGAGCTCCTCGACCAGGAGATCGGCCATCGCGGCCGCCATGCACTCCACCGGCTGGCGCACCGTGGTCAGCTGCGGCCGTGCCTTCCGCGCGGCCACCGAGTCGTCGAAGCCCACGACGGCCACCGTGCCGGGGACGTCCACCCCCTGCTCGCGCAGGTACTGGCAGGCGCCCTGGGCCATCAGGTCGTTGGCGGCGAACACGGCGTCGATCCCGGGGTGTTCGTTCAGGAGCCTGGCCATGGCGCGCCGACCGCTGTCCACCGTGAACCGGCCGTGGGCGACGGGAACCGAGGTGACCCCGTGCGCCGCGAGGGCCTGACGGAAGCCGTCGAGACGTGCGCCCGCCGTGGGGGCGGTGACCGGCGCGGCGATGGCGGCCGGGCGCCGTCGGCCGGTGGCCCACAGGTGCTCGGCCGCCAGACGCGCTCCGGCCGGGTTGTCGAGATCGACGTAGCCGCACCGCTCTCCGTCGCGGGGGCGGCCGAACAGCACCGTGGGCAGGCCAGCCGCCACCAGCATCGACGGGAGCGGGTCGTTCTCGTCCAGCGGCACGACCAGAGCACCGTCCGCGCCGCCCTGCCGCAGGTACTCGACGAGTTGGGCCCTGGCCTGCTCGGACTCGGCGACGAGCAGCACGGGCTGGATCGCGCGCCGGCGCAGGACGGGCAGGACGCCGTCCACCACGCGTCCGAAGAACGGGTCGGAGAAGACCCGGGCGGTGAAGGCCCTGCCCGTGGCGGAGAGCACCAGGGCGACCGTTCCGGTGCGCCGCGTCACCAGGGAGCGGGCGGCCTGGTTGGGCGTGTAGCCGATGCGGGCGATGGCGTCGCGCACGCTCCGCTGGATGTCGGGAGCCACGTTGCGCACGCCGTTGACGACGCGGGACACCGTCGCGCGTGATACCCCCGCCTCGCGTGCGACGTCTTCCAGAGTCGGTCCTCGATTCCCCACCTCCGCACTTTAACGGGGTCGTGTGTCCGGTGGGGGGACGGTGCGCCGCCGACCGGAAGCGATTGGCGTCGACACTTAATGAAAGACAAAAGAAAAGCCGTGTCATACGCCTTGACCGTCAACTCGCCCTGCGTGCAAGGTTTCGGGAGAGCGCTCTCCCACGTTTCCCCCATGTATCCAGAGGAGACCCCATGTCTTCCGTCGGGTCCCCGCCGGTCTTCCGGCGACCCGCCTCACGCGTCCGTCGGGCCACCGTCGGCGCACTTGTCACCTCACTGGCCGGCAGCCTGCTCGCCCTCGCTCCCGCCACGACGGCACAAGCGGCCCCCACCCTGCTCTCCCAGGGGAAGACCGCGACCGCCTCTTCCACCGAGGGCGCCGCCTTCTCCGCCTCCGCCGCCGTCGACGGCGACCTCACCGGCACCCGCTGGGCCAGTGCCTGGCAGGACGCCCAGTGGATCCAGGTCGACCTCGGCAGCAGCGCCACGCTCAGCCACGCCGTCCTCACCTGGGAAGCGGCCTATGGCAAGAGCTACGACATCCAGGCCTCCGAGAACGGCACCGACTGGCGTACCGTCACCTCCGTCACCGCGGGCGACGGAGGCACCGACAACGTCACGCTCTCCGGCACCGGCCGCTACATCCGTATGAACGGCCTCACCCGGGCCACCGGATACGGCTTCTCCCTCTGGGAGTTCCAGGTCTTCGGCACCACCGGCAGCACCGGCCCGACGCTCCCCGGCGGCGGCGACCTCGGTCCCAACGTGCACGTCTTCGACCCGTCCATGCCCGGCATCCAGGCCAAGCTCGACCAGGTCTTCACCCAGCAGGAGTCGGCCCAGTTCGGCAGCGGTCGCCACGCCTTCCTGTTCAAGCCCGGCACCTACAACGGCCTGAACGCCCAGATCGGCTTCTACACCCAGATCGCCGGTCTCGGTCTGCGCCCCGGCGACACCACCATCAACGGCGACGTGACCGTCGACGCGGGCTGGTTCAACGGCAACGCCACCCAGAACTTCTGGCGCGGCGCGGAGGGCCTGACCCTGAACCCGGTCAACGGCACCGACCGGTGGGCCGTCTCGCAGGCCTCCTCGTTCCGCCGCATGCACGTCAAGGGCGGCCTCAACCTGGCACCGAACGGCTACGGCTGGGCCAGCGGCGGCTACATCGCCGACTCCAAGATCGACGGCCAGATCGGCAACTACTCCCAGCAGCAGTGGTACACCCGGGAGAGCACCATCGGAGGCTGGTCCAACAGCGTCTGGAACCAGACCTTCTCGGGCGTCGAGGGCGCCCCGGCCACGTCCTTCCCGGAGCCCCGCTACACCACGCTCGACACCACGCCGGTCTCCCGCGAGAAGCCGTACCTCTACCTCGACGGCAACGAGTACAAGGTCTTCGCCCCCGCCAAGCGCGTCAACGCCCGCGGCACCAGCTGGGCCAACGGCACCCCGCAGGGCGAGTCGATCCCGCTGAGCCAGTTCTACGTGGTCAAGCCGGGCGCGACCGCCGCCACGATCAACCAGGCGCTGGCCCAGGGCCTGCACCTGCTGTTCACGCCGGGCGTCTACCACGTCGACCAGACGATCAACGTGAACCGGGCGAACACCATCGTGCTCGGCCTCGGCCTCGCCACGATCATCCCCGACAACGGCGTCACCGCGATGAAGGTCGCAGACGTCGACGGCGTCCGCCTCGCCGGCCTCCTGATCGACGCCGGTGCGGTCAACTCGCCGGTCCTGCTGGAGCTCGGCCCGCAGAACTCCTCCGCCGACCACGCCGCCAACCCCACCACGGTGCAGGACGTGTACGTCCGCATCGGCGGCGCCGGCGCGGGCAAGGCCACCACCAGCGTGGTCGTGAACAGCGACGACGCCATCATCGACCACACCTGGGTGTGGCGCGCCGACCACGGTGACGGCGTCGGCTGGGAGACCAACCGGGCCGACTACGGCGTCCGGGTCAACGGCGACGACGTGCTCGCCACCGGTCTGTTCGTCGAGCACTTCAACAAGTACGACGTCGAGTGGTACGGCGAGCGCGGCCGCACGATCTTCTACCAGAACGAGAAGGCGTACGACGCCCCGAACCAGGCCGCCATCCAGAACGGCACGACGAAGGGGTACGCCGCCTACCGGGTCGACGACTCCGTGACCACCCACGAGGCCTGGGGCCTCGGCAGCTACTGCAACTACAACGTGGACCCGACCATCCGCCAGGACCACGGCTTCAAGGCACCCGTCAAGCCGGGAGTGAAGTTCCACAGCCTCCTGGTCGTGTCCCTCGGCGGCATGGGCCACTACAACCACGTCATCAACGACACGGGGGCGTCCACGGTCCCCGCCGGCACCTCGACCGTGCCGTCCACCGTCGTCTCCTTCCCCTGACGGCGCCACCGGGACGCACCCCGACCGGTGCGTCCCGGCCCCTCGCCCCTTCCGGGCGGCGCCCCGTCCTCGCCGCGCCGCCCGGAAGGCGATCCCCCTCCCCCCTCCGTCCAGGAGCCGCCATGACCGCGACCCACGCCCCCACGACACGAAGGCGCGCACGTGACCGCGCCCGCACGGCAGGCTCACTCGTCTCCCTGGGTGCCCTGCTCGCCTCTTCCGCCACGATGCTGACAGCGGCGCCCGCCACCGCCGCGGAGACCCTGCTCTCCCAGGGGAAGACCGCCACCGCCTCCTCGATCGAGGGGGCCGCCTGGGCCGCCTCCGCCGCGGTCGACGGCGACCTCACCGGCACCCGCTGGGCGAGCCAGTGGAGCGACGCCCAGTGGATCCAGGTCGACCTGGGCAGCAGCGCGAACATCAGCCGTGTCGTCCTGAACTGGGAGGGCGCCTACGGCAAGGCGTACGACATCCAGCTCTCCGACAACGGGAGCGACTGGCGCACCGTCAAGTCCGTGACGGCGGGCGACGGCGGCACCGACGAACTCGCGGTCACCGGCACCGGCCGCTACGTCCGCCTCCAGGGGATCACCCGCGGCACCGGATACGGCTACTCCCTGTGGGAGTTCCAGGTGTACGGCGGCGGATCCACGCAGCCCGAGCCCGGCGGCGCCGTCCGCGTGAGCGGCACGCAGGGCGACTGGCGGCTGACGGTGGGCGGTCAGCCGTACACCGTCAAGGGCGTCACCTGGGGCCCCGCGATGGCCGACGCCCCCCGCTACATGCCGGACGTGAAGTCCATGGGCGTCAACACCGTCCGCACCTGGGGAACGGACGCCGGTTCCAAGCCGCTGCTCGACGCGGCGGCCGCCAACGGCGTCAAGGTGATCAACGGCTTCTGGCTCCAGCCCGGCGGCGGCCCGGGATCCGGCGGCTGCGTCGACTACGTCACGGACAGCGCCTACAAGAGCACCATGCTCACCGAGTTCGCGAAGTGGGTCGACACCTACAAGTCCCACCCCGCCACCCTCATGTGGAACGTCGGCAACGAGTCCGTCCTCGGTCTGCAGAACTGCTACAGCGGCACCGAGCTGGAGGCCCAGCGCAACGCGTACACCACCTTCGTCAACGACGTCGCCAAGAAGATCCACTCGATCGACCCGAACCACCCCGTGACCTCCACGGACGCGTGGACCGGGGCCTGGCCCTACTACAAGCGCAACGCGCCGGACCTGGACCTGTACTCGATGAACGCGTACGGCGACGTCTGCGGGGTCCGGGAGGACTGGGTGGAGGGCGGCTACACCAAGCCGTACATCATCACCGAGACCGGCCCGGCCGGCGAGTGGGAGACTCCCAAGGACGCCAACGGCGTGCCCGACGAGCCCACCGACGTCCAGAAGGCCGACGGGTACACCAAGGCCTGGAACTGCGTCACCGGTCACCAGGGCGTCGCCCTAGGGGCGACGGTCTTCCACTACGGCATCGAGCACGACTTCGGCGGGGTCTGGTTCAACCTTCTCCCGGACGGTCTGAAGCGCCTGTCGTACTTCGCCCTCAAGAAGGCGTACACCGGCTCCGTCGCGGGGGACAACACCCCGCCTGTCATCAGCAACATGACGGTCACACCAACCGGTTCCGCCCCTGCCGGCGGCGAGTTCACGGTGCGCGCCGACATCCGTGACCCCGACGGAGACCAGGTCACCCCCAAGATCTACCTGAGCGGCAACTACGCCAACGGCGACAAGCGCCTGATCGACGCGCAGTACCGCTCTCTCGGCAACGGCACCTTCGCGGTCACCGCGCCCGAGAAGCTCGGCGTGTGGAAGGTGTACGTGCAGGCCGAGGACGGCCGCGGCAACGCGGGCATCGAGACGAAGTCCGTCAAGGTCGTCGCCCCGCCGGTCGCCGGCACCAACATCGCCCTGAACCGGCCCACCACCGCCTCCTCCGCGCAGGCCTCCTACGGCGACTGCCCCTGCCCGGCGATCAACGCGACCGACGGCAACGCCACCACCCGCTGGGCCAGCGACTGGAGCGACCCGCAGTGGATCCGGGTCGACCTCGGCTCGATCCGCTCCTTCCAGCGGATCCAGCTCGTCTGGGACCCGGCGTACGCCCGCGCGTACGAGGTCCAGGTCTCCGACGACGGCGGCACATGGCGGACCGTCCACGCCACCACCACCGGCAACGGCGACATCGACACCATCGAGACCGGTGCCACCGCACGGTACGTCCGGCTCCAGCTCACCGCACGCGGCACCGGCTGGGGCTACTCGCTCCACGAGTTCGGCATCTACAGCTGACCCCCTGAGGAGAACGAGGAGATCACGATGAGAATCCGCGGCCGGACCCTGTCCGCCTTACTGCTCAGCGCGGCCCTGGGCGTCTCCGCCCTCACGGTGAACACCTACACCGCGGCCACCGCCCACGGGGAGACCACCGCCCCGGCCGCCGACGCCCACGGGGCGCACGCGGCGGGTGCCGCCGAGGGCCACGTCATGGGAGCATCCGCGCTCCCCTCGGCGGACGACGCCGACGGCGACGGCTACATCCCGGCCGTACCCCAGGTCACCGGCGTGACCCCGTCCACGGCCACCCCGCCCCCGGCCTACCATCACGAGTTCCAGGCCGGCTGCTCCGTCACCCACACCGCGCCGGACGACCCGATCGTCTACCCGGGCCAGTTCGGCAAGTCCCACGACCACACGTTCATGGGCAACACCTCCACGAACGCCGCCAGCACCACCGGCTCGCTCTACGGCGGCAGCACCACCTGCAAGGCGCCCGCGGACGCCTCCGCGTACTGGATGCCCTCGCTGTACAAGGGCGACCAGAAGATCCTGCCCGTCGGCCCGCAGGTCATCTACTACAAGTCGGGCGTCACCGACTACCGGAGCGTTCGCCCCTTCCCGAAGGGCCTTCGGTTCGTCGTCGGCAACCCGATGCAGACCGCCGAGGAGTTCCGCAGCCACAAGGGCTTCGTCGAGGGCTGGGAGTGCGGTGACAGCTTCTTCAACGTCGACATCCCTGTGAGCTGTCCGAGCCGGCCCGACGTACAGCTCAACCTGCGCATGCAGGCCCCCAGCTGCTGGGACGGCCTGTACCTCGACACCCCCGACCACAAGAGCCACATGGCCTATCCGGTGGTCAAGCCCGGCACGAACGACAACATGTGCCCGGCCTCCCACCCGGTCGCCCTGCCGATGATCGAGTTCAAGATGGCGTGGCCGGTCAACGGCGACATGAGCCAGGTCCGCCTGGCCAGTGGTCGCGGCTACTCCTTCCACTACGACTTCTTCAACGCGTGGGAGGAGCCCACCCTCAAGGCCCTCGTCGACCACTGCATCGTCGGCGGCCTCCAGTGCGACACACGGGGCTTCGACCTGTACCACCCCGAACGCGGTGCCGTGCTGAACGCGGACCACCGCCTGCCCTGATCCGCCTCCCGTACACGGCCCGGACGCCCGCGAGGGCGCCCGGGCCGCTTTCCCGTCCGCCTCTCGCACCAGGAGGATCCCGTGACCGCCCCCGTCTCGTCCGCCACCGCCCACCACGACGCGCGCATCGACCTCCTCCCCCCTCACTTCCGCTTCGGCGCCGCCACCTCCGCCTTCCAGATCGAGGGAGCCACCGACGAGGACGGCCGCTCGCCGTCCATCTGGGACACCTTCTGCCGCGTCCCCGGGGCCATCGACAACGGCGACACCGGCGACGTCGCGTGCGACCACTACCACCGCATGCCCGAGGACGTCGCGCTGCTCGCCGATCTCGGCCTCGACACCTACCGGTTCTCCGTCTCCTGGCCCCGCGTCCAGCCGCACGGACGCGGCGCGGCCAACCCGGCCGGCATCGGCTTCTACGACCGTCTGGTCGACGAGCTCCTCGCGCGCGGCATCACCCCCTGGCTCACCCTCTACCACTGGGACCTGCCGCAGGAGCTCCAGGACCGTGGCGGCTGGCCCGCCCGCGACACAGCCCACCGCTTCGCCGACTACGCGGACCTCGTCCACGAGCGCCTCGGCGACCGCGTCACCCACTGGACCACCCTCAACGAGCCCTTCTGCTCGGCCGTGCTCGGGCACGTCGAAGGCGTCCACGCGCCCGGGGGTCGCTCCTTCGCCGACGGGGTACGAGCGGTGCACCACCTGCACCTCGCCCACGGCCTCGCGGTGCAGCGCCTGCGCTCCGCCGCCCGGCACCCCCTCGACCTGGCGGTCACCCACCTGCTCGGCACCAGCGGGCCCGCCACGGACACCGCCGCGGACCACGAGGCCGCCCGCCGGGCCGACGCCCTCGGGTTCCGCTTCTACCTCGATCCGATCCTGCGAGGCCGGTATCCGGAGGACCTCGTGGAGGACCTCGCCCTACGGGGCATCGAGATCCCGGTCGAGGACGGGGACCTGGAGATCATCAGCAGTCCCCTCGACACCCTGGGCGTCAACTACTACCGCTCCATGCGCACCTCGGGCACGGACGAGCACGGCGCCACCGCCGACGCCCGCGGTCTCCCCGTCACCCGCAACCTGCCCCACGGCGGCCTCCCGGTCACCGGCCTCGGCTGGGAGGTGATGCCGCACGACCTCACCGCCCTGCTGCTGCGCATCGCCCACGACTACCCCGGCACACCGATGGTGGTGACCGAGAGCGGCGCGGCGTACGACGACGCTCCCGACGCGCACGGCTTCGTCGACGACGCCGACCGCACCGCGTACCTGGCGGCCCACCTGGCCGCCGTGGCCGAGGCCCTCGACCGTGGCGCCGACGTCCGCGGCTACTTCGCCTGGTCGCTCCTCGACAACTTCGAATGGGGGTACGGCTACGACAAGCGCTTCGGGCTCGTGCGCGTCGACTACGCCACGCAGACCCGTACGCCCAAGCGAAGCGCCCTGTGGCTGCGCGACACGGCCCGGCGCGTCCGCGGCGACGTGGTGCGAGGGTGACGCCGACGATCGGGCGTCACGACCGGTCTCGTCCCTGCTCGTCCCGGCCCGGGCCGGGGCTCTGGCTCTGGCTCTGGCTCTGGCTCTGGCTCTGGCTCTGGCTCTGGCTCTGAGCACGGTCGCGCCCGCGGCCCGGATGGCCCCGGGCCGGACCTCACCCGTGGACGATCGCCCGCACGTTCTCCAGGCTGCCGCAGTCGGATGCCAGTTGCTTCGCGCGCTCCTTCTGGAACGCGTCGCCCAGCTCGGCCCTGCGCTTCCCGGGGACGTTCTCCCTGGCTCCGTTGAGGATGGTGCGTTCCTCCTCGTCCATGTGATGGCTCACCGCCTTGACCAGGTCCTCCAGGCGGGCGTCCCACGCGTCGGAGCCCACGTCGTTCACCTCGAGCAGCGCGAGGAGCGCCTTGTTGCCCTCGGCGTGCTCTTCCGAGCCGTGCTCGACCTCGTCGTCGTCGACTCCCTTGAACCGCTTGAGCGCGCCGTAGACCTCGGTCTCCTCGGCCTCGCCGTGCGCGATGAGCAGCGCCGCGAACTCCTTCAGCGCCTCGCCTCGGTCGGCCTCGACGCTTCGCATGCGACGGAACAGCTCCTCCATCCTGCGGTGGTCCTCAAGGATGACCTCGACCACGTCACGGCCCTCGTCGACCTCGGCCCTCATCATTCGGTCCTCCTTCGGTTCGCGGATTCGAGATGTCGTCCGGGGGCGCGGCTACCCCCCGGGCGCGGAACCAATCCCGTGACTTCCCGAGGTGACGGCGTGCGCCGAGCCTGAGAAGGCCGCTACCGCACCGCTGCGTTGTCCGAGCGCGCTGGTAGCGTGCCGCATTCCGACGAACGATCATGAAAGGACGGCAGCCGTGCAGGAAGTGACGCCCCACGAGGTGCGGGAACAGCGCCTGGCCGAGGCGCTCGACGACATCAGAGGACGGACCTGGGGGCGGTGGCACTCGATGCGCTACGGCAGCCTCCGGCTGGCGGATCTGGAGGAGATGCGCGACGAGCTCCTCGACCACGTCACCGCCGCCGTCCGCACCACGAAGGACGGTTCGTTCGACGCTCACGAGACGGCGCGGACGGCCCTGCTGACGGCGGCGGAGTGCTCTTTCGGTGTGCTGAGCGTCGGCTGCTGGCCCGACGGCGACCAGGAGATCACCTTCCCGATCGCCCGGGAGAGCCTGAGCAGCGACGACATCGCCTTCGGCGACATCGTCAAGGAGGCGCCCACGGCCCGGACGTGGCTCGACACGTTCGCGACGGCCCTGGTGAGCGGGGTGGTCTGGGACTGGCGGCGGGTGATCGGCGTGATGCTGCGGGACGATTGCGCGTCCGCGATCCGTGAGGGCGTGCCGTACTCCAAGTACACCTCGGTGTCGGAGCCGGCGGACCTCGCCACGATGGACGCCCTCTGCGTCTACCTGAACATGGCGAGCGGTCACCTTCCCCGCGACTGGCCGACCGTCACCCTGCGCAAGCCGGACGCCGACGAGCGCGCCGAGGCGGCGCGGCGGCTGGAGGCGGCCGGGAACCTGACGTCCGACCAGCGGCTGCTGCGTGTCCTCCTCGACGACGATCAGACCGCCTTCGAGCAGACGCTCGCCGCCCGGCTCGCCGAACACCGGGAGTCCGCGGGGTCCGATCCCGCGCCGCGCACACTGCTACCGCTCGACACCCTCGCCCTGGCCGCCCTCGCGGTCCAGACCCACGGCTGGAAGCTGGGGGTCCGCTCCGGTTACCTGCCGCCCGCGCTGCTCGGCTCGCCGGACGCGCTGCGCCGGGCGGCCGAGGAAGCCGGTCCCAACGCCCTGGGCCTCCGGACCGCCGAGTAGCGGCCCCGGAGGAGTGTCAGACCGAGCGCCCGGCCTTCACCGCGGGATGGCCGGGGCGCAGCGGCGTCGTTGCGCAGGGCATCGGGTGCCGCGAATACGCGAGCGAGCCCCGGGACCACATCGGTCGGGGGCTCGCGGGCTGTTCGGGGGCGGCTGCTACAGGTCGAACTCGAGGTGCTCGATGTCGGTGAACCGGACCTCTTCCAGGCTGCCGGCGCGGTTGCCGCTGTCCTGGAAGTACACCTCTTTGAGCGCTTCGGCGGCGAGTTCCTGGAGGCGCTGCTCGGTGGCGCCCTGTTCCTGGGCGTCGAAGAGACGGGCGGCGTACTGCGGGGGCAGGGCGACGGTGAGGTGACGGATGCGGTCCTGGTCGGTCGACCCGATCGGCGCGGTGTAGCCGAGGCGGGCGCGGGTGTCGATGACGATGCCGCCGGTGGTCGCCGCCTTCTCGCGTGCCTTGGCGCGGATCTGCGGCTGCCAGCGGGCCTTCACCTCGCGCTCCAGGCGCGCGGCGAGGCTCGGGCGGGGCTTTTTGATCTGGTCCTTGACGTACCGCTCGACGGTGCGCTGCGAGATCCGCAGCATCTGGGCGACCGCCTTCGTGCCCTTCATCTGCTTGACCAGATACCGCATCTGCGCGCCCGCGCTCTTGGGCGCCGGGCGGGTGAAGGCCTTCTGCACCGCGGCCTCCAGGCCGTCCCCGAACAGGCTCATCGTCGCCCTCCCCTATTCTCCGTTGTCGGCGTCGGTGACGGCGCCGTCCCTGATGTACCGGGCGAGGTTGAGCTCGGGGGCGTTGAACCGCTCGCGGACCTCCTCGCCCCACAGCACGGACTGGGTGCCCTCGTGCTTGACCAGGCCGGGGTTGACGCCGAGCTTGAACCCTCCTGGGAGCGGCTTGCCGTCCCGGTAGGGCAGGAAGTCGATCGGGCTCGGCCCGTTCGCGGCGTAGACGACGCAGTCCGACAGGACCGCGACCGGGTACTGGCCGGTGAATGCCGCGTGCTTGACGATCTTGCGGTGCAGGTTGATCCGGGTGCGGGAGATGACCGCCGCCCGGATGTCGGGCCGCCAGATCGGGCGGGACAGGGCCCGCCACGGCTGCCCTGGCTTCCAGCCCTCGCCCCGGGGCCGCTCACGCAGCTTGCCAAGACCGCCCTTGACCGTGGCCTTGATGGCCGAGACGACGAGTCCGAGATCGGGGTCGCGGTCCCTGTAGCCGTCCATCGCGGCGAGGAACTGCTCCGGTGTGGTGTCGGCGTGGACGCCGAGGTCGGCCATGGTGGCGAGGTAGGCGTCGCGCAGCCGGTTGTACCAACCGTCCAGGTAGCGGCCGTTCTCCTGCCGGACGTATGCCTCGATCGGCGCGACGTCGTAACCGAGCTCCACCGCGTAGGCGACCGTCGGCGTCGCATACCAGGCCGGGCCCGCCGGGCGGTCGCCCTTCGGCGTGAACGGGGAGGGCAGCAGATCCGCGTCCAGCTCGACCCACTTGTCCTTGCCGGCCTTCACCCGGGAGAGGTCGACGTGGGAGAGGTCGACCAGCCAGGAGCCGGGCAGCTTCGGGTCGAACACCGGCGCCTTGACGTGGGTCGGCTCGCCCAGGCCGACGGCAAGTCCGTTGGCGCCGGCGGCGAAGGCCATGTTGACGTCGATACCGACCAGATGCCGCAGGGTGCACTCGGCGTCCGTCATCGGCCGCGCCCAGTCGTAGGCCTCCTCGAAGAGCTTCTCGCCGGGGCCGCGGATGTGGAAGCGCGGGAGGTCCTTCAGGAGCGGGTGCCCGTCGGGAGCCTCGCACGGTGCGCAGTCGATCGGGTCCTTGCCCAGGCTGCCGGGGTTGTGCTCGGAGTGCCGCTTACCCGTCTCGTCCCGTTCGGAGGCGCGGGTCGGCGGGTGCAGTGCGGTCATCAGCTCCAGACCGGTCACCGCGGTCGAGCCGCGTGGCGTCATCACCCTCGACGCGTACACACCCAGCACGCGGGCGAGCTCCGCCGGCGGGAGCTCGGCGGCGTCGGCCCAGTGGCGCGTGTCCAGCGCGTTCCAGGACGGGATGCACAGCTGCACGCAGGCCCGCTCCGAGCCGGTCGCGGGCCGGTAGATCCGGGCCCACGGGCCGAAGCCGCGTTTGGTCAGCTTCCACTCCGCACGGGCGAGCTGCTTGATGACCTTGTGGCCCTCCGGCAGACGCCCGGCAAGCCGCTCCTCGTCGGTGAGCGCGACAGGGAGGCCGTAGCGCTCACACGCGGCGGCGGTGAGGACGAGCAGCGGGTCGGCGTCCTTGCCCGGGCCCGCCAACTTCGGCTGACCGAACTTTCCCTCCGTGAGCGTCCAGTCCATCAGCGACGGCAGGGACTTGGCGGGCACCTCCAGGACCAGGCCGCCGGTGCAGTACGCCAGCACCTGCCCGGACTCGTCGACATCGAGGACCGCCAGCGGCCCGTTCGCGAACCGCGGATCGGCGCCGGGCGCCGGGGCGCCGGCGGGGACCGCCTTCCGCGCGTCTGGCCGGCGCGACACCGGCGTCGGCCTGGCGGTGCGCGTCGAAGAGGGCGCGGCGACCGGGGCAGCGGCGACGGGCGTCCGGGAGTGGTCGGCGGTCGTCGGGGCCGCAACTCCGGAGGACTCCCCCGTGGGCGCAGGCCGTTCTTCCGCCGGGGCGGGCACACCGGTGAACGTCTGCGGCACCGCGGCGGTCTCGGCGGGCGCCGGAACGGACTCGGCCGTCGAGGACTCGGCCGGGGCGGAGCCGTCGGCCGGGGCGGGGTACAGCTGGGCGAGCCCGTCCAGAAGCCGCGCGTACGCGTCGCGCTCCGGCGGGCGCGGCTCGGTCCGGCCGGACTCCCAGCTGGTGACCGTGGCCCGGCGCACCTTCAGCGCGGCCGCGACCTCGTCGACCGTCAGAGCGTGCGCCTGCCGCAGACGCTTGCGCTCCTCGGGCGGCGGCAGGGCGGCGCGGGACGCCAGTAGCGCGTCGACCGCGTCGAACAACTCGGACATGAAGGCACCTCCTGAGCAGACCCTACCTGTGAAACGTACTTCTCACGTACATTCAGCGTACGGATCACGTGCGAATGTCGTACGTGGGCGTGTCGGTCTTGAAGCGCACCTGTGCTGCCGGCGGTGCCGGGCAGTGCCCGGCTTCGAACTGTCACCGGAACCGGGCGGCCACTGTGTGAAAGGAGCGTTTGGGCTCCCACTGCCCGGTCTCCACGTAGCCGCGCCTCGTCCCGGGGGGAAAGGTCTTGACCAGCGCGAAACTGGCGATGTCCAGGTCGTGGCGGCGCTGCGGGGCATGGGGCGAGTCGGGGGCGATGAAGTTGTAGACGAACGCGCCTTCCACCCGCTCGGCCGTATAGAGGGCCAGCAGCTCCCCGATCTCGCCGGCCTGCTCTCGTTCATTGCGCACGTAGCCGTCCTTGACCACCGGGGGCTCCCGCTCCCAGTCCACCACGTCGAAGCCCGACCCACCCTGCTCTTTGGCCCCCGTGAAGGTGCAACAGCCGAACTCGGTGATGACGACTGGCTTGCCGTGCTGTTGGAGGGCGCGCAGCCGCTTGGTGTAGATGGCCCTGTTGTCCGCGTTCCGGTACAGATTGACCCCCACGACATCGAAGCCACGCCAGTCGACGTCCTCCCACTCCCCTGAGCTGTATGTGACCCGCCCTTTGAACAGCGGCCGTACTGTCCTGAGCGCCCGGTCCAAAAAGGCGTTCAGCCGCTCCTGATGGCCGGCCGACTCGGGACGCCCCAGCGCCTGACCTCGCTCGTTGTAGTCGTTGCCCGGCACCAGTCCCGACATGAAGATGGTCAGCTCGGTGCCGACCGCGATTCCTACGCCGGGATGGCGGGTGCGCAGCCGCTCGGCAGCGCACGCCACCCTGCCGAGGAAGGCGAGGGTCTGCTCTGCGTCCCCGTCGAACTGCCGCGGCTCGAACCAGACGAAGAGGCCGTGCGCGGCCGCGATCGAGGCAGCGTCCGTCAGCCGGTCAAGGTCGTGGCCGAGCAACAGGACCGCGTTGCAGTGCAACTGCTCCTTGATGGCCGCGATCTCCCGGCGCACGTACTCCATTCGCCAGACATCACGGTCTGTATCGAAGTTGACGCCCTTGCAGGTGAGCGATCCGGCGGTCCGCGGCGGCGGCGCGGCGGTGGACCCTGCACGGGTATGCGCGGCGCCGGCGACGCAGACGGCGGACAGGGCCGCAGTGCCGGCAATCAGGGTCCTGCGGGCGATCGGTGCTGAAGTCATGCCGCCAGCTTGTACAAAGCGGGGCCGGTCGCACGTCGGCCGAAGGGCTGCTCAGCCTCGACCAAAGTCGCTACCGCGCTCGACCTGAGGCGCAGGGAGCAGGCGAACGCGGCGCCGAAGTAGAAGACTCAGAACTCCTGACGGAATGATCTTCGAGGTGGTCGGATCGCTCCGGAACTGATGATCCGGGGGTGCAGGGTGGCGCGACCGAAGTCATGGGAAGCCGACGATGAACTGTGGTCGGTGATCGAGCCGCTGCTGCCGAAGGTGGAGCGTCGGGCTCGGCATCCCGGGCGCGAGCGGCATCCTGACAACCGAAATGACGTCACCCAACGGATCCCACTGCTCCAGGCCGTGCCGCCCGTGCGGGGTAAGCACGGCCGGCCCCGGCGCCGCCCGGACATGGTGCTCGCCGACCGTGGCTATGACCACGACAAGTACCGCCGGCTGGTCTGGGACCCCGGAGTGAAACCGTTTGATCGCCCGACGCGGCACCGAGCACGGCTCCGGCCTGGACACCCAGC
Organism: Streptomyces sp. NPDC034084; assembly: GCF_055575535.1. Lineage (NCBI taxonomy): Bacteria > Bacillati > Actinomycetota > Actinomycetes > Kitasatosporales > Streptomycetaceae > Streptomyces > Streptomyces sp. NPDC034084. Next base: position 54,681 of record NZ_JBVISK010000002.1, read on the forward strand.
GGCGGGTCGTGGGACGCGCGTTCGCCCACCTGCACTGGTTCCGCCGGCTGCGGATGGGCTGGGAGACACGCGACGACATCCACGAAGCCCTCCTCAGCCTCGCCTGCAGCCTCATCTGCCGACGACGGTTGAAGAGACTGCCGAGACCACGCTTCACGGGGCTACCACGACGCCCTAGCAGACGCATCCCGCTAGGAGTTCTCACTCAGCCCACTGCAGTCCAGACAGGTGGAACCCGCTCAGGATCGGGAGTGGTTGTGGCGATGGCACGGCCGTGACTTTCGCTCTGGGGCAGACGTCGAGGCCGGCTGATCGGGGGAACGGGAAGCGATCCGGCTGCTTTCGCGGAAAACGGTTTCCGGTCAGCTTGCCTCTCGGGAAAAGCGCCTTGCGACATGGCAAGTGTTGCCCTGCGACATGATTTGAGCTGGAAAAGCCAGTCACATATTTGTCCTGTTCTCGCCCGTGTGTACGACTGGATGCCGGGCAGGCACCGGCCACCCGGAACGTTGCTGTGGCAGCGTGTGCGGCTCCAGTGGCCACTGTGACATCTCTTCTCGTGGGGGGAAGTGCATGACTTCGCGTGCTCCCGGCACGCCTTCTCGGCGTGCCCGTATGACGGCAAGACACTCCCTGACCGCGGCGATCGCGGTTCTCGCGCTGGGCGCGTCGTCGCTTTCGGCGTTCGCCGCCTCGCCCGCGGCCGGTCAGGGCCCCGGCTCGGTGTGGGGGAAGAAGGCGGCGCCTTTGGAAGTCCCGCCGGTGAAGGTGGGATCGACGAAGCCGGTGGCCTCTCGGCCCGAGGCGGCTCCCTCGAAGGAGGAGGCCGCCTGGCGTTCGGCCCAGAAGGAGCGCGTCCGTGGCTCGGCGAAAGCATCGTCCAAGGAGCAGCGTTCCTCGGCAGCGCCTGGCACGGATGCCGGTGTGCTCACGTATGTGCCTGAGGGGCAGGGGTCGGTCCCCTGGCATCAGATATCGGATTTCCGTATCACCGACTCCCTCGTCGCGCGCATCAACCTGTCCAACGGCAACCTGATGCTGGCCGCGACCGACTTCGAGGTCGCGGGTGTGGGCCAGAAGCTGCGCCTGGCGCGTACGTACAACTCGCTGCAAGGGCCTTACGGCAAGGTGTCGAACCGCTGGTGGCAGGAGTACGAGCGCTACCTGCAGTTCTTCACGAACTCGGTCGTTCTGTACGACGCGACGGGTGACTCGCTGTCCTTCACCAAGAACGCCGACGGTACCTTCACCACGCCCAAGGGATATTCGAAGGACCTGAAGAAGAACGCGGACGGTACGTACACGCTGACCCATCGCAAGTCGGGTGTGAAGGACACCTACGACGCGAACGGGACGCTGACGAAGGTGACCGACCGCAACAAGGGCACGATCACGGTCGACCAGCACGACGAGACCGGTGAGCACAAGGGCTTCAAGCTGACCGAGACCCGCTCGGGCCGCTGGGTCGACCTGCTCAAGACGTACCCGAATCAGTGGCAGGCCAAGGACCACACCGGCCGCACCGCTGTGTTCGATCTCGACGGCGGCGGCAACCTATCGCGTACGACCGACACCGAGGGCAAGACCACCTCCTATGCGTTCGACGCGGACGGACGGATCGTGAAGGTCGTGACGCCCGAAGGGCGCGTGACCACGTTCACGTACGACGCCCAGAACCGCGTCACGTCGATGCTGCGGGCGACCCAGACCGGCGCCTCCGGACACACCGGCCCGACCTACACGTACGCCTACACCGGCGCGTGGCCCTCCGACGCGGGGACGACCACCGTCACGGATCCCGAGCAGCACGCCACGAAGTACGAGCACGACGGCGAGGGCAAGGTCACCAAGGTGACCGACGCGCTCGGCCGCTCCCGTTCGAAGACCTTCGACGCGAACAACAATGTGCAGACCGCGACGGACGCGATGGGTGTCGGCGGCACCGGTGGCAATGTGACCACGTACGGCTGGGACACCCGCAACAACCTCACCTCGGCGAAGCTGCCCACCGGAGCCACATCCGCCCTGAGCGGCTATCAGACCCTGTCGGGGGCCGACCTTCCCGGCAGCATGACCACGGCCGACGGGGAGAAGACGGACTACACCTACGACACGGCCGGCAACACCAAGTCGGTCGCGGTGACCGGCACAGGCGGCGGGACACAGTCCTTCGACTACAACCCCGCGACCCCCACCTGCGGCGGGTTCGAGGGCCAGCGCTGCAAGGTCACGACGAAGATGACGTCGACGAAGTCGGTCTCCACGTCCTTCACCTACGACGCCAAGGGCAATCTGACCAAGGTCACTCCGCCCGCCCCGCTCGGCGTCACCACCTACCTGTACGACGACCTGGGGCGGCCCGTCACCGTCAAGGACGGCCGCGGTGTCACGACCCTCTACACCTACGACCACCGCGACCGCATCACCAAGGTCGACACCTCCGGCTACGCCACCGTCACCTACTCCTACGACGGAGACGGAAACCTCACCCAGCGCTCGGACGGCACCGGCGTCACCGCATACGAGTTCGACCCGCTGTCCCGCGAGACCGTGCGCACCCTGCAGAACGGCTCGCAGACGCGCCTGACCTACACGGCGGCGGGCAACGTGGACACGTACGAGGACCCGGCCGGCCTCACCGACTACACCTGGAACGAGGTCAACAAGGTCACGCAGTTCAAGGACCCGACCGGCAAGGTCACCACGTACACGTACAACAGCAACGACGTCCGCACGAAGACGACGTACCCCGGTGGCACCACCCAGGAGGTCACGCTCGACAAGTCGAGCCGTCCGGAGAAGATCCGGGCGACGTCCCCGAAGGGCACGCTGGTCGACCTCGCCTACACCTACGGCTACGACCACGACGCCAACGCCACCACCCCCCTCAAGGACGGTGGCAAGATCCGCACCCGCACGGACGCGGTCGCGGGGATGAAGACGACCTACAGCTACGACGGTGCGGGCCGGTTCTCGTACGCCAAGGAGGAGAAGGGCACCACCCTCAACTCGTCCTGGCAGTACTGCTACGACCTGGCCGGCAACCTCACCTCACAGGGTGTCGACCCCGGCTGCCCGCGCGGCACCACCTACACGATCAACGACGCCCAGCAGATCACCGAGAAGAACGGCGTCGCAACGAACTGGTCCTACGACAAGGTCGGCAACGAGACCGCCGGCGCCTCCACCCCCGAAGGCACCCGCACCGGTGAGACCTGGTCCGACTACTCCCAGATGACCTCGATCACCGTCGGCGGCAAGACCTACGCCGGCCAGTACGGCTCGACGGACCAGAGCGAGCGCATCAAGCTCGGCGACACGTTCTTCCACAACGGGCCGCTCGGCCTGTCCGCGAAGAGCGTCGGCGGCGTCGACATGGGATTCAACCGTGAACCCGGGGGCACCCTGAACTCCATGACCACCCAGGGCAAGTCCTACTACTACCTCACCGACGCGCTCGGTTCGGTCGTAGCGCTCGCCGACGAGGCCGGGACCAAGGTCAACTCGTACTCCTACAGCCCCCGCGGCGTCCAGCGCGCCGAAACCTCGGAACAGGTCCCGCAGCCGTACCGGTTCGCCGGCGGCTACCAGGACCCGACGGGCCTCTACCACTTCGCCGCCCGCTACTACGACCCCAACATCGGCCGCTTCACCAGCACCGATCCCTCCGGCCAGGAGAAGAACCCCTACCTCTACGCCGAAGGCGACCCCGTCAACCGCATCGACCCGACCGGGCTGGCTTTCTTCGACGCGGTCGGCAAGGGCTTCGACATATACGACATCGGCAGCATGGCCAAGGACGTGTCCGAGGGCAACTACAAGGACGCCCTGGCCACGGGGGTCGGCCTGGCGGCGGGTGCCGCCGCCGAGGCCGGGTGCGGCGCTGCCGCCGTCGCTGTCAGCGCACCCACCGCAGGCGTGGGCGGGCTGGCTGTCGGCGCCACCTGCTTTGCCGTCGGATACGGGGCGGGCGAACTGGGCGAGAAGGCCGCGACCAGCGCCCTGAATTAGGCATCGAAATCGGTAAACAACAACGGGAGGACAACATGTCATACGGCCAGTTCCTGGCCAAGGGCGCCGGGGAGGGCACTCCGCCCTTCTGGATCATCGCCATCGCCCTGGTCGTCATCGTCGGGGTGGCGTTCCTGGTGAGTAAGGCCCGCAAGAGGTAGCACCACCCGCCGGACACGCAGGACGTGTGGCGCTCCGCCCGGCTGGTTCCGTACTGGCCGGGCGAAGTGTTGCCCACTTGGGACACTCCAAGAAGCCCCGTGATGCGTGGTCCGTGGGGTAGCAGCTCGCGGCGCTTGAGGCGCTGATCGACGCCATCCGGTTGTCCCATGCTCGGATCGATGCATGGGCCGCGGGCGCCGAGCGGGCCTTGCCGGTGGTTGAAGATCGTGGCTTTCGAGGTTCTTCGGGCAGTGAGGGGACTGCGGGGCGGGCTCCGCGGCGCCCTGCGAGCAGTTTGAGGCGGCTGTCGCAGCGTTCGACGGACTTGTCGGCCGCAACAGGCGGCCGTGGCGAGGCGGCAGCAGGCCGCTCCGCGGTGAGTGCGAGCCGTTGGTCACGTCGAACGTGGGGCTCGGCCGCTCTCCGGGACTGGGGCCCATGACCCCACGGGCCAGTCCGCACCAGGATTCCGTGAAGCGAACACAATCCGATCGATCTTGCGCAAAGCTTGCTCCAGGGGGACAGGGTCCCCGCTCGCAGTACCTAGTCATTGGGGGTCAAAAGTGAACTGGTACCTGGAAGTCCTCAAGAAATACGCGGTGTTCAGTGGGCGCGCGCGCCGCAAGGAGCACTGGATGTTCTTCCTGTTCAACATCATCGCGGTGATCGTCGTCGCGACGGTCGACCTCGCGATCGGCACGTTCCCACTGCTCTACGCGATCTACTTCCTGGCCGTACTCTTGCCGCACCTGGGCGTGACCGTCCGCCGCCTGCACGACACCGGGCGCTCCGGCTGGTCGGTCCTCATCGGTCTGATTCCCGTCGTCGGCGGCATCATTTTGATCGTCTTCCTCGCTACCGAGGGCGAACACCACGACAACGCCTACGGTTCGAACCCGAAGGCGGCCACGGCCTACTGACCCCGTTGCACCGGCGGCCCGGCGGTGCCCTCCGCATCCGTACGGTGCCGCCCGGGGCCGTACGGGCTTGTGTCCGGACCGCGGATGCATGCGGCGATCCGGACCACCGGCAGCGAACGCCCTTGGGTGCGGGCCGTGTTGTGGAAGGCTGAGAGCAATCATCCCGGATTCCGGAGGCCCCCCATGAGCGCCGAGCACACGAACACCCTGTACGAGGCCGTGGGCGGCGCAGACACGCTGCGCCGGCTCTCCGAGACGTTCTACGAGGGGGTCCTGGCCGATCCTCTCCTCGCACCGGTCTTCGCCGACTTCACCGCCACCCATGTGGAGCACGTGGCCGTGTGGCTGGCGGAGGTCTTCTCCGGGCCGGCCGGGTTCACGTCGGAGCACGGCGGGCACCAGGCCCTGCTCCGTGCCCATCTCGGGCTCGGCATCACGGAGGAACAGCGGCTGCGCTGGATGGAGTTGATGACGGAAGCCGTGGACAAGGAGCTGCCGGACGACGCCCTGCTGCGACGCCGGGTGGTGGAGTACTTCGACTGGGGCACGCGGATCGCCAAGGACGTTTCGGCCTCGCCCCCGGGTACGGACCTCGGCGATCCCGGCCCCACTCCGCGCTGGGGCTGGGACGGCCTCGCCTGATGCTGTCACCGGACGCAGCTGGGGTTCGCCCGGATGTTGGACGCCGGCCGGCCCGGAGCAGACGTTCCACGGCCTCGTCGTGCTGATCAGCAGGCTGCACCCGGGCGTCGTGGGTCGCCGGGGGCGGCGGTGAGATGGTGGCGGGGGCGCTCACACGGTGATCACTTCGATGCCGGCCTCGGTGAGCCTGGCCGCCACGTCCGGGGCGATGCCGGCGTCGGTGACGACGGAGTCGATGCGGTCGAGGCCGCAGATCCTCGCGAAGGCGCGCTTGCCCATCTTGGAGGAGTCGGTCACCAGGACGACCTTGCGGGCCCGCTCCGCGAAGAGCCGGCTGATGGCGGCCTCGTCCTCGTGGTGGGTCATGACTCCCAGCTGCGGGTCCACGCCGTCGACGCCCAGGACGGCGACGTCGAGCACCACCTCGTTCAGCACTCCTGCTGTCAGCGGTCCCACCAGCTCGTAGGTCTGCGGCCGCGCCACACCACCGGTGACCACGATTTTGAACTGGGGGCGGACCGCCAGCTCACCGGCGATGTTCAGCGCGTTGGTCACGACGGTGTACGAGGGGCCGGACTGGCCCTCCCCCCACTCCCCCGCGCCTCCGCCCGTTCGCAGGGCGAGTGCGCGGGCCACCTCGGTGGTCGTCGTACCCCCGTTGAGGCCGATGACGTCTCCCACTGTCAGCAGGTCCGCCACCGCCCCCGCGATCCGTTGCTTCTCGGAGGCCCGGCGGGAGGACTTGTAGCGCAGGGGGAGTTCGTACGACACGCCGTGTGCGATCGCTCCTCCGCGGGTGCGGATGAGGAGCCGCTGCTCGGCGAGTTCGTCAAGGTCCCGGCGAATGGTGGCGTTCGAGACGTCGACGGCGACAGCCGCGCGCTCCACGTCCAGCTTGCCCTCGACCGCCAGCATCTCGAGCAACTGGCTCCACCGCTCCTGCTTGGACATGTCCCGCACCCTTCTCTGCCCTGAGACGCCCCGCCGCACGACCCGTCCTCGGGGCACTCTGTCGGCAGCACAGGACCGTCGGACTGGAGCATGCGCGAAGTTGATCGTAGCGCGGCGACATCGAGCATCGCCGTGGATTGATCGTCACCGCACACGGGGAACCTCCTCTTGCGAGGGGCTCGCCTCGGACAGGTTGGACGAGTGGCATCTTCGATCAGTCATGGTCGGGCGCCATCGCCGGCCTCCCGCCCGACCTGGAGTGGCTGGCCAAGGAGCGCGAACTGCGGGTCCAGTGCGCCGGTCTCGTCGTCCTGGCATCGTGGACGAAAGCATGCACACTGCGATCGTCACCGTCACGCTCATGCGCCCTCGACGTCACCTGGGACGTGGCCGAGGCGGGACCCGACGGTCTGCGGGCGTCCACCCCGGCGAGGTCCACGGGTGGTCCGGCGCGAGGGCAGGGTCGGCGATCTCGCGCCGACGTACCCCTCGACCGGGCCGATCCCGACCACCTCAGATGCTTGAAGTTGTGTGAAAACGCTGGTATTCAAGCAGTAATTGACACTTCCCTCTCGTGTCACCGCGTCGACGACCGACCCTACGAGCCCCAAGGAATCGCGTGACCACCTTCGAGACCTCCCGCACGTCCGTCGAGATCGCCTCCCAGCCGGACACCTGGCGCCGGGCGGCCCAGTCGCTCGCCTCCTGCTCGGATGCCCTGCCGCGCCGGGGGGAACGCGTCGCGGTCGTCGGCTGCGGCACCTCCTGGTTCATGGCCCACGCGTACGCGGAGCTGCGCGAGACCGGCGGACACGGCGAGACGGACGCCTTCGCCGCCTCCGAGTTCCCGCACGGCCGGAGCTACGACCGCATCCTCGCGATCACCCGTTCGGGCACCACCACGGAGGTCCTCGACCTGCTGACCCGGGTCAAGGGTTCCGTCGCCACCGGCGCCATCACGGCCGACCCCACGACCCCCGTCATGACGTCCGCCGACGCCGTCGCCGTCCTCGACTTCGCAGACGAACAGTCCGTCGTCCAGACCAGGTTCGCCACGACGGTCCTCGCTCTCCTGCGGGCCCACCTCGAAGCCGAGAACGCCCTGCCGGCCGGTGTGCGTCCACTGGACCAGGCGGCGCAGGACGCCGAGCGTGCGATCGCCGAGCCCCTCGACCCGGCCGTCTGCGGCGCCGAGCAGTTCACCTTCCTCGGCACCGGCTGGACCTACGGCCTCGCTCTCGAAGCCGGCCTCAAGATGCGCGAGGCGGCGGGGGCGTGGACGGAGGCGTACCCGGCCATGGAGTACCGCCACGGCCCGATCAGCATCACCGCCCCCGGCCGGGTCGCGTGGCTCTTCGGGGCCGAACCGCAGGGTCTCGCCGACGACGTCGCCCGCGTGGGCGGTCTGTACTCCGCAGGGTCCGGCGACGGGGCCGACGCCCTCGACCCGCTCGCCGACCTCATCCGGGCCCAGCGCCTCGCCGTCCACCTCGCCGAGGCCCGCGGCTACGACCCGGACCGTCCTCGGAACCTCACCCGTTCCGTGATCCTCAAGGGCTCCGGGGCCTGAGTCTCCCGTCGCCTGCCCCTGTCCGGCCGGTGTCGTGGACACCTCCGTCCACCTCACCGGCCGTTTCCTCAGACCTCACCCTCTTCGTCGCCCCTCCGTCACCGCTCGCACCGCTTCGTGGAGAACTCCCATGCCTCTGACCCCCACCGACGGCATCGTCGGGCCCGCGCACGCCGCGAACACCGGTGTCGGCGCGTTCAATGTCGTCCAGATCGAACACGCCGAGGCGATCGTCACCGGGGCCGAGCACGCCGGGCTGCCGGTCATCCTGCAGATCAGCGAGAACACGGCCCGCTACCACGGCGCCCTCGCCCCCATCGCCCTGGCCACGCTCGCGATCGCTCGTGCCGCCGACGTGCCGGTGGCGGTCCACCTGGACCACGCGGAGTCCACCGAGCTCGTCCGGGAAGCCGTCGACCTCGGCTTCACTTCGGTCATGTTCGATGGCTCGAAACTGCCGTACGGAGCGAACGTCGCCGCCACTCGTATGGTCGCCGACCTCTGCCACCGGGCCGACGTCTGGGTCGAGGCGGAGCTCGGCGAGGTCGGCGGCAAGGACGGCGCGCACGCCCCCGGTGTCCGTACGGACCCGGACGAGGCCCGCGAGTTCGCCGCTGCGACGGCGGTGGACGCGCTCGCGGTGGCCGTGGGCAGCTCGCACGCCATGCTCACCCGGGACGCGGTGCTCGACCTCGGCCTCATCGCGCGCCTCAAGGACTCGCTCGGCGTGCCGCTTGTCCTGCACGGCTCCTCCGGCGTCGACGACGCGCACCTCGCCAAGGCCGTGGCCGCCGGCATGACGAAGGTGAACATCTCCACCCACCTCAACCAGCTCTTCACCCGCACGGTCAGGGAGCGGCTCGAAGCCGCCCCGGGGGTGGCGGACCCGCGCAAGTACCTGGGCCCGGCGCGCGAAGCGGTGGCGACGGAGGTCGCTCGGCTGCTGAGCCTCCTCGCCGGCCCCTGAGCTACGGGGTGGACGAGAGGAGCGAGCTCGGCTGTCGCCTTCCGGCCGTCAGGCCCGCTGTGTCATCCGACGGTCCAGCACGGCAACGCGCTTCTGGTGTTGTCACCGGGCAGTGCTGAGGTGCCGTCGGGGTTGCCTCGGGGCCTGACCGCCAGTGGCGACGGGGCGGACGCCGTTGAGGCCGCCGCCACAGCCGATGCGGCGGTGGAGTGAGCACGCCCGCCGCCGTGAGCCAGGTGGCTCACGGCGGCGGGCGTCGCGGAAGTCTCGCGTTCGGCTCTTCGTCAGCGCGCGGCGAGGAGCTGGAGGGTGTCGATCACGCGGTTCGAGAAGCCCCACTCGTTGTCGTACCAGGCGACGACCTTGACGTGGCGTCCCTCGACGCGGGTGAGGGCGGAGTCGAAGATCGACGAGTGCGGGTTGCCCACGATGTCGGCGGAGACCAGCGGGTCGTCCGAGTACTCGAGGACACCGGCCAGCGGGCCCTCGGCCGCGGTGCGGTAGGCCTCCAGGACGTCCTCGCGGGTCACGTCGCGGGCGACGGTCGTGTTGAGCTCGACGATCGAGCCGACCGGGACCGGCACGCGGATCGAGTCGCCGGACAGCTTGCCGTCCAGGTTCGGCAGGACGAGGCCGATGGCCTTCGCGGCGCCGGTGGAGGTCGGCACGATGTTGACGCCGGCGGCGCGGGCGCGGCGCGGGTCGCGGTGCGGCCCGTCCTGCAGGTTCTGCTCCTGCGTGTAGGCGTGGACCGTCGTCATGAAGCCGTGCTCGATCCCGGCGAGGTCGTCGAGGACCTTCGCGAGGGGCGCGAGCGCGTTGGTCGTGCACGAGGCGTTCGAGACGATCGTGTGCAGCTCGGCGTCGTACGCGTCGGTGTTCACGCCGTACGCGAGGGTGACGTCCGCTCCGTCGGCGGGCGCGCTCACGAGCACCTTCTTCGCCCCGGCGTCGATGTGGGCGCGGGCGGCCTTGGCCGAGGTGAAGCGGCCGGTCGACTCGAGCACGATCTCCACGCCGAGTTCGGCCCACGGCAGATCCGCCGGCTCGCGCTCGGCGAGCACCTTGATGCGGCGGCCGTCGACGACGAGGGTGTCCCCGTCCACGGTGACCGGGCGGCCGAGGCGGCCCGAGGTCGAGTCGAAGGCGAGGAGCCGCGCAAGGGCAGTGGGCTCCGTGAGGTCGTTGACGGCGACGACCTCGAAGTCGCTGTCGCGCTCGAGGAGCGCGCGGAGCACGTTGCGTCCGATGCGGCCGAAACCATTGATGGCAATGCGAGTCATGAGCGGTGTCCCTTCCGATTCACCACCCAGATTCGCGCGGAAAGATCGCTCCGACCAGCGGCGTGATCGCCACGGTCCGCAAGTATCGCGCCAAGCGGCCGCCACCGAGGCCGAGAGGCTCTCCCGGAGGTCTCTCGGAGGGTGGTCGCGGTACTTCTCCGAGGGCGGCTACTCCCCCTGCGCGAAGGTGCGCCGGTACTCGCTCGGTGTGGTGCCCAGGATGCGCTGGAAGTGCAGGCGCAGATTCGCTCCCGTGCCCAGGCCGACGTCGGCGGCGATCTGCTCCACGCCCCGCTCGGATCGTTCGAGCAGTTCGCGGGCCATGTCGATGCGGGCCCGCATCACCCACTGCATGGGGGTGTAGCCGGTGTCCTCGGCGAACCGGCGCGAGAACGTGCGCGGCGACACCGCCGCGTTCCGGGCGAGGATCTCCAGGGTGAGAGGCTCGCCGAGCCGGTGCAGGGCCCACTCCCGGGTGGCGGCGAACCGCTCGCCGAGCGGCTCCGGCACGCTGCGCGGCACGTACTGTGCCTGGCCGCCGCTGCGGTAGGGGGCCGCGACCAGCCTCCGGGCGGCGTGGTTCGAGGCGGCCACACCGAGGTCCCCGCGCAGGATGTGGAGGCACAGGTCGATACCGGAGGCGGCGCCGGCGGACGTGAGCATGCTGCCCTCGTCGACGAAGAGGACGTTCTCGTCGACGTGGATCAGCGGGCGCTTGGCGGCGAGCGCCCGCGCGTAGTGCCAGTGGGTCGTGGCGCGTTTGCCGTCGAGGAGGCCGGTGGCGGCGAGGGCGAAGGCTCCCGTCGAGATGGCGGCGAGCCGTGCCCCGCGGTCGTGGGCGGCGACCAACGCGTCGACGACGGCCTGCGGCGGGTCCTCGCGATCGGGGTGGCGGTAACCGGGGACGAAGACGATGTCGGCCCACGTGAGTGCCTCCAGGCCGTGGGCGACCTGGTACGACAGGCCGTCGCCACCCGCCACGACGCCGGGTTCCGCGCCGCAGACCCGTACCTCGTACGGCATGCTCGCCCGGGTCGTGAACACCTGCGCGGGGATTCCGACGTCGAGGGGTTTCGCACCTTCGAGCACGAGGACGGCGACGCGGTGGAGACGTGAGGCTGGCACGTACACGAGGGTACGCGGCCAGGTGTCCTCGCTGGTCAGCGACGGTCGGGGCGTTGTGGCACACGCCCCGGCGAGGGGTGGAGGGGGGCACCCGGAGGTCCCCGCCACGTGACGCGCGGCGTGCCCCGGGGGCTGTTGCCTGTCGACCGGGGCCGGCACCGGACGAAGGCCGGCCGGGAGTCCCCCCACGCCCCTGCTGGAGTTGCGCCGTCCGGATCTCGTCCCTCGTGGCGGGAACGTTTCGTGGCCGGCGGCACTCCTGATCGTTGGACACGCGGGGTCACGCACGAATGCGACGCGGCCCCCGTCCCGCGGCTCACCCCCGCCGAGTGCCGCACCGAACGATTCGAAGAAGTCGAGGAATCACCGTGCCTCTGTCGTCGCACCGCCGCCTGGCCGTGAGCGTCACCCTGATCGCCGCGTTCGCGGCGGGTGTCGTCCCTGCCGCCAGCGCGTTCGCCGCGCCCCTGTCGCCCGCCGTGGCGACCTCGCCCGCGGTTCCCGCCCCCGACATGCAGGGCGTGGTCGCCGCGCTCGACGCCGCCATGGCCAACGGCGCGCCGGGGGCGATGGCCCGGTTCACCGGCCCCGACGGGGTCAAGAGCCGGACCGCCGGCGTCCAGGACCGGACCTCGGGGGCGCCGATGGACATCCACGCGCGCTTCCGGATCGGCAGCGTCAGCAAGACGTTCTCCTCGGTCGTGCTCCTCCAGTTGGTGGAGGAGGGCCGGCTGGAACTCGACGCGCCGGTCAACCGCTACCTGCCGGGGCTGCTGCCCGACGACCGCATCACGGTGCGGCATCTCCTCACCCATCGCAGTGGGCTCGCCGACTACACCGACGCGATGTTCGCCGACACCGTGCCGGGCTTCGAGGCCGTACGGAACCGGGTGTTCAGCTACCAGGAGCTCGTCGACCTCTCCCTGAGCGAGCCCCGCACCACCGAGCCCGGGGTGGCGTACCAGTACTCCAACGCCAACTTCGTGGTCGTCGGCATGCTCATCGAGAAGCTCACGGGCCGGCCGGTGTCCGACGCGTACGAGCGCCGCATCTTCAAGCCGCTGAAGCTGCGCTCGACCTCGTACGTCCACCCGGACACGCGCATCAAGGGCATGCACGCGCGGGGCTATCTGCACCCGGACGCGGAGGGCGACCCGCTCGTGGACTCCACAGAGCAGACGGTGTCCTGGGCGCAGTCCGCCGGGGCGGTCATCTCCAGCCCCGCCGACCTGAACACCTTCACCAGCGCGCTCGTGCGCGGCCGGCTGCTGTCTCCGGCGATGCTGGAGGCGATGACGACGGTCACGCCGACGGACGCCACGAACACCCGGTTCTACGGTCTTGGGCTGCGCCGCTACGACCTGTCCTGCGGCACGCAGGTGTACGGGCACACGGGCACCGTGCAGGGCTTCTACACTTACGCGTTCTCGACCCGGGACGGCAGGCGCAGCCTGTCGGCCATGGCGAACACCTCGAACCACGGCGCCGCGAACACGGCGCTCGGCGGAACGCTGGAGGCGGCCTTCTGCGGCAACAAGCCGCCGGTGGCGCCGTCCTCACGCGCCGGCTCCTCGCCCGCGGCCCGTGACCTCTCGTCGCTGCCGGCCGAGCGGGACCTGCCGGAACGCCACTGACGGCCCTCCGGCGAGGTCCCGGAGTTCACGCCTGGTACTCGGTGAGGTCGATGGCGTAGACGCGCAGGGGGAAGCCGAAGAGCGGGTGGCTCGTGTCCCGCTCCGGCTCCATGCCGAGCTTGCCGATGACGTTCTCGGAGGCGTGGTCGCTGATGTGCGTGATGGCGACGACCCGGTCGAGCCCGCGGTCCTGGAGGGCGAACTCCAGGACCGCGTGGGCGGCCTCGGAGGCGTACCCCTGGCCCCAGAACTGCCGGCCGAGCCGCCAGCAGATCTCCACGGCGGGGAGCACCTCCGGCAGGAACTCCGGCACGGAGAGCCCCGCGAAGCCGATCAGTTCCCCCGAGCTGAGGAGTTCGACGGCGAAGAGTCCGAAGCCCTCCTCGTCCCACTCCTCCTCGTAGCGCTCGATGGCCTCCGCGGTCTCCTCCAGGTCCTGGACCGAGCCGTCGCCGATCCACCGCATGACCTCGGGGTCGGCGTTGATCTCCGCCATGGGGACGAGGTCGTCGTCGCTCCAGCGGCGGAGCAGGAGCCGGGGGGTGCGGATCTCGGTCATGCCCTCATCCTGACGCATGCGCGGTCCCGTCTCGCGGCGGGCGGCGCCGCGGGGTCAGGGGGTGGCGCGCGACGGTGCGCGGTCAGCGGTAGTACGCCTCGACCACGGCCCGTACCTCGTCGTGCAGGGCGGGGCCGTCCTGGGGTACGGGCGGGCGGCCGTTGCCCGGGCGGATGTCGAGGAGCTGTTCGCTGGAGAGGGCGTACACGACGCGGCGGAGGCCGGCCTGCCGGATGACCGCTTCGCACATGTCGCACGGCTGACAACTGGTGTACATCGTGGTCTCGGCCGCCGTGGCCGGGTCCAGTTCCCGGGCCGCCCACCGCGCCAGTTTCAGTTCGGGGTGCGCTGTGATGTCCTTGTCCGTGACGGTGGTGTTGTGCTGCTCCGCCAGGATCGTGCCGTCCGCTGCCGCGAGGAGCGACCCGAACGGCGGGTCACCGCCGTCTCGCGCTGTGGCCGCGAGGGCGATGGCGCGGCGGAGGAGGGTGTGGTCGTCGGCTGTCGTCATGGCGTCTCCGTCGGGGTGGGGTGAAGTGTCTCGTGAGGCGGGACCGTCACCGGCCTGCCGGGGACAGCGAGTCGCTCGGCGGCGGCGGTGTGAGGTCCGTGAGGTCGGTGTTGGCGCCGCAGAGCACGACGCAGACCTTCTCGCCGGGAGCCGGGTGGTAGCCGGAGCGGGCGGGTCGGGTCCCGTCCCGGGTGGTGAGAACCGCCAGGGCGGTGGCGGCGGCGTGTTCGACGGCGAGGCGGTGGCTGTCCCAGAGGGCGCGGCGGGCGCGGACGATGTCGGTGTCCGCGACGAGGAAGGGGTGGACTCCTTCCTGTTGGGCGGCGCTCACGGCGAGGGAGGTGGCGCGGCGGGCGCCGAGGGCGTCGGCGGCGACGGAGTCGACCGTCACGTCGACGGGGCGTCCGGCCCGGAGGGCGGCGTCGAGGGCGCGGGAGTTCTCGGGCTCGACGGCGACGGTACGGATGCCGTGGTGCCCGGCCGCGGTGGCGACGCCGGCGAAGAGTCCGCCGCCGCCGACCGCGACGACGACGGTGTCGAGGTCCGGGATCCGCCGGTGGATCTCGTCGAGGAGGGTGCCGGCCCCGGCTGCGATCAGGGGGTGGTCGTAGGCGTGGGAGGCGAGGGCGCCGGTCTCGGCCGCGAACGCCTCGCAGGCGGCGAGGGCCTCGGCGTACTCGGTCCCGACGAGCCGTACGTCGGCGTCGTAGCCCCGCAGCTTGTCGATCTTCACCTGGGGCGCGGTGACGGGAAGGAAGACGGTGGCGCGGACACCCTGCCGGCGGGCTGCCCAGGCGCAGGCGAGGCCCGCGTTGCCGCCGGAGGCGATGGTGACGCCCGCGGCCGGGAGGGTGCCCTCCTCCCGGTGGGCGAGGAGGAAGTTCTGCGCGCCCCGGGCCTTGAAGGAGCCGGTGTGCTGCATGACCTCAAGGGCGAAGTGGAGCTGGTACGGCTCGCCTCCGGGTTCGGCGGGGGCGACCGTCACGGGGCGGACGTGACCACCGATCCGGTCGGCGGCGGTCTTGACGTCGGCGTACGTGAGGGTGTGCACCAGCTGCTCCTGAAGGGGCCGGGACCGGACGGTCGTACCGACGATCTTCTCAAGGTCCGGCGAGTGCGGGAACCCCGGACGGTCCGGACGCCGCCGCCGCGCCTCCTCGTCCGCCGGACCTTGTGGGGGGGTGGCGCCGTTCACGAGGCGGTGGAAGACCTGGGCCGGGGCGGCGGAGGGGTGTCCGGCCGGGTTCGGTGGCCTGGAACCGGAGCAGTCCGGTCGCCGCCGACGCTCCAGCGGAACGTACCCGACGCCGGCGCGGGCGATCGGATAGCGTCGGATGCGACCGGGCCGGCGCCGCCGGACGCCATCCGAAAGGACGCACACCCATGCCCCTCGAAGGCGAGTACGAGCCCAGCACCACCGCATGGGTGCGCGAGCAGGTCGAGCTGTACGAATCGTCCGGCGGCACCCAGGGCACGACCATGCGGGGCCTCCCCGTCGTCCTGGTCACGAACCTCGGCGCCAGGAGCGGCAAGCTCCGCAAGACCCCGCTCATGAGGGTCGAGCACGAGGGCGCGTACGCGCTCGTCGCGTCCAACGGCGGCGCGGTGAAGCACCCCGTCTGGTACCACAACCTGGTCGCCACGCCTCTGGTCGAACTGCGCGACGGCACGCGCGTATGGGACATGAAGACCCGTCTGGTCAACGGCGAGGAACGTCAGGCGTGGTGGGAGCGGGCCGTCGCCGCGTTCCCGGACTACGCCGATTACCAGCGCAAGACCGACCGGGAGATCCCCCTGTTCGTCGCCGAGCCGGTCAATCAGGACGTGTAGGGCACAGGGGCCTCCACCGCCCCCCGACGTCATTGGTCTGGCGTGGGACCAATCAACAGCCTTGCCCTCAACGCATGCAGGTGTTCACGCACTCATTACCGCACGCCTGTATACCTTTGACCCCTCCTCCCCCATCATGTCTCCGACGTGCCGCTCGGGGCACACCGTGACAGGAGAGGCGGAGCATGATTCCCATCAGCCGCAGGGGGTTCGTCGGGATCGGTGCGGGGCTCGTGGCGGGGGCCGCACTGCCGCCGGTCCGGGCCTCCGCCGCCGCGAGCGCCGCGACCGGCACGCTCACCGACGTCAAGCACGTGGTGATCCTCATGCAGGAGAACCGCAGCTTCGACCACTACTTCGGCACACTGAAGGGCGTACGGGGCTTCGGCGACCGCGCGGCGGGCAACCTGCCCGGCGGCTGGGGCATGTTCAACCAGCCCAACTGGGGCGGTCGCCAGTACCCCTGGAAGCTCAGCGACACCCCGCCGGCCGGCGGGGTCGACGGGGAGACCCTCGCACAGTGCAACGGCGACCTGCCGCACAGCTGGACCTCGCAGCACGCCGCCTGGAACAAGGGACGCCTCGACAACTGGGTCACGGGCGTGGGCAATACCCGGACGCTCGGCCACCTCGACCGCGGGGACATCCCGTTCCATCACGCGCTCGCCGACCACTACACGATCTGCGACGCCTACTTCTGCTCGGCACTGAGCGCCACGGGCCCCAACCGCACCTTCCTGTGGAGCGGGAAGATCGACGGCTCCAGCAAGGACGGGGGAGACGAGTCGGGCCTCACCTGGGAGACGTACGCCGAGGCGCTCCAGCGCGCCGGGGTGACCTGGAAGGTCTACCAGAACGCCCAGGACAACTACGGCGACAACGGCCTCGCGTACTTCAAGAAGTTCACCGACGCGCGGCCCGGAGACCCGCTGTACGACCGGGGCATGGGCTCGGTCCCGAAGGTGACCGGCTCCACGCCGGACGACATCGCGGCGGCGATCCGCGCCGATGTCGTCGCGGGGGCCCTGCCACAGGTGTCGTGGGTGGTCGCGAGCGAGGCCTTCTCGGAACACCCGTACGCCCCGCCCGGGGACGGCGCCCACTTCGTCGATCTCGTCTACCGCGCGCTGGCAGCCGACGCCGAGGTGTTCGACTCGACGGTGCTGTTCCTCAACTACGACGAGAACGACGGGTTCTTCGACCACGTGCCCCCGCCGGTCGCCCCTCCGGGCACCCCGGGCGAGTACCTGGACGGCGCGCCGATCGGCCTGGGCTTCCGCGTCCCGATGATTGTCATGTCCCCGTGGACCCGGGGTGGTTGGGTGAGCTCCGAGGTCTTCGACCACACCTCGGTGCTGCGCTTCATGGAGACCTGGACGGCGGCGCTCGGCACCCCGGCCACCTGCCCCAACATCAGCGCCTGGCGGCGCAGGGTCACGGGCGACCTCACCGGGGTCTTCGACTTCGCCCACCCGGTGTACGGGGTTCCCGCCGGCCTTCCGTCCACCGCGAAGGTGATCGGGCAGGCCACCTGCGGCCCCCTGCCGAACCCGGCCCCCCAGAACAACGCTCTGCCCGCGCAGGAGGCAGGCACCCGTCCGGCGCGCGCCCTGCCGTACCAGGTGAACGGCAACCTCGACCGCTTCGAGTTCGGCGCCGCGGGCAAGATCCTGGCCTGGTTCTCGATGACGAACCAGGGCGCGGAGGCCAAGCGGCCGGCGCACTTCTCGATCCACCCGCACCAGTACCGCGACACGGCCGCCTGGCAGTACACCGTCGATCCCGGTGGCACGGCCTCCGACTACTTCAACATCGGCACGGGCTCGGGGTCGGGGAAGTACGACATCTCGATGATGGGCCCCAACCGCTTCCTGCGCCGGTTCACCGGTGACGCCTCCAAGGCCGGCAAGGCCGTCGAGGTGGCCGCCCGGTTCGCGCCTGACGCGGGAACGGGCAGGACGGCCCTCTGGTTCAGGATGACGAACGCCTCGGCCGGTCCCGTCACCTTCACGATCCGCTCGAACGCCTATCGCTCCGACGGTCCGTGGACGTACACGGTGCCGGCGAACTCCAGCCGCGAGGACTTCTTCAACGCGGTGGCTTACAACGGCGGTTGGTACGACTTCACGATCCTCGCGGACATCGACGGCAGCTGGTCGCGCCGGTACACCGGCCACATCGAGACCGGAGCCCCGAGCGTCAGCGGCTGACCCCTCTCCCCCGCGTGCCGGGCGGCGGCCTTCCGGTCGCGGCCCGGCCCCGGGGCGGCGGCGGACGTCAGCGGCCGGCGTGTGCGGCGCGGCGGACCGTGGCGTCGAGGAGGGCCACGGCGTCGGCGGCCGTGCGGCCGGGAGCCCGGTTCCACGGCCCGATCAGCCCCTGCCAACCGCGCGACCGCAGCTCGGTCATGATCCAGGCGGCCGCCTCGTTCATGGTGTCCGCGCCGCCGTAGCCGAGCCGGTGGGCGGCGAGGAGGGCGCCGCAGACACATCGGGCGCCCCGCGCGTCACGCAGCTTGTACGGGGCGTTCTGCCAGCCCCACTCCGTCAGCACCAGGCGCGCGTAGCCGAGATGCACCGAGGGACGGAGCTCGGCCTGGCCGATGCGGCGCCAGGTGTGCAGCCGGTCAGGGAGCAGGGCCCCGAGCCGTCCCGGGATGCGGCGCTCGGCGGGGAGCTCCGGCGGCAGGGCGGCGAGCGCGTCGGCCACGAGCCGCTCGACGGGCACGCTGAGCAGCTCCCGCCAGCCCTCCCCCGTCGGCTGCGCCTCCTCGGGGGCGGTCCAGTCCGTGACGATCCGCTGCCAGGTGGCGCTCTCGTAGAGGGCGGCGGCCTCCCGGTCGAGGGCGTCGGGGGTGCCGGGGGCTTCGGGGGTGAGGAGGGAGGCGGAGGGTGGCATGGGTGCTCCTGGGTCGACTGCCTCCATCTTTCAAGACGAATGTCGCTTTTGCTACTTTTGCCACTCCTCCGGAGAGTCGCCCCGAAGGGCAGTCCGTTGCGCATATTTTCCGGCTATTCGCTCACCCCGGAATTAAGGTCCATATGCGGACATTGCACTCCGGGTGACGCGACTCACTCAAGCCACCCCGCTTTCCGTCGACACCTCTCCCCCTCCCGTATGCCGCAAGGAAGTTCGGAGTCTTCCGGACGGCATGGATCTTGAATTGGCCGAATTCCGTGATCCATTTTCCCATTCGCCTGCCCCTCTCCCCTTGTTATTCGTCGCATTACTGGCCTACGGTCACCTCCATTCGAGCGGACCGCCCAATCCTGCCGCCGCTCGGCACACCTCCCTTTCACCCGACGGCAGGAGCGGGGGACCCACGAATACGCCGGCCCGGAATCCGGAACGGCTCGGGGTGAAGCCGCGTGCGCGCGGCCGGACATCTCCCGTCCGAACCCGACAGCTCACCCCGCAGGCGCCGGAGAGGACACCGCCATGCCTGCACACGGTAAGCACCGCCGCCCCCGCCGCAGCCCCGTCTCCCGCGGCCTCGCCCTGGTCGGAACGGGTGGCGCCGCGCTGACCCTGCCGCTCATCGCCCCGGCCGTCGCGGGCGCCGCGCCCGTGGCCGGCGCCCCGGAGATCGCCGCACAGGCCCCCGCCGCCCAGGCGCCGGCCGCCCTCGCCGCGCCGGCCGCGGCCAAGGCTCCGGCCGCCGCCCGCACGTATACCGTCGTGCGTGGCGACTCGCTTTCCCTGATCGCCCACAAGAAGGGAATTCAGGGCGGCTGGAAGAGCCTTTACCGTGCCAACCAGAGCGCAGTGGGTGACAATCCGTCACTCATTCACCCGGGTCTCGAACTGACGATTCGTCGGGATTCCGCGAAGACGGTCCCGACCCAGGCGAAGGCCAAGGCGAAGAAGTCCGCCACGACCGAGCGGGCCAGCCGCTCCGAGCGCCGGTCGGCCGGCCCCGCCGCCACTCACACGGGCGCCTCCGCCGCGCAGGCCGCTCCGGCCGTCGCCGCCCCCGCCGCACCCGTCAAGGCGGCCCCGGTCGCCGCCACGAACTACGCCGACAACCTCGACGGCTGGATCCGGGAGTCGCTGGCCATCATGGGCCAGCACGGCATCCCCGGCTCCTACGACGGGATCCTCCGCAACGTCATGCGCGAGTCGTCCGGAAACCCCCAGGCCATCAACCTCTGGGACTCCAACGCGGCCGCCGGCACGCCCTCGAAGGGTCTGCTCCAGGTCATCGAGCCGACCTTCCTGGCCTACCACGTGCCCGGAACGTCCATGGACCTGTTCGACCCGGTCGCCAACATCACCGCCGCGTGCAACTACGCGGCCGACCGTTACGGCTCCATCGACAACGTCAACGGGGCGTACTGACCCCCTGCCGCCGGAAGTGCTCGGTGAACCAGGAGGTGGCGAGGCCCGCCACCTCCTCCAGGGCGCCCGGCTCCTCGAAGAGGTGGCCGGCGCCCTCCACGACGGCGAGCCGGTTCTCGCAGCGCAGCAGGGCCAGGGCCCGGCGGTTGAGGTCCAGGACCAGCGCGTCCGCGCCGCCCACCACCAGGAGCGTCGGGGCGCGCACCCGGGCCAGGTGCTCGGCCGCGAGGTCCGGTCGGCCGCCGCGCGAGACGACGGCGCTCACCGGGGACGCGGGATCGCCCGCCGCCCACAGCGCGGCGGCCGCGCCCGTGCTCGCGCCGAAGTAGCCGAGCGGCAGTCCCGTGCTCTCGGGCCGACCGGCCAGCCACTGCGTGGCCCCGGCGAGCCGCCCGGCGAGGAGCGGGGTGTCGAAGACGTGCGCGCGGTCCGCGGCCTCCGACTCGGTCAGCAGGTCGAAGAGCAGCGTCCCGAGGCCGGCCCGGTTGAGCACCGCGGCGACCGACCGGTTCCGGGGGCTGTGGCGGCTGCTGCCGCTGCCGTGGGCGAACAGGACGATGCCGCCGGCGCCCTCGGGCACCGCGAGCCGTCCGCCGAGGGTGACGTCGGCGATCGGGATCCGCACGTCCGTGTCCCGCACGACGGGATCCCGCGCGGCCCTGTTGCGGTCCAGACAGGCGATGACCTCGGCGTCCGGTGTCTGCGAGAAGTCTCGGTAGAACTGCCCGATCGCGTAGAACAGCTCCGGCGTGCGCACGCTGACGGTCTCGTCGGCCTCTCCGCCGAGGCGGGCCGTCCAGCCGTGTGGTGCCACCGGGACCGCGAGGACGATCCGCGCGGCGCCGCGGGCCCGGACCACCCGGCAGGCCGCCAGTGCCGTGGCCCCGGTGGCCAGCCCGTCGTCGACCACCACGACCGTCCGGCCTTCGAGGGGCACGGTCGGCCTGCTGCCCCGGTAGCGCTGGGCGCGCTGGTCGAGCTCGGCGAGTTCCCGTTCCTCCACGGCGGCGAGGTCGCGGTCGCCCACGTGGGTCTCCCGGAGCACCCGCTCGTTGAGCACCCGTACGCCACCTTCGCCGAGCGCCCCCATGGCGAGCTCCGGCTGGTGGGGCACCCCCAGCTTCCGCACGAGGCAGATGTCGAGCGGCGCGTCGAGGGCGTCGGCGACCTCCGCCGCCACCGGGACGCCACCGCGTGGGAGCCCGAGGACCACGACGTCATGGCCCTTGAGGTGGTCCAAGCGGGCGGCGAGCTGCCGCCCCGCGTCGGTGCGATCGCTGAAGAACATGGTCCGGCCGCCCTTCCGCCTGCGCGGCTCGGGCGCGGGGAGGAACGGTCCGCCCCGTCCCCTGCCCGTCATTCCAGGGTAAGTCGGGTCGCCCCGGGTGCTGCGGCGGGGAACGGCGGTCTCAGGCGGCGAGGAAGGCCTCGATGGCTTCGGCGAGCGCCTGCGGGGTCTCCTCCGGGGCGTAGTGGCCGGCGTCCTTGAGGACTTCGAGGCGTGCGTTGGGGTACCAGCGCAGCCAGGTCGCCTCCATCGCCTCGCTGCCTAGCGCGGGGTCGTGGGCGCCGACGACGAGCAGGACGGGGGTGGGGTTGTCGCGGACGCGCTCGTGGAAGTCGGTGCGGGACCAGGAGTCCAGGTAGGCCCGGAAGGCGGTGGCGGAGGAGCGGTTGAGGGAACGGTCGACGAGTCGGCTCAGCCAGGCGTCGTCGTAGCGGCCGCCCGTGGTGTTGTCGATGATCGCGCGCCGGTTGGCCGGCTCGTGGGCGGCGCCCGCGAACAGCTCCCAGGTCTCACCGTCGAGCGGGAAGCCGGCGGCGGAGACCGGTGAGACGCCGATGATCGAGCGGACGCGGTCGGGGGCGTCGAGCAGCATCAGCTGGGCCGCCTTGCCGCCCATCGAGTGGCCGATGACGGAGAACGATTCCCAGCCGAGGTCGTCGGCGACGGCGAGGGCGTCGGCCGCGACCTCCTCCATCGTGTACGCGCCCGCGTGGTCGACGGCGTCGCCGTAGCCCCGGCAGTCCAGGAAGGCGTACGTGCCGACGGTGCCGTCCAGGTGGGCGCGCAGCGGGGCGAAGCTGGTGCGGTCGCCGAACCAGTTGTGCAGGACGAGGGCCCTCCCGGGGCCTTCGCCGTGTACGTCGTACGGAAGAACCTGGCCCGTCATCGTGCCCCCTGCTCGCGAGGTCGTGCCGCCGCGCGCCGACGACGGCGGTCGACGACCGAGTGTGACGGCGCGGACGCGCCCGGTCAACACTGCGGGCCGGGGCGTGCGGGAGCGTGTCGGGCCACGGGGGCCTCCGGGATGCGGCCTGTTTCGTGTGGGGCGCATGCTGGCTGTGTGACCTCGCACGGCGCGTCCGGCCCCGGCCCGGCGGGCGGCACCGGGCATCCGTCCGGGAACGGAGCCGACGACGGGCCTGCTTCCGGCGCGCTGACCTGGGCCCTGGCCGAGGCCGCGCTCTCGGCGGTGGAGGAGGTCGGCGGATACGCGGGCGGGGTGTATCTGCGCTCCGGCACTCCGGGGCTGTTGCGGCTCGCGGTGCTGGTGGGGCTGCCGGGGCCCTTGTTCCGTCCGTGGTGGCGGATGCACGCCAACCGGCCGTTCCCGGTCGCCGAGGCCCACCGCTCCGGGCAGGCCGTCCACCTGGCCGACGTCGAGGAGGCCATGCGGCGCTTTCCCCAGCTGGTGGCGAGCCTGCCGTTCCCGTTCGCCTCGCTGTACGCGCCGGTGGTCGCCGCGCGTGAGCGTTTCGGCGTGCTCGTGGCGCTGCGAGCGCCGACCCCGGGGGTGCCGGTCGATGCGCGGGACCGGGGCCGGATGACGCGGGGCGCGCTCGCCCTCGGCGAGACGCTGGCCCATCTGGACCGGCAGGGGACGGAGGTCGCGTGGTCGGGCGATCCGGTGTGCGTGCAGCTGTCCACCGGTTCGGGGCCACCGGTCCGGTTCGGCTCCTTCACCTGGGACCTGGACACGGGCACGGTCACGATGGACGACGGGCTGCTGGCCATCCTCGGGGCGGGGGTCGCCTCGCCCTGCTCGATCGGGGCACTGACGTCCCTGCTCGAACCCGAGGACGGGTACGCGCTGTGGGCGGCGGCCCGGCAGGCGACGGGGGCCGACGGGCGGCCGTCGGTGCGCAGGCTCCGCCTGAAGGGGCCGGACGGCGGTCTGCATCTGCTGGAGGTGTCCGCGCGGACGCGGCGGACCACGTCGGGGACGGGGCCGCCGGGCGGGGGCCGGCTGGAAGGCACGCTCGTGGACCTCGGTACGGGTCTGGTCGGCTCGGACGCCACGGACCGGCTGCCGCGGGCGATCCTGGCGATCGACCGGCTCGGCCGGGTCACCTACGTCAACGAGCAGACGGAGCACCTGCTCGGCCGGCCGCGCGGGGCGCTTGCGGGGCGTCCGCTGTGGGAGGCGCTCCCCTGGTTCCGTCACCCCTTCCACGAGGAGCAGCTGCGCGCCGCCCTGCTCTCCGGCGAGCCGGTGCGGTTCCTGGCCCGTCCGGAACGGGGCCGCTGGCTGTCGGTCTCGCTCCATCCGGGGCGGGACGGGGTGACGATGGTGCTGGTCCCTGAGGAGGATCCGGCACCCGTCACCCCCGCGGCGCTGAGCGAGCGGCGGCCGGAGGACGTCCTGTCGTCGCCGGGTGACCGGGCGGCCGCGCTGTACCGGCCGGTGGCCCTGGCGATCGCGCTCTCCGAGGCGGTGACGGCGCGCCAGGTCTCGGCGGTGGTGACGGAGGAGCTGCTGCCGGCGTTCGGCGGGCGGCAGCTGGCGATCTACCTGCTGAGCGACCGGCGCCTCTATCTGGCCTGGGAGACGGGTTTCCCTCCGGGGTTCCTCGAACCCTTCGACGGGGTGGCGCTGGACACCCGGCTGCCGGGCGTGGAGACGCTGACGACCGGCAGGCCTCTGTTCTTCGAGTCCATGGAGCAGTTGGGGCGGGCGTACCCCGACCTCCCGAGGGAGCCGAACTCGGGTGCGCGGGCCTTCCTTCCGCTGATCGCCTCGGGTCGGCCGGTGGGCTCCTGCATCCTCGGTTTCGACTCGCCGCGCGGCTTCACTCCGGAGGAGCGGACCGTCCTCACGGCGCTCGCGGGGTTGATCGCGCAGGCCCTGGAGCGGGCGCAGCGGTACGACTCGGAGTCCGCGGTCGCCCGGGGGCTGCAGGACGCGCTGCTCCCGCACCGGCTGCCGGTGCGGGAGGGGGTGGACACGGTGGGCCGCTATCTGCCGGGCACGCAGGGCATGGAGGTGGGCGGCGATTGGTACGACGTGATCGAGACCGGTCAGGGGCGGCTCGCCCTGGTGATCGGGGACGTGCAGGGGCACGGCGTGGCGGCCGCGGCCACCATGGGGCAGCTGCGCAGCGCCGTCCGGGCGTTCGCGCTGGCGGGCCACCGGCCGCAGGACGTGATGCGGGGCACCAACCGGCTCCTGATCGATCTGGACCCGGGGCAGTTCGCGAGCTGTTGTTACGTCCTGCTCGACCCGGAGACGGGTGACGCGCGTGCGGTGCGGGCGGGGCATCCGCAGCCGCTGCTGCGGACGCCGGACGGGTTGACGCAGCAGGTGGAGCTGGCGGGCGGGATGGTCCTGGGGGTCGACGTCCGGGCGTCGTATCCGGTGACGCGGCTGCACCTTGGTCCCGGTGCCGTCCTCGCGCTGTTCACGGACGGCCTGGTGGAGCGGCCGGGCCGCGACATCGACGAGGGGATCGAGCGGCTGGGCCGGGCCCTCGCGGCGACCGGTTCGCTGCCGCTGGCGGAGACGGCCGACCGGCTGATCCGGGAGGCCCGTGCGGCCACGTCCCGGCCGGACGACATCGCGTTGCTGCTCGCGGCCCGGTGGCCGGAGGAGCACTGAGTGGTCCTCCCTGTTCCAGGGGCAGCCGAGGAGGGCTACCGGGAGGGAGGGCGTCACCCGGTCGGGCCCGTGGCGCTGGTCGGGAGCTGTGTGCCCGGAGAGGCTGGGGGTGCCGTGCCGATCAGGCCGGCCCAGGGGCGGCAGCCCGAGGAGGACACGTGCAGCAGGACAAGCAGCCCGATTACGGCCCCGTGGTGTTCCGTGACCGCTCGGCGGGGTACGCGTTTCTGACCCGGTCCACCGCGACCAGCGACCGGACCATCGAGTGGGACGACGGCAACACGTACCCGGTGATCGACGTCGAGATCTCGTCCGAGAGCCATCCGTTCTACACGGGCACGGCGCGGACCGTGGACTCGGAGGGCCGGATCGCGAAGTTCCAGCGGCGCTTCGGCGAGGAGGAGTGAACCTGCGGGGAACCCCTGGCTGACGGCGCCGGGGGCGCGGCGGCCGCGCTGCGCGACCCGTGCCCGCCGGCCGGATGCACGTCCTGGCCGCGCCGGTCGCGGTCTCGCCGTGTGAGCGGGTCCGGGGCCCGGCCCACGCGCTCGGCCGATCGGAGTGCGGGGACCCGGGATCAGGAGACGCGGCGGGGGCGGGGGCGCGTGTCCGTTGGACCGCGCTGCCCGCCCCGGCCGGGTGGTCGAGCGGGGGCGCCGGGCCCTCCGCTCAGCTCGGAAAGGCGATCAGGCCTTCACGATGCCGGAGTCGGCGACCTTGATGGTGGCCTTGGTGGCGCCGGAGGGGGAGCCGAGGCCCTCGATCTTCTTGACCAGGTCCTGACCCTCGACGACCTCACCGAAGACGACGTGCTTGCCGTCGAGCCAGTCGGTGACGATCGTGGTGATGAAGAACTGCGAGCCGTTGGTGTTCCTGCCCGCGTTCGCCATCGAGAGCAGGTACGGGCGGTCGTGCTTCAGGGTGAAGTTCTCGTCCTCGAACTTCTCGCCGTAGATGCTCTTGCCGCCGGTGCCGTTGCCGCGGGTGAAGTCGCCACCCTGGAGCATGAACTGCGGGATGACGCGGTGGAACGGGGAACCGGCGTAGCCGAAGCCGTGCTCACCGGTCGCGAGCTCGCGGAAGTTGCGCGCCGTCTTCGGGACGACGTCGTCGAAGAGCTTGAAGGTGATGCGGCCCGCGGGCTCGTCGTTGATGGTGATGTCGAAGTAAACGTTGTCGCTCATGGGGACATTCTGTCATTAGACACGTACGGCGCGCGCACGGGCTGCCTCCTCCCGGCTCACGGTGTGCCGGTGCCCCGCGCTCCGTCGGGAACGCGGGGCACCGGTCGCCCTCGGGGACGCGGCGTCAGAGGAGTCCGCCGGCCTGGTGGTTCTGGAGGGCGCCCTTGGCGCCGTCGACGGCGTCCTGGAGGACCGCCGTGGGGCCCTGGTCGTCCTGGAGGAGGCCCGTGGTGCCGGCCAGCGGGCTCTCCGTGGCGTTGGCCTGCGGCGGCGGGGTGATGATGGCGGTGACGACGCCTGCGGCGAGGGAGGCGATGGCGAGCATGCTGCGCTTCTTCATGCCCTGGTCAACTGCTGAGAGGCCGTCGGGTTACGGCCGGCCGCGCGGGGATCCCCCAGGGGATGTCACCGGCCGTCGGCCGCGGACCCAGGCGAGCAGCAGCAGCGAGGCGACCGCGGCGAGGGCGCACCAGGTGGAGACGAACTCGGTGCGCCACAGGAGCGCGCAGACGGCCGCTCCGAGGCCGGTGAGGAGTCCGAGGATGCGCAGGAGCCGGTCGCGGGCGAGGAGCAGCGCGCCGACGGTGGCGAGGAGGTACCCGCCGAGGACCAGCGGCGCGTGCGGCAGGTCGACGGCGTAGCCGAGGGTGTGGCCGCGGATCTCGGCCGAGACGGGCCGGACGGCGAGCCGGTACGCGAGGACGGAGGCGGTCGTGAGGCCGGCGGCCAGCGGTACGAGCAGGCGCGGCCGGTCGGCGTGGCGGGCGGCGGTCAGGACGCCGAGGGGCACCCAGAGGGGCAGCAGGGGGAGGGCGATCACGGCCCAGGCGAGGGTGGCCGGCCCGGCGCCGCCGCCGGCGTGCCAGACGGCGGCCTCGACGATCTGGTGGGCGCCGAGGAGCAGGGGCAGGGCGGCGAGCGGCGCGTCCCCGGGACGGCGTACGGAGGCCAGGGCGGTGACGCCGACGGCGCCGATCCCGATCCCCGCCCCGAGGTCGGCGGCCGCGCTCCAGCACATGAGGAACTTTTACCCTATATCTCCCATAAGGGAGGGAACCATATGGTTGTGGTGGTTGTCTCTGCCAGTGACACCACTGTCCCCGGAGAAGCGGAAATTGGGGGACGTCATGCATCACCGCCACACCCTCGCGGCCGTCGCCGCGGGAATCCTGCTGACCGCCGGGATCGGCGCCACGATCCCGGCAGGCGCCGCCAACGCCCCGACCCTGAGCGCCTCGACCCCGGCCACGGCCCTGGTCGTCAACGCCCGCTGGGGCGGCCACGCCACCTTCGACCGGCTCGTGATCGACGTCCGGGGCGCCATGCCCCCGGTCACCGTCCATCAGGTCCGCTCGCTGCACTACGACGGATCGGGAAACCGGGTCCCGCTGGCGGGGAAGTACTTCCTGGAGATCAGGCTCTCCCCCGCCGCGGCCCACGACGGCGACGGCCGGTCCGTCTACCACGGCCCCCGGCTGACGAAGATCAATCTGCCCGCGCTCAAGGGGGTCGCCCTCACCGGCGACTTCGAGGGCGTGGTCACCATCGGAGCCGCCTTCGACACCAAGCCCGCGTACAAGACCTTCCGGCTGCACTCGCCGGAGCGTTTCGTCGTCGACATCGCCCACCCCGTGGGCTGCCGGGCCTGACCGCCCGGCCGGGGGCCCGCCGCACCGGACGGGCCCCCTCCCGCGTGCCCGCTCACACTCCGGTGAGGCCGGTCTCGACGTACACGGTCGACCCGGTCCTGCGCGCCCGGTCGATCTCGGCGAGCCGGGCGAACTCGCTCGGGTTCATCTCCCGCTCCCATTCGGCCAGGGTCCGCAGGCGGTACTCGCTGTGCTCCTCGGGGTCGAGGACGACGGCGGCGATCTGCTCGTCCGTCAGCTCGCCGCCGTCGAAGATGAAGCCGATGTGGTTGGCCGGCCAGTCCTCGCCGCGGTCCGTGACGAAGTGGGCGGCCAGCAGGCGCGGCTCGCCGGTGAAGACGAGCCCGGTCTCCTCGTGGCACTCGCGCACGGCGGTCTCCCAGGGGGTCTCCCCCGGGTCCATGTTGCCGCCGGGCCACTGCCACATCTCGGTGTAGGTGGCCCGGAGCTGGAAGGGGCGGCCGGCGGTGTCGGTGAAGTAGAGGCAGGCGTACGCCGTCGCTCTGGGCAGCGTGTCGACGTACTCGGCGGGCGGCAGCCAGGTGTTCGCCATGGGCGGCTCTCTCTCGACGGACCGGATGGGTCGTCTCCATCCAAGCGGTCCGGGGCGGCCCGGCCGGCGGCTCGCGAGTGGATCACCGGATCGTGTGAGCGGCGCCGGGAGCGTCAGACGGCGGAGACCAGGCCCGCCTCGTACGCGATGATCACGAGCTGCACGCGGTCGCGGGCGTCCAGCTTGGCGAGCAGGCGGGTGACGTAGGTCTTCGCGGTGGCGATGCTGATGTGGAGTTCGCCGGCGATCTCGGTGTTGGAGAGGCCGCGTCCGACGAGGGTGAGGACCTGGCGCTCGCGGTCGGTGATCCCTTCGGCGCGGCGGCGCGGTGCGGCGGGTGCGCTCGTGGGGCGGGAGGTGAACTCCTTGATGAGGCGCCGGGTGACGCTGGGCGCGATGAGGGCGTCGCCGGAGGCGACGACGCGGACGGCGGCGAGGATGTCGTCCAGGGCCATGTCCTTGACGAGGAATCCGGACGCGCCCGCGTGGAGCGCCGCGTACACGTGGTCGTCGTCGTCGAAGGTGGTGAGGACGACGACGCGGGCGCCGGTGGGGCCCTCGGTGATGATCCGGGTGGCCTCGATGCCGTCGGTGCCGGGCATCCGCAGGTCCATGACGACGACGTCGGCGCCGGTCTCGTGGACGAGCCGGACGGCCTCGGCGCCGTTCGCGGCCTCGCCGGCCACGACGAGGTCCGTCGTGTCGGTCATGACCATCCGGAGCGCGGTGCGCACCAGGGGCTGGTCGTCGGCGAGGACGACGCGGACCGGCTGTTCGGCGGCGGTGGTGGTCTGGCTCATCGGGCGGTGACTCCTGTGGGCAGGGGAAGGCGGGCGGTGACGCGGAAGCCGCCGCCGGGGCGGGGGCCGGCGGTGAACTCCCCGTGCAGCACCGCGACGCGCTCCCGCATCCCGGTCAGGCCGAATCCTGAGCCCGGTCCGGGACTCACGCGCGCGTGGCCGGGCACGGGGCCGCGGTCCTCGACGGTGACGGCGAGGGACCCGGGGTCGCGGTGGTCCACGGTGACCGTGCAGGAGTCGGCGCCCGAGTGCCGTACGACGTTGGTGACGGACTCCTGGACGATCCGGAACGCGGAGAGGTCGATGTCCGGCGGCAGCGGGGCCGGGGCTCCGACCCGGCGGACGGTGACCCGGACGCCGGCGCTCCCGGTGAGTTCGGCGAGCCGGTCGAGGGCGGCTAGGCCGGGCATCTCGGGAAGTCCCCGGACGTCGGCGGGGATCGCGGTACGACAGGGGGCGGTCGCGGTCCCGCCGACCGCGGCTGTCGTACGGGTGGTGGCTGCCGTCGTGCAGGTCGGGGTCAGGTCCCCTTCGGGTGGTGCGCCCGCCGCCCCCGTCCCCCCGTCCGTGTCCTCCGTACGCAGCGCGCCGAGCATCCGGCGCAGGCCCGCGAGGGTCTCGCGGCTCGCCGTCTCGATCTCGGTGAGCGCCTGCCGGGCGGCTTCGGGCTGGGTCTCGATGACCCGGCGGGCGGCCCCGGCCTGGAGGGCGACGATGCCGATGCTGTGGGCGACCGTGTCGTGCATCTCGCGGGCTATCCGAAGGCGTTCGGTCGTGACGGCCTGTTCGGCGGCCTGGGTGCGGCTCCGTTCCGCGTACTCCCGGGCCTGCCCCTCCGAGCGGCCGAGGAGCCAGGCCACGAGGGCGGTCAGGGCGACCGCCAGGACGCTCGTGGTGCCGGCGCTCCAGCCGGCGAGCAGACGGACGGCCACGTAGACGACGAGCAGACCGAGGGCGAGCAGGAGCGCCCGTCGGGCCTCGGGGCGTGGGCGGGCGGCGGCGATGGCGTAGAGCGCGACGTCGACCGCGAGGTACTGGGCGAAGGGGATGGCGGTGACGCCGAGGGGGGTGGAGGCGATGACCGAGGCGACGAGGAGGTGGTGGAGGGCGGCGGTCGGACGTCGAGCGAGGAGGACGCTCCCGCGCAGGGTCAGGAGGGTGGCGACGGCCAGCATGACGAGGCCGTCCCAGCGCAGGATGACGAAGCCGGGCAGGACGTCGGGCCCCTCCTGGCCGGGCACGGGGATCCGGAGGAGGGCCGTGAAGGCGATGCCCGCGCCCCAGGCGACGGCGGCCCAGCCGCCGGGGGTGACCCTCTTGTAGAACGGTGCTGACGGGGTGGCGGACATGCGGTGATCGTAAAGGGCGGTCTCTCCCGCGGGCATCGGACCGTGGGTGTACGACCTGGGGTGACAGGGACCGCCGCCGATTGTCCGTGCTGGTCCGATGCCCGGGGCGGGGCCCGGGCGGCACGGTGGTGCCCATGATCGAAGTCAGGGAACTCACCAAGCGCTACGGCGTCACGACCGCCGTCGACGCGCTCACCTTCACCGTCCGGCCGGGCCGGGTCACCGGCTTTCTCGGCCCGAACGGCTCGGGCAAAAGCACCACGTTGCGGATGATCCTGGGCCTGCACACGCCGACGAGCGGTTCGGTGACGGTCGACGGACGGCCTTTCACGGACCGGCGACGCGGACTGCGGCACGTCGGCGCGCTGCTCGACGCCGGGGACGTGCACGGCGGCCGCACCGCGCGGGCGCATCTGGCGGTTCTGGCGCGTGGCAACCGCATTCCGCGCTCCCGGGTCGACGAGGTCCTGGAGGAGGTCGGGTTGGCGGGGGCGGCCGGGCGCCGGATCGGCGGGTACTCGCTGGGCATGCGGCAGCGGCTCGGCATCGCCGGGGCGCTGCTCGGCGATCCGCCGGTGCTGCTGTTCGACGAGCCGCTGAACGGTCTCGACCCGGAGGGCGTCAAGTGGGTGCGGGGGCTGTTCCGGCGGCTGGCCGCGGAAGGCCGCACGGTCTTCGTGTCGAGTCATCTGATGACGGAGATGGAGCACACGGCGGACGAGCTGGTGGTCATCGGCCGGGGCGCGCTGATCGCGGCGGAGAGTCTGGCGGAGTTCGCCGCGCGAGGCCGGCGCCTGAGCGTGACGGTCGGTACGCCCGACCGCGCGGGCCTGACGGCGCTGCTGCTCGCGGAGGGCGCGGAGGTCGAGGAGGAGTCGGGTCTGCTGACGGTGACCGGGCTCCCGGCTGCCCGTATCGGCGCTCTGGCCCTGGAGCACCGGGTGCCGCTCCACCAGCTGACCACCCGTACGGCCTCCCTTGAGGAGGCGTTCATGGAACTGACCGCCGACAGCGTCGAGTACCTGGCAGGAGACGCCCGATGACGACCCTCGATCTTCCCGTGGCCTCCGTGGGGGAGCCTCGTGCCCGTTTCCGCGACCTGGTGGCGTCGGAGTGGCTGAAGCTGTGGTCGCTGCGCTCGACGGGCTGGTCGCTGCTGCTGGGCGCGCTCGCCGTGGTCGCCTTCAACGTCGGTACCGCCTGGGACCACTACCGGTACTGGCTCCAGTACGACGCGGCGAGCCGGGCCGAGTTCGTGGCGAACGACATGGCGCTGTGGGACGCCTTCACGTACAACGCGGCACTGATCCTGATCCTCGCCTCGGCCGCGATGGGGGCGGTCGCGGTGGTCGGTGAGTACGGGAGCGGTCTGATCCGCACGACGTTCACGGCGGTGCCGGCGCGGGGCGCGCTCATGGCGGCGAAGGTGCTGGTGGTGACGGTGGTGCAGGCCGCCTTCGGGGCGGTAGTCGCGGGGGCGTCGTTCTGGTCGACGCAGGCGATGCTGTCGGCCCGGGACATCGGGCTGCCGATCACCCACCCGGGAGCGCCGCGCATCGTCGTGGCCTCGGCCCTCCTCGCCCCCGTGTGCGCGGTGGCCGGGATGGCGATCGGCGCGCTGCTGCGGAGGAGCGCGCTCTCGATCGTGGGCGCGGTGGTCCTGCTCCTGCTGGTGCCGGCGGTGCTGTCGGACCGGCGTCACCTGACCGCGGTGCTCGGGCACGCGACCCCGCTGCACGCCTGGCAGCGGCTCGCGGACGCGGGACCGCCCGGCGTGGAGCTGTTCCCCTGGTCGGCGGGGGGCGCGTGGCTGGTGTACGCGCTGTGGGTGCTGTGCGGGGCTGCGGTGACGGTCCTCGCCGTGCGGCGCCGGGACCAGTAGGGGTTCACCGGGGGCGCCGCAGTCGGCGGCGGACGAGGTGTTCGTGGACGAGGCGCCCGACGAGGGCGCCTCCGTACACGACGAAGCCGACGCCGACGAGCCACGACTGGAGGACGAGGACGGTGCCGAACTCGCCGTACGTCACGGCGTTCGAGGCGATCAGCGGCGAGAAGACCAGCTGCGAGAAGACCCGCAGCCCGAGGAGGCCGAGCGCGGTGAGCACGGCGCCGGGCGCGAGGGCGCGCCAGCGGATGCGGCCGCAGAGCAGGAAGCGCTGCGACCACCAGAAGAAGAGGAAGGTGCCGAGCAGGTCGCCGACGGCGACGAGGAGGGTGATGCCGGCCGGGGCGTTCTCGGGTGCGGGGAAGGCGACGAAGAGCAGCAGGGAGGCGACGAGGACGGCGAGCCAGACGACGTGCCGCCACATGGTGTGCCAGCGGGCGGTGGGGAGGTCCCAGGCCCGCTCATAGCCGGTCTGTACGGCGGATCCGAAGGTGACGCCGAAGGCGGCGAGGGCGGCGAGGCCGAAGGCCGTGGTGCGTTGCAGTGCCTGCCCCGGCTGCCCGAAAAGCTGCTCGACCTCCTCCTGTGAGACCTCGGTGACTCCGAGGCCCTGGACCAGCCAGCGGGCGAAGCCGTGGCCGCTGGCGAGGTCGGCCGCCGCGACGACGATGAGCAGGGGGACGAGGGTGAGCAGGCTGAGCGCCGCGAAGCCCATGGCGCGGTGCATGAGTTCCATGGCCCGGCCGCGGCTCCAGGCGAGGCCGACGGACGAGGCGAGGACGCGGGCGTGGAGTCGTGCGAACCAGTGGCCGTGTTCGGCGGGGGCACCGTCGTGCGGCGGACCGGGTGTGGAGGGCATGCCTGGTGAGGTACCCGGCCGCGCGGCGCGGCATCGCAGGGTGGGGGCCGAACGGGTGGGGCGGGCCGTGATGTCGCGGGTGGAGGTGGACCGTTCCCGGTTCCGCCATGGAGCGCGCGCCCGGCCGTCAGCGGGAGCCGGGGACGGGGCGGGTGCGGGTGCAGCTGTCCGGGGCGACGTCGGGGACGCCGTTGGCCTGGAAGAGGGCGGCGCTCACCAGAGTGGCGAGCAGGTCGATGTCCGAGCCCATGTCCAGACGGACCGTCACCCAGCCGGAGCCGGCCCGCAGCCGCACCGCGCTCGACCCCAGGAGGGCCGGGCGCAGTTTCGCGACCATGGCGCGGGTGAGGTGGACGTCCGCCTCGTGCTCGCCGTGGAAGTGGACGATCTCCTGCGTCCCCGTGCCGAGTCCGAGCTCGGCGCCGCAATGGGCGCGGCCGGGGGTAAGCGAGGGCCAGCTCATCAGTCGTTCACTGGCATGCCTGGCCGTGTTCATACGAGGAGCGTGCCGGGCCCCGGGTCCCCGCACAAGCGTCCTGCCGCAAGAATCCCGCCACGGCGTGAAACAGGTCGTCGGCGGGGGTGGTGTGACCGTGTGTCACGGCGGCGCGTGGGGGTGATGTGACTCTGTGTCATGGCGCGGGGCGGCACGGAGTCCGCTCGGAACGGTTGTGCGGGGGTGCCCGATCTGATCAAGTACAGCTGAGGCTACCGGCCAGTACGAGATTCCGCTCCCCGGGGGGACAACCATGACGACCGGATTCTTCACCTCCGTCGACGACGTCGCCGAGCGGCTCGCCACGACCGGCTACCTGGCGTCGCCGGCCGTCGCCACCACCGTCTTCCTCGCCGACCGGCTGGGCAAGCCACTGCTCGTCGAGGGCCCGGCCGGCGTCGGCAAGACGGAGCTCGCCAAGGCCGTCACCGAGGTCGCCGGGGCGCGTCTGGTCCGGCTGCAGTGCTACGAGGGCGTCGACGAGTCCCGCGCCCTCTACGAGTGGAACCACGCCAAGCAGCTCCTGCGGATCACGGCCGGGCGGGGCGAGTCCTGGGACGAGACGCGGACGGACATCTTCGGCGAGGAGTTCCTGCTCCCCCGGCCGCTGCTCACGGCGATCCGGTCCGAGGAGCCGACGGTGCTGCTCATCGACGAGACCGACAAGGCCGACGTCGAGGTGGAGGGGCTGCTCCTCGAGGTGCTCGGCGACTTCCAGGTGACGGTGCCCGAGCTCGGCACGATCACGGCGACGCGGCGGCCGTTCACCGTGCTCACCTCGAACGCCAGCCGCGAGCTGTCCGAGGCGTTGCGGCGGCGCTGCCTGTTCCTGCACATCGGTTTCCCCGAGGAGGAGCTGGAACGCCGGATCGTGACCCTCAAGGTGCCCGGCCTCGACGCCGGGCTCGCCGCGTCCGTCGTCCGGGTCGTGGGAGCGCTGCGGGCGATGGACCTGCGGAAGGTGCCGTCCGTGTCGGAGACGATCGACTGGGCCCGCACGCTGCTCGCGCTCGGCGCGGACCGGCTGGAGGAGCGGGTCGTACGGGAGACTCTCGGGGTCCTCCTCAAGCACCAGGAGGACATCGTGAAGGCGGCGGCCAAGCTCGACCTGGACGCGGTGTGAGCCGGCCGGCCTCCGGCCGTGCGGACGCGGCGGGCGCGGACCCGGAGGGTACGTATCCGGTCGGTACGGCTGCCCCGGGCGGGGTCGCCGTGCGGCTCGCCGGGCTCGTGGCGGCGCTGCGGGCGCACGGCTTCGGGGTCGGGACCGGCGAGACCGTGGACGCGGGACTCGCGCTCGAAGCGGTGGGCTTCACCGACCGTGAGCGGGTCCGGGAGGCGCTCGCGGCGACGCTGCTCCACGGCGAGGCGCAGCGCACGGTGTTCGACCAGGTCTTCGACCTGTACTTCCCGCTCGGTGGCGCTCCCGGAGCGGCCGAGGGGTACGAGAACACCCCCGAGGGCCTCGCGGCGCTGCGGGACCGGCTCGTGGAGGCCCTCACCGCCGGTGACGGCGCCGCGCTCGACCGGCTCGCCGCCGAGGCGGTGGGCGGCTTCGGGGGCTACGGCTCCGGCCCGGAGTCCGACGGCTGGTCCTCGTACCAGACCCTCTCCCGGCTGCGCCCCGAGACGCTGCTCGCCCGGGTGCGCGACCGGCTGCGGGCGCCGGTCGCGGCCGATGATCCCGAGTTCACCGAGCGGCTGCTGGACGACGAGATCCGGCGGCGGATCGAGGCCTTCCGGGAGCGCGTGCGGACCGAGGCCCGGCGGCGCGTCGCGGAGCGGCAGGGCCGTGACCGGGTCGCGCGGCGGGCGGTCGCGGGGACGGCGGACAGCGTGGACTTCCTGCTGGCCGGGCGGGCTCAGCTGGACGAGTTGCGCCGTACGGTACGGCCGCTGGCACGGAAACTGGCCACCCGGCTGGCGGCGCGGCGGCGCCGGGCGGCGCGCGGGGAGATCGATCTCCGGCGCACCCTGCGCGGCTCGCTGTCGACCGGTGGGGTGCCGGTGCGCCCGGTCCTGCGACGGCGCAGCCCCCGGCGTCCCGAGCTGGTCCTGTTGTGTGACGTGTCGGGGTCGGTGGCTGGTTTCGCACAGTTCACGATGCTGCTGGTGCAGGCGTTGCACGATCAGTTCAGCCGGGTGCGGGTCTTCGCCTTCGTCAACCGGGTGGACGAGGTGACCGGGCTGATCGCGCGGGGCGCGGCCGATCCTGCGGGGCTCGGCGACCGGATCCTCGCGGAGGCGGAGCTGACCGGCTGGCACGGGCAGAGCGACTACGGGACGGCGCTCGGGGAGTTCGCCGAGCGGTACGCGGGGGCGGTCGGCCCGCGCACGGTGGTCTTCGTCCTCGGTGACGCCCGCACCAACGGCGCCGACCCGAACCTCGCGGCCCTCCGGCTCGTCGCGGACCGCGCGCGCCGGGTGCACTGGCTCAACCCCGAACAACCCTCGCTCTGGGGTACCGGCGATTCGGTGGCCCCGGCCTACGCCGAGCTCGTGGAGATGCGCCCGTGCCGCAACGCGCGCCAGCTGGGCGCCCTGATCGGCCGGCTGCTGCCGGTGTGACGGACGTCCCAGGCGGGGGCGGTATGAGCGGTGCGAGCCGTGGCGTGGCTGCGCCGAGTGCCCCGGCCGGTCCTTCCGACCGGCCTCGGGCTCGCCGGCGTGGCACGATCGGTCCATGGCCGACGGATCCGACAGCCGCGAGGCGGACCTCCCGCGCGGGATCGGCGCGCCCGCGACCCGCGCGCTCGTCGCAGCCGGGTACACGCGCCTCGCCCAGCTCGCCGACGTGCCGGCCGCCGAGCTCGCCGCCCTGCACGGTGTGGGGCCGAAGGCCCTGCGCGTGCTCGGCGAGGCGCTCGCTGAGCAGGGGCTTTCGCTGAGCTGAGGCCCGCCCGGTTGTACGGCGAGCGGGCCCTCGAACTAGCGTGGCCCCCATGGAACTCTTGGGAGAGATCACGGCCGACCGTCCCCTGCTCGTCCTCGCCGTCAAGGAGGAGGCGCAGTTCCTCGACACGGAGCTGCCCGTCCTGCTCACCGGCATGGGCAAGGTGAACGCGGCGGCCGCGCTCGCGACCGTCCTCGGCCGGGGACCGCGACCGTCCGCCATCGTGAACCTCGGGACGGCCGGGGCGCTGCGGCCGGGCTGGACCGGGACGCACGTCGTCGGCACGGTCGTGCAGCACGACCTCGACGGTCAGCTGCTCGCGACGCTGACCGGCGAGACGTACGGGGCTCCGCTCGCCCTGCCGGACGGCGGTGACGTGGTCCTCGCCACCGGTGACGCGTTCATCTCGGACGAGGCGGCCCGCGCCCGGCTCGCGGAGCGGGCGCCGCTCGTCGACATGGAGGGCTACGCCCTCGCGGCGGCCGCGGAGCTCGCCGGGGTGCCGCTGCGCATCGTGAAGCACGTCAGCGACGAGGCCGGTGACGGTGCCGCGCGCACCTGGCGCGAATCGGTCGCCGAGTGCGCGCGGGCGCTGGCCGACTGGGCGGAGGCGAACACCCCGTACCGCTCCTGACCCCCGCCCGCGTGTGGCTCAGCGGTGCTGGAAGTGGACCTCCGGGTTCTCGGGCGTCGGGCCGTCGAGGAGCGGACGCGGGATCCCGCGCAGGTGCTGGTCGAAGAAGGCCGCGACGTAGGTCCGGGTGACGCCGACGGCCCGGTCGGTGGGCAGCTCCGGCTGGGGCAGGCCGAAGTGACGGGA
Source organism: Streptomyces sp. NPDC034084 (assembly GCF_055575535.1). Lineage (NCBI taxonomy): Bacteria > Bacillati > Actinomycetota > Actinomycetes > Kitasatosporales > Streptomycetaceae > Streptomyces > Streptomyces sp. NPDC034084. The sequence continues at coordinate 92,552 of NZ_JBVISK010000002.1, forward strand.
GAGCACGGGACCGTCGGAGAACGTGAAGTGCTCGGATCCGGCGACGGTGATCCAGCGCTTCCAGCCGTCGAGCGCCGTCCACATCCGGTCCCAGCTGCTGTCCTTCCCGCCGGGCAGGTGCACGCTGTCGTGGGTCCCGAGCATCAGGAAGGGGCGGCCCCGCAGGCCCTCCGCCGGGAGGTCCTCCCAGAAGGAGCCGTCCATGTCGATCCCGGCGTCGATGCGCGGATCGGCCGCCATCGCGGTGGCCGCGCTCGCCCCGCCGATGGAGTGGCCGGCCATGCCGACGCGGCGCGCGTCGATCACGTCGGCGTACCGCCAGGCGGGCTTCGGCCCGGTGAGCCGGTCCAGGACGTAGCGCATGTCGGCGGCGCGCGTCGAGGTGACGACGCTGCCGTGCACCCCGTTCTCGAGAGCCGTGCAGGCGACGCAGGTGAGGGTGCGGCCGTCGGGGAGGCTGATCCCGTACGACTCGTAGGCGTGGTCGACGGAGGCGACGACATAGCCCCGCGAGGCGAGGTCCTCGGCGAGATGGGTGAGCGTCCAGCGGGAGACGCTGAAGCCCGGCGAGAGCAGGACCAGGGGGTGCCGGCCGGTCGCGGGCCGGACGCCGGTCCTGCTGTGGGTGCGCGTACGGGCGAGCACGCCGCCGGAGACGCCGGGCCCCAGCTGCTCGGCGAGCAGCCGCGCCTCCTCCCGCGTGGCGTACGCGGCGGAGCGGCCGCCGCCGGCGTGGGCGGCCGGGTAGTGCAGCGTGACCATGAGCGCGCGGCCGTCGTCGGTGGGCACCCAGGGGTCGGTACGGGAGTGGTCGACGAGCGGCAGGACGGTGCTGCCGACGCTGTACGGACCGGTGGGGGCCGGCAGCGCGGCGGCCCGCGCCACCTGTGCCGTACCGGCGACCGCCGGCGCGTCGGCCGCCGTGGCGACGCCGGCCGGTAAGGCGAGGGAACAGACGAGGACGGCGGCCGCGGCCGCCCGGGTGAATCGGATCATGCGAGCACGCTAGGCGCCGGCAGCGGTCGCCCGCGTCCGACCAGGGGGCGACCTTCGATCAACCCAGGGTCTGACGGGGGATCCGGCGCACGAGTCTCTGGCGGGATCCGGACCATGGGCAGCGAGGCCCCACGCCTGGGGCCGACGGGCCGCCGCCCCGACTGCCTTCCCCCGCCTGTTGTCCTGACGTTCCACCGTCCGGGTCGGCCTTGACAGCGCTGAAGGCCGCCTGCCTATGGTGACGTGCCCCCGTCCGTACACACGGACGGGATCCGAGCCGGGGGGAGGCGCACGTGTTCGCGGTGATCGCCACGGCGCATGCCCCCGCCCGTTCGAGTGCCCGTCTGGTCTGCCGCCGGCACGTCGACTTCTGCCGTACCTCCTCGGCCATCTGTCCTTCCGCTCGCGCCTGACCCCGCACCGCGTGGGTCCGCGCGTCCCGTGACGTCCCGTCGCCCCGGCCCCGTGCAGCCGTGTCCCGTACCGCTGCCGTGCCGTCGCGCGTCCCTGTCGTTCGGAAGGACTCCCATGCCCCGCCCTGCCCTGCACCTGGCCGTCGAGATCGACGGCGACGGTGCCCATCCGGCCGCGTGGCGCCGTGCCGCGCACTCCCCCGGTGAACTGCTGACCCCGCGTCGGCTCGCCCGGGTGGCCGCCGCCGCCGAGAACGCCGGGTTCACCCTGGTCACCCTGGAGGACTCGATCCTCCCTCCCGGCCCCGCGAACGATCCCGTGGGACGGATCGGCGCGGTGGAGCGGGCCGCGTTCGTGGCCGCGTCGACGAGCGTCCTCGGTGTGGCGCCGGTCGTGGCGACCACGTACGCCGAGCCGTTCCACGTCTCCACGCAGCTCGCCTCGCTCGACCACGTCTCGGCCGGCCGGGCCGGCTGGGTGGTGGGGGTCGAGGAGGATCCGGCCGCCGCGCGCGCCTGGGGGCGGCCGGTCGTCGAGGGCGCCGACGCCCTCGCCCGTGAGGCCCATGACGGTCTCCGGGTCGTACGGGACCTGTGGGACTCGTGGGAGGACGACGCGGTGATCCGGTCGGTCTCCACCAGCCGCTACCTGGACCGCTCGCGCCTCCACGCCATCGACTTCGCGGGCGACGCGTACTCCGTCCGGGGTCCGTCGATCGTGCCGCGCCCTCCGCAGGGCCGGCCCGTCGTTCTCGCCCGCCCGGGTCTCGTCCCGGCCGGTCTCGTCGATGTGGCGCTGGTCGGCGGGGCGACGCCGGCCGAGGCGGGCGAGGCTGCCGCGGCCGCCGGGGCGCCACTCGCCTTCGCCGAGATCGAGGTCGCCCTCGACACCCCGGGCGAGACCGCGCGGGAGCGGATCGCCGACCTGGAGCGGTATGCGCCATGGGAAGGCGGCCCCGACCGGCTGCGGTACTCCGGTCCGGCGTCCGGTCTGGTGGAGCTTCTGACGGAGCTCGCCGACCGCGTCGACGGGGTGCGATTGCATCCGCTCGTCCTCGACGAGGACCTGGCGGTGCTCTCCCGTCTCGTCCTGCCGGAGCTGTTCGTCCGGCGGATCGCCGCCCGCCCGCTGCCGGGCACCACCCTGCGTACCTCCCTGGGCCTCCCCCGGCCCCTCAGCCGCTTCACGACCGACGGCGCCGCCGCGCTCGTCCGGGAGGAGACCCGATGACCCGCGCCGACGCGAACGACGTGCCCCGCCCGGACGCCCGGCTGCACTTCGGTGTCTTCTTCCAGGGCGTCAACCACTGGACGATCTGGTCGGACCCGTCCAGCGGCTCGCAGATCGATCCGGCGTCCTTCCTGCGGGTGGCCAGGACCGCCGAGCGCGGGCTCTTCGACGCGTTCTTCCTGGGGGACGGCCTGCGGCTGCGCGAGTCGGAGGGCGGCATCCACGAGCTGGACGTCGCCGGCCGTCCGGACTCGATCACCCAGCTGTCGGCGCTCGCCGCCGCGACCGAGCGGATCGGGCTCGTCTCCACGTCCAACACCACCTTCAACGAGCCCGGGGACCTCGCCCGGCGGCTCGCGGGTCTCGACCTGCTGTCCGGCGGCCGGGCCGGCTGGAACGTGGTGACCACCCACAACGCCTGGACCGGCGAGAACTTCCGGCGCGGCGGCTTCCTCGACCACGCCGACCGCTACCGGCGTGCCGAGGAGTTCCTCTCCCTCGCGCGCGCCGTGTGGAACGGCTGGGCGGAGGGCGCGGTCGCCGGCTCCGCCGACGCCCGGTCCTGGTCGGTGCCGGGTGCGGTGGGACGCGTACGGTCGCGGACCGACCACTTCGATGTGGATCTGGCGCCGACGCTCCCGCGCAGCGCACAGGGGCACCCGGTGATCTTCCAGGCGGGCGACTCCGGCGAGGGTCGGGACTTCGCGGCCCGCAACGCGGACGTGATCTTCTCCGCGCACGGTACGGACTTCGACGACGCGCTGGCCTTCGCCGAGGACATCCGGGGCCGGCTGCGGGCGGCCGGGCGGCCGGAGGACGCTCTGCGGATCCTGCCGGGCACCGAGATCGTCATCGGGGCGACCGAGAAGGAGGCGGAGGAGAAGGCCCGCTGGGTCCGCCTCGAACAGGTCACGCCCGCCGTCGCGCTGGGCATCGCGAGCCGGTTGTGGGGCTTCGACCTGTCCGGGCGGGACGCGGACGGGCCGCTGCCCGCCGAGGATCCGGTGGTCGGCGAGTACAACGGCGAGTTCGGCACCCGCCAACTGGGCGAGACCCTGGACACGGTGGCCGAGTGGCGCGCGAAGGCCGGCGCCAACGGCTGGTCGCTGCGCGAGACGGTCATCGAGCTCGGTCCGCAGCGCGGTCACGTGGGCACCCCGGCCGGGCTCGCGGAGAAGTTCGCGCGCTTCGCCCGGCACGGGGCGGTCGACGGCTTCAACATCTCGCCGTACCTGGTGCCGGACGGGCTCGACGACATCGTCGAGCTGCTCGTGCCGGAGCTGCAGGAGCGGGGCGTGTACCGGACGGCGTACACGGGGTCGACGCTCCGGGAGCATCTGGGGCTCGCGCCGGTGACGTGAGCCCGCGGTACGGGTGCGCGGCGCTCCGACGTCGTCGGGCGGTCCGCCGTCAGGGGGTCTCGGGCGGGCGGACCACGAGGAGGGCGGCCACGTCGTCGTCGAGGCCGTCCGCCCCGTAGGCGGCGAGGTCGCGGTGGAGGAGCGCGGGCACCCGCGCGGCCGGTTCTCTGGACCAGCCGCGCAGCCGTGGCTCCAGCGGGTAGAAGGCGCCGGCCCGGTCGCGGGTCTCGCTGACGCCGTCGGTGTAGAGGAGCAGCCGGTCCCCCGGACCGAAGGGGACCTCCTCGATCCGGTGGTGGCTCTCGGCGAGGCCCGCGAGGTTGACGGGCAGCGAGGGGTCGGCGAAGTGCACGGGCTCGACGCCGCCCGGGCGCTGGAGCAGCGGCGCGGGGTGGCCGCAGCTGAGGAGCCGTACGACGTCGTGGTCGTCCGGCAGTTCGACCAGCACGACGGTGGCGAAGCGTTCGGCGGCGTCCGAGTCCGGGTCCCACGCGCCGTAGCGTGCGAGGCCCTCCTCGAGCCGGTCCGCGAGGGCCGCGAGGTCGTGGGCGTCGTTGACGGCGGCGCGGAAGGCGCCGAGCAGCACGGAGGCGGTCTCGACGGCGCCGAGGCCCTTGCCCTGGACGTCGCCGAGCATGACGCGCACGGCGCCGGGGACCCTGACGGCCTCGTAGAAGTCGCCGCCGATCCTCGCCTTGGCCGCGGCCGCGACGTACAGCAGGTGCAGTTCGAACCGGCCGAGGCGCTCCGGCAGGGGGCGCAGGACGACCCGCTGGACCACCTCGGCGACGGCAGTGACCTCGCGCAGGTCCTGCTCGTAGCGGGTCCTGACCCGGCTGACCCAGGCCGCGGCGGCGGTCGTCACCGCGAGCACGGCCTCGCTCGTGAGGAGTTCGTGGAGGGACGCCGAGTCCCGGGCGGGGTCGAGGAGCACGCGGACGACCATGGCGAGCAGCCCGATGCCGACGGTCCCGCGCACGCTCCAGGTGACGGCCGCGAGGGCGGGTGCGGCGACCAGGAGACGGTCGAAACGTTCCCGGTCGGGCGTGGCCAGGTCGGCGGCGACCGTCAGGACGAGGGCCAGGAAGGGCAGGGCACGACCGAGGTTGAACTGGGTGCGTGTCCCCGTGCCGGGAGGGCGACGGTGACCGGCTGCGGGCATCTCATGATCGTACGCAGGGCCGCCGGGCGGCCCCGGGTGCCGTGGGCTCCGGGCGTGTCCCCCGGGGATCGGCGCGACCGGGCAGGGCGAGGGCGGCGGGGAGGGCGAGCGCGGCGATCAGGGTCAGGGCCGGGAGGGCCGCGCCCCGGGCCGGTACGAAGCCGCCGTCCGGTGCGAGGGTCAGCAGGAGGGTCGCGGTGGCGACGCCGAGCGCAGGACCGACGTTCATCGCCGTCTGCTGGAGGCCGCCGGCGACCCCGGCGTGGGCCTTGGGGGCGCGGTGCACGACGACGGAGGTCGCGGTGACCATGAGCGTGACGAACCCGGCGCCGAGGAGCGCCGAGGCGGCGCAGACGGCGCCCGCGCCGGCCGTCACGTCGAGCCGGGAGAGCAGCAGGAGCCCGAGCGTGAGCAGCGCGGCCCCGGCGGTCGCGGTGCGCCGGGGGCCGAAGCGGCGCTGGAGCGGAGGGCAGAGCGGCGCGCCGAGGATCATGAGGACGGCGAGGGGCAGGACGCGCAGCGCGCAGCCGAGGGGGTCGAGTCCCTGGACGTCCTGGAGGAAGTACGTCGTCACGAAGAGCGCGCCGAAGAGGGCCGCCGAGGCGGCGAGGAGCACGGCGAGCCCCGCGACGACCGGCACGCTCCTGAGCAGCGCCGGGGGCAGGAGGGGGTGCGGGGCCCGCCGCTCGTGCCGGACGAAGACCGCCACGGTGCCGAGAGCCGCGCCGCAGGCGAGGGTGGCGGTCCCGGTGCCGCCGGGTCGGGACGCCTCGTCGAGTCCGTGGACGAGCAGGCCGAGCGTGGCGGCGAGCAGGAGGGCGCCGAGCGGGTCGAGCGCGGCGGGGCCGGAGGCCGGGCGACCGGGGGTGTCCGCCGCTCGGTGACCGGGCGGGACCAGGGCGAGCAGGCCGATCGCGAGGGTCGGGGGCACGCCGAGCAGGAAGACCGCGCGCCAGCCGTACGAGGAGACCAGGGCGCCGCCGATGAGCGGGCCGGCCGCTGCGGCGAGGCCGATGGCGGCGGTGCGGACGGCGATCGGCGTCGCGAGCCGTTCGGGTGGGAATGCGGTGCGCAGCATGCCGAGGGTGGCGGGCTGGAGCAGCGCGCCGCAGACGCCCTGGAGCACGCGCAGGGCGATCACGGTGCCGATGCCGGGGGCGAGGGCGATTCCGGTGGAGGCGGCGGCGAAGCCCAGGGCGCCGAGGGCGAACACCCGGCGGTGGCCGTAGCGGTCGCCGAGGCGGCCCGCGAAGACGAGGAGGCTCGCGACGGCGACGAGGTAGCCGGTACTGGTCCACTGCACCTGACCGACGTCGGCGTGCAGATCGCGCTGGAGGGCGGGCTGCGCGACGGTGAGGACCGTGCCGTCGAGGGCGACGACGGCGGCGCCGACGACGCTGCAGGCGAGGGTGCGGTGCGCGGCGCCGGGGCGGTTCGCGGCGAGGAGGCGCTTCCTGGCCCGGGTGTGGTTCACAGCGCGGGCTCCGCGGGTCCGAGGTGGGCGTCGAGCGCGGTGGCCAGGAGGGGGCCCGGGTCGTCACCGCCGGTGGCGAGGCGGAGGCTGCCCCAGTGCCAGAGCTGGGCGATGCCGTGCAGGTTGGCCCAGAGGGCGCCCGCGAGGAGGACGGGGTCGGCCCCCGGGCGGACCTGCGCGACGAGCCCGGTGAGGTGGGCGAAGAGCGGCAGGCTGGTCTCGCGCAGCCCGAGGCGGCCGCTCTCCAGCAGGTCGTGCCGGAACATCAGCTCGTACATCCCGCGCCGCGAGCCGGCGTAGTCGAGGTAGACGCGGGCGAGCGCCGCGATCCGCTCGCGTGGCGGGGCGGTCCCGGCGTCCGCCTCGCTGACGCGTGCGGCCAGTTCGGCGAAGCCCTGGCGGGCGATGGCGGACAGCAGGTCCAGGTGGGTCGGGAAGTACCGCCGGGGGGCTCCGTGGGAGACCCCGGCGCGGCGGGCGATCTCGCGCAGGGAGAGCGCCGGGGCGCCCTCGGCGTTCACCAGCTCGACGCCGGCCCGGACGAGCCGGGCGCGCAGCCCGTCCTCGTGCCGGTTCTCATCCTCGTGGCCGTTCTCATGCAGGGACATAGACACTGTCTACCAAGGCCGAGTAGACAGTGTCTACCCTCCTTGGCGCCCCGATCCCTTACACTGGGCGCAAGCGAAGGGGAGTAGCCCCGCGAACCGGTCGTCGACACACTGGAGCCCCCGGGTTCCCGGTGACCGGGTCCGCGCACGACGCGGACGGGCGAGACCTTCGGCCAGGCAACAGCCACGTCCGCGTTCCCGTGGGCGTGGTCCGTCATGCCGGGCCGAGTGGTCCTCCCGTCGCCCACCGAGGTGTCGTGCGGAGCCACGGGGCCCGGATCGAGCAGAGAGTTCCGGTATGCACCTCGACCCCTTGGCGATCCTCACCGCCTTCGGGCTGATCTTCCTCGCCGAGCTTCCCGACAAGACGATGTTCGCGTCGCTCGCCATGGGCACGCGCATGCGTCCGCTGTACGTGTGGATCGGCACCTCCACCGCCTTCCTGGCCCACGTCGCCATCGCGGTGGGCGCCGGCAGCCTGCTCGGGCTGCTCCCGGGCTGGACGGTCAAACTGGTCTCGGCCCTGATGTTCGGCTTCGGCGCGTTCATGCTGCTGCGCGGCGGGGGCGACGACGACGAGTCCGACGAGGGCGGCCGGACGGTCAGCGGCTTCTGGCCCGTCTTCTCGACCGCGTTCATGGCCGTCTTCATCAGCGAGTGGGGCGACCTGACCCAGATCACCACCGCCAACCTGGCCGCCACCAACGGCACCTGGTCGACGGCGATCGGTTCCTTCGCCGCCCTGACGACGGTCTCCGCGCTCGCCCTGGTCGCCGGCCGCTTCATCGCCAAGCGCGTCCCCCTCAAGACGGTTCAGCGCATCGGTGGCGTCTGCATGGCGGGCCTCGCGATCTGGTCCCTCACCGAGGTCTTCACCGGCTGAGCGCACCCCCCGTCCGCCACACATCCCTTCCTGCCCCGGAGCGGATCCGGCCCGGTCTCCGGCGGGCCGAGGCCCCGCCCCTGGTGGCAGGCTGGTCGTGCGCGGTCCCCAGGGCCGCGACGTCAGCCGGTACGAGAGGGAGTCCCCCGATGGACAGCGAGGCGATCCACGACGAACTGGACGAGCGGGCGGCCGATGAGGCCGCCAGGGTGGTGGCCTGGCGGCGCCATCTGCACCGGCATCCGGAGCTGTCCAACCGGGAGGTGAACACGGCCCGTCTGGTGGCGGACCACCTGCGCGCGCTGGGCCTCGACGAGGTCCGTACGGGCATCGCGGGACACGGCGTCGTGGGCGTCCTGCGCGGGGCTGCGCCGGGCGGCGAGCGGGTCGTGGCGCTGCGCGCCGACATGGACGCGCTGCCCGTGAGGGACCTCTGCGGCGCGGACTTCGCCTCCGAGGTGGTGGACGCCGACTACCCTGGCGGCCCGTTCCCGGTGTCGCACGCCTGTGGGCACGACTGCCACACGGCGATGCTGATGGGCGCGGCGACGGTGCTCGCGGGTGTCCGCGACCGGCTTCCCGGCACGGTCCTCTTCGTCTTCCAGCCCGCCGAGGAGGGCCCGCCGGTCACGGAGGAGGGCGGGGCCCGGGCGATGGTGGAGGCCGGGGCCTTCGCCGGCCCGGTGCCGACGATGGCCTTCGGCGTGCATGTGACGCCGTACCCGAAGGGGTACGTCGGATACAGGATCGGCAACCAGTACGGGGCGTCCACCCTGGTCCGTATCGTCGTCACCGGACAGCAGGTGCACGGCTCCACCCCGTGGGAGGGCGTCGACCCGATGCCCGCGGCCGGCGCCGTCCTCACCGGCATCGGCCAGCTGTACCGGCAGGTCTCGGCCTTCGACCCGGTCACCGTGACGATCGGACACGTCGAGGACGTGGGCCGCTTCAACATCATCGGCCAGACGGTGACCCTGTGGGGCACGGTCCGCTGTGCCGTGGAGTCCGACATGGCCGAGGTCCAGCGCCGTCTGACGACGCTGGCCGAGCACTCCGCGGCGGCGTACGGCGCGACGGCCGCGGTGGATTACCTGCAGTCCGTGCCGCCCGTGCACAACAGCGGGCCGTGGGTGGAGGCCGGTCTGCCGACCCTCCGCCGGGTGGTCGGCGGGGAGCGCCTGGTGGAGACGGGTGCGACGCTCGGGTACGACGACGTCTCCGAGTTCGTCGGCCGGTTCGGCGGCCTGTACGTGATGCTCGGGGTCCAGGACGCCACGCTGAACGCGTCCGGCCGGCCGGTTCCGGTGGAGGGTGGGCGCGGACTGGTCACGAACCACAACCCGCACTTCTACGCGGACGACGACACGCTGGTCACCGGCGTCCGGCTCCACGCGCACGTCGCGTACGACCATCTGACGGGCGCTCTGGCGCCGACCGGGAAGGCCGGCCGTCCCCGCACCGGCTGATGTCTCCGGTCTCTGGACGTGGTCACGGCCGCCGCCACGAACGCCCTGCGCAGCGCGGAGTCGGAGGCGGTCGGCCACACGAGGCCGCATTCGAAGAGGGCCTCCTGCCCGGTGGCGGCATCCGGTCCCCGGCCGGGGACCGGACGGGGGGCGCGGCCGGCGGTCCCGAGTTGCGGCCGGGACGTCACACGAGAGGCTGGGGGTATCCGCCCGCGCATCCGCAGGGAGAGTCATGATGCTGGACCTCACCGCCCTCGCCGACGAGCACCTGTCCGCGGCCCGTACGGCGCCGCACGGGCGCAGCGCCCATCTGGTGATGCACGACGGGGTGCTGCGGCAGACCGTCATCGCCCTCACCTCGGGCACCTCCCTCGACGAGCACAACGCGCCGCCGGCCGCGAGCCTCCAGGTGCTGCGGGGCCGGGTCAACCTGACGGCGGCCGGGTGGGCGGAGGAGCTGCGGGTGGGCACGCTGCGGATGATCCCCAAGGAACGGCACGGGCTGACGGCTCTGGAGGACGCGGTGGTGCTGCTGACCGCGGTGAACGACTGAGGGAGTGGCTGGCGGGGCGCCGAGATATTCGGTCCCGTACCGCTGCCGGGGCGTGCAGACTCGCCCCATGGCAGACATGAGGGCGTTCCAGGACGAGCTGCGCCGCTGGGCGGCGGGCGATTGCGGCGGCGACACGGCGAGGGAACTCGCCACGGGTCTGGGGGTGCGGGCGGCGGTGCTCCTGGAAGGACCGAGCGACGTCGCGGCCGTCGAGACGCTGGCCGGGCGGCGCGGCCGTGACCTGGCCGCGGAAGGCGTGTGCGTGGTGTCGATGGGCGGGGCGATGAGCATCGCCCGCTACGCCGAACTGCTCGGGCCTCCCGGTCTCGACCTGCGTCTGACGGGCCTGTGCGACGAGCGCGAGCAGGGCTTCTACGAGCGCGGGCTGCTCCGCGCCGGAGCGCCGCGCCAGGACTTCTTCGTCTGTGTGGCGGATCTGGAGGACGAGTTCATCCGGGCGTTGGGGCCGTCGAAGGTCGAGGAGATCATCAGCGCGGAGGGCGATCTGCGCGCCTGGCAGACCTTCCTGAACCAGCCCGCCCAGCACGGCCGGCCGCGGCACCAGCAGCTGCGGCGCTTCCTCGGCACGAAGAAGGGCCGCAAGATCCGGTACGGCACGCTCCTGGTGGAGGCGCTCGACACCGATCGGGCACCGGCGCCGCTGAACGACCTCCTGGCGGTTCTGTGACCGGCCGGGGACTGGCTCACTGACGTGATCCGGCGGGGTCCGTTCGCTGACGGGCTGGTCGCTCAGGCGTCCGCCGTGACCAGGACGAGTGGCGTCCCGGCGCAGGGCCGCAGGCGGAGGCCGTCGGCGCGGTGTTCGGTCGGCGGTCCGGCGAGGACGGCGGCGAAGTCGGGGCCCTTGGTGAGGGATCCGGCGAGATGGGCCGGGTCGGTGGAGGCGGCGACCCGGCCCCGCGCGTTGACCAGCCGCGCGGGTGCGGCGAGCCGTTGGAGCACGGGCAGGACGGCCGCCTCGAAGTGCCGCAGGTAGACGTCGGCCGCCGCGACGCCCACGAACCGGCCGTCGAGCGTGATCGGCGCGGAGAGCGTGAGGCTGTACTCGTCGGAGCACAGGTAGTCCACGTAGGGCCCGGCGACGGCCCGGCGCCCGGTCTCGCGGGGCAGGGTGTACCAGTCCCAGTGGGTGTAGTCGGAGTAGGCGGAGTGCTCCGGGTCGAGGTCGAGCAGGAGCGGCCGGACGGCTCCGCCGGGACCGCGCTGCCACCACTCCAGCCAGCCCGGTACGTCGGCGAGGAGGCCGGGCGCGGCGACGAACCCCACGCCGGAGACGAGGGGGTGGGCGGCGAGCCGGGCGCGGAGTCCGGGGCGCAGGGCGGCCAGGTCGGCGGCGACGGGCTCGCGGCCCGGGGCGGCCGCGTCGGTGAGCAGGGTGCCGGTGTCGGCGCAGGTCTCGGCGACGGCGGCGAAGACCTCTTCGAGGGTGTCTCGTACGCGGCGGACGACCTCGCGGACCGGGTCCTGGTCCTGGTACGCCGTCGCCCCGCCCGCACGCGTGGTGTCAGCGATGGCCCCCGCGTGGCCCGTGAGCCCGGTGCTCCTGCCCATGCGTGTCCTCCTCGGGACGAGGCTCGGTGGTGCGGCCGGGGGTGTCGAGGCGCAGCGCGATCAGCCGCCCCACCGACTCCCGTACACACGTCTCGGCGAGCGTTCTGGCCCGCTCGTCGGCCTCATCCTGCACCGCCGAGATCACGGCGCGGTGACGATCCGCCACATTGCCGAGATGGACGGGGTCGTCGAGGACGAGACAGAGGAGGGCGCCCAGGTCCGTCTGGAGGGCGATCTCCTCGCGGGTGAGGCGGGCGGACTGGGCGGCGGCGGCCAGTTCGACGTGGAAGCGGCCGTAGAGCCTGCTGCGGGTGGCCGGTTCCGCGGCGGCGGCGAGCTCCTCGACCGTACGGGTGAGGGGGCGCAGGTCTCCGGGCTGGGTGCGCCGGGCGGCGAGCAGGGCGGCGGTGCCCGAGACGGCGGCCCAGTGGTCGCCGAGGTCGCGGAGTTCCTCGGTGGACCAGTCGGCGAGGCGGGCGCGCAGCCGCTCCTCCGGCGGGTGGTCGGGCAGGGTGACGAAGCTGCCTCCGCCGCGGCCTCTGCGGGTGGTGACGAGCCCTTGCTGCCGCAGGGCCATGAGCGCCTCGCGCAGGGTGACGGTGGAGACGCCGAGCTGCCCGGCGAGTTCGGTCTCGCCGGGCAACTGCTCCCCGTCGGCGAGGAGTCCGAGCTCGATGGCGTCACCGATGCGGCGGACGACGGTGTCGACCCGGGCCCGGGTGTCGACGGGGGCGAAGACGGCCCTGCGGGCCGCGCCCGTCGCGGCCGCGCCGCCTCCGTCGTCGGGCCTGCCGTTCGGTCTCACGGTTAACCACCTCGCGCGTCGGGCGTTGACTCAGGCTTTACCTTAAAGGGGTCTTGAGATCTGAACTATGACTTCATATCTTTACGCTCACCCGAGCAACGCTCCACCGCACCAGAAAGGTTCCCGCTGATGGAGGGAATGGCGATCCGGCTGACGGGACTGCGCAAGACCTACGGCCGGACGGAGGCCGTGGCCGGGGTGGACCTGGAGATCGCGGACGGCGAGTTCTTCTCGATGCTCGGCCCCTCGGGCTCCGGGAAGACGACCGTGCTGCGGATGATCGCCGGCTTCGAGGCGCCGAGCGCCGGCACCGTCGAACTCGCCGGCCGCGACGTCACCCGGCTCGCCCCCTTCGAACGCGACGTGCACACCGTCTTCCAGGACTACGCGCTCTTCCCGCACATGACGGTCGAGCAGAACGTCGCCTACGGCCTCAAGGTCCGCGGCGTGCCGCGCGCCGAGCGTCTCGTGCGCGCCCGGGCCGCCCTCGCGCAGGTCGGCCTCGAAGGTCTCGGCAGGCGCCGGCCCGCCGAGCTCTCCGGCGGTCAGCGACAGCGGGTCGCCCTGGCCCGCGCGCTCGTCGGCCGCCCCCGGGTCCTGCTGCTCGACGAACCCCTCGGCGCACTCGACCTCAAGCTCCGCGAACGGATGCAGGTCGAACTCAAGGAGATCCAGCGGGAGGTCGGCATCACCTTCGTCTTCGTCACCCACGACCAGGAGGAGGCCCTCACGATGAGCGACCGGATCGCCGTCTTCCACCAGGGCCGGATCGAACAGGTCGCCGCCCCCGCCGAGATCTACGAGCGTCCCGCGACCCCGTTCGTCGCCGGCTTCGTCGGCACCTCCAACCTGCTGACGGGAGAGACCGCCCGACGCGTGGTCGGGGCGCCGGGCACGTACAGCATCCGGCCGGAGAAGATCCGCGTGCTGCCCGACCGCAAGGCGGCCGGCGCCCCCGGGCACGCCACGGCCGCCGGCACGGTCGCGGAGGTCGTCTACCTCGGCGACTCCACCCGCTTCCTGGTCGACCTCGACGGGGGCGGCCGGCTCACCGCCCTCCAGCAGAACCTGGAGACCTCCTCCGCCGACCTCGCCGCCTTCCGGGGCGCCCGGATCGGCCTCCAGTGGCACCCGGACCACGCCGTGCGAGTTCCGGACGCCCCGTAGACCCGCTGCTCCGTCCTGCCCCTCCTCCACGCCCCTCGTCCCCTCACGCAACGGAGACTCTCGTGCGCTCGCACCGCTCCCTCCTGACCGCAGCCGCCCTCTCCGGGCTGCTCCTCGTCACCGCCTGCGGATCCGCCGACCCGGCGGGTTCCGGGAAGCCCGGCGGTCTCAACCCGCCCGACCTCAAGGCGCCGGCCTCACTCGGCAAGGCCGAGGGCGAGGTCAATCTGATCGCCTGGGCCGGATACGCCGAGGACGGATCCAACGACCCCGAGGTCGACTGGGTCAGCCCCTTCGAGAAGCAGACCGGCTGCCAGGTCAACACCAAGACCGCCGCCACCTCCGACGAGATGGTCTCGCTGATGAAGACCGGGGCGTACGACGCCGTCTCCGCCTCCGGCGACGCCTCCCTCCGCCTGATCGCCTCCGGCGACGCGGCCCCCGTGAACACCGCACTCGTGCCGAACTACGCCGACGTCTTCGCCGGGCTCAAGAACAAGGAGTGGAACTCCGTCAAGGGCGTCGCCTACGGCATCCCGCACGGCCGCGGCGCCAACCTCCTCATGTACGACAAGGAGAAGGTGACGCCGGCCCCCGACTCCTGGTCCGCCGTCTTCGACGAGGCCTCGGCCCACAGCGGCAAGGTCACCGCGTACGACTCCCCCATCTACCTCGCCGACGCCGCCCTGTACCTCAGGGCGACCAAGCCCGAGCTGGGCATCAAGAACCCGTACGCGCTCGACCAGAAGCAGTTCGACGCCGCCGTGGCCCTGCTCAAGGAACAGAACGCGCACATCGGCGAGTACTGGAGCGACTACCTCAAGGAGGTCTCCGCCTTCAAGAGCGGCGACTCGGTCGTCGGCACCAGTTGGCAGGTGATCGCCAACCTCACCAAGGCCGAGGGCGGGAAGGTCGAGGCGGTCCTGCCGAAGGAGGGCTCCACCGGCTGGTCCGACACCTGGATGGTCTCGGCCAGGGCCAAGCACCCCACCTGCGCCTACAAGTGGCTCGACTGGATCGTCTCGCCGAAGACCAACGCGCAGGTCGCCGAGTACTCCGGCGAGGCCCCGGCCAACGCGAAGTCGTGCGCCGAGACCGCCGACAAGAACCACTGCGCCGTCTTCCACGCCGGCGACGAGGCGTATTGGCAGCGGGTCCACTTCTGGACCACGCCCATCGAGCAGTGCCTGGACGGCCGGACGGACGCGCGCTGCGTGCCGTACGCCAAGTGGGTCCAGGCCTGGACCGAGATCAAGGGCTGACCCCCGAGCCATGACCGCACTCTCCCCCGGGCTCTCCCCCGAGTCCGCGACGCGAACCGCCGCCCCCGGCCGGGCCGCCGTCCGGCGGTTCGCCGGGGCCCTGCACCGGCGGCCCCGGCTGCGGCTCGCGGCCCTCCTCACCGCCCCGCTGCTCTGGCTGGTCCTCGCCTATCTCGGCTCCCTCGCGGCGCTGTTCCTGTCCGCGTTCTGGTCGACCGACACCTTCACCTCCGAGGTCGTCCGGATCTGGACCTCGCGGAACTTCGAGGAACTCGTCACCTCCCCCGTCTACCGGACGGTCGCCCTGCGCACCATCGGCGTCGCCCTCGCCGTGACCGCGCTCTGCGCCGTCCTCGCCTTCCCGCTCGCGTTCTACACGGCCCGTGTCGCGCACCCGCGCCGCCGCCCGTTCTTCGTGGTGGCGCTGCTCATGCCGCTGTGGGCCGGCTACCTCGTGAAGGTGTACGCGTGGCGGCTCATCCTCTCCGAGGGCGGGCCGCTGGACTGGGCCCTGCGACCGTTCGGCCTGAGCGGGCCGGGGTACGGGCTCACGGCGACGGTGCTCGTCCTGACGTACCTCTGGCTGCCGTACATGGTGCTGCCGATCCACACCGCGCTCGCCCAGCTCCCCGACAGCCTGCTGCACGCCTCGGCGGATCTCGGGGCGAGGACCTGGCGCACCTTCGTCTCGGTGGTGCTGCCTCTGGTGTGGCCGGCGGTGCCCGCGGGGTCCGTCTTCACCTTCTCCCTCAGCCTCGGCGACTACATCACCGTGCAGATCGTCGGGGGCAAGACCCAGCTGATCGGCAACCTCGTCTACTCCAACGTCACCCTGAACCTGCCGCTGGCGGCCGCGCTCGGCACCGTGCCGGTCGCCGTCATCGTGCTGTACCTGCTCGCGGTGCGGCGCTCCGGTGCGCTGCGCAGCCTGTGACCGGCCGGAAGGACCGCGACCGATGAACCTCTCCCGTCCCGCGCGGATCGCGCTGCGCACCGCGGCCGGTCTCGGCTTCGCGGCGATCTACCTGCCCCTGCTGCTCGTCCTGCTCGGCTCGCTCAACCCCGACCGCTCGGCGAGCTGGCCGCCGCCCGGCCTCACGCTCGACTGGTGGGCGGCGGCCTGGGACAACGAGGGCGCCCGCGCGGCGCTGTGGACCTCGGTCCGGGCCGGTCTGGCGGCGACGGCGGTGGCTCTGGTGCTCGGCACGCTCATCGCCTTCGCGGTGCAGCGGTACTCCTTCTTCGGACGGGAGGCCGTCTCCTTCGCGGTGGTCCTGCCGATCGCGCTGCCCGGCATCGTCACGGGCATCGCGCTCAACTCGGCCTTCAGCACGGTCCTGGAACCCCTGGGCGTCGGTCTCGGGATGTTCACGGTGGTCGTGGGGCACGCCACCTTCTGCATCGTGGTCGTCTTCAACAACGTGGTGGCGCGGCTGCGGCGGCTGCCCGGCTCGTACGAGGAGGCGGCGATGGACCTGGGGGCGCACACGTTCCGCGTCTTCCGGGACATCACCTTCCCGCTGCTGCGGTCGGCACTGCTCGCGGGCGGGCTGCTGGCCTTCGCGCTGTCCTTCGACGAGATCGTGGTGACGACGTTCACGGCGGGCCCCGCGGTGCAGACCCTGCCGGTGTGGATCTTCAACAACATGACCCGCCCTCAGCAGGCCCCGGTGGTGAACGTGGTCGCGGCGGTGCTCGTCCTGCTCTCGGTGGTCCCGATCTACGCGGCGCAGCGTCTCTCCTCGGACACGCCGGGCGGCGGACGGGTGTGAGGGACGGCGGCAGGAACTCTCAGTGCGGCTTCTTCACCCATTCGAGGGTCACACGCAGGCTCGCGTTCGCGCCGCCCTGGACGACCAGAGCGGTGAGCTTGCCCGCGTCCAGGCCCAGCTGGCAGCCGAACTCGACGGTGGCGCGGTCCGGGGCCGCCTGGTGGAGGGCCTCGCCGATCTGTCCGGCGAAGGAGGCGAGGGCCTCGGTGACCCGGGAGAGGTCGGGGAGCCGGTCGCCGAGTCCTTCGAGGTCGCTGTCGTCGAGTTCCGGGTCGGGTCCGAGGCGCCGGGCCTCCACGTAGAGGGTCGCGTCCCCGACCTCGACCTTGGTGACGTCCGGCATCGAAGCTCCCTGCGGTCGGTGGGAACGGACAGGCCGTCAGTATCGCCGAGGGGCGTACGAGAGGGACGGATCGGGCCGCTCAGAGTGTCGGGCTCAGGGCGCCCGCCGCCGGCCTGGACGCGGAGCCGGTGGCATCGCCGGCGAGGGCGCTGCCGCGCAGCCACTCGGGCCAGCTGAGGTTCCAGTCGCCGAAGCCGTTGTCGAAGGGCGTCATGGGCTGCCCGTACCCGTTGACGACCCGTACGAGATCCCCCTCCCGCACCGTGCGGTAGAGCCAGGCCGCGTCCTCGGTGCTCATGCCCGTACAGCCGTGGCTGACGTCCTCGCTGCCCTGGGAGTCGAGCGACCACGGTGCGGCGTGCAGGTATTCGCCGCTCCAGGTCACCCGGGTGGCCCAGCGGACCTTGAGGTCGTAGAAGTCGGTGCTGCCGCGTGCGATGCCGATGGAGTCGCCGCGCATACGGACGAGCGGCTCCTTGCCGAGGACGACCTTGATGCCGCCTCTGGTGCGGTAGCCGGCCTTGCCCGTGGTGACCGGGAAGGTGTGCAGGAGTTCCCCGTCACGGAACACGCTCATCTCGTGGGCGGCGACATCGGTGACGGCCTCGATCCGGGCTCCGGTGGTGAAGGTGAGGGGGCGGGCGGGGCCGCCGAAGAGACCTCCGTCGACGCGGGCGCCGTCGAGTCCGCTGCGGACGCGGACCGTGGCGCGGGTGGGCCAGACCGTGCGGGGCCGGTAGTGGAGGGTGGTGGCGTCGACCCAGTACCAGGCGCCCTCGACGTGCGGTTCGCTCCGCACGTCGAGCGCGCGCTCCACGGCGCGGCGGGCCTCCGGTTCGTCCGCCGGTACGGGGCGGCTCAGCTCGGCGGTGACCGGCATGCCGACGCCGTACGTGCCGCCGTCCTCCGGCCCGAAGGTGACGGTGAGCCGCTCGCCCGCGGGCGCCGGTTCGGTGCTGAAGTCGAGGCGGGCGCGGCGTGGGCCTCCCGGCCCGGCCCCGTCGACGACGAGCCGGGCGACGTAGCGGGCTCCGGCCGGCAGGGGTGCGGCGCTGGTCCACCGGGTGCGGTCCGCGCTCGGTGTCCCGGCGACGCGGCGGCCGCTCGGGTCGGTGACGTTGACGTCGGCGAGCACTCCGGGGGTGCGGAGCGCGAGCTCCACGGGCCCGGTGGCCTTCGGACCGAGCGTGAACGGCCGGCCCGTGAGGACGCGATCGCCGCCGAGGGCGACCGTGTGGGGCGGGGCGGAGCACATGCCGCCGCCGGTGGCACAGCTGTCCATCGAGACGACGGTGGTTGCGTCCTGGGCGGCGGCCCACTGTTCCGGTTCGGCTGCCCGGTCCGGCGACTGGGCCGCGGTGCTGACGAGGACGGCTCCGGCGGCGAGGGAGAGCGCGCCCCAGCCTCGTGCGTATCGGCGTGACGACACCTCGGACACCCGTCCCTTCATGCGGTGACGTCGGCGGACGCCGCCGACCTCAGCATCAAAACGGATCAGAGGAGAAAAAGATGATCAAGACGCCGGGCGCGGCGGCGGAGTGGGGAGCGAGACGACTCGAATGGGCCAGCGGAGGGGGAGGCTCGGGTCCGTGGGTCGGACGGCCGGCGGATCGGCCGGGCGGGGCAGTGGGGCGGCCCGGCGGGTCGGCCGAAGGGGGCAGCGGGTCGGCCGAAGGGGGCAGCGGTCGGCCGGCCGGGTCAGCGGGCTGGTTCGGGAAGTTCCTCGCCGGTTTCCAGAAGGGACTTGAGGCTGGAGATCAACGCCGGCCAGCCCTCCCCGATCAGTGCCTTGATGCTGCCGTCGGGCTCCAGATCGCCATGGGTGACCGTGAGCTTGACCATGTCTCCGGACGGCTCGATCACGAAGGTGACCCGGGACCGGCGCTCGCGGGCGAGGCGGGCGTACACCTCCCGGTCGAGACGCACGGCCTCCGCCCAGTCCGGGGTGAAGGTGTGCCAGGTGTACGAGAGGAGGCGGCCGGGCTCGGCCTCCAGGACGACCTGCTCGGGATCGGCGGTCTTGCGGCCGTCCTCGTCCCAGACCATGGGCGCGCCCGGGGTCCAGTCCGACTCGAAGGCGACGCCCCAGTAGCGGCGTGTGAGCTCCGGTTCGGTGAGGGCCTGCCACAGCTCCTCGGGGGTGGTCCGGATGTAGGTGGTGTAGACGAACGTGTCGCTGTCCATCGCGCTGCCCCTCGGCTCTGCTCCCCCGCGGCGTGCCCCCCTCCAGCCTAGGCAGGCGCCGGACGGACGTGCCAGCGAAGAACCGCCGTCCGGTCCGGGTGGTGCTCCGTGGGTTGATTAGGTGCGGAGGAAACTATTCAACGTGCTGCTAGCGTGTCCGGATGTCGCTCAAGCACGCCGTCCTCGCAGCTCTCCTGGAGGGCGAGGCCTCCGGATACGACCTGGCCAAGATCTTCGACGTGTCCGTCGCCAACTTCTGGGCCGCCACCCCGCAGCAGCTCTACCGCGAGCTGGAGCGGCTCGCCGAGGCCGGTCTGATCGCGGCCCGCGTGGTGGAGCAGGAACGGCGCCCGAACAAGAGGATGTTCAGCCTCACGGAGGCGGGCCGGCAGGACCTGGTCGACTGCACGACGACACCGCCGCGCCCGAGCGCCATCCGCGACGAACTGATGGTGCAGGTCCAGGCGTGCGACGAGGGCGACACGGAGGCCGTCCGCGAGTTCGTGGCCGGGCGGATGGAGACGGCGAGGGCGAAGCTGGCCCGCTACGACCGGCTCCGGGAGCGGCTGCTCGACGGCCGGGACGAGGACACGTATCTGGACGAGGCCGAGCGCGTCGGCCCGTACCTCACGCTGATGCGCGGGCGGTTCTTCGAGGAGGAGAACCTGCGCTGGGGCGAGCGGGCCCTCGCCGTGCTCGACCGCCGCGCGGCCGCGCGGAACGCGGCTCCCGAGGCGGCACGGCAGGGATGACGCCTGCCCTACCGTGCGGTAACGTCACCGGCCGGCCACCGGACGCGCCGGTGGTGCCACAGGATCGGGGCGGGCCTGCAATGAACGTCGGTGACCTCGTCGAGGACTTCAGCCTTCCGGACGAGACGGGTGCCCCGCGCTCGTTGGCCGGCCTGCTCGCCGAGGGTCCGGTCGTCCTCTTCTTCTACCCGGCCGCTCTCACTCCGGGCTGTACGGCCGAGGCCTGTCACTTCCGTGACCTCGCCGCCGAGTTCCGGGCCGTGGGCGCCCTGCCCGTCGGCATCAGCTCCGACGGGGTGGAGCGGCAGCAGGAGTTCGCGGAGCGGCACTCGCTCGGCTATCCCCTGCTGTCCGACCCGGACGGTGTCATACGAGAGCGGTTCGGCGTGAAGCGCGGGTTCTCGCTCGCCCCGACGAAACGGGTCACCTTCGTGATCGGCCAGGACCGGCGGGTCCGGGAGGTCGTCCGCAGCGAACTGCGGATGAGCGCCCACGCGGACCGCGCGCTGGCGGCGCTGCGCCGCCCCTGACGGGGCTGCCGTCGCGTCCGCCCTGCTCGTGGTGCGAGGCGTCACGACGTGGGGGGGCGGGCGAGGGCCGGGTGATCGTCGTCACCGGCCCGGGAAGATCGCTGCCCGGCGGCCGGGGGTCTGGGATGGGGGCGCGGGCGGATCAGCGGCGGGCACGACAAAGCCCCGGTTGGACGGGGGATTCCAACCGGGGCCGATCGCCGTGACCGGCGAAGAGCGGTCACCTCTCGGGGGGGGGACCTTGGGGACCGGACCCCTTCGCAGTCACATACGTATGAACGGTAAACCTTTCCCGAATGTTCCGGGAAATCCTGGGTGGGCGATGTGAGCCACCTCACCCGTTTTCGGCGGGTCTCGTCACTCCTTCTCGGGGCGGTAGACCTCGCCCGGTTCCGCCTTTCCGGGGGCGAGCAGCTCCGGCACCGTCACGAACGTGAAACCCCGCCGCTTGAGCTCCTCGATGATCGAGGGCACGGCCGGGACGGTCCCGTCGTAGATGTCGTGGAGCAGGATGATCCCGTCGCGGTGCGCGTTCTCCAGGACGCGCTGCCGGATGAGCGCCGAGTCGGTGGTCGAGTAGTCCTTGGCCGTGATGCTCCACAGGACCTGGGCGAGTCCGAGCTCCCGGCTGACGTCGGACACCGTGCCGTCGGTGCGGCCCTGCGGAGGGCGCATGAGGGTGGGCTTCCGGCCGGTGATCTTCTCGATGGCGTCCTGGGTGCGCGACAGCTCCTCGCGGACCTCGGCCTCGTCGAGGTCGGTCAGGATCCGGTGCGACCAGGTGTGGTTGGCCACCTCGTGCCCCTCGGCGGCGATGCGCCGGACCACGTCGGGATAGCGGTCGACGTGCTTGCTGCCGAGGAGGAAGAAGGTGGCGGGCACCTGCTTCTCCTTGAGGACGTCGAGGAGATGGGGGGTGTCCTTGCCGGGGCCCGCGTCGAAGGTCAGGGCTATGCACTTGACCTTCGAGCAGTCGACGCGACGGGCCGTGTCGCCCGCCTTGTCGTCCGTTCCCGCCGCACGCCGGGCGTCCTGCGGCGTGACCGGGTCCACTCCGCAGGCGCCCAGCGTCAGCATCAGCGACGCCGTGGCGAGGAGGGCTGTGGTCACGGCCCTGCTTCGGCCAGGCCTGGATCGGAACATGGTGGACCCGCTTTCCCCGTGATGTCTTCCGTACGGCCGTCACCGCTGGTCAGGGCGGTGCGCTCGACCGGAAGGCACTCTACATACGGTGTATACGGGGGGTCTCGGCGGGGTCGCCGACCGTTCGCGGGCACACGAGAACCCCGGGCGGCGCCCGTCCGCGTCGCCCGGAGCCTCCACAGGTCCGGCTAGCGGGACGCGAGCAACAGCCGGGCCTCGGTCTCCTGGTCGCCTGAGACGGCCTGCAGGGACTGGACGTCGAAGCCGGTGGCGAGCACCTTCTCGACCTCGTCGACGGCTCGGTAACCACCGGTGAGCGTGGCTCCGACCATGGCGGACAGGTGGGTGGGGGCCACCTCCTCGTGGCGTCCGCCGGCCGTGTCGAACGTGGCGGTCCAGACGGTGGGTGCCGGTCCCGTGGCCGCCTGCGGGCTCGGTGTCTCCATGTCCTCCAGTCGGTAGACCCGGTGGAGGACGTCGAACACGGCCTGGGCGTCCTCCTTGCCGCAGTCGCTGAGCTGCACGGTGACGTCGGTGTCGATGTGCATGTCGTACACGTCGCTCATCTCCTCGCGACCCGCCGGTCGCTCGTGGTGCCACGCGCTCCTCGCGCCGGGCGCTCGTCGTGCCACGTCTCCAGCATCCCTCGCGGGCGTCCGCCTCGCGAGGGCCGTCGACCGCGGTCAGTGACCTTCGATGATCCGCTCGACGGTGTCGGCCTCCGAGGCCCGTTTGTCGGGGCGGTGCCTCACGACCCGGGCGAAGCGCAGCGTGACGCCCGCCGGGTAGCGCGTCGAGACCTGGAGCCCGTCGTACGCGATCTCCACGACGAGTTCGGGCCGTACGCGCACGGTGAATCCGTCGTCCGAGACGGCGAGTTCGCCGAGCCGCTCGGTCTGCCAGCGCAGCATCTCGTCCGTGAGCCCCTTGAAGGTCTTGCCGAGCATGACGAAGCCGCCGTCGGCGGTCCGCGCGCCGAGGTGGAGGTTGGAGAGCAGCCCCGTTCTGCGGCCGTGGCCGCGTTCCACGGCGAGCACGACGAGGTCTACGGTGTGGACGGGTTTCACCTTCAGCCAGGTCCGTCCCCTGCGGCCTGCCACATAGGGCGCCTCCAACGCCTTGACGAGCACCCCCTCGTGTCCATGGGCCAGGGTGTCCGCGTAGAACCGCTCGGCGGCCTCGGTCTGCGCGGGATCGGACGGATCGGTGACGACGGTACGGCGGACCCGCTGGGCCTCCGGCAGCAGGTGGGCGAGGACGGCGTTGCGCTCCACCCCCGGCCGGTCGATCAGGCCTTCCCCCTCCGCCGCGAGGACGTCGAAGAAGACGGGCGTGAGGGGAAGCGCGGCACGCGCACCGGCCACGTCGGACCGGGAGCCGACCCGGGCGGCGATCGTCTGAAAGGACACCGGGCGCCCCGTCCCGGGGTCGAGGGCGATCACCTCACCGTCCAGGATGAACCCGTCGGCGGCGACCGCGCGGGCCGTCGCGACCACCTCGGGGAGGCGGTCGGTGATGTCGTCGAGCGAGCGGGTGTACACCCTGACGTCCTCGCCGCGCCGATGCACCTGAATACGGATGCCGTCGAGCTTCTCCTCGACGGCGCACGGCCCCAGGCCGGCGATCGCCTCGGCGACGGACCCGGCGGTGTGCGCGAGCATGGGCTGCACGGGGCTGCCGACCCGCAGGGTGAACCGCGTCAGCGCGGAGGCTCCCTCGGCCAGCACGGCCTGGGCGACCGGGGGCAGCGAGCCTTCGAGCATCACGGCCCGCCGCAGTTCGACGGCCGGCACCCCGGCGGCGAGGGCGACCCCCTCCAGGGCGATGGCGTCGAGAGCACCCTGGCGCACCTCGCCGGCCAGCAGCCGCAGCAGGAGTTCCTGCTCGTCGCGGGTGGCGGCCGCCCACAGCCCATGGACGAGCCGGGTCCGCTCGGCGCGGGCTCCGGCGCCCGACACGGCGGCGAGCTCGGTCATCACCTGGTCGACCTGCCCGAGCGTGAGACCGGGCCCCCCGGCGGGCGGAACGGCCGGCGGTACGACCTCCTTGAGGACGCTCCACCCGACCCCGATACGTCCCTGCGGCAGTCGCCCGGACAGATACGCGATGACGAGCGGACTCTCCTCCGGCCCGGCCTCGGCGAACAGTTCCGCCAGCAGAGCGATCTTGCGCGACCGCGCGGAGGCGGCCGCGACCTCCCGGGACACTTCCGCGACACGCGCCAGCAGCATGGGCCCATCCTCTCCATTCCGCGCCCCGACCGCACGTCAGAGTGGCACGTCAGGGCCAGGCCACCGGTCGCCTCCGCCGCCGGGGACGCGCCGCTCCCGCCGCCCTCCCCCACCGGAAGCGATCCAGAAGCCGCGCGCGCACCGGACGGCCCGGTGGACGGTCACGAGCCACGGCCGGCCCCTCGGGAACCAGCGCCGGCCCCGGCCGTACCTGCGCCGTGGGAACAGGCGCAACCGGTGGAGCCAAAGGCCTCGCAAGCGCCGCACCCCCGCCGGCCGCGCCCCCTCCGAGCGTCCCCGCTTCTCCGGGATGGGGTGCCTGTCGCTCCTCGCGCGCCTCGTCCAGGGCCAGCGCCAGGCTCAGGCGGTGCCAGAGGATCTCGTCCGGGTCGTCTGCCAGCGTCAGCCGTTCGGCGATCTCGCGCGCGACCGGCGCCGGCGGTATCCCGGGCGGCGGGGGCGGGCGCAGCCGGTCGAGGTGCGTGCGCTCGTAGGGATCGTCGACGACCTCGGCCACCTGGACCCGGTCGAGCAGCGAGGCGATGGCGGCGGCCCGCCCCCACGGGTCCTCGGCGGCTCGGAGCAGCAGGGCGAGGCGCCGCGCACGCCAGTTCCTGGGCCGTCGGTCCTCGTGCGCGGCGAGCCGCTCACGGAGGTCCAGCGGCAGCCGCCCGGTGAGGAGTGTCGGACAGGAGAGTCCGAACTCGACGACCTCCTGTGCCAGATACATCCACACCACCGCCCGGTAGCGGTTCACCGAGAACCGCACCGGACTGACGTGCCCCGTCCGCGCCAGCCGGGTGAACCGGTCGACGGTGATCCCGAGGAGTGCGGCCGCCTCCCCCGTACCGACCGTGCGCACCCGCTCGCGCAGGCCCACCGGGAAGTCCGGGGCGGCCCTGAGGCGGTCCAGCTCGGTCTTCTCGATCCGCCGCCGCTCCGCCCCGCCGGCCGACACCGTCCTCACCAGCCCGAGCTGGACCGCGAGCCGGAACTCGTCGCGCCTCAGTTCCAGTTCCTGCGCCGCCCGTCCCGGTGCCACCGTGCGCGCGCCTTCGTCCACCGTCATTCCGCGGCCCTCCCCCTGCGTCCGTGGCCTCTCCACGTCGTTCTCTCCTGGTCGCGGGCCTCTCGGACCCACGAGAAAGAAGGTAACGCAGAGTCACGACACTCACACGAGCTGTGGACAACCGCCTGTGGACAACCCCCCCGGCCGAGCCGTCAGAGCACACCACCGCCCGGGATCCCGGGCTGCCGCGCCGCCACGCCCAGGTGCTCGCCGACCCGGTTGACCAGCAGCGTCATCTCGTACGCGACCTGACCGACGTCTGCCTCCGCCGCACTCAGGACGCACAGGCAACTGCCTTCGCCCGCCGCTGTCACGAAGAGCAGTGCGTCGTCGAACTCCACCATCGTCTGCCGCGCCCGACCGGCCCGGAAGTGCCGGCCCGAGCCCCGCGCGAGGCTGTGCAGGCCGGAGGAGACGGCCGCGAGGTGCTCGGCGTCCTCGCGGGCGAGTCCGCTGCTCGCGGCCGTCACCAGACCGTCGCTCGACAGCACCAGCGCGTGCCGTATGTGTCCGACCCGCCGGGTCAGGTCGTCCAGGAGCCAGTCCAGTTCCTTGTCCAACGCCATCAGTGGTCCTCCCCCTAGCCGGTGCGTCCCCCTCGGCCCGGACCCTTGGTAGTCCTCAAGGGCCTCGTGGTCGGTGCCGTCGTGGTCCGCGTATCGCCGTATCGCCGCAAGCCTTACGCACTGTCGTGGACAGGGCAAGCACTCCACCACGCCCACGCGTGCCGCAGGATGGGGCCATGACGAGGATGACCGAGGATCAGTGGCGGACCTTCGTGTCCGAGGGGACCCGTACGGGCAAGCTGGCGACCGTGCGCGACGACGGCAGTCCGCACGTCGTGCCCGTCTGGTTCCTGCTCGACGGCGACGACGTGGTGTTCAACACCGGCAAGGACACGGTGAAGGGCCGTAACCTCGCCCGCGACGACCGGGCCTCCCTCTGCGTCGACGACGACACACCGCCCTTCTCCTACGTGTCGCTGCGTGGCCGTGTCGAACTCAGCGAGGATCCGGACGCGTTGCGTCTGTGGGCCACCCGGATCGGCGGCCGTTACATGGGGGCCGACCGGGCGGAGGAGTTCGGGGCGCGTAACGCGGTCCCGGGAGAACTCCTCGTCCGGATGCGGATCGAGAAGGTGACCGCCGAGGCCGGCGTGTCCGACTGACGCCCCGGCGCCCCGCTTCGCTCTCCCCTCAGACCCCCACGGGCGAGGCGCGACGCCCCGCCCGGATCCGTCAGCCCACCGTGTCCAGGAGCCGGGCGGTGTGCATCCGCCCGGCGTACTCGACCAGGCGGATCAGTACCTCCTTCCCGGAGTCCCGGTCACGCGCGTCGCAGAGCACGACGGGTGTGCCGCGGTCCAGGTCGAGGGCCCGGGACACGTCGTGCGCCCCGTACGCACGCGCGCCCGTGAAGCAGTTGACCGCCACCACGAAGGGGATCTTCCGGTGCTCGAAGTAGTCGACCGCCGGGAAGCAGTCCTCCAGGCGTCGTGTGTCGGCGAGGACCACGGCCCCGAGAGCGCCCTGCGACAGCTCGTCCCAGAGGAACCAGAACCGGTCCTGGCCGGGCGTTCCGAAGAGGTACAGGGAGAGCCCGGAGCGGATCGTGATGCGGCCGAAGTCCATGGCGACGGTCGTGGTGGTCTTCTGGTCGACGCCCCCGGTGTCGTCGACCAGTTCACCGGCCCGGCTGAGCTGCTCCTCGGTGCGCAGGGGCCGGATCTCGCTGACCGCGCCGACGAGGGTGGTCTTGCCCACGCCGAATCCGCCGGCGACCAGGATCTTCAGCGCGAGGGCGGAGGTGTCCGCGTCTTCTCCCGCGCCGGTGCTCTCAGAGCGCTCGTAGGCCATCGATCACTTCTCTCAGGATTCTCTCGTCAGGGAGCTGTGCGGGCGGTACGGGTCGGCTGACGCGCACGAAGCCCGATTCGAGGAGGTCGCCGAGGAGGACCCGGACGACGCCGACGGGCAGGTCGGCGTCGGCGGCGAGTTCGGCCACCGACTGCGTCTCGGCGCGGCACAGGCTCAGCAGGGACCGGTGCTCGGGGCCGAGCAGGGCTTCCTCGGCCGCTCCGGGCGGCTCGTCGTCCACGACGACGAGGGCGATGAGGTCGAACCGTACGTTGCTGGGGCCGGGCTTGGTCCGTCCGCCGGTCATCGCGTACGGGCGTACGAGCGGTCCCGCGTCGGCGTCGTACCACTGGCTGCCCGGCAGAGTCGGGCCGTCGCCGGTGCTGTCCTCGTTCATGGGCTTCTCCGGGTCAGCCGGCGGCCGGCGGGGTCACCGTGAGGCGCGGCGGGGTGTGCAGGTGCTCGCCGACGCGCTTCACGAGGCGGGCCATCTCGTAGGCGATGAGGCCGATGTCGGCGCTCGCGGAGCTGAGGACGGCGAGACAGGAGCCGTCTCCCGCAGCGGCGACGAAGAGGAACCCGTCGTCCATCTCGACCATCGTCTGACGGACTCCGCCGGTGTGGAACTGGCGTCCGGCCCCCTTGGCGAGGCTGTGGAACCCGGAGGCGATGGCGGCCAGGTGCTCGGCGTCCTCACGGCTGAGCCCGTTGGAGGCGCCCACGGCGAGCCCGTCGTTCGAGAGCACCACGGTGTGGCGGACCTCCCGGACCCGCATGACGAGGTCGTCGAGGAGCCAGTCCAGTTCGCCGGACCGGTGGTACGAGATCCGCTCATGGTCGATCATGCGTCGTCTCCTTCGGAGCGAGGGTCGAGGGGGGCGGTGCCGTGGCCGGGATCGCGGCCCGTGCCGGTTCCGGAGCCCGCCCCCAGGGGGCGCCGCGTGCCGGGGGCGGGACCACCGCCCCGCTGCCATCCGTCCCGGTACGCCGTCATCCGGTCCCGGACCTGTTCCGGGGTCCGTGCGTCCGTGCCGGGCGCGGCCGGGGCGGACACCGGCGTCGGGGCCGGTGCCTCGCGCAGCTGCGGAACGAGACTCGCCTGCCGTACGCGACGGGGCAGTTCGCCCTCGGCATCGCCGTGCCCGGGGGCGTCGGAGAGTGCGGCGGGCGGCTGCTCCCGCGAGGGCGTCGGTACGGAGGCGGCGCGGCGGCGCAGCTCGGTGACTGCGGTCGGGGCTGAACCGGGCCCGGCCTCCGGCCCGGCTCCTCGCTCCGCACCCGGCTCCGCTCCGGCCTCCGGCCGTGGCGCCGGTGCGGGTACGGCGGCAGGGCGCGCCGGTGGCTGCGGGCGGGGGGCCGGCGGGGTCGGCGGCGTGCCTGGGGGCCGCGAGCCGTCGGTCTGCTGGGCCAGGATTCCCGTGCGGTCGCCGGCCGCCGACGGCGCGGCGGTCCGGCGTCCGGGCGCGACCGGCGAGGCCGGATGATCGGGCAGCGCGGGACCCGTCGAGGCGGTCTGCGGCAGTTGGGGCCGGCCGAAGCGGCGGGCCTCGGCGCGGTGCGCCTCTTCGCGCTCCCGCGCGACGCGCACGCTGTCGGTGTGCGTCGCCCCTTCGGGTCGGCCTACGGTCCGTGCGCCCTCGGCACCCGGAACGCCCGGCATTGCCCGGCCGCCGTGCCCGCCGGACGCGTCCGTACGGGGGTCTCCCGCGCGCGGGGTTCCGGCGTGGGGTGTGTCGGGGCCGATCGCCGACGCGCCGGGGCCGGGTGGCAGCGCGCCCTGGAGCAGGTCGGTCGGGAGCAGTACGACGGCGGTCGTACCCCCGTAGGGCGAGGTCCTCAGGTGGACCCTGATGTCGTGGCGGGAGGAGAGACGGCTGACCACGAAGAGGCCGAGCCGGTCGCTGTCGAAGAGGTCGAGGGCCTCGGACTGGGCGATACGGGCGTTCGCCTCGGCGAGGGTCTCCCTGCCCATGCCGAGCCCCCGGTCCTCGATCTCCAGGGCGTAGCCGTTGCCGACGGGTTCGCCGCTGACCCGGACCTTGGTGTGGGGCGGGGAGAACTGTGCGGCGTTCTCGATGAGTTCGGCCAGGAGGTGCGTGAGGTCGGCGACGGCTCCGCCGACGACGGCCGTCTCGGGGAGCCGGCGTACCTCCACGCGCGCGTAGTCCTCGATCTCGGAGACGGCGGCGCGGACGACGTTGGTCAGGGGGACCGGCATGCGCCAGGCGCGGCCGGGGGCGGCTCCGGAGAGGATGATCAGGCTCTCCGCGTGGCGCCGCATGCGGGTGGTGAGGTGGTCGAGCCGGAAGAGGTCACCGAGCTCGTTGGGGTCGTCCGCGCGCCGTTCCATGCTGTCCAGGAGGTTGAGCTGGCGGTGGACGAGGACCTGGCTGCGGCGGGCCAGGTTGACGAAGACTCCGGAGATGCCGCTGGCGAGTTCGGCGCGTTCGACGGCGGCGGAGAGCGCCGCGCGGTGGACGGTGGTGAGCGCCTCGCCGACCTGGCCGATCTCGTCCTGGGAGACGGGCCCGGGCGGGGCTTCGGCCTGGACGTCGATCTCCTCGCCCGCGCGGAGCCGGCGCATGGCGGCGGGGAGTTTGCGGCGCGCGATGCCGAGGGCGGTGTTGCGGAGGCTGACGAGCTCGACGACGAGGCCCCGGCCGATCCGTACGGAGATGACGAGCGAGGCGGCGACGGCGGCGAGGCCGAGTACGACCGCCGCGCCGCCCGCGGTGAGGGCGCCACCGGTGAAGGGGTCGGCGCGGTCGGCCGCCGCACCGCGCGCGTGGGTGTCGATCGCGGCGAGCCCGCCACGTACGGCGGTGAGGGGGTCGTCCCACTCCGTGGAGGTGACCGCCTGCGCGGCGGGGCGACCCGCGCTCGCGGCGCTGACCAGGTCCTCCGCCCGGGTGAGCCGGGTGTGGTCGGTGCCGGCGGAGAGCCGGGCCCAGGCGGTGCGCTCGGTGGCGGGCAGGTCGGCGGTGGCCGAGGCGGTGAGGAAGCGCCGGGTCTCGACAGCCCCGGAGAAGGCGCGGAGCCGGTCCGCGGTGAGCCGGCCGGTGAGGTGGGCGGAGCTCAAGAGCGCGTCCTCGCGGGACAGCATCTCACCGGCCCTGCCGAATTCGAGGAGTACGCGCGCGTCGGCGCCCTGGACAGCGGTGAGGGCGCCGCCCACCGCGAAGGCGGCCTCGATGGTGTCCGTGTACTCCTCGTAGACCTGATCCCAGTCCGCGCGCCCTTCGGCCGCCGCCGTGCGGAGCCGCGCGAGGCCCTCGACCTTGCCGACGAAAGCGCTGACCCGGCCGGCGACGTCGCCGGGCAGGTCTCCGGTGTCGCCGACGGTGTGCGCGCCGTCCAGGCGGAGCCGGTCGACGGCCTCGTCAGTCCTGCGGATCCGGTCCTTGAGCTCCGCGGCCCGGGTGGCTCCCGGTGCCGCGACCTGCCGTACGGCGGCGCGCCGTTCGGCCTGGAGGGCGGCGAGGGCCTCCGCCGCCGGCTCGCGGATCTCCGCGTCGACACGCCGGACCTGGCGGAGTCTGGCGACGTCCTGCGCGGTGGTGACGGTGGCGAAGCCCCACAGGGCGAGGAGCGAGACGACCGGGACCATCAGGAGCGAGACGATCTTGGCGCGGACCGTACGCGGGCGCAGCCCCTGGAACGCGGGACGGACGGGGTTCGCGTCTGCGTGCCCCACGGTCGGGGAGGCCCCGGGCGGCCGCTCCCCCGGCTCTTCGGCGGGCGGACCGGCGTGTGCGCGCCGCCCGCGCGCGGTCGCCGGTGGCGGCGGCGTGGCCGCCTCGGCGTCCTTGGTCCTGCGGGGAGTTCGCATGGCTCCTCGTTCCGGCTGTGTCTGTCTCTGGTGCGGTGTGGCGTACGTCTGTGGGCAGGTAGGTCAACGGGATCGGGGCTCAGCTCGGAGGCGTACGGGCCGCCTGCGCCGTGCGGAAGCCGGGTGGTGCGACGTCGACCGCGTGCTCGTCGGGTTCGGTGAGGCGTCCGGCGGAGGCGTACGCGGCGCGTTCCCCGGCCGTCGGGGAGAGGGCGACGAAGGCGGAGGTGATGAAGAGGTACGAGCCGAGGCCGACCGCGAGCGGGAAGATGAACTGCATGACCGTGGCTCCCGGGAGCGCCGCGCCGGAGGGGACGACCTCGACCCGCACCGCGAACATGCCGGTGTAGTGCATGCTGCTGACGGCCGCGCCCATCACGAGCGAGGCGACGGCCACGGCCACGGGTGCGTGGATGTGCAGCGCCGCCCAGAGCGCGGCCGTGGCGGCGACGACGGCGATCAGCACCGAGAGGCCGACGAGCAGCGGGTCGTAGCGCACCTGGCCGTGGAGGCGGAGTGCGGCCATGCCCGTGTAGTGCATGCTCGCCACGCCGATGCCGGTGGTCAGACCGCCGATCAGGAGCGAGCGGACCCGGTCGCGTCCGTAGCCGACGGCGAAGACGCCGACGCCGACGACGGCCATCGCGATGACGAGGCTGAGGATGGTGAGCGGAACGTCGTAACGGATGTCGGTGCCCGTCACGCCGAATCCGAGCATCGCCACGAAGTGCATCGTCCAGATGCCGGTGCCGATCGCGGAGGCGGCGGTGATCAGCCAGTTGCGCCGTGACCGCCCGGTCGCGTCGAGTGCTCGAACGGTGCAGCGCAGTCCGAGGGCGGCGCCGATGCAGGCCATCGCGTACGACAGCGCGGGTGTCAGCCAGCCGAAGGTGGCGTGGTCCAGGTGTCCCATGGCTCAGGGACGCTAGTGCGCATCGGGGGGCGTACTAGGGCCGCATTTCGAAAGCTGCTGGAATATGACAGAGAGATGGTCCCGAACGATCAGGCCGAGCTCGAACGTGCACTCAGAACGTTCACCCGTCCGGGTGCGGCTGAGTGCGAGATCATGAGTGCATGAGCGATGACCCCACGCACGTACGAGAGTTCTTCGGCGCCCGCGCCGCCGACTGGGACAGCCGGTTCCCCGACGACGGTCCCGCGTACGCCGCGGCGGTGGGCGAACTCGGGCTGCGCCCCGGCGACGCGGTTCTCGACGCCGGCTGCGGGACCGGCCGCGCCCTTCCGCCGCTCCGCGCCGCCGTCGGTCCCGCCGGCACCGTCCTCGGGGCCGATCTCACGCCGGAGATGATCGAGCGGGCCATCGGAGCCGGACGCGCCGGAGAGGGTGGCGGGACGCTGCTGCTCGCCGATGTCGGCCGGCTGCCGGTCCGCGACCGCGCGCTCGACGCGGTCTTCGCGGCGGGCCTCATCTCACATCTCGCCGAACCCGTCGCCGACCTGCGGGAACTCGCCCGGGTCGTGCGGCCCGGGGGCCGCCTCGCCCTGTTCCACCCGATCGGCCGAGCCGCCCTCGCGGCCCGTCACGGCCGGCAGATCACTCCGGACGACCTGCGCGCCGAACCCCGGCTGCGACCCCTGCTCGCCGAGGCCGGCTGGCGACTCGACAGCTACGTCGACGAAGACGCGCGTTTTCTGGCGCTCGCCGTCCGCGAGGGCTGAGCCCACCACCGGCGCCGCCGGCATCACCACCCCATCACGTCCGGCGTCGGGCTCCCGAAGGGCAGCGCACTGCGGGCGAGGGTCCGGAAGGCGCACGCGCGGATGGTCGGCGGCAGCTCCTGGAGCCAGGCCGTCGCGCTACAGCGTGCGGACCCGCCTCCGCTCACCGACCGAGCCCGGCGGACACGCCCCCACACCCACCACGGGCTCCAACGCCCTCTTCTTCACCGGCACTTCACTGTCTACCGTGGAGATGCCGGGCAGTCGTGCCCGGGAAAGGCGGCGAGCCATGGCACGCGTTCCGGAAAGACTGCGCAGACTCCTCCCCTCCGGCCGGAAGGCGCCCGAGGCCACCGCGCCGGCGCCACCGCGCCCCCGCCAGGGACACAACCTCTTCGAGGCGGCAGCCGAGTACGTGGCCGCCTGTGCCGAGGACGACCCGGTCAGGGCGGAGGAGGCGGCGAACCGGGTCTCCCCCGGCATGCTCTCGTTCGGTGTCAACGAACTGGCGTGCCGGGCCCTGATCACTCTCGCCCGGGAACGGAACCAGTCCCCGAGCACCGTGGCCCGCTCGCTGCTCGGCCTGCGGGACCAGCCGGCAGCCCCGCGGGCCGGAGAGGGCTGACGGAAGCGGTACGAAGAGGCGAGGTTCCGTGGCGGAGACCCTCGACGTGCGGGTTACCCACTGGTTAAGGTGCGCCGACGACCAGATGGGGAGGATGCCGTGGCTGGGACGGACCCGATCGCCGAGGCCGACGCCGACGCGCTCTTTGTGCTGACCGCGGCACTCCTGACGCCCGGGTGTTTCCCGAGCGTGCTCGGTGACGACTATCCGGCGGCCTGTGCGGCGCTGGGCCTTCAGCCGTACGCCGAGGGGTACGGGCTCGTGTTCGGCCAGGACGGTCACGGGGCCCGCTGGTCGGTCGTCGTCGACGACGTGTCGCTCGTCGCGGTGGCGATCTCCTCCTGGGACTGCGGCATGGCCTACGACCTCTCCCCCGACGAGCGTTCGGTGGTGACCGTGCTGCCCGGCTGGCCGCTCCCCGTCGCGACCGTCGCACCCGGCGTCCCGGCCCCGCACGACCCGGAGCCGGAGGAGGGCGATCCCGCGCCGCTGGTCCCGCCGTCCGGCGAGGTGTGGGGGCCGGCGCAGCGGCGGCTGGGCGCCGACGAGGTGGCGCTTCAATGGGACCTCTGGCGGGCGCGGGCGGGCGACGCGGGCGTGGACGGAGCGTCGGCACAGGCGGCGGTTCCGGGTACGGAAGCCCCGGGAGGGCCCGACAGTCCGGCGGCGGAAAGCGCACGGACACAGGACCAGGCCACAGCCCCCGGCCCGTACAACGGGGTCGGGAAGGCCCTGGACGACCTGCGCGGCTATCTGGAGGAGCCCCCTCCGGTGGGGCGGGTACGATCGGCCTCCGGGACGATCCGGGCCGACGGTCCCGGCTGGTCGCTCGTGGCCAAGCCCGACGACATGGCGTTCGTCCTCCTCGACGAGTTGCCGCGCGAGGTACTGCCCGTGGCCCGAGGACCCCGGCTGCCCGCCCTCCTCGAAGCGCTTGACGCGATGGCCGTTCGCCCCTCCTGAGGTCCCCGGCCCGTTCCACCGCGTCTTGAGTCCCCATAGGGCGAGGACGCGAGGTGTGGTTCGGAGCCATGGCCCGGCGGCAGTGGTGCGCCGCACGATGTGGCGCCGCACCCTTTTCCCGTCGTCCCACCGGAGGCTCACCATGCGCCTGCTCCCAGGCGTCTCCCTGTTCGCCGCGCTCCTCACCGGGGTCACGGTCCTCGGTCCCGCGAGCCCCGCCGGGGCCGAGGCACCGGCCGCCGCGCACTGCGCGCGTCAGAACCGCATCCATGTACCCGGCGCCGAGCGCCAGCAATCCGCCTGTCTGGGCGACCTGACGACCAGCGGGCTCGCCGGCACCCCGTACACGGACCTCGCGGACCAGGCCGGTCTGGCCGCGAAGGCGACCCGTAACCCTTCGGGCGTGCCCGGCGTCCAGGTCGACGGCTACTTCCCCGACGACTCCCGCCTCAACGCCACCCACGGCTGGGCCCACGACGCGCAGTTCGTCATCCGGCTGCCCGACCACTGGAACGGCGGGCTCGTCGTCACCGGCGCCCCCGGCAGCCGACGGCAGTACTCCACGGACGCGCTCATCTCCGACCAGGTCCTCGCCCGCGGCTTCGCCTACGCCGCCACCGACAAGGGCAACACCGGACCGGACTTCTTCACCGACGGGCGGGAGCCGGGTGACGCGGTCGCCGAGTGGAACCGCCGGGTGACCGAGCTGACGCGAGCCGCCGGGAAAGTCGTACGGCAGCGCTACGGGCACGCGCCGGAGCGCACGTACATGACCGGGATCTCCAACGCCGGCTACCTCACGCGCTGGCAGCTGGAGAACCGTCCCGAGCTGTACGACGGCGGGGTCGACTGGGAGGGCGTGCTGTGGACGGCTCACGGCCCGAACCTCCTGACGAGCCTGCCGGTGACGGTCGCCCGGTCCCAGGGCCTGGCCACGGACGAGGACCTGATCGCGGCGGGCTTCGCGCCCGGCTCGCGTTTCCTGTGGCCCTACCATGAGAAGGCCTACTGGGGTCTGACGCAGAAGCTGTTCCGCGCCGAGTTCGACCCCTCGTACGACCCGGCCTGCCCCGGCTCCACGGCGGGCGGGAGCGTGGAGCAGATCTTCGCGCCCTGTGTCTCGGACGCCGCCTACGACTACGCCTCCCGGCCGGCGTCCGTCCACCGCGCGGTCGCGAAGGTCGCGCTCACGGGGCGGATCGGCAAGCCGCTCATCACGCTCCACGGCGATCTCGACACGCTGCTGCCGATCGCCACGGACTCCGACGTGTACGCGGGGATGATCGACGCGCGGGGCCGCGGCGGACTGCACCGCTACTACACGGTGCAGGACGGGACGCACACGGACGGCCTTTACGACACGTATCCGGAGCGGCTGCGGCCGATCCTGCCGTGCTACCGGTCCGCGTTCGACGCGCTGACGCGCTGGGTCGAGGAGGGTACGGCGCCACCCGCTGACCGTACGATCACGCGGCCCGCGGGCGGTGACGTGGTCAACTCCTGCGCTCTGGAGGAGTGAGCGGGCCCGGGTGACTCAGACCCGCTCGAGGGGGCGGTGCGGCTCGGCCGGCAGTTCGGCCCGGACGGGGTCGCCGGGCCGCACCTCCCCGCCGGTGAGGACGATGCCCATGATGCCCGCCTTGCGCACGATCTCACCGTTCTCGTCGCGGCCGAGGACCTGCTTGAGCAGTCCGTGCTGGAAGTTGTCGATCTGCGCACAAGGATTGCGCAGTCCGGTGACCTCGACGACGGCCTCCGCGCCGAGGTGCAGCAGCGTCCCGACGGGCAGGGCGAGAAGGTCGATCCCCCGGGTGGTGACGTTCTCGCCGAGATCGCCGGGGGCGACCTCGTAGCCGGCGCAGGCGACCTCGTCGAAGAGTTCGGCGTGGATGAGGTGGACCTGACGCAGGTTGGGCTGCGAGGGGTCCCGCTCGACACGGGACCGGTGCTTGACCGTCACGCCCGCGTGCACGTCGCCCTCGACGCCGAGCCCGGCGAGGAGGGTGATGCCGTCCCTGTTGGGCTTGGTGAACGAGTACGCGCCGTTGCTGCTGACCGTGGTGACGGTACCGCTGCTCATGGTGAGAGGTCCCCTTCTCCGCCGTTCCGGGCCGCGACTCAACCGCACTCCCGGACCGATGATCACATCACGCCTCGCCACACGACCCTACTCGGCGCTCTCCGCACGGAGCGGCGCACCCACGTCGTGGAGATGGCCGAGGGCCTGGCGGTACGAGTCCACGAAGCCGGTCTCCGTGTACGGGACACCCAGCGCGGCACAGTGGGCCCGGACGGCGGGCTGCGCCAGGCGGAGGTTCGGGCGCGGCATGCTCGGGAAGAGGTGGTGTTCGACCTGGTAGTTCAGGCCGCCGAGGAACCAGTCGGTCAGGGCGCCGCCCCGGATGTTGCGCGAGGTGAGCACCTGGCGGCGCAGATGCCCCCAGCTGTCGCCGTCCGCGTGCTCGTCCGGCCGGTCCATGCCCTTGTGGTTGGGGGCGAACGCCATGCCGAGGTGCACGCCGAGCAGCATCTGGTGGACGAGGGCGAAGACGAGGGCCTGGGCGGGCGTCAGGAGCGTGAGGAGCAGCGTCGCGTATCCGGCGAAGTGGGCCAGGAGCAGGGCGCCTTCGACGAACCGCTCACGCCGGGTGCGGCACGGGCCGTCCTTCGCGATCAGTGCCTGGACTCCGTACACCTTGAGCGCGATGCCCTCCAGGGTGGTCAGCGGGAAGAACAGCCAGGCCTGGTGGCGGGTGAGAAAGCCGCGCAGGCCCGTGCGGCCCGCCGTCTGGTGCTCGGCGAAGACGAGGATGTCGGCGACGACGTCCGGGTCCTTGTCGAGGTGGTTGGGGTTGGCGTGGTGGCGGTTGTGCTTGTCGTTCCACCATTCGCGGCTCATGCCGAGGAGGAGGTTGGCATGGACGAGCTGGAGGATCCGGCTCGTCTTGCGGTCGGCGGTGATCTGGGCGTGGCCGGCGTCGTGACCGACGAAGGCGGCGCGCGCGGAGAACAGAGCGAGGGGGACGGCGAGCAGCAGGGCCCACCAGGAGGGACCGGCCAGGGCGAGCCCGGCCACCACGGCGGCGATGCCGAGGAGGTTGACGACGATGCCACGGGCGTACCAGCCGGGGCGGTGTTCGAGGAGGCCCTGTTCCCTGACCGTCCGAAGGAGCGGGGTGAACTCGCTTCCGCCCCTGGCGCGGGCGGGCGCCGTGCGAGGTGCGGCGGCCGGGGGCGGAAGGGTGGCCGTGGCCTGGGACATGGCGGGCTCCGGTTTCAGTCAGGGAGTGAGGCGAGGGTCGTGGGTGCGGTGGATGCACCCTCTGTGGGCGCCTACTGAGAACGTACGGACTGGTGATCGTCCGGGGCCATGGCGTCACCACCCGTCCACTGGCGGGGGCGCACCGGGGGGCGGGGGTGGGGGGAGCCCTACCCCTCCGCGAGAGCCCGGCACCTGTGGCGTGGATCACCTGAATGAACGACCACGTGGGCGGCCCGTTGGGGTATCCTCGGCGACTCGCTCTCCAGGTAGTCAAATTTGAGGAATGCGTTGTCGCTCTCGCACGGACCCGATGATTCGACCCGCGAACCCGCCCAGGAACCCGTTCAGCACCTCGCCCAGGAACCCCCCGAGCACCCCTCCCCCGTACCCGAACTCCTCCGCCACTCCGCCGTCTTCCTCCCCTCGGATCCGCCCCGAGCCGGACGGATCGCCTTCTGGTCACCGGACGGCGAGCCCCTGCCGGGTGACGGCGACGCTTCCCCGAGCGACACCGGGATCACGGTCGTCGAGGGCGACTCGCTCCAGGCCGTGACCGTCGCCGCCCTCACCCTCTCCGTACGGGACGCCCTGCCGTTCCTCGCCCGTGCCCGGTTCTCGGACGCCGCCTCCCCCGCGACCGCCTTCTGGGGCGCCGCGTCCCTCTTCGCCCTGGACCTCGTCGCACGCGGTCTCCTGCTCCCCGGCGTCACTGCCGGCGACCACGACGCGTGGCACGCCGGGCCGCTCGGCTCCCAGGAACTGGCCGAACTCCGCACCCTCGCCGCGTCGATGCCGCCTGCCGCGCACGCCGTGCCCCTGCCCGTCCAGAGGCACCCGGCCGACGGCGCACCCGCGTCCGGTGACGAGCCCTTGATGCTGCCCGAGCCCGAGGCGCTGCTCCGGGCCTTCGCCGACGCGGTGGCCGACACACTGCCCCGTACCCCGGCCGCCCCGCTCGCGGCAGGCGGGCCCGCGTTCGCGGCCGACGCGCCGCAGACCGTTCCCGAACAGCGGGCGTGGGCCGCCGACGTGGCGGCGGTGCACGACGCGGGCGTCCGGCTCTCGATCCGGCTCGAACTGCCCGGCTTCACCACCGAATCGCGGGAGGCACCCGCCTTCCGGGCAGTGCTCCAGCTGCACGGGGTCGCCGACCCGGCCCTGGTCGCGGACGCCGCGGAGGTGTGGGCGGGCTCCGGCCGGGCGGGGGCCGCGTTCGGCCCCCGGGCCCGGATGGACGCCCTCCTCGCCCTCCGGCGTGCCGCCCGTGCCTGGCCGCCGCTGTCCCCGCTTCTGTCGGCGGCCGTACCGGACACCGTCGAACTCGCCGACGAGGAGGTCGCGGAGCTCCTTGGCCCGGCGGCCGAGGCCCTCGCGGCGTCGGGCGTTCAGGTCCACTGGCCGCGCGAACTCGCCGACCGGCTCACGGCCCGCGCGGTGATCGGCCCGGCAGGAGCTGATGAAGGGGCCGGAGGGGAGGTTGGTGCCGAAGCGGGGATCTCCGGACTCCACGAGGGCGTCCGCCCCGACGCCTCTGATCCCGCCGGGGCCGCCCGCGCCTCCGCGCTGCCCTCCTTCCTCGCCGCGGACTCCCTCCTCGCCTTCAACTGGCGCTTCGCCGTCGGTGACGACGAGCTGACCCGGGCCGAGCTGGACCGGCTCGCCGAAGCCGGACGGCCTCTCGTACGGCTGCGCGACCGCTGGGTCCTCGTCGACCCTGCCGAGGTGCGCCGGGCCCGGTCCCAACGGGACCGCAAGGTCACACCGGTGGACGCCCTCTCGGCCGTCCTCACCGGCACGACCGAGGTCGACGGTCGCCCTGTCGAGGTGGCCGCGTCGGGCTGGCTGGAACGGCTGCGGGAGCGGCTCGCCGAGCCCGAGGGCGGGCGGCCCGAGATCGCGCAGCCCCCCGCGCTCGCCGCGACCCTGCGCGACTACCAGCTGCGCGGACTCGACTGGCTGCACCGGATGACCTCGCTCGGCCTCGGCGGCTGCCTCGCCGACGACATGGGCCTCGGCAAGACGATCACGGTCATCGCCCTGCATCTGCACCGGCAGACCGACCCGGCCTCCGCCGGACCGACCCTCGTCGTCTGCCCGACCTCGCTGATGGGCAACTGGCAGCGGGAGATCGAGAAGTTCGCGCCCGGCACGCCGGTGCGCCGCTTCCACGGCGCGACACGTGATCTGGAGGAACTCACCGACGGCGGCTTCGTGCTCACCACGTACGGCACCATGCGGCTGGACGCCGAGCGGCTCGCCGCCCGGAACTGGGGGCTCGTCGTCGCGGACGAGGCACAGCACGTCAAGAACCCGTACTCCGCGACGGCCCGGCAGTTGCGGACCATCGGGGCACGCGCGCGCGTGGCGCTGTCCGGGACACCGGTGGAGAACAACCTCTCCGAACTGTGGGCCATCCTCGACTGGACCACCCCGGGGCTGCTCGGCGGTCTGGGCGCGTTCCGCACCCGGTTCGCCGCCGCCGTCGAGGGCGGGCAGGACCCGGCCGCCGCCGAGCGGCTCGCCGCGCTCGTGCGCCCCTTCCTGCTGCGCCGGCGCAAGTCCGACCCCGGCATCGCCCCCGAGCTGCCGCCGAAGACCGAGACCGACCGGACCGTCTCCCTGACGCCCGAGCAGACCGGTCTGTACGAGGCGGTGGTGCGGGAGACCCTCGCGGCGATCGCCGAGGCCGACGGCATGGAGCGCCGGGGTCTCGTCGTGAAGCTCCTGACGGGCCTCAAGCAGATCTGCAACCACCCCGCCCAGTTCCTCAAGGAGGAGCGGCCGAGGATCGAGGGCCGTTCGGGCAAGCTGGAGCTGCTGGACGAGCTTCTCGACACCATCCTCGCCGAGGGCGCCTGCACCCTGGTCTTCACCCAGTACGTGGGGATGGCCCGGCTCCTGGAGGCTCATCTCTCGGCACGCGGCGTGCGGACCCAGTTCCTGCACGGCGGCACACCGGTCGCCGAGCGCGAGGCGATGGTCGCCCGCTTCCAGAACGGGGACGTTCCGGTCTTCCTCCTCTCCCTGAAGGCCGCCGGGACAGGGCTCAACCTGACCCGCGCCGAACACGTCGTGCACTACGACCGCTGGTGGAACCCGGCCGTGGAGGCACAGGCCACCGACCGTGCGTACCGGATCGGCCAGGACAGGCCGGTGCAGGTCCACCGGCTGATCGCCGAGGGCACGATCGAGGACCGGATCGCCGCGATGCTCGAGCGCAAGCGCGAGCTGGCGGAATCCGTCCTCGGGTCGGGCGGGGACACCCCGCCGGAGCTGACCGAACTGACCGATGCCGAACTGGCGGAGCTGGTGCGACTGCGAGGGGACGGACGATGAGCGGGTACGGACAGGGACGCGAGCACGGGGACGAGTACGGTCACGGGCGAGGCCACGCGTACGGGGACGACGAGCGGACGTTCGAGGCGCTGCCGCCGGTGAGTGGCGGCGGGTTCACCCGCACGTGGTGGGGACGGGTGTGGCTGAAGGCCCTGGAGGACACCGCGCTCGACGGGCAGCAGCTCAAGGCGGGCCGTCGGCACGCGCGCGCGGGGGCGGTGGGCGCCGTCTCGGTGCGACCCGGCCGGATCACCGCGATGGTCAAGGACCGTGACGGCACGGCGTACCGCGGGGACGTGCTGGTGCGGGAGTTCTCGGAGGAGCAGTGGGAGCGACTCCTCGACCTCGCAGTGGACAGCGCGGGCCACATCGCCGCGCTCCTCGATCGCGAGATGCCGCCGCACCTGGTGGAGGACGCGGCGGCGGCGGGGCTCGACCTGCTGCCGGGCATCGGGGATCTGGACGCGGAGTGCGACTGCGAGGCCTGGGACCACTGTCCGCACACGGCGGCGCTCTGCTACCAGGTCGCCCGCCTCCTGGACGAGGACCCCTTCGTGCTCCTCCTGATGCGGGGACGTGGCGAGCGGACCCTCCTCGACCAGCTGCAGGCGCGCAGCGCCTCACGGGCCGCCGCGCCGGCCGCGCGGGGCGCTGATGAAACGGCCGGCACGCCGGGTGACGGCCCCGACGGGGACGGCGGAATGCCCGGCGTGCCGGCCGAGGAGGTGTTCGCGGCGGGGTTCCTCTTGCCACCACTGCCGATGCCTCCGGTCGCCCCGGCCGCGCCCGGCCGGTCACCCTCCCTGGACACGGACACCCCGCCGGAGCCGGGGGTGGACCCGGCCGCTCTGGAGTTCCTGGCGGCCGACGCGGCGGCCCGCGCACACCGGCTGCTCGGGGAGTTGACGGGCGGCGCGGGCGCGACCGGTCCGGCCTGGCCCCGTCTGACGGCCGCTCAGGACGCGGTCCGGCTCGCGGTGGGCGCTCCCGCTCCCTGGATCGCGGCGCGGCTCGCCTCCGGTTCGGGGAGGTCGCGAGTGGAGCTGGACCTCGCCACGCGCGCGTGGCGCTTCGGGGGCGTCGCCGCCCTCTCCGTACTGGACGAGGAGTGGACGCCCGACGCGGAGGCACTGGACCGGGCCGGGGCCCGGCTGGCCGAGGCATGGGCGGACGACGAGCGGCCGGTGCTGCGGCGGGCGGGCGGCGCGCGGTGGACGGTGGTGGGCGCGGACGCGCAGCTGCGGCTCGGCGAGGACGGGCGCTGGTGGCCGTACCTGAAGGCGGGGGCACGCTGGGCCCCGGCGGGCCCGCCGGACCATGATCCGGCGGCGGCCCTGGCGGCGGCGTTCGCCGTCGGCACTACCGGAGCGGGTGACTGAGCGTGCCGCCGGTGGCGGCCAGGCTGCAGGTGACGATATCCGCTCCGAGGAGGTGACTCGTCCGGTACGGGTACTGGACGAAGGTCGTCCAGCGCGTGCCGAGCGGCTGCCGGGCGGCTTTGCGGCGGAGCGGTTCGCGGCAGAGCACGGTGGCGGCCTCCCGTACCGCCGCGTCGGTGGCGAAAGCGCCGACCAGGCGGGGCTGGACGACGACCTCGGCGTAGTGCGGTGTGTCGCAGCGCCGCCGGAGGGCCGTCCCGGGCGTGTCGCGGTCGACGTCGAAGCAGTCGCCGGTACGCAGCGCCTCGTACGAGACAGGCCGCTCAGGGACGGGGCCGCTCGGGGAGCGGTCGTCGCCGGCGGGGCGGGGGCTGTTCGCGGGGTCGTCGCTCGCGGTCCGGGACGGCGCCGCTGACGTGCTGCCCAGCGGCCGCCCAGGGCGGTCTTCGGGCGCCGCACCGGTCGGTCTGCCACTCGTGGTGGAGCTGCCCGTGGGCCTTCTGACGCTCGGCGTCCCGGCCGCCCCCGGCCCGTCCGTCGGGGTGGGAGCCGCCGGTCCCGTCGCGAGGGTGACGACGGGGGACGGCGCGCCGGCCGGGTCCCCGCCCGGTCGGCCGTCGGCGAGTCCGGCGCCTTCCGCGCCGCCCCGGGTGGTCAGGAAGGCGCCGGCCACGAGGGTGGCCGTGAGCAGCGGCACGAGCGGTACGCCGAACCACCGGGCACGCCGCGCCGCCGGCCCCGACCGGGACGCGCCACACCGTACGGACGGGGCCGACCAGGCGGACGTGCCGCCGGCCGCGCGGCGCTCGCCCCCGAGGGGGTCGTTCGCGAGGGGCTCGACCACGCCGGGGTCGGCCGAGCGAGGTGTGGTGGTGGGGGTCGGCGGATGGGACACAGGGACCAGGTTCTCCGGTCCGCGGCGGCGCGTCCGGCGTTCACCGGCTGCGGGACCCGACCCGTACAGAATCGTGACGATCGCCGACCGCACGCCCCGTCGCCACCGCCGCTCCCCCGTCACCGCCGCCGCCTGATCACAGCCGCCTACAGGCCGAGCTGGCGCTCCGCGCCCTCGACCGTCTGGGCGAGGAGCACGGCGATGGTCATGGGGCCGACACCGCCGGGGACCGGGGTGATGAGGGAGGCGCGCTCGGCGGCCGAGGCGAAGTCGACGTCACCGATGTTCCCTGGGTTGTAGCCGGCGTCGATGACGACGGCGCCCGGCTTGATGTCCTCACCCTTGATGAAGTTCGGCTTGCCGACGGCGGCGACGAGGACGTCGGCCTC
This sequence comes from Streptomyces sp. NPDC034084, assembly GCF_055575535.1. Classification (NCBI taxonomy): domain Bacteria; kingdom Bacillati; phylum Actinomycetota; class Actinomycetes; order Kitasatosporales; family Streptomycetaceae; genus Streptomyces; species Streptomyces sp. NPDC034084. The sequence goes on from NZ_JBVISK010000002.1 coordinate 135,743, forward strand.
GCGGACGACCGAGGAGAGGTCCTGGGTGCGGGAGTGGCAGTAGGTGACGGTGGCGTCGCGGCCGAGGAGGAGCAGACCTGCCGGCTTGCCCAGGATGGCGCTGCGGCCGACGACGACCGCGCGCTTGCCGCTGAGTTCGACGTCGTACGCGTCGAGGAGGCGCATGATGCCACCGGGCGTACAGGAGACGAAGCCGGGCAGGCCGAAGCCCATGGCGGCGAACGACGCCATGGTGACGCCGTCGACGTCCTTCTCGGGGGCGATGGCCTCGAAGGCGGCGCGCTCGTCGATGTGCGGGCCGACGGGGTGCTGGAGCAGGATGCCGTGGACCTCGGGGTCCTCGGAGAGGGCCGTGATGGCGGCGACGAGCTCCTGGGTCGTCGTGGCGGCGGGCAGCTCGACGTGCTTGGAGCGGATCCCGGCCTTCGCACAGCGGTTCTGCTTCATCTTCACGTACGTGACGGAGGCCGGGTCCGCGCCGACCAGGACGGTCGCGAGGCACGGCGTGACGCCGGTGCGGCGCGTGATCTCGGAGGCTCGCGCGGCGGTCTCCTCGACGGTGCGGCGGGCGAGGGCCGTACCGTCCATGAGGGTGGCGGTGCTGGTGGACATGGCAACTCCTGGGCGTCGTCTCTGACCGGTGGTTCGCCCAGGCGCACGGCATCGGCACGGCCGTGCCACCAGGGCACGCTCCGCCGGGCCGCTCCCCGGTGGTGATCCACCTCAAGCGCCAGTCACGGCCCGGGCCCCACTCTACGGGAGGGGTCGCGCTCCGGTCCCGGACAGGGGCATATGCGCGGGTATGGGGAAGTTGTCGGCGGCCTCCGGGCCCACGGCCCGCACCACACCCGCCCGCCTACCCGCGCACGAACACGGGCACGGGCGAGGAGGTACGCCCAGGCGCGTACGCGACGGACGGGAGCATCTCCTCGCGGTCTGCGGCGCCTCGGGGCGGATGCCGCGGGTCGCGGGGCATCCGGGCGCCCCGCGCAAGGCCCGCGGGGGTGACCTTCGTGGCGGGGGCTCGCTGGCCGGAGGCGGCGGCCGGCACGAACGCGCCGGGCACCGCCCTCGCCCTCGTCCGCCCGGTGCAGGTCGCCGCGGAGCACTTCCGGCATCCCGTGCGGGCCTGGACCTGTGCCGCGGACCCGTGCACGACCCGCACACCGGTCGGGTGCTCGGCGCGGTCGACATCACCGGCGGCGAACGGCTCGCACACCCGCACAACCTCGGCTTCGACCAGGGGTGGCGCGGGCGGCCGAGTCCACTCGCCCTGCTCGGGCCGCCCCCCCTGACCCGGGGCGGCAGGCTGTCGGCGCTCGGCCAGGCCTTTCCGCGGCCGGGTGAGCGCCCAGACGGCCTGAGCAGGCATACGTCCGCGTCCACCAGCACGCCGCCGGAGCCGGCAAGAAGGGGGTCCCGCCGGCGAGCCGCACGACTGGGGTCGCGCCCTCGTGAGCGGGCAGGCGTGCTCTGTCCCACGCGGAGCACACTCGTCACGTCGCTGAGCGGGCCCCTCGCGGATAGTCTGGGATTCATGATCGAGTCCGGACGGCCGCTCCGTCGGAGCTACGGCTACGGCAGGCTCGTGCGGCTGTCGCCGGTGATTCTGACCGTCGTCATCGCCGGCCTGGCCTACGCCACTCCGCCGGAAATGGCCTTCAGCCGCCTCCTGCCCGCGGCGCCGGCTCTGGCCGCCGCCATGTGGCCGGTCCTCCCGACCGTCCTCCTCGGGACCGTCTGCCTCATTCTGATGATCGGCCTCAGCCTGGTCTTCCCCGGTCTCGGGACGTGGTGGACGTGTGGGGGGATCGTCGCGGTGACCGTGGCCGCCGCATACGGAAGCCATGTCCGGCTTCAAAGGGAGCGCACGCTCATTCAGGTACGGCTCGTCGCCGACGCGGCCCAGCAGGTGGTGCTGCGGCCCCTGCCGCACCGTTTCCGGAACGTCGAGATCGAGTCGCTGTACCTCGCGGCCGCCGCGGAAGCCCGCATCGGCGGGGACTTCTACGAGGTCGTCGACACCGCGTACGGCGTACGGCTGCTCATCGGAGACGTGCGGGGCAAGGGCCTGCCGGCAGTAGGGGCGGCCGCGGCGATCGTCAACGCATTTCGGGAGGCGGCTCACGGCGAGGCCTCCTTGGCCGACGTCGCCCGCAGGCTCGACGCCAGCTGTGCCCGGCACAACGCCGCCCATCCACCCGAGGCACCGATGGAACGCTTCGCCACAGCGCTGCTCGTCGAGATCCCGCATCAAGGCAGCCACATCACCATCGTCAACTGCGGACACCCACCGCCCTTGATCCACACCTCCAAGAACGTGCGCACCCTCGAGCCGACCGTCCCATCGCCCCTGCTCAGCCTCGCGGAATTGATCGGTGACCAATACCGTGCGGACTCCTTCGACTTCGCTCCCGGCGAGCTTCTCCTCCTCTACACGGACGGGATCGCCGAAACCCGTGCCCGGGACGGTGAGTTCTTCCCGTTGACAGCATGGATGCGCCGACAGCCCGCCACGCCTCCCCGTGATCTGCTCACGGCTCTGCACCACGAACTCCTCCGTCACAGCAGGGGCAGTCTCGACGACGACATCGCCGCCTTGGCCGTACGCCTGCACACGCCGTGACCCATGCCAGTGGGCGAGGTGTCGCCCCACGAACCCTGGAGACCCTCACCGGCTGGGCCTTCGCCGCCTTCCGGGGCGACGGCCTGGAATGCCTCGAACTCCTCCACCGGCGGGCGGGCGGGGACATCAAGGCACGGGCAGGGCCTGTTCCGCCCAGATCGTCTTGCCTGTCGGCAGGTAACGCGTACCCCAGTGCTCGGTGAGCTGGGCGACCATGAACAGTCCCCGCCCGCCCTCCTCGTCGTTGCCGGCGTAACGGGCATGCGGTGAGGTGTGCTGCGAGTCGGAGACCTCACAAATGAGAGAACGGTCCCGGATCAAGCGCAGACCGATCGGGCCGGAGGCGTGACGGATCGCGTTGGTGACCAGTTCACTGACCACCAGTTCCGTGGTGAAGGCCAGATCGTCCAGTCCCCACCGTCCAAGCTGTTCCGCAGCCACCGAACGTGCGCGAGCGACGAGCGCGGGGTCCGAAGGCAACTCCCAGGCCGCCACCTGGCGTGCGTCCAGCGCACGGGTGCGCACGACAAGGAGCGTCGCGTCGTCCCGCACACGATCCGACACCAGCTCCGCGACGATCTGGGCGCACAACAGGTCGCACGACGATCCTCGCTGCTCCCCGAGTACAGCCGCCAAGCGGCCCAACCCCACGTCGACGCCTTGCCCCCGGGCCTCCGCGAGGCCGTCGGTGAACAGGACGACGAGGCTTCCTGCGGCGAGTGCCACTTCCGCGTGCTCGTACGGAAGCCGTCCCACGCCCAGGGGAGGCCCCGGTGGCAGAGGAAGGAAGCCGACGGGGCCGTGCGGCTGCACCACAGCCGGCGGCAGGTGTCCCGCCGCCGCCCAGGTGCTCGTTTCGGAAGCCGGATCGTAGATCCCGTAGACGCACGTCGCCCCGACGGCGCCACTGTCGTCCGAGCCCTTCACGTGCTGGTCCGACGCGTCCTTGCCGACTTGATCGTTCAGCCGGGCCAGGAGTTCGTCGGGCGCGAGGTCCAGCTCGGCCAGGGTGCGCACCATCGCGCGCAGGCGCCCCATCGTGGCAGCGGCTCCCAGCCCGTGGCCGACAACGTCCCCCACGACGAGTCCGACACGTGCGCCGGACAGCGGAATGACATCGAACCAGTCGCCGCCGGCACCGAGGTGGCTGTCGGCGGGCAGGTAGCGGCTCGCCGCCTCGACCGCGCTCAGCTCGGGCAGCGATCGTGGCAGCAGACTGCGCTGGAGCATGAACGCGGCGGTGCGCTCTCGTCGGTACCGCCGGGCGTTGTCGATGCACACAGCAGTCCGCGACGCCAGCTCCTCTGCCACCTCCCGATCGCCGTCGTCGAAGGGTTCCGAGTCGTCGCCCCGCACGAAGGTGACAAGGCCCAACGGCGTCCCCCGCACGATCAGCGGGACGCACAGTCGTGTCGGCGCGACCACGGCGTCCGCGGTCGCGCGGCCCCCTGCCAGGCTCTCGACCTGCGGCGATCCGGCGGCGTACGCGACCCGCTCGCCCAACCGGGAGGGTTCTCCGCCGGAATCGGCCACGCGTACCAGGTCCCATGTCGTGACGGGCTTCGGTTCCTCTCCCTCGAGCACTTCTGCCGCCACGTCGACCAGCACGGTGTCGGCGTACTGCGGCACGGCGATCTTGGCGAGCTCGGCTGCCGTTCCGGACGGGTCGAGCGTCGCCCCGATCCGTGCACCGGCCTCCGCGAGGAGCGCGAGGCGCTGCTGCGCACGGTAGTGGTCGGTGACGTCAATGGACTGTTCGCACACGCCCACCGGCTCTCCCCTGCCGTCCAGCAGGCGGAAATAGGAGGAGGACCAGACGCGCTCACGCCGCGGGTCGGCCGGGGCGCGCCCTCGGAAATGCACGTCGATGACCGGCTCACCGCTCTCGAGGATCTGTTGGACGAAGTCCTCGGGCGGCGCCAGATGCTCGGTGGTGAGGACATCGCCGGGGAAGAGTTCGGTCATGGAGCGTCCCAGCGATGCCGTGAGGTCGCCGCCGAGCTCTCGGATGCTGGATGCGTTGGCCCACAGGAGGCGCGCGCCGGGGCCGTAGATGGTCAGTGTCACGGGCGACTGGGTCACGAGCCCCTGCAGCATCGCCTGGCGGGTCTCCCACCAGCGAAGCTCCTCCAGCTCGGCCGCCATGAGGACGGCGGTGGGGGCCCGGCCGGTTGGATCCCCGTCGGGGGCGGTGGTCAGGGGACGCAGAGTCACTGCCACGCGTACGGTGTGTCCGCTGCGGTGGCGCACGTCCACGACGGCACTGCGTGCTTCACCGAACAGCGGCTGCTGGTCCGGTCGCCGCTCTTCCGGTCCGTCGCGATCGGCGTGCGGAGTGATGAGCAGGTCCGCCGCGGGGTGTCCCAGTACCTGCGAAGCGGGATATCCCAGTAGTGCCTCGGCCTCACGACTCCACCCGACGAGCACTCCGTCCGCGGCGATCAGGGCGAAAGCGGCCGGAGGCGGACCGAGGTCCCCGTCTTCGTCCGCCCCGGCGCGAGGAGTGAAAGGTAGCCCTTCCATGGTCCTATCATCCTTCGGCGCGGTCGCGACTGCAGTTGCTCTCGGTCCGGTCCGGACGGCCACCACACAGCGCGGTCGGGGCGCGACCCACGGTGTTCGCTCGTGAGTCCGGTGGCACGGGGCATGACGGCGTTGCAAAGGCTCGCGCTTCCGCGTTGGACGGGGGGCATGGATGAGCCTCGGCAGCCAGGACGGTGTGCTCGTGCCCAGAATCGTCCTGGTGCCTGTCTCCGTGGTTCTCTGGGCTCACCTACGGTGAATTCGGCGGCCCAGGTCGTCCCAGGCGGGCCGGGACGAGAAGCAGCTGTTCGGCGTGGACCGGCCGATGCGTACCTGTGCCGGCAGGAACGAGACCGGTCTCCTCGTCCCCGCCGGGGGGGCGGCCCGGCAGGGATTCAGGTCAGCATCGTGGCTCCCTCCATGGGGCCGCCCACGCTGTTCTCGGATGCTGTTCACGGCTTGCGTCCGCACCACGCCACGAGGCGGTCGATGGCCGGGGCGTGCGCGTCGACGTCCACCGCGGCGCCGAACGGCGCACCGTCGCGCGGCCCGGTGGGCAGCCCGCGCCTCATGGCGGCGTACGAGATCGCCACGAGTTCGGGGTCCCAGTCGGGGAGCTGTCCGGTCGCGGTGGCCATGTCCCAGGTGTGCACGGTGAATTCAGAGGTCCAGACGGCTGCGGCGGCGGCACCCGGAAGGCTACCGAACGGCAGTGTCAGTGTCCGGCCCAGGATCGCGGGATCCGCCCACGCTGCCTCGACTTCACGCACCGCGGCGTCCCACGCCTCTCGCCATTCGGTGTCCGCGAGGTCGTCGGCGACCGTGGGGAGACTCGTCACGTCGCCGCCGCGTCCAGCGAGGGCGATCCGGCGCAGGACGGCGACGAGGTGCTCGGCCAGCCGCCGGACGGTGAATTCGGTACAGGGCGTGGGCCCGTCGAACTGCTCGGGCCGGACTGCGGCGACGGTGTGTCCGGCCAGCGCGATCGCCTTCAACAGGCTCTGGCGAGGGTCGTCGATGGGGTCGGGGGTGACATGGGAGCGCGGGGTGTTCTCGCTGTGCGTCATGACCCCATTCTGGAAGCCGAACAGGTCATCTCCTGGCCAGTTTCCGGAAGAGAATGGTCGGTGTGAGAGCCGATCGCCTGGTGGCAACCCTGCTGTTCCTCCAAACGCGCACCCGTGTGACCGTGGCCGAGGTCGCCGCCGAACTCGAGGTGTCGCCGAGGACCGCACGCCGCGACCTGGAGGCCCTGGCCACCGCGGGGATCCCCGTCTACTCGCAGCGTGGCCGCGGCGGCGGCTGGTCGCTGGTCGGCGGCGCGGCTTGGGTACGCCGGGCCCGGCAAGCCCGTCGGCGTGCGAACCGTCCATCCGCTCGGGCTCGTGGCCAAGGCCGGTCGAGACTACCTCGTCGCCGAGACGGAGCAAGGCTTGCGGACCTTTCGGCTCAGCCGGGTCGTCTCGGTCGAGGCAACCGGCGAGCCCGTCGTACGGCCGCCCGGCTTCGACCTTCCCACGGTCTGGCGTTCGTTCGCCGCGCGCTTGGAAGAGCGGCTGTACGCGGCGACGGTTCGGGCCCGCGCCGAGCCGGATGCCATGGCGATCCTGGAGCGGCTGTTCGACGGACGCCTGCACGTCGGCCCGACGCTTCCCGACGGGTGGACGGAGATACGGGTCGACGGGCCGACGCCGGAGGTCGTCGCGGCACAGCTGGCCGGGCTGGGGGCACGCATCGAGGTGCTGGACCCGCCGGAGGCAAGGGAGCGGCTCGCACGTCTGGCGGTTGAGCTGGCCGGTGTGTACGGACCGCCGGGTTCTTGCTGAGTAGAAGGTAGCGCCGGGCCTTACGGGTAACCTCCGGCACTTCCCCAGGCAGACCGACCACCACCCGGTCAACAGGCGACCGCTGCCGGGAGCCGGCCTCCTGCCTCTACCGCAACCACCGCCGGTCCCGCGGGGCCGGCACCGTCGAGCGCACGGTCGAAGACCTGGACCGGGCCGTGGTGGAGCAGCGGGCCGGTCAGTCGGTGTCAATGCCCCGCGCGGCGAAGACCTCTGCCGCGTCCGGCACGGCCAGAACGCCGTCCTCCACGAACGTGACCTCCCGCAGGTTGGGCAGCAGCGCGAGATCGTCGAGCGAGTGGACGTCGAACAGATCGTCCTCGCCGTCCCAGGCGGGGGCGCAGTGCCGGAAGACGACCGCTCCGGCGTCGAAGCACAGCTCTTCCACCCGGGCGAGCAGTTCGGCCGGGATCTCCAGGGCCTCGAAATGGTCCCGGGCCTCCGGCAGCACCTCCGTGTGGAGGCCGTTCTCCAGGACGTAGGACGCGGGGTCGCCGATGCCCCGTTCGGCCAGCTGCGCGGGCAGGTCGTAGACCGGGAGGAGCGGATCGGGGCCGTACATGAGCTCCTCGATGACGAGCAGCTTGAGATTGAAGTCGCGGAACCGGAGCATGGGGCATGAGTACCACAGAGGTACGACACGGGTCCGGCGCCCGTCCCCGGCCGGAGGCCGGCGCGCGAGCTCGCGGACGCCACGGCCGGTCCCGGCTTGACCGCGGTAGCCGCCGACGACGCCCTGGTCGCCCTCGACACCCCGGCCGCCGCGCTCATCCAGATCGGCCCGGAAGTCTCTCCGTCTGTGTGTCTGCGGCATGCTCCGACCGTAGGAGCCCTTACGGACGGCTACGATCCGCAAAGGCGGTGACCTCAGGAGGCGGGGAGAGTCGACACGACCTTGCCGGAGGCGTCGGCAGCGAGATAGCCGCTGGCCCTGTAGTCGTTGCTGAGGTAGAAGCGCAGTGTCGGGCGGTCGTCGTTGAAGGTCCAGCGGTCGACGATGACGTAGCGCATCGTGGGGTCGTCCACCTTGAGGTCGCGTTCGCCGCGCTTCATCAGCGCGGGGAGGCTGTCCCAGGGCATGGCGGACACGTCGAAGGGCTGCTCGTCGGCGTCGTCGGCGCCGATGGTGCCGCCGGGGCCGGTCTTCCTGGCCACGCCGGCCCGGTACTCGTACGCGTCGTAGGTCTTCGCGCCGGGCCGGGTCGGGATGTTCGCCAGGGCGTACTCCTCATAGACCGTCAGGTCCTTGATCGTCGTGGTGCCGCTCGCCCGGCGGAACTCCGCGATGACGGCACGGACGTTGGCGGTGGTGAGGAGGCTGCCGCGGACCTCGGACGCGGAGGCGGAAGGGACCGTGCCCGAGCCCTGGCCGGGGGTGCGTACGGCGCCGGTCGGCGAGACACCGCCCTTCGCCCCGGAGGTCCCGCCGCTGCCGTCGTCGCCGTCGGGGAACAGATTCACGACGCCGATCACCGCGGCGGCCGCCAGCGCGAGGCCGACGGCGACGCCTGCGGCGCGCTTGCGCGGGCTCGAGGGCGCGGGGGTGGGCAGCGTCGGCGGGCCGAAGCCGGCGCCCGGCGCGGCGGGCGGGCCGTAGGCGGGGTGCGGGTACGGCGCGGGCGCCGGCGCGTACGGGCCGGGGGCGGCAGGGACGTCGACGGGGGCAGAAGGAACAGCGGCGGGAGCTGGAGCCGCGGTCGCGCCCCCCTCCGCCTCCGCCAACAGCCGGTCCAGGAGCGCCCCGTCCGGCCGCTGAGCCGGATCGCGGACGAGGAGCCTGGTCAGTACGGGACCCAGCGCACCGGACCGCACCGGCGCGGGGATCGGGTCGTCGAGCACCGCGACCACGGTCGCCAGGCCGGTGGCGCGGCGCAGCGGGTGGTGGCCCTCGGCCGCCACGTACAGGAGCATGCCGAGCGACCACAAGTCGGAGGCCGGGTTGCCCTCCTCGCCGCGGACCCGCTCGGGGGCGATGAACTCCGGCGAGCCGATCAGGTCGCCGGTGGAAGTGAGCCGGGAGGTGGCGCCGTCGAACGCGGCGATGCCGAAGTCGGTGAGCACGGCCCCGCCTTCGTGGCGGAGCAGGACGTTGGCGGGTTTGACGTCGCGGTGCTGGATGCCGGCGGCGTGCGCGGCGCGCAGTGCGGAGAGGACCTGGCGGCCGAGGGCGAGCACCTCGGGGACGGGCATCGGGCCCGCAGCGAGCCGGTCGTACACGGAACTGCCCTCGACGAGCTCCATCACGATCCACGGGTGCGAGCCGTCCTGCGGCTCGACGATGTGGTGGATCGTCACGACGTGCGGGTTCGACAGCCGGGCCAGGGCACGGGCTTCGCGGACGGCGCGTTCGCGCAGCTGCGCGGTGAATCCGGGGTTCGCGTCCTCGACGGCTGGGTCGGGCGGGCGCACTTCCTTGAGGGCGACGTCGCGGTCGAGGGCGATGTCGCGGGCGCGCCAGACGGTGCCCATGCCGCCGCTGCCGAGTCGGGAGATCAGTCGGAAGCGTCCGTCGACCAGGGGTCTTCGGTCGTCATTCGTGCTCATGGGCGGTCATCGTAGGCGGTTTCGGGTGGCAGGCCGGAGGGGGCCCGGCCTGTCACCCGGCGCGGGGTGCGGCGAGGCGGCTACTGGGCCGTCTCGTACGCGCCGGACAGCACCCCCGACGCGCTGTGCGAGCGCTCCGTGTCGACGACCGGGCAACGGACCCCGCCGAGCGCCCACCGCTGCTGCGCCTCGGTCCGGGAGTTCTTTCCGTGGAACTCGACGGCGTGCGCGGATAAGTCGTGGACGAGGGCGGCAAACGGCTCGTCGAGCACGTCCGCGTCGAGGCCGGTCAGGGCCGTCTGCGCCAGGAGGTGATGCGACCGCGACTCGGGGTGCTTGTGCCGGGTCACGGGCGGTGATCCAGAGGCATGCCGATGAGTTCACCGTCCTCGGACGGTCTACCCGGTGACGCGACCCTTTTCCACAGGAGTGCCATGTCCACCATCCAGCCAGTGATCGTCACAGCCGACCAGGACGCCCTCCGTGGCTTCTACATGCAACTGTTCGGCGCCGAGGAGATCTTTCGGGTGCCGGAGGAAGGCCCGGCCTTCTACCTCGGTCTCCGCATCGGCGACACCGACCTCGGCCTGGTCGCCGACCCCGGCTCGGAGACCGGGGCGCCGCCGCGGATCCTGCTCAGCATCGGTGTCGACGACGTCGACGAGACGCTCGGCCGGGTAACGGCCCTCGGCGGCTCGGTCCGCAGCGGCCCCAACGACATGCCGTGGGGACAGCGCGTCGCTCACATCCAGGACCCCGACGGCAACCCGCTGAACCTCACCCAGCCCATCCCTGCCCGGTGACGGCACTGCGGGATGCTCGTGCTGAATGAGGGTCCCGCGGCGGTGTCGGTCCGCTGAAGTATCCTTCCCGCCATCGCACACCGACTCGGAGGACCAAGAGAATTGACCGGCCTGCCTGCTTTCCCGCTGCCCTTTCAGACTTCCCGTTCCATATCGTTCGCCACACCCCGAACGCTGCGGGAAATCGAGATGATGCGGTGCAGCTCCCACATTCGGGCGAAGCCGGGGTGGTTCGACAAGATGAACGACGCCGGCATCGTCGCCAGGTGGAGGGAAGAGGCGGTCTCCCAAGGTCTGACTGAAGCACAGGTGCGGTACGTGCTTGACGAACTCGCGCATTACGCCACCTTGCGGGACGGACGAACCGGCGTCGAGGTGTCCGCCGTCGACGGGGTGTGGCAGTCGGACACCCTGATCGACGACAAGCTCAGGGCACGGCTGCGCGAGGCGGTACGAGTTCTGGAAGAGGTCCCCGAAGCGGAGCTGGACTGGCATCCCGGATCCGACGGCCAGGTACTGGATCTGGTGCATCCCTCCCTGTTCTGCCTGGTGAGAGAGGTGAGCGGCGGACCGGAACGGGCTTGGCAGAACCCCACGGACCGCTACTCGAAATACGAATTCTCGGAGAAGTTCCAATGGCTGCCCACAGACGTCGACGTCAGTGATGACGGCGATGTCACCTTCCGTTCGTACGTCAACAACGTTCACCCCGAGACTCATCACGAACTGGTTTCTGTCCTCCCGGACTTGTTCGCGCGCATGCGTCCACTTCTGGAGAACGTCCTCACCGATCTGCGCCATCCGCGCCCCCTTCGCATCCCGGTCGATCCTTATGAGTGGTACGACTCGGAGCCGGTGCACCCGAACACATCCGACTACAGCGACGAGGCGGCCTACGCGGAGGCCCTCCGCGCATGGGAACGGGCCCAGGACGACTGGTGGGAGAACCGCCGCCCGGTCATACCGGACGCCCCTGCCTTCACCACGCCCGCGTTGCCCGATGAATCCGCCCGAGTCGACCTGCGCGGCCGCGGTCTCCAGGTCATCGTCAAGCTCGCCACCATTCATCTCACCCCGGACAAGCCCGAGTACCCCGGGGGTTCCTGGCACGTCGAGGGAATGTTGAACGAGCGGATCGTCGCGACCGGCATCTACTACTGGGACAGCGAGAACATCACCGAAAGCCGGCTGAGTTTCCGGGCGGCACTAGACGACCCGGAATACGAGCAGAACGACGACAACGGCATGCGTGAGGTCTACGGGCTCGAGGACGAAGACGCGTTGAACCAGATGTTGGGATCGGCATCGACCCCTGCCGGCCGCTGCCTGGCGTTCCCGAACGTCCTGCAGCACCGCGTCGGCTCATTCCGCCTCTCGGACGCCACGCGCCCGGGGTACCGCAAGATTCTCGCGTTCTTCGTGGTCGACCCGTCGGAAAGGATCGTCTCGACCTCCGACGTGCCACCGCAGCAACCCTGGTCCGCAACCTCGACCATGACGCTTGAGCAGGCCAGGAACTACCGCGAACAGCTCATGCAGGAGCGCAAGTTCTTCGTCGACGAGCACAACGAGCAGCTCTACGAACGGGAATTCTCTCTCTGCGAGCACTGAGAGCGCGAACGCCCTGCACAGGGTGCCGATGCGGCGGGTGGAGCGCCCTGCCCACCGCATCGGCGGTTGCCCCGCAGCCGGGCGTGGGGCGTGGGGCGACGACTTCGGGCCTCAGGCGATCGACTTGGCACCAGAAGTCGGAGTACGGCTTTTGCGCCCTGGGGTCAGGCCGTTGCTCACTGCGATCTACGCCCTGCGGCCGCCAGGCATGCGGTCGTGTCCGCCGCGCGGATCCTCTCCAGGGTGGGATCCCCCCCGGAAACGTGCTGATTCGGGCTGCAGCGTCACGGCGGATCCCCTCATCCGGCAAGGCACCGCTCCTCCTTCATCGTCCGTCCGGGTCCGCGGCCTCGCTCCCTCGGCCGGGGCAGACATCCCGCTGCCGGAGATATCCGGGGCTTACGGCTTCGCGAGAACGGCCTTCGGGCGGTGTCGGCGTTTCAGCCATGCGCGGCTGCTGCCATGACCCGCTCGTGGAGGCGGTCGATGCATACGGCACGAACACCCATACGCCTACTCATGGGGTTCGCACTGTGTCCGAAATACATGTGTTCGACGGAGCGGGCAGATCGTTGAGCCTCACGACACCCTGCAACCATCGCTCGAGGAGGCCGCCTTGCTCCCGCCGTCCACCGCCCCGGCTCCTCCCACCACCGGGCCCTGCCCGCCCGGGCTCCGAGTGGTCGAAGCGTCCTGCCTCCGCACCGTAGGTGCCTCCCGCGCGGCTCGTACGAGCATGAGGTGGGAGGGTTGACGAACAGCGACAGTTCCCCACATCAGCGTCGTGCCGCCGCGCACCCCGCGCCCGCCGACCGTCCGGCGGCGGTCGCCGGGGTCGTGTCGACGGAGGCACCGGCCGGGACGGTCCTCAACGTGGTGGGCGTCCACCTCTACCTGGAGAGAGACGGCCAGGTCCTGTTGGGCCTGCGGCATCCCGATTCGGCGTACGCGGGCGGCTCCTGGCACCTGCTGGCGGGCCACTGCGAGTCGGAGGCGGCGACCGCGTGCCTCGTGCGGGAGGCCTACGAGGAGGCCGGGCTGGTGATCGACCCCGAGGAGACGGAGCTCGTCCACATCGTGCACATGGTCGACCGGCCCGGCGACCGGCCCCGCATCGGCCTGTTCTTCCGCGCCCGCCGATGGGAAGGCGTCCCCGCCCTGCGGGAGCCCGACAAGTGCGTTCGCTGGCAGTGGTGGAACGCCAAGGACCTCCCCGAGCCGATCGTCCCCTACACCCGAGCGGTGATCGACGGCATCCAGCAGGGCCGGACGTACTCGGAGCTGGGGTGGTCGCGATGACCGGGTTCGACCGGGAAGGGGGCTGCGGCATCGCACACGGGGCAATGCTCGCCCGGACGGTCATCTCCCCGGTCCCGGCCTCTCGCCCGGCCGACTCCACCCGCCGCCCCACGGCCGCCGTGCCCGCGGCCCTTCCCTCGCACGCGAAGGACGGAACCCATGCCCCCTGACCACCAAGCCGTCGCGACGAGCGGCCTGCGCGCCGCCATGGTCGAACGTCTCACCTCCGCAGGGGTCCTGACCGACGCCCGGGTGCGCGATGCCCTGCTCCGCGTGCGCCGCGAGGTGCTGCTCCCCCACGCCTACGTCCGGGTCAGCGGCCCGGGTGCTGATCCGATCGACTGGCGCCTCCTCGCCGGCTCCCATCCCGACGATCAACGGGAGTGGCTCGACCTGATCCACAGCGACGAGTCGATCCTGTTCCAGCGCGACGGCGAACCCGTCGACGGACTCGGTCGCGGGCCGGTGAGCGGCGGACACATGACCTCCATGTCCACCTACACCCCCGCCACTGTCGAAGGCCTCCAGGCCCTGGACCTCGCCCCGGGCCGGCGCTACCTGGAGCTCGGCCCCGGCCCCGGCGTCTCCCTCGCGCTCGCCGCCACCATCGCCGGCCCCGGACTCGCGACCGGCGTCGAGCGGGACGGACACATGGCGGCCTTCGCACAGCGGAACCTCGACAGGCTCGGGGTCGGCGCGGTGGTGATCGAGGGCGACGCGCTCGAAGGACACGAAGCCCGGGCGCCGTACGACCGGATTCACTCCGGCATCGGCGTGCCCTGGGTCCCGCCGGCCTGGGTGGAGCAGCTCGCACCCGGTGGGCGGCTGCTCACCACCCTCGCGACCAGGACGCCGAGTTGGCCGGGACAGCTCCTTGTCACCCGGTCCGATCGCGGACGGGTCGAGGCCGTGCTGCAAGGGAGGCCGCGCGGGTACCGGCCGATGCTGGGCTATCCGTGGCTGTCGGCGCTGGACCACCGCGCGCGGATCACGGGTTGCCCCGGCACGGCGCGGCCCACCCGGCTCACGCCGCCCGCGAACGACGTGTACGGCTTCTGGCTGGCCGCGGCCTACCTCGCTCCGGGCCTGGTCCGGGACTTCCAGGCGGAGTCGATGACGATCGTCGCGCCTGAGGACGACTCCTGGGCTGTGGCCGGCCCCGGTGACGGCACCGTCCGCATCCACGGGCGACGCGACGTGTGGGCCGAACTCGAGGACCTGCACGACCGCTGGATCGAGGCGGGCCGCCCGGAGACGTACCAGGTCGACCTCGGCGACGGCAGCGGGATCCAGTACGTCACTTCCGGTGTGGGGCCGAAGGCACTGAACTGGGCGCTGCCGCCGATCACCACCGCGCCGAAACGGATGCCGTGACCGGCCCCGCGGAGCGCCACCGCCCCGCCCGCCCCGGAACCCCTCCACCGGAAGGGGGGTCGCGAGCGTGCCCCGGCACCGTCCCGAGGCCCCGGACCCCAGACAGGAGTGACGCATGACCCAGGAGCAGCACCCTCTTCCCGGAGCCGACGGCACCGCCACGGCGGCCCGCTGGCCCGAGGATTTCCTCCGTCACCGCGAGGGCGACGGCTGCCCCATGTGCGCGAACGACTACACCGCGGACGACATCGGCTGGGGCATCCTGCTCCGCCGGGGTGAAGTGGCCAACGCCTACCTGTGGCGCAGCGGACGTGTACGGGGCTACTGCGGGCTCATTCACCGTGGTGACCCGCACGTGGCCGAGCCCACCGACCTGACCGAGGCCGACGCCGCCGCCTACTGGCGCGACACCCTCGCTCTCGGCAGAGCTCTCACTGCCTTCTACGAGCCGGTGAAGATGAACTACTCCACCCTCGGCAACGTCGTGCCTCATCTGCACACCCACGTCTGCCCCCGGTACGCGGGGGAAGCCGATCCGGCACCGGGCAGGCCGCTGCCGTGGGAGTGCCTCAGCGGCGGGCGCCAGGACGAGACACAACTGCTGGCTGATGCCGCCGCGCTGCGCCTCCTGCTGGGGGACGCGTGAGCGACCACGGGGAGGGTCTCGCCGCCTTTCCGTCCGGTCGGATCACCGAGCACCGGTTCCCCGCCCGATTCGACAGGAGCCGCGCCCACTACGGAGCCCAAGTCCGACGCATGCTGGAACCGCCTGGCGAGAACGCGGAGCTCACCGCGCTGCTCGCCCGGCGTGCGGGAGGACGCGCGTGAGCGGCGGGCGGCACACCGTACCGGTGGACGTGCACCTGATCGTCGTGCGCGAGGGAGAACAGGGCCCGGAGGTGTTGCTGTCCCGGCGGGCGGGGGATGTGTACGCGGCGGGCCTGTGGCACGCGCCGTCGGGCCACGTCGAACGGGAGACCGTCGTCGCCGCCGTCGTACGCGAGACGCTGGAGGAGACCGGCCTCGTCGTGGCTCCGGCCGACGTGCGGGCGGCCGTCACGGTGCACCACCGGCCGCCGGGCGGGGACGCGCGAGTCGGGTTCTTCTTCGAGACCCGCCGCTGGCAGGGCACACCTCAGGTCATGGAGCCCGACAAGTGCGACGCGATCGGATGGTTCCCGCTCACCGCTCTGCCCGATCCGATGGTCGCCTACTGTCGCGCCGGTCTCGACGCCTACCGGGCCGGCGCCCCGGTCGCGCTGCACTTCCAGGACCCCGAAGACCCGATCGCCTACGACCCCCACCTCGACCGCCACCGGCCCGTGCCCGCGCCGGGCTCCCCCCGCCAGGAACCCGAGTGAGCGGTGCGGGACCTCACCGAGTGTGTCGTCGGCCGCATCACCTCCTGGGCGGACGCGTCGTGCGCCAGGGAGAACAGCCGGGGGTGGTGGTGCGTAGCGCGGCGGGTGTCGAGTGGTTCGTGAAAGTCCACCAGAACCGGACGTTCCACCGGCGTGAGGTGGAAGCCCTGTGGACGTCGGTCCCCACGCTCGGCGGTGCCGCGCCGCCCGGCTTCCCCGGCACCCGGCACCGGACCTCGTTCGACACCGTCACATGAGGAGAGACCAGTGGTGTACGTCGTTCGCACGGAGTGGAACCAGCACTACGCCGAGGGCAGGGGATTCCGGCCGCTCGGGGACAAGGAGCGGATGCTGCTGGCCGAGCACGTGCCCGCCCCGGAGGCCGGCGGGCGGGCGCTGGACGTGGGCTGTGGAACCGGCGACCTGTCGCTGCACCTCGCCGCGCTCAACTACACCGTCGACGCCGTCGACTTCGCAGACAGCGCGATCACCCGCGCCCAGCAACAGCATCCGGACGCCCCGCGGGTGCGCTGGATCCGCACGGACATCGAGCGCGACGACCCGGTGGAACTGGACGAGGACGGCTACGACCTCGTCGTACTGAGGCTGGTGGTGCCGTTCCTCTCGGACCGCACGCGGGTCCTTCACAGCCTTGGCGAGCGGCTGCGTCCCGACGGCGCGCTCGTCGTCATCACCCCGGTGAGCGAGCACACCCCGGAGGAGCGGCGGGGCATCGCGCTCGACGAGGACGAGATCGGTCTGCTGACCGGAGCCTGGGAGCGCACGGAGCGGTTCGACGCCGACGGGCTCGCGGTCCTGGTCCTGCGCGGCCCGTGCCATGCCGAGACCAGGTCGGTGGAACGGTGCCGACCGCCATCGGGGCCTGCGGTGACCACCGCCCTCGCGGTCGTCACCGACCATTGCGGGCGGGTCCTGCTCGGGCGCTCGCGCCGGGGCATGTGGGAACTTCCCGGCGGCGGGTCGATCGGCCCGGAGGCGTTCGAGGCGGCGGCGGTGCGCGAACTCTTCTCGAAGACGGGGCTCGTCGCCGAGGTGGACCACGCCCACGTGGTGACGATGCTCGCCGACGCCGCCGGCGACGTCCCTCGGCTCACCGTTGTCGTCCGCATCACCCGCTGGTCAGGGTGCCTCGCCGGCCCTCGGCCGGACCCGTTCCTCCGCTGGGAGTTCTTCGACCTGCACGCCCTGGCCTGTGTCGGCGACGTGCACGCCCCGACCGCGCACGCGTTGGAGGCTGTCTGGCCCGGCACCGTCCCCGACCTGTCCCCGGTGACGGCGTACCCGGTCCACTCGGTCCAGCCGCCGGTGCCGGGCGAGGCGGCCGAGGCCGTGCGCCGACGTCATGCCATGACGAGGGCCGTGGTCGCCGGCGGGTGGGCCCCGTCGATTTCGGTGCGGAAGGCGCTGGAGTCGGTGCCCCGGCACCGCTTCGCCCCCGAGATGAACCTCAGGGCGGCGTACGACGCCGGGGACGTCGCCCTCGTCACCCGCCGCGACGATTCCGGGCGGGCGACGAGTTCCGTGTCCGCGGCGTGGCTGCAGGCGGACATGATCGAGGGGCTCGGCCTGGAGCCCGGCGCGGTGGTGTGGGAGGCGGGGTCCGGTGGGTACAACGCCGAACTGCTCGCCCATGTCGTCGGTCCGGGTGGGCGGGTCGTCACGAGCGACATCGACGAGTGCGTGGTGCGCCGTGCCCACCGGTTCACCGCGGAGGCCGGGAGCGGGCGCGTCACCGTCGTCCATGGCGACGCCGCCCACGGCGCGCCCGCCCACCTCGTACCCCGCGGCGGGTTCGACGCGATCGTGATCACCTACAACTGCTGGGACGTCGCGGCGGCGTGGAGGGAGCAGCTGGCCGAGGGCGGTCGGCTCGTGCTGCCGCTCGAGCTCGGGGGTTACACGCGCGCGATCACCTTCCATCGGCGGGGGGATGTGCTGGTGGCGCGGCGGTTCACCCATTGCGGGTTCGTGCCCGACCGAGGCGCGCACGCCCGCACCGCCTCCGTTGCCGGCCTTCTGGCCGGTCAGTTGCAACTGCGCTTCGAGGACGGACCGGCTCGGAGCGTCGACGGGCTGGAGGATGCCCTGCGCGGGCGGCGGTACGAGATCGCCACCGGCGTCACCATGGGGCCCGGCTTCTCCTTCGGGTCGTTGCAGCTGTATGCGGCCACGACGCTGCCCGGCTTCTGCCGTCTCGCGGTCGCCGCCGACGGCCGGGATACCTCCGTGGTCCGGATCGCCACCGGCGCGGACGCCCCGGCCGTTCTCGGCGACGCCTCACTGGCCTACTTCACCCACGTACAGACCCGGCACAGCGAGATCCGAGAGGAGCGGGAATGGGAGTGGCACGTCCACGCCTTCGGCGATCAGGG
The DNA here is from genome assembly GCF_055575535.1 of Streptomyces sp. NPDC034084. Taxonomy (NCBI): domain Bacteria; kingdom Bacillati; phylum Actinomycetota; class Actinomycetes; order Kitasatosporales; family Streptomycetaceae; genus Streptomyces; species Streptomyces sp. NPDC034084. Next base: position 154,121 of record NZ_JBVISK010000002.1, read on the forward strand.
CCCTGCCCTCGGCGAGAAGGTGTCGGCCGTGATCAGGTCCTGGGACCGGGACGTTCGCGGTGACGGCGGCAGCAGCACCGATCCGGTCGTCACCGTGCACCCCGCCGGAACGCCCGACCACCTGCTTTCGCCTGGACACGTCATGGACAAGAACCACTGCCGCGTCGTGGTGCGGTGGCCCGGCATCGCCTAGGAGGCGCTCGTCAGGGCGCCGACAGACGCCGCACCTGGCACTCGCCGCACGAAGGTGAGGAGAAGGCGAACCCGCTGGGAAGGGGACGTCGAAGACGTGCTCTCCGGACGGGGTCAGGACTTCGGCACGGTGTTGATGTAGTCGGTTCCGGCGCTGTAGAAGCCGTCCACCGTCTTCTGGACGTCCGCCGTGGAGACGGCCTCGTCGGCCTTGTAGTAGACCCAGTTGACCTTCACGTCCCAGGTGCGGGGACCACCGGCGAAGGGAAGGTCGACGAACCAGTTGCTGAAGTGGATGTCCATCTTGTCGCGCGGGACGTACTTCCCGGAGCTGGTGAACAGCACCTTGCCGTCCAGGGAGTAGATGACCTTTCCGTCCATGGCGGTGATCACCATGGTGTGCCAGCCCTCGAGCCTCCGGTTGAGCGTGTGGCTCACCCGGTCCGGCGGATCGGCCTTGTACCAGCTGACGTTGTCGAGCCGCGGACCCACCGAGCCCCAGCCGCCGTTCGGCAGGTACTCGAAGTCGAGCTCGCTGTAGTTCTCGGAGGAGTCCGAGGGGGAGATCGGGAAGAAGGTCTGGACGACGTGGTCGCCGTTGCGACCGCGCGTGGGCTTGTCGCTGAGGTGGACCCGGGCGGCGAAGGTCCCCGTGAAGAAGTTCTTGCCGGTGCTCTGCACCTCGACCTGCCGGGTGCCCTGCTCGGTGCCGTCGGTGGAGGACCGCAGCCTCAGGACCCTGCCCCCCTGGGCGGTCGGGTCGGAGGGGAAGCCGGCACCGGCGGTCTGCCAGGTGCCCTGGATCCCCGGCCCGCCTCCGCCGGTACGGATCTCCCAGCCGTGGGCGGCGAGTGAGGGGTCGTCGGCGCCGCTGTAGTGGAAGTCGTCGAAGAGGGTTCCCGGCGGTCCGGCCGGGGTCGGCGAGGCGTCCTGCGCGGGCGGGGCGGCGTCGGCGCTCCCGCCGGAAGCGGGGTCGGCGGAACACGCGGCGAGTACGCACAGGAGGGCGGGCAGCGTGAGCACGGTCCACGCGCGGCGACGAGGGGTGCGGCGGGGCTGGCTCACACGGGCTCCTTGGGGGCGCAGAGGCGGTATTCGAATACGCCCGTTGCATGAGGATCAATTGCTGATCAGACGAATCGAGCGGTCATCCTAGCGAAGGTTTCAAGCCTCCCCGCCCCGTGCTCACCACTCGAGCGGACGCGGTCGGAGCGTGCCCTTCCAGGGGTCGCAAACCGCCCGCCGACATACCGATCCGGTTACGGCACTTGATCAGATCACGCCAAATGCACATATCGCACGCCAACCGATTCAGGCCATGCGCTACGGTCCGCTCTACGCTTCAGCGGACTACTCACCCTGCACAAAAAGGCCACAAGAGATGCGCCACGTCACCACATCCCTCGGGCACGGGCTGGCACACCCGGCACAGCCCGGCGTGTCCGAACCGCGTTTCGAGGAGCCTGCACCGGCACCGGTGTTCGTCGACCAGTCGGGCCTGCGCAGCCGCCTGTCGCGGCGCTTCGGCTGGCCGGTCTCCGTGATCGGCGCGATCCTGGCGGCCGCCATGGCCAGCAGCCTGATCGGCATGCAGTCGGACGCCCCGGCGATGGGGATACCGCCGAAGCCCTCGTACCTGCCCGCCACGGGACCGTTGTCACCCTCCTGGCCCTAGAGGGCACGGCCTGCGACTTCCCACCCGAAAAGTTCGACCATCGCGCCGAATGTCGCGAAGTTCCATGACATGCCGCGACCATCGTGCCGCCCGGAGCAACGCCTGCGGGCCGGCCGAGCGTGCCTGATCGTCCGCACCACCCATCTCCAGGAGCGCCCTTGTCCCGGTCCCGCCACCAGCGTCGTCGGCAGTCCCTGCTGAGGCCGCGCCGACTGGCTGCGCCGCCGCTGCGCTTCTTCATGCCGCTGTCCCTGCTGGCCTGCCTGCTCGCGCTCCTCGTCCTGCGCGGCCTCGCCACCAACGAGGCGTTCCACGACACCCGGATCGCGACCTCGGTCGACAAGACGACCGTACCGCGCAACCTGCTCAAGGGCGGTCCGATCATCGACGCGCGCGGCGACAAGAACGAAAACCCGGTGAGCTATCGGGTCCCCGACCACACCGTGGTCCTCAGCTTCGACGACGGCCCTTCGCCGGAGTGGACCCCGAAGATCCTGAAGGTGCTCGCGGATCACGACGTCCGCGCGGACTTCTTCGTGACCGGCGCGATGGCCACGCGCAACCCGGAACTCATCCGGCAGATCGTCGCGGGCGGCCACGAGATCGGCGTGCACACCTTCACCCACCCCGACCTGGTCTACCAGTCCCACACCCGGATCAGCTGGGAGCTCGCGCAGACGCAGCTGGCGCTGGCCGGCGTCGCGGGCGTCCACAGCGCCCTGTTCCGCCCGCCGTACTCCTCCGAGGCCTCGGCGCTCGACGACTGGAACTACCCGGTGATCAAGTACGTGGGCGCGCACGGCTACCTCACCGCGTTCATCGACCGCGACACCGACGACTGGAAGCGTCCCGGCGTCGACGAGATCGTCAAGGCGGCGATGCCGCGCAAGCCCGGCGCGGGCGAGCTGGTCCTGCTGCACGACGCGGGTGGCGACCGCACCGAGACCCTCGCCGCGCTCGAGCGGATCATCGAGAAGCTGCAGGGCGAGGGGTACCGCTTCGCCACCATCTCCGAGGCGCTCGGTGCCACCAACGCCACCGTGCCGGTCCACGGCTACCAGCTGTGGGCGGGCAAGTGCTACATCTGGGCCAGCCAGGCCGCCGTGCTCACCCTGCCGGTGCTGGTCGCGCTGCTGGCCGTCGTCGGCTTCCTCAACTTCGGCCGGTTCGCGCTGATGCTCGTCCTCGCGCCGCTCCACGCCCGGCGCTCCCGGCGGCGGAACGCGTGGGGACCACCCGTCACCGAACCGGTCACCGTCCTCGTCCCGGCCTACAACGAGCGCGAGTGCATCGCGAACACCCTCAACTCCCTGATCGCCAGTGACCATCCGATCGAGGTGATCGTCATCGACGACGGCTCCACGGACGGCACGGCGGACATCGTCGAGGCGATGGCCCTGCCGTTCGTCCGGCTGATCCGCAAGGTCAACGGCGGCAAGTCCAGCGCGCTCAACACCGGCATCGCGGCCGCGTCGCACGACATCATCGTGATGATGGACGGCGACACCGTCTTCGAGCCGTCCACGGTGCGCGAGCTGGTCCAGCCGTTCGGCGACCGGGGGATCGGCGCGGTCGCGGGCAACGCCAAGGTCGGCAACCGCGAGAGCCTGATCGGCGCCTGGCAGCACATCGAGTACGTCCTCGGCCACAACCTGGACCGCCGGATGTACGACATGCTCAACGTCATCCCGACCATCCCCGGCGCGGTCGGCGCCTTCCGCAAGGAGGCCCTGCGGCGGGTCGGCGGGATGAGCGACGACACCCTCGCCGAGGACACCGACATCACCATGGCGGTGCTCTGCGACGGCTGGCGGATCGTCTACGCCGAGCGCGCCCGCGCCTGGACCGAGGCCCCCGCCAGCCTCCAGCAGCTCTGGTCCCAGCGGTACCGCTGGAGCTACGGCAGCATGCAGGCGATGTGGAAGCACCGGCGCGCCGTGATCTCCCGCGGCCCGGCCGGGCGCTTCGGCAGGATCGGGCTGCCGCTCGTCGTGCTGTTCGGCGTGGTCGCCCCGCTGCTCGCACCGCTGGTCGACATGTTCCTGCTGTACGGCGTGCTGTTCGCCGACGCCCCGATCACCCTCGCCAGCTGGGGCGGCTTCATCCTGCTCCAGGGCGTGCTGTCCTGGTACGCCTTCCGGCTCGACGGCGAGAAGCCCCTGCATCTGATCAGTCTGCCGATCCAGCAGCTGGTCTACCGGCAGCTGATGTACATCGTCCTGTTGCAGTCCGCGATCACGGCGCTGACCGGTGGCCAACTGCGCTGGCAGAAGCTCCGGCGCACCGGCGAGGTCGCCGCCGCACCCGTGGAGGCCTGACCATGACCACATCCTTCGGGTTCGGGGGCGCCCAGGACACCGTCCAGCTGCGCATCCCCGCCGTTCTGCGACAGGAGCCGGAGCCGGAGCCGTCGGCACCGTCCCCGCGCAAGGGCGGCCGGGACCGCTACCTCGACCTCCTGCGCGCGCTGGCGCTGGTGCGCGTGGTGCTCTACCACAACTTCGGCTGGTTCTGGCTGCCCATCGTCTTCCCGTCGATGGGCGTGATGTTCGCGCTGGCCGGGTCGCTGATGGCGCGCTCGCTCAGCCGTCCCGCCCTGGGCGTCATCCGGGGCCGCCTGCGCCGACTGCTGCCACCGATGTGGCTGTTCGGCGCGGTCATGCTCACCCTCGAGATCGCCGACGGCTGGGGGCCCGACGCCGAGGGGCATCCCGACTGGTGGTGGGGCAAGCTGCTGTTCTGGATCGTGCCGCTGAGCACTCCGCCGTACGCCGAGTCGCTGAACGGTTTCGACCACCTCGTGGGGCAGGGCTGGGCGGTGCAGGTCATCGTCCCCCTCTGGTACCTGCGCGCGTACCTCTGGTACGTCCTGCTCTCACCGTTGATGCTGTGGGCGCTGCGACGGATGCCGGTGGTGACGCTGTTCGTGCCGCTCGCGCTGGCGATCGTCATGAACACGTTCTTCATCGACCAGGAGTTCATCTACAGCCGGGTCTGGGAGACCGTCAGCGACTTCGCCACATTCGGCTCCTGCTGGATCCTCGGCATGGCTCACCAGGAGGGCCTGCTCAAGAAGATCCCGCAGTACGTCGTGCCGTCCGTCGCTCCGCTGATCATGGTGGCCGGCTGGTGGTACCTGCAGACCCGACCGGTCGATCCGACCGTGCCCACTGACATCGAGAGCTGGCCGATAGCCCAGGCCCTGTGGTCGTTCGGCTTCGTCGCCATCCTTCTTCACGTCAGTCCCTCCTGGGAACAGTGGCCCAGACCGCTGGAACGCTGGAACGGCCTGATCAGCCTGCTCAACGCACGCGCTGTCAGCGTCTACCTCTGGCACGAGGCCGCGTTGGTGGCCGCCATCCCGCTGATCGACCCCCTCTGGTCCGTCGGCTTCTTCTACGAGCACTGCAAGTGGCTTCTGACCAGTCAGTGGTTCCCGCTGATAGTGGCGATCCCGCTGATCGGACTGCTGGTGCTGACCTTCGGCTGGGTCGAGGACGTGGCCGCCAAGCGCTCCCCCCGCCTCTTCCCGTACGCGCGCCGCATCCGCGGCAGGCGCCGGGCCGGGGTCTGACACAGCCGCAGCGGGCGGCTGCCTCAGGCGCAGGCCGTGAGTCGTCCGCTCCCCCTCCTCGACCGGGCCGGCGGTCCCGGCCGCCTCGCTCGCACCGCTCGGCTTGATCGCCTTCGTCTGCCGCAGCGTTCCGTCGGGGGCGTCTTCTCGATCAGGCAGGACTCGCGGCTGCCGGCACCGCCCTGGTTGCCTTGCTGCTCGGCGGGCACACGAGACGGAGATGGCCGTCGGTCGAGGAGGGACGATGACACAGGATCCGTCGTTGAAGGCGGTCGGATGGGCGCGCTCGCTGCCCATCAGCAGTGGCGTGAAGAGCGCGAGGGACTGGACGCGTGAGCATCTGGCCGCCCTCGGCTGGGCGCGTAGGGCGCCGGATCTGGTGGACTCGGTCGTCCTGGCCGTGTCCGAGCTCGTCACCAACGCCCATGTGCATGCCCGTAGCGATGCTCAGCTCATCCTGACCTGGGACGAGAAGTGTCTGCACGTGACCGTGCACGACTCCTCGCCTCAACTGCCGGAACAGCGGCACGCGAACGACGCGGCCCTGGGGGGACGAGGGATGCTCCTGGTCGACGCCCTCGCCGACGACTGGCAGGCCCGTCCTTGCCCCCGTGGCAAGGACGTCACCGCCTGCTTCCAGCCGCCGCCCGCGGACCGTCAGTAGGCGACGGATCCCGCTCCTCCCCGCCTGCGCGAACCGTCCTGCGCAGTCCGTCGGCTCCCCGGGCCCCTTACTCCATGAGCGCGTCCGCCACCGAATCGTGGAGGGAGAAGACCGTCTGGGCGCCGGTCAGCTCAAGGACCCGCATCACGGCCGGAGCGATCCCGGCCAGGCGCAGGTCGATTCCCGCTGCCAACGCCGCCGCGCGGGTGCGCAGCAGCAGGTTCAGGCCAGAGGAATCGCAGAAGCCGACCTGGGTGAGGTCGATGACGAGTACCGGCGGATGCTTCTCGAAGAGGCCGGTCAGGCCTTCCTGGACGGTCGCCATCGTGTCGAAGTCGAGGTCGCCGTCGATCGTGCACACGGCCACGCCCGACTCGGTGTAGTGCGTGCGCACGGTGATCGCGGCGGCGACGCGAGGTGCCTCCGTCTGGCGTACGTCGTCCACCGCGGTCTCCTGCCCGTGTCCGTTGTGCATCGTGATGGTCCGCTCCTTGCGTACGTACGGAATGGGTCTACCCGCGCTCCGAGCCCTGGACCCGAACGCCGACGAGGCAGGTGTCGTCGTCCGTGTCCGAGCCGCTGTAGCGCAGGAGGTGGTCCAAGCGCGCCTCAAGGGTGTTGGGGCGCTCCCCGGACTCCCTGTCGGCCCTCTCGGTCAGAGCGACCAGGTTCGCCAGGGATGTCTGCAGGCCCTGGTCGCGGCGTTCGATGAGGCCGTCGGTGTACATCACGAGGACGTCGCCGGGCTGGAGGTGGACCTCGTCCTCGTCGTACTCGGCCTGCTCCAGCACGCCGAGGAGGATGCCGCCGAGCTGGGGAAGGGGCGCGGCCCGCCCCTCGCGCAGGAGTACGGGAGGCAGATGCCCGGCACGTGCCCAGCGCAGACGGCGGGTGACGGGGTCGTACAGCCCGCAGGCCGCGGTCGCCGTGAGGTTCTCGGTCAGCTGGTGCGTGATGCTGTTGAGCCAGGTCAGCAGCTGCGCGGGTCCCGCACCGGTGGCGGCCAGGCCGCGCAGGGCGTTGCGGAGCGCGACCATGCCGGTGGCCGCGTCGATGCCGTGGCCTGCGACGTCCCCGACGCAGAGCAGTACCTCACCCGAGGGCAGGGCCAGGGTGTCGTACCAGTCGCCGCCGACGAGATGTTCCTTCTCGGCCGGCCGGTAGCGGACGGCGACCTGCAGGTCCTGGAGGTTCACGGTGCCGCGGGTCGGCGGCATGATGGCGTGCTGCAACTGCAGGACGAGCCGGTTGCCCTCGGCTGCCTGCTGCTCGGTCTGCGCCAGCTGGTCCCGTGTCGCGGCAAGAGCCACCTCCGTCCAGTGCTGGGCGGAGATGTCCTGGTACGCCCCGCGGACCACGCGCAGGCCCGCGTCGGGGTCGCGCACCGGTTCGGCGACGATGCGGATGTGGCGGGCGACACCGTCGGGACGCTGCAGCCGGAAGGCGGTGGACGCGGGCCGCTCGTGGTGCAGCAGGGTCCGCAGGAACCGGTCGATGTTGTGCTGGTCGTCCGGGTGGGCGTGGTCGGCGAGCTGGTTCAGCGGGATCGGCTGAGCGGTGGGCGAGAGGCCGTGCAGTTCGTAGACCGTTTCGTTCCAGGCGATCTGACCGGTCTGCAGGTTCTCCTCGAAGCCGCCGATGCGGCCGAGCCGCTGCGCGTGCTGGAGCAACCGCGCCACGCGAGGGGTTCCGTCGTCCAGGCGCCAGACCACCACGAGGCTGTCGCCGTGTCGGCTGATGCTGACCCTGGCCCGGGCGCTGAGGGGGACCCCCTCGACCATGGCTGTGAGCTGCATGTCGGCGGTGCGGAACGGCTCACCGGTGACGAAGACGTGCTCGACCTTCTCCATGAGGCCGCCGCTCTCCGCCGCGAGCGGGTACGCCTCCAGGAGATGCGCGCCCAGGATGGCGCTGACGGGGCGGCCGGCGAAGTCGACGAACGCCGGGTTGACGTATCGGATGGTGAACTCGAGCGGCAGCTCGGTGCTGTCCGGCGCCACCTGAAGGACGAGGCACGGGTCGGAGAGGCCGTCGACGAGCCGGCGGAGGTCCTCCAGCTGCGCGTCCGGTTGGGCCGGTTCGGCGACGGCGCTGTCGTTCCACGTCTCCAGGGTCGCCGCCGCGAGCCCCGCGAGCGCCTCGAACTGCCGTTCCAGCGACTGGGACAGCGGAGGCAACTCGTCGGGCCAGCAGATCTCCAGGACGCCGGTGAGCCGTCCGCCGATTCCGGCCGGGACGGCCAGGCGCCCGCCCCGTACGTCGTGCTGCCCGATGGACGGCAGGGCGGCGCCGGTCAGGGTCGCGTAGCCGACCGCGTCCCGCTCTTCGAGCGCTCTGCGGGCGGGCGTGGGGACGCCGGGCGGCACGTGCCGCCAGCGAGTGGCTTCCTGGGGACTGAAGCCCGCGCTGCCGGCGAGGGACAGGGACTGGTCCGGGTGGGCCGCCCAGACGGCGACGGCGACCGCGCCGAGCGGGCGGAGCGCCTGGTCGAGCATCGAGCGGGCCGCCGCCGCGGTGTCACCGCCCGCCAGGGCATCGGCTTCGGCACAGCGCAGTCGCAGCGCGGCACGGTCGGCCGCGGGCGCCGCGGACGACTGCACGAAGTCCCGGGCGATGGCGGAGATACGGTCCGCGGCCGCCTGGTTGACGAGATCGGCGGCGAGTTCCAGGACGGAGACGTCGGCCTGGGCGGCCAGATCGGACAACTGGACGGCGGCTTCGGCGGGGCCGCAGCGCAGCCGCTCGATCAGCATGCCCACGGCCATCTCCACGAGGGCACGTCCGGCGGCGTCGGCCTGAGCCCGCTGCAGCTCCTGCCGCAACCGTTCGACGGTGGTCGCCAGCCGCCCCACGGCGGAGGCGTCGTCGCCGCGGCCGGCCCCGGAGTCTCCGTCGGGCGCGGACGACGGGCGCACGGCCGCCTCACGCTGAGGGCCGACCTTGACGCCGCCGGGGGCGGGGCCGAGCGCCACACTGTCGTGTGTGCCGGGCGGTTCGGAAGACTGGTGCACGAGACGACGCTCCTGGGATCCGTAGGTGCTTTTTCGGCCGGTACGCCTGCTACGGCGCCAGATGGTGCTTGATGCGGCTGATCAGCTCCCCGGAATCGACCGGCTTGGTGATGTAGTCGCTGGCCCCCGAGGCCAGGCTCTTCTCCCGGTCACCGACCATCGCCTTGGCCGTGACCGCGATGATCGGCAGCCGGGCGTGTTCGGGCATCGCCCGGATGGCGGCGGTGGCCGTGTAACCGTCCATCTCCGGCATCATCACGTCCATCAGGATCACGTCGATCTCCGGGTGCGTCCCGAGGGTGTCGAGCGCTGCCCGTCCGTTCTCGGCCTGCATGACGCGCATCCCGTGCAGTTCGAGGATGCCGGTGATCGCGTACAGGTTGCGGTCGTCGTCGTCGACCACGAGGACGGTCCGGCCCGACAGCGAGGCGTCCACGTCCGACTGCCACACGACGCTCGCGGCGTCGGTGCCGCGTACCAGCGGTACGACGTCCCCGGGCCGGTCGGCGCTCATGTGCAGGGCGATGCGCTCGCGCAGCTCGTCGAGGCTGGTGATGAGCTCGAGGAGCCGTGTGCCCTCCTGCCGCTTCAGCAGGCGTTCGTCCTCGGCGGCCATGCCACGGCCACTGTGGACCAGGACGGGAACCGTCTGCAGGGCCGGGTCGCGCTCCATCTCCGACAGCAGGTCGAGGGCGGCGCCGTCGGCGAGGTCCAGTTCGAGGACGACGCAGTGGCACGGATGGGTGGCCAGGGTGGCCGCGGCTTCCTGCGCGCCGACCGCGGTGATGACCTCGACACCCCGCTGGCCGGGTACGTCGGTCTGGCGGGGAAGGTCACCGAGGGCGCTCTCCGCCACCAGGGACAGCAGGCCGTTGGGCCGCGCCTCGACCACGAGGAGGCGGCGCTGCTGTGTGGGCAGCGAGACGTCGGCCGGGTCCTCATCGGGTCGCTCGGTCCCCGTGATGGCGACCCGCTCCCGTGATTCCAGGGGGCGTTCGGGAGCGGTCTCGGCGAAGTCCGCACGGGCGGCCGGCAGGTAGAGGGTGAAGCTGCTGCCCTTGCCCAGGGTGCTCTCGGCGGTGATCGCACCACCCAGGAGGTAGGCGATCTCGCGGCTGATGGACAGGCCGAGCCCGGTGCCGCCGTACTTGCGGTTGGTGGTGCCGTCGGCCTGCTGGAAGGCGCCGAAGACGGTCTCCAGGTGCTGGGGCGCGATGCCGATGCCGGTGTCGCTCACCCGGAACGCGAGCACCAGGCCGTCGCGGCGGACGATGTCGGGGACATCGCTCGGGTCGGCGGGCTCGATGTGCAGCTCGACCCCGCCCTGTTCGGTGAACTTGACCGCGTTGGACAGCAGGTTCCGCAGGATCTGACGCAGCCGGTAGTCGTCCGTGAGGAGGTCGCCCGGCACGTCCGGCGAAGTGCGGACGGCGAACGAGAGGTTCTTCTGGCCGGTCAGCGGCCGGAAGGTGGCCTCGACGTAGTCGAGGAGCCCGTCCACGGCGACGACCTCGGGGTTGACGTCCATCTTCCCGGCTTCGACCTTGGACAGGTCGAGGATGTCGTTGATCAGCTGCAGCAGGTCGGAACCCGCCGAGTGGATGATGCCGGCGTACTCGACCTGCTTCGCGGTCAGGTTCCGGGACGGGTTCTGGGCGAGCAGCTGCGCGAGGATGAGCAGGCTGTTGAGGGGCGTCCGCAGCTCGTGGCTCATGTTGGCCAGGAACTCCGACTTGTACTTCGAGGCGAGCGACAGCTGGTGGGCCCGCGCCTCCAGTTCCTGCCGGGCCTGTTCGATCTCGAGGTTCTTGGTCTCGATGTCGCGGTTCTGGGCGGCCAGCAGCGCCGCCTTCTCCTCCAGCTCGTTGTTGGAGGCCTGCAGCTCCTCCTGACGGGCCTGGAGTTCCTGTGAACGGGCCTGGAGTTCGCCGGTCAGACGCTGCGACTCACCCAGCAGCTCGTCGGTACGGGCGTTGGCGACGATCGTGTTCACGTTCACCCCGATCGCCTCCATCAGCTGGTCCAGGAAGTCCTGGTGGATCTCCGTGAACCGGTGGACCGACGCCAGCTCGATGACCCCGAGGACCTGCTCCTCGACCACGATGGGCAGGACGATCAGCGACAGCGCCCCGGTCCGGCCCAGGCCGCCGGCCACGGGCAGATAGTCGGCCGGCAGGTCTTCGACGGCGATGGGACGCCTGGTGCGCGCGGCCTGGCCCACGAAGGCCTCACCCAGCCGGAAGCGCGTTGGCCGGGCGCCGTCCGGGAAGGCGTAGGAGGCGACGAGGTTGAGGACGGTTCCGTCCGCCGTCTCGTCCGCCAGGTAGAAGGCGCCGCACTGAGCGGAGACCAGCGGGGTCAGCTCGTCCATGATGGACTCGGCCACCACGCGGAGGTCGCGTCGGCCCTGCATCAGGGCCGTGATACGCGCCAGGTTCGTCTTCAGCCAGTCCTGTTCCTCGTTGGCCCGCGTGGTCTCCCGCAGGGACTCCACCATGAAGTTGATGTTGTCCTTGAGGTCGGCGACCTCGCCGGAGGCGTCCACGGTGATCGACCGCGTGAGGTCGCCGGCCGCCACGGCGCTGGTGACTTCCGCGATCGCCCGGACCTGCCGGGTCAGGTTGCCCGCCAGTTCGTTGACGTTCTCGGTCAGGCGCTTCCACGTACCGGAGACACCCGCGACCTCCGCCTGGCCGCCGAGGCGCCCCTCGCTGCCGACCTCGCGGGCGACGCGGGTCACCTCCGCGGCGAAGGAGCTGAGCTGGTCGACCATCGTGTTGATGGTGGTCTTCAGCTCCAGGATCTCGCCGCGCGCGTCCACGTCGATCTTGCGGGTCAGGTCGCCGCGGGCCACCGCCGTGGTGACCTGGGCGATGTTGCGCACCTGACTGGTCAGGTTGTGCGCCATGAAGTTGACGTTGTCGGTCAGGTCCTTCCACGTCCCCGCGACGTTCGGCACCCGGGCCTGCCCGCCGAGGATGCCCTCGGTGCCGACCTCGCGCGCCACGCGGGTGACCTCGTCCGCGAACGCCGACAGGGTGTCCACCATGGTGTTGATCACACCGGCGAGCGCGGCGACCTCGCCCTCGGCCTCGACGGTGATCTTCTGCGACAGGTCTCCGCGGGCGACCGCGGCGGCGACCTGCGCGATGGAACGCACCTGGCCGGTCAGGTTGAACGCCATCACGTTGACGTTGTCGGTGAGGTCCTTCCACGTACCGGAGACCCCGCGTACGGTGGCCTGTCCGCCGAGGTTGCCGGCGGTGCCGACCTCCCGGGCCACCCGGGTCACCTCGTCGGCGAAGGCGGAGAGCTGGTCGACCATCGTGTTGATGGTCTCCTTCAGCTCCAGGATCTCGCCGCGCGCGTCCACCCTGATCTTCTGTGTCAGGTCGCCCTGGGCCACCGACGTGGTGACCTCGGCGATCGCACGGACCTGAGCGGTGAGGTTGTCCGCCATCACGTTGACGGACTCCGTCAGGTCCCGCCAGGTGCCGGAGACCCCCTTGACGTCGGCCTGCCCGCCGAGGATGCCGTCGGTGCCGACCTCGCGCGCCACCCGGGTCACCTCACCGGCGAACGACCCCAGCTGGTCGACCATCGTGTTGATGGTGCTCTTCAGCTCCAGGATCTCACCGCGGGCGTCCACGGTGATCTTCTGCGACAGGTCACCCTCAGCGACAGCGGTGGCCACCTGGGCGATCGCCCGGACCTGGCTGGTCAGATTCCCGGCCATGAAGTTCACGGAGTCGGTGAGGTCGCGCCAGGTGCCCGAGACACCCTGCACGTCGGCCTGCCCGCCGAGGATTCCCTCGGTGCCGACCTCGCGCGCCACCCGGGTCACCTCGCCGGCGAACGACCCGAGCTGGTCGACCATCGTGTTGACGGTGTTCTTCAGCTCCAGGATCTCGCCGCGGGCGTCCACGGTGATCTTCTGCGACAGGTCACCCTTCGCGACGGCGGTCGCGACCTGCGCGATGTCCCGCACCTGAGTGGTCAGGTTGCCGGCCATCGCGTTGACGGAATCCGTCAGGTCCTCCCAGGTGCCCGAGACACCCGGGACCTGAGCCTGTCCGCCGAGCCTGCCCTCGGTACCGACCTCCCGGGCCACGCGCGTGACCTCCGAGGTGAAGCGCGACAGCTGATCGACCATGCCGTTGAAGACCATGGCGATCTCGCCCAGCAGGCCGTCCGCGTCGGAGGGCAGCCGGGTACCGAAGTCACCGTCCCGCACCGCCGTCAGTCCCGCCAGCAGCAATCGCAGCTCCGACTCGCCGACCTGAGCGGCCGAAGACTCCGTGTCTTTGCCCGTCCGTGCGCTTCTGGGCGCTGTAGAGCCAGCCATCGAACGTCGCCTCCGTTTAACGCCGGGCCCCGTGTCCCGACCCACCCGATTCTCCCCCGCCACCACCTGCTGTTCTGCCGGATGCCGGGGCGCGTACCGCCCCGGAGGCTACCCCACGTCTTTCACCGCAGTACAAACCACCTGCCGGTCTCCGTCGTGGCCCCGCCGGTACTCGGCGCCCCAGCCCCCGGATTCGCGGCCCGGACGACCGGCCCGGACGATCGACGCCGGCTCCGGAGGGGGCGTACCGGGTCGGCGCAGGTCGGCGCCGCGATAGGGTGTACCGGCGGAAGACGTTGCCTCCTACGCCCGACAAGGTGAGTGGGCCGTCAGGCGGATGGGTGGATGGTGAGGAGTCCGAGCGGTGATCTCCCCGCGTGCGGAGGGCGGGCCCGGCGTGACGACGCCAGCGAGGGCCTCGTTGGAGGTGAGCCCCTTGCCCGGTCGTTCCGGAATATGTGCCAGCGGTGAGATCAGCGAGATCACCCGCGGGCCGTGGGAGGAGGCTCTGTCCCGGCTGGCCCGGGAGCACACGGGCGAGTCCTATCTGGAGCTGTCGAACGTCGCCTTCGTCGATGTGGCCGGGGTGACGGCGCTCGCGGTCACCGCCATGGCCCTGCCGGGCGGACGCGTGGTGGTCGAGCAACCCCCACCGCAGCTGCTGCGCGTGCTGGAGCTGTTCTGGCCGGAGCTGCCGCAGATCGAGGTGGTGCAGCGATGAGCACGGTGAGCACCGACGAGAGGTTCGTGCACCCTGCACTGTTCTACCGCACCGACGAGGAGTACGGGGCGCAGACGGTGGCCTTCCTGCGGGAGGGACTGGCGACCGGTGAGCCGTTGGCCGTGGCGGTGCCCGGGCCCAACCTGGAACTGATCAGGAAGGGGCTGGGCGCGGACGCCGACGGCGTTCTGTTCCTGGACATGACCGACGTGGGCCGCAATCCGGGCCGGATCATCCCCCGGGTGCTGCGCGGCTTCGCCGACGCCCACCCCCAGGGCCGGGTACGGATCATCGGCGAGCCGATCTGGGCCGGGCGCAGCGAGGTGGAGTACCCGGCGTGCGCGCAGCACGAGGCGTTGATCAACGCGGCCTTCGAGGGCCGGGCGGTGACGATCCTGTGCCCGTACGACGAGGTGGCGCTCGATCCGCAGGTGATCGCCGACGCGCGCATGACCCACCCCACTCTCATCAGTGGTGGCCGTGAGGAGAAGAGCGACTCCTACGACTGGGAGGCGGTCGTCGCCCGGTACAACGAGACGCTGTCGCCCGTGGCCGAGACCGCCGCCTTCGCCTTCGGCGCCGACGAGCTGCCGGCCGCCCGTCAGTTCGCCGTGGCTCAGGCGGCACGGCTGGGCCTGACCGGGCAGCGCCTCGGCGATGCGGAGCTGGCCGTCGCCGAGCTGACGACGAACAGCGTGGTGCACGCGGGCGGGCGCGGGACGCTGGCGCTCTGGAGCGAGGACGGGCAGCTCGTGTGCGAGGTCCGCGACGCCGGACAGCTGTCCGACCCCTTGGCGGGCCGCCGGCCCCCGGAGCCGGGTCAGATCGGCGGACGGGGTCTGATGCTGGTCCACTACGTGGCCGATCTGGTACGCGTGCACACCGGCGACGCGGGCACGACGGTGCGCTTCTACCTGAACCTGTAGGCAACGCGTGGGGGCCGTCCCTTTCCGGGGTGGTCCCCCGTGTCGTCTGTCTGCCGGTTTCACGCGCCTCCGGGACCTGTCCGGCGGCCTGCGAGCCGGCCGGGCGAAGGGCCGTGGCCGCGAGACCGTTCCAAGGGGATGTGGCCGCTGGTCGGCACAGTCGGCCCGTGGGAACCTCACAGCCGTCCCCGTACTCCTCGACGCCGAGATCCAGGCCCACGGGATCGTCCGCCCGGCCAGACGGCTTCCCGGGCCGCGGCGTCGGGCCTGGGACCACCGAAGGGCACCGCGATCTCCAGGTACGACTCCTCGTCGGCCAGCGCTTCTCGTACGCGCTCGCGGGCCTGCCCTGTTCGGTTCGCCGCCTCCCGCCCACACCCTCGCGTCTCCTCGCGGAATCGGGGAAGCCGGACAGAGAGGGACATCGGGGCCCACTGAGGAGGCAAGGCCGTGACCACCATCGCCATACTGCTGATGCCCACGCTGGCGCTGCTGCTCTACGTGATGGACCGACTCGAGGACCGGGTGACGGGCCCCACAGAGGTGCCGTCGGGCCAGGCCCGTCACGCCAGGCACCGACATCTTCGTCTCGTACCGGACTCCTCGCCGCTCGCTGACGTACCCGCGCGCGCCGACCGCTCGGACACCTCGGCCGACGCAGCTTGAGGGCGTCGGGCGCGCCGGGTGCTTCCGTGGCGGGGACTGATCCTTCTGGCTCCGAGAGGTTTTCACTCCTCTCTCACAGGAAGAGGAGGCGTGGAATCCGTGTCCGGGGTTACGAGCGGGGTACGGCGCCGCCGACGCAGCGGCGCGACCTCCCGACGGAACTGGTTGACGATGTCTGAAACGAGCCGGCACGAGACCACCCAGCCGCCCTCGGCACCCCCGGTGCCGTCCTGGCCCACCACCGCCCACCAGGTCCACGGACGGCTCACCCTTCCCGTCCAGGCCACCTTCCACTACGACCCCCACGACCCCTGGGCGGTACGCGTCTCCTTCCGGTTGCCGCCCAGCACCATCGTCAACTGGACCTTCGCCCGCGAACTGCTGCACTCCGGGACCCGCGTCCTGAGCGGCGAGGGCGACGTCCGCCTGTGGCCCCTGCGTACCGGAGGCAGGGAAGGACGCGTCCGCATGCGCCTGGGCAACGCCGAGGCGTCCGCCGTCGTCGAGGTCGACCGCGCCGGCCTGCGGACCTGGCTGGCCGAGACGTACCGCGCCGTGCCCGAGGGGCAGGAGCCCGCGCGCATCGACTGGGCGGCCGAGACCACCCAGCTCCTGACCCCGCCCTAGAACCGCATTCCGAACGACAGGACAGACGAACACACACGACAGGAGGAACCGATGCTGGAGAACTGGCGCGCACGTGCCGCCTGCCAGGGCCTCGACCCCGACCTCTTCTTCCCCGTGGGAACCGGCGCGCCGGCGCTCGTCCAGGCCGAGGAGGCCAAGGAGATCTGCCGGGTCTGCCCCGTCCGCGAGGAATGCCTGCGCTGGGCCATGGACGATTCCCGCCAGGTGACCGGCGTCTGGGGCGGCCTGCGCGACGACGAGCGACAGGCGCTGAAGCGGCGATCGCGCCGCCGGGCGAGCAAGGCGGAATGAGCCCGCGGGGTGTGCTGCGGCACGGGGTGTGCTGCGTCTCCCACTCCGTGCCGGGGGGCATCACGTGCGGCGAGAAGTGACGGTCCGACCAGGTCCGGACATGCACGAGCGGCCTCACCAGAAGGGGGTTGGTGAGGCCGCTCCGTTCGGGGGATCCCGTCAGCGTCGAACGCTGCCCACGTCTACGACTGGTCGAGCATGCCCCGGCGCAGGCGCTCCAGATTGCGGGAGAGCAGTCGTGAGACGTGCATCTGCGAGATGCCGAGCTCCTCGCCGATCTCCGACTGCGTCATCTCCTCGACGAAACGCAGATGCAGGAGCCGACGGCTCCGCTCGTCGAGCTGACCGAGCAGCGGAGCGAGCGTGTGGAAGTCCTCGAAGAGCTCCAGCGCGGGGTCTTCCGCCCCGATGAAGTCGGCGAGGCCCGCCGCGTCCTCGTCACCGTCCGGACCGACAGCCGCGTCGAGCGACGCGGAGTTGTATCCGTTGGCGGCGATCCGCGCCTCGATCACCTCGTCCTCGGAGAGGTTCATCAGGGCCGCCAGCTCCGCCACCGTCGGCGCGCGGCCGAGCCGGGAGCCCAACTCCTCGGTGGCCTTGGCCAGCTCCACCCTGGCCTCCTGCAACCGGCGCGGCACATGGACCGCCCAGGAGGTGTCCCGGAAGAAGCGCTTGATCTCGCCCACGATGTAGGGGACGGCGAAGCTGGTGAACTCCACGCCCCGGGCGAGGTCGAACCGGTCGATCGCCTTGATCAGACCGATGGTGCCCACCTGGACGATGTCCTCCATCTCGTCAGGGCGGGCCGCCCGGAACCGCCCAGCCGCGTAGCGGACGAGCGACATGTTCATCTCGATCAGCGTGTTGCGTACGTACTGATAGTCATGTGTCCCCTCCTCCAAGACCGCCAGCTTGTCGAAGAACACCTTCGACAGCTCACGCGCGTCCTTCGGAGCGACCTTGCGAGGAGATTCAAGTACGGGAAGGCCCCCCACGCCCGTCTCGACGCTGGCCCTCGTCTCCGTCGTCACCGCAGTCGGCACTCTGATGACCTTCTCTCGTTCATCGGCAACCGGTACCCCCCGTGAGGCGTCCCCCTACCCCCACTTCGCCGAAGCATGTAAAAAATCTTGAGAAGAATAAACCCGACTGATCGGGTCCGGTCACCAGGCCTGTCACACGAGGGAAAGACGCGCCCGGACACGCTTGCCGGACCGCTGCGGCTCGACCACGACGCTCTCGCAGACCGCCATCACGATCTCCAGACCGTGCTGCCCGATGCGCTGCGGATCATGAGGCCGGGCGGCAGGAGCGGCCGTGAGCCCGTCGACCACCGAGATCTCCAACGCGTCCTCGAACCGTTCGAGGACCATCCGGCAGGGGCCGGGCGCGTGGCGCACCGCGTTCGTCACCAGTTCGCTGACGACCAGCCGCGCCAGATCGACGCGTTCCCGGGGCACCCCGCCCCCTCCCCCGGCCGGCGCGGACGTGAGCAGGTCAGCCGCGAAGTCCCGGGCCGAAGCGATCACCCCCTCCCCCACGTCACCTTCGTACGCCACGCTCGCCGACAGCGAGGGCCGACGCAGCACGCTCGCCCTGGTGATCACCTCACTCATAACCCGTCCTTCCCTACGAAAATGTCGCTCTTGCCCCTACCCGTCGGATTTCCCCGCGTACCCGTCCCACACATGCCCACACCCCGGGAAGACGGAAGCCCTGGCCGTTATCGGCGATGCAGGAGGTCGGCCCGGGGAGGGAATCGGCATTCTTCCGATTCCTGGTTTGCCGTCGCGTTTCCCGGTCAGGCGGTCTTCGTCAGACATGTCGAGCGAACGAGGAGTGATCGCCGGTGTCCGGTGAGAAGAAGATGAAGGCCAAGGGCGAGCAGGCCAAGGGCAAGCTGAAGGAAGCGGCCGGCCGGGCGACCGGGGACGAGCGTCTCGAGGCGGAAGGCCGCGCCGAACAGACGAAGGGCGACGCGCGCGACGCCGCGGAGAAGATCAAGGACACCTTCAAGCACTGACGCACTCACCTCACCCTGCAGCGACGAGGGGCGGCTCCGCGACGGCGGGCCGCCCCTCGTCGCTGCACAGGCAGGGCGTACCACTCACCCTTCGGCGTCGCCTGGCGCTCGTACGCAAGATCAGCAAACGGGGGCTTCAGCCAGGCCGACGTCCCCCATTCCTCTCCCGGAGGTGACTCGGCCCGGGGAGTCCCGCGCGTCGCGATGAACCTTCCGGCGTCCGGCGGTCGTACTGTCGAACCCCTTACCGAGGAGGACTTCTGATGCGCAGGGTGACCTATTCGATGAGCGTCTCCCTTGACGGCTACATCGTCGGGCCGGACGGCAACTTCGACTGGACGGTGCCCGACCAGGAAGTCTTCCGCTTCTGGATCGACGAGATCCGAGACGTCGGTGTCCACCTGCTGGGACGACGGTTGTACGAGACGATGCTGTACTGGGAGACCGCCGACCAGGATCCCTCGCTCGACGACTCCATGCGCGAGTGGACCTCGCTCTGGAAGCCGCTCCCGAAGGTGGTGTTCTCCACGACCCTGTCGGAGGTGGAGGGCACGGCCCGCCTGGCTTCGGGCGGCCTGACGGAGGAGATCGAGCGGCTGCGCGCCGAGCCGGACGAGAGCGACATCGCGATCGGGGGCGCGACCCTTGCCGCCGAGGCCGCCGCGTCGGGTCTGATCGACGAGTACCGGACCATGGTCTACCCGGTGCTGGTGGGCGGGGGCACTCCCTTCTTCCCCCGGCACGAGCGTCGGGTGGATCTCGAACTCGTCGAGACCCGCACCTTCAGCTCACAAGTCGTCTACCTCCGCTACCGCGTGGCGCGCTAGGGGCCGCCGCTTCGGCCGTGGTGCCGGGCTCGACCGGCCTGACGCTGCGTCCGTGGGAGCCGGGTGACGCCGACTCACGCGCGTGCGGGCCGTCCCGCCGTCTTCGCGCTCGCCGTCCGTGTCGGTGGTGGGGCGGTGCTCTTCCTGGTGACGAGGCTGGTCGCGAGTTCCATGCGGGTCACCGAGGGCTCCCCGGCGCGCAGCCGGAGCAGCATCTGGACCGCCTGCTCGCCCATCTCGCGCAGCGGCTGGTGGACGGTGGTGAGCGGGGGGCTCGACCAGCGCGCGATCATCACGTCGTCGTACCCGACGACGGACAGGTCCTCGGGCACCCGCAGCCCGCACTCCCGGGCCGCCTCCATGACGCCGAGGGCCTGCAGGTCGCTTCCGGCGAAGACGGCGGTGGGCCGGTCCGGCGTCCGCAGCAGCTCCATCGCGTGCGCGTATCCGCCCTCGACGTGGAAGTCGCCGAACCGGACGAGGGAGGCGTCGTGGTCCAGGCCCGCCATGTTCATAGCGGACCGGTAGCCGTCGAGTCGGGCCAGTGAACACAGCATGTCCTCGGGGCCGGTGACGATGCCGATGCGGCGATGGCCGAGGTCGATGAGATGGCGGGTCGCGGCGACGCCGCCGGCCCAGTTGGCGGAGCCGACGGACGGTACGTCCGGTTCGGGGTCACCCGCCGGGTCGACGATCACGAAGGGGATCGACCGCGCGTCGAGCTGCCGCTTGACGGCATCCGGCAGAGACGAGAAGACCAGGACCACACCGATCGGCCGGCGCTGGAGCACCCCTTCGATCCAGTCCGGTGCCGGGGCGTGCCGTGTGCCGCTCTCGGTGAGCACGACGCTCGCCTGGTGTGCCTTGGCGAGGTTCTCCACCCCGCGGATCAGCTCCATGGCCCACACGCTGTCGAGCTCGTGGAAGACGAGCTCGATGAGGGGCGCCTCCCGGGCGACGCGGGTGGTCCGCCGGTACGAGTGCGCTTCGAGGAGCCGCTCCACCCTGCCCCGGGTGGCCGATGAGACGTCCTGTCTGCCGTTGAGGACTTTCGAAACTGTCGAAAGCGATACCCCGGCCTGCTCCGCAACTTCCGCCAGCGTGATTCGCCGGTTCTCCTCGCTCTCTCGCATCCGAGCAGCATAAAGCACCGCTCTCCACGCCGAACCGTCACGCTTTGATAACGGGCTACCGGAGGGTTGACCCCCTCAGCGTGCCCGCTTTAGCGTCCGGCCACGTGAAGTTTCGGTGACTTGACCGAAACTCTTTCGAAAGGTGGGACGATGAAACGGCACGCACGGCTCCTCAGAATCACTGTCGCCGGTGGGGCGTCGCTGGCCATGACCCTGTCCCTGGCCGCCTGCGGGGGCTCGGGGGACGCCGCCGGAGGCGGCCCGGACAAGATCCACGTTCTGGTGTACGGCGATGCCGCCAACAAGGTGGAGAAGCAGCTCGTCGACACCTTCAACAAGACCTCGAAGGTCAAGGCTGTCCTCGACACCGTTCCGGGCGCCGACTACCAGTCCAAGCTGCAGACGATCATCAGCGGGAAGCAGGCGCCGGACGTCTTCTTCAACTGGGGCGGCGGCAGCATCAAGCCCTACGTCGACGCCGGTCTCCTCATGCCCCTGGACGACTTCATCGCCAAGGACCCCGGCCTGAAGTCCCACTTCCTGCCGTCGGTCTTCAACACCGCGGTCGTCGACGGCAAGCCCTACGGCATACCGATGCGCGGCACCCAGCCCGTGCTGCTGTTCAGCAACAAGAAGGTCCTGGCGGAGGCCGGCGTCACCGCACCGCGCACCTGGGACGAGCTTCTGACCGCCGTCAAGGCGCTGAAGGCCAAGGGCGTCACCCCCATCGCCCTCGGGGGCGGCGACAAGTGGCCGACCCAGATGTGGTTCCAGTACGTCTACGACCGGGTGGCCGGCCCCGACCACTTCCGGAAGGCGGTGGACGGGGACAAGAGCGTCTGGGCGAGCGCCGACAGCAGGAAGGCCCTCGGCATGCTCAAGGAGCTGATCGACGCCGGCGCCTTCGGCACCACGTACGACTCCGTGAAGTTCACCGACGGCGGCTCCCCCGCCCTCCTCGCCACCGGAAAGGCCGCCTTCGAGCTCATGGGCTCCTGGGAGTACTCCACCCTCCAGGACGCCTACCCGGACTTCGTGAAGGACGACCTCGGCTACGGCACCTTCCCGACCGTCGAGGGCGGCAAGGGCGACCCGGGCAACCTCGCGGGCAACACCAACAACTTCTACTCGGTCCTGAAGAACACCCAACACCCCGAGGCCGTGGCCGAGTTCCTGAAACTCATGTACTCGGACGAGTTCGTCAAGGGCCAGCTCGGCATCGGCAACCTGCCCACCACCACGAACACCCCCGCGTTCCTGGACGGCTCTGCCAGCCCCGCCTACTCGAGGTACCAGTACGACCTGGTGAAGAAGGCCCCCGCCTTCCAGCTCTCCTGGGACCAGGCCTATCCCCCGGCGGCCACCACCACCATCCACCAGGCCGTCCAGCAGTTCTTCAACGGACAGTCGGGTCCTGACGACTTCATCGCCGCCATGCAGCGCCTCCCCGCGGCCTGACCCCCGGAGCGCCTGACATGACCACCGCCACAGCTCCCGCCGTGGACAGCGCCGAGAAGACCGGCCGCCGCGCGCGGTCCGGCCGCCACGCCACCGGTGTGGGCCGTCCGGGCATCGCCTGGGCAGCGCCCGCCGCCGTCTTCTTCGGCCTGTTCGCCCTCGTACCGCTCGCCCTCGTCGCGGTGCTCTCCTTCACCCGCTGGAACGGCCTCGGCTCCCCGGAGTTCACCGGCCTGGACAACTGGGGCCGGCTGCTCGACGACCCCGTGATGGTGAAGAGCCTCTGGCTGAGCCTGCTTCTCACCGTCCTCGGCGTCGTCGTCCAGACGCCGATCAGCATCCTCCTCGGCGTGTGGGCCGCCGGGCACCAGCGCAACAGGGCCGTCCTCTCCGCCGTCTACTTCGTCCCCCTCCTGCTCTCCGTCACCGCCGTCTCCGTCCTGTGGCGCGCCGTCCTCGACCCCAACTTCGGTGTCCCCTCCCAGGCGAAGTGGCTCTTCGGCGACGGCAACCTGTTCGGCACGCAGACGGGCGCCCTCGGTGTCCTCGTCTTCGTCGGCACCTGGCAGTTCACCCCCCTGCACACCCTGATCTACCAGGGCGCGGCCCGAGCCGTCCCCGACGTGCTCTACCAGGCCGCCCAGATCGACGGTGCCGGCCGGTTCCGCCGCTTCTTCCACATCACCCTGCCGCAGCTGCGCAACACCATCGTGACCTCGATGATCCTGATGGTCGTCGGCGGACTCACGACCTTCGACACCGTCCTGATCCTCACCCAGGGCGGACCGGGCACCGACACGACGAACACCGCCTACTACATGTACCAAAAGGCCTTCAAGGGCTTCGACTTCGGTACGGCCTCCGCGACGGCCCTGCTCCTCGTCCTCGTCGCCACGCTCGTCTCGCTGGTCCTGGTGCGTCTGACCGGCTACGACAGGATGCGCAGCACCATGGAGGGCGTGTGATGAGGGGACGCCCCAACTACGCGGCCGGCTTCGGCTCGTCGATCTGGCTGCTCGTGGTCGGCCTTCCGCTGTACGTGATGCTGATCGCCACCTTCCAGTCCCGGACGGAGTACGCGCGGAACGGCCCCCTGGCCTTCCCCGAGCACTTCACGCTCGACAACTACGTGAACGACCTGAACGACGGCTTCGCGCGGTACTTCCTCAACACGGTCGTCGTGACCGTCTGTGTGGTCGGCATCGTCCTGCTGCTCGTGCCGCCCCTGGCGTACGCCATCGTGAGAAGCGACGGCAGGGCCACCGGGCGGGTCTTCCGGCTCTTCCTGCTCGGCCTGGCCATTCCGTCCCAGGCCGTCATCGTCCCGATGTTCTACCTGATCAACGAGGCCGGCCTGTACGACAACCTCCTCGGCGTCATCCTGCCGACCGCGGCCTTCACCATGCCCGTCTGCGTCCTGATCGTCTCCGGCGTCATGCGGGACATCACGCCAGAGCTGTACGAGGCCATGACCGTCGACGGGGCCTCAACAGTGAGGATCTTCTTCCAGCTGGTGCTGCCCCTGTCGAAGAGCGGTCTGTCCACCCTGGTGGTGTTCTCCTCGCTCCAGGCCTGGAACGGCTTCCTGTTCCCGCTCGTCCTCACCCAGTCCTCGGAGAACAAGGTGATCACCATGGGGCTCTACGACTTCCAGACGGAGCACGGGGTCGACATCCCCGGCCTTCTCGCGGCCGTCGTCCTGTCCATGCTCCCGATCCTGCTCGTCTACCTGTTCGCCCGTCGCGCCCTGGTCCAGGGTCTGATGGGAGTGGGAGGAAAGTGACCGACCACCTGGCCACCGAGCCTCACGTCCCGTACCGCGCCTGGCGCGATCCCGCGCTGAGCGCGGAAGCCCGCGTCGACGCGCTGATCGGCGAGATGACCCTGAAGGAGAAGGTCGCCCAGCTCTTCGGCGTGTGGGTGGGGGCGTCCGACGAGGGCGCCGAGGTCGCCCCGCACCAGCACGACATGGAGGAGCCGGTCGACCTCGACGACCTGCTGCCCGACGGTCTCGGCCAGCTCACCCGGCCGTTCGGCACCGTCCCCGTCGACCCGGCGCTCGGCGCCCTCTCCCTGATGCGGACGCAGGCGCGGATCACCGCCGCGAACCGCTTCGGCATCCCGGCCGTCGCCCACGAGGAGTGCCTCGCCGGCTTCGCCGCCTGGGGCGCCACCGCGTATCCCGTCCCCCTCTCGTGGGGAGCCACCTTCGACCCCACGCTCGTACGGGAGATGGCCGCCGCCATCGGCCGTGACATGCGCGCGGTCGGCGTGCACCAAGGGCTCGCCCCCGTCCTCGACGTCGTCCGCGACGCCCGCTGGGGCCGCGTCGAGGAGACCATCGGCGAGGACCCGTACCTCGTCGGGACGATCGCCACCGCCTACGTCCAGGGGCTGGAGTCCGCCGGCGTCGTCGCCACCCTCAAGCACTTCGCCGGCTACTCCGCCTCCCGGGCGGGCCGCAACCTCGCCCCGGTCGGCATGGGCCCCAGGGAACTCGCCGACGTCATCCTGCCCCCGTTCGAGATGGCGGTCAGGGAGAGCGGGGTCCGTTCGGTGATGCACGCCTACACCGACACCGACGGCGTCCCCTCCGCCGCCGACGACCGGCTGCTCACCGGGCTCCTCCGGGACACCTGGGGCTTCACCGGCACCGTCGTGGCCGACTACTTCGGCATCGCGTTCCTGAAGAGCCTGCACGGGGTCGCCGGCACGTTCGGCGAGGCGGCCGGGGCGGCCCTCGCCGCCGGCGTCGACGTCGAACTGCCCACCGTGAAGACCTTCGGCGCCCCCCTCCTGGAGGAAGTCGGGCAGGGACACGTGTCCGAAGGGCTCGTCGACCGGGCCGTCCGGCGGGTCCTCCTGCAGAAGACCCGGCTCGGTCTGCTCGACCCCGGCTGGAGCCCCGTCCCCCCGGCACTCCGCGACGCCGACACCACGGCCGGCCCCGACGCTCTCCGGGGCTCGGTCGACCTGGATACGGCCGCCAACCGGAGACTGGCCGGCCGCATCGCCGAGCGGGCCGTCGTCCTGCTCCGCAACGACGGCACCCTGCCGCTCGACCCGCGTGCTCCCCGCCGGATCGCCCTGATCGGACCCAACTCCGAGGCCCCCACGGCCGTCCTCGGCTGTTACTCCTTCCCCGTCCACGTCGGCGGACAGCACCCCGACACTCCCCTCGGCATCGACCTGCCCACCCTGCGCGAGGCACTCGTGGCCGAGTTCCCGGGCGCCGAGGTCCTCGTGGCGCGCGGAACCGGCGTCGACGACCACGGCACCGAGGGGTTCGCGGAGGCCCTCCGGCTCGCCCGCCGCGCCGACGTCGTGGTGGCCGCCCTCGGCGACCGTGCCGGGCTCTTCGGGCGGGGCACCAGCGGCGAGGGCTGCGACGCCGAGTCCCTCGTCCTGCCGGGAGCGCAGCAGCAACTGCTCGACGCCCTCCTCGACACCGGCACACCGGTCGTGACGACCCTGCTGGCCGGCCGTCCCTACGCGCTCGGCCGGGCGGTCGACGAGTCCGCGGCCATCGTGCAGGCCTTCTTCCCCGGCGAGGCCGGAACCTCCGCCGTCGCCTCCGTCCTCAGCGGACGGACCGCCCCGAGCGGACGGCTGCCCGTCAGCGTGCCCCGCCACCCCGGCGCCCAGCCGTCCACCTACCTCGCCTCCCGTCTGGGCCACGGCAGCGAGGTCTCCAGCATCGACCCGACGCCGGCGTTCGGTTTCGGACACGGCCTCACCTACACCACCTTCGAATGGAGCGAGCTGACCGTCCAGGAGACCGAGGTTCCCACGGACGGCGCCGTGCGGCTCGCCTTCACCGTGGCGAACACCGGCGAGCGCGCCGGCACCGAACTCGTACAGCTCTATCTGCACGATCCCGTGGCCACCGTGGTCCAGCCCGTGCGGAGACTCATCGGGTACGTACGTCTCGACCTGGTTCCCGGCGAGAGTCGGCGGATCCACGCCGAGGTCCCTGCGGACCTCGCGTCGTTCACCGGCAGGACGGGCACGCGCATCGTGGAACCGGGCGAACTGGAGCTGCGGCTGAGCGCCTCCAGCACGGAGCCACGGCTGACCGCCCGGGTGACCCTGACCGGCCCGGTGCGACGGGTGGACCACCGCCGGCACCTGCACCCCGACTTCGAGATCCACCCGGGGACGCCCCACTGACCGGGTTCCGGCCGTGGCACCGGTCGGAACCGACAGACCAACCGCACGGATCACCCATCACGACCCACAGGAGTCGCTCATGTCCCACCCCACCCCGACGTCACGCCGCCCCTTACGGATCTCCGCCGCCCTGCTGACGGGCGCCCTCCTCCTCGGCGGTGTCATGACCGCACCCGCCGCCGCGGGCTCCACCGCCACCACGGCGGCGACCGGCGCGGTGCGCGTCAACCAGGTCGGCTATCTGCCGGACGGCCCCAAGCGCGCCACCGTCGTCACCACGGCGGCCCAGTCGCTCACCTGGCAGCTGCGGAGCGCGTCCGGGACGGTGGTGGCCTCGGGCGCGACCGTCCCGCGCGGCGCCGACGCCCCCTCGGGCCAGTCCCTCCAGGTGGCCGACTTCTCCTCGTACCGGGAGACGGGCCAGGGCTACGTCCTGGCGGTGGACGGCAGCAGCAGCGTGCCCTTCGACATCCGCCCGGATCTCTACGACGCGCTGCGCGCCGACTCGATGGCCTTCTTCCACCACCAGCGCAGCGGCATCGCCATCGACGCCTCCCTCGTCGGCTCCGCCTACGCCCGCCCGGCCGGCCACCTCGGCATCGCGCCGAACAAGGGCGACACCTCCGTCCCCTGCCAGGCCGGGGTCTGCGACTACACCCAGGACGTCAGAGGCGGCTGGTACGACGCCGGCGACCACGGCAAGTACGTGGTCAACGGCGGCATCTCCACCTGGTTGGTCGTCAACTCCTTCGAGCGGGCCAAGCGGGCGGGGAAGGACGCGGCCCTCGGCGACTCGACCCTGCGCGTCCCCGAGCGCGGCAACGGAACGCCGGACGTCCTCGACGAGGCGCGCTGGGAGCTCGACTTCCTGATGCGGATGCAGGTGCCCGCCGACAGGCCGTACGCGGGCATGGCGTTCCACAAGGTGCACGACGCGGCCTGGACCGGCATGCCCCTGCGCCCCGAGCAGGACCCCCAGCCCCGCGAGCTCCACCGCCCGTCCACGGCGGCGACCCTCAACCTCGCGGCGGCCGCCGCGCAGTGCGCCCGGGTCTTCCGTCCGTACGACTCCGCCTACGCCGACCGCTGTCTGTCGGCGGCCCGACGGGCCTGGACGGCGGCGCAGGCGAACCCGGCGCTGTACGCCCCGGACTCGGACAGCACGGGCGGCGGGGCCTACGGCGACACGCGGGTCACCGACGAGTTCTACTGGGCGGCCGCCGAGCTGTACGCGACGACCGGCGAGAACGTCTACCGGGACGCGGTCACCGCCTCGCCCTGGCACACCTCCGCCGACGCCTTCACGCCGTACGGCTTCGGCTGGGCGGACACGGCCGCGCTCGGCCGGCTCACCCTGGCCACGGTCCCCAACGGGCTGCCCGCCACCGACGTGGCCCGTGTCCGCGCCTCGGTGACCGCGGCGGCCGACGGCTATCTGTCCAGGATGGCCGCGCAGGGCTATGCCGTGCCGGTCCCGGCGGACGGGTACTTCTGGGGCTCGAACGGCGAGGTCGCCGACGACGCGGTCGTCATGGCCGTCGCCGGGGAGCTGACGGGCGACGGACGCTACCGCGCGGGCGCGCTGGAGGCGCTGGACTACCTCCTGGGCCGCAACGCCCTCGGCCAGTCCTACGTGACCGGCCACGGTGAGACGTCCTCGCAGAACCAGCACCACCGTTTCTGGGCCCACCAGTACGACGCCTCGCTGCCCCACCCTCCGGCGGGGTCGCTCGCGGGCGGGCCCGACAGCGCGCTCCAGGACCCGGTGGCGGCGGAGAAGCTGGCCGGCTGCGCCCCCGCCGCCTGCTACATCGACGACATCGGCTCGTACTCGACCAATGAGGTGGCGATCAACTGGAACGCCCCGCTGGCCTGGCTGTCCGCTTACGCCGCCGAACGGTCCTCCGCGGGCGGCGAACCGCCCGCCGCGGCCTGCGCCGTGACGTACAAGGTCGACAACGTCTGGAGCACCGGCTTCACGGCGACCGTCACGGTCAGGAACAGCGCCCCGGCGGCCGTGGACGGATGGCGGCTGACCTGGGCCTACCCGGGCGGCCAGCGCGTGACGTCCGCCTGGAACGCGACCGTCACCCAGAGCGGCACCGCCGTCGTCGCCCGCGACGCCGGCTGGAACCGGGCGATCGCCCCCGGTGCGTCCGTGAGCTTCGGAGTCCAGGGCGCCCACAGCGGGACCAACCCCTCCCCGCAGGCCTTCGCGCTCAACGGCAGCGCCTGCGCCTGACCGGCAGATTGAACGGCCTCCTGACGGACGCGGTGTCCGTCAGGAGGCCGTCTTCGTCGCCTAAGCGCCGACCCGTCGCTTGTTCCAGACGTCGAAGCCGACCGCGGCCAGGAGCACGAGACCCTTGATGACCTGCTGCCAGTCGGTGCCGATGCCGACGAGGTTCATGCCGTTGTTCAGGACGCCGAGCACCAGGCCGCCGATGATCGCGCCGAGCACCGTGCCGACGCCGCCGCTCATCGAGGCGCCCCCGATGAACGAGGCGGCGATGGCCTCCAGTTCGAAGTTGAGCCCGGCCTTCGGGGAGGCCGCGTTGAAGCGGGCCGCGAAGACCATGCCGGCGAGCGCCGCCAGCATGCCCATGTTGAGGAAGACCAGGAAGGTGACCTTCTTGTCCCGGACGCCGGACAGCTTCGCCGCCGGCAGATTGCCGCCGATGGCGTACACATGGCGGCCGATGACCGCGTTGCGCATCAGGTAGCCGAAGCCGACCAGGAGCGCCGCCAGGATCAGCAGCACCACCGGCGCGCCCTTGTAGCTGGCGAGCAGCATCGTGAAGATCAGGACCGAGGCGGTCAGCGCGGCGAGCTTCACCGCGAAGAGACCGGCCGGCAGTACCTCCAGCGCGTACGTGCTCTGCCGGCGGCGGTCGCGGACCTCCTGGCGGATCACCACGGCGATCAGCACGAGCCCGAGCACCAGGGTCAGGTTGTGGTAGTTGGTGCTGGGGCCGACCTCGGGCAGGAAGCCGTTGGCGAGCTTCTGCAGGCTTTCGGGGAACGGACCGAGGGTCTGTCCCTTGAGGAAGACCTCGGTCAGTCCCCGGAAGACCAGCATCCCGGCGAGCGTCACGATGAACGACGGCATCCCGGCGTAGGCGATGAGGAGTCCCTGGGCGGCTCCCGCGACGGCGCCGATGGCCAGGCACAGCAGCACCGCGACCGGCCAGGGCAGGTCGTGCTGGACCATGAGGACGGCCGCCACTCCGCCGACGAAGGCGGTGATCGAGCCGACCGAGAGGTCGATGTGCCCGGCCACGATGACGATCATCATGCCGATGGCGAGGATCAGGATGTAGCTGTTCTGCAGCACCAGGTTGGACACGTTGCGCGGCAGCAGCAGGTCGCCGCCGGTCCACACCGCGAACAGCGCCACGATGACGCCGAGGGCGATCAGCATGCCGTACTGGCGCATGTTCCGGCGCATGCCGTCGAGCAGGGGGCGGGTGGTGCCCCCGGTGGGGCGGGACACCGGCGTCTTGGCCGTGACCTCAGCGCTCATCGTCGTTCTCCCTCGTGTCTTCCCTGGTCATATGGCGCATCAGCACGTCCTGCGTCGCCTCGGAGCGGGGCACCTCGCCGGTGAGCCGGCCCGCGGCCATGGTGTAGATCCGGTCGCACATGCCGAGCAGTTCGGGCAGTTCGGAGGAGATGACGATCACCGCCTTGCCCTCGGCGGCCAGTCGGTCGATCACCGTGTAGATCTCGTACTTGGCGCCGACGTCGATGCCCCTGGTCGGCTCGTCCAGGATCAGTACGTCCGGCCCGGCGAAGATCCACTTGCTGAGGACGACCTTCTGCTGGTTGCCGCCGGACAGCCGGCCCACCGGCTCGAAGACGGTGGGCGCCTTGATGTTCATGGAGGTGCGGAACCCCTCGGCGACCCGGCGCTCCTCGTGGGCGTCGACGACGCCCCGCCGGGCGACCCTGCCGAGAGCGCTGAGCGAGATGTTCCGCCCGATGGTGTCGATGAGGTTCAGGCCGTAGTGCTTGCGGTCCTCGGTGACGTACGCGATGCCGTGGGCGACCGCCTCCGGGACGGTACGGGTACGGATCACCGCGCCGTCCTTGAGGACGGTGCCGCCCCCGTGCCGCCCGTACGAGCGGCCGAAGACGCTCATCGCGAGCTCGGTGCGGCCCGCGCCCATGAGGCCCGCGATGCCCACGATCTCGCCGCGCCGGACCTGGAGCGAGACCCCGTCGACGACCTTGCGCTGCCGGTCGACCGGGTGGAGCACGGTCCAGTCACGGATCTCCAGGGCCGGGGCGGTGCCCGGTTCGCCCTCGTACGGGGTGCGGTCGGGGAAGCGGTGGTCGAGGTCCCGGCCGATCATGCCGCTGATGATCCGGTCCTCGGTGGTGGCCGGGTCCGTCACGTCGAGGGTCTCGATGGTCCGGCCGTCGCGCAGGATCGTCACCCTGTCCGCGACCCGCCGGATCTCGCCCAGCTTGTGCGAGATGATGATCGAGGTGATCCCCTGCTGTTTCAACTCCAGGATCAAATCCAGCAGTTGGGCGCTGTCCTCGTCGTTGAGCGCGGCGGTCGGCTCGTCCAGGACGAGCAGCTTCACCTCCTTGGACAGCGCCTTGGCGATCTCCACGAGTTGCTGCTTGCCGACGCCGATGTCCGCGACGCGGGTCTGCGGGTGCTCGTCGAGGCCGACCCGGCGCATCAGCCGGGCCGCCTCCCTCAGCGTCTCGTTCCAGCTGACGATCCCGCGCGCCGCCCGTTCGTTGCCGAGGAAGATGTTCTCGGCGATGGACAGGTAGGGCACGAGCGCCAGTTCCTGGTGGATGATCACGATGCCGCGCCGCTCGCTCGCCCGGATGTCCCGGAAGCGGCAGGCGGCCCCCTCGAAGAGGATCTCCCCCTCGTAACCCCCGTGCGGGTGGACGCCGGAGAGGACCTTCATCAGGGTCGACTTGCCGGCGCCGTTCTCCCCGCACAGGGCGTGGACCTCGCCCCGGCGGACGGTCAGGGTGACGTCCGAGAGCGCCCGGACTCCGGGGAAGGTCTTGCCGATGGAACGCATCTCCAGGACGGGTCCTGTCATGGTCGCCTCCTCCCGGTTACTTCAGGTCCGCGGCGGTGTAGTAACCGCTGCCGACGAGCACCCGCTCGTAGTTGGTCCGGTCCACGCTCACCGGCTGGAGCAGATAGGCGGGGACGACCTTGCTGCCGTTGTCGTAGGTCTTGTCGTCGTTGACCTCGGGCTTCTTGTCGTGCAGCACCGCGTCCACCATGTTCGCCGAGACCTTCGCGAGCTCCCGGGTGTCCTTGTACACGGTCTGGGTCTGCTCGTTCGCGATGATCGACTTCACCGAGGCCAGCTCGGCGTCCTGGCCGGTGACCACCGGCAGCGGCTTGGACTTGGAGCCGTAGTCGTCGGACTTGAGCGCGGAGAGGATGCCGATGGAGATGCCGTCGTAGGGCGAGAGCACGGCGTCGACCCGCTCGGTCTTGTACGCGGAGGTGAGGATGTCGTCCATCCGCTTCTGCGCGGTGCCGCCGTCCCACCGCAGGGTGGTGACCTGGTTGAGGGCCGTCTGGCCCGATCCGACCACCAGCTGCTTCTTCTCCACGTACGGGTTGAGGACGCTCATGGCGCCGTTGAAGAAGTACTTGGTGTTGTTGTCGTCGTTGGAGCCGGCGAACAGCTCTATGTGGAACGGGCCCTTCTTCGACCCGTCCTTCAAACCGAGCTTCTCCACTATGTACGTGGCCTGGAGTTCGCCGACCTTCTCGTTGTCGAAGGAGGCGTAGTAGTCGACGTTCTTCGAGCCGAGGATGAGCCGGTCGTAGGCGATGACCGGGATGTGGGCGTCGGCGGCCTGCTGGAGCACGTTGTTGAGGGACTTGTTGTCGATCGCGGCGATCACCAGGGCCTTCACGCCCTGCGTGATGAGGTTCTCGATCTGGGCGACCTGCTGGTCGGGGTCGTCCTCGCCGAAGACCAGCTTGGTCTTGTACCCCTTCGCCTCCAGGTTCTTCACGACGTTCCTGCCGTCGGCGATCCACCGCTCGGAGGACTGGGTCGGCATGGCGATGCCGATGGTGGCGCCCTCGGCGCCGCCCGAGGCATCCTTGCCGCCACCCTCGGCGTTCTGCCCGCAGGCGGCGAGCGCGAGGGAGGCGGTCACGGCCAGGGCGCCGGTCACGACGGCTCTGCGGTTGCGCATGGTCATCAGTCCTCGTTCTTCTCGTCGTTGAGATCGAATCGATTCAGGAGCCCCGGCAGCCGGGAGCCGAGCGGCGCCATCGCGCCGTCCGCGCCGTGCCGGGCGAGCAGGTCCAGGGCGAGGCGGCCGCGCCGCACCCGCTCCCGGGCGGTGTCCAGGGCGAGGGTCCGCAGATGGGCGCCGTACGGGTAGATCCCGGGCGCCTTGGACAGGCCGAACTTCAGGTAGAGCG
Organism: Streptomyces sp. NPDC034084; assembly: GCF_055575535.1. Lineage (NCBI taxonomy): Bacteria > Bacillati > Actinomycetota > Actinomycetes > Kitasatosporales > Streptomycetaceae > Streptomyces > Streptomyces sp. NPDC034084. Next base: position 186,878 of record NZ_JBVISK010000002.1, read on the forward strand.
GTGCGCCGCGCCGGATCAGCTCGGCGAGCTCGTACATCCGCACATAGCCGCCGAGGTCGTCGGGGGCCTCGATGTACATGTCCATGGGCGCGGCGGACACGCGCCGGATACCGGTGAGGTGATCTGGTGTCAGGTCGCTGGGCACGTTGATCGAGTCGGCGCCGAGCCGTTCGTACACCGCGTACGCGGCGGGGTTGACCGGTCCGATCAGCGCGGAGACCTTGAGGGTGGTGTCGGTCGGGATGATGCCCTGGAGGCGTGCCCTGTGCAGCGTCCACAACACGCCCTCGTCGGCGACGAGCAGGCACTTCACGCCCAGTTCGGTGGCCCGGACGGCGTCCTCGACGCACCCGGCGACGGCTTCGTGGCCCCGCGCGCGGGGTCCCGCTCCTCGCGAGTCGGTGCGCACGGAGGCGCCGATGTCCCAGGTGCCGCGCGGGCCCGTGAACAGGCAGAGCTCGATGCCGCGTTCGGAGGTGGCGGCGACCATCTCGGTGATCTCGGCGTCGGTCAGCATCCACACGCCGCTGCCCTGGCTGATCCGGTGCACCGGCACGTCGAGCCGCTCGGCCTCCGCCAGGACGACGGCCAGCGCCTCGGGCCCTTCGCAGGACGGGATCTCGGTGCGCCAGCGGCCGCCGCCGGGGAAGGTGTGCGGTGAGGCGTCGGCGGGGGCCGGCGCGGGCGCCGCCAGGCCGAGGGCGGCGAGCGCCTGCTCGGCGGGGCGCCGGGAGGTCGGGGAGGGAACATCGGTCACGGACTGTCCTTCGCGTTCGATATATCGGACATTGTTCGAAGTCGGGGGTACGGGCCTTCGCACGTGCCGGGCGTCGCGAGCCAGGCGGGGCTTCCGGACATGGCCTAGGGGCGCAGCAGCACCTTGCCGACCTTCGGGTCACCGGCGCCCACGAGTTCCATGGCCTGGCCGAACTCGGACAGGGGCAGCTCGTGGGTGATCAGGGGCAGGGGGTCGAGCAACCCGGCCGCGAACAGGCGCGTGGCGTGCGCCCAGGCGGCCGGCGGGGCGCCGAAGACGGTGTGCACGGTCAGCTGACGCACGACCAGGCCGGTGGGGTCGAGCCCCTCGGCCCCGGGGGCCGGGATCCCGGTCAGGACCAGGCGTCCGCCGCGCCGCAGCAGGCGGGCGGCGGTGCGGGCGGCGTCGGCGGAGCCGGCGGCTTCGATCACCACGTCGAGGTCGTCCGGGAGGTCCTGGTCGCGGGTACGGAAGTCGGTGGCGCCCAGGTGACGGGCGAGTCCCTCCCGTTCGGCCCCGGCGCCCACGACGAGCAGCCGCGCCGGGGAGGCCGCGGCGAGGAACCGCACCGCGAACAGGCCGAGGGTGCCCGTGCCGACCACCCCGACCCGCTCCCCCGGCCGGGCGGCCGCTTCGAGCGCCGCCGCCGCCACGCAGGCCGCGGGTTCCAGGAGGGCGGCCGCGGTGAGGTCGGCGTCGTCCGGCAGGACGTGCAGCAGCCGGGCCGGGAGGGTGAGGGTGGGGGCCATGGCGCCGGGCCGGGTGAAGCCGGTCTCCTCGTACCCGGCGGTGCACAGGGTCGTCTCGCCCGCGTGGCACCGCTCGCAGACCTGGCAGTTCCGGAAGCCCTCCCCGACCACCTTGCGGCCGGCCAGTGTCCCGGGCACGCCGGCGCCGACCCGCTCGACGGTCCCGGACCACTCGTGGCCGGGGACGAGCGGGTAACGGACGTACCCCTCGGGCCGCTTGCCCTGGTAGACCTCGCGGTCGCTGCCGCACACGCCGACCGCGTGGACGGCCACCAGCGCCTCGCCCGGTCCCGGCTCGCGCGGCGCGTGGGGGACGAGCCGGAACGCGCCCGGTTCGTCGACGACGAGGGCCTCGCCGCTCACCGGGACCCCTGCGGCCTGCGCCGCTCCCAGCCCTCGGCCCACAGGTCGAACCGGGCCTGCTGCTGCGGGAACTCCGCCGCCGCGTCCACGTCCAGCTCGACGCCGAGGCCGGGCGCGTCCGAGAGGTGGAAGCAGCCCGTCTCCGGGTCCACCTGCGGGGCGCCCTTCACCACCTTCTTGATCTCGGCGTCCGCGAAGTCGTTGAAGTGTTCCAGGATCTTGAAATTGGGGGTGGTGAAGCCCACCTGCAGGGAGGCCGCGGTGAGGACGGGGCCGCCGACGTTGTGAGGGGCGACCATCATGTAGTGGGTCTCGGCGGTGGCAGCCAGCTTGCGGGTCTCCCAGATGCCGCCGATGTGGCCCACGTCCGGCTGGAGGATGTCCACGGCCTGGTTCTCGAACAGCTCGCGGAACTCGATGCGGTCGTGGATCCGCTCACCGGTGGCGATCGGCATGTCCACCTTGTCGGCCACCTTCTTCAGGGCCTTGAGGTTCTCCGGCGGCACCGGCTCCTCCAGCCAGGCCGGCCGGAACGGCGCGAGGTCGTGGGCCAGGCGCACCGCCGTGGCGGGCGAGAAGCGGCCGTGCATCTCCAGCATCAGTTCGGTGTCGGGGCCGATGGCGTCCCGCACCGCCTCGACGAGGGAGACCGCGTACCGGCTCCGCTCGTGGTCGAGCTCGTAGTGGCCGTTTCCGAAGGGGTCGATCTTCAGCGCCCGGTAGCCGCGTTCGACCACGTCCCGGGCGGCCTTGTGGTAGGCCTCCGGGGTGCGTTCGGTCGTGTACCACCCGTTCGCGTAGGCCTTCACCCGGTCGGTCACCTTCCCGCCGAGCAGCTGCCAGACGGGGACACCGAGCGCCTTGCCCTTGATGTCCCAGCAGGCCATCTCCACGACCGCGATGCCGGACATCACGATCTCTCCGGCCCGGCCGTAGTCCCCGTACTTCATGCGCCGTACGAGGTCCTCGACGGCGAACGGGTCCGAGCCGCGGACGTGGTTGACCTCGGCCTCGCGCAGATAGCCGAGAAGCGCGTCGGTGTGCCCCAGCATCCGGGTCTCGCCGACCCCGGTGAGTCCCTCGTCGGTGTGGACCTGCACATAGGTCAGGTTGCGCCACGGTGTTCCGACGACGTGCGTGCTGATTCCCGTGATCCGCACAGCGGTTGCCCCTTGCCGATTGTTCGAGATTTCGTCATGCATTCGAAATGCTGGCGTGACAGTAGGGAGGGCTCGGGAGGGGCGTCAAGAGGTGTGCGGCTGCCGGGCAGCGGGGGACGACGCGCTGCAGGCCGGCGCGGTCGGTACCGGCATCCGGTGGGAACCCGCGCGAGACCCGCCGACGATCCGCACGCCGTGGTCGACGGGGAGGGCCGCGTGTACGGTGGCGCGAACCCGCGGGTGGCGGACGCGTCCGTACTGCCGACGGTTCCCGCCGCCCACACGCAACTGCCCGTCCTGGGCGCCGCCGACATGCCGGCGGCCGCCCCGGCGGCCTCATGACCCGCCCCGTAGCGACCTCGGAGGATCGACAAGCATGACGGAGAGTCCCGCCGCCCGCGGCGGACGTCTGGTGTACGGCTGCATGGGGCTGGGCGGTGACTGGGACACCCTGCCTCACCGGGCCGCCGACGTCGCCCACGCCGAAGCCGCGGTCGAGGCGGCGCTGGACGCCGGCATCACCGCGTTCGACCACGCGGACATCTACCGGTACGGAAAGTCCGAGGCCGTGTTCGGTGAGGTGCTGTCCCGGGCGCCGGGGCTGCGTGACCGGATCACGCTCCAGACCAAGGTCGGCATCCGGCTCCCGGAGGGCGGCCGGCCGGGTCTGTACGACCTGCGCGGCCCGAGTGTGCTGCGCCGGGTGGAGGAGAGCCTCGCCCGCCTGCGGACGGACGCGGTCGACGTCCTGCTGCTGCACCGGCCCGACCCGCTGGCCGACCCGGAGGAGCTCGCGGAGGCGCTCGCCTCCCTGCACCGTCAGGGTCTGGTGCGCCGCTTCGGTGTGTCCAACATGAACGCCGCCCAGATCGCGCGTCTGCAGTCCTTCCTCGACGTGCCGCTGACGGTCGACCAGCTGGAGATGAGCCTGCACCGCAGGGACTGGGTGGAGGAGGGAGTGCTCGTCAACACCCCGGCCGGCGCCGGGGTCGGCTTCCCCTCGGGCACGGTGGAGTACTGCGGCGAGCGGGGCATCGAGCTCCAGGCCTGGGGTGCGCTAGCGGGCGGGCGCTTCTCCGACCCGGAGGCCGGTCCGGCGGCCGCGCTCGTGGCCAGGCTCGCCGAGGCGAAGGGGACCACCCCGGAGACCGTGGTGCTGTGGTGGCTCCAGCGTCATCCGGCCGGGATCGTCCCGGTCGTCGGCACTTCCCGACCGGAGCGGATCCGCGCCTGCCGCGACGCGGTGGGACGGCCGCCCGGCCTCGGTCACGAGGAGTGGTACGAGCTGTGGACGGCCGCGCGGGGCGCGCCGCTCCCGTAAGACGTGCGCACCCCGGTGGGGAGTGGTGGCCGGCGCCGAGTTCCTGGCGCCGCTGTTCACGCGCCGCCGGACGCGAGGGGGCCGTGAGTCTCCGCGCCCCCGTCCGTGAGGTCGGCGGCTCGGAGCGTCTCGCGCTGCCGGCTCGCGCGGCGGCGGCTACGCGGCGACGGCGAGCTCGGCGCGGCCGAACAGCAGGGCGTAGCCCGGGGGGAGCTGCTGGAGGATGCGGTCCAGCAGCTCGGGGCCGGCGTAGGCCGTGACGGCGGAGAACACCGAGCCGGTGTCCCAGCGAGTGGTGGCCAGGGAGGCGCCGGTGCGGGCGGCGAGATCCTTGACGAAGGCCCAGCCCCCCAGCGGCTTGGGGTCGGGGATCTGGGCGGTGAGGATCCGTGCGGCTTCGACGGGCAGGCGGGCGGCCAGTTCCACCCGTTCGTCGCCGGTCAGCCGGCGTCCCAGGCCCGCGAGGACGAGGCGGACGGCTTCCTCGGCCCTGTCGCGGTCGGGGTAGGCGCCGTCGTAGCGGACCTTTTCCAGCATCTGCTCGTACGCCCTGCTGTAGGGCTGCCGGAGCGGCGCGCTCTGGTCGGACATCACTGCGGTGGTTGCCTTTCTGTCACCAGGGTCGTGATGGTCGGGGGGTCAGGTGGGCTGGGGGCGGCCGAAGAGGAGGTCGTAGCCGGCGGGCAGCTGGAGCAGGATCTCCTGGAGGAGGTCGTCTCCGGCGACGTCGGCGACCGTGGAGAGGGCGGCGCTGACGTCCCAGGCCGCGGTCCGTTCGGTCGCGCCCTCGATCCAGGCCGCCGTCGCCCGTACGAACCGCTCGGGCGAGAGCGGCTCGGCGCTCTGCAGCGGGTTGAGCAGGATCAGGGCGTAGCCCTCCGGCAGCCGCGCGGCCAGCCGGGCCCGTACCTCGCCCACCAGATGTGCGCCCAGCAGGGCGAGCACCACGCGGGCCGCGCGCTCGGCCTCCTGCCAGGTGTCGTACTTGCCGCGTTCCTTCACCTGTTCGAGAAACGCTTCCCGTCGCACGGTCACGTCGGCCGCCACCCTTCATCGGTCCACGGGGTCCACGGGGCGCGGAGGACGGGCGAGGGGGAGATCGATGCCCGTCCTCAGCCGCTGTTCAGCCCTTGTCCGTCTCCGGCTCAGCCGGAGATCTCCTTGCGTCCGGAGCGGACGCCGATGGCGATCTTGCGCGGCTTGGCGCGTTCGGCGATCGGGATGCGCAGGGTGAGCACGCCCGCGTCGTAGTCGGCCTGGATGCGCTCGGTGTCCAGGGAGTCGGCCAGCACGATCTGGCGCGAGAAGACTCCCAGCGGTCGTTCCGAGAGCTCCATCTGGACGTCGTCGGCCTTCGTCACGGGCCGGCGTTCGGCCTTGACGGTCAGCATGTTCCGTTCGACGTCGATGTCGATCGCGTCCGAATCGACGCCGGGCATATCGAAGGCCACCACGTACTCGTCGCCCTCGCGGTACGCGTCCATCGGCATCGGCGACGGTCGCGTCCAGGTCCCCGGACTCATCATCTGCTGCGCCAGCCGGTCCAGCTCACGGAAGGGGTCAGTGCGCATCAACATCGGAAACACCTCCAGAAGGTTCGGGCAGTTGCTGCCAATGCGCCTCACGGAAACCGTTGTAACATGTCATCCAATGGATGACAAGCCTGGTGTCATCCAAAGGATGACGACCGAGGGAGATGCCCATGACCCCGGCCGACCGACCGGCACCGTCCGGCGCCGACGCACTGAGCCCGGCGTCGTTCCTGGCCGCCTCGGCAGCCCTGCACGCCATAGAAGAAGCCCTGCGGACCGCCCGGCACACGGACCCCGGCGCCGACGATGCCCACGACGTGGGCTCGGATCAGGCCCTGGCCTCCCTTCTGCTGCTGCGGCAGGTACGCGAGCAGCTCGCCGGCTGGGAGACCGGCCTGATCGAGACCGCCCGCCACGCGGGCGCGAGCTGGGCCGACCTCGCCCACCCCCTCGGCGTGGCGAGCCGCCAGGCCGCCGAACGCCGCTATCTGCGCAACCGGCCCGGTCCCGCCGGGACCACCGGCGAACAGCGCGTCCAGGCCACCCGCGAGCGCCGCGCCGCCGAACGCACCACCGCCGGCTGGGCCCGCCGCAACGCGGCGGACCTGCGCAGCCTCGCCGGCCGGATCACCGCCCTCACCGACCTGCCCACGGCGGCGAGCCTCCCGCTCAGCGAGCTCCACGCGGCCCTCGCCCACAGCGACCCGGCGGAGCTCATCCGGCCCCTCAACGCCACCCGCCCCCACCTGGCGAGCAGCCACCCGGATCTGGCGGCCCAGCTCGACGACCTCACGCCTCCCTGAACCCACCGGGCCCGACCGGAGGGTCGGTGGTGTCCGCAGCGGGCGTCGTGGTCCGGCCGCGCGCATGCGTGCCCCGGCCGCCCGGGTGCCACTCGGTGAGCAGGATGGTGGCGTCGTCGCGCAGCTTGTGGTCCTGGTGCTGCCGCAGGCCCTGGACCAGGCGCCGGAGGGCCTCGGGGGCGGGATCACCCGCCGCGGTGGCCCGGATGACGGTGTCGGCCAGCCGTTGCTCGCCGTACAGACCGCCGTCGGGTGAGCGGGCCTCGGTGACGCCGTCGCTGTAGAGGAGGATCCGGTCACCGGGCTGGAGACGCTGGGAGTGCTCGGTGGGCGGCGACTCCTTGAGGAATCCCCACCCGAGCGGCAGGTCGGGCTCCCGGGCCAGCGCCTGCGGCAGCACCTTCCCCTGCCGGATGAGCAGCGGCGGCGGGTGGCCGCAGTTGATCCAGGTCAGCCGTCCGTCGGCGGTGTCGAGGTGGGCGACGACGGCGGTCATCAGCCGGTCGGTGAACCACTCGTCGAGGATCCGGTCGATCGAGGTGACGATGTCGGTCAGCGAGCCGCCGGAGCGGCGGGTGGCGCGGCAGGCGGCGAGCCCGGCGGCGCTTGCCCCGCCCGACGCGAGGTCGTGGCCCATGGAGTCGATGACGGTCAGGTGCAGGCCGCGGTCGTCCAGGGTGTGGTCGAAGGTGTCGCCGCCGATGTCGTACGCGGGCTCGAGGACCGCCGAGGAGGTCACGTCCGCCGTCCCGATGGTCCGCGGCGGCAGGAAGGCCCACAGGAGTTCGGCCTGCACGGTCATCGCCCGCATGCGCTCGGCCTCGACCAGCAGATCGCTGTGGGACGACTTCGAGACCACGAGCAGGGCCGCCACACCGGCGAGCGCCTCGCTGCGGCGGAGCAGCGGGGCGTCCAGCGAGGACGCCGTCACCATGAGGACGCCGAGACGCTCGATGCCGTCGATCATCGGCAGCCAGGCGGTGCTGCCGTCCCTCGACCGCTGCACCTGCTGCGTACGGTAGGCGAGGCCCGCCAGCGACGTGTCCACGTCGAGCATCTCCTGCCGCGCGGCACCGGGCTGGGGCAGGGCGACGAGCCGGATCTGCTGGAGGTCCGCCACGTACATGGCCGTCCCCTGGAGCCCCATCCGCCGGCCGGCGTCGTGGACGAGACCCGCGAGCTCCCGCCCGGACAGCAGGTGGGAGCTGGCCAGCAGATCGGCCAGGACATCCTCGTACGTCGACACACGACCTCCGCGGCTCTCCTCCGGCGTCACTCGGGGCGGCGGCAGTGGCTCTCAGGGTACGGCGACCCTCCGGTGATCGCAGCCCCACGAGCCGGCCGCGCTCGCTCACCTCCCGGTGCCGGATTCCCTCCCGAGCGGGAGAGCGTCAGGTTCGGCTCCGCTGCCACCAGTGGCGCCGGCGGCGCGGATGCACCGCCCGGCCCATGCGGCGGCCCACCAGTGCGTAGCCGAGCAGCGCGCCCGCGGTGTTGAGCAGCACGTCGTCGATGTCGAAGGCGCGCCCCGTGATCAGGGCGCCCTGCACCAGTTCGACCAGGAGCATGGTCGCCGCCGTCAGCAGGGTGACCCGTACGAATCCACGGGTCCGGGGGGACACGATCGGCAGCAGCAGGCCGAACGGCACGCCCAGAAGCACATTGCCGCCGAGTTGCTTGACGGTGTCCCGGAAGGCGGGCTGCCCCAGGTAGGCGCGGATCGAGTCCCCGGGCCGGACGTTGTCGTGGGTGAGGGCCTCCGAGGCCGGCGACGGCTGGAGGGTCAGCCGGGCGAGGACGACTCCGAAGGCGACCATCGCCGCCAGCGCGAGGATGGTGACGACGACGCGGACCCAGCGCCCCGGTCCCGCCCTCGTGGCCGTCGTCTCCTCCCCCTCGGCCGGCTGCTGGATCTTCGGCCGCCGCGTCGTGACGCGGCGCCATACGGTACGTGATGACATGGCCCCCCACTCCATGGTTGGTCAGGACGACGAGTACGTGACGGTGACCTGCGCGAAGCCGAGGGCGCGGAGCAGGCCTTGGAGCATCGACGCGGTGTTCTTCTCGGCGCGCCGAGTCAGGTCGCTCTCCTCGGCGGCGTCGCCGATGCGGTCGGCGGCGAGGACGTGGACGGCGCGCTCGTCGGCCGGGTTGTCGGAGAACAGGTCGCCGAGCCGGTCGAGCAGGCCTCGCTGCTTGGAGACGGTGTAGGAGCGCTTGGGGTCCACGACCGGCTCGGCGAGGCGGGCGTGCGGCAGACGCACGGTGGCGGTGGTGCGCTTCTCGTCGACGGTCACGCTGCCCTCGCCGATGCCGCCGAAGTCGACGTACGCGGCCACGCTGCCGCTCGCGACGAAGAGGGTGCGGGTTCCGCGGATCGAGTCGGGCAGCAGCCGGGCGTCCTTCTCCAGGTCGACCACGACCTGGTAGTTGCCGACGGCGCCCTCGTAGCGGTGCATGTCCTGGATGGACTTCAGCACCGCCGGACCGGAGCGGTCCCGCGTGTCGACGCCGAAGACGTCGTCGAGTCCCGGCACGTGGAGGAACCGTCCCAGAAGGAACAGGAGGGAGAGGAGCAGGGAGAGGACCACGAGCACGACGGCGGCGGTGCGCCACCCGCGCGGGGACCGTCCGCGTCTCGGTGCCGAGTGCGTGGGCGTTCTGTGCGGAGGCTTGTCTTCTGCGTCTTCTCGCATGTGTTGCTGGTGCCCCGCAGGCGGGTTGTCATTCCCAACGAGCTTATTTCTGAGGTGAGTTCGCGCGCCCCAGGAACGGCAGGAGCCCCCTGGAAGGTCCAGGGGGCTCCTGCCGGTCGGAGTGCGCCGTACCCGCGGGGACGGGGTCACGCGCGGAGCAGGCGTTCCGTCACTTCACGGTAGGTCCGCAGGGTGAGCCGGAGCTGCTCGGTGTCGGGGCCCGGCCCCTGCGGATCGCCGTTCTCCTGCCAGCCCGCCCGCAACGCGGAGCGGCGGTCCCTGAGGGAGGCGATGAGCTGCTGCTCCGCCGCCGCGAGGATGTCCGCCGCCTCGGCGACCGAGTCGTGGGGCGAGTCGACGAACCGGGCGAGCGCGTGGTGCAGGCGCTGTCCGAGACGGTCGCGTTCGACGTCGTCGAGCAGCGGTCCGGCCGGCCCGCCGGCCGCGGGCGCCTGTCCCGTGCCGGACGTGGGGCCGGCCACACCGCCGGCCTCCGTCGTGTCCCCTCCGCGCGGCGCGGCGGGGGTCGCGGCGGGAGCGTTCGTGCGACTCCCGTCGCTCCGGCCCGTGGCACCGGGGTCGTCGGAGGGGACGGCGGACTGGGGCGCCTGCGAGAGCGGAACCGCCGGGGGCGGGGGCGGCGGCGGAGGGACCGGCGGCGCGGGAGGCGGGGGCGCGGGATGCCCGGCTCGCTGGGCGGGTACGGCCGCGCGGCCTCCCCCGCGTCCCCTGGACGGCCCGCCGGCGGTCCCCCGGTCCCTGTTCTCGCCTGCCATTACGCGCCACTTCCCTTCGGCTTGAGGAGATGTGCCCGGTGTCGCCCGGACCCCGGGCGTGTGTGTGCGGGCGCCGTGCCGGCCCGTGTCCCGGCCCGCGTCAGATCCTCGAACAGATCACGTGCGTGGACCAGCGCCTCCCGCAGCTGCTCGGTGGAGGCGGATGCGGAGCGCGCCGCACGGCGTATCGTGCGCAGGCCCTCCACATGGTGCGGGTGGTGCACCGACAGAGCGGCGAGCTGTTCCTCGCGCCGGTCGGGCTCCGGGAAACCGCGGGTCGCGGCGATCCGCGTCAGGAGCTCGTCGGCGTCGGTGACGGCCTGCCGGGGCGCGTCGACGAAGCGTTCCTGGAGCATGGTCCACTGAGCGGTGTAGTGCTCGCGGACCGCCGGCTCCAGCGGCAGAGGATGGATCGCTCCATACCGCTCGACCCGCTCGCGCAGGTCCCGCTGGGCGGATTCGCTGTCGCCGCCGTGCCGTTCGAGGGTGCGGTGGTACTCGGGGCCGAAGCGCCGTTCGAGGGAGCGTGTGCCGCTGTCCGTGCCCGTGCGGGCCCGGAGCACGACACCCGCCACCACCAGTAGCGCGACGACCGCCGCCACGATGATGAGGACTGTGGTCAGGGTCGACATGACTGCCTTCCTGGACGGTGATGACTCCTGGCTGGCTGTTCGTCACTGTTTGCTGGGCGCCTGTCGTTTCGGCTTGCCGGTTCTCGCCCGGTCAAACCCGACGCGTTCCGGGACCGTCGGCGCGGCCCCGGCGTCACGGGGTAGGAGAGCGGTATGGACAGCACCTTCTGGATCGTCGTGGCCGTGCTCCTCCTGCTCGCCGGAGCGGGAGTCGCGGCCGTCCTCCTCGTACGGGTCTTCAGGGCGCGCCGACTGCTGCTGGACGCGGGCGTTCCCCTGCGGTCCAAGGCCCTGTTCTGGGCGGCGGTGGTCTACACGGTCTCGCCGGTCGACCTGATCCCGGACCCGGTCTACCTGGACGACATCGGCTTGCTCCTGGTCGCCCTGCGGGCGCTGCACACGGCGGCGGCGAGAGCCGGTGCGGACGCCGGAGGGGTGCCCAAGGGCACGGAGGACCGCCCGGCCGTCCGGTGAAGGGTGCCGCCACCCGGGTGATCCGCAGACGGGCTCCTGCCGTCCTCAGGACGGCAGGTTCTGTTCCGCCCAGACCACCTTGCCGGTCACCGTGCGGCAGGAGCCCCATCGGCGGCACAGCATGTTGATGAGCTGCAGGCCCCGGCCGCCCTCGTCGCTGAGTTCGGCGTGCTGGATCTGCGGGAGGTCGGGGCCCGTGTCCGAGACCTCCACGACGAGGCGCTCGCCGCGCAGCAGCCGGAGCGTGCCGGGTCCGTTGCCGTAGCGCAGGGCGTTGCCCACGAGTTCCGAGACGACGAGTTCGAAGACGTCGGCGAGCTCCGTCAGGTCCCACGCGGCGAGCTGGTCCGTGACCAGACCCCGGGCGACGGACGCCGCGCGCCCTTCCCGGGGCAACTGCCACTCGCGCAGGTCCGCAGGGCCGTCGGAGGCGGCCGGCGCGGTGGTGGCGACGAGGAGCACGGCCTCGTCGAAGCGGGCGGCGCCGGCGGGCGCGCAGTCGATCAGTCCGCCGCCTTCGAGAGCGGCGGGCGCCAGGCCGCGCGCCGCCACGCGCAGACCGTCCAGCTGGTGGTCCAGGTCCTCCTGGCGCGACTTCACCAGACCGTCCGTGTACATGACGAGGTGGGCGCCGGCCGGGACTTTCAGCTTGACCGGATCGTACGGAATGACTCCCGCGCCGAGCGGCGCGCCGATGGGTACGTCCACGAACTCGGCGGAGCCCTGTCCGTCGAGGAGCAGCGGTGGCAGGTGCCCGGCGCTGGCCAGCGTGTACGTGGAGTGGGCGGGGTCGAAGACGGCGCAGAGGAAGGTGGCGACCTGCTCGTCCTCCAGGTCCCGCGTGGCGAGGTCGAGTCGCGCCAGGACGCGCTCCGGAGCCATGTCCAGGGTCATCAGGGTGCGGGCCACCGTCCGCAGTCGCCCCATGGTGGCGGCGGCGGGCAGCCCGTGGCCCATGACGTCGCCGACCATGAGGGCCGTACGGCCGCCGGGCAGGGCCATGACGTCGTACCAGTCGCCGCCCACTGCGTGGTGGCCCGTCGAGGGCGCGTACTCGGCCTGCACGCTCAGCCCGGGCGTCACCGGGGTCACGCGGGGCAGCAGAGTGCGCTGCAGGGAGACGACGTGCTCGCGCTCACGTCCGTACAGGCGGGCGTTGTCGATGTAGACGGCGGCCTGGGAGGCCAGCTGTTCCGCCAGGGCGAGGTCGGTGGTGGAGAACGGGGGTGCTCCGGGGCCGCGGACGAAGTCCACGCTGCCGAGCAGCAGCCCGCGGGCGATGAGCGGCACCGCGAGATAGCTGTGCACTCCGGCCGCCCGCATCTTCGCCGCGGCGCTGTCCGTCGGCGCGACCTCGGCGAAGTCGTCGTCCCTCATACGGCTCACCAGCACCGGCAGGCCCTGCCGCAGACAGTAGCGGTGGAGCAGCGTCTCGTGCGCCTCCTCGGTGCGGGCCGAGGTCTCGCCGACCGGGGTGGGCTCCAGGGAGGACAGCTCGTCCACGGCACACAGCGCGGTGGCCCGCATGAGCGGGAGGCCCTTCCCGGTCCAGCGCAGGCCCTCGTCGCCGCGCAGGACGCTCTCCAGGATGTCGACGGCGGCACCGTCGGCGAAGTCGGGCACGGTGAACTCGGCCAGTTCCTGCGCCGTGCGCTCCAGGTCGAGGGTGGTGCCGATCCGGGAACCGGCGGAATTCAGCCAGGCGAGCCCGTCACGGGTGGTGAGCCGGTCGAGGGGTCTGCCGCCGGTCCTGCCGAGCCGCCTGCGGGCACCCGCCGAGCGGTGCGCCGCGACGCCCCTGCCGGCCGATGCCCGGCCGACCAGGCGTCGTCTCCCCTTGCCACCGTTCACTCTTTCGGCCTCCAGACAGGAACTCGACCGCTGCTGATGCCCAGCATGCACCTCTTCCCGGCCGATTGGCTCGCGGCAGGCGTCTCTTCCCAGCCGATCGGGTCGCTCAGGACCGCCGGACGACCGGAACGACACGGAGGGCGGGCGTCGGGACGCCGGCGGGAGCCGCGCCGAGGGGGCCGGCGAGCCGCCGGGAGCCCGTCGGCGTCACGGTTTCCGGGGGCGCTTTCCGGGCCGTGGACGAAGCCCCAAATCTTGAGCACAAATTTCACACATCCCCTCTTCATACCGGCTCGCCATGGTCTACATTGACCGTGCTTCATCAACGTTCCGTGGATCCGGCGCTACGGAACGCCAGCAGTCCCGTACCGCTCGCCGGACATGGGGATGATCGATTCGGGAGCCCGAGAGGGGCCCCGGGTGCGGGGAGCACCCGAGGTTCCGACGGATTTCCGTGCACGTCGAGGGCCTGGCAGGGCATGCGAGCCTGCTGCCGCCAGGGTCAGTTGCTCACGTAACTCTGAACGAGCCGGCATGGCATGCGCCGGGGGGTGGGGGCCTCCGGGGCGGACACAGCGTGAGTCGACCACGTCGAACCACTGGGGACCTGGGGGGTTCTGTGCGGCAAGGGGGATTAGTCAGCCCTTTTCCGTCGACGCGCGAGCGTCTGGCGGCCGGGGCGATCAGCCGGCCTGCGATCGACTGGGAGCAGCGCTACCGCCGTACCGTGATCCTCAGCGATGCCGTGGCCACCGCTTGTGTCGTGGGGGCGATCGGCGAGTTCTTCGGGGCGCGGGACGCGGCCAACTGGCACGAGAAGTGGGGGATTCTCGCCTTCGGCACCGAGCTTCTGGTGCTGGGAGCGCTCGCGGTGAGCCGGTCGTGGGCTCCGGCCGTGCTCGGCCAGGGCGCCGAGGAGTTCCGCCGCCTCGGGCGTTCCCTGTTCGCGGCGACCGTCGTCCTCGCGCTCGGCGGGATCGCTCTGACCTCGCGCAACATCAAACTGTGGATCTTCGTCGCGATCCCCGCGATCGCGCTGGTCACCATGACGGCCCGGTATCTGCTGCGCCTCTGGCTGCACAGACAGCGGAACGAGGGACGCTGTCTGCGACCGGTGCTCGCGGCCGGGAGTCCGGAGACCGTCCGGGACCTGATCGACCGCACCCGTAAGTTCCCCCACCTCGGCTGGCGGGTGGACGCGGTGTGCACGACGGACGGTCTGGGGCCCGACGGCGACCAGCTGGACGGGGTGCCGGTCGTCGGCCCGCTCGCGGACGTCGCCAACCACGTCCGGCGCGACGGCTACCGTGTCGTCGCGGTCACCCCGGACCCGCACTGGTCACCGGACCGGCTGCGACGGCTCGCCTGGAACCTCGAGGGCAGCGACGCCGAGATGGTGGTGGCGCCCGTGCTGATGGAGGTGGCCGGCCCGCGGCTGCACGTCGACGCGGTGCTCGGGATACCGCTTCTGCGTGTCAGCATGCCGGCCTTCACCGGGGGCCGCCGGGCCGTCAAAGAGGTCGTCGACCGGCTGGGCGCCACGCTCCTGCTCCTGCTGTTCGCGCCGCTCATGACGTTCGTCGCCCTGCTGATACTCCTGGACAGTCGCGGCGGGGCCTTCTACCGGCAGCGCAGGGTCGGCAAGGACGGCCACGAGTTCACCATTCTCAAGTTCCGCACCATGGTCACGGGGGCGCACGGGGCACGGGCCGAGCTGGCCGCGGGCAACGAGGGCGCCGGACCGCTGTTCAAACTCCGCCGCGATCCGCGGGTGACCCGGGTCGGAGCGGTACTGCGCCGGTACTCGATCGACGAGCTGCCGCAGCTGTTCAACGTCCTCACCGGATCCATGTCGCTCGTCGGCCCGCGGCCTCCGCTACCGGAGGAGTGCGCCGCCTACGGCCCGGACATCCGGCGGCGGCTGCTCGTGAAGCCCGGACTGACCGGGCTGTGGCAGATCAGCGGGCGCAGCGACCTGCCGTGGGAGGAGGCGGTCCGGCTGGACCTGCGGTACGTGGAGGACTGGTCGCTCGCCCTGGACACGGTGATCTTGTGGAAGACGCTGCGCGCGGTGCTCCACGGACAGGGGGCCTACTGATGCGCGGGAATCGCCGTCCGGCCGGCGCGTGGACCGCAGGCCGCGAGGGCCTGCCTGGGGGGAGGAACGGGTCATGAGAGTCAGCGTTTTCGGCCTCGGCTACGTGGGCTGTGTGTCGGCCGCGTGCCTGGCCAGCATGGGCCACGAGGTCATCGGGGTCGACGTGAACCAGGTGAAGGTCGACCTGGTCAACGACGGCAAGGCGCCGGTGGTCGAGGAGGGCATCGGCGAGCTCGTCGCCGAGGTCGTGCGGACCGGAGCCTTACGCGCCACCGGCGACGTCCGCGAGGCGATCATGGACAGCGAGGTCTCGCTGGTCTGCGTGGGCACGCCCTCGGAGCCCAACGGCAGCCTGTGCACCACCTACTTGGAGCGGGTCACCGAGGAGATCGGCGCCGCGCTCGCCGAGCGGGGTGGGCGGCACACCGTCGTGTTCCGCAGCACCATGCTCCCGGGCACCTGCCTGAACCTGCTGGTGCCGATCCTGGAGAAGTACGTCGGGGGCACGGCCGGCGTGGACGTCGGGGTCGCGGTCAACCCGGAGTTCCTGCGGGAGGGCACCAGCGTGCGCGACTTCTTCGACCCGCCCAAGACCGTGATCGGCGAGCTCGACCCGGCGAGCGGCGACGTGGTGACGACGCTGTACGACGGCTTGCCCGGCGAGGTGTTCCGGGTGCCGGTCCCGACCGCCGAGGCGATCAAGTACGCGGACAACGCCTTCCACGGCCTCAAGATCGGCTTCGCGAACGAGCTGGGCGCGGTGTGCCAGGCGCTCGGGGTGGACTCGCACCAGGTGATCGACGTGTTCCTCGCCGACCGCAAGCTGAACATCAGCCCCGCCTACCTGCGGCCCGGCTTCGCCTTCGGGGGCTCCTGCCTGCCGAAGGACCTGCGCAGCCTGGTCCACGCGGCGCAGCGGGCCGACGTCTCGGTGCCCATCCTCGCCCATGTGCTGCCCTCCAACTCCGACCATCTGCAGCGCGCGGTGGAGCTGGTCGAGCGCACCGGGAAGCGCCGGGTCGGACTGTTCGGCCTCTCCTTCAAACCCGGCACCGACGACCTCCGCGAGAGCCCGCTCGTCGAACTGGCGGAGCGGCTCTTCGGCAAGGGGTACGACCTGCGGATCCACGACGCGAACGTGAGCCTCTCCCGGCTGCTCGGCGCCAACCGCGAGTACATCGAGACGCGCCTGCCGCACCTCGCGCAACTGCTCGCGGACTCCGTCGACGAGGTGCTCGACCACGCCGAGGTCTGCCTGGTGGGAACCAGGGATCCGGCCGTGGTCGCGGCGCTGCCCCATGGCGGCAGCCCGATGATCATCGACCTCATCCACCTTCCCGACGCCGCGGCGCGCCGGGCCGAACCTGGGTACGTGGGCCTTGCTTGGTGACACATCGTTGAACGACACGGCCGGCGGCGGCCGGCCGGGCCGGCGCGCGCTGATCCTCGTGGAGAACCTGTCGGTGCCGTTCGACCGGCGGGTGTGGCAGGAGTGCACGACGCTGCGCGACGCGGGCTGGACGGTGCACGTCATCTGCCCCCAGGGGAGCAAGCGGGACACGGAACCGGAGGCCGAGATCGACGGGGTGCGGATCCACCGCTACCCCCTGCGCGCGGCCACCGGAGGGCCGGCCGGGTATCTGCGGGAGTACGGAACGGCCTTGTGGCACACGCTCCGGCTGGCCCGGAAGGTGGGCCCGGTCGACGTGGTCCACGCCTGCAACCCGCCCGACCTCCTGTTCCTGCCCGCGCTGTGGCTCAAGCGGCGCGGGGCGCGGTTCGTCTTCGACCAGCACGACCTGGTTCCCGAGCTGTACCTCTCCCGCTTCGGCCGCGGCGAGGACCTGCTCTACCGCGCGGTGTGCGCGCTGGAACGGCTGACCTACCGGGCCTCGGACGTCGTGCTCGCCACGAACGAGAGCTACCGGGACGTCGCGGTGCGCCGCGGCGGCCGGCGGCCGGCGGACGTCTTCGTGGTGCGCAGCGCGCCCGACACCGCCCGCTTCCACCCCGTACCGCCCGAGCCGGAGCTGAAGCGCGGCAAGCCCCATCTGCTGTGCTACCTGGGCGTGATGGGACCGCAGGACGGGGTCGACTACGCCCTGCGGGCGCTCGCGAAACTGCGCGACGAGCTCGGGCGTACCGACTGGCACGCGGTGTTCGTCGGCGGCGGCGACACCTTCGACGCGATGGTGGAGCTGTCCCGGCGGCTGGGGCTCTCGGAGCAGGTGGAGTTCACCGGACGCGTGCCGGACGCCGATCTGGTGCGCTATCTGTCCACCGCCGACGTGTGCCTCTCCCCCGACCCGCACAACCCGCTCAACGACGTGTCGACCATGAACAAGGTCCTGGAGTACATGGTGATGGGCCGGCCCGTCGTCTCGTTCGACCTCCGGGAGGCGCGCGTCTCCGCCGGTGACGCCGCCGTCTACGCGGCCGCCGACGACGAGGCCGAGTTCGCCCGACTCGTCGCCCTGCTCCTGGACGATCCGGAGAAGCGGAACCTGATGGGCAAGATCGGCCAGGAGCGGATCAACGGGCCGCTGGCCTGGCGGCACTCCCAGCGAGCGCTGCTCGCCGCCTACGCCGCTGCCTGCCGTGACCGGGCACCCGGCCCGACGGGCGGGCCCGACGGCGCGGGGACGAGGCCGCGCCGTTGAGCGACGACACGATACGCCTGGTCACGATCGGGCGGATTATCCGTCGGCGCCGACGGCTGCTCACCCTCCTCGCCCTGCTGGGCGCGCTCGTCGGTTACGGCACCTCTCTGCTGTTCCCGCCGCGTTACGCGACCTCCGTGTCGGTCCTGCTGCCGGGGGCCTGGGAGGAGCGCGAGCTGCTGACCCAGGCGCAGGTCGCGACCAGTTCGGTGGTCCTCGACCGTGCGGCCGCCTCGCTCCACTGGGCCGGAGGCGGCAGCGAACTGCGGGAGCACGTGAGCGCCAAGGCCGCCGACGGGAACATCGTCAAGATCTCGGGCACCGCCGACACCCCGGAGCGCGCGCAGCGGCTCTCCGACCAGGTCGCCCGGGAGTTCGTCACGTTCGCCACGCGGATCATCGGGGACGACACCGACCCCGAGGCCGCGGCGCGGCTCGACGCCCTGCGCAAGACGGTGGCGCAGACCGGCCGCCGCATCACCGAGCTGGCCGACGCGGCCGGCCCGGGGCGGAGCGTGGAGAGCGTGCAGACCCGCACCGAGCTGGAGGGGCTGCGCACCGCGCTGCAGGAGTCCATCGACAAGCTGGAGCAGGCCGACCCGACCGCCGACAAGGCCAACATGGTCGTCATGGGCCCGGCGGCCCGGCCGGCCGGCGAGGCACCCCCGACGCGGCCGCAGCTCATCGCCGCCGGGGCGCTCCTGTTCTTCCTGGGCGCGGTCATCGCCCATCTCACCGCCGCACGGATGAACCGCCGGCTGCGCACCGAACCGGAGATCGCGGCGGCGCTGGGCTCGGTGCTCCTCGGCACCGTGGACGTACCGGGTGAAGGGTCCGCGCACCGGCCGGAACGCCGTGGCGCGCGGGCCCGGGTCCGCCGGCTCCTCGGCGTCGACGTCCGGTGGGACGTGCCGGCCCCCCGGACCTCCGGTGACGAGGCCGGCCGGCGGATCCGGTACCGGCGGGTGTGCGCCCGTCTCCGGGACCGGCTGCCGGACCCGCGGCGGCTGCTCGTCGTCGTCCCGGACGGCGACGATGCCGCCCGCCGGGCCGCCGCGGAGCTCGTCGCCGAGGCCGGGAGCCCTTCGGCCGCCTCCACGAGCGGGGGAAAGACCATGCTGCGGGTGGTGGAGGTCGCCGCGGACCGGCCGATGGTGCCGGACAGCGAAGGTGACGAGTCCGGTGCCCTGGTCGTCCTCTCCGTGGGCGGCTGGACCTCGGGGGAACTCGCCGGCATCGCCGACGCGTGTGCGGACGCCAAGCACGAGGTCGTCGGCATCGTCGCCGTCAACACGGTCCGGACCCGTCCGGCGCGGTCCGCCGGCCGCTCCCGGGAAGCCGCCGCTCCCGCGCTCGCGGCGGCCGACGACGCGCACGGAGGTGCGGCGTGACGACACGTACGACCGCGGAGTCACCGGCCGCCGCTCCGCTCCTCGACCTGCAGGCGCTGGTGGTGGCGGTGCGCAGGCGGCGGCGCCTCTGGGGCTCCCTGGCGCTGCTGGGTCTGCTCGTCGGCGCGGCGGTGGCGGTCCTGCTGCCGCAGCCGCCGACCGCCGTGACCAAGGTGCTGGTCGCCCATCAGGAGGACCAGCCGAACGACCCCGGAACCCTGATCCGTACCGATGTCGCGCTGCTGCGGACCACGCGCATCGCCGACGCGGCCCTGAAGACCCTCAAGTCCACGGAGAACCCGGAGGACTTCATGCGGGACTACGAGGGCAGCGGGGTGACGAACAACCTCCTGCAGATCACGGTGACGGGTGACAGCGACGCCGAGGCGGTGGCCCGTGCCAAGGCGCTGGCCGACGCGTTCGTCGCGGACCACGTGCGGCGGATCCGGCAGGCCGCGAACGCCGACGCCAAGGCCCTGCTCGACCAGCGTGACCGGCTGCGGGGCGAACTGGCCCAGGTCAACAAGGAGATCGCGGACGGTTCGCCGGAGGGAAGGCCGACGGCTTCGGCGAACATGGAGTCGCTCTTCGCCCGCCGGGCCGAACTCACCTCGCGCGTCTCCGATTTCGGGCAGCGTGCCGAGGAGGCGCGCATCGGCACGCCCCGGCTCATCGCCGGCACCCAGATCGTGGACGCCCCGCGTCCGGTCCGGCGCTCCCTGCTGAAGACCGCCGCCACCGACGCCGCGATCGGGCTCGTCCTCGGCCTCGCCCTGGGCCTCGCGGTCGCCGCCGTCGGCACGGTGGTGGCGGACCGGCCCGTGCTGCGCCGGGAGATCGCGGCGCACCTCGGCGCCTCGGTGATCGCGGAACTGCCCGGCCGGTCGCCCCGGCTGTGGCGGCGCGGGCGGATCCGGGAGGCCCGGACGAGGCTCACCGTCTCCCTGGCCCGCACCGCGCGCAGCTCAGCGGAACCGGTGTCCCTGCTGGAGCTGGGCTGTGCGCGCGCCGCGAGCCTGATCGCCCTGGATCTGTCCCGGGAACTGGGCGCGGAGGGCCCGGTGGTCGTCATCGACGGGCTGTCAGGCCCTCAGCTCACCGACCGCCGCCCGGAGCCGGGCGACCCGATCGTGGTCGGCGCCGAGCGTGCCGCGGCCGTGTCGCACCAGGAGCGCAGGATCGGCGTCGGCTCGGTGGCGCCCGGCACGGCCTGGACCGAGCTCCCGTACCTCGGGACGCGGACCGTGCTCGTCGTACGGGCCGGGCACGCCGGCGCCACATGGCTGCACACCGTGGCACGGCACCTCGCGGACCAGCGCGTCCTCGTCATCGGTGTGGTGCTGATCGACCCCGATCCGCGTGACCGGACCGACGGCACCCTGTGGGAGGGGCCGCGGACCGCGCCGCACGGCCAGAACGAGCTGTCGGCCCGTCAGAACGGGGCGGGCCGGCGGCGCAAGGACCGGCTGCCCCTGTGGGCGGCGGCGGTCCCGGACAGCGACCAGGAGGCACGGTAGGACATGTGTGGCATCGCAGGGACCTACCGCTGGCCGGACGGGAAGGCCGTGACCGACCGGCTCACCGACACCCTCGCCCACCGCGGTCCGGACGGGGCCGGCCGTTACAGCCACCTCCTCGGTGACGGCGAGGTGCACCTCGGGCACCGCCGGCTGGCCATCGTCGACCTCTCGGAGACCGGCGCCCAGCCGATGGTCTCGGACGGCCTCGTCCTCACGTACAACGGCGAGCTGTACAACGCGCCCGAGCTGCGTGCCGAGCTGACGGCCGCCGGGGTCCGCTTCCGCGGCACCTCCGACACCGAGGTGCTGCTCGAGGCCTGGCGGCGCTGGGGCACGGACTGCCTCCCCCGGCTGCGCGGCATGTTCGCGTTCGGGATCTTCGACGAACGGACCGGTGAGCTGGTGCTCGCCCGCGACCAGCTCGGCGTCAAGCCGCTGTTCCTGCTCCGGCGCGGCGAGGGGCTGGTGTTCGCCTCCGAGTTGAAGGCGCTGGCCGCCGTGACCGGCGGTTCGCTGGAGGTGGACCACGGGGCGCTCGTGGCTTCGCTGCTGTACTACTGGGTGCCCGACTCCCGGTGCGCTTTCAGGGAGGCGGAGAAGCTGCCGCCGGGGAGCTGGCTGCGGTGCCAGCCCGACGGCCGGGTGGAGCGCGGCCGGTTCTGGCACCTGAAGGACGTCGCCGCCGAGGGCCGGGAGAGGGCCCTGTCCGGCGAGCGGCCTGACCTGGCCGCGATCGTCGAGGAGTCGACCCGGCGCCATCTGCTCTCCGACGTCCCCGTGGCCACCTTCCTCTCCGGCGGCCTGGACTCCAGCTACCTGACCGCGCTGGCGGCCCGCGACCGCCCCGGGATCTCCGCCTACACGATCGGCTTCCGCGCCGAGGACTCCCGGTTCGAGGCGATGCCGGACGACCTGCGCTACGCCCGGCAGGTGGCCGAGCGGTACGGCGTCGACCTGCACGAGATCGAGATCGCTCCGGACGTGCTCGACCTGCTGCCGCGGATGACGTACCACCTGGACGAGCCGATCGGTGACCCCGCCGCGATCAACACCTTCCTGATCTGCTCGGCCGCCCGGGAGGCCGGGGTCAAGGTGATGCTCTCGGGGATGGGTGCCGACGAGCTGTTCGCCGGGTACCGCAAGCACCTGGCCAACCTGATCGCCCTGCGCTACCAGCGGGTCCCCCGGCCCCTGCGGCGCGGCCTCTCCGCGGCCGTGGACCGGCTGCCGGTCGCCACGGCCCGCCGGGGGTACCGGTCGGTGCGCTTCGCGAAGCGGTTCCTCTCCTTCGCCGATCTGCCCGAGGAGACCGCGTTCCGGCGCAGTTACACCATGTACGACCGGGGCGAGCTGCTCGCCCTGCTCCATCCGGACCTGGCCGGGACCGTGGACGACGTGCTGACCGAGCACGCGGACGTCTACGAGGACAACGAGCTCGACGACTTCGTCAACCGCATGTGCCTGGGCGACGCCCGGATGTTCCTGCCGGGCCTGAACCTCGCCTACACGGACCGGTCGAGCATGGCCGCGTCGACGGAGGTGCGGGTGCCGTACGTGGACGTCGAGGTGGTCAAGGCGGCGTTCACCGTGCCCGGCGATCGCAAGATCGTCGGACGGCAGGGCAAGGCCGTCCTCAAGGAGGCGGCCACCTCGGTGCTGCCCCGGGAGATCGTGTACCGCCCCAAGGGCCTGTTCAGCGCGCCGCTGCGCGCCTGGATGAGCCGGGACCTGGCGCCGCTGGTGCGCGAGGTGGTGAACGACGGCGTGCTCGTCAACTCCGGGATCCTGCGCCGGGACGCGCTTCAGCGGCTCGTCGCCGAGGACGCCGCCGGGCACAGCGACTACTCCAAGCACCTCTGGCATGTGCTGACCCTCGAGTACTGGTATCGCGGCGCGACCTCCGGGTCCGGCCAGAACGCTTCCTTGACCGCGTAGAGACAAGAGGACTTCGGTGAAACAGGTCGTGCAGAACTACAAGAGCGGCGAGCTGACGGTGCTGGACGTGCCGGCGCCGGGATGCAAGCCGGGCGGTGTGCTGGTCCGCAGCGCCTACTCGCTGATATCCACCGGGACCGAGCTCATGAAGGTGTCCGAGGCCGGGATGTCGATGCTGGGCAAGGCCCGCTCCCGGCCGGACCAGGTGGCCAAGGTCATGCAGAGCGTGGCCACCAACGGGGTGCCCGCCACCTATCGCAAGGTGATGGGCAAGCTGGACTCGTACACGCCGCTGGGCTACTCGCTGTGCGGCGTGGTCGAGCAGGTCGGCGCCGGGATCGACGACGTGAAGGTCGGCGACCTCGTCGCGTGCGCCGGCAACGAGCACGCGCTGCACGCCGAGCTGAACTGGGTGCCGAAGAACCTCTACACCCCGGTGCCGGACGGCCTCGCGCCGCGGCACGCGGCCTTCGGCACGGTCGGGTCGATCGCGCTGCAGGGCATCCGCCAGGGCGAGCCGCAGCTCGGCGAGGTGGCCCTGGTCATCGGTCTCGGGCTGATCGGGCAGCTGGTGGTGCAGCTGCTCGCCGCCTCGGGGGTCCGGGTCGTCGGGGCGGACCCCGATCCGCTGCGCTGCGAGCTCGCCGAGCGCCTGGGCGCGGCGGCCTGCGGCGACCCCGCGTCCGCGGCCGTGGAGGCGGCCGTCGCCGAACTCACCGGCGGTCACGGGGTGGACCAGGTGTACCTGGCGGCCGGTGGCGGCAGCAACCAGCCCGTCGAGCTGGCCGCCCGGCTGTGCCGGGACCGCGGCCGGGTCGTCGACATCGGCAAGTGCCGCCTGGACCTGCCGTGGAACGCGTACTACGAGAAGGAGCTCGACGTCCGGTTCTCCCGCTCGTACGGCCCCGGGCGCTACGACCCGGAGTACGAGCTGGAGGGGCGGGACTACCCGATCGGCTACGTGCGCTGGACCGAGCGCCGCAACCTGGCGTGTTTCCTCGATCTCCTCGCCCGTGGCAGCGTCGACGTGGAGCCCCTGATCTCCCACATCGCCGACTTCGACGACGCCGTCGAGACGTACCGGTCGCTGAAGGACGGCGACCTGAAGGCCGTCGCCGTGCTCTTCCGCTACCCCGGCCCCACGGCGGAGTCGGAGGCGGAGGCCCCGGCGGTGGCGGTGCCCGCGGTGCGCGTGGAGCGGAGTGCGGCCAGGGTCTCCGGGAGGCCGGTGCGGCTGGCGTTCGTCGGCGCGGGCAACTACGCCACGTCGATGCTGCTGCCGCACCTGGTGGGCCGCGAAGGTGTCGAGTTGTCCACGGTCGTGACCACGACGGCGCTGTCCGCGGCCAACGCGCAGCGGAAGTTCGGCTTCGCCGGGGCGACCACCGATCTCGACGCCGTGCTCGGGGACAAGTCGATCGACGCGGTGTTCGTGGTGACCCGGCACAGTTCGCACGCCGAACTGACCCGGCAGGCACTGCTCGCCGGCAAGACGGTGTTCGTGGAGAAGCCTCTGGCCCTCACCGAGGAGGAGCTGGCGGGCGTGCTCGCGGCGGTGGAGGAGTCCGGCAACGACCGCCTGCAGGTGGGCTTCAACCGGCGGTTCGCGCCGCTCCTGACCGAGGCCAAGAAGCGGTTCGGCGCCCGGACGGGTCCCGCGAGCCTCCGCTACCTGGTCAACGCGGGCCGGCTGCAGCACGGCAGCTGGTACCTCAAGCAGGGCACCGAGGGCTCCCGGTTCGCCGGCGAGGGCGGGCACTTCATCGACACGGCCGGCTGGCTGCTCGACGCCGACCCGGTCTCGGTGTACGCGGCCGCCACCCCCGGCAACGAGGACCTCCAGGTCGTCCTCGGCTACCCGGACGGCTCCACCGCCACCATCAGTTACGTCACGACGGGCGCGCCCGGCTTCCCCAAGGAGACGCTGGACCTCGTCGCGGACGGCAAGGTGCTGCGGCTCGACGACTTCGTCCGTGCCTCGGTGCACGGCCCCGAGAAGTGGGTCAGTTCGCGGCTGCCCAAGGCCCGGGACAAGGGCCAGAACGCCGAGCTGGCCGCGTTCGTCAAGGCCGTGCGCACCGGCGGACCGATGCCGGTGCCGCTGGAGTCGCTCGTCGCCACCACGGCGGCCACCCTCGCCGTGCGGGCCGGTCTGGCGGCCGGTGCGCCGGTGACGCTGGCGAGGACGCGATGACGATGAGCGCGGGCTGGTACCTGCGGAGGCTGTCCCGGATGGGACCGCGCGAGGTCGGCGGCCGGACCGTCGACGCGGTACGGAGGCGGCGGTGGCGGTCGGCGCGGCCGGCCGCCCCGCGGGTGACGGGCACCCGGTTCACCGCCGTGCTGCCCGCCGGGGCGGTCGCCGCGATCCCCCCGGACGCCGCGAAACGGCTCGTCGCCGAGGCGGACCGGCTGATGGCCGGGCACATCGCGTACTTCGGGGTGGAACGCGACGACCTGGTCGACCCGGACTGGTGGTACGACCCGAAGACCGGGCGCCGCGCTCCCCGGGGCTACGCCTTCGACGTCCCGTACCGGAACGAGGAGGCGGTCGGGGACATCAAGCAGATCTGGGAGCTGTCCCGGCACCAGTACCTCACCGTGCTCGCCGCCGCGTACGCGGTCACCGGGGACGAGCGGTACGCGGAGCGGGTCGCCGAGCACCTGCGGTCCTGGTGGGCGGTGAACGCGCCGCTGCGGGGGGTGCACTGGACCAGCGGCATCGAGCTGGGGATCCGGCTCCTGTCCTGGGTGTGGATCCGCCGGCTGCTCGACGGCTGGCCGGGCGCGGCCGGGCTGTTCGAGGACAACCCGGTGGCGCTCCACCAGATCTGGCACCACCAGCGCTGGCTGGCCGCCTTCCCCAGCCGGGGGTCCTCGGCGAACAACCACGTCATCGCCGAGGCCGCCGGTCGGTTCGCCGCGGCCTGCGCGTTCGGCTGGTTCCCCTCCTCGGCGCGGTGGCGGGCCGACGCGCTGCGGTCCCTGGAGCGGCATCTGCGGAGCAACACCTTCCTCTCCGGCCTCAACCGCGAGCTGGCCACCGAATACCACGGCCTGGTCCTCGAACTCGGCCTCGCCGCGGTCGCCGAGGCGGACACCGCGGGCGTGCCTGTTCCCGCGACGGTCCGGCTGGTGCTGCTGCGCATGACCGACGCGCTCGCGGCCGTCGTCGACGGCCGGCTGCGGCCGCCTCGCCAGGGGGACGCGGACGACGGGCACGGTCTGGTCGTGGACGGCACGGGAACCGACCGCTGGGCCTCGCTCCTCGCCACCGGGGACGCCGTGTTCGGCCGGCTCGGCTGGTGGCCGGCGGTGACCGGCACCGATGTGCGCACCCCTCTGCTCACCGCGCTCATCAGGCCCGCCGACCTGTCCGTGCGCCGCCCGGCGGACCGGCCGGCGCATTTCGCGGACGCGGGCATGACGATCCTGCGTGGCCCCGGGGAGATCTGGTGCCGCTGCGACGGCGGCCCGCACGGCTTCCTGTCCATCGCCGCGCACGCGCACGCGGACGCGCTGTCCGTGGAGGTCCGGCACGACGGCGTCGACGTGCTCGCCGACCCGGGCACGTACTGCTACCACGGGCAGCCCGAGTGGCGGCGGTACTTCCGGTCGACCCTCGGCCACAACACCCTCGAGCTGGACGGCGCCGACCAGTCCGTCTCCGGCGGCCCGTTCCTGTGGACCCGGCACGCCCGCAGCCGCGTCCTGGTCGCGGACACGTCCGGCGCCTCGGACGGGGGGACGGCCCGCTGGTGCGCCGAGCACGACGGATACCAGGGCTCCGTCCACCGCCGCCGGGTGGAGCTGACCGCCGCGAGCCGGGAGCTGCGGGTGGTGGACGAGGTCCGGGGCGGTCGCGGACCGGTGCGCCTGGCGTTCCACCTCGGACCGGCCATCACCGCGGAGCTGGAGGGGAACCGGGCGGTGCTCACCTGGGACCGGGACGGGGAGGACCGCTCCGCGGTGCTCGACCTGCCCGGGCAGCTGAGCTGGCGGGCGCACCGCGGGGAGACCGAGCCGCCGCTCGGCTGGTACTCCGCGGGCTTCGGGCGCAAGCAACCCGCCACCACGCTGGTCGGCACGGGGTTCGCCGAGGGCGCGGAGTTCAGCACCGTACTCAGGTTCCGCGGGGGCGCGGGGTGACCGAGCGGCGGCATCGAAGGGTGCCGGCGGCACCGCTGGTGCTGCTCCTGCTGGCGGTGGCCGGCTGTACGAGCACGTCGGAGGCCCCGGCGAAGCCGACGGCCGCGCCCGCCGCGCCCGGGGCGCCCGCCGCCTCAGTGGCCCGTGTGTGCGCCGCGCCCGCCGACGGGCCGGCGAAGGCGCCGGCGGGCGCGGTGACGGTCGACCCGGCGGTGGTCGGTGACCTGGCGGCGAAGACCGAGGGCAGCCCCCCGCACACCACGTTCTGGCTGCGGCCGGGGCAGCACAGGCTCGGGCCGGACGCCTACGACCAGGTCGTGCCCAAGGAAGGGAACGTCTACCTCGGCGCGCCCGGCGCGGTGCTCGACGGTCTCAAGGTCAACCAGTACGCGTTCGGCGGGACCGCCCGGGGCGTGACCATCCGTCACCTGACCGTGCAGCGCTTCGCCGCGCCGAACAACGAGGGCGTGGTCAACCACGACATGGCCGACGGCTGGGTGATCGAGCACGCGAAGATCCAGTACAACTCCGGCGCCGGGCTGATGGCCGGCGCCCGCCAGCGGCTCCGCGCCAGCTGTCTGCGCGGGAACGGACAGTACGGAATGAACGCCTACAAGACCGGTGACTCCATCAGGGGCCTGGTGGTCGAGGGCAACGAGGTGGTGGGCAACAACACCGACGACTGGGAGCGGCGGCAGCCGGGCTGCGGCTGCACCGGTGGCATCAAGTTCTGGGCCGTCGACGGCGCCGACGTCCGGGGGAACTGGGTGCACGACAACCGCGGGGCCGGTCTGTGGGCGGACACCAACAACAACGACTTCCGCATCGAGGACAACGTCCTCGACTCCAACGACGGTGCCGCGCTGATCTACGAGACGAGCTACAACGCGGTCATCCGGAACAACACGATCCGGCGGAACAACCGGGTCGAGGGCCGGCACTACGCCGAGGAGGGCGACGACTTCCCGTACGCGACCGTCTACCTGTCCGAGTCCGGCGGCGAACCACGGGTGCCGGCCCGCACGGACCGGATCGAGGTGTACGGGAACGTGCTGGAGAACAACTGGTCCGGCATCACCCTGTGGGAGAGCGCCGACCGGTTCTGCAACAGCCCGGCCAACACCTCGACCGACTACTGCACCCTGCTGGTGAAGGACACCGGCCGCTGTGCGCCGCCGGCGATCGCCACGGCTCCGCTCTACGCCGACTGCCGCTGGAAGACCCAGCGGGTGGACATCCACGGAAACCGCTTCGTCCTGGACAAGGCCGTCGTCGGCTGCACGGAGGGGTGTGGCCGTATGGCGGTCCTCGCGGACCGGGGCACTTCTCCGGACTGGTCGCCGTACCGGGGCGGGCGCGTGGCCGAGGCGATCACCGGCGGGCAGCACAACCGCTGGCATGACAACGTCTACGTCGGACCGTGGACGTTCGTCGCCCGCGACCCGGGCCGGACCCTCGACGCCGGACGGTGGCAGGCCGCGCCGTACCGGCAGGACGCGGGCAGCACGTTCCGCGTACGGGACGGTGGTTGAGATGGTGCCGGACCACACGTCGAAGATCGTCGGGACGGTGTGGGGGCTGCTGGCCCTCAACACGCTCGGCTCCGCGGGGGCGAGGACCGTCCTCCCGATCCCCCGTTCCCTCATCCAGATGGTCACGATGGGCGCCCTGGTCGTGGCGTTCGCCCTGGCGCTCGTGATCAATCGCCCGCTGCAAGTCCGGGCCAGCGCCTTCGTGTTCCTGCTCACCCTGCTCCTGGTGCCGAGCGTGATCTCCAGCGTGCACCCGGACGTCGGGGTCGGCGCGCTGTTCCGCTGCGCCCGGCTCGCTCTCTTCATCGGCACGCTGTGGCTGCTCAGCCGCTGGTGGGACGGCGGTCTGACGTTCGTACGTCACCACATCCGGATCTACTTCGCGGTGCTCGTGCTGGTCGCCGCCGGACTGGTCGTCTCGCCGGGGACGGCCATGCCCGAGTACTACGGCGGGCGGCTGGTCGGCGCTCTGTGGCCGCTCACCCCGCCGCAGATCGGGCAGTACGCCGCGGTGATCATCGGGCTCACCGTGCTGCTTCTGCTGGGGCACCGGACCACCGGGACCGGCGCGGCGGTGGTCATCGTGCCGGCTCTCGTCCTGCTCGCGATGACCCACACCCGAACGGCCACGCTCGGCCTGATCATCGGCTTGATGCTGGCGATCGGCTCGCTCTTCCTGACCAGCGCGGCCGCGCGCCGGTTCTTCGCCTGGGCGGTGCTGTGCGCCGCGGTGGCCGCGGTGGTGTTCAGCTCCGCGCTGCGGGCGTGGTTCCTGCGTGGGCAGAGCCAGGAGAACTTCGCCAACCTGACCGGCCGGGCCAAGGTGTGGGACGCCCTCCTCTCCGCGCCCCGGACGACCACGGAGACGGCGCTCGGCACCGGGCTCGGCGACAAGTCGTTCGACGGACTGCCGATCGACAACAGCTGGCTGGCCGTCTACAACGAGCAGGGCCTGGTCGGCGTCGCCATCGTGGCGGCGATGCTCCTCGCCCTCGGCGGTGTCGCGCTGCTGCGGCCGCCGTCGTTGCCGAGGGCCTGCGCGATCTTCCTGATCAGCTACGTCGCGATGTCGTCGTACACCGAGGCCGGTCTCGGTGACGCCTCGGCGTATCTGCTGCATCTGGCCCTGGCCGCCTCGCTGCTGGTCGCGCCCGCCCCGGCGACGCCCCTCCCGGTGGCCGAGGTGCCCCGACAACGCATCCCGCGATGGGCACGGAGGTGACCTGAGCATGCATGTCCTGGTGGTGCACAACCGCTACTCCTCGGCGCAGCCGAGCGGGGAGAACAGAGTCGTCGACGAGGAGGTGGGGCTGCTGCGCTCGGCCGGGCACCGGGTCGAGTTGTTCGAGCGGCGCAGCGACGACATCGCCGGCCGGTCCCTCCTCGCCAAGGCCGCGGTGCCGCTGCTCGTGCCGTGGAACCCGGCGGTCCGGGCGGAGCTCGCCGCCCGGCTCCGCGCCGAGCGGCCGGACGTGGTGCACGTCCACAACGTCTTCCCGCTGCTGTCGCCCGCGGTCCTGGCCGCCTGCGCCGACGCGGGCGTGCCCGTGGTCGCCACGCTGCACAACTACACCCAGGTCTGCCCGCCGGGCACCCTGCACCGGGACGCCCGGCCGTGCGGCGAGTGCGTCGGGACGAGGGCGTCGCTGCCCGCCGTCCGGCACGGCTGCTACCGGAACTCCCGGCTCGCCACGATTCCGCTCGCGGTCAGCCTGTCGGTCAACCGGCGGCGCTGGTGGTCCGGGGTGGAGCGGTTCCTCTGCATCTCCGCGGCGCAGCGCGACATCCTGGTGCGGGCCGGCATGCCGGCCGAACGTCTCGTGGTGAAGCACAACTTCGTGCCCGACCCGGGCGCCGGGCGAGCGGTCGACGGCGAGCACCTGCTCTTCCTGGGCCGGCTCGCGGAGACGAAGGGCGTGCCGCTGCTCATGGCCGCGTGGGACGAGATCGCGGCGGGCGGCGGGGTCGGTGTGCCGCTGGTCATCGCCGGGGCGGGGCCGCTGGAGCGGGAGGTGACCGCCTGGGCGGCGGGCCGGGACGACGTGCGGTACGTCGGCCTGTACGAGCCGGCCCAGTGTCGGCAAGCCGTCGCGCGGGCGGTCGGCGTGGTGGCTCCGTCGATGGCGCGGGAGACGTTCGGCCTGGTGGTCGCGGAGGCGATGGCGGCCGGGGTCCCGGCCGTCGCCGCCGGTCACGGCGCCTTCGTCGAACTCGTCGAGGACGGGGTGACCGGGCTGTTGCACCAGCCGGGCGATCCCGCCTCGCTCGCGTCCTGCCTGCGCCGGATCGCGACCGAACCGGCCCGCAACCGGGAGATGGGCCGGGCGGCCCGGCGCCGTTACGAGCAGAACTTCAGCCCGGCCGTCGGGCTGGAGCGTCTGGTGGACGAGTACCGCACCGCGATCGCGGGTCGGACGGAATCAATGGGGGGCAGTACATGACACGATGCCGACTCTGCGGCTCGGCGGCGCTGGGGAGCGTCGTCGACCTGGGGGCGACCCCGCCGTGTGAGAGTTTCCTCGCCGCGGACCAGCTGGATCTGCCGGAGCCGGCGTACCCGCTGCACCTGCGGGTCTGCACCGAGTGCTGGCTGGCGCAGATACCTCCGCTGATCACGCCGGAGGAGACGTTCAAGGAGTACGCGTACTTCTCCTCGTACTCGACGTCCTGGGTGGAACACGCCCGGAGCTTCGTGGCCGACGCCGTGGAGCGGCTCGGTCTCGGCGCGGACGCCTTCGTGGTCGAGGTCGCGAGCAACGACGGGTACCTGCTGAAGCACGTGGTGGACCGGGGGATCCGCTGTCTGGGCGTCGAGCCGTCGGTGAACGTCGGGGCGGCGGCGCGGGAGGCGGGGGTGCCCACGCTCACGGAGTTCCTGTCCCCGGAGACCGGCGCGGCCGTCCGCGCCGAGCACGGCCCGGCGGATCTGGTCGTGGCCAACAACGTGTACGCGCACATCCCGGACGTGGTGGGGTTCACCCGGGGGCTGCGCGCCCTGGTCGCCGACGACGGCTGGGTCTCCATCGAGGTGCAGCACCTGCTGACCCTGATCGAGGAGAACCAGTACGACACGATCTACCACGAGCACTTCCAGTACTACACGGTGGCGTCCGCGATCCGGGCTCTCGCGAGCGGCGGCCTCACGCTCGTGGACGTGGAGCTGCTGCCCACGCACGGCGGCTCGATCCGGCTGTGGGCCCGGCCGTCCGGGGCGGCCGGCGAGCCGTCGCGGCGCGTGGCCGAGGTCCTGGACCGGGAGAAGGCCGCCGGGCTGCGGGAGCTGTCCGGGTACACCGAGTTCTCCGACCGGGTGGCCAAGGTGCGCCGGGACCTGCTGCGGTTCCTCATCGAGGCGGCGGAGCGCGGCGAGACGGTCGTCGGCTACGGCGCCCCGGGCAAGGGCAACACCCTGCTCAACCACTGCGGCATCCGGCCCGACCTGCTCCCGTACACGGTCGACCGCAACCCGTACAAGCACGGCAGGTTCACCCCGGGCACCCGCATCCCGATCCTGCCGCCCGAGCGGATCGCCGCCGACCGACCGGACTACGTCCTCGTCCTGCCGTGGAACCTGCGGGCCGAGCTCGTCGAGCAGCTGTCCTTCGTGCACGAGTGGGGCGGTCGACTGGTCTTTCCCATCCCGGAACTGAGCATCGTCGAGGTGACGTCATGAAGGTCGTACTGTTCTGCGGCGGTTACGGGATGCGCATGCGCAACGGCGCCGCCGACGACGTGCCCAAGCCGATGGCGATGGTCGGCCCGCGACCGCTGATCTGGCACGTCATGCGCTACTACGCGCACTTCGGGCACACGGAGTTCATCCTGTGCCTCGGGTACGGGGCCCACCACATCAAGGACTTCTTCCTCAACTACGAGGAGACGACGTCCAACGACTTCGTGCTGCGCGGCGGGCGGACCGAGCTGCTGTCCACCGACATATCGGACTGGACGATCACCTTCGCGCAGACCGGCATGGAGTCCCCGATCGGGGAGCGGCTGCGCCGGGTGCGGCACCACCTGGACGGCGACGAGATGTTCCTCGCCAACTACGCCGACGTGCTCACCGACGCCCCGCTGCCGGAGATGATCGACCGGTTCGCCGGCCGCGACGCGGGCGCGTCGATGATGGTGGTGCCGCCCCAGTCCTCGTTCCACTGCGTGGAGCTGGGCGAGGACGGGCTGGTGGGGGGCATCACCGCGGTGAGCGAACTGCCGCTGTGGGAGAACGGCGGCTACTTCGTGCTCCGCCAGGAGGTGTTCGACCACATCCCGGAGAACGGGGACCTGGTCGCCGACGGATGCGCCGGACTGGCCAAGGAGGGCCGGCTCGTGGCGCACCGGCACCGCGGCTTCTGGAAACCGACCGACACCGTGAAGGAGCGGGCCGCGCTCGACGACGCCTACGCCCGGGGCGAGCGCCCGTGGGCCGTGTGGGAGCAGGACGGGGCGGGGGTGGGGACCGCGTGATCCGGCTCGGAACCGGGCCCCTGGAGCGGGTCGTCGCGGTGGGCGCCCACTGCGACGACATCGCCATCGGCGCCGGCGGCACCCTTCTCACGCTGTGCCTCGCGCGGCCGGGCGTCCGCGTCGACGCGCTGGTGCTCTCCGGCGGCGGCAGCGAGCGGGAGGAGGAGGAGCGGGCCGCGCTCGCCGCCTTCTGTCCGGGCGCCGACCTGCGGCTGACCGTGCTCAAGCTGCCGGACGGCCGGATGCCGGTGCACTGGGACGAGGCCAAGGCCGCGGTCGAGGAGCTGCGCGGGGCGACGGAGCCGGACCTGGTCCTGGCCCCGCGCACCGACGACGCGCACCAGGACCACCGCGGTCTGGCGCGGCTGATGCCCACCGCGTTCCGCGACCATCTCGTGCTCGGCTACGAGATCGTCAAGTGGGACGGTGATCTCGGTCGTCCGGCGGCCTACCAGCCGCTGACACCGGAGGTCGCCGAACGGAAGGTGCGGCTGCTGCAGGAGCACTACCCCTCGCAGCGGCACCGGCCCTGGTACGACCGCGAGGCCTTCCTGGGCCTCGCGCGGATCCGCGGCATCGAATGCCACGCGCGTTACGCCGAGGCGTTCGCCGTCACCAAACTCACTCTCGACCTGGGGGAATGAACCTTGCGCGTACTGCTGACCGGACACCAGGGCTACCTGGGCACCGTGATGGCCCCGGTCCTCTCTGCCGCCGGGCACGAGGTCGTCGGTCTCGACGCCGGCCTGTTCGCCGACTCCGTCCTCGGCCCTCGGCCCACGGACCCGTCGGGGCACCGGGTGGACCTGCGCGACGTCACGGCCGAGCACGTGGCGGGGGTGGACGCGGTGATCCACCTGGCCGCGCTCTCCAACGACCCGCTGGGGTCGCTGGCGCCGGACCTCACCTACGACATCAACCACCACGCGTCCGTACGCCTCGCCCGACTGGCCCGCGACGCCGGGGTGACCCGCTTCCTGTACGCGTCGACGTGCTCGGTGTACGGCGCCGCCGGAGGCGACGACCTGGTGGGCGAGGACGCGCCGCTGCGGCCGGTGACGCCGTACGCGGAGTCCAAGGTGCGGGTGGAGGACGATCTGCACGCGCTCGCAGACGGCGACTTCACCCCGGTGTACATGCGCAACGCCACCGCGTTCGGCTACTCGCCCCGGCTGCGCGCCGACATCGTGCTCAACAACCTGGTGGGCCACGCGCTGCTGTCCGGTGAGGTGCTCGTGCTCTCCGACGGCACGCCGTGGCGCCCGCTGGTGCACGCCGCCGACATCGCGAGGGCCTTCGCGGCCGCGCTGACCGCGCCGCGGGAGGCGGTGCACGACCGGGCGTTCAACATCGGCAGCGAGGCCAACAACGTCACGGTCGCCGAGATCGCCGACCAGGTCGCCGAGGCGGTGTCCGGCGCGAAGGTGGTGATCACCGGGGAGACCGGCGCGGATCCGCGGTCCTACCGGGTGGACTTCTCCCGGTTCCGCACCGCGATACCCGGCTTCGACTGCCAGTGGTCGGTGAAGCAGGGCGCGCTCGAACTCGCCGACGCCTACCAGAAGTTCGGGCTGACCCGGGAGGACTTCGAGCGCCGTTTCACCCGCCTCGCCGTGCTGCGCGCGGCGTCCGAGGCCGGTGCCGTCGACGACACCCTGCGGTGGCGCCGGTGACCGCGGCCGCCGGGCAGCCGGTGACGACCACGGTCGGCGAGGAGATGTACGCGCTGGTGGAGCGGTTGTACCCGCTGTGCCGGAGCATCACCGGCGACGGTGTGCGCGCCACCCTCGACATCGTCGGTGAGTACCTCCCGCTGGAGGTGCGCGAGGTGCCGACCGGGACGCAGGTGCTGGACTGGACGGTGCCGCAGGAGTGGAACATCCGCGACGCGTATGTCGCCGACAGTGCCGGCAACCGGGTCGTCGACTTCGCCGCGTCCAGCCTGCACGTGCTCGGGTACAGCGTGCCGGTGTCGGCGACCATGCCGCTGTCCGAGCTGCGCGGGCACCTGCACACCCTGCCGGACCAGCCTTCCCTGGTGCCGTACCGCACCAGCTACTACAAGCCGGACTGGGGGTTCTGTCTTGCCCAGGAGACCCTGGACGCCCTGCCGGACGGCGACTACGAGGTGCGCGTCGACTCCACGCTCGCCGACGGCCACCTCACCTACGCCGAGCACGTGGTCCCCGGGCAGGTCACCGACGAGGTGATCGTCTCCTGTCACGTCTGCCACCCCTCGCTCGCCAACGACAACCTGGCGGGCATCGCGGTCGCGACGTTCCTGGCGCGGGCGCTCGCGGAGCGGACGCCGTACTACACGTACCGGTTCCTCTTCGCGCCCGGCACCATCGGGGCGATCACCTGGCTGGCCCGCAACCAGGAGCGGATCGACCGGGTCAAGCACGGGCTCGTGCTGGCCTGCGCCGGTGACCCGGGGCAGCTGACGTACAAGCGGAGCAGACGGGGGGACGCGGAGATCGACCGGGTGATGGGGCACGTCCTCGCTGCCTCCGAACGCCCGCACAGCGTCAACGAGTTCACTCCGTACGGCTACGACGAGCGGCAGTTCTGCTCCCCCGGGTTCGATCTCGGCGTGGGCTCGCTCACCCGGACCCCGTACGCCGGCTACCCCGAGTACCACACCTCGGCGGACAACCTGGACTTCGTCTCCCCCGAGGCGATGGCGGACACCCTCGCCGTGTGCCGCGAGGCGTTCGGCGTCCTCGACCGCAACCGGCGGTACGTCAACCTCAGCCCGTACGGCGAACCGCAGCTGGGCCGGCGCGGGTTGTACGAGGCGCTCGGCGGCCGCAGCGACACCCGGCAGGCCCAGATGGCCATGCTCTGGGTGCTCAACCTCTCCGACGGCGAGCACACTCTGCTGGACGTGGCCCAGCGGTCCGGGCTGCCGTTCGACACCGTCGCCGCCGCGGCCGACGCCCTGGGCGCCGCCGGGCTGATCAAGGCATGACGCCGGTGACCACCGACGAGGAGCAGGCGGGGGCACCGGCCGGATCGGCCGGGCGGGCGCTCGTCGGCCGGCTGTCCTGGGGGCTGGCCGACCAGGCGGCCTCCAGCATGTCCAACTTCGCGGTGGGGATCTACGTGGCCCGCTCGCTCGGCGTGACCGCGTTCGGCGTGTTCAGCCTGGCCTGGGTGACGTACGGGGTGGTGCTCAACGTCTCCCGCGGCCTCGCCACCGACCCGCTCGTGGTGCGCTTCAGCGGAGTGCCGGACGCGGCCTGGCGCGCCGCGGTGGCCCGGT
The DNA here is from genome assembly GCF_055575535.1 of Streptomyces sp. NPDC034084. Taxonomy (NCBI): domain Bacteria; kingdom Bacillati; phylum Actinomycetota; class Actinomycetes; order Kitasatosporales; family Streptomycetaceae; genus Streptomyces; species Streptomyces sp. NPDC034084. The sequence goes on from NZ_JBVISK010000002.1 coordinate 223,009, forward strand.
CGTCGGGTACGGCGCTCGGCGCCGGCGCCGCCCTCGGCGCGGTGTGCCTGGTGGCCGGGCTCGGCCTCGGCGGCACTGTGGGGCACGCGTTCGCGTGCCTCGGCGTCGTCCTCCCCGGGCTGCTGCTCCAGGACGCGTGGCGGTTCGCCTTCTTCGCCGCGGGCACCGGGCGGAAGGCGTTCGTCAACGACCTCGTGTGGGGCGTCGCGCTCGTCCCCGCCCTGCTGGTGGCGGCCGGCATGGGCAACGTGGGCGCGTTCGTGCTCGCCTGGGGCGGGTCCGCCGCGGTGGCCGCCGTGTACGGCTGGTTCCAGTCCGGCGTCGCGCCCCGGCCGGCCGGTGCGGGCACGTGGCTGCGCACGCACCGGGACCTCGGCTCCCGGTACCTGGTCGAGAACGTCAGCAACAGCGGCGCCAGCCAGCTGCGGGCGTACGGGCTCGGCGCGATCGTCGGGGTCGGCGCGGTGGGCGTGGTCCGCGGCGCCGAGCTCCTGCTCGGCCCGTTCATGGCGGTGCTGATGGGTCTCTCCCTGGTGACCGTCGCGGAGGCGGCCCGGGTGCTGCGGCGGGCGCCGCACCGCCTCGCCGCGTTCTGCCTGCTCCTCGGCGGCGGGCAGGCCGCCGCCGCGCTGCTCTGGGGCGGGGCGCTGCTCCTCGTCCCCGACCGGCTCGGCACGTTCGTGCTCGGCGGCGTCTGGAGCGGTGCCGCGGAACTCGTCGTTCCGGTCACGCTCGGCGTCGCGGGCGCGGGACTCGGCACCGGCGCGGCGGCCGGGCTGCGCGCGCTCGGCGCCGCCCGGCGCAGCCTGCGCAGCCAGCTCATCGCCTCCGCCTGCTACGTCACCGGCGGTCTGGGCGGGGCGGCCGTGGCCGGCACGGCCGGCTCGGCCTGGGGCGTCGCCGCCGCGACGCTGGGCAGCTCGGCCGTGTGGTGGCTGCAGCTGCGCCCCGCCCTGCGCGAGCACCACCGGAACCCCATCCCCGAAGTGAGGACCTCATGACCGCCCGACCCAGGCTGAGCATCGGCCTGCCCGTGTACAACGGCGAGGAGTACCTCGCCGAGTCGCTCGACGCCCTCCTCGGCCAGACCTACGAGGACTTCGAACTGGTCGTCTCCGACAACGCGTCGACCGACGGAACCCAGGACATCTGCCGCGCGTACGCCGCGCGGGACCCGCGCGTCCGGTACATCCGGCTGCCCCGGAACATCGGCGCCGCGCCGAACCACAACTACGTCTTCACCCAGTGCCGCGGCGAGCTGTTCAAGTGGGCCTCGCACGACGACCTGTACGCCCGGGACCTGCTGCGGCGCTGCGTGGAGGCGCTGGACGAGCGGCCGGAGGTGATCCTCGCCCACGCCGACCAGGCGGTCATCGACGAGGACGGCCAGGTGAAGGTCCCGTACGAGTACACGCTCGCGACGGCCTCCCCGTCGGCGCCGGAGCGGTTCCGCAGCATGCTGTTCGAGCCCGGCGGCGACGACTTCTACGGGGTGATCCGGGCCGACGTGCTGCGCCGGGTGAAGCCGCACGACAGCTACCACCACGCGGACCGCACGTTCGTCACCGAGATCGGCCTGCACGGGCCCTTCCACCAGGTGCCGGAGCTGCTGTACTTCCGCCGCGACCACCCGACCCGCGCCGAGCGGGCGAACCCGTCCAAGCGCTCCCGGTGCGTCAACCTCGACCCGCGCCGGGCGGGCCCGCTGCACCCGACGCCGCGGCTGCTCGCCGAGTACGTCTGGGGCTTCGTCTCGGCGATCCGGCGGGCGCCGCTGTCCGCCGCCGACCGGCGCGCCTGCTACCGGCACCTGGCGGCGTGGATGACCAGCCGGGCCCGGCCGGGCGCCGGCGAGCGCGTCGAGGACCGCGCCCCCGTCGACCCGGCCGCGCTCACCGTCTCCGTCGACGCCCTCGTCGCGGGCCGTGAGGGGCGGGGGGCATGACGACGGCGCCCCGGGTGGGGGTGTTCGGCCTGCTCGGCTCCGGCAACCTCGGCAACGACGGCTCGCTCGAAGCCGTGCTCGGGTACCTCCGCTCCGAGCACCCGGAGGCCGTCGTGGACGCGCTGTGCGGCGGACCCGAGGTCGTCACGGCCCGGTACGGGATCCCCGCGACGCGGCTCCACTGGTACCGCGGCGAGTACCGGACGGCGTCGCGTGCGGGGGCGATCGCCGGCAAGGGCCTCGGCAAGCTCGTCGACGCCGTCCGTACCGCCGCCTGGGTGCGGCGGCACGAGGTGGTGATCGTGCCGGGCATGGGCGTCCTGGAGGCCACGCTGCCGCTGCGGCCGTGGGGCTTCCCGTACTCCCTGTTCCTGCTCTGCGCGAGCGGCCGGCTGCTGCGCACCCCGGTCGCGCTGGTCGGCGTCGGAGCCGCCCCGATCGGCGACCCGGCGACCCGCGCCCTGGTGCGGTGGTCGGCGCGGCTGGCCGCGTACCGCTCGTACCGGGACGACCTGTCCCTCGACGCGATGCGGGCGATGGGCGTGGACACGGCGCGAGACGAGGTCCACCCGGACCTCGCCTTCGCCCTGCCGGCACCTCCGGCGCGGACGCCCTCGGGGACGCCCGGCCCGGTCTGCGTCGGCGTCATGGACTTCCACGGCGGCAACGACGACCGCGCCCGGTCCGAGGAGATCCACCGGCGCTACGTCGACGGGACGACCCGGTTCGTCCGAGCGCTGGTCGAGGAGGGCAGGCCGGTCCGGCTGCTCACCGGCGACGCGTGCGACGCCCCGGTGGTCGCCGCGATCCTCGACGCGGTGGACTCGCCGCTGGTCACCGCCGCCGAGGCGGCCTCCCTCGCCGACCTGATGAAGGAGACGGCGGCCGCCGACGCCGTGGTGGCGACCCGCTACCACAACCTGGTCTGCGCTCTGAAGACCGGCACACCCACGCTCGCCCTCGGTTACGCGGCGAAGAGCGTCGCGCTCATGGAGCGGATGGGCCTCGCCGCCTACTGCCACCCGGCCCGCGAGATCGACGCCGACCGGCTCCTCGAACAGTTCCGGGCACTGGAGAAACACGCGGCCGAGCTGCGGCGGACCCTCACCGAGCGGAACCAGGCCGCGGCACGGCAACTCGCCCGGCACTTCGCCGCCTTGACCACGGCACTGTTCCCGGCCGCCGACCCCGCGCGAGCCCACGCCCCCCTCTCTCAGGAGACCCCGTGAAAGCGATCGACGTCCCGGAGATCTCCGGCGCGTACCTGTTCGAGCCGACGCCGTACGCCGACGAACGCGGCTTCTTCTGCCGCACCTTCGACGCCGACGTCGTCCGGTCGGTGGGCCTCGACCCGCACGCCTTCGTCCAGGACAGCCTGTCCCGCTCGGTCCGGGGCGTCCTGCGCGGCCTGCACCTGCGCTCGGGCGCCGGCGAGGCCAAGCTGGTGCGGTGCTCGTACGGGAGGGTCTTCGACGTCGTCGTGGACCTGCGGGCGGACTCGCCGACCTACCTGGGGCGGGCCTTCTTCGAGCTGTCCGGCGAGACGCAGACGACCCTGTACATCCCGGCGGGCTGCGCACACGGCTTCCAGGCGCTGAGCGAGACCGCCGACACCTCGTACCGGATCGACCGCCCACACGATCCGGCCGAGGACGTGACGATCGCCTTCGACGACCCGGAGCTCGCCATTCCGTGGCCTCTGCCGGTCACGTCGATGTCCCCGCGGGACCGGGAGGCGCCGAGTCTCGCCGAGGTCCTGAAGCAGAAGGAGAGCTGAGGCCCGCGTGGACACCGAAGAGTTCCGGCTGCCCAGGTCGCGGGCGGCGAACGAGCGCCTGCACGCCCTGGTCCCCGGGGGCGCGCACACCTACGCCAAGGGCGACGACCAGTACCCCGAGGACCTGGCCCCGGTCATCAGTCACGGCCGCGGCGCCCATGTCTGGGACGTCGACGGCAACCGCTACGTCGAGTACGGCTCCGGTCTGCGGTCGGTCAGCCTCGGCCACGCCCACCCCCGCGTGAACGAGGCGGTGCGGCGGGAGATCGACCGCGGCGGCAACTTCGTCCGGCCGTCCGTCGTGGAGGTCGAGGCCGCGGAACGCTTCCTGGCCACCGTGCCGACCGCCGAGATGGTGAAGTTCGCGAAGAACGGATCCGACGTCACCACCGCCGCGGTGCGTCTCGCCCGCGCGGTCACCGGGCGCCCGCGGGTGGCCGTCTGCGGCGACCAGCCGTTCTTCTCCGTCGACGACTGGTTCATCGGCACCACGCCGATGCCCGCGGGCATTCCCGCGTCGACCACCGAACTCACCGTGACCTTCCCGTACGGGGACCTCGCCGCCACGGAGGAATTGCTCACCCGGTACGAGGGCGAGGTCGCCTGCCTGATCCTCGAACCCGCCGGGCACTCCGAGCCTCCGCCCGGCTACCTCAGGGGCCTGCGCGAGCTGGCCGACCGCCACGGCTGCGTCCTGGTCTTCGACGAGATGATCACCGGCCTCCGCTGGTCGGAGGCCGGCGCCCAGGGGCTGTACGGGGTGGTGCCCGACCTCTCCACGTTCGGCAAGGCACTGGGCAACGGTTTCGCCGTCTCCGCGCTGGCCGGACGCCGCGAACTGATGGAGCGGGGCGGGCTGCGGCACTCCGGCGACCGGGTGTTCCTGCTGTCCACCACGCACGGTGCGGAGACGCACGCGCTGGCCGCGGCGATGGCGGTGCAGTCCACGTACGTCGAGGAGGGCATCACGGCCCGGCTGCACGCCCTGGGCGAGCGGCTGGCCGCCGGTGTCCGGGACGCCGCGGCCGGTATGGGCGTCGGCGACCACGTCGTGGTCCGGGGCCGGGCCAGCAACCTGGTGTTCGCGACCCTCGACGAGAACGGCCGGCCGTCGCAGGAGTACCGCACCCTGTTCCTGCGCCGGCTGCTCGCGGGCGGGGTGCTCGCGCCGTCGTTCGTGGTGAGCAGCGCGCTCGACGACGCCGACGTCGACCACACGGTGGACGTGGTGGCCCAGGCCTGCGCGGTGTACCGGAAGGCCCTGGACGCGGGCGACCCGACGCCGTGGCTGGGCGGGCGACCGGTGAAGCCGGTGTTCCGGCGCTTGGCGTGACGGCACAGCCCGTGGGGCTGGGCTGGGAGTGACGTGACGCGTGGTCAGCGTCGCCCGGGGCGAACCGCGTCGGCGATCCGGTCGACCAGCCACGCGGTCGCCGGTACCACCGCGAGCGCGGTGCACCACCCGCCGATCGCGTCCGTCGGGTAGTGCGCGCCCAGGACGACCTGTGCCCAGCCCATGACGGCGCCTGCGACCAGCGCCGCGGCCAGGACGCACGCGGTGCCGTCCGCCCTGCCCAGGCCGAGCCGGCCGGTCGCGAGCAGGGCCACCACGAGGGCGAGGGCGGTGAGGAAGGCGGTGTGTCCGCTCGGAAAGGACAGGTTGCCCTCGCCGTGGATGGTGCGTCCCACCAGGGGCTTGAGCAGCTTGGTCGTCCCCACGGCCAGGCCGACGCCGACGACGGCGAGCACCGCCGCGCGGGGACTCCGGAGCAGCAGGCAGAGCGTCACGGTGGCCAGGACCAGCGTCGCCGCGCCGAGGGGCTCCCCGAGGAAGTCCGTGGCCAGGGCGGCGGACCGCCACGGCGGCGCCGCACCGTCCGGCGCCGTCCAGATCCGGGCGTCCACCGCGCCAGGCTCGCCGTCGCCGGCGTACAGCACGCCGAGGACGAGGACCGTCAGCGCGGCGAGGAGGGCGATCGGCCCGAGCGAGGCGCGCAGCGACGCGTGGAGCACCGCGGGCGCCGGCCGGCCGGTCACCGGTCCCCCGGGCGCGCCACCCGCCCCGCCTGTGCGCAGATCGTCCGGCAGATACGCTCCACCTCCCCCTCCACCCGCCACCCTAGCCAACCGTCCGGCCGCGTCGAGCCGCCGTGGCAACCCCGGGGGCGGGCGGCGCGTCCTTCCCCGTACGACGCCGGCGACGCGCGCCCGGCCCCACCGGACAGGACACCTGATGAGCGACAAGGCCCGCATCCTCTTCGAGGCGCTCGACCTCGACCACGACGGCACACTGACCCGTACCGAGGTCATCCGTGCGCTGCGGGAGAAGGGGCCCACCCTGGCGGCGCGGGGGGTGATCCCGGTCTGGGGCGTCGGGGACGTCGACGACTCCGCGGCCCTCTTCGACGCGGCCGACCAGAACGGCGACCGCGTCCTCAGCCTCGAGGAGTTCGCCGCGGTGGTGGACCGCCGCTTCGGCTGGTGACCGGCCTGATCAGGCGCGGAGCCAGGCCGCCGTGTCCGGGGGGAGGGCGCCCCCGGGGCCGAGCGGGCCGCTGGCGAGAAGGAGTTCGTCGTGGGCGGGGAGGGCGACGGAGCCGCCGGAGAGGTTGACGACGCAGATCAGGCCGTGGGCGCGGGCGAAGGCGAGGACGCCGTCCTCGGCGGGGAGCCAGGTGAGGGGTCCGTCGCCGAAGCCGGGCACGGCGCGGCGCAGGGCGAGCGCCGTCCGGTAGAGGGTGAGCATGGAGTCGGGGTCTCCGCTCTGCCGGTCGACGGCGTAGCGGGCCCAGTCGGCGGGCTGCGGCAGCCACGGTTCCGTACCGGCGCCGAAGCCGTACGAAGGTGCCTCGGCCTCCCACGGGAGGGGGACCCGGCAGCCGTCGCGGCCCGGGTCGGTGCCGCCGGAGCGGAAGTACATGGGGTCCTGGACGCGGTCGAGGGGGATGTCGGCCTCGGGCAGGCCCAGCTCCTCGCCCTGGTAGAGGTAGACGGAGCCGGGCAGGGCGAGGGTGAGGAGGGCGGCGGCGCGGGCGCGCCGGGTGCCGAGCTCCAGGTCGGTGGGGGTGCCGAACCGCTTGGTGGCGAAGTCGAAGGCGGTGTCGGAGCGCCCGTAGCGGGTGGCGGTGCGGGTGACGTCGTGGTTGCAGAGGACCCAGGTGGCGGGGGCGTGGACGGGGGCGTGCTCGGCGAGGGTGTCGTCGATGGTGCGGCGGAGCCGCCCGGGCTCCCAGGGGCAGGCGAGGAAGTTGAAGTTGAAGGCGGTGTGGAGCTCGTCGGGGCGGAGGTAGCGGGCGAAGCGCTCGGCGTCGGGGAGCCAGACCTCGCCGACGAAGACACCTCCGTAGGCGTCGGCGATCGCACGCCAGGAGCGGTAGACGTCGTGGATGTCGTCCTGGTCGATGTACGGGTGGGGGTCGACGCCCTCCGTGAAGTCCCGGAGTTCCGGGTCCTTGGTGAGGAGGGCGGCGGAGTCGATGCGGACGCCGGCGACGCCGCGCTCGAACCAGAAGCGGAGGACGTCCTCGTGCTCGCGGTGGACGTCGGGGTGGGACCAGTTGAGGTCGGGTTGTTCGGGGGTGAAGAGGTGCAGGTACCACTCGCCGTCGGGGACGCGGGTCCAGGTGTCGCCGGAGAACTGGGAGGGCCAGTCGTTGGGCGGGAGTTCGCCGTTCTCGCCGCGGCCGGGGCGGAAGTGGAAGCGGGCCCGCTCGGGGCTGCCGGGGCCCGCGGCGAGTGCGGCCCTGAACCAGGCGTGCTGGTCGGATACGTGGTTGGGGACGATGTCGACGATGACGCGCAGCCCGAGTTCCGCCGCTTCGGCGATGAGCTTCTCGGCCTCGTCGAGGGTGCCGAAGGCGGGGTCGATGGCGCGGTAATCGGCGACGTCGTATCCGCCGTCGACCATCGGTGAGGCGTACCAGGGGGTGAACCAGACGGCGTCGACGCCGAGTTCGGCGAGGTGGGGCAGTCGTGCCCGGACGCCCGCGAGGTCCCCGGTGCCGTCCCCGTCCCCGTCGGCGAAACTGCGGGGGTATACCTGGTAGATGACGGCGTCGCGCCACCAGTCGGTGGTGCGGGTCGGGTCGGTGGCTGCCACGTGACGGTCCTTTCGGGCAGGGGTGTGCGGTCGGGTGAGGGGGGTCAGCCCTTGAGGCCGCCGGCGGTGAGGCCGCTCATGATGTTCCGCTGGAAGATCAGGAAGACGATGAGCGTGGGCAGCGAGGCGATGGTGAGGGCGGCGATGAGCACGTTGACCGGGACCCCGTTGGAGAGCGAGTAGATGCCCACGTTGAGGGTCTGCTTGGTCGGGTCGGGGAGCGTCAGCATCGGCCAGAGGAAGTCCTTCCAGACGCCGACCACGGCGAAGATCGACACGACGCCGAGGATGGGCCGGGAGATCGGCAGGACGATCGACCGGAGGATCCGCAGGGGGCCGGCGCCGTCCATGGAGGCGGCGTCGAGGAGTTCCCCGGGGATGGAGTCGAAGAACCGCTTCAGCAGGAAGATGTTGAAGGCGTTGGTGACGGAGGGCAGCCAGATCGCCCAGGGGCTGTTGAGCAGGTTGCGTTCCACGAGCGGCACGTCGAGCACGGTGAGGTACTGGGGCACGACGAGGACGGTCGCCGGGATCATCAGGGTGGCGAGCATCATGCCGAGGACGGCCCTGCCGAGCACGGGGCGCAGTTTGGAGAGCGAGTAGGCGGCGGCGACGTCCAGGACGAGCTGGAAGGCGAGGGCGCCGAAGGCGTAGTAGAGGGTGTTGAGGAGGAGGGTGGCGAGGTCCATGACCTCCCAGGCCCGGGTGTAGTTGTCCGGGGCGAAGGTGCCGGGGACGAGCGTGGGCGGGGTCCGGATGACCTCCTGGGCGTCCTTGAAGCCGCTGGAGGCCAGCCAGTAGAGAGGGCCGAGGAAGACCAGGGTGAAGAGGACGAGGACGAGGGCGAGGACGATCCGGTAGGCGGTCCTGCCGCCGGGCCGGGTGAGCCGTGCCGGTGCGATGAGCGTGCGTGTGGACATGTGTGTCTCCCCGGTCCTACTCGTCCTCGGCGCGGCTGAGCTTCACGTACGCCGCCGAGAACCCGGCGAGGAGTACGAGCAGGAGCAGGCCGAGGGCGGCCGCGGCGCCGTAGTCGTTGAAGCTGAAGGCGTACTGGTAGATGAGGTACACGACGGTGGTGGTGGACCCTTCGGGTCCGGCGCCGCCGGTGAGCAGGAACGGCTCGACGAAGACCTGCATGGTCGCGATGACCTGCATGAGCAGCATGAGCGAGAGGACGAGCCGGGTCTGCGGGATGGTGACGTGCCAGATCTTGCGGAGGAGGCCGGCGCCGTCGAGTTCGGCCGCCTCGTACAGCTCGCCGGGGACGGACTGGAGGGCGGCGAGGTAGATCAGGGTCGCGCCGCCCATGTTCATCCAGGTGGAGGCGATGACGACGGCGAGCATGGAGATGTCCGGGTCCTGGAGCCACTGCTGTTCGGGCAGGCCCAGGAAGCGGAAGAGTTCGTTGAGGAGGCCGTAGCCGGGGTCGTACAGGTACTTGAAGAGGAGGACGGCGGCGACCGGGGGCAGCATCACCGGCAGGTAGACGAGGAGCCGGAGGTAGCCCTGGCCGTGCCGGAACTCGTTGATGACGAGGGCGGCGGCGAAGGGGACGGCGAAGCCGAGGACGAGCGCCAGGACGGTGAAGAGGAGGGTGTTGCCCCATGCCTGCCAGAAGGCCGGGTCGTCCGCGATCGTCCGGAAGTTGTCCAGGCCGACCCAGGTGGTGTGGCCCCTCTCGGTCTTCTGGAAGGCGAGGAGGAACTCGCGGACCATCGGGTACCAGGAGAAGACCGCGAAGCAGAGGACGGCGCCGATGAGGAAGCCGTGGGCGGTCAGGTTGCGCCGCAGGGCCCTGACGAAGTGGCCGGTCGGCGGGCCGGGCGCCGCTGGGCCGGGCGGAGAGGGGCGGTGGTCCGTCGCCGCCGTGTGCGCGATCGTGGGGGTGGCCGGCATCGTCGCTCCTTGGTGCTGGGGTGCCGCTGCTGAGGGTGCCGGCGGCGGGGCGGGCCCGGCCGCCCCGGCCGGTGGGGTCACTGGTGGGCGAGGACCTGGTTGACCTGGGTCTCGGCGGTGGCGAGGAGCTTGTCGATGTCGGCGTCCTCGTTGGTGAGGAGGCCGGACATCACGTTGTCCAGGACCTTGTAGACCTCCTGGGCCTTCGGCGGCTCGGCCTTGCCGGGGACCGGGTTGTCCATGAAGGACTTGAAGTTGGCGACGGGCATCGTCGCGTTCCGGACGCGGAGGGCGTCGTCCTCGGCCTTCGACTCGTTCAGCCAGAAGTTGGGCTGCGGGACACCGACGGGGAGGCCGTCGGCCTTGGAGCGGGCCCAGTCGAACTGGCCCTTGCCGACGGTGAGGTTCTTGAAGTTGAGCCAGGCGACGGCGGCCTTGATCTTGTCGGGTGAGCTGCCCTTCTTGATCATGTAGTTGTTGCCGCCGGCGAGGGTGTTCCTGCCGCCGGGGATAGGTCCCATGCCGAAGTTCTCGTACTTCGCGCCGAGTTGCTGGACCATGTACGCGATGTCGTCGGGGGCGGCGAGGAACATGCCGAGCTTGTCGGTGGCGATCTGCTTCTGGAGGTCGCCCCACTTCAGCAGTTGGGTCTTGCCCATGCTGTCGTCCTCCCAGCGCATGGCGTGGAGGTTCATGGCGACCTGCCTGCCGAGCTCGGTGTTGAAGGCGGCCTTCCGGCCGCTCGCGTCGACGACGTCCCCGCCGAGGCTGTACATCTGGGCGGTGAAGTGCCAGCCGCCGGTGTTACCGGCGCTGTACTCGCCGAAGCCCGCGACGCCGTTGCCGAGGGCCGCTATCTTCTTGGCGGCCGCGCGGACCTCCTCCCAGGTGCGCGGCGGCCTGTCGGGGTCGAGGCCGGCGTCCTTGAAGAGCTTGCGGTTGACGAGCAGGCCCATCGTGTAGTTGCTGGTGGGCAGGCCGTACAGCTTGCCGTCGTGCCGCAGCGAGCCGAGGACGTCGGGGTCGATGTCCTTGAGGAGCGGCACGGACGTGTCGTTGACGTAGGCGCTGATGTCGGCGGCGCCGTCCTCGGAGAGGACCTGCGGCAGGTCGGTGAAGTAGGTGTAGAAGACGTCCGGTTGCGACTTGGCCTTGAGCATCGCGGTGAAGCGCGGGGGCTCCAGGCACTGCCCGGGGGTGGAGCGGCCCTCGATGGTGACGTTCGGGTACGTCTTGTTGAACTCGGCGACGTCCGCCTTCCACTCCCTGAGCTCGGCGGCCTTCGCGGTCGGCGGCATGCAGTCGATGGTGAGCGTGACCTTGGTCGCGGGATCGAGCGGTGCGGCGGGGTCAGAGGACCCGTTCGTCTCGGCTCCGCCGGTGCCGTTGTCGCTGCTGCTGGTGCCGCAGGCGGCGAGGGCGGTCAGCGTCAGGGCGGAGACGAGGGCGACTGCGGCGGGGCGGCGGGTACGGCGGAGCCGGGCACTTCTCATGAGTGGTCCCCTTCGGGCATCGGCGTGGAGGTCACCCCAACTCGGGTGCGTGGGTGGGGTGCGCCACACTCAACCACCCCCTACAAGTGAACGCAAGATATCGCGCTGATTTCGTAAATGCTCGACAGTCAAGCGCAACCAAGCATGCACAGGAGGCCGGCGCAAACCGTCCGAAGCGGTTCGCGCCGGCCTCGCCCGGCCGGTGCTGCTAGGGGTTGATGTTGATCTTGAAGGTGGAGGTGGTGTTGCGGATGTCCACGGCGTTTCCGCTCATCCGCAGCCCGTTGAAGGTGACTTCGCCCACGGCCGGACCCTGGCCCGACTCCGGCTGCTCGTTGGCCCACAGGCCGAAGCCGGACTTCGCGTCGAAGGCGTCACCACTCCTGCGTGCCCCCGTGACGGAGACGTCGCTGAAGACGGTGTCCTTGATCGGGAACTGCGGCTGCCCGCCGACGTAGTTCGTCTGGAACATCACCCCGCTGTACGTGGGGTCGACGATGTCGACGTGATGGACCCTGATCCCCTGGAAGACCTTCGAGGCGGAGAAGACCCAGATGCCGGGGAAGGTCTGGGAACCCCAGAAGTGCCCGCCGGCCCGCACGATCGAGACGTTCTCGAAGGTCGTCGGCCCGGTTCCGAATCCGTTCATCGGATAGCCGAAGTCCAGCGAGGAGATGGTGATGCCGGAGTAGACCAGGGTGTCGGCGATGTGGATGTTCCGGAAGGTGTTGTCGTAACCGCCGTAGACGGCCACGCCCGCCGCCCGCCAGGTGAGCGTACTGGTCAGGTTCTCGTAGACGTTGTTCTTCATGTCCGCGCCGCCCGCGTCGATCGCCGAGAACAGCGCGAAGCTGTCGTCGCCGGTCGCGCGTGCGTCGTTGTTGGTCACCCGGTTGTCCGTCGACCCGTTGGTCATGTTGACGCCGTCGGCGAAGAGGTTCCGGATCCGCGAGTTCCTGATCGTCATCCGGTCGGTGTTGGCACCCCAGTAGAGGCAGACCATGTGCTCGTTCCAGATGTCGTCGATGACGATGTCCGACACGTTCGAGAAGTCGAAGACCTTGCCCGGTCCGTCGATCCGCGAGGTGTAGTTGCCGAAGTACGCGAAGCCCTTGAAGAGCGAGCCCTTCGCGGAGGCTTCGGCCCGGAAGCCGACGTCGGTGTTGTCCTGCGTCGAGGGCGCGTGGAACGTGGTGTACCAGGGCCCAGCGCCGACCACCTTCACCGCCTTGCCGTACACCTGGAACTTGCTCGACGTCTGGTAGTCCCCCGGCGGCAGGTACACGCCCACCAGGGTGCCCGTGGTGTCCATCCGGACCCGGTCGAGCGCGTTCTGCACGTCCTGGTGGGTGAAGCCCGCCGGGACCGCGTACGCGGCCGGGTCGGGGTTCGCCACCGCGGCGACCTGCTCCAGGTTCACGAAGTCGATCGCGTACGTGGAGGTGTTCGCGGCGTCCTTCTGGAGCCGGATCCGGCTGCCGGCCGGCACGGTCTCGCCGAGCATCAGGCGTGCCTCGTCGTAGATGTGCCGCGGGGCGCCGTCCCCGGGCGAGTTCCCGGGCGCCGTCTCGTTGCCGTACAGCCAGGCGTACTTCGACGTGAGCGGCAGGGCCTTCTTGAGGACCCCGTCGACATAGACGTCGATCGTCGAGCTGATGCCCCCGCCGCCCGGGGCGTCCGGCAGGGAGAAGCGGGTGACCAGGGTGTTGGTGGGGGCCCTGGTGGTGAACTCGACGTACTCCCCCGTCGCGTCCAGGTTCACCGCCCTGCGGCCGGACGCCTCGCCCGCGATGTCGCCGACCGTGCGGTTGGGCCCGACGACGGTCGCGCCGCCGCCTGCGGTGCCGTCCTCCGCCTCGTACATGTCGTACGGCATGTCCGCGCCGCGCCCGACGAAGAGGGGCTGGGCGGCGGTGTTGTTCCGCCGCTTCACCGGCAGCTCGTTGGTGTCGTCGGCGAGGACCGTGCGGACGGTGTACGAGCCGTCGGCCGCCGTCCACGGCCCGAGGCTCACCACCGTCTGCGCCCCGGCCGCGAGGGCCCCGCTGTACGAGCCGCTGAGGGTCTTCACCGTGCCGCCCTGCTCGTTCAGCAGGGTGAGCGTCACCTCGTGGGTGCCGGCGGCGGTGGCGACCGTGCCCTGGTTGCGGACCGCGACCTTGAAGGTGACGGTGTCGCCCGCCGAAGGGCTGGAGGGCGAGGTGGTCACCGAGGCGGCGACCTGGTCCGAGCTGTCCACCGGGCGCACCACGAGCGCGGTGGGACTGGTGTAGGTGTTGTCGGTCTCGTTCTGCTCGACGACCGCGTCCGCCTCGTCGGCAACGGCGCTCAGTTCGTACGAGCCGGCGTCACGGGCCCCGATCGCGGCCGTGACCGTGGTCTGGGCCCCGGCGGCGAGCACGCCCACCGCGGCCGTGGCGACCTTGGTGCCGCCGAGGCGCACCGCGAGGCCGCTGGCCGGGGCGGCTGCGGTGCCGTCGTTGCGGACGGTGGCGCTGACGCTGATCGGGTCCGACTCGACGGGCGAGACGGGCGAGACGGTCAGCCCGGTGACCCGCAGGTCCGGGTTGGGTGCCGGGACGCCGATCACCTGGAACTCGGCGATCTGGCCGGCCGGGGCGCCGGTGTTGGCGGTGATGCGGAGCTGGACGTCGGCCACCCGGGCCGTGACCGGGATCGTCACCTGGTTGCCGCTGCCGGGGTCGAAGGCGTAACTCCTGGCGGCGACGAGGCTCGTGAAGCCGGTGGCGTCCTGTGCGCGGCCGAGGACCTCGATCGTCTGGGAGCGGGCTCCCCAGGCGGTGTCGGGGTTCAGCTTCAGGACGAGCCGGTCGAGGTCGGCGCCGGCGCCGAGCTTCACGGTGAGGGTGTTCGGGTAGCTGCCGCCGGCGCCCTCCCAGTAGGTCGCCGTGCTGTTGTCGTTGGCGTTGGCGGCGGCGAAGGTGTGGACCGTGGAGGAGGCGCTGATCGCCTTGCCGACGGCGAGGTTGGAGCCGGTGCCGCCGCTGCCGTCGCGGGTGACGCTGTTGCTGCTACCGGACTGGTTGCCGGCCGCGTCCTTGGCCCGTACGTGGTAGGTGACGGTCGCGGAGGCGGGCTGGGTGTCGGTGAAGGTGGTGACGTTTCCGGCGACGGTTCCGCGCGGGGTGTTGTTCGCGAAGATCTCGTAGCCGGTGACGCCCGTGTTGTCGGCGGAGGCCGTCCAGGTGAGGCGGATCTGGCCGGAGACGGGCTCGGTGTAGGCCAGGTTCGCCGGTGTGGTCGGCGCCTGGGTGTCGCCGGCGTCGCCGAGCCGGGTGACGGTGTTGGAGTCCGCGGACTGGTTGCCGGCCGCGTCCCGGGCCCTGATCTTGTAGGACACCGTCTGGTTCGCCGGCCGGGTGTCGGTGAAGGTGGTGACGTTCCCCGCGACGCCGGTGAGCAGCGTGCCGTTGGCGTAGACGTCGTAGCCGGTGACGCCGGTGTCGTCGGTGGCCGCGGTCCAGGTGAGGCGGATCTGGCCGGAGGCCGGCTCGGTGTAGGCCAGGTTCGCCGGTGCGGTCGGCGCCCGGGTGTCGCCGCTCGTCGGTCCGTACACCTCCAGCTCGGAGACCTGGGCCGCGTCCTGGACGCTGTTGGCGGTGACGAGGACGCGGACGTAGCGGGTGGTGGTGGCTCCGAAGGTGAGCGTCGCGCTGCGCCCGCTCGCCGCGTCGAAGGTGTGGGCCTGGGCGGCGGTCAGGTCGGTGAAGGACGTGCCGTCGGTGCTGCCCTGGATCTTGAGGGTCTGGCTGCGGCTCTCCCAGCCCTCGGGCAGGCGCAGCACGACCCGGTCGACGCGCAGGGCGGCCCCGAGGTCGGCCTGGAGCCACTGCGGGAAGGAACCGCCCGCGCTCTCCCAGTAGGTGGCGCGGTTGCCGTCGCCCGCGTTGGCCGCCGTGTAGGTCTGGGTGTGGCTGCCGGCGGTGAAGGTCTTGCCGGCGGCGAGGTTCGGGGAGGTGCCGTCGGCGCCGTGCACTTCCAGCTCGGAGAGCTGGGCGGCCTGCCAGCCGGTGTTGGCGGTGATGTCGATCCGTATGAAACGGGCCTGGGCGGCGGGGAAGGAGATGGTGACGGTGTTCCCGGCGCCGGGGGTGAAGGCGTAGGTCGCCGAGGACTTCAGGGTGGTGAAGCCGGTGGCGTCGGCGCTGCCCTGCACGGAGAGCGTCTGGTTGCGGCTCTCCCAGGCCGCGGGGAGCTTGAGCACGACCTCGTCGACGCGGGTGGCGGTGCCGAGGTCGGCCTGCACCCACTGCGGGAAGGCGGAGCCGGAACTCTGCCAGTACGTTCCCTGGTTGCCGTCGGTGATGTTCGCGGCCCCGTACTCGGCGTGCGCGGTGCTCGCCGCGGCGGCGTCGCCCAGGGCCAGGTTGGGGCCTCCTGCCGCTTCGGCGGTCATCAGGGGACCGCCCAGCGCCAGGAGGCTCGTCGCGATCAGGGCGCTCAGGCACCGTGATCTCCAGTTGCGGATGCTCATCTCTCCTCGTCTCACTCACATGGATGCGTCCAGAAAACGCGCTCGAATGTTGATTCTTTGCGCGGGATGCTCAGAGAGTTCCAGAGGAACGTCGGACCGTCTACTGCTGGAGCGGGGCGGGTTGAGGAGGCGTCAGGAGCGGTGCGCGGGCATGCCGGAGCGGCGGTCCGCCGGCTGCGGACCGCCGCTCCCCGGGCCGTGTCAGCCGCGGTTCACCACGAACTGCGAGCCGGGTTCGACGAGGACGTCCCCCTCTGCCGTGTTCGCGAAGGTCACCCGGGTCAGGGTGGCACTGCCGCGGGCCCCGCCCATCGCGAGGATCCCGGAGCCGTTGACCGTTCCGTCGATGCGGACATCGCTGATCCGCACGTCCGGCAGCGCCCCGCCGCCCGTCTTGAACTGGATGCCGTCATAGGTCGAGTCGAGGATCTCGGTGTCCCGGATGGTGACCGCCGGGATGTCCTGGCCCTGTGCGAAGAGGGTGATGGCTCCGAACTCCTGGTCCTCGTTCCAGAAGGCTCCGCCCGTGCGGTGCAGGGCGTTGCCGGCGATCAGGGTCTGCCCGGAGAAGGGCAGCGGGTCGTGGTCGGTGGCCAGCATGATCCCCGGGTAGTTCATGGTGTCGGCGATCACGTTGTTCTCGATGGTGTTGCCGTACCCGCCGTAGACCGCGATGCCGTTGGCCCGCCAGGGCAGCTGGATGGTGTTGTTGCGGAAGTGGTTGTCGTGGCCGATGTCGACCGAGGTGTCCTTGACGTACTTGCTGGACCAGACGGCCAGGGCGTCGTCTCCGGTGTTGCGGAAGGAGGAGTCGTAGACGGTGGAGTTGCGGGTGCCGTTGGCGAAGTTGATGCCGTCGGCGTAGGTGTTCCGGATGCGCATGCCGCTGAACTCCACGCCGTCGCCCGGCCCCCACAGTTCGGGGATGTTGGAGTAGTCGCGGCCGACCCAGACGCCCACGTTGGCGTGCTCGATCCAGACGTTGGTGATCTTCGTGCCCCGGCCGAAGCGGCCGTTGAGTCCGACCCCGCCCTCGGCGTTGCCGTCGCCGCCCCGGATGGTGCCGGAGCCGAAGATGGCGATGTCCGAGATCTGGGTGTTGTGGTCGATGTCGAAGCCGAAGTTCCCCTCGTGCGGGTGGTTGATGCCGCCTGCCTGGTGCGGCGGGGTCAGGGTGTAGAGCTGCGAGTGCCACATGCCCGCGCCGCGGATGGTGACGTCCCGGATGCCCACCTGGTTGTACTGCCCCCGGTTCAGCGGGTCGTCGGTGAGGATCTTCTGCTCCTGGCGCCACTGTCCGGCGGGGATCCAGACGCAGCCGATCTCGCCCTTCTGGTCGGCGGTGACGGCTCGCTGGAGGGCGTCGGTGTCGTCGAGGCCGTCGTTGGGCACCGCCCCGTACGCGGTGATGGAGACGCAGCCGTCCGGCTGGGCGGAGGGCGGGGCCACCTGCTCCAGGTCGATCAGGTCGAGCACGTAGAAGGATGCCCGGTCGTCGCTGTCGCGCTGGAGCCGGAAGCGGGTGCCCGGCGGGTAGGACCGGGTGAGCAGGGTGTGCGACTCGTCGAAGAGCCGGCGGGCGTCACCGCCGGGCCGGTTGGTCAGCCCCTCCGGGTCGTCGGTGGTGCCGTACAGCCAGGAGTGCCGGGAGGAGAGGGCCAGCTTCCGGACGAAGACGCCGTTCGCGTAGAGGCTGAGGGTGGCCTCCGCTCCCCCGCCGGTCGCCGCGTCCGGGATCGCGTTGCGGACGGTGAGGGCGTTGGCCTGGTTGACCGAGGTGAACTCGACGTACTGCCCGTCCGCGTCGAGCCGGACGGATCGGCGGCCCGAGGACTCGGTGGCGAAGTTGGTGTGGCCGAAGGTGCGCAGCCGGTCGGCGGTGAGCAGGGTGCCCTGGTAGCGGGCGTCCTCCGCCTCGTACTCCGTGTACGGGACGGCGGCGCCGCGCCCGACGACGAGGGAGCGGCCGAAGACGTTGTTGTTCTCGTCGGTCTCGGTGAGCGTGCCGGTGGCGTCGGCGGTGGCGGTGAGGGTGACGCCGCCGCTGGTGGCGGTCCAGGTGCCGGAGACCGGGACGGACACGGTCTGGCCCGCGGCCACGGTGCCGGTCGTGCCGTCGAGGGTGGTGGCGCCGGCGGTCAGCCGGGTGACCGTGCCGGCGGGCACGGCGGTGGTGCCGCGGTTGTGGACGGCGACGGTGAAGGAGACGGGCGCGCCGACCGCCGGGGCCGAGGGGTTGGCGGTGATGCCGGTGACCATGAGGTCGGGGCCGGGGCTCTGCCCCACGGTCAGCTTCGAGGCCGCGGTCCGGCTGTTGTTGGAGTCGTCGAGTTCGGCGACCGCGTTCGCCGGATCGGCGGCGGCGGAGACGGTGTACGCGCCCACGGAGCGGCGCCCGACGGGTACGGCGACCGTGGTGGAGGCTCCGGCCGGGAGGGAGGCGACCGGGGCGGTGCCGGCGACGGCGCCCTCGACGCTGACGTTCACCGAGGAGGCGGGGGCCGTGGCGGTTCCGGTGTTGCGGACGGTCGCCCGGACGGTGACCTCGTCGGTCTCGCTGGGCGCGGCCGGGGTCCAGGTGAGGTCGGTGACGACGAGGTCGGGGGCGGGGGCGGGGGTGCCGAGGACCTGGAGCTCGGCGACCTGGGCGCCGGGGGCCCCGGTGTTGGAGTGGAAGGTGAGCCGGACGTCGGCGTAGCGGCCGGTGACCGGGACGGTCACGGTGTTCTGCCCGGAGGACGGGCTGAAGGCGTGGTCGGCGCGCGGGGCGAGCGGGGTGAAGGCGGTGGCGCCGGAGGGACGGCCCTGGATCTCGAAGGACTGGGTGCGCGGCCCCCAGGCCTGGTCGGGGTTGAGCTTGACGACGACGCCCGCGAGGTCGGCGTCCGCTCCGAGCTTCACGGTGAGGCTCGCGGGGAAGCCGGCGGACTCCCAGTAGGTGGCGGTGGAGCCGTCGTTGGCGTGGGCTGCCTGGTAGTTCTGGGTGACGGAGGTCGCCTCGACGGCCTTGCCCCGGGCCAGGTCGGTGCCGCCGGCCGGCGGCTCGGGGGTGCCCGGATCGCCGTAGACCTCGACGGCGGAGAGCTGGGCGGCGTTCCAGCCGGTGTTGGCGGTGATCTGGACGCGTACGTACCGGACCTGGCTGCCGTTCAGGACGAGGGAGACCGCGTTCGCGGCGGCCGGGTCGAAGCGGCGGGCCTGGGCGCCGGCCAGGGTCGTGAAGGCGCTGCCGTCGGTGGAGCCGAGGACCGCGAGGGTCTGGTCGCGGGCCTCCCAGCCGGTCGGCAGCTTGAGGACGACGCGGTCGACGCGGGCGGTCGCTCCGAGGTCGATCTGCGCCCACTGCGGGAAGGCGCCCGCCGGGCCCTCCCAGTAGCTGGCCTGACTGCCGTCGGTGAGGTGGCCCGCCGGGTAGCCGCCGAGGGCGCCGGAGGCCGTGGCCGGTCTCCCGCGCGCGAGGTCGGTGTCCGCCGCCGCGGCGGCCTGCGCGGGGGCGGGCAGCAGCCCGAGGGCGAACAGGGCTGTCATCAGCAGCCCTGTCACCAGTCGTCGTCCGTACACAGCGACTCGCAATCTTTTGAGTGATTCAGTCAATGTTTTGCGGATTCTGGTGGCACAGGTTTCTACTTGATGACGGCCGTGTCAACGGAACGGACAGAGAAACGACAAAGGCACCGCTTCCGGAGCCGTCGGAGCGACGGCGGGAAACGGTGCCTTTGTCCTGCGCGGAGGAAGCGGTACGGGCGCTTCGCGCTAGCGGGCCGTCGGCGGGGCGGTGGAGCCGCGCACGACGAGCTCGGGCTCGAAGAGCAGCTCGCCCGGGTGCGAGTGGACCCCCTGGATCTGGGAGCAGAGGAGCTCGACTGCGGCCCGCCCCATGGCCTCGATGGGCTGGCGGACGGTCGACAGCGGCGGCTCGGTGCAGTTCATGAAGGCCGAGTCGTCGAAGCCGACGACCGACACGTCGTCGGGGACCACGAGCCCGCGGCGGCGCGCGGCCCGGATGGCCCCGAGGGCGAGTGGGTCGCTGGCGCAGATGATGCCCGTGACACCGCGCTCCAGCAGGCCGTTGGCGGCGGCCTGGCCGCCTTCGAGGGAGAAGATCGAGCGGACCACGTGCGCGTCGGGCAGCGGGGTGCCGGCCGCCTCGGCCGCGACGCGCGCGGCCCGGAGCTTGCGGCCGGAGGGCACGTGGTCGGCGGGGCCGAGGAGCAGGCCGATCTTCTCGTGTCCGAGGGAGGCCAGGTGGCGCCAGGCCTGCTCGACGGCGACGGCGTCGTCGCACGAGACGCAGGGGAAGTCGAGCCCCTCGATGGAGGCGTTGATGAGGACGACTGGGATGTTGCGCTCGGCGAGCTGGTGGTAATGGTCATGCGGGGCGTCGGCCTGTGCGAAGAGCCCGCCGGCGAAGACGACGCCGGACACCTGCTGCTGGAGCAGCAGGTCCACGTAGTCGGCCTCGGAGACGCCGCCCTTGGTCTGGGTGCAGAGCACGGGAGTGAGCCCCTGCTGGGCGAGGGCGCCTCCGATGACCTCGGCGAAGGCCGGGAAAATGGGGTTCTGCAGTTCGGGCAGGACGAGTCCGACGAGGCGGGCGCGCTCGCCCCGGAGCTGGGTGGGCCGCTCGTAGCCGAGCACGTCCAGGGCGGTGAGCACCGACTGGCGTGTGGCCTCGGAGACCCCCGGCTTGCCGTTGAGGACGCGGCTGACCGTCGCCTCGCTGACCCCCACCTTTTTCGCCACCTGAGCAAGTCGTCGCGTCATACACGCAAGGCTAGCGCAAACAACGCAAGAGAATGACAGTCTGTTGCAGTTCCTGCGCAAGCTCACTATGCGACCTCCGGATGGACCGGTGCGCGGGGGCGGCGGCTCACTCCCCCGGTTCCACGCCGGAGCGAAAGGGCCCGAAGCCGGACCGGACCCTCCTCCGTCCGCGTGACGGCGCGCCGGGTGCCGCATGAACGGTTCGGGGGTGGGCAGCGGCCACCATGGCTGCCCGGGGAGGGCCACCGCGGCGTCGGCACGAGCCGTTCGACGAATGGAGAGGCGACCATGGGTTTCCCGCTGCCGGACAACATCGACGCGCTCAAGGACATGATCGGCCGGGAGATCTCGTCCCTGCGTGCCGCGGTGCGCCGGACGGCGGCGGGCCCGACGACCGCTCCCATGGGCACGGAGGTCACCGCCCCGGTGCAGAGCCTCGCCTCGGACGCCCCGGGCACGCGCGAGGCCCCCGCCCCCTGCGAGTGCGGGACGCACGATCCCGGCGCCGTGGGGCTGTGCGCGGCGCTCCCGGCGATCCCCGCCTCCGCCGCGCTGCTCGAGCCGGTCCGCGACGAGACCGGCGCCGTTCGGGACTTCCGGCTTGTCGCCGGCAACCGGGTGCAATCGGCCGACTGGCTGGAGACGCCCGACCAGCAGGTCGGGCAACGGCTCCTCGAAGCACGCCCGGGAGCCGCGCAGAGCGGTCTGCTCGCCTCGCTCGTCGACCTCGCGGAGAACGGGGGCTCTCTGCGGGGACGGGTCGTCGACTACACCGAGCAGCGCCTCGGCCGGCTCCACCGCGCCTCGCTGCTGTACTCGGCGGCCCCCTGCGGGGAGCAGCTGCTCCTGACCTGGCGCCCCGTGCGCAGCCAGACGGAGCTGCTGACGATCGACGCGCAGTACCTGGCGTCGCTCGGCTGGGGCAACTGGGACCTGCTTTCCGGGAAGGTGACCTGGTCGGAGGGGTTGAGCCGGATCTTCCACGCGGAGATCGGGATGCCGTGGACCCTTGAGCAGCTGTGCGACGCCCTGCTGCCGGACGACCTGACCGCGTTCTCGGAGTTCCTCACCTCGGTACTCGCGGGCGAGGAGCCCGCGTGGACCCGGATCCGGTTCGTCGTGGTCGGTGAGCTGCGCACGCTCGACCTCCTCGGCCGCCCGGTCGCCGGTACGGACGGCCGGCCCTGGGCCGTGAACCTGGTGGCGCGTGACCTCACGCCGCAGATCCGCAGCCGCCGCCGGCTGGCCGAGACGGAGCGCGAGACGGACCGGCTGCGGCGGCAGGCGGAAGCGGAGCGCCGGGTCGCGGACGCCTTGCGCGAGGCGCTGCTCCCGACGCACTCGGAGGCGCTGGCCGCCGTCGGCCTGACGGTGGCCGCGTCGTACCGGCCGGCCGAACCGGACGCGGCGGTGGGCGGCGACTGGTACAAGTGCCGGCTGCTGCCGGACGGCCGGGTGCTGATCGCGATGGGTGACGCCTCAGGGCACGGCCTGGAGGCGGTGGCGCGCATGGCCCAGCAGCGGCACGCTCTGGCCGGTCTGGCGCAGACGGGGGCGTCGGCGGGTGAGATCACGACCTGGCTGAACGAGCTGGTGTGCAGCGACCCGGCCGGCCAGACGGCGACCGTCGTCGCCGGCCACCTCGACGACGCCCATGTCCTGCACTGGGCCGACGCGGGCCACCCCGCTCCGCTGCTGCTGCGGGACGGACGCGCCGAACCCCTGGTCACCACTCACCGGGGTCCGCTGCTCGGGGCCCTCCCCGGGTACGCGTACGAGACCTCCTCGACTCCGCTGCGGCAGGGTGACCTGCTCCTGCTGTACACCGACGGCATGGTGGAGCGGCGTGGCGAGGACGTGACCAAGGGCATCGAGCGTCTCGCCGACGCGATGACCCGTGCCCCCGACCCCACCCCCGAGCCGCTCGTCGAGTTCCTCCTGGCCGACCCCGAACTGGCCGGGCAGGGGGAGGACGACGCCTGCATGCTCGCGATCCGCGTGGACTGACGTGGCGGTCTCCCGGGACCGCCAGCCGCGCGGGAGCGCCGCCGTCGCCTCGGGCGGGACCTCAGAGCAGGTCCCGGCGGTCGTCCTCGGTCACCGTCGGGGCGACCGGGGGGACGACCATCCGGCGGCGGCGCAGGATGCTCGTGTACACGGCGGTGCCGATGATGCCCACGGCCATCAGGATGAGCCCCACCAGGTCGAGGTTGACCCCGTCGAGCTCCCAGTCGGTCGCGAAGGTGAAGATGGCTCCTACGGCGATCAGGATGATGCAGACTCCGAGACCCATGTTTCCTCCCTTGTCGGGTCGGACGGGCCTCGGGTACCCCGCTCCGGCGTTCTCATCCCCCCGAGGACGACAGCGCGTCGGCGGGGGGCCGCCCGCGCTCCGGTGGCGGCCGTGTTTGCCGGGCGGGCCGGCGGTGAGGCGAGAGGGACGATCACGTTCCGTTCGTCGACTGGGGAGTCATGGAAAGCGTTGTTCGACTGGCGATCGTCCTCGGCGGCTCGGTGGTGGTGGCTCTGGCCGCCGGCCGGGCGGCGGACATGCTCGCGCGGTACGCGGACGCCCGCCGCCCCGGCACACCGCTGTGGGGACTGCTGAGGCGGTGCCGTACGCCGCTGCACGTCGTCCTGCTGAGCGCGCTGTTCCGGTGGTCGTACCGCGCGACGGAGTGGCCGCCGCTCCTGGACCGCTCCGCGGCGCTCGACCACATACTTCTGCTGTGCCTGATCGGCGGCGGTGCCTGGCTGGCCGTGCGCTTCGTCTCGGCCGTCGTGGAGTCCTCGTACGCGCGGTACGCGGGGCGGACGCGTGACGCGGCACGGCTGCGTCGCGTCCGTACCCAGGTCACGCTGCTGACCCGGGTGGTGTCGGTGGCCGTGGGCGTCATCGCCGCCGCCTTCGCGCTCGTCACGTTCCCCTCGTTCCGGGGGCTCGGGACGTCGCTGCTCGCCTCGGCGGGCATCATCGGCATCGTGGCCGGTGTCGCGGCGCAGTCGACCCTCGGGAACCTCTTCGCCGGCTTCCAGATCGCCTTCGGCGACATGGTCCGCATCGGCGACACGGTGGTCGTCGACGGGGAGTGGGGCACCGTGGAGGAGGTGACCCTCACCTTCCTCACCGTCCGGACCTGGGACGAGCGCCGGGTCACCCTGCCCGTCTCGTACTTCACCTCCCGCCCGTTCGAGAACTGGTCGCGCGGCGGCAACGAGCTGACCGGGACGGTGTTCGTGCACTGTGACCACTCCACGCCCGTCGAGCTGATGCGCGCCCATCTGCGCGCGTTTCTCGACACCTGCCCCGGCTGGGACGGCCGGGCCTGGGACCTCGCCGTCACCGACACCTCGCCGACCGGCATCACCGTGCGCGCCCTGGTGACCGCGAAGGACGCCGACGACCTGTGGTCCACCCGGGTCGCCGTCCGGGAGGAGCTCGTCGCCTGGCTGACGCGGGAGCACCCCGAGGCGCTCCCCCGCATCGTCACGGCCCAGATGGACGAGGCGACACGGTCCTGAACGGCGGCCGTCCTCGACCGGTCAGGCGAGGACGCGCAGAGCGGCGGGCCGCACCCTGAGGGTCACCGGGAGGGTGGCGTCGACCTCGCCGTCCGCGCCGTACGGCAGGGGGCGGTCCGCTTCGATGCGGATCTCCCTGCCGCGCAGGATCTCGACCTCGGGGCGCCGCACGTGCGCGCCCGTCTTCAGCTCGTTCATCATGGCGAAGAAGAGGCGTTTCGGCGCCTCCTTGATGACGACGACGTCGAGCAGTCCGTCGTCGACGCGCGCGTCCGGCGCGACCTTCCTCCCGAAGCCGTAGAAGCCGGAGTTGGCCACGACGACCGTGTAACCGGTGCGCTCGTGGCGCACCCCGTCGATCGTCAGCCGGTACGCCGCGGGCCTCCAGGCGAGCACCGCGCGCAGACCGCCCGCGTAGTACGACGCCGCGCCCCGCAGCACCCGGGAGGCGTTGGCGTGGCGGTTGGCCACGGCGTCCACGCCCGCGTACACGCTTCCGAGGACGCGGACCCGCGCGTGGACGGCGGATTCCACCTCGATCGTGTCGACGGCGCGCGGCTCGCCGTGGAGCAGGGTCTCGGCGAGCCGCGAGGGCTCGGTGGGCAGCCCCAGGGCGCGGGCGAAGTCGTTTCCCCGGCCCGCGGGGACCAGGCCGAAGACCGTGTCGGTGCCGCTGAGCGCGCCGCCGACGCAGCCGGCCATGCCGTCACCGCCGACGGCGAGCACGACGTGCCCCCGGGCGCCGGCGTCCCGGGCGAGCTCGCGCGCGTGGTCCAGGCTGCGGCTGTAGACGGTGTCGAGTTCCGCCCCCGCCTCCCGGAGCAGCCGGGCCAGCGGGAGCAGGCCCGCCGTGCCGCTGGAGCCCCCGGCGGTGGGGTTGACGACGGCGGTGAACTGTCGCATGGATCTGGCCTCCGGGCGGCGGGAGTAAGGGTTCAGCGGACGGGGACGAGAACACCGGGGCTGAGCACCCCGGCCGGGTCGACCTCGGCCTTGACGGCCTGGAGCATGCGGATGCCGAGGGGGCCGATCTCGCGGGCGTACCAGTCGCGGTGGTCGGTGCCGACGCCGTGGTGGTGGCTGATGGTGCCACCCGCCGCCAGGATCGCGTCGTTGGCCGCCCGCTTCACCGGCGCCCAGTGCGCGACCGGGTCCTCGCCCTGCGCGGAGACGACGGTGAAGTAGAGGGAGGCGCCGTTCTCGTAGGTGTGCGAGATGTGGCACATGACGAGCGGTGGCGTGCCGGCCTCGGTGAGGGTGCCGGTCAGCGCGTCACGTACCGCCGCGTACAGGCCGGGGATCGCGGACCAGAAGGCCGCCGTCTCCAGCGTCTCGGCGAAGGCTCCGGCGTCGAGCAGCGCGTCCCGCAGATAGGGCGCGTCGTACCGGCCGTGCTCCCAGCGGTCGCCGGGCTCCTCGCCGAGGAACTCGCCGTCGCAGGCGAGCAGGACCTCGCGGGCGGCGGCCCGCCGGGCGGCCGTCTCCTCCTCGGTGCCCTCGAAGCCGACGACGGCCATGCAGCCCGGGTTCTGCGGGAGTTCGCTGCCGCCGATGGCGTCCGGCTGCGCGAGGCCGATGAAGGTCTCCGTCTCGTCCGAGAGGCGCAGCACGGTGGGCCGCGGGCCGTCCTGGGCGAGGCGGCGCAGCGCCGCCGTACCGGCCTCGAAGGAGGTGAAGCGCCAGCCCTCGTAGATCCGCTTCGCGGGCAGCGGGCGGATGCGTACGGTCACCGCCGTGATCACGCCGAGGGTGCCTTCGGAGCCGAGGACGAGCTGGCGCAGGTCGGGGCCGGCCGCCGAGCGGGGGGCCCGGCCCGTCTCCAGGGTGCCTTCGGGGGTGGCGACGGTCAGGCCGAGGACCATCTCGTCGAAGCGGCCGTATCCGGCCGATGCCTGGCCGCTGGAGCGGGCCGCGGCGAAGCCGCCGACGGTGGCCCATTCGAAGGACTGCGGGAAGTGTCCGAGGGTCCAGCCCCGCTCGTTGAGCAGGGCCTCGCACCGGGGGCCGCGCAGACCCGGCTGGAGGGTCGCGGTGCGGGACACCTCGTCGACGGCGAGCAGCTGGTCGAGGCGGCGCAGGTCGAGTGCGACGAACGGCCGCTTCGTGGTGGGCGCGAGGCCGCCGACGACGGAGGTCCCGCCGCCGAAGGGCACGGCGGCGACGCCGTGCTCGGCGCAGGCGCGCAGCACGGCGAGGACCTCGTCGTGGTCGGCCGGGAGGAGGACGGCGGCGGGGATGTCGTCGACCTCGCCGGCGCGGATGCGCAGGAGGTCGGGGGTCGACTTGCCGCGGGTGTGCCGGATGCGGCTCTCGGCGTCATCGCGCAGGCCGTCGGGCGCGGCGAGGGCCGTGCGCAGGGCGGTGCGGGCCTCGTCGGTCAGGGCGGGGGCGGGCGGTTCGATGTCGGCGAGGTCGGCGGGGCCGCTCTCGCGCGGGGTGACGCCGAGCAGGTCCCGCAGCAGACCGGTCACCGACTCGGGCAGGGGCGACGCCTTGGCCGGGTCGCCCCAGCCGCTCCACAACATGTCCACTTCGAAGGGGTTCCTTACGGTCTGTTTCACGGACGACGCTGCCACTCGGCCTGCGCTGGCATTACACTGTGACAGATGACGCCCATTCGTCACAACCATGTGGACGCAGATCCCGTGCTCGACGCCGCCCGCGACTGCGTGCTCGCCGTCGGCGTACGCCGAACCACCCTCACCGACGTCGCCCGGCGCGCGGGCGTGTCCCGGATGACGCTCTACCGGCGCTGGCCCGACGTGCGCAGCCTGGTGGGCGACCTGATGACCCGTGAGTGGATCGCCGTCGCCGCCGGCGCCATGCCGGGCCCCGACGACGACCGGCCCGAACGGGAGCGGATCGTCGACGGACTCGTCGGGGGCGCCGCGGCCTTCCGGGCCCATCCGCTGTTCCACAAGATCCTCGACGTCGACCCCGAACTGCTGCTGCCGTACATCCTCGACCGCCGGGGCGCCAGCCAGGACGCCCTCCTCGGGCTCCTCCACACGGCGCTCGAGGACGGCCACGAGGACGGCTCCGTACGCCGCGTCCGGCCGGACCTGCAGGCCAGGTCACTGCTGCTCGTCGTCCAGTCATTCACGCTCTCGCTGCGCACCATGACCGACGAGACCGATCCCGAACTGAGCGAAGCCGCCTTCCTCGGCGAGCTGCGCACCCTGCTGGAGAGGACCCTCACCCCGTGACCCCCAGGAGCAGCACCACCGACGGCCCCGCCCTGCCCGGCTCCTCGCTCGACGCCCGGCGGCGCCTGCGCGAACTGGAGCGGCTCGCCGAAGCGGACACTGTCGACGTATTGGTCGTCGGGCTCGGTGCCACCGGAGCCGGAGCCGCGCTCGACGCCGCCACCCGCGGGCTCACCGTCGCCGCGATCGACGCCCACGACCTCGCCTTCGGCACCTCCCGGTGGAGTTCCAAGCTGGTCCACGGCGGCCTGCGCTACCTCGCCTCCGGACAGCTCGACGTCGCCCACGAGAGCGCCGTCGAGCGCGGCATCCTCATGGAGCGCACCGCCCCCCACCTCGTCCGCGCCCAGCCCTTCGTCCTCCCCCTCACCCCGCTCGTCAGCCGCGGGCAGGCCGCCCTCGCCCGCGCCGGATTCCTCGCGGGCGACCTGCTGCGCCTCGGCGCGCGCACCTCGCGCGGCACGCTGCCGCGGCCCCGCACGCTGTCCACGGTCGAAACCCGGCACCTCGCGCCGGCGCTCCGGTCGACCGGCCTGCGCGGCGGACTGCTCTCCTGGGACGGCAGGCTCTCCGACGACGCCCGTCTGGTGACCGCGATCGCCCGCACCGCGGCCGCCTACGGGGCCCGCGTCCTCACCCGCGTCCGGGCCCTGGAACTCCACGGCGACGGCGCGCTGGTCCGCGACGAGCTCACCGGCCAGGAGCTGCGCGTCCGCGCCCGTACCGTCATCAACGCGACCGGCGTCTGGGCGGGCGGTCTCGTCCACGACGTACGGCTCCGGCCCTCGCGCGGCACCCACCTCGTGCTGCGCTCCGAGGACCTGGGCAGGCTCGCCGCCGGGCTGCACATCCCGATCCCCGGCGAGACGAACCGCTTCGTCCTGGTCCTGCCGCAGGGCGACGGACGCGTGTACGTCGGCCTCACCGACGAACCCGTCGACGGCGACGTCCCCGACGTGCCGGAAGTCCCCGAGACCGACATCGGCTTCCTCCTGGACGTGCTGGGCTCCGCGCTCGACGTCGCCGTCCACCGAGCCGACGTGATCGGGGCGTTCGCGGGCCTGCGGCCGCTGCTGGACACCCGGGACGCGGAGGGCCGCACCGCCGACATCTCGCGCAAGCACGCCGTTCTCACCTCTCCCGAGGGCGTCGTCACCGTGGTCGGCGGCAAGCTGACCACCTACCGCCGCATGGCCCAGGACGCCGTCGACGCCGCCGCGTCCGCGAGCGGCCTGACCGCCGGACCGTGCCGGACGGCCTCCGTGCCCCTGGTCGGCGCGGCCCGGCCGCGGTCCCTCGCCGGGCCGGCCGTCCCGGCCCGGCTCGTCCACCGCTACGGCTCGGAGGCTCCGGCCGTACACGCCCTCGGGGCCGAGGACCCCTCCCTCGCCGCGCCCGTCGTGCCGGGCCACCCCGTCACGGGCGCCGAACTGGTGTGGGCCGTCCGCCACGAGGGCGCCCTCGACGTCTCCGATCTCCTCGACCGGCGCACCCGCATCGGCCTGGTCCCGGAGGACCGCTCTGCGGCCGAGGGCGCGGCCCGCGAGGCCCTCGCCCGTATCCACCAGAGGCGGTGACGAGCGGCGCCGTCGGCGTGCCTGTCCGCCCGCGTCGCACCGGCCGTTCGCCGGGATCCCTGGGTTACGGTCGGCCCCATGGAGCGAATCCGAGCGGTCCTGGTGGACATCGACGGCGTCCTCACCGTCTCCTGGAAGGCCCTGCCGGGAGCGGTGGCGGCCATGGAGCAGCTGCGCGACGCGGGTCTCCGCGTCGCGCTGGTCACCAACAACACCTCCCGCACCAGGGCCGCCATCGCGTCACGTCTGGCGGACCTCGGCTTCCCCGTCGACGCCGGGGACGTCCTGACCGCCCCCGCGGCCACGGCGGCACATCTGCGCGAGCGGTACCCCGGCGCGCGCTGTCTCCTGCTGAACAGCGGTGACGTGCGGGAGGACCTCCAGGGCGTCACCCTCGTGGACGAGGGAGACGCGGATGTGGTCGTACTCGGCGGCGCGGGCCCCGAGTTCGGCTACGAGGCCCTCAACCGGGTCTTCCGGCAACTCCGGCGCGGGGCCCGGCTGGTGGCCATGCACCGCAACCTGTACTGGCGCACCGAGGACGGCCTCGACCTGGACACCGGAGCCTTCATCGAAGGGCTCGAGAAGGCCGCCCGAACGGAGGCGGAGGTGACGGGCAAGCCGTCACCCGCCTTCTTCACGAGCGCCCTCGCCCACCTCCGCGCCGACGCCCCTGAGGCTCTGATGGTCGGCGACGACATCGAGTCCGACGTGCTGGCCGCACAGCGGTCCGGCATCACCGGCGTGCTGGTGAAGACGGGCAAGTACCTCCCCGAGACGCACCACGCCGCCTCCGGCACGCCCGACCACGTCCTCGACTCCTTCGCGGACCTTCCCGGCCTGCTCTCCCTCGGCGCGACAGGTCGCACAGGTCTGGAATGAAGAACTGAATGGTGGTTCACTTCTTCGTATGGCCTATCGCAAGACTCCCGCGGAGCTCGAGCGTCTCCGCGCCGCCCGTGAGCGCCTGATCGACCAGGCCACCCATGTGGTGGCGGAGGTGGGGTGGGCCAACGCCTCCGTGACCGCGGTCGCCGCCGCGGCGGGCATCTCGGCCGGCTCCGTCTACCAGCACTTCCCCTCCAAGGCGGCGCTCGCCGTGGAGGTCTTCCGGCGCGCCTCGGGGCGGGAGGTGGAGGTACTGGGCGAGGTGCTCCGGGGCCCCGGCGACCCGGTGGAGCGACTGGCCCACGGGGTGCGGGTCTTCGCCCGGCGCGCCCTGGAGGGCGGCGGTCTGGCGTACGCGCTGCTCGCGGCACCCGCCGAGCCCGCGCTCGGGGCCGAGCGGCTGGAGTTCCGTCGCCGCTACCGCGAGCTGTTCGCCGAGGTGGTCCGCGAGGGCATGGCGGCCGGGCTGCTGCCCGCCCAGGACGCGGACATCACCGCCGCCGCACTGACCGGCGCCGTCGGCGAGGTGCTCGTCGACCCCCTGGGCACGCCCCCTTCCGGCTCCGCCGACGCGCTGCTCACCGAACTGACCGCCGTGGCGCTGCGCTGCGCGGGCGCGGGCGTCGCCGAACCGCCCCACTGAAGCGGCGGCATCCCGCCCACCGAAGCGTCGCCGACCCGCCCCACCGAAGCGCCGCCGCCCCGCCCCACGACCTGGAGGACCGTCCATGACCGCCACCACCGGCGTCCCGCCGCTGCGCAGCAACCCCACCGCGCAGACCCACGAGGTGACCAACCAGGTCCCGCCGCTCGTCGGCCACGACGTCGCCGACGACTCCGTCCTGCTCGAAGGCGTACGCCGCGAGGGCGCCGCCTGGTACGTCGACGACCTGCACCGCATCGGCCGCCTCGCCGGCAGCGAGGAGGTCCAGCGGTGGGCCGACGAGGCCAACCGCCACGAACCCGAGCTCCGTACCCACGACCGCTACGGCAACCGTGTCGACGAGGTCGACTTCCACCCCTCGTACCACGCCCTGATGGACGTGGCGATCGGCGAAGGCCTCGGCGGCGCGCCCTGGGCGGACAGCAGGCCCGGCGCCCATGTCGCGCGCGCGGCCGGCTTCATGGTGTGGAGCACGGCGGAGGCGGGCCACGGCTGCCCGGTCTCCATGACGTACGCCGTCGTTCCTGCCCTGCGCAGCGCCCCCGACCTGGCCGGGGAGTACGAGCCGCTGCTCACCAGCCGCGTCTACGACCCCGGGCTGCGCGCCCCGGCCGGCAAGCGCGGGCTGCTCGCCGGGATGGGCATGACGGAGAAGCAGGGCGGTACCGACGTCCGCGCCAACACCACCGCCGCGGTCGCCGCCGCGGACGGCACCTGGCGGCTGCGCGGCCACAAGTGGTTCACCAGCGCCCCGATGAACGACCTCTTCCTCGTCCTGGCCCAGGCGCCCGGCGGTCTCTCCTGTTTCCTGGTGCCGCGGGTGCTCCCCGACGGCAGCCGCAACACCTTCCGTATCCAGCGGCTGAAGGACAAGCTCGGCAACCGCAGCAACGCCAGCAGCGAACCGGAGTTCGACGACACCGTGGCCTGGCTCGTCGGCCCCGAGGGGCACGGCGTGCGGACCATCATCGAGATGGTCACCATGACCCGTCTCGACTGCGTCCTCGGGTCCGCCTCCGGGACCCGGGCCGCGCTCGCGCAGGCCGCGCACCACATCCGCCACCGCTCGGTGCTCGGCGCCAAGCTCATCGACCAGCCGCTCATGCGGAACGTCATCGCCGACCTCGGTCTCGAGTCGGAGGCCGCGACCACGCTGGCCCTCCGGCTCGCCGGCGCGGCCGACCGCGCCCAGCGGGGCGACGGCGGCGAGCGGGCGTTCCTGCGGCTGGCCACGGCCGTCGGCAAGTACTGGGTCTGCAAGCGCCAGCCCGCCGCCGTCGCCGAAGCCCTGGAGTGCCTGGGCGGCAACGGGTACGACGAGGCGTCGGGCATGCCGCGCCTGTACCGCGAGGCCCCCCTGAACGGCATCTGGGAGGGCTCGGGCAACGTCAACGCCCTTGACGTCCTCCGTGCGCTGGCCCGCGAACCGGAGTCGCTCCACGCGTTCCGTACGGAGGTGGAGGCCGCCGCGGGCGCCGACGCGCGACTGGACGCCGCCTGGCGGGAGCTGCGCGGCGAACTGCTCCTCACGGAGGACGCGCAGCTGCGCGCCCGCCGTCTGGTCGAGCGCATGGCCCTCGTCCTGCAGGGCTCCCTGCTCGTACGGCACGCGCCTCACGCGGTGGCCGACGCGTTCTGCGGCTCCCGGCTGGCCGGCGACCAGGGCCTCGCCTTCGGCACCCTGCCCTCCCGGACCGATCTCGGCGGGATCATCGACCGCCTCCCGGGCGCCGGGGGCTGAGGCCGCCCCGGGGGCGCCGCACCGGCGGGCCCTCGGGAGGGCCGACTCGTCCCGTCCGCCCTCCCGAGGCCCCGCCTCATCCGCCCAGGGCCACTTCGACCCACACCGTCTTGCCGTCCCCGACATAGCGCACGCCCCAGTTCTCGGCGAGCGTCGCGCAGATGTACAGACCGCGTCCGCCCTCGTCCACGGCCTTGGCGTGACGCAGGTGCGGGGCGCTCTGGGCGCTGTCCTGGACTTCGCAGGTCAGCGTCGTGGCGCCCCTGATGAGCCGCAGGGTGATCGGCCCCGCACCGTACCGGATCGCGTTGGTGACCAGCTCGCTGACGATCAGCTCGACGGTGAACGGATCGACGGGCAGCGCCCAGGTCCGGAGGCGTTCCGCCGCCTTCCCGCGGGCGGCGCCGACGGCGGACAGTTCCGCCGGGACGTCCCACTGCGCCACGTCCTCCGCCGGCAGACGGCGGGTCCGGGCGATGAGGAGGACGTGGTCCGGGGCGAGGAGCCGCCGCACGTCGTCCGCCATCTCCTCCGGGTCACGCTCGGGGCGGGCCAGTGCCGCGGCCAGGCTGCCGGTCTCCGGGAGTCTCTCGCCCTCGGCCGAGGAGGCGAGGCAGATCGTGCTGCCGGCGGGCAGAACGAGTTCGGCGCTGGCGAACGGCGGTCCGTCCGCACCGAGCAGCGGCCCCTCGCCGACGAATTCGTGCACCAGGGACCCGTCCTGACGGACCACCGCACAGAGGGAGCCGCCGGCGCGTGCGAGGTCCAGTCTGCCGCTGACGGGGTCGTACACGGCGAACGTGCAGCTCGCGGTGGGCTCGTCGGTCTCGTCCCCGTCCCCCTGTTCCCGGGCCAGCCGTACGGTGACGGAGTGCAGCCGTGCGAGGAGCTCGTGCGGATCGAGGTCGAGCGTCGCCAGGCTGTACACGGCGGTCCGCAGCCGACCCATCGTGGCCACCGCGCTGAGTCCCGGATCCTCGACCCGGCCGACGACCAGGGCCACGCGTGCGCTCGGCAGCGGGAAGAAGTCGAACCACGCCCCCGCTCCCGCGCCGCCGGAGCGGGGGCGCTGCACGATCTCGGCGGCGCGCTGCGTCTGCCGACCCTGCCGGCGGGGCCGGCTCTCCAGGGCGGTCATGACGATGTGTTCACGGGTGAACCGGAACGCGTTCTCCAGGCAGGTCGCCGTGTGCGTGGCGATCCCCTGGGCCGGCTCCAGGTCCTCGTCCGTGTACGCGTCCGCCCCGGCCGCCCGCTGGAACTCCACGGCCCCGAGCAGCCGGCCGTGCGCGAGGAGCGGCGCCACCAGCCGGACCGCGCCCTCGGATCCCCGGCCGCCGACCAGCACGGGCGCGTTCGGCATCGGCTCGCCGAACAGACCCGGCAGCAGCACCGATCCGACCGCGGGCAGCCCTCGGCCCATGCCCGCGGTGGCGGCGCACCGCAGGAGCGCGGCCCCCTCGTCGCCCTGAGCGCCGGGCACGGTGCCAGGCAGAAGCGAGTCCGTCAGGGCCACCAGGACGCGGTCCGCGAAGGCCGGCACGGTGACGTCGATGAGTTCCTGGGCCGTACGCTCCACGTCGAGGGTGCGCCCGATCCTCGCGCGGGCGTCGTTCAGCAGGCGGAGGCGTTCCCGGGTCCGCTCGCGGTCCGTCACGTCCATGGCGGTGCCGACGAGGCCGAGCGGGCCTCCCTCACCCCCGCCGAGGCGGTATACGGACACGGAGAAGACCCGTTCCCGGTCCGGGGCGGCGGGCACACGGCCCCGCACCAGGCGGTTGCGCATCGGCCGCCCCGAGACGAGGACCTCGCGCAGCTCGCTCTCCACGAGGGCGACACCGGTCTGCGCGTACGCCTCCGTCGCCGTCCTGCCGAGGATGTCCTCTTCGCGAACCCCGCGGAGACCGACCGCCGCACGGTTGACCCGCACCACACGGAGGTCGGAGTCGAGGACGTGCAGGCCCACTTCGGACTGGCTGAAGACGGCTTCGAGCACGGCTTCCTCCAGGTCGCCACCCCCGGGCCGGTCCTCCCATACGCCCCAGAGCGTTTCGGAGGAGCCGTGGCTCGATGGGCCGGCACGCCAGGAGTGGTCAGCGGGTGCGGCGCCGGCGATGTCGAAGACGTTCCGGCCGACCGCCTGCGTCGCCGACTGCCCGAAGAGCTCCGAGGCGCGCTCGCTCCAGCTCACGACCTGTCCTCGACGGTCCAGCGTGAACAAGGGGGGAAGTCCTCGGGACATGGGTACCTGCCTGTCATGGCTGTGCGGTCCACCCTCCACCCCGCGCTGCCGCGGCACGATCGGGCTTGCTCCGAACGGGGGACGCCCGGCCCGGTGACGAGCGCCGCGGCGAGCCGGAACGGGTCGGCCTTTGTGGCCTCCTGCCGGGTCGTGCGACGCGTAGCGTGGGGGGCATGACGGCGATATCCCCCCGCGAGGCCCGGCGCTGCTTCAACGCTCACCACCCCCTCCACGCGGCGTACTACTTCTCGTCCGAGCACGACGCGACCTACGCGGAACTCGGCCTGGAGAACGGTCCGATGGCGTATCTGGCCGGGCGGGCCGCTCCCTTCGGGGCGGTCGGCTCCGGCGTGGTCACGGCCGCCTTCTACAACTTCCACCCGGCGCTCGTCGCACGGCACGTTCCCCGTGTCTGGGACGTCGCCTCCCCGGCCGCCGTCCTGGAGGCCCGGCTGCGGATCACGGACGCGTACCTCGCACGGCTCCTCGGACGGGAGGCACTGCACTCCCCCGAGATGGCGGAGGCCGCCGAGCTGGCCCTCCGGGCGGCCGGGGGCTGCCGTCGGCCCGGCCGTCCGCTGTACTCGGCCAACGCCGACCTGCCGGTCCCGGACGCGCCGCACCTGGCTCTGTGGCACGCCACGACCCTGCTGCGTGAGCACCGCGGGGACGGTCACGTCATCGCGCTCGCCGCGGCGGGGCTCGACGGGCTGGAGGCCCTGGTGTCCCACACGGCCACCGGGACGAACTGGCGGCCCGGGTACCTGCAGTCCGCGCGGGGCTGGTCGCCGGAGGAGTGGGCGGCGGCCCGGGAGCGGCTGGCGGAGCGCGGGATTCTCGGCGCCGACGGTGAGCTGACCGAGCGGGGGGCGGAGCTGCGCCGTGCCGTCGAGGCCGAGACCGACCGTCTCGACGTCGCTCCCTATGAACGGTTGGGGGCTGAAGGCACCCGGCGGCTCACCGAGTTGGCGGGCGCTTTCTCCAGGACGGTGCTGGAGGGCGGGGGGCTGCCGCTCAAGGACATCGGCAAGCGCTGAGGCCATCCGGACGGGGCACGGTCCGGTCCGGCCCGGTCCGGACCGGCCGGCCCAGAAAACCGCCTCCGGACCCGGCGCGGCGCCGGCCGGTCCCGGCCCACGCGGCCGGGACCGCTCCCCTCACTCCCCCGCGCGCTCCTTCGCCGCCCGGGCCATCGCCGCGAGCAGGTCCTGCAGGGCGGCCCGGGTCTCCTCGTGGTGGACCCGGCCGTCCGCGACCTTGGCGCTCGCGAGCGGGATGGGGAGCGATTCCGGGAGGATGTGCGCGCCCATCACCTCCAGGGTCTCCCTGACCCACGCCTGGGCCCTGTCGCCCCCGGTCATCGACGGCGACGCGGTGACCACGGCGACGGGCTTGTCCACCAGTTCACCGCCGCCGACCACCCACTCCAGGGCGTTCTTCAGGACACCGGAGGTGCCGTGCGCGTACTCGGGGCTGGAGATGAGCACCGCGTCGGCGGACTCCAGCAGCGCGCGGAAGGCCAGGACCGCGGGCGGCGGGCACTCGGCCTCCACGTCCTGGTTGAAGAAGGGCAGTTCTCCCAGCCCCTCGTAGACCGTCATCGACACCGGCGGCAGACACAATTCGGCAGCCGTGCGCACCACCGCCGTGTTCAGCGAGGTGGCGCGCAGGCTCCCGGAGAAGGCGACGAATTTCATCTGTTCCTTTCCTGCTTTCAAGACTCTCCTGCTTTCAGGCTTTGCCGAGCGCGCGGTCGCGGATCGAGGTCTGCCCCCGCTCCGTCCGGCGCGCCGCCGCCACCGCGGCGGTGATGCGCCGGGCGACCGAGCGGCGGTGATCCGACAGATAGAAATGCCCGCCCTCGAACATGTTCAGGCCCAGGAAGCGCTCCGTCCGGCCCGCCCAGGCGGCCAGCCGCTCCCTTCCGACCACGGGATCGCCGTCACCGCCGAACGCCGAGACGGGAGTCGGCAGCGGTGCGGCGTCGACGTCCGGCTGCCAGGTGTCGACGAGAGCGAAGTCGTTGCGGAAGGTGGGCCCGAAGTGGCGCCAGGTCGCCTCCTCGTCCAGGACCGCGGCCGGTGTGCCGCCCACCGACCGGAGCCATTCCCTCAGCTCGCCGTCGGTGAGCAGGTGGCGTGCGCGCGGCGTCGTCGAGCCGTGGGCGTGCTGCGGCGCGGCGCCGCAGGCGGAGACGCCCAGCCAGACGGGAAGGGGGCGCCCCTCGGCCGCCAGGCGCCGCGTCAGTTCGTAGGCGACGAGGGAGCCCATGCTGTGCCCGAAGAAGGCGAAGGGGCGGTCCGTCCAGGGCAGGATCTCCCGGGAGAAGAAGGCCGCCAACTCGTCGCTGTTGTCGATCAGGGGGGTGTCGCTCAGTCGTCCCCGGCCGGGGGCGTCGAGCACGCACACCTCCCAGTCGGCCGGGAACTCGTCCTCCCAGTTCCTGTAGAGGAGGTGCGAGCCTCCGGCGTGGTGGAAGAGGAAGAGCCGCAGCGCGGCCCCCGGCACGGGCCGCGGGCAGGTCACGGCGCCGTGGGTCAGCGGTCGTCCGGCCGGCCGTGCGGCCGTCGGCGTCACCACGCGCGTCCTCGGTTCCCCGCCGGCGACAGGACCTCGGCGCCGGCGGTGTCCCGTGCCGCCGACGCGAGGACGGTCATCCGGGCGAAGTCCACCACCTGGGCCGCCATGGTCTCCAGCTGCCGCTGGAGGTGCGCATCGGTGCACGCGCCGTCCGCCCCGAAGCCGGCCGTCGCGGTGTTCACGACGACGCCGAGGGGGGTGGGCCAGCCGCGCAGCGCATGGG
Source organism: Streptomyces sp. NPDC034084 (assembly GCF_055575535.1). NCBI lineage: Bacteria > Bacillati > Actinomycetota > Actinomycetes > Kitasatosporales > Streptomycetaceae > Streptomyces > Streptomyces sp. NPDC034084. The sequence continues at coordinate 260,124 of NZ_JBVISK010000002.1, forward strand.
TGACGTCGCGGAGCGCGGCCAGCGTGGACGCACCCCCCTGCCAGCCCTGGGAGACGGCGAGGCTGCCGACGGCCCGCCCGCTGAAGTACGGGCGGGTGTCGTCGCGCAGCTCCTCGACGTGATCGAGGGCGTTCTTCACGAGTCCCGAGACGCTGCCGTGGTAGGCCGGGCTCGCGAGGACGAGGCCGTCGGCGGCGGCTATCTCGGAGACCAGCCGGAGCGCCCGCGCCGAGCGCAGCTCGTCCCGTGGGTCGTACAGGGGCATCACCAGCTCGGCGCCGCCGATGAGCGACACCTCCGCCCCTTGTCGCTCGGCCGCGGTCAGTACGGCGCGGAGTGCCCGCTCGGCCGTCGAGTCCGGCCGGGGCGAACCCCCGATTCCGACCACCTTCACGGTCTGCTGCATAGGGATTCGCCCCAATTCCTCTCGCCGGTCCTGCGGGTGTGCGTGTGCGGACGCCGTGATCAGGCGGTGGCCGTATCGGGCGCCGCCGCCATGGGCTGGCTCTGCGCGCTCTCGTGCAGGTCACGGCGGCGGATGGTGACGAAGGCGATGGCCGCGCCCACGGCGGCGACCACGGCACAGACGACCATGACGTCGGCGAGGGCGCCGACGAAGGCCGACCGGGCCGCCGCCGTCACCTGTGTCAGTACGGAGGCGTTCACCGCGTCGGCGAGGCCCGACGTGCCACCCGTGGCGACCTGCCGGCCCACGGCCTCGGCGTCCGCGCCGAGGCCGGTGCCCGTGGCCGAGGAGGCGAAGGCGTCGACCACCTTGTGGTGGAAGAGCGCGCCGAAGGCCGCGACGCCGACGGCGACGCCGACCTGCTGGAAGGTCTCCCCCATGCCCGAGGCCATGCCGGCCTTCTCGGGCCGCACCACGCCGATGGTGACGGCGGCACGCGGGGGGTTGAACAGGCCCATGCCGATGCCCGTGACGATCATGCTGGGCAGCATCGCCGTCCACGAGTCGTCGGGGCCGACGAGCACCATGAGGCCCATGCCGAGGGCGATGAAGCCGATGGACAGGCCGATGAGTACGCCGGGTGCCGCCTTGGCGAGGAGGCCTCCGGTGACCCCGGAGACGATGAACAGGGTGATCATCATCGGCATGAAACGCAGTCCGGTCTCCCAGGGCGAGTACCCCAAGACGTTCTGCACGTAGGAGATCTGCAGGAAGACGGCGGCGAGGCTGGTCGCGTTGGACAGCAGCGTGGCCAGGCAGACTCCGGTGAAGGTGGGCGTGCGCATCAGGGAGAGGTCGAACATGGCCCGTTCGCCGCGTGCCTTCTCCAGGACGACGAAGACCACGAGCAGGAGGACGCCGCCCGCGAACGCCCCGAGAATGGGCGCGCTGGTCCAGCCGGAGGACTCCCCGCGCAGGAATCCGAGCACCAGGAGGCTGAGGCCGAGGCCGAAGCTCAGCATGCCGAGCCAGTCGACGCCGTGCGCGGCCGGTTCCTTCGACTCCCTCAGGCGCAGGGCTCCCACGATCAGGGCCACGACGCCGATGGGTACGTTGATCAGGAAGATCCAGCGCCAGCTGAGCGCGTCGGTGAGGAAGCCGCCGATCAGCGGGCCGAAGGCCAGGGCGAGACCCGCGACGGCGCCGAAGATGCCGAACGCCTTCCCCCGGTCGGCCCCCCGGTACTCGTTGCCGATCAGGGCGGGCCCGACGGCGAACAGGACCGCGGCGCCGACGCCCTGGACGCCCCGGGCGATGTTGAGCGCCAGGACGTCCTGCGCCAGACCCGCCGCCAGCGAGGAGAGCGTGAAGAGGACCAGGCCCGCGCTGAAGACCCGCTTGCGGCCCAGCCGGTCGGCGAGCGAGCCGCCGGTCAGGAGGAAGGCCGCCAGGGTCAGGGTGTACGAATCGATCACCCACTGCAGGTCGGAGAAGTCCGCCCCCAGCGAGGTCCGCAGGTCCTGCAGGGCGACGTTGACGACGGTCACGTCGAGCATCAGCATGAACATCGCGACGCAGGCCAGCGCCAGGGTCCATGACCGGGCCCGGTCGGCCGGCGGCCCGCTCTCCGCCTGATTGCCGACTGCTGCTTCGGCTGACATCACGTTCTCCTCATTGCTCCGCGGCACTCGTGTGCCGCTCTTGTCGGTCTTCTTCGGACGCGTCGGGGTCACACGGGCTCTCCCGTGCGGCTCGCTGCCGGCCCGGAACGCCAGCTCCGGGTCCCGGGGTCGTACGAACCCTTCTCCGCCCCCTCGACTCCGGTCACCTGGACGAGGGCGCGGCCGTCCGGTCCTGCCACGGCACAGCGCTCCTCGCCGGTCGCGGGGTCGAACCAGTGCCGGAGAACAAGCCCGTCCGGCCATCCGGCGGCCAGCTCGCTGTCGTTGGCCGGGGTGTACAGGTCCACGGAGCCGAGCGCCGTGGGCACCATCACCGGTACGTCTCCCGGTCGCCTGCCGTCGAGCACGGAGGTACGCAGCAGGCAGTCGAGAGCGACGCTCGGCAGGATGAAGCGGGAGAACACGCCCCCGCCCGGCGGGAGGTCGAGCCGCAGGTCCGCCGAGCCGCCGTCGGCCTCCAGCCGGGGGCGGCGCAGCGCACCGAACACACCCCTCAACTCGACCGGTGTGCCCAGGAGTTCGTACGTGTTGGGGGCGTCGTGGCCGCCGGCCGGGACGGCCGGGACGCGCGGCCCGTCGGGGAGTGAGCGGGCCAGGTGCACCACCATGCGGGAGTGCTCGCGCTCGGGCACGGGGCCGGCCGCGGGCGAGGTGATCCGTACGCGGACCCGGTCGCCGTCGCGTGCGGCCGTCACACACAGGGTCCGCGGCCAGCGGTGCCGGGCGGCCCGGATGAACTGGGACAGGACGACGTCGGTGATGCGCCTCGGGACCATGCCGGGGGCCAGCTCGGCCGCGGCTTCGGCCGCCATCTCGAGGATGAAGGTGCCGGGTACGGTCGGCCGGCCGTCGACGAGGTGCTCCAGGAGGTACGGGTGCTCGTCGAGGCCGACGTCGAACGTCCACGCCGCCGACGCGCCGTCGTACCGCGCGGGGCCCGTCAGGAAGGCCCGCCGGGGGGCAGGTGACGGGGTGCGGCGCCTCTCCGGTGCGCTCTCGGCCGCGTCCTCGCAGGCCGCGCGGAATCCGGGCGCCCCGCGTTGCAGGGTCGCCCAGTCGGCGTCGCCGATCCAGGTGGTCGCGAGGCCGTGACTGCCGCGGCCGCGGAGCTCGGTACGGAAGAACTCCCGGCCCTGGACGTCCGTCAGCTGCCCGATCTCGCCCTGCCTGGCCAGGAAGGCGCCGCTCGGGGTGTCCGCCGAGGCCATGCCCGATTCGACCCACAGTCCGGAGGCGAGCGCGACCTCGTCCGAGCCCTCGGTCGCCCGCGCGTGGGCGGCGGCGAGCAGCAGGAACTCGTTGGCGGCGCCGTAGTCGGGCTCGCCGCGCAGTCCGGTGAACGCGGAGACGGAGCTGACGCTGCACCACAGTGCGGGGCGCCGGGTCCCGAGGGCGGCCCGCAGATGCGCGTAGCCGCGTACCTTCACGTCCCGCACGGCACGGAAGTCGTCGAGCTTCTTGCGGGCGATTCCGGCGGAGCGGGCCAGGCCGGCGCCGTGCACCAGGACGTCCACCCGGCCTTCCGCGGCCAGGATCTCGTCGATCACCGTGCGTACGGCGTCGGGGTCCAGGACGTCGCACTGGCGGTAGTGGACCCGCCCGGCCCCGCAGGAGAGTTGCAACTCCTGGAGCGTGCGGGTGCGTTCGAGCTGCTGGACCGCACGGTCGTAGCGGCGGCTCAGGGCGGCGGGGGTCTCGGTGGGATAGCGGACCATCAGTTCCCGCAGGGCGTCGGCGCGGGGCAGCCGGGCCAGGGCCGTCGCGGACGGGTCGGGTGCGGGGCCCGTGCCGAGCAGCCAGACGCCGCGCGGGGCGCGGCCGGCCACGAGTTCGTGGACCAGGTGGGCGGTGAGGCCGCGGGCGCCTCCGGTGGCCACGATCACCGGGTCGTCCGGCAGTCCGAGCCCCGTGTCGGCCTCCGGGGCGTCTACGGGCAGCAGCATCAGCTCGTGCCGTACACCGTCCATGTCGTAGGCGACGGGGATGTGGCGGTGTGCGGCCGATTCCACGGCCAGCCGCGCCAGGCCGGCCCGCGCGTCCGTGCCGTCGACGACCAGCGCGAAGACCAGACCGCCGGACAGTTCCTGGGACAGGCTGCGGACGAGACCGCCGAAGAGCCCCACGGCGGGGACGGGAGTCGCGCCGTCCACGGCGTCCAGGGCGAGGACCGCGAGGCAGCCGCCGCCGTCGAGCGCTTCTGCGCGGTGCTTCGCCGCCACGAAGGCCAGGTCGTGGAGGTCCAGGACGCGCTGGGGCACGTCCCAGCCGGACGTGCCGGCCCGCGATCCGGTGACGACGACGCGGAGCTGCCGGAACGGCCGGCCGTCGGTGGTCAGCAGCCGCTCCAGTTCCTCCGGCGCGTCGAGGTGGACCACCGGGAAGGGCAGGGTGGCGTCGCGTGGGGCGGTCCCGGGAGCGACGACGAGGCAGTCCGCCGGGATCCCGGCGTCCCTCAGGTCGCTCGGCCGGTCGGTCAGCACCAGGCTTCCGGCGGGCACCGCCGCCACCTCGGGGCGGACGGTCCGTACGGGGACGGGGCGCAGGGCGAGCGCGTGCCGCGCGAGGTGCCCGCTCAGGGAGCCGGCCGTCTCCTCCGTGCCCGCCACGGCGCCGGCGGCTTCCGGCGCGGGGGCCTCTTCGGCCGAGGGCCGGGGGGTCACCACGAGGGCGGGCGTGTGGTCGTCCTCCAGCGGCCGGACGACCGTCCGCCTCCGCGAGGAACGCAGAGCCTGGAGGACGGCCACGGCGCCTTCGGCACCTCGGTGGTTGCGTTCCCGCACGGGCTCGCGGTCCTCGGGCTCGACGGGCGTGTCCGCCGTGGCGAGCTCCACCCGGCCGAGGACGGTCATGCCGTGCTTCCGGGCGACGCTCAGCCGGGTCAGTACGAAACCGACGGCGGCCTCCGCGTTCTCCTTGCTTCCGTGGGTGGGCACATGCTCCGTCGTGGCGTTGACGCCGATGACCACGGCCAGGTCCATCTCTCCGTCCCGCAGGTAGCGGACGGCGGTGGCCAGGGCCGAGTTGGTGGAGTCCCGGCCCGCGTCGAGCGTCATGTTCGGCCCGTGCAGATCCAGCCGCTGCACCACCCGGGCCGCGATCACGTTGGGCATGAGACCCGGGTAGGCGTCCTCGTTGACGGGGCGGGACAGGGCGCGCACCGCGTCGTCCAGCGTCTGTGGCGGTATGCCCGCGGGGCCGGTGAGCTTGCCGATCAGGTCGTCGCGGTAGCAGCGCAGGTCGGAGCGGAGAGCGGCCCTGGTGGGTCCGGTGTGGCCGACGAGTACGCCGGTACGCGCGGTGAGTTCCTCGTCCTTGGTCCAGTCGCCCGCGAGGAGGTCCGCGCAGCGCAGGGCCATCAGCTGGCTGCGGTCCATCGCCGCGATCGCCGAGGGCGCGAGCCGGGCTTCCAGTGGCGAGGGCAGGGGGTAGGCGTCGCCGAAGGACGACGGCCAGTCGGCGGGGCCGCCCGCGAGCCAGCGCGCGACGCGCTCCTCGTCGGGGTCGCCCGGGAGGTGGGCGCCCTGGGCCACCACGACGACCGGGTCGTCCTCCGCCGGCTGCGAGGCGGAGGTCTCGCTGCGGGCCGGGGGCTTGTCCGTGAGGACGAGATGGCCGTTGGTGCCGCCGAACCCCATGGCCGACACTCCGACGGTGCGGCGGCGCCCGGAGGCGGCGGCCCACGGGACGTCGTCGACCGGGACGTGGACGCCGGTCGGGACCCCCTCGGGGAGCTCGGCGAACTGCTTCTGTGCCGGAATGACTTCGTGCCGCATGGCCAGGAGTGCGTGGATCGCCGAGACCGCTCCCGCCGCCCAGCCGGCGTGACCGACGAGCGACTTGTTGGACGTCATGGTCCACGTCTTGTCCGGGCCCGCGCTCTGGGTGAGCGCGCTCATCTCGGTGCGGTCGCCGGTCGGCGTGCCGGTGGCGTGCGCGACGATCCAGTCCACGTCCTCGGAGGTGACCTCGGCGGAGCGCCACGCCCGGTCGAGGGCGATCGTCTGGCCCGCGGCGTTGGGGGCGTAGATCGCCTTGCCCCGCCCGTCGGACGAGCCGCCGAAACCGGCGACGAAGCCGAGGACCGGATCGCCGTCGGCGAGGGCTCGGGCGTAGGTCTTCAGGGCGAGGATCGCGGCACCGTCGCTGAAGAGCACGCCGTCGGCGTCCCGGTCCAGGGCGCGGACCCGACCGGACCGGGACAGGCCGCGGAGCTTGGAGAACAGCACGAGGTTCTGCGCGCTCAGCGCGAAGGCCCCGCCGCACAGGGCCACGTCCGTCTCACCGGCGCGCAGCGCCCGCACCCCCAGATCGACGGTGTACAGGGAGGAGGAACAGGCGGTGTCCACCACGACGATCTCCGCCGAGTCCGGCAGATCGGGGGCGGCCATGCGGGCGATCCGGTACGGCAGCACGTCCTCGGGAGACTCGGAGGCCAGGGGGTAGAGCGCGCCGAAGGTGTCCGGCAGCTTCTCCCCCGCTCCGGCGAGGATGCCCCGCACCCCGGCCGAGACGAGGCTGTGCTCCAGGTGGTGGCTGCCGTCGGGGGTGAGGCCGACGGCGAACAACTGCCGGTCACCGGGCCGGACGGTGACCTTCTCGGTGGCGCCGAGCAGCGAGTGGCGCAGCCAGAGCGCCGTGTACTCGTCGCTGTCGAAGGCTCCGGACTCCAGTTCCTCCCGCAGGCGCGGGTGAGGTTCGAAGCCCGTCATGAATCCGGAGACGCGCGAGTAGGTCTTGTCCTCGGCGGTGGCGTCCGCGGACCAGAGGGTGTCCAGATCGAGCCGGTCGCCGGGTTCGCCGAACACCGGCTCGCCGTTCGTGAGCAGCTCCCAGAACTGCTCGGGGGTGCTCGCGCCCGGGAGGGCGAGTCCCATGCCCACGACGACGACCGCGTCGTCGGCGGGTGGCGTCCCGGTGGGCGCGCCGCCGACGAGCAGGGTCCTGCCGTCGACGGACGACGCGTCGGCGGACACCAGGAAGCCGACGAGTTGCGCGACGCCCTCGGCGCCGGACCTCTCCGCGTCCTCGGGGACCATGACGGCGTTGACGCGGACTCGCTCCGGGGTCCCGGCGGCGTGGTCGCGCACGAGGCCGGCCACCGCCTCCCGAGCCGGCGGGGCGGTGAGCACGTGCACGATCGCGCCGTCCCCCTGCTGCCCGAGGAGGGCGAGGGCCCCGGCGGTCGCCGTCTGCGCGTCGCGCGGTCCCGACTCGCCGGTCACGACGTTCACGAGCGCGTCGACGAGGCCGGGGCGGCGGCCGTCCGTGCCGAGCGCGGCCCGGACGCGGGCCGCGTCGTACGCGTCGCAGGTCACGACGCGCGCGCCGAGCCCGGTGAGCCGCTGCGCCACGGCCGTGCCGAGCGGGCGGCTGGCGCCGGTGACCAGGACGGTGCGGCCGGAGAGATCGAGGGACATGCTGGCTCCCGTATTCGTAGATCAGCGCGCGGACGGCCGGACGGCGGTGATGAGGTCGGCCAGGTCGGCCAGGGTCGGTTGCGCCACGAACCGGCCGTCCACGGCCGACTCCCCCAGCCCGAAGTGAGCCGACACCTTCCCGAGCATCTCCGCACGCTTCAGCGAATCGATCCCCAGATCCGCCTCCAGATCCGCGTCCCCCGTGATCACCTCCACCGGATACCCGAGCGCCGACGCGTACAACTCCCGCAACTCGTCCAGCACACCCGCCCCCGACGGAACGGGCGCGGCAGCCGTGCCCTGGACCTCGTCGATCAGCCCGGCCAAGTCGGCCAGGGTCGGCTGCGCCACGAACCGGCCGTCCACGGCCGACTCCCCCAGCCCGAAGTGAGCCGACACCTTCCCGAGCATCTCCGCACGCTTCAGCGAATCGATCCCCAGATCCGCCTCCAGATCCGCGTCCCCCGTGATCACCTCCACCGGATACCCGAGCGCCGACGCGTACAACTCCCGCAACTCGTCCAGCACACTCGCCCCCGACGGAACGGGCGCGGCAGCCGCGGACGTGTTTGCCGGAGCGGATTCCACGGTCGTGTGGGCTGGGCTGGTGTCGGTGCCTCGCGCGGTGGCCGTGTGACGGGTGTCGACCTCCGGCACGCTGCGCCGCACGAGCCCCGACAGTCCGGCCCTGCCGCACTCGACGAAGCGCTGCGCGCCGTCGGCGTGCAGCTCGCGGACGGCGTCCATGAACCGCACGGGCGTGGTGAGTTGCCGGACGAGCAGCGCCTTGAGGTCGGTGTCGTCCTGGAGGTAGCCGCCGGCCACCGGCGAGTACACCACTGCGCGCAGCGGATGCTGCCGGATGCCGGTGATCGCTTCGCCGAAGGCGTGCGCGGCGACGGCGAGCATCGGGCTGTGGAAGGGGAACGGCGCGTTCAGCCGTGTGGCCTGGACACCGAGCGCACCGGCCAGCCGGGCCACGACCCCGACAGCCTGGTCGGGCCCCGACACCACCGTCTGGCGCGGTGCGTTGGACACGGCGACGGCCAGCCCCCGGTCGCCGACTGCGCCGACCAGGTGGGCCGCGCGGGCGGCCGGAAGCTCCAGGGCCACCATGCCGCCCTCCGCCGGGCAGTGCGCCAGGAGGGCTTCCGAGCGGTGGCACACCAGCCGTGCCCCGTCGGCCGTGCTGAACGCTCCGGCGACCGTCAGCGCGGCGATCTCCCCCATGCTGTGCCCGACCACGACGTCCGGCGTGTCCTGCCGCTCCGCGATGCGGTGGCTGCCGACGGCCGCCGTGAACACGGCGAGTTGCAGGGCGAAGGAGTCCGCGCGCACCAGGTCCGCCGCTGCGGGCGCGTCGGGGTTCGTCAGCAGGTGCGAGACGCCGCCGCGCCCGAACTCGGCCGCGATCCGGTCGGCCGTGTCGAGGACCTCCCGGACCTCGGGCGAGGTGTCACCGGCGAAGAGCCCAGGGGTGTAACCCCCTTGGCCGGGCAGGAGGAAGACCGTTTCAACCGCCATCATGCGTCCTTTGCGTCCTTCGTGAAGTGAGTGACCTTGCGTGGATGCGCCGGGAGGTCACCAGGTGACGGGCAGCCCGCGGACTCCGTAGAGCACCATGTCGTGCCGGAACGGCAGGTCCTCCAGCGGCCGGCCGAGCTTGAGCGTGGGCAGGCGCTCGAAGAGGCCGGCGAACACGGTGCTGAGCTCGACGCGGGCGAGCGTCAGGCCGATGCACTTGTGGAAGCCGTGGCCGAACGCGACGTGCGCCTGGGGGTCCTTGCGGTGGATGTCGAAGCTGTCGGGCTCCTCGAAGACCGCCGCGTCGCGGTTGGCGGCGTTGATCATCACGAGGACGCCGTCCCCGGCCCGGATCTCCTGGCCTCCGACGGTGAGGTCCTCCGTGGCGGCCCGGGGCAGTCCCGCGTGGTTGATGGAGAGGTAGCGGAGCAGTTCCTCGATGGCCTGCGGGTACAGCGAGGGGTCCGCCTTGAGGTCGTCGAGCTGCTCGGGGTGTTCGAGCAGGGTGGCGGTCCCCAGCCCGATCATCTGGGCCATGGTGTCGTAGCCGGAGAGCATCAGGAGCGCGGCCAGGCCGACGAACTCGTCGTGGCTGAGCTTGCCCGCCTCCTCCTGGGCCACCAGCCGGCCGAGCATGTCGTCGGTCGGCCGCTGCTCGCGTGCGGTGACCACGCCGTCGAAGTAGGCCATGAGCTCGCGGGCGGCGCCTTCGGCCTGTTCGGGCGTGCTGCTGCGGTCGAGGATCGTGTCCGTGAGGGTCACGAAGATCCTGTGGTCCTCGTACGGGACGTCGAGGAGTTCGCACATCACGGTGGCGGCCATCGGCAGGGCCAGCTGCGTCACGAGGTCGGCGCTGTTCCCCTGCCGCACCAGGTCGTCGAGCAGGGTGTCGAGGATGGCCTTCATCCTCGGCCGCTTGGCCTCCATCTGGCTGATCAGGAACTCGCGGGTCACCAGGCGGCGCAGCCGGGTGTGGTCCGGTGCGTCCTGGTTGAGGAAGAAGCCGGGCGGGAGCGGGGTGTCGCCGGAGATGTAGGAGGGGTAGCCGGGTGTCTTCGGGTCCGAGCTGAACCGGGTGTCGGTGAGCACGGCCCGTACGTCCGCGTGGCGGGTCACCACCCAGACGGCCTCGCCTCGCGGGGTCTGCACCTGGAACACCGGCTGCTCCGCGCTGAGTTCGCGGTACTGGGGCGGCGGGTCCAGCGGGTGGCGGCGCGGCATGGGGAAGGCGGGTACGGCAGGAGCGGTCATAACGAGACTCCACACTGGGTCTGGGGGCGGGCGGCGCCACCGGGAGGGGCGGGCAGGAAGCCCGACGAGACGAAGTAGTCGAGGTAGAGGTCGAACAGCGCGCGGTCCACCGGTCGGCACTCGATGCCCGAACCGTCGAGCGCGGCACGCAGGTTGTCGGTGCGGAAGTCGGGCCTGCTGCCCAGGTAGCCCACTTCCTCGGCCGGCTGGTCCGCGCCGAACAGTGGGAGGTACACGGCGAGTTCGTTCTCCTCGCCGCGCTCGACGGCGGCGGCGAGCTCCCGGTACCAGTCCTGGTAGTCCAGGCGGCGCAGCGGATAGCCGTACGCCACGATCAGCTCGAAGATCTCGTTCATGCTGACGGACCGGGCGCTGGGGACGTTGAAGACGGCTTCCGGACGGCCTCCGGAGAGGGCGGTGTGCACCACGGTGGCCGCGCAGAAGTCGACCGGCACGAGATCCAGGAGCAGGTCGTAGTCCAGATAGGCGCCCAGTTGGACGCAGCCCTTGATCAGGTGGTTGATGAAGGTGTCGGGCGAGCAGGCGCCGGTGGTCTGTGAGCCCGTGATGGCACCGAGCCGGTACACATGGGTGGGCACGCCCCGGTCCCGGGCCTGGAGCATCAGGCCGTCCGCGACCCACTTCGACTGCCGGTAGCCGCCGACGACGTGCTCGGCCTCGGTGAGCCGGGTCTCCGGCCAGCTGCGCTCCCCCTCGTGTCCGGGGTACACGCCGATCGTGGAGACGAAGTGCACGGCCTTGACCCGCTTCCGGCAGGCGAGCCGCAGCACCTCCAGGGCGCCGAAGACGTTGACCGGCTTGATCTTGGCGTAGGGGACGATCCAGCTGGAGATCGCCGCGTTGTGGATGATCAGCTCCACCTCCGCGGCCAGCTCGTGGTACGTCCGCCGCGCCAGCCCGAGGTAGGGGCGTCCGGTGTCGCCGGGGACCCCGACGACGCGGTGCTCGTCCCCGTCGCGCAGCAGCCCGTACTCGGCGAGGTTCCCGCGGACCCGTTCGGCCGCCTGCTCCGGGCCGTCGGCGCGTACCAGGACGTGCACCGTAGCGGCCGAGCGGTCGAGGAGCTCCCGGAGCAGGAAGGCCCCGGTGTAGCCCGTACCGCCGGTGAGCAGGACCGTGCGGTACGGTCCCGTCGACGCCGGTACGGCCCCTTCCTCGGGCACGATGTCGGCCGGCAGTACGGCGTCGGCCGCCATGGCCTCGCTCGCGACGCCCCGGGGGTTGCCGGCCCCGGTCACCGTCGGGTCGGCCTGGGAGCTGACCATCCGGGCCAGCTGGGCGACCGTGGGGTCCTCGAACATCCGGCGCAGATCGAGCCGTACGTCGTAGATCTCCCGGACCTGGGCGGTCATCTGGAGCACCGTCAGGGAGTCGCCGCCCAGGTCGAAGAAGCTGGTCTCCACGCCGACCTTGGGCAGGCCGAGCAGGTCCTGCCAGATCCGGGCGAGCTGGGTCTCCACCGGGGTGCGGGGAGCGACGAAGGCGGTCTCGGGGGTCTCCTCGGCCGTCAGCGGAGGCAGGGCCTTGCGGTCCACCTTGCCGTTGGGGAGCTTCGGGAGTTCGGGCAGTACGACGAAGTGCGCGGGGACCATGGCGTCCGGGAGGTGCGTCCTCGCGTAGGCGCGCAGGGAGGAGCGCAGTCCGGCCGCCCAGGACGAGGTGAGCGGGTCGTTGGCGAGTGGTCGGGTGGGGCTCATGCCTTGTCCTCAGCGTCGTCGTGGGGAGGGACCGGCGTGCCGAACACCACGTCGAACGTGGACAGTCGGCCGTCCTGCGGCACCAGGACCGTGACCTGTCGCCGTTGCTCGGCGGCCAGGTCGAACAGCTCCTCCGGGTGGACCCCGGCTTCGTCGTCGAGCTCCCACAGCAGTCGTTCCACGTCCCAGGCGGTGGCCGTGCCGTCGGCCTCCTCCAGGGCGCGGACGGCGGCCGTGGTCCGCAGCAGCCTCCGGTTGGGGACGCCGGTCACGACGAGGCCCTCGGCGCTGCCGGTCAGTCGCTCCCGTACGCCGTCGATGCCGTGGTCGAGCGTGTCCCAGGTGAGACGGGGTTCGGATGCGCCGGGCGCCGGCCGGTCGCCGGTCAGCAGGGTCACGTCGTAGCGGAAGTGGGAGAGCTCGTTGTCCGCCCGGCCCCGCTTCAGCTCGACGCGGACTTCGGCGACACCGTCGAGTTCGCCGGCGAGCTGGTGGAAGAAGGCCGGGGAGAGGCAGAGTTCCCGTTCCTCGTGGAGGCGGCGGGAGATCGCGGAGCGGAGCTCCTCGACCGTCTGGAGCGGTCCGGCCCGGTGCAGGGTCACGGCCGTCTGGAACTCGGGCAGCATCTCGACCGAGCGGACGTCGCCGACGAAGACGGCGCCTCCCGGCCGTACGGCGCGCACCGCGTCGGTGAGCACGGTGCGCAGGTAGTCGGTGCCGGGGAAGTACTGCGCCACCGAGTTGATCACCACCGTGTCCAGGCTTCCCGGCGCCAGGCGTGCCAGGTACTCGGGGCCGGACCGCTCCAGGTGGACGTGGCCGGGGAGCGGACGTGCCAGGCTGCCGGCGGCGGCGGTGAGCGCGGCGGGCGAGACGTCCACGCCGTGGTACTCGCCGACCTCGTCGGCGAGGTTGCGGAGCACCAGTCCGACGCCGACGCCGATGTCGGCGAGCGCGGTGGGACGCAGGGCGCGGATCCGGTCGACCGTGTGTCCCAGCCACTCCCGCATCTCGGGGACGGGGATGGGTTCGCCGGTGTAGCTGCTGAGCCAGCCGGCGAACTCGGCTCCGTCCTCGGGGGCTTCGTCCGTGGCGGTGTAGGCGCTCTCCCAGACCTCGCCCCAGCGCCGGACGTGCGCGTCCTGCACCGAGGCGTCGGACAGGGAGTCCGCGGGAGAGACGTAGGCAACGAGTTCCGTGCCGTGGGCTCCCTCGATCGCGGTGACCGCGACCGCGTCGAGCTGTGCGTGGCGCGAGAGGACGCTCTCCACCTCGTCGGGTTCGACACGGTGGCCGAGGATCTTCACCTGGCGGTCGATGCGGCCCAGGAACTCCAGGCTGCCGTCGGCGCGCCGGCGCACGCGGTCACCGGTCCGGTAATACCGGCCGGCGCCCTCGGCGCCCGTGACGAACCGCTCGGCGGTGAGCTCCGGCCGTCCGATGTAGCCGGCGGCGACGCCGTCGCCGCCGATCCACAGTTCACCGGAGACGCCGACGGGGAGCGGCCGGCCGCGGCCGTCGACCACGCGCACCTCGGTGTTGGCGATCGGCGTGCCGATGGGGATGGTGCCGGCCGTCGCGTCCCGCGCGTCCAGTTCGTGCACCGTCGACCAGATGGTGGTCTCGGTGGGGCCGTACATGTTGCAGATCCGCACCCCTGGCAGGGCCTGGAGGAGGCGCTGCGCGAGGCCCGAGGGGAAGGCCTCGCCGCCGATCAGCAGGGCGCGCAGGCCCCGCAGGGCGTCCAGGGCCTCGGGTTCCGCCGCGACGGCGGTGAGGAGCGAGGGAGTGCCCTGCACGAGGGTGATCCGGTGGCGCTCGCAGAGTTCGGCGAAGGAGTGCGCTCCCTCGGCGACCTCGGTGGCGTGGGCGTCGCGGAGGCGGTCGACCCAGGTGAGGCTCTCGAGGACGGCCTCCGCCTCGACGCCGAAGTCGACGAGGCACGCGATCTCGTCCACGCCGGCGGCGGCCAGCGCACGGACGAGTTCGGCGCAGCTGTCGGGGGAACCGAACAGGCCGGAGGTCTCGAAGTACCGGTTGATCGCCATGTCGATCACGGCGTCGATCTGTTCCTCGGCGCCGAGTTCCGGAAGGTCCTGTCCGGTGGAGGCGAAGAGGGTGCGCCACAGCTCGGTGGAGCTGCGGAGGTAGTTCCGGAAGGGCTCCCGCGCCTGCTGCCTGGCCCGCTCCGTGTCGTCCGACATGAAGGTGTGCACCATCACGGTGACCTGGCCGGGACCCGGGTGCCCGGTGGCTTCCCTGGCCTGCCGGTACGCCTTGATCTTCTCCGCGAGGTCGTCGGGGCTCTGGCCGAAGAGGTGGGTGAGCAGGTTCGCCCCGGAGGCGCCGGCCTTCTCGAAGGTCTGTACGGTGCCGACGGAGGTGAGCCAGACGGGCGGCTCGTCCTGGACGGGCGCGGGGAAGATCCGTACGTCGACGAGTTCGCCGCTGCCGCCGACGCGCTGGACCGGCTCGCCGCGCCACAGCTTGCGGAACTCCTCTAGTTGCTCCGACATCCGCTCCTTGCGGACGGGGAAGTTCTCCGGCCGCAGTACGAAGTCGTTGGAGTTCCAGCCGGCGGCGAAGGCCAGGCCGACGCGGCCGTCCGAGAGGTTGTCGACGAGCGACCACTCCTCGGCGATGCGGACCGCGTCGTGCAGCGGGGAGACCACGCTGCCGCAGCGCAGGGCGATCCGGTCGGTGATCGTAGCCAGCGCGGCCGACATCACCGAGGGGTTGGGGTAGAGCCCGCCGAAGGCGTGGAAGTGCCGCTCGGGCGTCCACACGGCCTCGAAGCCGTGGGTGTCGGCGTAACGGGCCGCGTCGAGCACCAGCTGGTAGCCCTCACGGGGGGACACGCCCGCGGACGCGGCGAAGAAGAAGAGGCTGAAGCCGAGGGCCCGCTCCCTCGCCTCCGACCGCGGCACCAGATTGCCGATGACGCGCTCTCCGGCGACGACGACCTTGGCGCCGTGGGTGAGCGGCCAGAGCAGTTCGAGCACCGAGATGTCGAAGGAGACGCTGGTCACGGCGAGCACGACGTCGTCGCCGTCGCAGCCCACGCGCTCGTCCATGCCGGCGAAGAAGTTGACGGCGTTGCGGTGCCGCAGGGCGGTGCCCTTGGGTTTGCCGGTCGAGCCCGAGGTGTAGATCACGTACGCCGTGTCGTCACCGGAGACCTCGACCGCCGGCCGTGTCGCGGGCGAGCGCCCGATGGTCTTCGCGTCCGCGAGGACGTCCACCACGTGCGGCGCTGTGATCCCGTCGGGTGTACCGGGCCCCTTGACCAGGCAGCCGATGCCGGCGTCGGCGGCGATGTCCGTCAGGCGTCCGCTGGGGAACGACGGGTCCATCGGCACGTACGCGGCGCCGCTCTTGAGGACCGCGAGGAGCGCGACGACGAGGTCGGTCCCGCGCCGCAGGCTCACGCCGACCAGATCTCCCCGCCCGACGCCCAGGTCCCGCAGGTGGTGCGCGAGGCGGTTCGCCCGCGCGTCCAGCTCCGCGTAGCCCACCTCGTCGAAGCGGTGCGCCACCGCGATCGCGTCCGGGCGCGCCCCGGCCTGTCGCTCGAACTGCCCGTGCACGGTGTCCGAGGGGTCGTACGGGACGGTGGTGTCGTTCCACGCGGCGAGCTGGGCGTGCTCGGCCGGGGTCATGAGGTCGACGGAGCTGAGACGCTCCTCCGGCTGCCGGGCCACGGCCGCCAGGGCGCGCTCGTAGTAGCCGGAGAGACGTGAGCAGAACTCCTCGGGCAGGACGGCCAGGTCGCAGTCGAGCCAGAGCTGCAGCCGGCCCAGCTCGGGGTCGACCAGGAAGTTGACGGCGAGCGGGTAGTTGGTCTCCGCGACGCCCACCGTGACCGACATCAGCGCGTCCGCCGACCGGTGCCGGTCGCGGTGGAAGTCCATGAAGTTGACGTAGCTGTCGAGCCGGAGGCCCTCCCCCACGTCGTGCTGCATCTGCGCGAAGGGGTAGCGGCGGTGGGCCGCGGAGCGGCGCTCGTGGTCGAAGACCCGTCGCGCCGTGTCCAGGAGGGTCGCGGAGGAGACGTCCACGCGGAGCGGGAGCGTGTTGAGGAAGACGCCGATCGTCTCGTCGCCGCCCTCCTCCTCGAGACGGGCGTTGGCCACGACCCCGGTGAGCACTTCGTCGTCGCCGCTGACCAGGCGCAGGACGGCGAGGTGCGCGGTGGCCAGCAGGGATTTCAGCGGCAGTCCCTCGCGCCCGGCGAGGGCGCGCAGCGCCGCGGCCACCTCGCCGTCCACCGGCACGTCGTACCGGTGGTTGGCGGCCGGCCGTGAGCCGTCGGGGCGCTCCCGACCGCCGGCGCCGTGCGGCACCAGGCGGGTGGGTTCGGCGCCGCGCAGCAGTCCGGTCCAGTAGGCGCGCGCCTCCTCGTCGGCGAGGGCACGGCGCTCCGCGGCCACGAAGTCCCGGTAGGCGGAGCGGACCGGCGGCAGGCCGAGTTCCTCGCCGGCGAGGCGCGCCCGGTAGTGGTCGACCACCTCTTCCAGCATGCGCATGTCGCTCCACCCGTCGAGGACGACGTGGTGCTCGATCACCGAAAGCTCGAAGGCGTCCGGGCCGCAGGGGTGGGTCACGAACTTCAGCAGCGGCGCGACCTCGGGGTCGAAGCGGGTGAACTTGGCCCGTTCGACCCAGTCGGTCACGGCCCGCTGCCGGGCCTCCTCGTCCAGGTCACCGAGGTCCAGGCCGTTCCCCAGCGGGACCTCGACCCGGCTGTGCACGAGCTGGAGGGGCTCGGAGAACCGGGCCAGGTCGAAGGAGCAGCGCAGGGAGGGGTGCCGGGCGGCGAGGTCGTCGACCGCGGCCCGCAGGGCGTCGGGGTCGAGCCGGGTCGCCACTCGGACGCTGGTCACGACCCGGTAGACAGAGGAGTCCTCCGCGTAGGCCGCGTGGTAGAGCATGCCCGCCTGCATGGCGCTGAGCGGGTAGGCGTCGTCGAGCCCGTCCGGCAGCAGCAGCCGGTCCTCCGCGGACAGCAGCCCGAAGGGAGCGCGGTCGGCGGAGTCCTCGCGTCGCGCCAGGGGCCTGACTACGCGGGCGAGTTCGCGGATCGACGGCCCTTCGAAGAGGTCGGAGACCTCGAAGGTGTGGCCGCCCCGCTCGACCTGCGCACGCACCCGGATGGCGTGCATGGAGTCGCCGCCGAGCACGAAGAACGAGTCGTCGACGCCGATCTCGTCGGTGTCCAGGACGGAGCACCAGGCCTGGTGGAGCAGGGTCTCCACGGCGGTCTCGGGCGGCGCCACGGTGCGCACGGTCCGCGTCTGCGGCATCGGCAGCGCCTTGCGGTCCAGCTTGCCGTTGGACAGCAGGGGCAGGGCGTCGAGGGTGACGAAGTGGGCGGGGGCCATGTAGGCGGGCAGGCGCTCGCGCAGCCAGGCGAGGAGTCCCGCCGGTTCCGGCGCGTCCCCGTCGGGCACGACATGGGCGACGAGCCGGCGCTGGCCGTCCTCACCGAGCGGTGCCGTCACCACGGCCTGTGCGACGGCCGGGTGGGTGAGCAGCGCGGACTCGATCTCGCCGGGCTCGATGCGGAAGCCGTGCACCTTCACCTGGTGGTCGAGCCTGCCGCGGTAGAGGACGACCCCGTCCTCGCGGAGTACGGCGAGGTCTCCGGTCCGGTACAGCCTGCCGGGGCCGAAGGGGTTGTCGACGAAGCTCGCCGCGGTGAGTTCCGGGCGGTTGAGGTAGCCGGTCGCGACCTGGACGCCGCCGATGTGCAGCTCGCCGGCGATGCCGGGCGGCAGCGGGCGCCCTTCCCGGTCCAGCACGTACAGGCTGGTGTTGGCGACGGCCCGGCCGATGGGTACGGGCCGGCGGGCGTCCTCGGGGGTACATCGCCAGTACGTGACGTCGATGGAGGCCTCGGTCGGCCCGTAGAGGTTGTGCAGCTCGGGGCCCGCGCCGTACTGCTCGAAGAACCGGCCCACGGTCTCGGAGCGGAGGGCCTCGCCACTGCAGACGACGCGGCGCAGGTCCGGCAGGTCCCGGCCGGTGGGCTCCGCGAGGAAGAGGTCGAGCATCGAGGGGACGAAGTGCACGGTGGTGATCCGGTGCCTGCGGATGACGTCCGCGAGCGCCCGGGGGTCGCGCTGGGCGCCGGGGGCCGCCAGGTGGAGCACGGCACCGGTGAGCAGCGGCCAGAAGAACTCCCACACCGAGACGTCGAAGGTGAAGGGGGTCTTCTGCAGGACGCGGTCGTCCGCGCCGAGGCCGTACTCCTCCTGCATCCACAGGAGCCGGTTGACCACGCCGCGGTGCGGTACGGCGACGCCCTTGGGCCGGCCGGTGGAGCCCGAGGTGTAGATGACGTACGCGGTGTCCTCGGGGGTGGCCGTGGACGGCAGCGGGCCGGGGTCGGGAAGCGTGGGCAGGAGCGTGTCCACGGCGATGGTCTCGGCGCCGGTGCCGGCGAGCCGTGCGGCGAGGTCCGACCGGGTCAGGACGATCCGCGCCCCGGAGTCCTCGATCTGGAACGCCAGTCGTGCGTCGGGGAGTTCAGGGTCCAGGGGGACGTAGGCCGCCCCGGACATCAGCACCGCGAGCAGCTCCACCACGAGGTCGAGCGAGCGCTCGTCGCAGACGCCCACCACCTGGCCGGCCGCCGCCCCGTCGGCCCTGAGCCGGGCGGCGAGGGCCCGGGCCCGGCCGACGAGCTCGCGGTAGGTCAGCGAGCCGTCCTCCGTCGCGGCGGCGACGGCGTCGGGGGTCCGTGCGGCCTGTTCCCCGACGAGTTCGTGGAGCGGGCGGGTCAGGTCGAACTCCCGGGCCCGAGCGTCGGCTTGTGCTTCCACCCGGGCGCGCTCGGAGGCGGTCAGGACCTCGGCCTCCCCCAGGGACAGCTGATCGTCCGCCCGGACGAGGGTGTCGAGGAAGGCGGCGAACCGGTCGCGGTGGGCGACGACGGTCGCGGCGTCGTGCAGCTGGGGCTCGGGGTCGAACGACAGCAGGAGGTCCGCGCCGTCGGCGCCACCGAAGAACTCGATCGAGAGGTCGTGCACGGGCCCCGAGGATATTTGGCGAACCGTTCCGTCAACGGCGCCGAAGCGTAACCGGCCGTCGAACGAGACCACGTTCACGACCACGCCCGAGGGTTCTCCGGCGGCGCCGGTGCGCCTGAGCTCCCGCTGGAGTGCCTCGCCGCGGAACCGCTGGTGCGCGAGGACCTCGCTCGCCCGGGTGGAGACCTGCTGGACGAGTTCGCGGAACGGCATGCCGGAGCGTACGGACAGGCACAGCGGCAGCACGTTGGCGAGCATGCCGGGTGTGGTCAGGGCGGTGCGGGTGGTCCGGGCCCGTACGGGCAGACCGATGACGATGTCGTCCTGCTGGGTGATCCGGTGGAGGTACGCCGCCGTCGCCGCCAGGACGACGACCGACCAGGGGGTTCCGTACCTGGCGGCCATCCGGTCGATGCCCTCGACCCGCACCGGGGGCTGGAACCGCTCGGCCGGCCGGGACGTGCCGGCCGCCGTGTCGCTCAGGCTGATGCGGTCGGGCCACTCGGCGAGCTGCTCCAGCCAGTGGGCACGGTCGCTCTCGTGGGCCGGCGACGCCTGGTAGGCGGCTTCCTCGTCGAGCAGTTCGCGCAGCGTGCCCGCGCTCTTCTCACGGACCGCCGCCCCCTGGGCGAGTGCGGTGTAGATCTGCGCCATTCGGCGCCAGTAGAGAACCTGGCCGTATCCGTCCAGCACGATGTGGTGGTAGCGGAGATGGAAGAGGAAGTGATCCGGGGCCAGACGGAGCAGGGAGTGTGTGAACAGCGCGTCCTTCGCGAGGTCGACCGGAGTGGCCAGATCGGCCCGCACCCACTCCTCGGCGGCGCCGAAGGGGTCGTTCTCCTCGCTGAAGTCCCTGACGTTCAGGGGGGCGTCGACGTCGGTCGGCCACTGCCAGGGGTGGCCGTTTTCATCAGCAACGAACCGGACGCGTAACGCGTCGGTCTCGGCGACGGCCCGGCGGACCGCTTCGGCCAGGTGGGCCTCGTCCAGCGGGCCCAGGATCTCGACGTATCCCCCGCAGTTGTGGCGGGCGCCGCCGGTGTCCATCTGGTGGGCTATCCACACTTCGTGCTGCGCGGTGGACACACGTAAGCGCCCGGCAGAACTCTTCACGAGTCACTCCATCTTTCGGTTCCAAGAAGGCGCACGGCTCCCGCCCGACCCGGCAGACGACGGCATGGGAGGGGGCGGGCCCGGGGCGCACTGAGTGCTTGCGGCCTGTGGAGGCAGGGGCGGCACGGCCGCCCTCGGCGAGCCGCGAGGGCTCGGAGTGGGCCGCTAGATACGACGTCGAGCGAAGGACGCCGAACCGGGCCAGCTACGCGTGAACATACATATCCCCCGTATGTGCCGCCTGAACGGCACTTCCCCGTTGACCCGGCGCCTCGGACGCCGGGCGGAACGTCAGCTCCGGGACCCACCTTCTCGGGCGCCCCGCCACATGACTGGTTCCCAGCCAGCCATAGAGGACAGGCCATGTCAAGGCATTGCGGTCGCGAAGAGCCGCCGTACACCCACGGCGTTTACCCGGCCCTCAAGGGGACTTGACCATTCCACTACCAAAGAGCTGCCCTCAGAGGGAACCGCTTCGCCCGCTCGATCACGCCGTGAGCACGGGCTCGCACAGGGGGTGACGGTAAAGCTTGCGTCAAACGGCGCCGGCCGCGCGAGCGTCCCACGGCGTCCAAACCCCGTGCGGGTGACAGGCGTTCGGGCCCCGCCGTCGCGGCGGGGCCCGAGGTGGTGCGTGGATCAGATGGTGCGCCGGCGCGTCAGAGGACGTTGACCCCGGTCCAGGCGGCTGCCACCGTGGCGTACTCGGGGCTGGTGGCGCCGTAGAGGTCCTTCGCCGCGTTCAGGGTCGCGGTGCGGGCGCCCTTGTAGTCCGTGGTGGAGGTCATGTAGACGGTCAGCGCCCGGTACCAGATGGCGGCGGCCTTCTGGTTGCCGATGCCGGTGACGGTGGAGCCGTTGTACGTCGGGCTGGTGTACGTCACGCCGTTGATCGACTTGGTGCCGCTGCCCTCGCTGGCGAGGTAGAACCAGTGGTTGCCGACGCCCGAGGAGTTGTGCACGTCGAGCCGGGCGACGGACTTCGACCAGTAGTCGGCGGAGCGTCCGTCCAGGGAGGGCTTGTCCATGCGGCGCAGCCACGGCGGGGTGGACTGGTCGCTGAAGAGGTAGTCGGGCTTGTCGAGGGTGTTGTTGGCGTACCACTCCACCATCGTGCCGAAGATGTCGCTGGTGGCCTCGTTGAGGCCGCCGGACTCGCCGCTGTAGCGGAGGTTGGCGGTGGCGGAGGTGACGCCGTGGGTCATCTCGTGGCCCATGGTGTCGAGGTCGACCTGCTCGGGGTCGACGGTTCCGTTGCCGTCGCCGGTCATCATGCAGAAGCAGGTGTCCGACCACTGGGCGTTGTCCCAGTTGGTGCCGACGTGGACGAAGACGGTGGCGCCGCGGCCGTCGTTCTTGATGCCGTTGCGGCCGAAGGTGGTCTTGTAGTAGTCGTACGTCTTCGCGGTGTTGGCGTGCGCGTCGACGGCGGCGGTGGCGCGGTCGGTGGAGAACTTCCGGCCGTCGCCCCAGATGTTGTCGGCGTCGGTGAAGAGCGTGCCGGAGGAGCTGTTCAGGGACGAGGACGAGACGTTGCGCGCGTCCTTGGTGATGTGGCCGCGGACCGGGTCGATCAGGGCGTAGGTGCCGTTCGCCTGGAGGGTGGTGTCGAGGGTGATGTCGCCGGTGTACTCGGAGTGGCCGGTGCCCGTGGCCTCGCGCTCGGTGTCGTAGTTCTCGATCGCCGCGCCGGTGGTGGCGTCGGTGACGAAGACCTCGCCGTGCGGCTGACCCTTGTCGCCCAGACCCTGCACGGTGGTGCGCCAGGCCAGACGGGGAGTGCCGTCGGCGGCCCACACGATCAGCTCGGGAGTGGAACTGGCGTCGCGGACCAGCCCGGTCGAACGCTTCAGGGCGCCGGCCGCGGTGCCCTTGGCGGCGATCGCGGGGGTGACGGACGTGAGCGCCACCTTGCGGGCCTTGGCGTGGGTGGACCCCTTGAGCGAACCGTCGGCCTTCTGGTGGACGACGAAGTCGCCTCCGACGACGGGGAGGCCGCGGTAGGTCCGCTCGAAGCGGACGTGCTGGGTGCCGTCGGCGTCGATCACGACGTCCTTGACGTGGAGCGCCTGGCCCGCCCCGAAGCCGAAGGTGGCGGCGTGTCGGGAGACGTTGGCCTCGGCGCGGGATATCGCCGTGTCGCGGACGGAGGTTCCGTGCTGCACCGCGTCGGGCTGCGACCAGGCGGGGGCGGCCAGGGTGCCCGTGGTGATGACGGCGGCGGCGACCATCGTGGAGAGGGCAAGGAGGGGACGGGGCATGACGGGGTGTTCCTTCGCTCGTCGTGGGGGGTGACGACGTCCTGGGACGTTGACGCGAAGTGTTCACCAGGTGACATGTTCCTGACGTGATCCCAGGTGGGATACAACCACGGAGCTATAGGGGGGCGGCGCGGGGGACCCTCCGAGCGGCACACCGCGTAGGGCGGCCCACCGAGCGACACACCGCGTGGGGCGGCCCGCCGAGCGACACACCGCGTGGGGCGGGGCCGAGCGGCACACCGCGTGGGGCGATCCGTACCGGCCGCTGACCCGCGGTCGGTCAGCCGTCCGCGCCGAGCGCGAACTTCTCCCCGCCGTCCTCCCACCAGGCCAGGTATTGCGGCCGCTCCCGTACCAGCGCCAGATACGCCGCCGACAGGCGCTTCCCCACCGCCTCGGCGAGCTCGGCCGGAACCGTCTCCGTGTTCCAGGCCAGCTGCAGCCGCCGGTGGAACGGGACGTCCACGAGCGGCCGCTGCACGGTGCCCTGGGCGGGGACGTCTGCGCTCGGCCACACCCCGCAGACGGCGCGCCTGCCGGCCACCAGAATCTGCGCCACGGACAGGTCCGGCGTCACGTGCGCGATCCTCGGGGTGAATCCCGCCGACTGACAGGTGAGGTGGAGGTATGCGTGGACCCCGCTCTCGTCGGCCTCCGGCATGACCCACTCCTCGCCGCTCAGTTCACGCAGCCTGACCGTCTCCTGGCGTGCAAGCGGATGGTCCTCGGCGAGCAGTACGAAGACCGGCTCGCGCAACAGCGTGCGCGTCGCCACCGCCTCGCCCACGGGAACGGGGAAGCCGGGAAACTCCCCGTATACCGCTATGTCGCATTTCGACTGACTCAGTGCTTTCACCAGAGTGTGCACGGAACGGCGGGCGTCGATGGTGAGCCGGCTCTCCGGGACGAGTTCGAAGAGGGCGGATATCAGCAGGGACACCAGCGGGCCGGCGGTCCCGCCCGCCCGCAGTGGGGCGACCGTCCCCCGGTCCGCCTCAGCGGCCGATCGCGCGTGCTCGCGCAGCCGGTCGAAGCCGACCACGAGGTCCCGTGCGCAGCGCAGCACGTACTGACCGTGCTCGTTCGGCTTCACCCCCTCGGCGCTGCGGACGAAGAGCGGGCCGCCGAGCTCCTGCTCGATCCGTTTCAGCTGGGCGCTCGTGGCGGGCTGGGAGAGCTGCAGGCGTGCGGCGGCCTTGCGGATGCTGCCGGCCTCGGCGACGGTGAGCAGGACACGGAGGTGCCGGAACTCGAGGTGCATGTACATTCCCCGCTCAGGGCGGAGGGCCCCTTGCACCCCCCGTGACCAGCAGAACCAGCTGCCCGAGGGGCATGGTGACCAAGAGTCCGACGGACCTGTCGGGGCGGCAACCACGGGACGGCAAAATCTCCGCCCGGAGGCTCCTGATGAGCTGCGGGTGCCATGGCGGCGGCTGCGGCGGGCAACGCCGGTCGTCGACGACTCCGGCCGGGGCGACGTCCTGGGCGAGGCACCTTCCCGTGGAACGACCGCACCGGTCCGTACCCACCACCCCGACCCGCACCGGGGATACGGAATGGAGAATGCGAAAGTAGGCGAAGAGGAATTCAAGGGCAAGCGGTCGGGGCCAACTCGCCCGGTTCAGTCGAAGTTTATCTGTACTGAACCGACTAAACCGCTGTCTGGGGCCCGCATTGATGACACGCCTATTGACACAGGGCGAACAGGAGAGGCCTCCTAATGAGGGTCTTCGGTCGGCCGATCGGCGTGATCCAGACCTCACCGCCCCACGACGGCACTCTTGTCATCCCCTTCATCGCCCGCCGCGACGAGGCTGGTTGACATCGTTGTCCACCACGTCCCGACCCCCACAGAGGAGAACCATGAACAATCCGCGAAGCCGATGGCTCACGGCCGTCGCCGCCGCCGTCGCCGGAATCGCCGGCCTTCTGCTGCCCTTCGCCGGCCCCGCCGCCGAGGCCGAGGCGGCCACGACGGGCATCCACGTCGCCAACGGGCGCGTGTACGAGGCCAACGGGAACGAGTTCGTGATGCGCGGGGTCAACCACGCACACGCGTGGTACCCGGACCGGACGGGCTCGATCGCCGACATCGCCGCGAAGGGCGCCAACACCGTACGGATCGTCCTCGCCAGCGGCGACCGGTGGACCCGGACGAGCACGGAGCAGGTCGCGGCCCTGATCGGCCAGTGCAAGGCCAACAAGGTCATCTGCGTGCTCGAAGCGCACGACACGACCGGGTACGGCGAGGACGGGGCCGCGACCTCCCTGGACAGGGCGGCGGACTACTGGATCAGCGTCAAGAGCGCGCTCCAGGGCCAGCAGGACTACGTCGTCGTCAACATCGGCAACGAGCCCTTCGGCAACAGCGGCTACACCGCCTGGACGAGCGCCACGCAGAACGCGATCGCCAAGCTCCGTGGCGCCGGCATCCACCACGCCCTGATGGTCGACGCGCCCAACTGGGGCCAGGACTGGTCGGGCACCATGCGGAACAACGCCGCCTCTGTCTTCGCCGCCGATCCCGACCGCAACACCATCTTCTCCGTCCACATGTACGGCGTGTACGACACGGCGGCCGAGGTCCAGGACTACCTGAACCACTTCGTCTCCCACGGACTTCCCCTCGTCGTCGGCGAGTTCGGCGACCAGCACAGCGACGGCAACCCCGACGAGAACGCCATCATGGCCACCGCGCAGGCGCTCCGCCTGGGCTACCTGGGCTGGTCCTGGAGCGGCAACGGCAGCGGCGTCGAGTACCTCGACCTGGTCAATGGCTTCGACGCCACCTCCCTGACCCCCTGGGGCAACCGCCTCTTCAACGGCGCGAACGGCATCGCCGCGACGGCGAAGACCGCCACCGTCTACGGCAACGGCGGCGGCGGACAGCCCGGCACCGCGCCCAACGGCTACCCGTACTGCCTCAACGGCAACGCCTCCGACCCCGACGGAGACGGCTGGGGCTGGGAGAACAGCCGCTCCTGCGTCGTCCGCGGCAGCGCGGCGGATCACTGATCACCGACCGCTGATCACCGACGCCGATCACCGATGGCCCTTCCGTCCCGACCGGGCGGAAGGGCCATCGGCGTAGGCGCGATGAACCCCGTACTCACCCCGACGAATTCCCCGGCATGGAGCTCAAAGGAACGGAATCGCAATTCGCCGTCGCAGCACCTTTCGCACAGGGGAAGAAGGACGCGCGGGCTTTCCCTCACGCCCCGAAGGACCGCGTGGAACCGATTCGGCCGCCCGTGCCCCGCACACAATCGGCTCCCCGCGCACGGGCGGTAAGGTCGTGCATCGACGTGACGGACAGAGAACAGGGGTGGCGCGTGAAGCGGCCGACCATGGCGGACATCGCGCGCCGCGCCGGCGTGTCCAAGGTGGCCGTCTCGTACGCGCTCAACGACCAGCCGGGCGTCTCCGACGCCACCCGCGCCTCGATCAAGAGCATCGCGGCCGAGCTGGGCTGGCGCCCCAACAGCGCCGCCCGGACGCTCACCGGAGGCCGCGCGCAGGCGGTGGGACTCACCGTGCGCCGCCCGGCCCGGACGCTCGGGGTCGAGCCGTTCTTCATGGAGTTCATCAGCGGGGTCGAAAGCGTGCTGTCCGAGCGGTCGTACGCGCTGATGCTCCAGATGGTGGCCACCGAGGACGGCGAGATCGAGGTGTGCCGCCGCTGGTGGGGCGAGGGCCGGGTCGACGGAATGCTCCTGATGGACCTTCAGGCCGACGACGCCCGGCCGGCGGCCGTCGAGGAGCTCGGCATGCCCGCCGTGGCCGTCGGTCCGCCGGAGGTGTCCGGGTCGCTGCCGGCGGTCTGGTCGGACGACGGTCAGAGCGTCCAGGAGATCGTGCGCTACCTCGCCGTCCTCGGCCACCGGCGGATCGCCCGGGTCGCCGGGCCCGCCGCACTGGCCCACACGGCCGTCCGCGACGCCGCGCTGCGCGAGGCCTGCCAGGAGGCGGGCATCCCCCGGGCGCCGGTGATCCACACGGACTACACCGGCGACGAGGGGGCGCGGGCCGCCCGGGCGCTGTTGATCGCGCCGGAGCGGCCGACCGCGATCGTCTTCGACAACGACATCATGGCGGTGGCCGCGCTCTCCGTCGCCCAGGAGCTCCACCTCTCCATCCCGGCCGATCTGTCGATCGTGGCGTGGGACGAGTCCCCGCTGACGCAGGTCGTGCGGCCCACGCTGTCGGCGGTCACCCGGGACATCCCCGCCTACGGCGCCCACGCCGCCTCCGCGCTGCTCGCGCTCATCGCCGGGGAGCGGGTCGGCGACATCCGTGAGGGGCACGCCCGGTTCGTTCCCCGGGGCAGCACCTGCCCGCCCCCGGGGCGACGGCCCGACGCGCCCTGACGGAGCTGGGTGGCGCTACTTGGTGGCGCCCTGCGAGAAGCCGTTGTAGATCCACCGCTGGAGCAGCAGGAAGACGACGAGCGTCGGCAGGATGACGAGGATCGCGCCGGCCGAGATGGCCTCCCAGTGCGCCCCGAACGGCCCCTTGAAGCGGAAGAGCGCGGTGGAGATCGTGCCGAGGTCCTCGGAGTGCATGTACAGGAAGGGGATGTAGAAGTCGTTGTACGTCGTGATGCCCTTGATGATCACGACGGTGGCGATCGCCGGTTTGAGTAGCGGGAAGATGATCTTCCGGTAGATCGTGAAGGCGTTGGCGCCGTCGAGCCGGGCCGCTTCGTCCAGGGAGACCGGGATGCCCCGGATAAACTGGAGGAAGATGTAGACCGAGACGATGTCCGTGCCCATGTAGAGCAGGATCGGGGCCCAGCGGGTGTCGATGAGGCCGAAACCGCTGATGACCTGGAAGGTCGCGACCTGTGTGGTGACGCCGGGCACGAGCGTGGCGATCAGGAAGAGCGCCATGACGGCCTTCTTGGCGCGGAAGTCGAAGCGGTCGACGGCGTAGGCGGTCATCGAGCCGATGAGCACCGTGCCGCCGATGGAGAAGAAGAGGATGAACGCGGTGTTGCCGAAGGCCGTGAGCATGTCGCCGTCGGTGAACGCCGTGACGTAGTTGTCGAGGTTCAGCCAGTTCCCCGGCAGGGAGAGCGCTCCGCCCTCACCGACCTCCTTCGAGGTCTTGAGGGAAGTGAGGAGGACGACGGTCAGCGGCAGCAGGACCACCAAGGACGCGGCGATCAGCGACAGATAGGTCAGCACGGTCCCGACGGGGAGGCGGCGGCGCCGGGGTGCGCGGGCGGCTGCCGGGGCCGCGTGGGGATCGGCGATGAGGTCGGGGGTCATACGAGGTCCACCTTGTCGTCGGGCACGAGCCGGCGCTGTATCCAGGTGATCAGGAGGATGATCAGGAGCAGCACCACGGCCGCGGCCGAGGCCAGGCCGGTCTTGTTGAACTGGAACGCGAGCTTGATCGTCTGGATGACGAAGGTCTGGGTGCCGGTCGCGCCGCCGGTCATGATGTAGGGGATCTCGAAGACCGAGAGGGAGCCGGAGATCGCCAGGATGACGCTGAGGCTGATCACGGGCTTGATGCTCGGCGCGATGATGTGGCGGAACTGCTTCCACCGGCCGGCGCCGTCCAGTTCGGCCGCCTCGTACAGCTCGCCGGGGATGGACTGGATGGCGCCGAGGAAGAGGACGAAGTTCAGTCCGGTGAAACGCCAGACGGACACGCCCGCGAGGGAGATGTTGGCGGAGGTCGGGTCGCCGAGCCAGGGGTGGTCGGTGGTGACGCCGAGCCAGGACAGCACCGCGTCCAGGGTGCCGCCGTCCTGGAAGAAGTACAGGAAGACGAAGCCGATCGCGACGCCGTTGATGAGGTAGGGGAAGAAGAGGATCCCCTTGAAGAAGTTCCGGAACTTCAGGTTGAAGCTGAGCACCACGGCGAAGTAGAGCGCGACGGCGATCTGGACCACGGACGCGGCCAGGTAGTAGCCGCTGACGAAGAAGACCCGGAAGAGTTCGGGGCGGGTGAAGATCTGCACGTAGTTGTCGACACCGACGTACTGCCGGTCGGGGCTCACCCCGTCCCAGTCGGTGAAGCTGTACGAGATCATGCTCGCCACGGGGACGTAGGTGAACGTGATCAGGAGCGCCAGCGGGGCCGCGAGGAAGAGCCAGGGTGTGATCCGGCGGAGCGGCGAACGCCGCCAGGAACGGGGGCGCTTCGTCGCCGGGGTCCGGCGCCGGCCGGCGGCACGGTCTCCGCGCGACCTGCCTTCCCGGTCCCGCTCGTCGGTGGCGGACCGTCCGGCTCGCTCGTCCGTAGCGGGTCGTCCGTCGCCCTTGTCCGTGGCGGGCCGCCTGTCGCTCGTGTCCGGGGCGGCTCCCTTGTCTCGCTTGTCCGTGGCGGATCGCCGCGCCGGGGCGGCGTCCCCGGGAACGGCGTCGGTTGTCTCGGTCATGTCGGCCTTTCGTGTCCGCGACTGCGGGAGGTCAGGGGCCCCGGCCGGTGTCGTCCGGCCGGGGCCCGCTCCGCCGGTGGTCAGGAGCCGGCGGTCTTCGCCGCCTCGTCCCACCGCTCGTTCAGGTCGGCGAAGAAGTCCTCCAGGCTGCCCTTCGCCGCTCCCCGCGCGGTGTCGACGAGCTTCTGGCGGTAGTCGGGCTTGTTGAGACCGATCTCCGCCGCGTCGTCGATGTCGTTGACCGCGGCCGTCTTCGCCTCGGAGCGGTCGAAAAAGGTGACATCGTTGTCAACAAAATCCTTGAGAGTCGCCGGCATCGGAGCGGACTTGACCGCCGACACGACGCCCTCCTTCTCCGAGAACCCGGACTTCTCGGTGAACCAGTCGACCCAGGCGCGCGCCGCGGGCTTGTTCTCGGAGTAGATGCTGACGGCCTGCTGGTAGTCGGAGACGACGGCCGCGCAGAACCTGCCGTTCTTCTGGACCGGGAACGGCATGAAGCCGATGTCCTCGGGCCGGGCGCCCGCCTCGGCCGCCGCGCCCCGCATCTGGGTGATCGACCAGGAGCCCAGCATCATCGTGGCGATCTTGCCCTCGGCGAGCAGCGCCTTGGAGGCCTCCCAGTTGGTGGTCGTCGGGTCCTTCTCCGAGAGCCCCTGCTGGGCGATGTCGTACAAGAGGCCGTCGATGGTGCGGAGTTCGCCGCCCTCCTTCCACGGCGAGACCGGACCGGCCAGCTTGTCGCCCGCGTCCGCGTCGCAGCCGACCGAGCCGTTGTTGGCGGTCCACTGCACCAGTGGCCAGCCGTCCTTGAAGTTGGTGTAGTACGGGGTGGCGCCCGTTTTCTCCTTGATCGCCTTCAGGTCGGCGAGGAACTCCCGCGGCGTCTTCGGCCAGGCGGTGATGCCGGCCTTCCTCCAGAGCGCCTTGTTGTACACGAAGCCGTTGGCCGTGCCGAACTGGGCGATGCCGTAGATCTTGCCGTCCACCTCGGTCTTGTCGCCGAAGCGGTACTTCGACCCCAGCTCGGCCGCGGTCCCGAGGGGCGCGAAGAACTTCGGGTAGTCGTTCTTGGCCACGGCCCCGGGGATGAGGAGCACATCGCCGTACGCCTTGGCGTTCATACGGATCTTCACCTCGCCCTCGTAGTCGGTGATGCCGTCGAACGACACCTTGACCTTGGGGTAGATCTTGTTGAACTCGGCCGCGTACTGCTTCATGACCCCCTTCTGCACGAGGTCGGTCCGTTGGGTGAGGACCTTGATCTTGCCCTCGACCTGCTTCGGGTCGGACGGAGGGGCGGCCGTCTCACCGGTGACGGCGCCCCCTCCCCCGCCGCATCCGGCCACGGTCAGCATCGCGGCGGTCAGCAGCGCGCCCGTGAGCGCTCTCGACTTCTTGCCCATTGCCCAACTCCTTCAGGGTTACGGCTCAGGTCTACCGGTGGGATGTCGGCACTATGCCAGCCAGACGTGAACCGGTAAAGTACAGATTTCCAGCGCGATGCCCAATCGTTACCGCCACCTTTGAAAAGCATCGACAAGCGGGTCATCGTGCCTGGTTTCGCCACTGTCCGTCACTGAACCTTCCACTTCATCGGTTCATGGGCAGTCGCTCGACGGCGCAGACACCGGCGCCCCGCACACGCATCCGCTCCCCCGCCAGGCGATTGGAGTCGCACACCATGAAGGACGTCACCCAGCTGCACGAGGGCTGGCACCTGCGCCACGAGGGCGCACTGCTTCCGGCCACCGTCCCCGGCTGCGTCCACGCCGACCTGCTCGACGCGGGGGTGATAGCCGACCCGTTCCTCGGGCTCAACGAGACCGAGGTGGCGTGGGTGGGCCGACGGGCGTGGTCCTATGTCACCGAGCTGGCCCACGACAGCGGCCACGAGCGGTCCGAGCTCGTCTTCGACGGCCTCGACACCGCCGCCGAGATCCTCCTCGACGGGGCCTCTCTCGGCTCCACGCGCAATATGCACCGCGTCCACCGCTTCGACGTGACCGGGCGGACCGGCCCCCTGGAGGTGCGCTTCACCTCGGCGTACGAGGAGGCCGAGCGTGTCCGCGCGCTCACCGGCGACCGGCCCAACGTCTACCCCGAGCCCTTCCAGTACATCCGCAAGATGGCCTGCTCCTTCGGCTGGGACTGGGGGCCCACCGTCGTCACGGCCGGCATGTGGCGGCCGGTGCGGCTCGAGCACTGGTCCACCGCACGGCTCGCCGAGGTGCGCCCCCTGGTGACGGTCGACGGCCCGGACGGCCATGTCGAACTCCGGGTCCGCGTCGAGCGCACGGCGAACGGCGCGGGCCGCCCGCTGACCCTGCGGGCCGCAGTGGCGGACGTCGTCTCCGAGACCGTCTTCGACGGCGACGAGGCGGCCCTGACCTTCCGGGTCCCCGAGCCCCGGCTGTGGTGGCCGCGCGGCCACGGTGAACAACCGCTGTACGGGCTCGATGTGACGCTCCTCGACGAGCACGGAGGTACGCTCGACACCTGGGAGCGCCGCGTCGGTTTCCGTACGGTGACGGTCGACCGCTCCGCCGATGAGCACGGCACCGGCTTCACCTTCGTCGTCAACGGGGTACGGATCTTCGCGCGCGGGGTCAACTGGATCCCGGACGACGTCCTGCCCTCCCGGGTGACGCCCGAGCGCTACCGCACCCGGCTCACCCAGGCCGCCGCGGCCAACGTCGACCTGGTCAGGATCTGGGGCGGCGGCATCTACGAGGACGACGCCTTCTACGACGTCTGCGACGAGCTGGGGCTCATGGTCTGGCAGGACTTCCTCTTCGCCTGCGCCGCCTACCCGGAGGAGCAGCCCCTGCGCGGTGAGGTCGAGGCGGAGGCGCGTGACAACGTTATCCGGCTGATGTCGCACGCCAGCCTCGTCCTGTGGAACGGCAACAACGAGAACCTCTGGGGCTTCCGCGACTGGGACTGGGAGCGGCCGCTCGCGGGCGACTCCTGGGGCGAGGGCTACTACCTGGGCGTACTGCCCCGGATCGTCGCCGAACTGGACCCGACCCGCCCGTACACGGCGGGCAGCCCCTGGTCCGGTTCCTGGGACCACCACCCCAACGACCCCGCCCACGGCACCCACCACTCGTGGGAGGTGTGGAACCGGCAGGACTACGCCGTGTACCGGGCGGACGTGCCCCGCTTCTGCGCGGAGTTCGGCTGGCAGGCGCCACCCGCCCTGGCGACGCTGCGGCGGGCGCTGCCCGGTGAGGAGCTCGCCCCCGACTCCCCCGGCATGCTCCACCACCAGAAGGCCGAGGACGGCAACGGAAAGCTGAACCGCGGCATCGGACGGCACTTCGCCCCGCCGGAGAAGGACTTCGACCGCTGGCACTACCTGGCCCAGGTGCTCCAGGCACGGGCGGTGGCGGCCGGCATCGAGCACTGGCGGGCCAACTGGCCGGTGTGCGCGGGCACGGTGGTGTGGCAGCTCAACGACTGCTGGCCGGTCAGCTCCTGGGCGGCGATCGACGGTGACGGCCGCCTCAAGCCGCTCTACCACGAGCTGCGCCGGGTCTACGCGGACCGCCTGATCAGCCTCGTACCCGCCGAGGACGGGCCCGTGTTCGCCCTCGACAACCAGTCCGGCACCACCTGGCGCACCACGGTCACCCTGCGCCGGACGCACGCGGACGGCACCGTGCTGCGCGAGGACGCGTTCGCGATGGAAGCCGACGCGCGGACGGTCGTACGCCTCGTGCTGCCGGCCGTCCTTCTGCCGGGTCCGGAGTGCACCGACGAGTTCCTCGTCGCCGACGCCGACGGGCTGCGCGCGGTCTACTTCCCGGTCGTGGACAGGGAGTTCGCCTATCCTGCCCCGGAGTACGACGTACGGATCGAGCCCGTCGCGGGAAGCGACGACGTGGACGTGGTCGTCACGGCCCGGAGCCTGGTGCGGGACCTTCTCCTCCAGCCCGACCGTCTCTCGCCGGGGGCGCGCGCGGAGCGCGGTCTGCTCACCCTGCTCCCCGGGGAGGAGGCACGGATCACCGTCTCGGGCTGGACCGGAGCGGATGCGACCGCCGCGCGGAACGCCCTGTTCAGCGTGGGCTCCGCATGAGCGTCCCCGTCCCGCGCGTCACCATCAACGACGTCGCCGCACGGGCCGGGGTGTCCAAGGGCGCCGTCTCCATGGCGTTCAACAACCGGCCGGGGGTCTCGTCGGCGACCCGGGAGCGCATCTTCGAGGTCGCCAGGGAACTCGGCTGGGTCCCCCACCAGACCGCGCGGAACCTGTCCGGGCGGCGGACGGGCATCGTGGGCCTGGCGATCTGCCGCCCGGCCCGCCTGCTCGGCCTCGAACCGTTCTACATGGAGTTCATCTCCGGCATCGAGGACGTCCTGGCCGAGCGGTCGTGCTCGCTGCTGCTCCGTCTGGTCCGCGACCTGCCGGAGGAGACCGCGCTGTACGAGGAGTGGTGGCGCAGCCGGACGGTCGGCGGGGCGATCCTGGTCGACTTCCACCGGGACGACCCCCGCATCGCTCCGCTGCGGGCCCTCGGCATGCCGGCCGTCGCCGTCGGGCACCCGTCCCTCACCGGCGGGTTCCCCTCGGTCTGGACGGACGACGCCTCGGCGGCGGCGGACGCCGTGCGCTATCTCGCGGCGCTCGGCCACCGTCGGATCGCACGGGTGGGCGGCCCGGCCGACCTCGGGCACAGCGGCATCCGCGCCGCGGCGTTCGAGGCGACGATGGCCTCGCTCGGCCTCGACGGGAGCCGCCAGTCGGCCACCGGCTTCGCCGGGGAGGAGGGGGCCCGCGCGACGCGCAGCCTGCTCCTGGGCCCCGGCCGTCCGACGGCCATCGTGTACGACAACGACATCATGGCTGTCGCCGGGGCGGCGGTGGCGGCGGAGATGGGGCTCGCGGTCCCGGACGACGTGTCACTGCTCGCCTGGGACGACTCCCAACTGTGCCGGCTCACCCACCCGCCCCTGTCGGCGATGAGTCACGACGTCCACCACTTCGGGAAGCAGGTGGCACAGGCTCTCTTCGGGGTGATCGAGGGCACCCACAAGGGGGCGCTCCAGGTCCCGACGCCCTCGCTGACACCGAGGGGCTCGACGGGGCCGCCCCCGCGGACGTAAGGAGCCGGGCGCCGTGACGTGAGGCTGTACCTCCCTGGGAGGTACAGCCTCACGTCGTCACCAAGGGGGGCAGTTCCCGGTCACGTCTTCCGGGACCGCACGGGGCTGCGGAGAGGCGACCGTGGCGCGGAAGACCGTCCCCGCTCCGCTCATCGAGGCCTGGTCGGCGGCGGGCAGGTAGACGGACTGTCCGGGCCCGATGCGCAGGGTGCGCCCCGGGGCCTCGACGCTCACCTCTCCCTCCGTGCACAGGACGATCTGCGGAGCCCCCGCCCGGAGTCGGCGGACCGGTCCGGCCTCGTCCAGCCGGATCCGTGACAGCCGGAAGTCGTCGACGGGACTCGGGTAGACCTCCTCGCCGTCCTCGGGCCGGGGGACGAGGACGCGCGTCGGCTCGGCCGTGAAGCGTACGACCTTCATCAGCTCGGCCACGTCGACGTGCTTCGAAGTCAGCCCGCACCGCAGGACGTTGTCCGAGCCTGCCATGATCTCCACGCCGAGACCGGAGAGGTACGCGTGCGGGATCCCGGCCCCCAGGAAGAGGGCTTCCCCCGGCCGGAGTTCGACGGGGCGCAGCAGCAGGGCGGCCGGCAGTCCCGGGTCGCCCGGATGGGCGCGGGCGATCTCCGCGGAGGCGGAGAAGTCCGCACGGTACGCCCCCGGCCGGCCCGCGGCGGCCGTGACGGCGTCCGTCAGGGCAGCGACCAGGCCGGAGGGCGAGCGGAGGAAGGCGGAGAAGACCCGCTCCAGCGCCGCGGTCTCCGGAAGGGTGCGCAGGTCGTCCGTGAGGCCACGGAGCGCGGGGACGTCCAGCGCGTCCAGGAGGTCGGCGCAGTCCCGGGGGGTACGGAAGCCGCACAGGCCGCGGAACGGGGTGAGCGCGACGATCATCTCGGGCTTGTGGTGGGCGTCCCGGTAGTTCCGGTGCGGGGCGGTCAGGGGCACGCCGAGGGCCTCCTCGCGGGCGAAGCCCGCCTCCGCCTGGGCCCGGTCGGGGTGGACCTGGAGGGAGAGGGGCGCGTCGGCGGCCAGCAGTTTGAGGAGGAACGGCAGTCGGGGCCCGAAGCGGCGCAGGGTCGCCGCCCCGAGTTCGGCCGCCGGCTCGGCGGCGATGACCCGGTCCAGCGGCAGCAGGCCTTCGGCGCGGCGCACTTGGGACGGCGCGGCGGGATGTGCGCCCATCCACAGCTCGGCCTGGGGCCGGCCGGTGGGCTCGGTCCGCATCAGGCGCGGCAACGCGGTGAGGGAGCCCCAGGAGTAGGGCTGGATGGTGTTGAGGAGAAGGTCCACGGGTTCTTCCTGATCGACGGGGTGTCGGTCTTCCGGGTCTACTAGGGCTTCGTGCTCGACGCGTGGCTTCTTGATCGAGGGCGAATTCCTGATCGAGGGGGCGTGCTGTTCCAGGTCGACGGGGCTCGCCTTACTGATCGGGAGGCGCGCTGCAACGGTTCGGCGGCTCGACAGGCCTGCGGGCTGACGGGCTGACGGGCGGGGACGGCTGGACCGCTCGCCGGGCCGCCGGGCCGCCGGTTGGAAAGCCCGGCCGACGACTCGACGGTTGTACG
Source organism: Streptomyces sp. NPDC034084 (assembly GCF_055575535.1). Taxonomy (NCBI): domain Bacteria; kingdom Bacillati; phylum Actinomycetota; class Actinomycetes; order Kitasatosporales; family Streptomycetaceae; genus Streptomyces; species Streptomyces sp. NPDC034084. Next base: position 295,595 of record NZ_JBVISK010000002.1, read on the forward strand.
GGCCGACCGACGCGCGAAGACGGCCCGCCGGTTGGGCAGGCCGACAGGCCGACAGGCCGACGGGCCGACGGGCCGAAGCACCGGCAGGCCGACTGGCCGACGGCTCGGCCGGGTCTCAGGCCGAGGACCGGCCGGGCACACCGCTCCCCCCGCGGGGCAGACCCGCCGCTGTCGCCCCCGCCGCGGCCGCCCCGATCAGGCCCGCGTCGAGGGCGAGGCCCGCCGGTACGACCGGGATGTCCCGGGTGAAGTCCAGCACCGCGTAGGCGGCGAGGTGGTGCCGCAGGGGGCCGAAGAGGAGTTCACCGGACTGGGCGACGCCGCCGCCGATGACCACGAGGTCGAGCTCGACCATGGCCGCCGTGGCCGCGATCGCCGCGGCCAGGGCGCGCCCGGCACGGTCGAACGCCGCGAGGGCGCGCCGGTCACCCGAACGGGCGGACGCGGCGACCTCCTGTGCCGTCACCTGGGCACCGGCCGCCGGTGCCCAGCCGGATTCGAGGGCGTGGGCGGCGATGGCCGTGCCACTGGCGAAGCGCTCGACGCATCCCCGGGCCCCGCACGGGCAGACGGGGCCGTTCTGGTCGACGCTGATGTGGCCGATGTGACCGGCGTTGCCGGAGGTGCCCGCGTGGAGCCTCCCTCCCAGGATGAGCCCGCCTCCGACGCCGGTGGAGACCACCATGCACAGCGCGTTGCCCACGCCCTTGGCCGCGCCCAGCCAGTGCTCGGCCGCGGTCATGGCCACCGCGTCGCCGACGAGAGCGGGTGGCATGCCGGAGGGCACCGCCGGGTGCGCCCGTACCCGGTCCACCAGCGGGAACGATCGCCAGGCGGGGATATTGACGGGACTTACCGTGCCCGCGACCGTGTCGACGGGTCCGGCGCTGCCGATGCCGAGGCAGGACAGGGAGGTCCACTCCGGGTGCGACGCCAACTCGTCGAGTACGGCGGAGACGGCGGCCATGAGCTCCTCGGCGGAGCCACGCGCCGGGGTGGGCCGCTGGGACCGGGCGAGCAGGCGGCCGTCCGTGTCCACGAGGGCCCCGGCGATCTTCGTGCCCCCGATGTCGAGCGCTCCGTACACCATCGCTTTCCGCCTTCCTGGATTCCGTTTGCGTGCCTCACTCTGCACAGCCTTGACAACGTTGTCTAGTAAACTGGTTCAGTCACGCGCCGAGCGGGCCTGAACCGGCCGGGGCCGCTCGGGCGGTCTCGGCGGACCGAGGCGGGGACCAGCCTGAGCCGCGTCGGAGATGGCTCGATAAAGTGGGGGACATGCCTCGTACTTCTCCTGCGGTCGCTCTCGACGCCCTGCTCGCCGGCAACCGACGTTTCGTCGCCGGCACCCCCGACCACCCCAACCAGGACGCCGCGCGTCGTGCGCAGCTCGCACCCGGACAGGAGCCGTTCGCGGTCATCCTCGGGTGCTCCGACTCCCGGCTCGCGGCGGAGATCATCTTCGACCAGGGGCTCGGGGACCTGTTCGTCGTGCGGACCGCGGGACACGTCCTGGGGGCCGAGGTGCTCGGCAGCGTCGAGTACGCCACGAGCGTCCTCGGCTGCCGGCTGGTCGTCGTCCTGGGCCACGACTCGTGCGGCGCCGTCGCGGCTGCCCGCGCCGCCGTGGAGGACGGCGCGCCGGCGGTCGGATTCGTGCGGGACGTGGTGGAGCGGGTGACGCCGAGTGTGCTCGCGGCCCGCGCCGCCGGCCTCACGGAGAACAGCGACATCATCGACGAACACATAAGGCACACGGCGCAGCTGCTCATGGACCGTTCCCGCGTCCTGGCGGAGCAGGTGGAGTCGGGCGAGGTCGCGGTCGTGGGCCTCGCCTACCAGCTCGCGGAGGGCAGCGCCCGGATGGTGACCTCGCACGGCGTCGAGAGCGCGGAGTGAGCGGTCCCGTGACCCAGCGCTTCGACTGCTCGGACGCGGCGGCCCGCTCGGCCGGCATCGACGCGGCGGTGTCCGCCCTCGGGCAGGGGCGTCTGGTCGTCCTGCCGACGGACACCGTCTACGGTGTCGGCGCCGACGCCTTCGACCCGCGGGCCGTCGCCGGTCTCCTTGCCGCGAAGGGGCGGGGCCGGCACAAGCCCTCCCCCGTGCTGGTCGGCTCGAAGGACGCGCTCGACGACCTGGTCGCGGAGCTGCCGAAGACGGCCGAGGACCTGATCGGGGCGTTCTGGCCGGGTGGCCTGACGCTGGTGCTCCGCCACCGCCCTTCGCTCTCCTGGGACCTGGGCGAGACCGGAGGCACCGTCGCCGTGCGGATGCCGGACCACCCGCTCGCCCTCGACCTGCTGGCCGCGGCCGGCCCGATGGCCGTCTCCAGCGCGAACCTCACCGACCGGCCCTCGCCGGAGGACTGCGACGCGGCCTTCGGGATGCTGGGCGACTCGGTGTCGGTGTACCTCGACGGCGGCCGGACCGCCGGTCCGGTGTCGTCGTCGATCGTCGACCTGACAGGTGACACCCCCGTCCTCGTACGGGAAGGCGTCCTGTCCGCCGCGGAGCTGCGAACGGTCGTCCCCGGACTGATCGCACCGTGACCACCGTCCCACGCTGACCCGCGTCCCCCGCCGGCGCCGTCGCTCCCCGTCACCGGGGGCGGCGGCGCCGTCGTGTCGCACGGCGGGCGGCCCCTCCCCAGGCGTCGGGTGGCCGCCGTCCCGGCGGGTGGGCGCGGGGCAGCGCGGGCACAGGCGCGCGTCAGCGGGAGCCGTACACCGGGTGCGGGGGCTCGGAGGCCGCGAGGAGTTTCAGGGTCGTCTCACCCGCCTCCGCCGGAGTCCAGCGGGCGCCCTTGTCGGCCGTGGGGCCGGGGCGCCAGCCCTCCATGACCGTGATCCGGCCGGCCTCCGCCTCGAAGACGCGGCCCGTGACGCCGGCCGAGGCGGCGGAGCCCAGCCAGACGACGAGGGGCGAGACGTTCTCCGGGGCCATCGCGTCGAAGCCGCCCCCCGACGGCGCGGCCATCGTCTCGGCGAAGGTCTGCTCGGTCATCCGGGTGCGGGCGGCCGGGGCGATGGCGTTGACCTGGACGCCGTAACGGGCCGTCTCGGCGGCGGCGACGAGCGTGAGTCCGACGATCCCGGCCTTCGCGGCGGCGTAGTTGCCCTGGCCGACGCTGCCGAGCAGCCCCGCGCCGGAGCTGGTGTTGACCACCCGCGCGCCGGGCGCGCGCCCGGCCTTGGCCTCCGCCCGCCAGTGCGCGACGGCGTGCTTGAGCGGCAGGAAGTGGCCCTTGAGATGGACGCGCATGACGGCGTCCCAGTCTTCCTCGTCGAGGTTGACCAGCATGCGGTCGCGCAGGAAGCCGGCGTTGTTGACGAGGGTGTCGAGTCGGCCGAAGGCGTCCAGGGCGGTGGCGACGAGCGCGGCGGCGCCGTCGGTGGTGGCGACGTCGCCGACGTGGGCGACCGCCTCTCCGCCCGACGCCGTGATCTCGTCGACGACCCGCTGGGCGGGCCCCGCGCCGCCTCCGGTGCCGTCGAGGCCGACGCCGAGGTCGTTGACGACGACCTTGGCGCCCTCGGCGGCGAAGGCGAGCGCGTGTGCGCGGCCGAGCCCCCGGCCGGCGCCGGTGACGATCACGACGCGCCCCTTGCACAGTCCTGTCATGGTGGCTGCCTTTCGGTGCGTGGGTTCAGTGGTTGACCGGGGCCGCGTCCAGGAAGGAGGGCCGCTCCCCGCCGCCGTGGACGAGCAGGCTCGCGCCGCTGATGTACGCGGCCCGGTCGGAGGCGAGGAAGACGCAGGCGTCGCCGATGTCGGCGGGTTCGGCGAGCCGGCCGAGCGGCACGGTGCGGCCGACGGAGGCGACCCCGTCCTCGTCCCCGTAGTGCAGGTGGGAGAGTTCGGTGCGCACCATGCCGGGGACGACCGTGTTGACCCGCACGAGCGGCGCCCATTCCACCGCCATGGACCGGGCGAGGTTGTCCAGGCCCGCCTTGGCGGCTCCGTAGGCGGCGCTGCCCGGTGAGGGGCGGGTGCCGCTGACGCTGCCGATCATGACGATGGCCCCGCCTCCGCGCTGATGCCGCATCACCTCGTACGCCGCGAGGGAGGCCGTCAGGGGGGCGACGAGGTTCAGCTCGACGACCCGGGCCTGCCGCTCGGCGCCCCCGTCGCCGAGCATCCGGAAGGGGGTTCCCCCGGCGTTGTTGACCAGGACGTCCAGCCGTCCGTGGTCGCCGCGCACCCGGTCGAAGAAGTCCGCGACGGCGGCGGTGTCGCGCAGGTCGACCGGGAAGAAGTGAGCGGCGCGCCCGGCCACCTCGACGGGCTGGTCGGGAGGCCGTCGTGCACAGATGACGACCTCCGCACCGGCTTCGAGCAGGGCTCGGGTGACGCCGGCGCCGACACCCCGGGTCCCGCCGGTGACGATGGCGACGGATCCCGACAGATCGATGGTGACTGGCAAGGGACACCTCCCGCAGTGCGCGAACCGCTGCTATCTTCACCTAACAAACGTTTGGTGGAAAGGTAGCTGATCTGCTGATGGGTGTCTCCACCTCCGCCACGGACCAGGGCGTCGCCGTCGTCACCGTCGACTTCCCCCCGGTCAACGCCCTCCCCGTACAGGGCTGGTACGAGCTCGCCGTCGCGGTGCGAGCCGCCGGAACCGATCCCGAGGTGCGCTGCGTCGTGCTCACGGCGGAGGGCCGCGGCTTCAACGCGGGCGTCGACATCAAGGAGATCCAGCGCGCGTCCGGACACGACGCCCTCCTGGGCGCCAACCGCGGCTGTTACGAGGCCTTCGCCGCCGTCTACGACTGCGAGGTGCCGGTCGTCGCCGCCGTGCACGGCTTCTGCCTCGGCGGCGGCATCGGCCTGGTCGGCAACGCCGACGCGATCGTCGCCTCCGAGGACGCGGCCTTCGGCCTCCCCGAACTGGACCGGGGCGCGCTCGGCGCGGCCACGCACCTGGCCCGGCTCGTCCCGCAGCAGCTGATGCGGGCCCTCTACTACACCTCGCGCACGGTCACCGCGGAGGAGCTGCACCGGCACGGCTCGGTCTGGCGGGTCGTCCCGCGCGAGCGGCTGCTCGACGCGGCGCTCGAACTCGCGCGGGAGATCGCCGCCAAGGACGGACAGCTGATCCGGCTCGCGAAGGCCGCGATCAACGGCATCGATCCGGTGGACGTCCGCCGCAGTTACCGCTTCGAGCAGGGGTTCACCTTCGAGGCCAATCTCAGCGGCGTCGCCGACCGGGTCCGCGACACCTTCGGCGAGGACCATGCCATCGGCAGGAGCGACGCCACCGCCACAGACAAGGAGCAGCGGTCGTGAGCCGGGACAAGACGATGACCACCGAGGAGGTCGTGGGCCGCCTCGAGAGCGGAATGACGATCGGCATCGGCGGCTGGGGCTCGCGGCGCAAGCCGATGGCACTGGTACGGGCGCTGCTGCGGTCCGACCTCACCGATCTGACCGTGGTCTCGTACGGGGGCCCGGACGTCGGACTGCTCGCCGCCGCCGGGAGGATCCGCAAGCTGGTCGCGGCCTTCGCCACGCTCGACTCCATCCCCCTGGAGCCGCACTTCGGGGCGGCCCGGCAGCGCGGCGCGTTCGAACTCGTGGAGCTGGACGAGGCGATGGTCATGTGGGGCCTGACGGCCGCCGTGCACCGGCTGCCGTTCATGCCCATCCGCGCCGGGCTCGCCTCGGACGTGATGACGGTCAACCCAGCGCTACGGACCGTGACATCACCGTACGGCGACCGCGAGGAGCTCGTCGCCGTCCCCGCGCTGCGTCTGGACGCCGCCCTCGTCCACCTGAACCGTGCCGACGCGCACGGCAACGGCCAGTACCTCGGCCCCGACCCGTACTTCGACGACCTGTTCTGCGAGGCCGCCGACACCGCGTACGTCTCCTGCGAGCGGATCGTGGAGACCCAGGAGCTGCTCAAGGACGCGGGGCCGCAGTCGCTGCTGCTCAAGCGGGCGTTCGTCGACGGGGTCGTGGAGACCCCGAACGGCGCCCACTTCACCTCCTGCGCCCCCGACTACGACCGCGACGAGGCCTTCCAGCGCGCCTACGTCACGGCGGCCCGCGACCCGGAGGCCTGGCGGGAGTTCACCGCCCGGTTCCTGTCCGGCGACGAGGAGGCCTACCAGGCCGCGGTCGCGGCGTTCCAGAAGGAGGAAGCGTGAGCGTCACCGACAGCACCACCACGGCCACGCGGGCCGAGTACTGCGTCGTCGCCTGCGCCGAGGCCTGGCGGGACGCGGGCGAGGTCCTGGCCAGTCCGATGGGCACGGTCCCGACGATCGGCGCCCGCCTCGCGAAGCTCACCTTCTCCCCCGACCTGCTGCTGACCGACGGGGAGGCGCTGCTCATCGCCGACGTCCCGGCGGTCGGCTCCACACCCGGGGTGGTGGAGGGCTGGCTGCCCTACCGTCAGCACCTCGCCCTGGTCGCCACCGGACGTCGGCACGTGATGATGGGCGCGAGTCAGCTCGACCGGTACGGCAACCAGAACATCAGCTGCGTCGGCGACTGGGCGCGGCCGAAGCGCCAGCTCCTCGGCGTGCGCGGCGCTCCCGTCAACACCTTGAACAACCCGACCAGTTACTGGATCCCCAAGCACTCGACGCGCGTCTTCGTCGAGCAGGTCGACATGGTCTGCGGCGTCGGTTACGACCGGGCGGCCGCGGCCGGCCCCTCCGCGACCCGCTACCACCGACTCCCGGACGTCATCAGCAACCTGGGCGTCTTCGACTTCGAGACCCCGGACCGCACCATGCGACTGCGCTCGCTGCACCCGGGCGTCACGGTCGAGGAGGTCCTGGATGCCACCGGCTTCGCGCTGACCGTCCCCGACGAGGTGCCGCACACCCGCGAGCCCACTGCCCCCGAACTGTGGCTGATCCGACAGGAGATCGACCCGAAGGGACTGCGCGACCGGGAGGTCCCCTCATGAGCGACGACACGATCGCCACCCCGTTCACCGCACTCGTCGGGGTGCGGCACCCCGTCGTGCAGACCGGCATGGGGTGGGTCGCCGGTCCCCGCCTGGTCTCGGCCTCCGCGAACGCCGGCGCGCTCGGGATCCTGGCCTCGGCGACGATGACCGTCGACCAGCTCCGGTCCGCGGTGCGCGAGGTCGCGTCCCGTACCGACGCGCCCTTCGGAGTGAACCTGCGCGCGGACGCCGGGGACGCGGACGAACGCGTACGGATCATCGTGGAGGAGGGCGTGAAGGTCGCCTCGTTCGCGCTCGCGCCCTCCCGCGAGCTGATCGCCCGCCTCAAGGACGCGGGCGTCGTCGTCATCCCCTCCGTCGGAGCCAGGCGGCACGCCGAGAAGGTCGCCTCGTGGGGCGCCGACGCGGTGATCGTGCAGGGCGGGGAGGGCGGCGGCCACACCGGCAGCGTCGCCACCACCGTTCTCCTCCCGCAGGTCGTGGACGCCGTGGACATCCCGGTCGTCGCCGCCGGCGGCTTCCACGACGGGCGCGGCCTGGTCGCCGCCCTGGCCTACGGCGCGGCCGGGATCGCCATGGGCACGCGCTTCCTGCTCACCTCCGACAGCACGGTCCCCGACGCGGTGAAGGCCCGGTACCTCGCCGCAGCGGTCACGGACGTCACCGTCACCACGAAGGTGGACGGACTGCCGCACCGGCTGCTGCGCACGGAGCTGGTCGAGGCCCTGGAGCGCTCGGGCCATGCCGCCTCGCTGCTGCGGGCCGTCCGGCATGCGGCGGCCTTCCGGCGCGAGTCGGGCCTGAGCTGGGCGCAGATGGTCCGGGACGGCCTGGCGATGAAACACGGCAAGGACCTCACCTGGAGCCAGATCCTGCTGGCCGCCAACACCCCGATGCTGCTCAAGGCGTCCATGGTCGAGGGCCGTACCGACCTGGGCGTGATGGCCTCCGGGCAGGTCGCGGGGCTGATCGACGACCTGCCGTCCTGCGCCGAACTCGTCGAACGCCTCATGGCCGAGGCACGGGCCACGCTCGACGCCCTCCCTGTCGCGGACTGACCAGCCAGGAGGGTCGCCGGAAGGGCGGCCCCTCGCACGCGCCGGGGTGCCCTCCCCCGGCGGACCGGCCTCACCCGATCACACCGTCCGACTGAGGACGTCGCCGCCGTCCTCGCGAGCGTCAGAGGCGCTCGATGATGGTGACGTTGGCCTGGCCGCCGCCCTCGCACATGGTCTGCAGGCCGTAGCGGCCGCCCGTGCGCTCCAGTTCGTGCAGCAGGGTCGTCGTCAACTTGGTGCCGGTCGCGCCCAGCGGGTGCCCGAGGGCGATGGCGCCGCCGTTGACGTTGACCTTCTCCGGGTCCGCGCCGGTCTCCTTGAGCCAGGCCAGGACGACCGGGGCGAAGGCCTCGTTGATCTCGACCAGGTCGATGTCGTCGAGCGTCATCCCGGCCTTCTTCAGCGCGTACGCCGTCGCCGGGATCGGGGCGGAGAGCATACGGATCGGGTCCTCGCCCCGGACGGACAGGTGGTGGACGCGGGCGCGCGGCGTCAGGCCGTGTTCCCGTACGGCGCGTTCCGAGGCGATCAGCAGCGCGGATGCACCGTCGGAGACCTGCGAGGAGACCGCGGCGGTCAGCCGGCCGCCCTCGACCAGCGGCTTCAGACCGGCCATCTTCTCCAGGGTGGTGTCGCGGCGCGGGCCCTCGTCGGTGGTGACGTCGCCGTACGGGACGATCTCCCGGTCGAAGCGGCCCTCGTCGATCGCGCGGACGGCCCGCCGGTGCGAGCGCAGGGCGAACTCCTCCATGTCACGGCGGGAGACGTCCCACTTGGCGGCGATGAGTTCGGCGCCGTGGAACTGGTTGACCGGCTGGTCGCCGTAGCGGGCGCGCCAGCCCACCGAGCCCGCGTACGGGCCGTCGGTGAGGCCGAGCGGGTCGGCGGCCTGGCGGCTCGCGTAGGCGATGGGGATCATCGACATGTTCTGCACGCCGCCCGCGACCACCAGGTCCTGGGTGCCGGACAGGACGCCCTGTGCGGCGAAGTGCAGGGCCTGCTGGGAGGAGCCGCACTGCCGGTCCACGGTCGTTCCGGGCACCTCCTCGGGCAGTCCGGCTGCCAGCCAGCAGGAGCGGGCTATGTCACCGGCCTGCGGGCCGACGGTGTCCAGGCAGCCGAAGACGACGTCCTCGACGGCGGCCGGGTCGGCACCCGAGCGCTCCATCAGCGCCGTGAGCACATGGGCGCCGAGGTCGGCCGGGTGGACGGCGGACAGCCCACCGTTCCGCCTGCCGACCGGGGTGCGTACCGCTTCGACGATGTAGGCCTCGGTCATGGTCACTCCCTCTTCGTACGTCCAGTGTCCGTCGCGGAGGGCGACGCCCGCCGGCACCGCCGACAGGTGCCGGCGGGCGCTCTCCGTCGACGTGGTGGTGGCGGCGCCGGTCTCATGGGTGCTGGCTGCTGACGGAGAGGACCTCCCCCGTCAGGTACGAGGAGTAGCCGCTGGCCAGGAAGACGATCACGTTGGCCACCTCCCAGGGCTCGGCGTGGCGCCCGAAGGCCTCGCGGGAGGTCAGTTCCTCCAGGAGTTCGGGGGTGGTGACCTTCGCCAGGTGCGGGTGCATGGCCAGGCTCGGGGAGACGGCGTTGACCCGTACCCCGTACGCGGCGGCCTCCAGGGCCGCGCAGCGGGTGAGGGCCATGACGCCGGCCTTCGCGGCGGCGTAGTGGGCCTGCCCCGTCTGGGCGCGCCAACCGATCACCGAGGCGTTGTTGACGACGACTCCCCCGGCGCCCGCGGCTTTCATCCGACGCAGTGCGGCACGGGTGCAGCGGAAGGTGCCGTTCAGGGTGACGTCGAGGACCTTGTCCCACTGCTCGTCGGTCATGTCGACGAGGTCGGCGGTGCCGCCGAGGCCTGCGTTGTTGACGACGATGTCGAGGCGTCCGTGGTGCTCGACGGCGAGGTCGAACAGCGCGGCGACCTGTGTCTCGTCGGTGACGTCGCAGGGCAGGGCGGTGACGCGGTCCGCGCCGAACTCGGCGGCGAGTGCGGCCTCGGACTCCTTCAGCCGGCGTGCGTGGGCGTCGGAGACGACAACCCGCGCGCCTTCTTCCAGGAGCCGCCGGGCGGTCGCGCCGCCGATGCCGGCGCCCGCGGCGGCGGTGACGACGGCGGCGCGGCCGGCGAGCAGACCGTGGCCCGGCAGGTAGGGGGGTGGGGCGCCGGTCATGGGCGGGCCTCCTTGGGCAGGCCGAGGACGCGTTCGGCGATGACGTTCCGCTGGATCTCGTTGGAGCCGGCGTAGAGGGTGTCGGCGCGGGAGAAGAGGTAGAGCCGCTGCCAGTCGGTGAGGTCGTACGGCGCTCCGTCGGCGAGCATTCCCCCGGCCCCGCAGACGTCCATGGCGAGTTCGCCCAGTTCCCGGTGCCAGGTGGCCCAGAAGATCTTCCCGATGGACGCCTCGGGGCCCGGTGCTCCGGCGGCGGCTCCGTCGAGCATGCGCAGGGCGTTGAACCGTATGGTCTCCAGGCCGATCCAGGCGCGGGCGATGCGGTCGCGGATCAGTGGGTCGGCGGCCGCGCCGTTGCGCTTGGCCAGCTCGATGAGGGCCTCCAGCTCGCGGCGGAAGCCGACCTGCTGGCCGAGGGTGGACACGCCCCGCTCGAAGCCGAGGGTGGCCATGGCGATCCGCCAGCCGTCGCCGGGGGCGCCGACGACGTGGGAGGCGTGGGTGCGGGCCGCGTCGAAGAAGACCTCGTTGAACTCCGAGGTCCCGGTCAGCTGGACGATCGGCCTGATCTCCACTCCGGGCTGGTCCAGGGGGACGAGCAGATAGGACAGGCCGTGGTGGCGGGTGGATCCGGCCTCGGTACGGGCGATGACGAAGCACCAGTCGGCCTCGTGCGCGAGCGAGGTCCACACCTTGTGGCCGGTGACCGCCCACTGGTCGCCGTCGCGCTCGGCCCGGGTCCGTACGTTCGCCAGGTCCGAGCCCGCGTCCGGCTCGGAGTAACCCTGGCACCACAGCTCCTCGACGGCGACGATCGGCGGGAGGAAGCGCTCGCGCTGTGCGGGGGTGCCGAAGGCGATGAGCGTGGGTCCCAGGAGCTGTTCGCCGATGTGGCCGACGCGGGCGGGGGCTCCGGCGAGGGCGTACTCCTCGTGGAAGGCGACCTGCTGTTCGAGGGTCGCGCCCCGGCCGCCGTACGCCTTGGGCCAGCCGACGCAGGTCCAGCCCGCGGCGGCCATGTGCCGCTCCCAGGCGAGGCGTTCGGCCTGTGCCTCGTGCTCACGTCCGGGGCCTCCGCGCCCGCGCAGGGCGGCGAACTCGCCGGTGAGGTGGGCGCGCAGCCAGCCGCGGACCTCCCTGCGGAACGCCTCGACGTCGCTCATGGCCGTACGTTAACCTACCAAACACTTGTTAGGGAAGGAGGACGGATGTCCGCTGCCCGCACCGCCCCCACGGCCCCGGTCCGCTCCGCAGGTGTCGGCCCGGGGGCCGTGGTCAGGATCACCCGGCCCGATGGCCGCGACGCCCTCGACCGCGCGACCGACGACGAGGCTCCCCGGGAGGCTGGAGCCTGATGGACCTCGACTTCTCCGCGGCGGAGGACGCCTTCCGGGCCGAGGCCCGCGCCTGGCTCACCGCCCATGTGCCCCGCACCCCCCTGCCCTCCCTGGAGACGGAGGAGGGTTTCTCCGCCCACCGGGAGTGGGAGCGGACCCTGTTCGCCGACCGGTGGTCGGTGGTCTCCTGGCCCGAGGAGTACGGCGGCCGGGGCGCCTCGCTCCTCCAGTGGCTGGTCTTCGAGGAGGAGTACTACGCGGCCGGCGCCCCCGGCCGGGTCAGCCAGAACGGCATCAACCTCCTCGCCCCCACCCTCTTCGAGCACGGCACGGACGAGCAGCGCGACCGCGTCCTGCCGTCCATGGCGAGCGGCGAGACCGTCTGGGCCCAGGCCTGGTCCGAGCCGGAGTCCGGCTCCGACCTCGCCTCGCTGCGCTCCACCGCCGAACGGACCGACGGCGGCTGGCTCGTGCGCGGCCAGAAGACCTGGTCGTCCCGGGCGGCCTTCGCCGACCGCGCCTTCGGCCTCTTCCGGAGCGACCCGGGCGCCGGGAAGCCGCACGAGGGCCTGACGTACCTGATGTTCCCGCTGGACGCCGCCGGGGTGACCGTACGGCCCGTCGGACGTCTCGACGGCAAGCCCGCCTTCGCCGAACTCTTCCTCGACGGGGTGTTCGTGCCCGACGAGGACGTGATCGGCGCGCCGGGACAGGGCTGGCGCGTCGCGATGAGCACCGCGGGCAACGAGCGGGGGCTGACCCTGCGCAGCCCCGGCCGGTTCACGGCCGCCGCCGAGCGCCTTACGGCACTGTGGCGGGAGACCGCCGATCCCACCGACACCGCGCTGCGCGACCGGGTCGCCGACGCGGTCGTCGGAGCCCGCGCCTACCGGCTGTTCGCCTACGCGGGCGTCTCGCGGATCGCCGCCGGGGGTTCGATCGGCGCCGAGTCCAGCCTCAACAAGGTCTTCTGGTCGGAGCTCGACATCGCGCTCCACGAGACCGCCCTCGACCTCCTCGGCCCGTACGGTGAACTGGCCGACACGGCCCCGGACGCTCCCGCGCAGGGGAGCTGGGCCGAAGGCCACACGTTCTCCCTCGCCGGACCCGTCTACGCCGGCACCAACGAGATCCAGCGCGACATCATCGCCGAGCGACTGCTCGGCCTCCCGAAGGGACGCCGGTGATGCGGTTCCTCCTCGACGCCGAGCAGCGGGAGTTCGCCCGCTCGCTCGACGCCTTGCTCACGGCGGCCGACACCCCCGCGGCGGTACGGGCCTGGGCGGCCGGGGACACCGCACCCGGCCGCGCGCTCTGGGCGCGTCTCGCGGAGGCGGGGGTCCTGGCCCTGGCGGTCCCGGAGCGGCACGACGGACTCGGGCCGCTGCCGGTCGAACTGACCGTCGCCTTCACCGAACTGGGCCGCCACGCGGTACCGGGCCCCCTGGTGGAAACGGTCGCCGCGGCGGCGCTCCTGGACCGACTGGACGAGTCCGCTCCGGAAGGCGCCGCCGCCGAGTGGCTGCCGGGGATCGCCTCGGGGAAGGCGGTCGTCTCCCTGTGTGTGCCGGGTGCCGGCAGTCCCTACGCCCTGGACGGGGACGCCGCCGACGCCGTGCTCGTCGTCGAGGGCGACACCGTACGCCTGGCGGAGGCGGTCGGCCCCGTGCAGCCCTCGGCCGACCCCGCGCGCCGGCTGGTCCGGCCGCTCGGCGGAGCCGTCCTGGTGCGGGGCCCGGCCGTGGCCGCCGCCGCCGCGCACGCCGCCGATGTCGCCGCCCTGGCCACCGCAGCCCAGTCCCTCGGCCTCGGCCGGGCCCTGCTCGACCGGACCGTCGCGTACGTGAAGCAGCGCACCCAGTTCGGGGTCGCCATCGGCTCGTTCCAGGCGGTGAAGCACCGCCTCGCCGACGCGCTCATCGCCCTGGAGTTCGCCCAGCCCCTGCTCCACTCGGCCGCCCTCGCCCTGGCGGGGGGCGCGGAACACCGCTCCGCCGAGATCGCGGCGGCGAAGGTCTCGGCGGGCGAAGCGGCCTACGCCGCCGCACGCACCGCCCTGCAGCTCCACGGTGCCGTCGGCTACACGGAGGAGCTGGACGTCGCCCTGTGGATCCGCAAAGCCCGTCCGCTCCGCGACGCCTGGGGCACCCCCGCGGCCTGCCGCGCCCGCGTCCTCGCCTCGTGAACGGAGCCCGCCGCGCCGTCCCCGTACCCGTCCGTCGACGAGAGGAGCAGAGGCATGAGGCCGACGGAGGAACAGGAAGCACTGCGGGCCGCCGTACGGGCCGTGCTCGGACGGCACGCGGGGGACGCGGCCTGGCGGCCGCTGACCGAGCAGATCGGCGTCGCGGGCCTCGCCGTGCCCGAGGAGTACGGCGGCGTCGGGTGCGGGGCACGGGAGGTCCACGTGGTGCTGGAGGAGCTGGGCCGGGAGCTGAGCCCCGTCCCGTACCTCGGCTCAGCCGTCCTGGTGGTGCAGGCGCTGCTCGCGTCGGGCGACGGCGAGGCGTGCGCGCGGCTGCTGCCGGGGCTGGCCTCGGGCGCCGCGGTGGGGGCCCTGGCGTGGGCCGAGCGCGGTTCGTGGGACCCGTCGGCCGTACGGGCCGAGGCCGGCCCGGGGCCCGGCGGAAGGTGGCGGATCACCGGGACCAAGGAGCATGTGCTGGACGGAACGAAGGCCGGGGTCCTGCTCGTGGCGGCCCGTTCGGGGGCCGGGGTCTCGCTCTTCGAGGTGCCGGGGGACGCGCCGGGCGTGGAGCGCGAGGCGCTGGTGACGATGGACTCCACGAGGACGCAGGCCCGCGTGGTGCTCACGGAGGCGGAGGGCCGGCTCGTCGGAGCGGAGGGTGGGGGCCGGCGGGTCCTCGCCCACGTCCTGGACCTGGCCTGCGCGGCACTCGCCGCCGAACAGGTCGGCGCCGCCTCGCGCTGCCTCGAACTCACCCTGGCCTACGCCGGGGAGCGGGTCCAGTTCGGCCGGCCCATCGGCTCCTTCCAGGCGGTCAAGCACCGGCTCGCGGACGCGTACGTCCTGGTCGAGTCGGCGCGCTCGGCCGCGCTCGGCGCCTCCTTGGCCGCGGCGGCGGGCGACCCGGGGCTGACCCGCCACGCGGCCGCGGCGAAGTCCGCCTGTTCTGAGGCGTTCTCGGCGGTGGCGGGCGAGATGATCCAGCTGCACGGCGGCCTCGGCATCACCTGGGAGCACGACGCCCACCGCTACTTCAAACGCGCGCACGGCTCGACCCAGCTCTTCGGCCCTCCACCCTGGCACCGCGCCCGCCTGGCGGCCGACCTGGGCCTGCCGACGCCGTGACGGCCGTACGAGGGCGGGGGCGCCGCGCTCCCGCCCTCGACGGCCTTGACCCCCACTTCACTTCAGGTCCTATTCCGTACGCGCGAACCCTCACGAAGAGCACCGCCATGACGCCCCCCTCTCCGACACCCACTCGCCGTACAGCCGGCGGCGGACCGGACTGGCCTACGAGACCTCATCGCTTCACCCCAGCCCAGCAGTGCTTCCGGCCGGCTCCGAAGCCCGTCGTCGGAGGGCGGAGGCGGGCGCACTGCATCCGGTGGAAGCCCCCTACCGGCTGACACTCCCAGCGGTCCCCAGTCGGGCGCCGGTGTCGTCGTCGAAGTCCTCGCAGAACGCGGCGAGGGCATCGGCGAGGTGGTCCATCGAGCGTGCGGCGAACAGGACGGGCTGGTACCCCTCGATCCGGTACGCGGTGCCCGCCATCGCGCGCAGGTCCCAGTCGCGGATCTCGCAGCAGGGCAACCGGCGCAGCTCGCCGGGCGAGGAGAGCAGCGCCGCGCCGTACGCCTTGACCGCCCCGGCCTCGGTGACCACGCCGCACTCGAGGGTGTACCAGTACACCCGGCTGAGCAGGCTGAGGGCCTCCTCGGTCCGCACTTGTGCGGCCGCCCGGCCGACCAGGCGGTACAGCTCGGCGAACCGGGTCGAGGCCAGGTGGACGCCGTGGCCGAACACGTCGTGGATCACGTCAGGTTCGGGCGTGTACAGCGGAGCAGCGGGGTGCCGGACGAACTGCACCGCGTGGAAGTAGCCGTACCGCAGCGCCCCCAGGAACCGCCGGTTCGGCACGAAGCCACCGGCCAGGGTGAAGTCGAATCCGGTCCGGGCCCGCAGGTGCGCCCCGATCTCGCCGTGCTGCGGGATGCGGTCCGCGGGGATGCACGCGTCCTCACGGGCGGCCAGCACCGCCCGGCACGCGTGGGCCCGCAGGGCGGGCTCCAGCGCCGCGTGGACCGTGCGCCACGTCGCGTGCTCCGCACGGCTGTACGTGACCGACGGCGAGGGGTCACCGACCCAGTGGCCGCGCGCCAACGCGACGAGCGTGCCTCGCCGCGCCAGGTAGCGGGTGTCACGGAGACCGGGGTGCTGAGCGACAGGAGCGAGCCTGCCGTCTGGCGTGACGGGGACCAGCTCCGATGCATCGCTCATGGCTTCTACCGTGCCCCGTGGGACCGTGAATCACCACTCGATACGAGCGTCGCCGCCAGGTGCGGACCGGGTCCGTGGGTGATCCGCAGCCGGCGGGGCACCTCCATGATCGAGTGGCCTTCGGCGCACTCCAGCACGATCCGCGACCGCCGGGCCAGAGCCTGAGCCGTCGTCCGGCGGCCTGCTGGCTTCGCCGTACTGGCCGTGCTCGGCTTCGTCGTGGATGGTCAACGCGCCGGCGAGGTCGAGATCGGCGACCGTGCCGTGGGCTCCGGCGCGGACGAGCAGCACCGCGCCGAGCGCGGTGCTCCAGAACGTCCTGGCCTCCACGTCGCACGGCCGACGGGTCCTCCAGCCACGAGCCTCGATGAGCTGGCTCACGAAGCGCTCGGACTGCCGGAACAGCAACTGAAGGTGCCGGTCGACCACGGGGGCGAGTTCGGGCTTGGAGATCGCGGCGGCGAGTGCTCGCGCGACCGAGGGGAGCGAGGGCATGGCCAGTACGGCGCGGGCGATGTTGCGCCGGAACGTCGCCGCGTCGGGGGCCTGGCGACCGATGCGCTCGATCCGTCGGGCGTCGTGCAACAGGCCCAGAAAGGCGGCGTGCACGAGCAGCGAGTCCTTGGAGCCGAAGTAGTACGTGACCTGGTTGGGAAAGGCTCCCGCCGCGCTCGCGATCTCCGCGACGCTCACCTCGCCGCCGGGCCGCTCCTTGCAGAGCCGTGCGGTCGCCTCGATCAGCCGACGTCTCGTCGCGCGACCCCGGTCGCGTGACCGGGCCGCCGTCGACCGCGCTTCGGTTCGGTTCTTCTCCACATCGAAATTGTATGTGATACAACAGGCCCTGTTCACTTGTATCGCATACAAGAAAGGTCGAAGGGCATGTACCGGACTGAAGTCGTCGTGACCGGACTCGGCGCGATCACGCCACTCGGTGGGGACGTGGAGAGCACCTGGAAGGCCCTGCTCGCCGGCGAGTCCGGCATCCGCGGTGGCGTCCTGCGAGGCCACGAGGACATCGGCCTCCCTGACATCGTCGGGGGGACGATGGCGGCCGACCCCGCGGAATCGCTGCCGCCGGCGCAGGCCAGGCGGCTCGACCGCTCGCAGCAGGCGGCCCTCACGGCGGCGGCCGAAGCCTGGGCCGACGCCGGCAGCCCGGAGGTGGACCCGGACCGGCTCGCCTCAGCGATCGGCACGGGCATCGGTGGCGTCCGTACGCTGCTGGAGCAGGACGACGTACTGGAGGCGACGGGGACGCGGCGCGTCTCGCCCCGAACGGTCCCGATGCTCATGCCCAACGCGGCGGCGGCGCTGATCAGCATCGAATACGGCGCACGGGCCGGGGTCTACACGCCGGTCTCGGCATGTTCGTCCGGCGCCGAGGCGATCGCCCTGGGGGCCAGGCTCATCCGTGCCGGCGAGGCGGACGTGGTCATCGCGGGCGGGACCGAGGCCGCGATCACCCCGATCACCGTCGCCGGCTTCGTCCAGGCACAAGCCCTGTCGCGCTCCACCGCCGAACCCGCATCGGCGTCCCGGCCGTTCGCCGCGGACCGTAACGGGTTCGTCCTCAGCGAAGGCGCCGCCGTGGTGGTGCTCGAAAGCGCCGAGCACGCCGAGGCCCGGGGCGCGCGCGTCCACGCGGTACTCGCGGGCGCCGGCATCGCCGCCGACGCCCACCACATCACGGCACCCGCCCCCGATGGGTCAGGGCAGATCTCGGCCATGCGGAAGGCCCTCGCGCAAGCCGACCTCGCTCCCGAGCAGATCAGCCACATCAACGCCCACGCCACCGGAACTCCGGTCGGCGACGTCGCGGAAGCGCACGCGATCGCAGAGGTCTTCGGCCGCGCGACCGTGACAGCCCCCAAGGCGGCGCTCGGTCATCTCTTCGGCGCGGCCGGTGCGATCGAGGCGCTCATCTCCGTCCTGAGCGTGGAACACGGCGTCGTCCCGCCGACGCGCAACCTCACCTCGGCCGGTGTCGGGCCCGACATCGATCTCGATGTCGTCACCGAGCGACGAGACGCCCCCCAGGAGGCCGTGCTCAGCAATTCCTTCGGCTTCGGTGGCCAGAACGTCTCGCTCATCGTCACCCACGCGCGGCAGACCACGCCCCGTACGGCCTCGACCACACCCTGACCCGCGTGATGCCTGTCCGTGGAGGGGTGCCGATCGACCGAGCGGTGCAGAGTTCGCCCGATGGCGCGCGTCTTCACGGAGTCGATCTCGCGGCTGGTGGCCGCCGGCGCCGAGAAGAGCGCCCAGCCGTGAAATCACCCCCGCGCCGACCCAGGTCCCTTCGGAGCGGGTCCGCAACCGGCGGAACCTCGGCGCCCTCGCGGCGCGTCACGACGGGCGGGCAACGGAAGGCGACGACGCCGTCTCTCTCGCATCGGCCCACCAAGAGGAGCAGGCCCGCAGAAAGGCACCTTGCCAGAGTTACTGAACGCGTTCAACTTGCGTGGCAGTACGACTGGCGAAGGGAGCCCCCGGAACCCGCGTGGGGGCGCGGTTCCGACCGAGGACCGGCTCGGCCGGGTACGGACTCAGGGCGTCTGGTCGAAGGTCAGGACCGCCTTTCCGTGGAGGTCTCCGGCGAGCAGCGCCGCGACCGCGTCCGACGCGTCGTCCCAGCCACCCCGCCAGGTGATGCCCGGGTCCAGGGTGCCGTCGGCCACGCGGTGGGCGAGCCAGCTCAGGTCGCGGTCGAGGTCGGGGCAGGAGAGAAGGAAGAAGGTGACGACGGACCGGTCATGCCGGCCCTGATCGCCGAAGAGCGTCCCGAACGGGAAGGACTCACCCGCGCCGGCGGAGTGCCCCAGGGCAACCAGCGTGCCGCCCTCCCCGAGCGTGTCGTACGCGTCCACGAGGAGCGGTCCGCCGATCAGGTCGATCACTCCGTCCACCGGCCGGGAGACCTCCTTCGGCGTCCCGACCACCTCGTGGGCCCCGAGGCCGCGCAGAAGTGCGCCGTTCGCGGCCGGGGAGCTGGTGGACGCCACGACGTGGGCACCGGCGGCGCGGGCGAGCTGGACGGCGTACCGCCCGACACCTCCGGTCGCGCCGGTGATCAGTACGTCCCGCCCGAGGAGCGGGCCGAGGCGGTGCAGGGCGCGCAGGGCGCTCGCGCCGGCGACGGGGACGGTCGCGAGGGCGGCCGGGTCGGCCCCGGCCGGAGCGGCGCCGATCAAGGCGGTGTCGACGGCTCGGAGTTCGGCCCAGGCACCGTCGGGCATCAGGGTCACGACAGGGGTGCCGACGGCAGGGCCCGAGCCGTCCGCCGCGGCCCGCTCGACGACACCGGCGGCGTCCCACCCGAGGACCGCCCCCGTCGGGGCGGCGCCGAGGCCGAAGGTGATCTCCCCGTGATTGAGCGAGGTCGCCGTCACCCGGACCAGTGCCTGGTGGGGCGCCGGCTCGGGGTCGGCGGCGACGCCGAGCCGGAGGCCGCCGGGGGACCAGGGGTCGACGAGAAGTGCGCGCATGGAAGCCCTCCAAGATTCTGCCACTTAGTGGCAGAAGCCTATAGATGGCTTTCGCTGCTGGGAAGCAGGGGTGTCGTAAGGTGGTGCCGTGAAGGCTGAGACCATCCCCGTGCTCCCCCTGCGCGAACGCAAGAAGCTGCGCACCCGGCAGACGCTGATCGACACCGCCCTGGACCTGTTCGGCGCCCACGGCTTCGACGGCGTGACGCTGGACGGGCTCTGCGAAGCGGCCGAGGTGTCGAAGCGGACCTTCTTCCGCTACTTCGCGAGCAAGGAAGACGTCGCCATGGCGCCCACGCAGGACCTGTGGGCCGCCTTCCTCGACGTCCTGGACACCTGCCCTGCGGACGGCCGTCGGCTCCTCGCGCTGTTCGAGGACGCCCTCGCCGAGGCCGTCGGCCGGATGCCGGCCGACGGCTGGGCCGGACGCGTCCTGGCGGCCCGCCGCCTCGCCGCCCTCACGCCGTCCATGGACGCGCACTGCCTCGCGTTCTGCGACCGCACCACGCGCTCCGCGCTCGCCGTGCTCGAGCGCCGCTTCGCCCTCCCCGGGCCCGACGGGCAGCTCCACGCCCGCCTGGCCCTCGACGTCCTCGTCATCCTGTTCCACCGGGCTCTGGACGCGTGGGTGGCGCAGCCGGCCGGACACACGCCCGAGGACCTCGTGCGCCGACTCCGCGCCACCGCGGCCGAACTGCCCTCGGCACTCGCCGCGACCGCCGAGCCGCACGGCTGAGCCCCGGATCCCCGCCAGATTCCCTATTGGCAGGCTCGGTCGACTGGCGCGCCAACTGCCTTTCTTGATCGCCACGGGCGTCGGACCTCTCGTCGCCGGAGCCGTGTACGCCATCGGCCCATCGGCCGGGGCGCCGACCGCCCAGCTCAGCCCGCCGTGCCACCGCGCGGCCCCGACAGCGGAGGAACCAGAAGTCCCGGCGAAGTGAACAGGTGAGAGCGCGTATGCTCCTGACCTCACGTCAACAGAGGTGCACGGACACCCCGCACAGGCCGAGCCCCCGCCGAGCCGCCCTCCGCCACACCCGCAACGGCCCGTCGAGCACGCTCTCGTCCCCCTCGCCGTAGTCCAACCAGTCCTGGTCCTCCGCCGCCGAGCGTTCGGCCGGGGTGAAGGTCAACGCGCGCTCGACGAGCGGAAGGCTCCGCCGTACCTGTGCGGCGCCGAGCAGGAAGGTGCCGCACCAGCCCGGCAACAGGGCCGCGCGCGCCGGACCGATGGCGTGGAACAGGGACGAGACCGCGTACTCCTTGCGGTGGACGGTGATGAAGATGCTGTCGTCGCTCTGCCCCTCCCACACGGAATCCAGTACGGAGAAGGAGGGATCCACGCTCCCGCCGCACACCTCGTCGAGATGGTGACCGGGCGCGGTGAGCGCGCGGAAGCCTTCGATGGCGGCGGCGTCCGTACGGGCATGACCGGCCGCGCGGTCGAGGGAGTACCAGGTCCGGTAGTCGGGCAGCGGCTCCCGCTGCCACGCTCGCCAACGCCGTGCGGCGTCCGGGGCGGCGCGGTCCACGCCCATCGCGGGCAGCAGGTGGGGGGAGAGGCCGGCGATGACCGGATCGGGGTGGCTGCTGATCGCCCACGCGCTCGTGAATCCCATGCCCCGGACGCTACCGTCGGCCACTGACATGGCGTCCCGGCGCCGTCCGGAACCCGGTTCTCAGGCGGGGCGCTTGGCCATGACGACGACGCCCGGGCCGGAATGCTCGTCCGCGGGGAGGCGGAGTTCTGCGACCGGGTGAAGGCCCGACCGCTCGATCAGGGCGACGAATCGGTCCGGCTCCCACTGGTGGGTCGTCCAGCGGACGGGTACGCCTCCGTAGGCCTCGGTGCGGGCCACGTCCTCGTCGCCGACATGGGTCGCGGCGATGAGGTGGCCGCCGGGCTTCAGGGCGCGCGCGAACGTCGCGAGGACCTGAGGGAGGACGTCACGGGGGAGGTTGAACAGCGACCACCAGCCGAGCACGCCGCCGAGGGATGCTTCGTCGAGGTCGAGCTCGGTGGCCGAGGCGACCTCGAACCGGCATCGCGGGTACAGGCGGCGCGCGTTCTCGATCATGCGAGGAGACAGGTCGACCCCCGACACGTCGAGCCCGCGCTCGGCGAGGTAGCCGGTGACCGTTCCCGGTCCGCAGCCGACGTCCAGGACGGGCCCCAGCCCGCTCACCGTGTCGGCGAAGGCGTCGATCGAGGCCTTGAGCCAGGGATGGCGACGGATGTCGCCCATGCCCGTCGTCGCCACCATGTGGGCGTATGTGTCGGCCACCCGGTCATAGGACTCGCGGACCACGTCGAGATCTGCCGGACGGTCGATTCGGTGAAGAGACATCGGCCCATGATAGGAGCGCGTGAACTCCCGCCGGAGAGGGGCGAAGCGGGGCCGGACGGAGGCCCGTTCCCTCAGGGTGCGGATACGGCCAAGAGGAAGAGCGCGCTCCGAGCACGGAGGCGTCGGTACCCGAAATGGCCGTGGGGCCCGGCCTGGAGGGCGGTGCGGCGGGGCCCCGGGCCGCCGCTGTCGCACAAGGATCGTCCCGCCGTCACACTGCCGTCACACCGCCATCGTCGCGCCGTCGCACGCGCGGACGCCAGGTTGGCCGGAAACCCGAGGAATCAACGCCCCTCCTCCCGACCGTCGTTGATCACGTCCGTCGTGCCTCACATACTGCGCTGACCGGCGGCGGGAGGCGTTGCGCCCCGAGGCCGGAACGACCACACGACCACCTTCCAAGCTCCTGGGGGAGACTTGCGCGCACACGTGCACAGAGCACGCGCCTTCACCATCGCGGCGGCCACATCGGTGGCCCTCGTGGCAGGCATGACCGGTCCCGCGACGGCTGTCGCCGCGCACGCGACGGCCGCACCGGGCGCCGCCACACGCCTAGGCGGCACACAGCGGATCCCGCTCGTCACCGGCGACCGCGTGGTGGTGAACGCCGAGGGCCGGATGGTGGGCTTCGAGTCCGCCGAGGGCCGTGAGCACATACCCGTACAGGTGCGGCGCACGGGGGACCACACCCTGGTGGTGCCCGGCGACGCGCAGCGCCTGATCGACACGGGCCGGCTCGACCAGCGCCTCTTCGACCTCGACGTGCTCACCGACCCGCGGCTCCGCAGGAGCCACCGCGCCGGGCTCAAACTGATCGTGCGGTACGAGGGGGGTGCGGGTGCCGCACGCGCCGAGGTGCGCGCGGCCGGCGACACCCAGGTGCGGCGTACGTTTCCGACGATCAACGCCGACGCCATCCGTACGTCCCCGGACGACGCGGCCCGGGTGTGGGAGGCGCTGACCAACCGGCAGGCGGGCGGCCTGCGCGCCGCCGCCTCCGGTATCGACACGGTGTGGCTGGACGGGGTGCGCGGAGCGAGCCTGGACCGGAGTGTCCGGCAGATCGGTGCCGACAAGGCGTGGGAGTCCGGTTTCGACGGCGCGGGCGTGAAGATCGCCGTCCTCGACACCGGCGTCGACAAGAGCCACAAGGACCTGACCACGCGGGTCGTCGGTGAGAAGAACTTCTCCGCGTCCGCCGACGCCGTGGACCGCGTCGGGCACGGCACGCACGTCGCGTCGATCGCCGCGGGCACCGGCGCCGCGTCCGGCGGCCGGTACAAGGGCGTCGCACCCGGTGCCGAGGTGATCAGCGGCAAGGTCCTCGACGACGAGGGGTACGGGGACGACTCCGCCGTCATCGCGGGCATGGAGTGGGCCGCCGCCGAAGGCGCGGACGTGGTCAACCTCAGCCTCGGCGGCCCCGACAGCCCCGGCGTCGACCCGCTGGAGGCGACGGTGGACCGGCTGTCCACCGAGAAGGGGATCCTGTTCGCCGTCGCGGCGGGCAACGAGGGCGAGTCCGGTGCCTCGACCGTGGGATCGCCGGGCAGCGCGGACGCCGCACTGACCGTCGGCGCGGTCGACAAGGACGACCGCCTGGCCCCCTTCTCCAGCACCGGGCCCCGCGTCGGCGACGGCGCCGTGAAGCCGGACGTGACCGCGCCCGGCGTCGCCATCACCGCGGCCGCCGCGGCCGGCAGCGCCCTCGACACGCGCCCCGGCACACCGCACCCCGCGCCGGGGTACCTCCAGCTCGACGGCACCTCCATGGCCACCCCGCACGTCGCGGGGGCGGCCGCGCTCCTGAAGCAGCGGCACCCCGACTGGAAGTACGCCGAACTGAAGGGCGCGCTGACCGGCTCCGCGAAGGGCGGCGACCACACCGCCTTCCAGCAGGGCTCGGGGCGGATCCAGGTCGACAAGGCGCTCGCTCAGAGCGTCGTCGCCGAGCCGGTGTCGCTGAACTTCGGCACGGCGCTCTGGCCGCACGCGGACGACGAGCCCGTCACCCGGAAGGTCGTCTACCGCAACCTGGGAACCACCGACGTCACCCTCGACCTCTCGGTGTCCACCCTGGACCCGGCGGGCAAGCCGGCTCCTGCCGGGTTCTTCACGCTCGGCGCCTCGAAGGTGACCGTGCCCGCCGGCGGCACGGCCGGGGTCGGCCTCGTCGCCGACACCAGGATCGGCGACGCCGACGGCACCTACTCGGGCTACGTCACGGCCACGGGCGAGGGGCAGTCCGTCCGCACGGCCGCGGTGGCCGTACGGGAGGCCGAGTCGTACGACCTCACGGTCCGGGCCGTCGGTCGTGACGGCGCCGACGCGCAGAACTTCTCCAGCACCCTGACCGGAGTCGGCGGCCCGGCCGCGGGCTTCGACACCCGCGTCGACAACGAGCCGGGCACCCACACGATCCGCGTGCCCAAGGGCACGTACACGTTCAACACGGCCGTCTACCAGGACCCGTCGGACTACACCGCGGGCACCGACTGGATCGCCCAGCCGAGGCTGGACGTCTCCGCCGACACCACGGTCGTCGCCGACGCGCGCACCACCAGGCCGGTGGACCTCACCGTGCCCGGTATCGGCACGGCGGACTACGCGGGGACGTACTACGAGCTCGCCACCGACGTCGGGCGGGTCGGCAACGGCTGGGTCCTCCGGGGCTTCACGGGCTTCCGTACGGCCCACATGGGCCCGGCCGTCACCGACGGTTCCCTTCTGCAGACCTGGGACGCGCACTTCCTGAAGGACGACACCAGTCAGTACTCGGTGGCCTTCGGCGGCAAGGTGAGCACGGTCGCGACCGGTTACACCAAGCACGTGAAGGCGAGCGAGCTGGCCACGCTGAAGGTCGGCCTCGGGGCCTCCGCCACCGGGAAGACGACGCTCGCCTCCCCGTACGCCCATCTGCCGGGCGCGCCGGAGGGCAACGGGTTCTCCGCGCCGCAGGCGGCGCCGGGCACGCGCACCTTCTACGTCTCGACCGGCGACGGCGCCACGTGGCTCACCCGGTTCAACCAGCTGGGCGACCGCGACGAGTGGGGCTACCCGGCTTTCGAGGGTGCCTACGAGATGGTCCGGCCGAAGCGCTACGAGGCCGGCCGGACGTACCGCGAGACGTTCAACACCGGCGTCTTCGGCCCGCTTCTGGGTGAGGGCATGGGCGTCTTCCGTACCGCTCCCGACCCGGCGACGGGCGAGCAGCAGCTCGTCGGCGCCGTGCCGTTGTCCGCCGACGGCGCGGGGCACGTGGGGACCGTTCCGTACACCTCGGCCGTGTCGACGCTGTACCGCGACGGTGTCAAGGTCGCCGAGAACGACGATCCGCTGAGCGGCTCGAAGCCCTTCACGGTGGGCGCCGCCGACGCCGAGTACCGCCTGACGACCTCGGTCGAGCGCCCGGCGAAGATCGGCTCGGTCTCCTCCCGCGTCGAGGCGGGCTTCACGTTCCGTTCGGGGCAGGTCGCTGCGACCACGGCGCTGCCGGTGTCCACCGTCCGCTTCGCGGCCCCCGTCGACCTCGCCTCGCGTCTCCCGGAGCGGGCGCCGGTACTCGTCCCCGTGACCGTGCAGGGTGCTGCGGCCG
Source organism: Streptomyces sp. NPDC034084 (assembly GCF_055575535.1). Taxonomy (NCBI): domain Bacteria; kingdom Bacillati; phylum Actinomycetota; class Actinomycetes; order Kitasatosporales; family Streptomycetaceae; genus Streptomyces; species Streptomyces sp. NPDC034084. The sequence continues at coordinate 321,003 of NZ_JBVISK010000002.1, forward strand.
GTGCGAGCCTCAAGTCGCTCTCGGTGTCGGTGAGTTACGACGACGGTCAGACCTGGCAGGCCGTGAAGGTCGTGGGCGGCCTGATCTCCGTGAAGAGTCCTGCGAAGGACCGCGGCATCTCCCTCTCCGCCAAGGTCACGGACCAGCGGGGCAACACGTCGACGCTGACCGTCCACAACGCGTGGTTCGGCAAGTGACGCCGTCTCGTTGACGGATCGTTCCTGACGCGGCGTCACCACCCCTGGTGGTGACGCCGTTCCGTCGTGTCCGGGCCGCCGAGCACACGTACGGCCTCCACGATCAGGTCCCAGAAGGCTTCCGTGTCGACGTCCATGCCGACCTCGGTGGCGGCGGGCAGACCCGTCACCCCGTGCAGATCCACCACCGTCGCTCCCCGGGTGTGCGTGCCGTTCAGCTCCACGGTCACCGCCGCCCGTACGAGGCTGACCAGTGACGGGTTGATCAGGTGGGCGACGGTGAGCGGATCGTGCAGCGGGGGCGCGTCGAAGCCGTACACCTCGCGGTAGGTGGAGGCGAAGTAGGTGAGCAGGTCGACGCAGAGCCCGCTCAGCGGGGTGCCGAGCGCGGCGATCCGGGCGACGACCTCCGGGGTGGCCCGCACCTGGTGGGTCGCGTTGAGGCCGAACATGGTCACCGGCAGCCCGCTGCGGAAGACGAGGTCCGCGGCTTCCGGATCGCACAGGACGTTGAACTCGGCCGCCGGCGTGGTGTTGCCGCGCCCCGTCGAGCCGCCCATGAGCACGATCCGCTCGATCCGCCCGGCGAGCTCGGGGTGGGCGAGCAGGAGGACGGCGATGTTGGTGAGCGGCCCGGTCGGTACGAGCGTCACCGGCGACGGGTGTGCGAGGAGGATGTCCCGCACGAGGGTGAGGGCGTCGCGCGGATCCTGCGGCACGTCCGGCTCGCCCGCGCCGAAGCCCGGCCCGTCGAGGCCGGAGTCGCCGTGGATGTTCTCGGCGATCCGGCGCGGTCCGTGCAGTGGCCGGTCGCGGCCCGCCGCGATCGGGACGCCTCTGATCCCGGCCACCGAGCAGACCCGGCGGGCGTTGAGGGTGGTCTTCTCCAGCGTCTGGTTGCCCGCGACGGTGGTGATCGCGAGCAGGTCGATCGCGGGGTGTGCGGCGGCGAGGAGGATGTTGAAGGCGTCGTCGTGACCGGGATCGCAGTCGAGAATCACGGGAACGGGCATACGGTCACGGTCCCACACACGACGCGGCATACGAAGGACGCGGCCATGGACGGTGGCGGAACCCTCCCGTCCGGCCGTACGGGCGTTCTAGCGTGCTCGGCATGACCTCGCTCAGGCACTGGCGTGCGCCGTTGCTCGCCCTCGTGGCCGTCCTGCTCCTCCCCCCTGCCGCCGCGGCGCAGGACCCTGCGGGCTCCCCCGCCGTGCGGGTGGCGACACCGGACCGTCCCTCGTACGACGTGTCGCTGCGCGGTGACGCCGACGGCTCGCACTGGTCCGGCCGCCAGACGGTGTCGTTCCGCAACGCCTCCCGTACTCCCCTGCGGTCGGTCGACGTACGGCTCTGGGGCAACGGCGCCGACGGCTGCGGGGCCCCGGGCGAGCCGTCCCCCGTCCGGGTGAGCGGGATCGCCGGCGGCTCCCCGCGACCGCTCGCCGTCGACTGCACGGCGCTGACGATCGACCTGCCCGCGCCGCTGGCACACGGGGCGCGGGCGAGCGTCTCCTTCGACCTCGCGATCACCGTCCCGGACCGCGTGCACCGCTTCGGCCGGGACGGCGCGCACCGCTATCTCGGCAACGCGCTCCCGCTGCTCTCCGTACGGGACGCCCGGGGCCGGCACCTCGACCCGGACGTCGGCTTCGGCGAGTCCTTCTACACGCCGGCCGGTGACTTCCGCGTCGCGCTCGACCACCCGGACAGCCTCGTCGTGCCCGCGACGGGCACGACGACCCGGCGTGCGGGCGCGCCCGGCCGGACGGTCAGCACCAGTGTCGCGCGCGGGGTGCGGGACTTCGCGTGGGCGGCGGGCCCCTTCCGGTCGAAGACGGTGACCACGCCCGGCGGGGTACGCCTGAACGCGTACTGGACCGCCACGACGTCCCCCGAGGGCGTCGCCGTCGACCTGAAGGAGGCCGTCGGCTCGGTCGACGCGTTCGGGAAGCGGTTCGGACGCTATCCGTACGGGGAACTCGACCTGGTCATGAGCGACGGCCTCGACGACTTCGGCAGCATGGAGTTCCCGGGACTCGTCCTGCTGTGGACCGAACCGGAGGGGTCTGCCGTCGTGCACGAGATCGCGCACCAGTGGTTCTACGGCGTCGTCGGCAACGACCAGTTCGCGGCGCCCTGGCTGGACGAGTCCTTCGCCCAGTACGCGAACCAGTCGTACTACGGGGAGCCCACCGCCGGCTGCTGGGAGGACCAGGGCGCGTGGCCCAGCGAGACGGCCGCCCTCACCCGGCCCATGAGCTACTACGCGGCCGGTCACCGCTCCGAGTACGTCCGGGTCGTCTACATGCGCGGCGCCTGCGCCCTGCACGATCTGGAACGGGCCCTGGGCGACCGGGCGATGGCCGCCATGCTCCGCGGCTACGTGCGGGACCACTGGCTGGGCGTCGCGACCACGGAGGACTTCAAGCGCGCGGCGCAGGCGGCGACGGAGCAGGACCTCGGCCCGTTCTGGACGGAGCACAGGATCCACTGAGGGCGGGAGCCGCGCCGGGTGCGGGCACGTCATGGGTCCGCACCATGAACGTCACGTTTCACGACAGGCGGCCGATGCCCCCGGGGGCACAGCCCGGACACACGACTGTCCGCCGGCGGTGAACACCCGGCCGAGCGGACTTGACGGTCACTACAGTCCAGTCGCATGACGACGGTGACGACGCGTGCGGTGGAGTATCCAGCTGACAACCTGACGATGATCGGGCACCTCGCGCTCCCGGCCGGTGCCGATCGGCGGCCCGCAGTCCTGATCGGGCCCGAGGGGATGGGACCCAGCCACGTCGAGCGCCGCCGGGCCGAGGCCCTGGCGGAGCTTGGGTACGTGGCACTGGCCTTCGACCTCCATGGCGGGCGCTATTTGAGCGATCCCGAGGAGATGCTGGCCCGTTGCATGCCGCTGCTCTCCGATCCCGACCGGATGCGGGGCATCGGCCACGCGGCACTTGACGTGCTGCGCGCCGAACCACGGGCCGATCTCGACCGCGTCGCGGCTGTCGGGTACGGCACCGGGGGCGCCATCGCGTTGGAACTGGGGCGTGACGGGGTCGACCTGCGCGCGATCGGGACAGTCAATGCACTGACCACGGGCCGACCGGGCGAGGCGGCACGCATTCGTTGCCCGGTGTGGGCCGGAGTCGGGTCGGAAGACCCGATCATGCCCCCCGCGCAACGGGAGGCGTTCACCGCCGAGATGCAGGCCGCGGGCGTCGACTGGCGCCTCACGGTCTACGGCGGGGCCTTGCACGCCTTCCACCACCCACCGGTCGACCACGCCGCACCCCCCGGTGTCGGCTACCACCCGCGGCACGCACAGCGGGCTTGGCGCGACATCGTCGACCTGCTCGCCGAGTGCCTACCCGTAACGCGGTGACCTGGTCGGCTCCTGACGCTCGCTCCTGGCCGCCGTCGCCGTCCAGGTTCAGGCGTGGTCACACGTCCCAGGTGACCGGGAGGCTCTTCACCCCGTAGATGTCCGCGGTCTCCGGGCGCAGGGCCACCTCCTCGGCCGGGACGGCAAGGCGCAGTGTGGGGAAGCGCTCGAACAGCGCGGCGAACGCGACCCGCATCTCGACGCGGGCCAGCTGGGCCCCGAGGCAGAGGTGGATGCCGTGGCCGAAGGCCAGGTGCCCGGCCGCGTCCCTCCCGAGGTCGAGCGCGTGGGGGTCGGCGAAGCGCTCGGGGTCGCGGTTGGCGGTGTTGTACGACAGGACGACCGTCGTGCCGGCCTCGATGAGCCGGCCGCCGACCTCGACGTCCTCCAGCGCGGTCCGCATGAAGGACTTGGCGACGCTCAGGTACCGCAGGAGCTCCTCGACGGCACCGTCGATGAGCGCCGGGTCGTCGCGCAGCGCGGCCAGTTGGTCCGGGTTGCGCAGGAGGGCGAAGGCGCCGAGGGACAGCATGTTGGCGGTGGTGTCGAATCCGGCCGCCAGCAGGATCAGGCTGATCCCCTTCAGCTCCTCGTCGGTCAGGTCGCTGTCCGTGAGTTCGCTGAGGATGTCGTCGGTGGGGTGGGCGCGCTTGGCGGCCACGAGCCGCGCGAGGTAGTCCTGGGTGGCGGTGTAGGCCGCGATCAGGTCCTCGTCGCTCGTCTCCCCGCCCATGAACGTGTCGATCTGCTCCTGGAAGGAGTCGCGGTCCTCGTAGGGCACGCCGAGGATCTCGCAGATGATGATGGTGGGGATGGGCTTGGCGAACGCGGTCACGAGGTCCGCCGTCGGCCCGGCCTCCTCCATGGCGTCCAGGCAGTCGGCCGTGATCCGCTCGACACGCTCGGTGAGCAGACGCATCCGCCGCGCGGTGAACTTGCCCACGAGCGGCTTGCGGTAGCGGCTGTGCTGCGGTTCGTCCATGAGGAGGAACTCACCGGGCGGCGCCGGGGGCAGCTCGAAGTCGACCACGTTCATGAGGTCCTTGCGGGAGCTGAACCGCGGGTCGGCCAGGACCGACCTGACCAGCTCGTATCCGGTGATGATCCAGCCGGGTTTTCCGCCGGGGTGGGTGTAGCGGCTGATCGGGCCGTGGCTGCGGGCGTCGATCAGCTCGGCCGGCGGGTCGAAGGGACAGCCGGACGGACGCTCGGTGGGGAGGGTGGTGACGGTGTGGACGGACTCACTCATGGCCATTCCTCGATCTCGCGATGCCAGGTGTTCGAAGCAGTCCGAAAGCTACGTTGCGTTCACAGTTCCGTCAATCGCAATGAATTCATAACAGCAGCTCAGAGCAGGGAAATTGATGCAATGACACTGCCCCTTAATGCAACGTCATGTTGCAATGGGCTACGCGCTCCGGGAGGGCGCCGTCCCGGCGCGCACCGAGGGGAGGTCTTGACCTCCGTGATCTCCGGCCACTAACTTGCGCTCAGCATCGACCCATGACGACCGAGAGGAGGCGACCGGCGGATGAACACCTGCTCCGACCTGAGTCGCCTCGCCCACAGCACGGTCTGGGTTCCGGGTCGCATCGCCCACGGCTGCTGACGACGCCGTTCCGCCGCGCCCGTCCGTGGCGCGTCCCGGTCTTCCCTTCACCCTTTCCCGGCCCTCTCCCGGCACGCCGCTGTCGCGTGCCGTTCCGCGCCCGCTCCCCTGACGTGGCGCGTCCGAGCACAGAAAGCTGCCCGACATTGGCGAACATGATGCATCGACCCATCGCGCACCGAAACGAGGGCCCGTCATGGTAGCGGCGCGTATCACCGTCAACGGAGAAGAAGCACCCCTCTCACCGGCCGCTCCCCACACCACGGTGCTGGACTTCCTGCGCGAGCGCGGCCTCACCGGGACCAAGGAGGGCTGTGCCGAGGGTGAGTGCGGCGCCTGTTCCGTCCTGGTGGCCCGGCCCGGGGTGGACAAGCCCACCGACTGGGTGGCGGTCAACGCCTGCCTGGTGCCGGCGGCGGCCCTCGACGGCCAGGAGATCGTCACCTCCGAAGGCCTCGCCACCCCCGGCGCTCCGGGCACACCGCCCGCCCTGCACCCCGTACAGAAGGAGATGGCGGCTCGCGGAGGGTCCCAATGCGGTTACTGCACGCCGGGGTTCGTCTGCAGCATGGCGGCCGAGTACTACCGGCCCGACCGCTGCGCGCACCCGGACACGGACGCGGACGCGACCGCCGGAGGCGACGCCGAGCACGGTCCCAACGGCTTCGACCTGCACGCCCTGAGCGGGAACCTGTGCCGTTGTACGGGCTACCGCCCGATCCGCGACGCCGCCTTCGCCGTCGGCACACCGGTCGACGAGGACCCCCTCGCCCAGCGCCGCGAGCAGGCCCCGCCCGCACCGGTCGCCACCACGTACGCCCAGGACGACAGCGTGTTCCTGCGGAGGAGCACCCTGGCCGAGACGCTGCGACTGTTGCGCGAGCGGCCCGGCGCGGTGGTGGTGGCGGGCTCCACCGACTGGGGCGTGGAGGTCAACATCCGGTCCCGGCGCGCCGGTTGCGTGGTCGCCGTCGACCGGCTCCCCGAACTGCGGGAGCTGCGTGTCGGGTCCGACGCCGTCGAGATCGGGGCGGCGCTGACCCTCACGGAGATCGAACGCCGTCTCGACGGCACGATCCCGCTGCTCGCCGAGCTCTTCCCCCAGTTCGCGTCCCGCCTCATCCGCAACGGCGCGACCCTCGGCGGCAATCTGGGCACCGGCTCCCCCATCGGTGACAGCGCGCCCGCGCTGCTCGCGCTCGACGCGTCGGTGGTGCTCGCCGACACCGACGGTGAGCGCGAGGTCCCCCTGTCCGACTACTTCACCGGCTACCGGCGGAGCGTGCGCCGTCCCGGCGAGCTGATCCGCGCGGTCCGCGTCCCGCTCCCGCTGTCGCCGGTCACGGCCTTCCACAAGATCGCCAAGAGGCGCTTCGACGACATCTCCAGTGTGGCGGTCGCGTTCGCGCTCGACATCGAGGGCGGGATCGTCCGCAAGGCCCGCATCGGCCTCGGCGGCGTCGCCGCCACCCCGATCCGCGCCCTCGCCACCGAGGCGGCCCTGGAGGGCAGGCCGTGGACGGCGGAGACCGTCGAGGCCGTGGCACCGGTGCTGCGGGACGAGGGCACCCCGATGGACGACCACCGGGCCAGCGCCGCCTACCGCTCCGCGATGCTCGGCCAGAGCCTGCTGAAGCTGTACACGCGAGCCACCGAGGCGGTGCCGTCATGAGCCAGTTGTCCGAACGCCCCGAGAAGTCCGTCGTCGGCATGTCGATGCCGCACGAGAGCGCCGCCCAGCACGTCACCGGCACCGCGCTCTACACCGACGACCTGGTCCACCGCACCAAGGACGTCCTGCACGCCTACCCGGTGCAGGTCCTGAAGGCGCACGGCACGATCACCGCGCTGCGCACGGCGCCGGCGCTCATGGTGCCCGGTGTGGTCCGCGTGCTGACCGGAGCCGACGTGCCCGGTGTCAACGACGCCGGGATGAAGCACGACGAGCCGCTCTTCCCCGACGAGGTCATGTTCCACGGGCACGCGGTCGCCTGGGTGCTCGGCGAGACGCTCGAGGCGGCACGGCTCGGCGCTGCCGCCGTCGAGGTGGAACTCGACGAGAAGCCCTCCGTGATCACACTGCGGGAGGCGATCGCCGCCGGCAGTTTCCACGGTGCCCGGCCCGTGATGGAGACCGGCGACGTCGACGCCGGCTTCACCGCCTCCGCGCACGTGTTCACCGGCGAGCTGCACTTCTCCGACCAGGAACACTTCTACCTGGAGACGCACGCCGCGCTCGCCTACATCGACGAGTCCGAGCAGGTGTTCGTCCAGAGCAGCACCCAGCACCCTTCCGAGACCCAGGAGATCGTCGCCCACGTCCTCGGTCTGCACAGTCACGAGGTGACCGTGCAGTGTCTGCGGATGGGCGGCGGCTTCGGCGGCAAGGAGATGCAGCCGCACGGCTTCGCCGCCGTCGCCGCGCTCGGCGCCAAGCTGACCGGCCGGCCGGTCCGGGTGCGCCTCAACCGGACGCAGGACCTCACCATGTCGGGCAAACGGCACGGCTTCCACGCCCAGTGGAGGATCGGCTTCGACACCGAAGGCCGCATCCAGGCCCTCGACGCCACACTCACGGCGGACGGCGGCTGGAGCCTGGACCTGTCCGAGCCGGTGGTGGCCCGCGCACTGTGCCACATCGACAACACGTACTGGCTCCCCAACGCACGCGTCACCGGTCGCATCGCCAGGACCAACAAGGTCTCCAACACCGCCTTCCGCGGATTCGGCGGCCCCCAGGGCATGCTGGTCATCGAGGACATCATGGGCCGGTGCGCACCACTGCTCGGCCTCGACCCGGCGGAGCTGCGGGAGCGCAACTTCTACCGGCGGGGGCAGTCGACGCCGTACGGACAGCCGGTCGTCCAGCCGGAACGGATCGCCGCCGTCTGGGAACAGGTCAAGGAGAACGGGCAGGTCGCCGACCGGCGGCGCGAGATCGCCGCCTTCAACGCGGCGCACCCGCACACCAAGCGGGCCCTCGCGATCACCGGCCTCAAGTTCGGGATCTCCTTCAACCTCACGGCCTTCAACCAGGGCGGCGCGCTGGTGCTGATCTACAAGGACGGCTCCGTCCTGATCAACCACGGCGGCACCGAGATGGGTCAGGGCCTCCACACCAAGATGCTCCAGGTGGCCGCGACCACGCTGGGGATCCCGCTCCACAGGGTGCGCCTCGCCCCGACGCGTACCGACAAGGTGCCCAACACCTCCGCCACCGCCGCCAGCGCGGGAACCGATCTCAACGGCGCGGCGGTCAAGAACGCCTGCGAGCAGCTGCGCGAGCGACTGCTGCGGGTGGCCGCCACCCGGCTCGGCGTGAACGCCGCGGACGTACGCATCGTGGAGGGCGTCGCGCGCGCCCTCGGCCACGACACGGAGCTGGGCTGGGACGACCTGGTGCGCGCCGCGTACTTCCAGCGCGTGCAGCTGTCGGCGGCGGGTTTCTACCGGACCGAGGGGCTGCACTGGGACGCGAAGACGTTCCACGGCTCGCCGTTCAAGTACTTCGCGCACGGCGCCGCCGCAGCGGAGGTGGAGGTGGACGGCTTCACCGGCGCGTACCGCGTCCGGCGGGTGGACATCGTGCACGACGTCGGCGACAGTCTGTCCCCGATGATCGACATCGGGCAGGTCGAGGGCGGTTTCGTGCAGGGCGCGGGGTGGCTGACCCTGGAGGACCTGCGCTGGGACGCCACGGACGGACCGAACCGGGGCAGGCTCCTGACGCAGGCGGCGAGCACCTACAAGCTGCCGAGCTTCTCGGAGATGCCCGAGGAGTTCCACGTCACCCTTCTGCGGAACGCCACCGAGGAGGGCGCGGTCTACGGCTCCAAGGCGGTGGGCGAGCCTCCGCTCATGCTGGCCTTCTCCGTACGGGAGGCGCTGCGGCAGGCCGCCGCCGCGTTCGGACCGGACGGGATCAGCGTCGAGCTGGCCTCGCCCGCGACACCGGAGGCGGTGTACTGGGCGATCGAGACGGCGCGCCGCGCCGCCGCCGACCACGTCCGCGACGACGCGGCGGAAGCGCTGAGCAGTGCCTGACATGACGTGGTTCGCCGCGGTCGCACGGCTGCGGGCACACCGGGAACCCGGCGTGCTCGTGACCGTCGCGACCGTGCGCGGCCACGCCCCGCGCGACGCCGGCGCGAAACTCGTGGTCGGCCGGACCGAGACCTGGGGCTCGATCGGCGGCGGCAATGTGGAGGCCGTCGCCATCGACCGGGCCCGGGAGATGATCGGCGCGTCCGAGGCGACGCCGGAGCTGGTCGACTTCGCCCTGAACGACAAGGTGACCAACTGGCACGGCGTGCAGTGCTGCGGCGGGACGGTGTCGGTGCTGCTCGAACCGCTGCCGGTGGTACGGGCGGTGGCCGTCTTCGGCGTCGGACACGTCGGACTGGAACTCGCGCGCATCCTGGCCCGCCAGGACCTCGACCTCCATCTGATCGACTCCCGCTCCGACACCCTCTCGGAGCAGAGGCTCGCCGTGCTCGGGGACGCGGTGGCGAACGTCCGGGTCCACCACACGCCCCTGCTCCCCGAGGAGGTCCTCGAGGAGCTGCCGCCCGGTACACACGTCCTGATCATGACCCACGACCACGCCGAGGACGCCGCCCTGTGCGACGCCGCCCTGCGCACGCCGCACCTCGGCTCGGTCGGGCTGATCGGGTCGGCGGCGAAGTGGGTACGGTTCCGCAAGCGCCTCGCCACCGAGGGCGGTCATGACGAGGCCACCATCGACCGGATCAAGACCCCGATCGGGCTGGCCGACATCACGGGGAAGGAACCCGCGACGATCGCCGTGAGCGTCGCCGCCGACCTGCTGCGCAGCTTCGAGACGGAAGGCGACTGAGGACGCCCCGGCACGTGCCGGGGCGTCCTCGGGCCCCGTCGTCGTCGAAGACCCACGCCGGGCATCCGGCGCGTCATGTTCGCCGTCGACGACATGGACGGGGTCGTCACGCGTCTGCGCGCTCACGGCGCCGAGCTCTACGGCCGAGGTGGTGCGGTACGAGGACGTCTACCGGCTCTGCTACCCGGAGGTCCCGAAGGCACCGTCGTCGGACTGGCCGAACGGCTCGGCTGAGGGTGCCCGCAGTCCGTGCGTGCGGGCGGGATCTCTGGCGCCGGGCAGCGGAGTTGTGTTTTCCTGAACCCATGAGCCTTCTCGTGACGCGCCGACACGTGGACTACGTGCGCGTCACGACCATGGCGTGTTCCCGCTGACACCGAGGCCTCGACCCGGCGTCCGGACTCCGACGCGCTCGCCCCGACGGCTCCTGGGCGCCTCCTGACGGCCTCGTCCTGCCCCGCGGTCCCCTCCCCTTCCGCCTTCCGGGCGCGGACGCGCGACCGCACGCACCTCACACCATCCACCACAGCAGGAGGAGACGCATGAGCGTCCATGACGTACCCCGCTCCCCCGAGACCGCCCACGCCGTCCCCGATCCGGAGCTCTTCGCCACGGAATGGGAGAAGTGGCACCGGGACAAGGACGCCCGGCTCGCCTCGGAACACGGCTTCCTCGCGATCACCGGCCTGCACTGGCTCTCCGCCGAACCGCAGGGATTCCCCGGTGTGCCCGGGACCTGGTCGACGGGACCCGAAGGCGTCGTCGTCGAGCTCGACGCGGGCACGGAACTCCTCGTCGGCGGCGTGGTGGTACGAGGACGGCACCTCTTCGGCCACATCCCGGAGCGCGGCGGCGTCGACGCCGTCTGGGGCGAGACCGTGATCGAGGTCGCCAGGCGCGGCGGCCACGACGTGGTCCGGCCGCGGCACCCCGGCCACCCGCTGCGGGTCGCCTTCACCGGCACGCCCGCGTACGCGCCCGACCCGCGCTGGGTGGTCACGGGCCGCTACGAGGCCTTCGACGAGCCGCGGCCGACCACGGTCGGCGCCTCCGTCGAGGGCCTCCGGCATGTGTACGACGCTCCCGGCCGCGTCGTCTTCAGCCTGGACGGCCAGGAGTTCAGCCTGACCGCGTTCAACGGCCACGCGCCCGGCAGCCTCACGGTCCTGTTCACCGACGCGACCTCGGGCGTCACCACGTACGCCGCCAACCGCCACCTCGGGGTGGAGGCCCCCGGGCCCGACGGCACGGTCGTGCTCGACTTCAACCGGGCGACCAATCTGCCCTGCGCCTACACCGACTTCGCGACCTGCCCACTGCCGCCCGCCGAGAACCGGCTGCCCGTCGCGGTCGAGGCCGGGGAGCGGATCCCGTACGAGCGGGGCGCGGTCGCGTGACGGGAACGCCCCGGTGCGGTGGGTGTTGCCGTGACGTGACGGCGTCGTGGCCGATCGGTGGCGATACCGTCCGCCTCCCGTGACGCCGCCGGGCCTCGCCTGGCATCCGGGGAAGCGGCCCGGCAGCAGCTGCCGCGGGGCCGCTTCCCACGGCGCATCGCCGCCGCGAGCCTCGCCGGCGGCACCCGCGCCTGGGCGGACGCCGGCCACGGACTCGAACACCCGCCCGGCCCCGTACGCGCCGTCTGGGGGGTGGAGCGTCAGGTGCGTTTCGCCGCCGGGGCCCTGGTGCTGCTGGGCCTGGTTCTCGGGCTGTTCGCGCATCCCGCCTTCCGGCTGCTGTCGGCGGCGGTCGCCGGAGGTCTGGTGTTCTCGGCGCTCACCGACACCTGCGGCATGGCGGTGGTCCTGGCCCGGCTTCCTTTCAACCGGCGTGGCCCGGCGCGTCTCGGGTGACCTGCGCGGGCGGTTCGGCCGGAGAGGAGCGTGCCGCCCGGCCCAGCAGCGCGGTGAGGAGGACGGCCGTGAGTGTGCCGGCGACGACGCCGCTGCCCAGGATCGTGCGGGCCCAGCCGGGGAACCCCGCGTACAGGTCCGGGCTGAGCAGCGGCAGCAACCCCGCGGTGAGCGCCAGGGCGGCCGTCAGCGAGCCCGGCCCCGTACCGGACAGATCGGCCCGCCGGAGCATCTCCACACCCATGACGGCGATCACGGCGTAGACGACGAGGGCGGAGCCGCCGACGACGGCTTCGGGGATACCGGCCAGCGCCCGCGAGACGGGCGTGGCCAGGCCGAGGGCGACCAGGAGGGCTCCGGCGCCGGCGGTCACGAAGCGGCTGCGGACGCCGGTGAGCCGGCCGATGCCGATGTTCTCGGCGCTGGTGACCATGAGGGAGGTGCCGAACAGCCCGCCGGCCAGGGACACCAGGGCGTCGGCGCGGGCGACGCGGGGAACGTCCCGCTCGGGAGCCGCGGTCCGGCCGACGGTCTCGCTGTTGAGCACGGTCTGTCCGGTGATCTCGGCGAGCGTGGTGAGGCTGAACACGAGCAGCGGAAGGGCGGCCACCAGGTCGAACCGCGGCGCGCCGAAGGGCAGGAAGACGGGCAGCGCGAAGCCGCCGCCCGCCGCGGGAGCGAAGGAGCCCAGGCCCGTCGTCACGGCGACGACGGTCCCCGCCGCCATCCCGATGAGGACGGCCGTCTGCCGCCAGAAACCGCGCAGGAACACGTACGCGGCGACGGTCGCCACCACGGTGAGCGCGGCGAGGAGCACCGCGCGTGGCTCGCCCGTACCGTCCGGTCCGGTGACGAGCCGGGCGGCGACCCGGATCATCGCGACGCCGATGAGCAGCACGGTCACGCCCATGACCAGGGGCGGGAAGAGCCGTACGACCCGGGCGTACAGGGGAAGGACGGCGAGCAGCAGCACCGCGGCGAGGAGGACGGCGCCGGTGGCGGTCGCCGGCCCGTGCTCCTGGGCGATCTGGAGGAACAGCGCGGTCGCGGCGCCGCCGGGCAGCATGACGAACGGCAGGCGGCCGCCGATGCGCCAGACGCCGAGGGACTGGAGCAGAGCGCCCGCCCCGCACAGCAGCAGGACGGTGCTGAGCAGTGAGGCCGTCGCGCCGGGCGACATCTTCAGGGTGGCGGCGACGAGGAAGACGGTGGAGACCGGGGCGGCGATCATCGCCAGGACGTGCTGGGCCGCGAGGGGCACCAGGCGCCGGAAGGGGACCCGCGCGTCGACGGGTTCGGCCGGGCGGGCGGTGGCGGATGCCGGGGCGGGGGTGGTCGTCATGCCGCCGCCTCCAGCCACGGGATGTCGGCCGCGGTGTAACGGTAGGCGCGGAAGACCGCGTTGGGCTGCGACGGGAAGAGGCTGCGGACCTCGCTCTCGCCATAGCCGGCGAAGTACGGGACGACGTACTCCCAGCACAGGTAGCCGTCCTTCGTCACCTCGAAGAGCCGCCCTGACGGGGAGTCGGTGACGAGCGTGTTGCCGTTCGGCAGGCGCTGGGCGGAGCCCATGAAGGGCGCGAAGAAGAACTCGCGGGCCGGGTCGTGGTACTCCCACACGATGTCGCCGTCGGTCCGGTCGATCTCGATGACGCGGGAGTACGGAACGTCGTGGCCGGGCCGGAAGACGCCGTTGTCGAAGACGAGCAGCCGGCCGTCGTCCAGTTCGGTGGGCGCGTGCTGCTGGCTGACCGTGCCGGGGCGGCTGCGCCAGATGATCTCGCCGGTGTCGCGGCTGATGACGACGACGGCGGAGACGCTCCGCAGGCTGGCGAGGATGTTGCCGTCCCGCAGGGGTGTGACGCTGTTGATCAGCGGCCAGTGCTCGCGGGCGTAGGCATCGTGCAGCGGGAAGGAGTCGCGGTCGAGGTGGTCCGCGGCGCGCCAGGACCACAGGAGTTCACCGTCCGGGCCGACCTCCTTGATGGTGTCGGCCCAGACGAGGCCGCCTTCGGCCTCGGAGCCGGGCACTCCGCCCCGTACGGCCGCGGCCTCGGCTGCGGCGAGGGGTTCGAGTGCGGTGTAGAGGATGCGTCCGTCGTCGAGGTGATGGGCGTCGTGGTGCTGGAGGGGATCACGGTGCTCCCGCAGCACCGTGCCGTCGGGGGCCGCGTGGAGCATGACGCCACCGCGGTACTTGTGCCACATCGGGAAGAGGGCCTTCTCCCCCGGGAGTACGCCGTTGTACGCGAGGGTTCCGTCGGCGAGCAGCCGGGCGTGGCGGCCGGGGCGGTACGGGAGGTCCCAGCGGTGGACGGTGCGGCCGTGCAGGTCGATGAGGTGGACGTCGCCGGTGCCGGTGAGCGGGGCGTAGAGCGTGTAGCCCTCGGACGCGGCCGTCTCGTCGAGGGCGATGAGGCCGGTGGGGCGTCGGCGGCGTGAGTTCTGGTCGACGGTGGGCACGTCGGAGCTCCTTCGTCAAACTTTCTTTGATGAGAACAACCGACTTTGACGGTAGGGGCGTTGTGTGACGGGCGTGTGTCGGGAGTACGAAACCGTCTCCGGGCTCCGGCCGCGCGCCGCGTAAGGTGCGGGCATGCGCCGTGGAACAGGGAGAACGGCGCGGCGGGGCGGGAAAGGACGGGACCACCATGGAGGCCGCGAACACACCGCGGGTGGGCGCCGCCGTGCGCCGCCGGCGACGGGCGCTCGACCTGACGCTCGCCGAGGTGGCACGGAGCAGTGGGCTCTCCTCCCCGTTCCTCAGCCAGATCGAGAACGACCGGGCACGTCCCAGCATGCGGTCGCTCCAGCGGATCGCGGACGCGCTCGGGACCACGGCGGTGCAGCTGCTCGCGGCCTCCGACGAGACCCGCACGGTCGACGTGGTGCGCGCCGGCGACGACAGCGGCCTCGACCGGGAGGCGCGCGTCCGGCCGGTGGTCCGCGGCCGTCATCAGCTGCACGCGCTGGAGTTCGTGGGCGCGCACGAGGCGGACCGCGAGTTCCGGCACCGGAACGACGAGCTCCTGTACGTGGCGGACGGCTCGGTGGAGGTGGAGGCCGACGGCCGCGTCCACCGGCTGGGCCGCGGGGACACCCTGCTCCTCTCCGGCGGCGTCCGCCACCGCTGGCGCACCACCGAGCCGGGCTCGCGGGTGCTTGCCGTCGCGATCGGCGACCACGTGGAGGTACTGGGATCCTGAGGGCCGGCACAGCAGACCGCCCGGGGGCCTGCTTGCACCGGTGCGTACTGCGGGGCAGGGTGACGCCCATGACATGGACGGCACCCCCGGTCGAACGCACCGGGCAGCTGGGCCGCCTCGGCACCGTGACCGAGCGCCGGATGCTGGAGGGTTGGCTGACCTGGCACCGGGAGACGTTGCCGGCGAAGTGCGCCGGGCTCGACGGGGACCAGTTGGCGCGGGCGACGGTGGAACCGTCGAACCTCACCCTCCTCGGCCTGGTCCGCCACATGGCGGAGGTGGAGCGGTGGTGGTTCCGGCGCGGCTTCGCGGGCGAGACCGTCGGGGACGTCTTCACCGGTCCGTCGGACGGGGACGAGGGACTCGACGGGGTTCACGCCGACGACGCGGAGAGGGACTTCGGTCTGTACCGGGCCGAGGTCGAGGCGTGCGACGCGGCGGTGGCCGGGCACGACCTCGACGAGACCTTCGTGTCCACGCGCGGGGTATCCCTCAGCCTGCGCTGGGTCTACATGGTGATGATCCAGGAGTACGCCCGACACAACGGCCACGCCGACTTCCTGCGGGAGCGGACCGACGGGGCGACGGGAGACGCCTGACCTCCGGTACGGCTCCGGGGCGCCGTACCGGAGGGGCACGCGGGCCCCGGGCCTCGCCGGTGCTCGTGGTCCAACGGCCTGGTGGTGGCGTAGTCGGCTACGCGATCCACCGGGCGTGAGCCGGCGAGCCGGTGGCGAGTCCCTCGGGTCGCCCTACGGCCGGTGCTCCAAGGGCCCCGGGCCCCGGTCGTTCAAGAGGGCGCAGACGAACTGCTCCTCGGTCGCGCGCAGCCGGGTCAGCAGGGCCGGGTTCAGCGGGACCTGGCTGGTGACGGAGACCGTCACCGTGCGGCGGCCGTCCCGCGTGGCCGCGGCGAACTGCGTGTAGCCGGGGGTGTTTCCGGTGTGGCCGAGGACCGTGCCGCAGCGGGTGGTGTAGCGGAAGATGCCCAGACCGGCCGCGTTGGCCCCGGGTCCGGCCGGTTCGGACGCGCCGCCGGGGAGGAAGTCCTGCTGGGCCCGGCGGGTGGCGGGGGTCAACAGCTCCGGTCCGGCATAGCCGCCGATGAACCTGCTCAGGTCGGCCGGGGTGGAGACGATGCCGCCCGACGCCCAGGCGCCGGAGGCGCTGACCGCCTCGCTCACGTCCTCGGGCTGCTCGCCGGGGGCGGTGAAGTAGCCGTGCAGGAAGGGGCGGGGAAGACGGTAGCCCTGAGGGAGGCTGGTCTCCGTCAGGTCGAGCGGACGGTAGACGAGCTGCCGCAGGAGCGACTCGTACGAGCGGCCGGTGGCCTGCTCCGCCATCAGCGCGACGGCGATGTTGTCCGAGTTGGAGTAGGCGTAACGGCTGCCCGGCGGGAAGTTCAGGGGCAGACCGGCCACGAAGTCGAGGAGGCGGCGCGAGTCGAAGTGGTGGCGGGGGTCGGCGCGGACGATGTCCTGGAACTCCTGGCTCCTGCTGAAGTCCGGGAGTCCGCTGGTGTGCTGGAGCAGCTGACGCAGGGTCACCGCGTGCCATGCGGCGGGCAGTCGGGGCAGGCGGCGCCCGATCGTGTCGTCCAGGTGCAGGGCGCCCCGGTCCACGAGGCTGAGTGCGACCGCGCCGCTGAAGGCCTTGGCCACGCTGGCGACGCGCATGTGGTCGTTCGGCCGGGGCGGGCGGGACGTGCCCACCTCGGCCGTGCCGGCCCGGTAGACCTGCCGTACGCCGTCCCTGGTGAGGAGCGCGATCGCGCCGGGCGGTCCGCCCGGCGCTCCCACCAGCTCGGCGAGGGCCCGCTGGAGCGCCGGATCGCCGTGACCGGAGTCGTACGGCTCCGGGCGCGGCGGAGCCGGTGCGGCCGCCGCGACGGGAAACGTCGCCGCACCGCTCAGGACGGCGGCGGCCAGGACGGCCGCGGCGCGGAATCGGCGCCTCGGGCCAGGTCGGGAACGGCCACGGGCGGAGTTCGTGGAACTCCGCCCGCCGTACGCTGCGGGGACACGTCGGGGCATGCGCTACCTCCTCGGGGCGTGGAACCCGGAACGGCGGACGTCCGGGCGGGTCGGGACGAGCGGCCGCCCGGCCCTCGTCGGCCACCGGGCCGTCCTGTCCCAGGATCCGGCCACGCTCTCGCGGACCGGCCCCCGCCGCGAGCCGCCTGCGCCATCCGGCCCACACGCGCGTGGGCGGAGACGGGCCGAGGCGGGGGGTGCGCCCGGCCATCGCCCTGGCCGACGTGCCCCCGTGGGCGTACTCCGAGGACCGGCCGACGGGCGAGGGACGGTGTCCGGTGCCAGGCTGAGGACGTACCGGATCCGCGGAAGGGAATCGCCATGCTCACCACTGCCTTCGTTCCGGGCTCCCCCTGCTGGCTCGACCTCGGCGCCCCCGACGTGCCGGCCGCCGCGGCCTTCTACGGGGCCGTGCTCGGCTGGGAGTACGAGGCGATGGGCGAGGGGCAGGACGCGGAGGGCGGGATGTTCCGGAAGGACGGAAAGGTCGTCGCCGGGCTCGGCAGACTCACCGAGGAGGGTGCCCGCTCGGCCTGGATGATCTATTACACGGTCACCGACGCGGACGCCACGACCGAGGCGGTGGAGCGCGCGGGCGGCACGGTTCGGGTGGCTCCGAGGAGCTTCGACGAGCAGGGCCGGATGGCTCAGTACAGCGACTCGCTGGGGGGACAGTTCGCCGTCTGGCAGCCGGGCACCCTCCAGGGCGTCGAGCTGGCGGACGAGCCCGGCTCGCTGGCGTGGACCGAGCTGTTCACGACCGACGTGGCGGCCGCCAAGGAGTTCTACGGCGACGTCCTCGGGTGGCGGTTCGGCGACATGGAGATGCCGGGCGACGCGGGCACGTACAGCCTCATCACCCCCGCGGGACTTCCCGAGGAGCGCATGCACGGCGGCCTCATGCAGTTGTCCGAGGCGGAACTCACCCTCACGAACGGACGCCCGTACTGGCACCCCGTCTTCGCCGTCGACGACTGCGACGCAGCGGTCGCCAAGCTCACCGCGATCGGCGGCGGGGTGCAGATGGGGCCGCAGGACGTGGAGGGGGTGGGCCGACTGGCCGTCTGCCTCGACCCGTCGAACGCCGACTTCGTGCTCCTCACCCCGTCCGCCGGCTGAAGCCGGACCGGGCCGGCTCCTTCACCACCTGAGCGGCGCGACCGCGAGGGGGCCGGGAGCCGGGACCTCGGGCCGCGTCACTTCGACATGATGAAGTCCAGGGCGGAGCCCGAGGCGGTCGTCCAGTACGTGACGAGCTGACCGTCGTCCGCGTACAGCGTGGCGACGGGCATGGGCACGTCGACCGGACCGCCCGCGCGGCTGCCGGGCTCACGGCCCTGCAGGGTGAGGGTGATGCTCTTCGCCTCGTACTCGTCCCGGGCACCACCGCTCACGAGCAGAGCGGCGTACGCCTCTTCGCCCGGGGCGATGACGACGGGCCGGCCCGGGTCCGGGTCGCTGTCCTTGATCACCGGGATCGTGGTCCGGGCGTCGGCCCCGAGGCGCACGTGGGGGTAGCGGTAGAGCTGGCACTTCGCGTCGCCGACGTTCTGGACGCCGAGGAGCAGGTGCCTCCTGTCCTCGCTGTTCGGGGGCTCCGTCACGGCGGAGACCGCGAGCTGCTCCGCGGTGCAGTCGGCGACGGCGGTGCCGCCGCTGCCACCGTTCCCTCCGTTGCCGCCCGTGGTTCCGCCGGGCTCCGGCGGGGGCGTCTCACTCGGCTTGGCCGGGGACGTTTCGCTCGGCTTCGGCGAGACCGTACCGCTCGGCTTGGTCGAGGCCGTCGCGCTGGGGCGGGCCGTGGGCTTCCCCTCGTCCTGGCGCCCGTCCGCGCCCGACTCGCATGCCGTGGACGTGAGCAGCGCGGCGACCACCGCGGCCCCGACGGCGTAGGGCTTCCAGCCCCTCGGGCTCGGGCTGTCCTGGCAGGCAGACGTGTTCATGGTGTTTCCCCCGTGGTCGGCCGTACGCGGCCGCTGACGATTGTCGCCGGCGAGCGGAGTCTGCTCCAGGAGTCCCGTCGACACGCTCGTCGCCCGTGTCTGTTACCGAGGAGGTACAGGGACGTGGCGGTTCCGGGGCCGTGCCCGGTCCCGGGCGCCGTGACGCTCACGGGGCTTCACAGGATGCGCGCCGGGCGGATCGTTCCGTTCCGAGTGTGAAAGTGAACTGATCGCCGATCGTGCAGAGTTGTACGGTTTCCGGCCGTCCCTGGCGGGCAGGTTTGGGGGGCCGCAGGGCGGGCAGCGTCCGGCCTCACGGCGCACCGGTGCGGGTCCAGGACAGAAGGAGGTCGGCCCCCATGACAGTGCGTGCCGTCGAAGCGCCCCTGCTGTGGATGCCCTACGCGCTGCGGGTGAACCCACATCTGCCGGCCCTGCACGAGGAGAGCGAGTCCTGGGCGCGCGCCATGGGGATGCTGGACGGCCGCTCGGGGCCGTCGGTCCGCCCCGCGATCTGGAGCCGCTCGAAGTTCCACGCCATGACGGTCGACCAGCTGACCGCCTGGACGCTTCCCGACGCCTCGCTCGCCGACCTCCGGCTCAACCACCGGTTCAACGTCTGGGCCCTGGCCTGGGACGACTACTTCGCCTCCGCCTTCAAACAGACCGGCGACCTTCCCGCGGCGCGGGCCTTCACCACCCGGCTGCACGCCTTCCTGCGGCCCGAGCCCGGCGCCCGGCTACCCGAGCCCACGAACGCCGTGGAGCGGGGGATCGCCGATCTGCAGCAGCAGCTGTTTCCGCCGAGACTGGCGCACTGGCGGGCGGAGTTCAACCGGGCCCTGGCGCGGTACATCGACGCGGGAGTCGAGGAACTGGCCAACAGCCTCAGCGGCCGCATTCCCCACCTGATCGATTACGCGCCGTTCCGCCGGGAGAGCTTCGCCGCCTATACGGCTCCCTACTCCGTCGAACTGGCCACCGGCGCGCGCATACCCGAACAGATACGGCACACCCGGACCGTCCGTGCCCTGCTCGACGCCTTCATGGATTTCATGGGTCTTGCGAACGACATCGCGTCCTACGAGAGGGAGGTGCACGAGGAGAATGACGTCAACAATCTGGTTCTGGTCGTCGGAACGTCCCTGGGCATCACCCTCCACGACGCCGTGCCCGCCGCGCTGCATCTGGTGAACGCCCGTCTGCGGGACTTCGAGCATCTGAGACGGAGCGAACTGCCGCCGCTCGTCCGGCTGTCCGGGCTCGACCGCGAGGAGCGGGCCGATCTGGAGACCTGGCTCCGGGGAGCGTGCGGATTCCTTTCCGGCCTCCACGCCTGGTACACCGGAGCACCCCGCTACGCCTCGCCGGACGTCTCGTCACCGGAGTGAGCGCAGCGGGGTCGTCCCGGTGCGGGTCTATCCCCCGCGCAGGAACCGCTTCAGGCGCGTCAGCCAGGAGGCTCGGGGCCCGGGTTCGGGTCGGGGTGCCGTCCCCGGCTCGGTCACCGGCGGCGCAGGCACGGCCCTCCCGTCGCTCTGCGGCGGCGGGGCCGGGAGCGGGTCCGGGACCTGCTCGCCCAGGGGCGGACGCGCGGCGAACGTCACGGGCAGGGCGGTGAGATGCCGGGCCCAGGTGGAGGAGCGCCAGCTGAGGCTCTCCTCGGGGACGGCCAGGGCGACGTCGGGAAGCCGGGTGAGCAGCATGTCGATGCCCCCGTCGGCGATGATGCGGCCGATGTCCTGGCCCGGGCACTCGTGCGTTCCGGCGCTGAAGGACAGGTGCGCGCGGTTGTGGTGCACGGTGGTCGAGGCGTCCGGCCGGATCGTCTTGTCGACGTTGCCCGCGGCCAGACCGAGGAGGAGCATGTCCCCCGCCTTGATCTGCTGGCCCCCGAGGGTGGTGTCCCCGTTCGCCCAGCGGCCCGGGCACACCATGAGCGGCGGCTCGTCCCAGAGGACCTGCTCCACCGCCTCCGGCAGGGTCATCTGGCCGCCTGCCAGGGAACCGCGGAACCGGGGGTCGGTGACGACCATCCGGAGGACGTTGGACATGAGGTTCGCGGTCGTCTCGTAGCCGGCGAGCAGGATGAGCCGCAGGTGGTGCTGGACCTCCTCGTCCGTGAGGCCCGCGGGGTGGGCCATCAGCGCGGAGGCGATGTCGTGCCCCGGGCTGGCGCGCTTCTGGACGACGAGCTGTTCGAGGCACTCGAGCACGAAGGCGTTGCTGGCGAGCGAGGTCTCGGTGGCCTTGAAGAGGTCACGGGCGGCGCGCACGAGCGCGGGGGCGGACTCGTCCGACATCCCGAGCAGATGGGTGAGGGTGAGCATGGGCAGGTGTTCGGCGAACTGCTCCACCAGCTCCGCCTCGCCGTTCTCGCAGAACGTGTCGATCACCTGGTGGGCGAAGCGCGTGATGACACGCCGGACGCCCCGGTGGTCGAACTGGCCGAGGGCGGCCGTGACCGCGCCGCGCAGTCGCTGGTGCTCCTCGCCGTCCGCACAGACGCAGTCCGGGCGCCAGCCGATCATCGGGACGAGGGGGGAGGTGGCGGGGTCGATCTCCCCGCTCCGCCAGCCGTGCCAGACGCGGGGGTCGCGGGAGAACTGGGTCGGACGGCTGGCCACGTCGCGGTTCTCCATGTACCCCAGGACGAGCCAGGCCCGTACGTCGCCGTCGAGCAGGACGGGCGCCACGGGACCGTGGGCGGCACGCAGCTCCTCGTACAGACCCATCGGGTCCGTCTCCGCCGCGGGGCCGTAGAGCCGGGTGGCTCCGCCGGGGCCATTCCCGATGTGGGCCGGACAGCCCGGGGGCGGGATCGGCCCGGGCTGTGCGGTGGCGTGTTCGGTGGGTGGGACGGTCATGCGGTCTCCTGGGCGGCGGCGAGGGTGCACAGGTAGTCCATCAGCGAGAGCAGGGCGTCGCGGCAGGACGCCCGGTCCCTTGCGTCACAGGTGACGAGGGGCACGGATTCGCTGAGGGCCAGAGCGGTGCGCAGGTCTGCTACGGGATACTGCGGGGCCTCGGGGAAGGCGTTGACGGCCACGACGAACGGGACGCGGCGGTCCTCGAGACGGGTGATGACCTCGAAGGAGACCTCGATCCTGCGGGTGTCGACGAGGACGACGGCGCCGAGCGCTCCCTCGAAGATGCCGTTCCACAGGAACCAGAAGCGTTCCTGTCCGGGCGTCCCGAACAGATACAGGATCAGCTCGTGGTTGATGCTGATCCGTCCGAAGTCCATCGCGACGGTCGTGGTCTTCTTCCCCCGGGCGCCGGGATTGTGGTCGATCCCGACGCCCGCCTGCGTCATGGTCTCCTCGGTGGTCAGGGGCGGGATCTCGCTCACCGCCCCGACCATGGTCGTCTTGCCGACGCCGAAGCCGCCGACGATCACGACCTTGACTCCCCTTGCACCGTGGGGCAGCAGCAGGTCGGTGTCATGTCGGCCGGCGGCGATGACGTCAGAGTTTGCGTAGTCCATGGATCACCGCCTCCAGAAGGCCGCGTTCGGGATAGGCCGCCACCGGCACGGGTGCGATGGCCTCGACCTGTTCCTCTTCGACGAGTTGGGCGAGCAGCGTGGTGACGACGCTGAACGGAAGGCTGAGGTGCGCCGAGAGTTCGGCCACCGACAGCGGGTACGCGCAGAGGGTGAGGACGGCCGCCTGCTCGGGCTGCATGGCGGGGTCGGGCTCGGCCCTCGTCGCGATGAGGGTGACGAGATTGAAGCCTTTGGCCGAGGAGTCGGGGCCTCCGGTGATGACGTAGAGCGGGACGTGCGGGCCTTCGTTCCAGGGGGCCTGGTTCTCCGATGTCACATCGCCTGCCCGACGTCCTCACGAGGAGGGCTGGCCATGTGGTGGCCGATCCGGCCGACCAGTGCCCGCATGCGGTGGCCGAGGAGTCCGGCGTCCACTTCCGGGTCGGCGAGGACCGCGAGATAGGAGCCGGGGCCGGCCGCCATCAGGGAGAAGTAGCCGCCGTCGGCCTCGATCCCGACCAACCGCGTCGATCCGTCCCCCTCGGGGAACATCTGCGCGATGGCCCGCGCCAGGCTCTGGATGCCGGAGCAGGCGGCGGCGATCGCGTCGGCGGTGTCGGGGGCGGTGTTCGCCTGCCCGATGCACAGGCCGTCCGACGACAGGACGACCACGTGTCGCACGTACGGGACTTCACCCACGAGGTCCGTGAGCATCCAGTCCATGTTCGGCAGTGGCTGCATGTTACTCGTCCTCATCTGACGGATCGCTGGAAGAAGGGGAAGGTTCGGCGACGGCTCGCCCGTGATCGCTGTTGAGGCCGTTGAAGGCCTCCCACATCAGTCCCGGCTCCGGGGACTTGCGGGAGGCGCCCCGGGAGTCCGCCGGGTCGGCGGGCGCGGGCCCGGTCTGGACGACCGGGGTCGGGACGGGCGACTCGCGTCGACGCTGCGGGAGCACGGGCGACTCCCGTCGTCGTTGCGGGAGCCCGTTGGCGGTCTTCGCGACCTCACCGGAGCCCGCGGGGGCGTCGAGCGCCTGCGCGGGGCGGGGCAGGACGGGGCCGCCCGTACGCCTGCGAAGGTGGTCCGGGATCCGCACGGTGGACGGCGGCATGGTGGTGATCAGATTCCGGGGCACCAGCACCACGGCCCGTACGCCTCCGTAGGCGGAGGTGCGCAGGTCGATCTCGCAGCCGTGCTGGCGTGCCAGCCGACTGACGACCGGGAGGCCGAGCTGGGTGAGCTCGCCCAGGCTGGAGAGGTCGACCCCGTTCTGCGACTGCGCCATGACACGCTCGACGCGCTGGCGGACCTCTTCGGTGAGTCCTACCCCGCGGTCTTCGATCTCGACCGCGACCCCGGAGGGCACCTCCCTCGCGGTCACCTCCACGGGGGCCTGGGGCGGCGAGTACGTCGTGGAGTTGTCGAGGAGCTCGGCGAAGAGGTGCATGAGCGGCTCGGCGCCGGGGCCGACCACCCCCACCTGCGCGATCGACGTCAGTTTCACCCGGGGGAAGTCCACGATGCGGGACATGGCCCCGCGCAGGATGTCGTAGAGCGAGATGGTCTTCTGCCACTGGCGCCCGGGCCGGGCGTCGCCGAGGACCGCGACGTTGGCCGCGAGACGGCCGATCAGGGCGTTGCGGTGGTCGACGTTCCGCAGGCCGCGCGAGACCACGAGGTCGTTGCCGTGCAGGATCTGCATGGCGTGGAGGTCCTTGGCGAGCTGGTGCACGATCGCCTGGACGCGGCGCGCGATCGCCACGAGGGCCCGCTGGGTGGCGTCCCGGCTGTGCTCGACGGCCTCCACGGCCTCCAGGCAGCCGCGCAGTGCCTTTCTGAGCGCCTCGGTGTACTCGGGGTCCAGGTGCGGGCCGAAGGTGGCGGCCCTGAGGACCTCGGAGGAGGAGTCTCCCCTGTGCATACGGGCGATGGCGGCGGGGAGGAGTTCCTCGGCGAGCCAGACGACGCCGGCGTGCTGATCGGCCAGGCGCCTGAGCAGCGCGGCCTCGCGCTGGGCGTGCTGCTCCGCCGCCTCGGCCCTCGCCCGCGTGTGCCGTTCCGCCTCCACCGCGCGAGTTCGGCGCGCGGCCGTGGCCGAGGTGACGGCCGTCAGAAGGACCGCGGCGATTCCGCACCAGGCGACCGGTGTCCGTATCTGCGCGGTGGAGAAGAGCAGCGCTATTGCGGAGGCGACGGCCAGGGCCCCTGAAGGGAGGAGCCATACCCGGGCGGCCACGGTGGGCCGGGATCTGGAAATTGAACCTGCACGAACCATCAGGGGGTCCCTAAACCGTCTGAAACGAACGGACTGAGGTGATGCGATGCGCCGACGGGTCGCTTTCGAGAGCGCGCCGAAGGTCGCTTCCCTGTGCAGCCGCGGTCCGCCCGCGCGCCCCCAGCGTTCATGACTCGCTGTGAGCGCGCCGCAACACATCGGGGAGCATAGTCAGTTCGGGTTCGCCATGTGACCTTGCTGGAAGGACAGCCTCCACCGGTCATTCCGTGCCTATAAAAACGACCAACTGCCGCAGCGAATATGAAATAAACCGATCACGTTCTGGCTTCGTTGCGTCAGCGACCGCGAAAGCGCGTACGACCGGGGCGCGCGGGGCGTCCCGGTCGTACGCGGCTGATCAGAGATGGGTGATCAGGCAGGGGTACGGGCTCCTCTCGTACGCCGGCGCAGGTGGGCCGCCCCGCCCGCCACGGCACCGGCGAGCAGGACACCGCCGACCGCGAGCGGGGTGCCCAGCGATTCCGTCGTGGGGTCGGCGGCCGCCTTGACGGACCCCGGGGCGGCCCTATCGGGCTCGGCGGCGGTCCTGGCGGCGCCCGCCGCGGTCCCGGGCCGCCCCGCGGCGCCGGCGGCCCAGCCGAATCCGGCCTCCACTCCACCGTGGGGTCGGCCCGAGATGCGATAGGTGACGGTCTGCTTGATCCGGGGCGGGCACTTCAGGACGACCGTGTCGGTGCCGGACGAGGCGCCGTCCGGCACCACGAACTCACCGACGAGGACGCCCTTGCGGGTGCCCGGCAGGAGGTGGAACTTGCCGCCCGCGTCCGACTCCCCCTTGCCGTAGGTCTCCTTGCCGCACGCGGTGGTGCTGACGGTGACGGTGGTGCCGGGAGCCGCGTTCTGCGGGGTGACCCGGACATCGGGTTCCCCGGCGGCGGCGAGAGCCGTCGGGGCGGCGGACAGGACGACGGCGCCGACGATCAGGGCGAGCTGCAGACCGGTACGTGCGCGACGCATGCTTCTCTCCTTCGGTGGAGCTTCCCGGCCGGCTCCTTCGCGCGGCACCTGTGCTGTGCTCCATGCACGAGGCAAAGGCCGGCGCGTGGCCCCCGCAACGCGAGGAGCGCGTTCGGCCGCCCGCCGGCCGGACCACGACCACCTCGGCCCGCGCCCATCACAGCAGGTCACCGCCGTGGTGATACCGCCTCACGGGTGATCTCACCCCGCACGCGAACGGAGCAGGGCCCGTACGGCCGTCCCGCACGGCCCCCGGTCGGCCCCTGCCCGCCCGGGGGATCAGCGGTGGCGGGCCGGTACGGGCGCTCATAGCTTCGCGATATGACGAAACGACAGATCGCCCTCCTCGCGTGCACCGCGGCCCTCACGGCCTCGGGGCTCGGCGCCACCGCCCCGTCGGCCGTCAGCCGGACGGTGCACCGGGTGAAACCGGGCGAATCCATCCAGAAGGCCGTGGACGCCGCGCGCCCCGGCGACACGGTCCTCCTCGCCCCCGGCACGTACCGGGAGAGCGTCCGCATCACCACCTCGCGCCTGACCCTCCGCGGTTCGAGCGCCTCCCTCACCGTCATCGTGCCGCCGGAGACCCCCGGCGCCGACCCCTGCGCCCGTGCGGGCAACGGCGTCTGCGTCACCGGCACCAAGGACCGTCCCGTCGAGGACGTGCGCGTGCGCTCGCTGACCCTCAGGGGCTTCGCCAAGAACGGCCTGTGGGCCAAGTGGACCGACCGCCTGGAGGTCCAGCGGGTCACCGCCGAGTCCAACGGCACCTGGGGCATCGCCCAGGAGCGCTCCGTACGCGGCGTGCTGCGTCACAACGTCGCCCGGGGCAACGGGGACGCCGGGCTGTTCCTGGCCAACACCACCACCGAGGAGGGAGGGGCCACCGACACCCACGGCACGGTCGTCAGCGGCAACCACGTGTCCGGCAACCGCATCGGCATCACGGTCCGCCGTCTGCGGAACCTGACCGTCGACCACAACGAGGCGACGGGCAACTGCGCCGCCGTGTTCGTGGTGGGCGACGAGTCCACGCCGCGCGCCGGGGCGATCAGCGTGCGCCGGAACCACATCCACGACAACAACAAGCTGTGCCCGAAGACCCCGCGCCTGCCCGCCCTGCAGGGCTCGGGCATCGTGCTCACCGGCGCCGAGGACACGGTCGTCGCCCACAACAGGGTCGAGGACAACGTGGGCGGCTCGCCGCTCTCGGGCGGCATCGTGCTGTTCAAGAGCTTCGTCGGCGTCCCCAACGAGCGGATCGAGGTCCGCGACAACGTGGCACTGCGCAACGGCACCGCCGACCTGGCCGACCGGGACACCGGCAGGACCAACACCTTCCGCGGCAACACCTGCGGCGTCTCCGAGCCCGCGGGCATGTGCTGACCCTCCCCTCCCCCACCCGTACGGCACGACAGCAGAGACAAGGCGAACAGATGACGACCGTCGATTCCGCTCCCCCGCCGCCCATGCGGCTGAGAGAACTCGTCTTCGGCGCGGCATGCGCCGCCGCCGTGCGCGCGGCCGCCCGCCTGGGCGTGGCCGACGCGCTGGGAGACACCCCCATGACCGCGGAGGACCTCGCGGCCGCGGTGAAGACCGAACCGCGCACCCTGCGGCGGCTGTTGCGCGCCCTGTCCTGCCAGGGCGTCTTCACCGAGCGGCCCGACGGCACCTTCGCCCACACGGAGATGTCCCGGCTGCTGCGCGAGGACGACCCGCACAGCCTGCGCTACATCGCGCTGTGGTGCACCGAGCCCTGGACCTGGGACGTGTGGCCCAAGCTCGACGAGGCCGTGCGCTCCGGCCGCAACGTCTTCGAGGACGTCTACGAACGGGAGTTCTTCTCGTACCTCAACGAGGAGGCACCCGAGTCCGCGTACGTGTTCAACCGGGCCATGACGACGTCGAGCAGGCAGTCGGCCGAGGACGTCGCCGAACTGCTCGACCTGCGCGGGGCGTCCTCGGTCGCGGACATCGGCGGCGGGCAGGGCCACGTCCTGGCGAGCCTCCTCGAGAAGCACCCCGCGCTCCACGGCACCCTGCTCGACCTGCCGGCGGTGGTCGGCAACGCCGATCCGCGGCTGCGGGAGGGCGGCTCGCTGGCCTCCCGGGTCCGGATCGAGCCCGGTGACTGCCGGGAGTCCATCCCGGTCCGCGCCGACGTCTACATCATCAAGAACATCCTCGAGTGGGACGACGACAGCACCCGCAGGTGCCTGGCGAACGTCCGGAAGGCCGCGAAGCCCGGCGCCCGCGTCGTCGTCATCGAGAACCTCGTGGACGACACCCCGTCGATGCGGTTCACGACGGCCATGGACCTGCTGCTGCTGCTCAACGTCGGCGGTGCGAAGCACACCCGGCAGAGCATGGTGGACCGGATCACGGCCGCCGGGCTGGTCATCGGCGAGATCCGTCCGGTCAACGCGTACCTCCACGCCTTCGAGTGCACCGTGCCCGGCTGACCGGCAGAACCCCGGCGAACCGAGGCCGCCCGCTCCGCGTCTTGCGCGGGGCGGGCGGCCTCGGTTTCACCGGATTCCCGGCTCAGGAGCCGGCGTCCCGCTCCCAGCGGTAGAAGCAGTGCGCCATGGCGTCCTTGGGGCTGCGCCAGGTCGTCGGGTCGTACGCGCTGACGTACGCCGACAGGCGCTCGCTGACGTCGCGGAACTCGGGGTGGCCGGCCAGCCTGGCGACGTTGGGCGCCGGGTCCTGCTCGGACTCGATGAGGTGCAGGTAGACGTCGCCGAACTGGAAGAGACTGCGCCGGGCGACCCCGACCAGGTGCGGCAGCTCACCGCGGTCGGAGTCGGCGAACACGTCCGCGATCGCGGGCGCCGAGCCGGGCGCCATCCGGGCGACGATCAGTGCGTGGTGCATCGGTTTCCTTCCTGGGGTGGACCTTCCCGGGCGCCCGTCAGGCGGGCGTGACCGGCGCGCTCCGGCGCCGGCGCGCGGCCTGGACGATCCGGTCCCGGATGAGGGCCATCTGGGTGCGGGAGTTGCGGTTGATGTTGTCCGTCATCCACGCGTCGTCCACGGGGGCGTCGGGCTTCATGGCGAAGTCCTGGATCCACCGCATCTGGACGCCGCCGGGCAGCTCCTCGTACTCCCAGACGATGTTCATGTGCGCGAACGGCCCGGTCTCGACGCGGCGGGCCCGGACCTTGCGGTTCTCCCGGTCCATGGTGCGCTCCGACACCCAGCTCCAGACCGTCCCGTTCTCGTCGGGGTGCATGGTCAGGCGGAAGGTGGTCGTGTCGCCGTCTCGTTCGAGGATCTCGACGGAGGCGTACTCACTGAAGAGCCGCGGCCAGTTCTCGATGTCGTTGGTGATGTCCCAGACGAGGTCGAAGGGGGCGTCGATGGTGATGCTGTTGTCGGTGTGTCCGGACACGTCAGACTCCTGCGAGGGTGTGGTTGACGAGGGCGACGAACTCGGCCGGCGTCTTGCAGCGCTCGGCGTCGGTGGGCAGTGCCACCCCGTGGCGGTTCTCCAGCTCACCGACGATGCCGAGCAGGCCGAGCGAGTCGACGCCGAGGCTGCTGAAGGGGGTCTCGGGGTCCCCTTCGAGCTGTGCGGGGTCGACGGTGACGCCGGCCGACTGCTTCATCAGCGCGGCCAGGTCGCCGAAGGTGAGTTCCGTGGTGATCATTGCGTTTCTCCTTCCTCGCCCGGTCCTAGCGGGCGAGTCCGCCACCGCGGCGCACGACGAGCGCCGCGTTGGATCCCATGAGTCCCCTGCTGAGGACGAGGGCCGTGCGCAGCTCGGCGGGCCGGGCTGCGGACATGACGACGTCGAGGTCGCAGTCGACGTCGAACACGTTGGGGGTCGGGGGCACCAGGCCGTGTTCCATGGCGAGCACGGCGGCCGCGGTGTCGAGGACGGGTGCCCCGCAGTAGGCCCGGCCATAGCCGGTCTTGGGTGCCGTCACCGGGACGCGCGTGGCGTGCGAGCCCAGGGCGTCGGCGATGGCCAGGGCTTCGGCGCGGTCCGCCTCCGGTACGCCGAGGGCGTCGGGGAAGACGACGTCGATCTCCTCCGGGGCGCAGCCGGCCTCGTCGAGGGCGACCCGGATGGCGCGGGCGAGTCCCTCCCGGGACTCCTTCCAGCGGGAGGCGCCGGTGAAGGTGGCGCCGTGGCCGGCGACGGTGGCCCGTACCGTCGCGCCCCGGTCGAGGGCGCGGGTCTCGTCCTCGACGACGAGCATGGCGCCGCCCTCGGCGGGGACGAAGCCGGAGGCCTTCGCGGTGAAGGGACGGTAGGCGCGGTCCGGGTCGTCGACGGTGCTCAGCTCCCGGTAACCGAGCTGGCACACCATCGAGTACGGGGCGAGGGGCGCCTCCGCGGCTCCGACGACCACCGCGCCGGTCCCCCGCCGGACGGCGCGGGCGGCGTGGGCGATCGAGTCCAGGCCGCCGGCCTCGTCGCTGGCGACCACTCCGCACGGGCCCTTGAAGCCGTGCCGGATGGAGATCTGGCCGGTGCTCGCGGCGTAGAACCAGGCGATGGACTGGTACGGGCCGACGAACTTGGAGCCCTGTCCCCACAGTTTCTGCAGCTCGCGCTGGCCGAACTCGCCCCCGCCCGATCCGGCGGCGGTGACGACGCCGATGGAGAAGGGCTCCTCGGGTCCGTCCTCGTGGCCGCTGAGCCCGGCCTCGTCGAGGGCGAGCGCCGCCGCGGCCATGGCGTAGTGGGTGAACCGGTCGGTCTGGACGAGGAAGCGCTCGTCGATGAGGGCCGAGGCGTCGAAGCCCTCGACCTGGCCCGCGACCTTGAGGGGCAGGTGTTCGCAGCCCTCGCGGGTGATCCGGTCCAGGACGCCGAGGCCTTCCCGGACGGACTTCCAGTACGCGTCGGAGCGCAGTCCGTTGGGGGCGATCACACCGATGCCGGTGACGACCGCCCGTGGTGGACGCTGTGTGCTCATCGTGTCCTCCCGCCCGGCCCGGTCAGGAGCACGGCGGACTGGAAGCCGCCGAAGCCGCTGCCGACGGAGAGCACGTTCCTCAGCTTCCGGGGGCGGGCGGTGCGCGGCACGTAGTCCAGGTCGCACTCGGGGTCGGGGATCTCGTAGTTGGCGGTCGGGGGCACCACCTGGTGCTTCAGGGCGAGTACGCAGGCGGCGACCTCTATCGCGCCGATCGCGCCGAGCGAGTGGCCCACCATGGATTTGATGGAGCTCATGGGCGTGTCGTACGCGTGGGCGCCCAGGGACCGCTTGACGGCGGCGGTCTCGTGCCGGTCGTTCTGGCGGGTGCCCGAGCCGTGCGCGTTGACGTAGTCGATCGACGTGGGATCGAGCCTGGCCTGGGCGAGCGCGGTGTCGATCGCCCGGGCCATCTCCACTCCCTCCCCGGTCAGGCCGGTCATGTGGTAGGCGTTGCCGTACGTGGCGTAGCCGCTGATCTCGCAGTAGATGTGCGCGTCGCGGGCCCTGGCGTGCTCGTACTCCTCCAGGACGAGGACCGCCGCGCCTTCTCCCATGACGAAGCCGTTGCGGCGGTTGTCGAAGGGTTTGGAGGCGTGCTCGGGGTCGTCGTTGTCGGGCGACGTGGCCTTGATCGCGTCGAAGCAGGCCATGGTGATCGGGGAGATCGGGGAGTCCGACGCACCGGCTATGACGACGTCCGCCCGGCCCTCCTCGATGGTGTGGAAGGCGTAGCCGACGGCGTCGAGGCCGGAGGTGCAGCCGGTGGAGACGGTCTGCACCGGGCCGCGGGCCCCGAACTGCTCGGCGACCACGGAGGCGAGCGTGCTGGGCGCGAACGCCAGGTGCAGCTTCGGGTCGGCGGCGCGGTGGTCGACGTCCCAGCGCTGTCCGCGCTCGCTCACCAGGACGTAGTCGTGCTCCAGGCGGGTGGTGCCGCCGACGGCGCTGCCGAGGCTGACGCCGACGCGCCAGGGGTCCTCGGTGGCGGAGTCGAGCCCGGAGTCGCGTACGGCTTCGTCCGCCGCGACGGCGGCGAACTGGATGTACCGGTCGGCGTGCCGGCTCAGTTCCGGGGAGAGGCCGTGGGCGTCCGGGTCGAAGTCGCACTCGGCGGCGATGCGGGAGCGCAGGCCGGCGGGGTCGAACAGGGTGATGCCACGGGTCGCCGTACGTCCCTGGGCGAGGAGGTCCCAGAAGGCCGCGGTGCCGGCGCCGCCCGGGGCGACCACGCCGATGCCGGTGACGGCCACGCGCCGGGTCACTCGAGGGCCCCCTCCCGCTCGAGCGCCCGATCGGCTCCGGTGGCCTCGGTGTCGACGTGGCCGAGACTGGGGTGCGGAGCGAGGGGGCCCAGGTGGAAGACCATGCGGGCCTCCACGTCACCGACGTTGCGGAAGCGGTGGCGGACGTCGATCGGGATCAGCAGGCCCTGGTCCGGCACGAGGGTGTGCGTCTCGCCGTCCAGGTCCACTTCGAGCAGGCCCTGGACGACGTACACGAACTCCTCGGAGTACGGGTGGTAGTGCTCGCCGATGCGGTCACCCGGCTGGACGATGGCCAGCCCCATGAACCCGCTGGTGGAGCCCACGGTGGCGGGCGTGAGCATGGCCCGCAGGTCACCTCCGCGTCTGCGGTTGGGTTCCGTGTCGCTCAGGTTCACGATGCGCGGTGGCTGCTGGAGCATGGTTGATACCTCCGGGTGTGGCGGTGACGTGTGACGGACGTGCGGGGGCCGGAGGCCCGGGGTCCGCTCCCGAGGAGCGGTCGAGCCGGAGGCCCGGGGCCGGCTCCGGAGAGTCGAGCCGGTGGCCCGGGGCGCTCCTCTCAGGAGCCGGCCGAGCGGCGGTCGGTGACGGGCAGCATGTCGGCGTGCGACAGGAGCCGGTTGAGGTTGCGCTCGGTCTCCAGCGATCCCTCGACGCCGATCGCGGCGCCGTCGAGGAGACGCTCGAGTTCCCGGGCCTTTCCGGCGCCCTTGACGCCGAGAGCGGCGGCCGGGTCCAGATCGAGTTCGCCCTCGACGTCGACGAGCCGCACCACGACGTCGTCGCGCTGGAAGACGGTGCTGCCGTACACGGGGCTGGCGGGGTCGTCGGCCGCCGCCGCGTCCTGCTGGGCGAGGAGCCGCGCCAGGTCCGTGCCGCGGCCCTTCTCCGCCGGGTAGTACAGGGCGTGGCGCCGCAGTACGGCCGGCTCGGGGCGGGCCGAGACCACGTGGTGCACGGCCGGGAGGGCCGCGCGGGTGAAGAAGACGCGGGCCGACTCGGGGTCGGTGAGGTCCCGGTCCTGCTCCAGGTAGGGGTTGATGGCCTCCTCGACGGCCCGGACGCCGGGCTGGCGGGCGACGTGCCGCAGCGCGGAGAGGAGGTCGCCCTCCACCTCGACGGCCCGCACGACACGGTTGCCGTGCATGAACAGCGAGGTCCGGCGCAGCCGGGTGTTCTCGTCGACCTGGGCCTCGGGCGACTCGTACCCGGCGAGGAGCTCCGCGACCTTGGACTCGGAGCCGGGCTTGACGGTGAACGTGAGCGCGTGGCGTGTCACGCCGTCGCCGACGCGGGCCGCCACCTGCTCGGCCGTGGCCTTCTCGGGTGTGTGCGGCCGCTGGCCGCCGGTCTCCCGGAGGATGCTGTAGCGCATGGACCGGGTGTCCCGGACGCAGCTGTGCATGGGCTTGACCATCTCGACGTGCTCCTCGCTGTTCACCCAGGCGAGGAAGGGCGGGGCGCTCTCCCACTCACTGGTGATGAGCCACTGCGAGGGGTTCTCGATGGACTGGCAGAGCTGGTCGCTGATGTGGCCGGGGACGCCGGCCACCTGCTTGCGCATGACCTCGTACGCTTCGAGGAACTGCTGCTGGGCTCCGTCGTACAGGTCGAGCAGCAGGATCACCCGCAGCCTGGAACCGTCGAACACCGACTGTGAAATGCGTGCCGCGCTGGTCATACGGCGCACCTCTTCTCGTCTGCGAGAGCGGGGAGGGACCGCCTGGCTCGGTAGGCCGGGGTCGTCATGTACCGAACGTTGGCGCGGGCCCGCGTTTCCCGCGAGCCCCACGGGGCGGATGAGTGAACCGCGCGTCATTCGGGTGCCTCTCGCGCACGGTCCGGGGCTCGGGAGGGCAGGCATCTGCATCCCATCCCCGACCCGCGTCACCGGTGACGCTGGAGGCCATCGATGAACCGAAGCGAAGCGACCGGTGAGCTCGGACACCGCACGCCCGTCCTCATCGTGGGCGGCTCCCTGGTGGGCCTGTCCACCTCGCTCTTCCTGGGGCGGCTCGGTGTGCCGCACATGCTCGTGGAGCGCCATGCGGGCACGTCGATCCACCCGCGGGGACGCGGGAACAACGTGCGGACCATGGAGGTGTTCCGCGGCGCCGGTGTCCGGCAGCGCATCCACGAGGCCGCGAAGGTCCTGTCGTCGAACAACGGGATCCTGCAGGCGCCGAGCCTGGTGGGCGATGCCGGCGAGTGGCTGTTCAGGGAGATCGACCCCGGCGGCGGCCTGGCGCGGTTCAGCCCCGCCGAATGGTGTCTGTGCAGCCAGAACGATCTCGAACCGGTGCTGCTGGAGAGCGCGCGGGCGCTGGGAGGCGATCTGCGGTACTCGACCGAGCTGATGTCGTTCGAGCAGGACGCCGAGGGGGTGACCGCGCGGATCAAGAGCCGGGAGACCGGTGAGCACACCACCGTGCTGGCGGACTACCTCGTCGCGGCGGACGGACCGCGCAGCCCCGTGCGCGAGCAGCTGGGCATCGGGCAGACCGGCCCCGGGGACCTGTTCCACAACGTGAGCATCACGTTCGTGTCGCGCGAGCTCGCGGCCGTGGTCGGCGACCGGCGCTTCATCGTCTGCTACCTCACGTCCCCGGAGGGGGACGGCGCTCTTCTCCCGGTGGACAACGGCGAGCGGTGGGTGTTCCACGCCCCGTGGCACCCCGAACTCGGCGAGACGCTGGAGGAGTTCACGGACGAGCGGTGCAGGGAGCACATCCGGCGGGCCGTGGGAGTGCCGGATCTGCACGTCGAGATCACGGGCAGGGCGCCGTGGCACGCGGCCGAGCGGATCGCCGAGCGGTACGCGGACGGGCGGGTGTTCCTGGTCGGCGACTCGGCGCACGAGATGCCGCCGACGGGGGCCTTCGGCTCCAACACCGGCATCCAGGACGCGCACAACCTGGCCTGGAAGCTCTCGGCGGTGCTGGGCGGCTGGGCCGGTCCCGACCTGCTCGCGTCCTACGACGCGGAGCGCCGCCCGGTCGCGGAGGCGACGAGCGCCCGTGCCTCGTCGCGGTCGGTCGAGCACAGTCACCCCGGGTACGCTCCCGAGCCGGGGGCGGGCGGTCCGGGCGGGAAGCGGGGCGGGATCCTCAACGTCGCGCTGGGCTACCGCTATCCGCGTGGCGCGGTCGTGGGCGCGGACCCGGCGGTGCCGGTCGTCCCGGACGCGCTGCGGCTGACGGGCGAGCCCGGCAGCCGGGCGCCGCATCTGTGGCTGAGCCGGGCGGGTGAGCGGATCTCCACCCTGGACCTGTACGAGCGGACTCCGGTGCTGCTGAGTTCGGCGGGGGCCATCGGCGGCTGGCACACGGCGGCGGCGCGCGTCGCCGAGCGGCTCGGGGTGCCCCTGGAGTCGTACCGGATCGGCGACGGGCCGGACGCGGAGCTCTCGCCCGTGGATGGCGGGGACTGGGCGGAAGCCCATGGCGTCACCGTGAACGGTGCGGTCCTCGTCCGCCCGGACGGGTTCGTCGCCTGGCGGTCCGAGGGGACGTCGGAGGACCCGGAGTCGGCCGTGCGGGCCGCCCTCACGGCCGTTCTCGGCCTGGACTCCCGGCCGGATCCGCGCGGCCGCCACGCCCGCTGAGCCGGGCGGGGGGGCGATCCGCGGCCTTCGGGAGCGGACCGCCCCCGCCGGCGGGGACTGATCGCGTCGGCCAGGACTGATCGAGTCGGGTCGGAAGTCGCGCGTCGGGATCCGGGGGTCCGTGCGACCCCGGACTCAGCCGTGCGCGAGCAGCGCCGCGGTGAGTTCGGCCGCGCGCCGGTGCCACAGGTCGGCGCCCCGGAGCATGGCGTGGCCGCCGGTCGGCATGGGAATGCCCGCCGCGTCGGCGCCCGCCGCCCGGGCCCGCCGGACGAACTCCCAGGACTGCCGGGCCGAGGTGACCCGGTCGGTCTCGTCGTGGAGCAGGTAGAGCCGGCGGCCGCCGAGGTGGTCCACGGGCTCCTCGGCGGGGCACCAGGGCGCGAGGGCGACGACGCCGCGCACGGCGGGGTCGCCCGCCGCGCGGAGGGCGGCCCGGCCTCCCATGGAGTGGCCGATGAGCACGACGGGCACGGGCCCGGCCTGTTCCCGGAGCTGCCCGAGGGCGGCCTCGGCGTCCCGGGCGGCGTCGGCGCGCGCGCCGTTCCAGCCGCGGTGGCGGTAGCGCACCTCGGCGATCAGCACGCCCCGGCCCCGGACGGCCCGGGACACGGCGCCCGCGAAGGGGCGCATGCGCAGGGCCGGCAGGTTGAGGGAGGGCGGCGGCTCGGGCCCCTCGGCGCGGCCGCCGTGGAGCAGCAGCACGGCGGCCGTGGGCACGGCGGGCGCACTGCGGACCAGGAGCGCGGTCGGATCCGCCCGCCGGGTGGGGCACCGGCTCATCGCGCGGCCTTCCCGCTCGCGCACCGGCGCGCCGGCCGGGGGTGGTACCTCGTGCGGGCGGCGTGACCGGGCCGCTGCGCCATGGGGGCCTCCTGGAGTCGCGAGGGCGGGACGAGAGTGAGGCCCGCAGTCTGCCAGGCGTACGGGGTGTCAGATACACCGCCGTCGCCCTCGCGCCGCCCGGCCGCCCGCTGCCCCGGACTCGCAGGGCCGCCTATCTGCCGCGGGCCAGCCGGAAGCGGGCGAGGCCCTCGGCCAGGTCCACGAGGGGTTCGGGGTAGTCGTACGCGGCCCGGTCCGGGCCCTTGAACCGCCAGGGTTCGTGGATCGACGCGCCGGGAAGCGCGGCGAGCTCCGGGACCCAGCGGCGGACGTAGGCGCCGGCGGGGTCGTACCGCTTGGCCTGGAGGACGGGGTTGAGGACCCGGTGGGGGCGGGTGTCGGTGCCCGTCCCGGCCACCCACTGCCAGTTCAGCTGGTTCTCGGCGACGTCACCGTCGACGAGGAGGTCGAGGAAGTGCCGGGCGCCCTCCCGCCAGTCGATGTAGAGCGTCTTGGTCAGGAAGGAGGCGGCGAGGAGGCGGCCCCGGTTGTGCGTCCAGCCCTCGTGGAGGAGTTGCCGCATGGCGGCGTCCACGACGGGGTAGCCGGTCCGGCCGTCCCGCCAGGCCCGCAGGTCCGCCTCGGCCTCCGCGCCGCGCCGCCAGCGGTCGTTCCGGGTCCGGTAGTCCTCGTGTGCGGTCTCGGGTCGCGCGGCGAGCACCTGCTGGTGGAAGTCCCGCCAGCACAGCTGCCGCACGAAGGCCTCGGCGCCGGCGCCGCCGCGGGCCCGCGCCCGGTGGACGGCCTCGGTCGCCGAGACGGCACCGAAGTGGAGGTACGGGGAGAGGCGCGAGGTCGTGTCACCCGCGAGGTCGTCGTGGCCCGTCCCGTACGCGTCGGCGTGACGGGAGAGCCAGGTCGCGAGCCTCCGTCGTCCCTCGGTCTCCCCGCCCGTGGCGAGGCCGGCGGAGACGTTCGCCACGGAGGCCCGGGCGGGCAGCGCCTCGGAGCGCAGCCCGGAGGGCACCCGTACCGAGCGCGGGGTCGCGAGGGGAGTGCGGAGCGGCGGGGCGGACCAGCGCCTGAAGTAGGGGGTGAAGACGGCGAAGTGGTCGGAGCCCTGTGGGGTGACGTCGCCCGGCGGCACGACGGTGGTCACCGCGTCGTGCACGCGCAGGTGGCGCCCGTCGGCTTCCAGGGCGCGCCGCAGCCGGTCCTCCCGGGCGCGGGCGAACGCCGAGTGACCGGCGGCCAGGTGCACCTCGGCGGCCCCGGTCCGCCGTGCCACGGCGCACACCTCGGTCACGGTGTCGCCGGTGTGGACGACGAGGCGGCCGCCGCGCTCGCGCAGCCCGGCGTCGAGGTCGGTCAGGCAGTCCGCGAGGAAGGCGAGCCGGTTGGGTGCCGCGAATCCCGCGCGGTCCACGGCGGGGTCGCGGACGAACAGCGGCACGGTCTCGTGCGCGGACTCCAGAGCGGCGCGCAGGACCGGCTGGTCGTGCAGGCGGAGGTCGGAGGTGAAGAGGACGACGGAGACGGTCAAGGCGTCACTCCCGTGGATCGGTCACTTCGGGTGTGGGCAGCCCACCACACGGAGCGCGGATCGGCTCGCACCCTCGACTCGAACGCGCGCACCCACAAGGATGAGCCTCGTGGTTCTCCCGGCTCCGCTTGCGTGGCCGGGGGCGCGGGGCGTCGGAGAGTGGTCGCCCCAGGACCTGTCTTCCGGACCAGGCCGGATCAGGGCCCCGCGCTCCCGGCATGGTCCGAGAGTCAGGCCCTGTGTCGTCGTCCTGTTCGAGCAGGGAGTCAGATGGGCAGCAGCCTGATCCGTCGTTGCCGCAACACCCTCGTCGTCACGGTGCTCGCCGTCGTGACCGCCGCCGCGCCCGGTGTGCCGGTCCCGCCGGGGGCCGCCGCCTCCGCCGCCGCGCCCGCCTTCGATCCGGGGCCCGCCCGGGCGAGCCTGGAGCGCCTGCTGCCCTCCCGGGCGGCGCAGTTCACGCTGATCCCGGTCGGGGAAACCGATTCCGGGGACTACTTCTCGGTCTCCGGCAGGGCGGGCGCGATCCAGGTGAGGGGCACCTCCCCGGCCACACTGCTCACCGGCGTGGGCTGGTATCTGGAGCGGGTCGCGGGGGTGGACATCGGCTGGCCGGGCGAGAGCGTCGGCCGCCTGCCGGTCACGCTCCCCGCGGTGCCCGGCACGATCACCCGGTCGGCGGCCGTGCCCCACCGGTACGCACTGAACGACACCGACGAGGGCTATTCCGGCCCTTACCGCGACTTCGCCTCGTACCGGCGCGACATCGATCTGATGGCGCTGCACGGCGTGAACGAGGTCTTCGTGCCGACGGGAGCCGAATATCCGTACTACCGGGCACTTCAGAGCTTC
This sequence comes from Streptomyces sp. NPDC034084, assembly GCF_055575535.1. Lineage (NCBI taxonomy): Bacteria > Bacillati > Actinomycetota > Actinomycetes > Kitasatosporales > Streptomycetaceae > Streptomyces > Streptomyces sp. NPDC034084. Next base: position 359,860 of record NZ_JBVISK010000002.1, read on the forward strand.
GGCTATGACGCGGCGGAGTTGCGCGCCTGGATCCCCGGCCCCGCGCACCAGGCCTGGTGGCTGCTGCAGAACATGTCGGGCTACGGCGGGCCGGTGTCCGAGGGGCTGATCGAGGCCCGGGCGGCGCTGGGGAGCAGGATCGCGGGACACCTGCGTTCGCTGGGGATGACGCCTGTCCTTCCGGGGTTCTTCGGCACGGTGCCGCCGGGTTTCGCCGCCCGGAACCCCGGTGCGGTCACCGTCCCGCAGGGCTCGTGGGTCGGATTCGCGCGGCCCGACTGGCTGGATCCGACCGGACCGGTCTTCGAGGAACTGGCCGCCGTCTACTACCGGCTGCAGCGGAACCGGTTCGGTGACAGCGACATGTTCAAGATGGACCTGCTGCACGAGGGCGGCACGCCCGGTCCCGTCGATGTCGCGCGGGCGGCGGAGGCGGTCCAACGGGCGCTGGACGCCGCGCATCCCGGCGCCACCTGGGTCATGCTCGGCTGGCAGAAGAACCCTTCCGCGACGCTTCTCAGCGGCGTGGACCGGAGCCGGGTGCTGATCGTCGACGGCCTCTCCGACCGCTACGAGGGGCTCGACCGCGAGACGCAGTGGGGCGGTACGCCCTACGCGTTCGGGTCGATCGCCAACTTCGGCGGCCACACCACCCTGGGCGCCAACACCGGTGTGTGGACGGACCGCTTCCACGCCTGGCTGACCAGGTCCGACAGCGCGCTGCGCGGCATCGCCTACCTCCCGGAGGGGACCGGCGGGAACCCCGCCGCGTTCGACCTGTTCACCGAGCTCGCCTGGCAACCTGGCCCGGTGGACCAGCGCGCCTGGTTCGCGGCCTACGCGGCCCGGCGCTACGGCGGGGCCGACCCGCACGCGGCCGCCGCGTGGGAGCAGCTGCGGCTCGGCCCGTACAGCGGTGCCTCGGGGACGTGGAGCGAGCCGCAGGACAGCCTCTTCACCGCGCGCCCGAGCCTGACGGCGTCCAGGGCGGCGCGCTGGAGCCCGGCCGCCATGCGGTACGAGGCCGTGACGGTGGAGCGCGCCCTGGCGGAGCTGCTCAAGGTGGCTCCGGCGCTGCGCAGCACGGACGCGTACCGCTTCGACGTGGTGGACGTGGCACGGCAGGCGCTCACGAACCGCGGCCGTGCCCTGCTGCCGCGCGTCAGAGCCGCGTACGAGGCACGGGATCTGGAGGGCTTCCGGGCGCTGGTGCGCGAGTGGAACTCCGACGAGGAGCTGCTCGGGCGACTCGTCGCCTCCGACCGCCGTCTGCTGCTCGGTCCGTGGCTCGCCGACGCCCGCTCCTGGGGCGCGGACGGGGCCGAGCGCGACCGGCTCGAGTACGACGCCCGCTCGATCCTCACCACCTGGGCCGACCGGGGGCCGAGCGAGTCCGGCGGCCTGCGCGACTACGCCAACCGTGAGTGGTCGGGTCTCGTCCAGGACGTGTACGCGCCGCGCTGGGCCGCGTACTTCGCGAGCCTCGACACCGCGCTCGTACGGGGCACGGCGCCGGTCGCCATCGACTGGTTCGCGCGGGACGACGCCTGGGCACGCGGGCACCAGACCTACCCGACGGCACCGGTCGGCGACCCGGTCGCGCTGGCGGGCGAGGTCGGAGCGGCTCTGGCGCTGTCGTAGCCGGGGCGTAGGCTTCGGCCGACGACGACAGGGCGGGGGCGCACATGGCAGCGGGGACGGCGCGCAGGTGGGAGTCGGCTCTCGACTCGGTCGTGGTGTACGCGCAGGGCGCGCTCTGCCGACGCCTGGCCCGGGGCACCGTGCCGCCGGACGGCCGGGTGCGGGTGACGGGTCTGCCCCGCTCGCTCGACCCCGGTTCGCTGCGGGCCCGGGTCGTGGGCGCCTCCGGCGCGCGGGTCACGGAGGCGCGCGTGGAGGTCGAGGCGGAGCCCGGCGCCGACGGCGCGGCCGACGCCTCGCGGGGCGAGGTGGACCGGCTGCGTGGGGCGTACGCGGCGGCGCGGGCGCGCCGTGACCGGCAGCTGGCCCTGATCGAGGAGGTCGGCGGCCTGCGGCCGGTTCCGCCGGCCCGCAAGCGCGAGGACCCGCACCGGCGTACCCCGGTCGACGCGTGGCTGGAGCTGGCCGACTTCGTCGACGAGCGGCTGACGGCGCTCCACGCCCGCCTCACCGAGCTCGACGAGGCGCTGCGGCTCGCCGAGCACGAGCTCGACGTCGCCTCGGACCGGTTCGACCGCGCCTCCCCCGCCGCGCCGTCGGCTCATGTCGAGACGCGGGTCTTGGCCGCCCTGACCCTCGACGGCGCCGGCGCGGCGCAGGAGGTGAAGCTGGAGCTGGAGTACGGCGTTCCGGGCGCCGTCTGGGTGCCGACGTACCGCCTCGGCCACCGTCAGGGCGACGGCAGCGGCCGACTGGTGCTGCGTGCCTCGGTCGCCCAGCGCACCGGTGAGGACTGGACCGGGGTGCGCATCGCCCTGGCCACCGCCGACCTGCGGCGCCGCACCGACCTGCCGGCACTCCGCTCGATCCGGATCGGACGCCGGCAGGCCGCGCCCGCGCCGTCCGGCTGGCGCGAACCCCCGGTGGGGCTCGCCGACCTGTTCAGCGGGTACGAGGCGGCCGGCCCGGCACCGCAGCCCTTCGGGGCCGCGGTCGCCGGAGGCTCCGTGCCGCCCCCTGTGGCGGCGCCCGCTCCCGTATCGACTCCGGGACCGCCACCGCCTCCTCCTCCGCCGCCGCCGAGCGTCGGCGGTCCCTTCACGGGGCTTCCGCAGCCCGGTGGGGGGTACGGTTCCGCTCCAGCGGCCTTCGCCGGCGCTCCGGCCCCACAACCGGCCGGCCGGCCGCGGGGCGGGGGCGCGGCCTTCCCCGGCGCCCCCGCCGCCCTGGCCCCCGCGGCTCCGGGCGCGGCGCCGCCACCGCCGCAGCCGCCCCCCGCCGGTCCGCCGCGGCCGAGCGGCGCCGAACTCGACTACGCGGCCCTCGTCCTGTCCGGCCCCGAGGAGCCGGAAGGCCGCCGCGGGCGGCTGTTCCCCGGCTCCCCCTTCGACGCCGTGGCGGCCGAGTACCGCCGCCGCGCCGAGACGGTGGCCGCGCTGCCGCTGCCCGAACACGCCGTGCGCCCCCGGGAGTCGGCGGGCTCGTTCGACCACCGCTTCGACGCCGCCGCCCGTGCCGACGTCCCCTCGGACGGCACCTGGCACACCGTCACCGTCGGCGAGATCCCGGTCGGTCTGCGCGCCGAGCACCTCTGCGTACCGTCCGTGGAGCCCACGGTGTACGCGACGCTCGCTGTCTGCAACGCCACCGATCAGGCGCTCCTCGCCGGCCCGGTCGAGGTCACCGTCGACGACGACTTCCTGCTGACCGCCGCCCTGCCGACGCTCGCGCCCGGCGGCGTCCGCCGGCTGGGGCTCGGGCCGGCCGAGGGCATCCGCGTCACCCGCCGCACGCACCTGAGGGAGTCGACGGCGGGCCTGCGCAACAACGTCACCGTGCTCGACCACCGCGTCCACGTGGAACTGGCCAACCGCCTCGCGGCCCCTGTCACCGTCGAGGTCCACGAGCGGGTGCCGGTCACCTCCGACGCGGACGTCCGCATCGAGGAGCGCGCCGACTGGACGGCGCCCGAGGACGGCGCCGCGCCGGAGCGCCACGCCCCCGGCACCCGCGTCTGGCGGGTGGAGCTGCCCGCCGGGGGCACCGCCGCGCTCGACGGCGGTTACGAGATCCGCATCCCGGCCGGCAAGGCCCTGGTCGACGGCAACCGCAGGAGCTGACGCACGCCATGTCCACGGAACCGAGGCCGATCGCCCTTCCCGTCACCGCCGTCACCTGCCTGGAGGACCGCGCCCACGTCGAGCGCACCGCCGAGCTCGATCTCGGGGCCGGCGTCCAGCGCCTGCGCCTCGGTCCGGTCAGCGCGCTGGCCGTCGACCGCACCCTCCACGCCGAGTTGACCTCCGGCCGTCAGGCCACCGTCCTCGACGTGCGGATCGTCCGCACCTGGACACCGCGCGGGCCGCTGCCGCCCACCGGTGACGACTCGCCCCTCCGCCGGCGCGAGCACGCCCTCGAAGAGGAGCGCCTCGCCGAGGAGCAGCGCCGCGACCGTGTTCGAGTCCGCCTCGACCTGCTCGGCCGGCTCACCGCCGACCTGCTGCGGGAGATAGGCGAGGGCGCCGGTTCCGGTGAGTCCGAAAGGGCGCGCTGGGGCCGCGAACTGGACCGCGTGGACGCCGAACGTGACACGTACGGCGAGGAACTGCGCGCCGTGGAAGCCCGGTTGACCACGCTCACCGCCGCACTCGCCGAGACCCGGCGGGCCATGGAACTCGCCGAGGAGGAGCCCGCCGAACTCGTCGCCCATGTCGAGCTGACCGTGGATTCCTCGGAGGCCGGGCCCGCCCGCCTGCGGCTCAGCCACCTCACCCCGTGCGCGCTGTGGCGGCCCGCCTACCGAGCCGTACTCGACGGGGACTCCCTGACCCTGGAGACCGACGCCGTGGTCTGGCAGCGCACCGGCGAGGACTGGTCGGACGTCCGGCTGACGCTGTCGACGGCCCGGTCGGCGCACGCCTCGGATCCGCCACGGCTGGTCGAGGACCGGCTGACGCTCAAGGACCGCACAGCGGCGGAGCGCCGCACGATCGACGTCGAACTGCGCGAGGAGGAGATCTCGACCCTCGGACCGGCCCCCGTGCTGGGGCTTCCGGGCGTGGACGACGGCGGCGAGGCGAGGGTCCTCCACTCCCCCGCCCCGGTCTCCGTGCGCGGGGACGGCCGGGCCCACCGGGTGCCGGTCTCGGCGTTCACGACGGCCGCGAGCAGCGAGTACACCTGCTCGCCCGAACTGTCCCCGCTGGTCACCCAGGTGGTGCGGTGCGACAACCTGTCCGGCCACGCGCTGCTCGCCGGGCCCGTGGACCTGGTCCGGGGCAGCGGGTTCACCGGCCGCGGCACGCTGGACTTCACGGCCCCCGGAGCCGCCGTCGAGCTCGCCTTCGGAAGCCGCGACGACCACCGGGTGGTGCGGTACGCCGAGGAGTCCCGCGACACCACCGGCCTCACGCAGCGGACCGTGGTCACCCGGACGGTCCGGCTGCACCTGTCCCGGTTCTCGGCGCCCGGGGAGCGGGACGACCGGGTGGTGGTCCTGCGGGAGCGGATCCCGGTCTCCGAGGTCTCGGCGGTGGAGGTACGCCTGCGCAAGGAGGCCTGCTCCCCGCCGCCCGACACGCTCGACGCCGAGGGCATCGCCCGCTGGGACGTCTCCCTGCCGCCCGGCGGCCGGCGCACGGTCACCCTGGTGTACGAGCTCTCGGCGACGGGAAAGGTGGCGGGGCTCTGAGGTCCTGCGGCGTCGGAGGCCCGGGGATCCGAGGTCGTCGGAGTGGCCGGGCACCTTATCAGCACGAGGCCTCCCTGCACCCCAACTCCTTCTACTCTCCACAGTCGTGCGGACCCGTGCGGTAGTCCTGTGGGCGGGAGGAACACCTTGGTCTTCAGTCTGAGGCGCCGCCGCAAGGCCGCCGTTGCCGGCACCTGTCCGTTCACCTCCGCGCCCGACGAGTCGCGGAGCCGAAATCCCCTGCCTGCACCGCATGTGACGGACCATCGGGAAGCGGAGGCGTTCCTCCGGCAGTTCCATCGCGAGCAACCCGAGGCCTGCGCCGGGGGTGTGGAGCGCAGGATCCGCGAGGTGCTGGCCGAGATCGAGCGGACCGGCACGTACGAGCACACTCCGGCCGAGCTCTCCTTCGGCGCCCGTGTCGCGTGGCGCAACGCGGCCCGCTGCATCGGCAGGCTCTACTGGCGCAGCCTCGTGGTGCGCGACCTGCGGCACGTCACGTCGGCCGACGACATCGCCGCGCACTGCTTCGAGCACCTGCGGACCGCTGGGAACGGCGGCCGGATACGCCCGGTGATCTCGGTGTTCGCACCCGACCGGCCGGGCCGTCCGGCGCCGCGTATCGTCAACGACCAACTGGTGCGTTACGCGGGGCACCTCACCCCCGAGGGCCGCTGGATCGGCGACCCGCGCGCCGCCGCGTCGACCGCCCGCGCCCGCGACCTTGGGTGGAAGCGCGACGAAGAGGCCTTCCAGGTGCTGCCGTTGATGGTGGAGGAGCGTCCGGGCGCGCGACCGGAGTGGTACGAACTGCCGGACGGCGCCGTGCTGGAGGTGCCGCTCGGACATCCGGACCACCCGTGGTTCGCGGAGCTGGGGCTGCGCTGGTACGCGGTGCCGGCGATCAGCGACATGACGCTGGAGATCGGCGGGGTGCGTTATCCGGCGGCGCCGTTCAACGGCTGGTACATGGGGACGGAGATAGGCGCCCGCAACCTCGCCGACGCCGGGCGGTACGACCTCCTGCCGGTGGTCGCCGACCGGCTGGGGCTCGACCGCTCCTCGGAGCGCACGCTGTGGCGGGACCGGGCCCTCGTCGAGCTCAACGTGGCGGTGCTGCACTCCTTCCAGGTGGCGGGGGTGACGATGGCGGACCATCACACCGAGTCGGAGCGGTTCCTGCGGCACATCGCGCGGGAGAGCCGGCACGGGAGGCCCACGCCCGCCGACTGGAGCTGGATCGTCCCGCCGGTGTCCGGCTCCACGACGCCGGTCTTCCACCGGTACTACGACCCGGTGGACGCGTCCCTGCGGCCCGCCTTCCTCGCCCGGGAGCGCTGAGGCGGCTCCGCGTCAGGCGGCGGGATCGCGCGGCGGTGGTCGGTCATGTTCAGGCGGCGGGACCGGGCGGCAGGTGGACGGTCATGATCAGGTGGCAGGTCGACTCGCCCGCGCCGCGGTAGGCGTGGGCGACGTCGCCGTCGAAGCTCGCGGTCTGTCCGGCCTCGACGGGGTGTTCCGTGCCGTCGACGACCAGGGTCATCCGGCCGGAGGTGACGCTGACGGTCTCGACGACACCGGCCTGGTGCGGATGGCTGGGGTACTCCTCGCCCGGTTCCAGCGTCCAGCGCCACACCTCGACCGGGGCCGGGCCCGAGGTCGTGAGCATGAGCCGGGCCTCGCTACCGAGCCTTCCGGTCCAGAGGGGCGCGACGGCGTCGGCGGTCACGACCCGGACGCGTCCTTCGGCCGGGCCCTCCAGCAGGGCGGAGACGGAGACGCCGAGGGTGTCGGCCAGCCGGACGAGGGTGGCGAAGTTCGGGTTTCCCTGGGCCTTCTCCAGGCCCACCAGGGCGCCCTTGCTGACCTGGGCGCGCCTGCCGAGTTCGTCCAGGGAGAGCCCTGCCCGGGTGCGGGCCGACCTCACGTTGCGGGCGAGGGTCCGCAGGGCCGCCTCTGTCTCGGTCATCCGATCACCGTTCTCGCCAGGGGGAGCAATGGAATGCACCGGCCGGTCGTTTGGTTGCATGACCCGGTCGGTTCGCTGTACGGTCTGGTCGTTCCATTGATAGTAAGGGATGTGCCGTGATCGCTCTGCTGCTGGCCCTGTGCAGCTCCCTCGCCTACGGGTGCGCCGACTTCCTCGGCGGTCTCGGGGCCCGCAAGGCCCATGTGCTGCGGACGGTGATGATCGCGGCCCCGGCCTCTCTCGCGGTGGAGCTGCTGCTCTGGCCCTTCCTCGGCGCCTCCTTCAGCAGCGGCGCGCTGGCCTGGGGAGCGGCGTCGGGCGTCGCCTCGGCCGCCGCCTTCACCCTGCTCTACCGCACCCTGGCGATCGGACCGATGAACGTCCTCTCGCCCGTGACCGCCCTCGTCTCCGCCATGCTGCCCGTCGGCGTGGGCCTGTTCCAGGGCGAGCGCCTGGGCGTCGCCGGTCTGGTGGGGCTGCCGCTGGCCCTGGCGGCGGTGGTCCTGGTCAGCGCCGGACACGGCTCCGGTACGGCACGCCCGTCCCGTACGGCCCTGCTGCTGGCCCTGGGGGCGGGCGCCGCGATCGCCCTCCAACTGGTCTTCCTGCACCAGGCCCCCGCGGACAGCGGGGTGGCACCGCTGATCGCCGGCCGGACGGTCTCCTCGGCCGTGACCCTCGCGGCGGCGGCGGCGCTCCACCGCAGGCTCGGCTCCGAGCGGCCGGCATACGCAGTGTCGGCGGCCGCGGGCGTGCTGGACTCGCTGGCGAACCTGCTCTTCCTGCTCGCCTCCCGCAACGGGGACCTCGCCGTCGTCGCCGTGATCACCGCCCTCTACCCGGCCGGCACGGTCCTGCTCGCCCGTGGCGTGCTCGCCGAACGCATCCACCGCGGTCAGCTCGTCGGTCTCGGCACGGCGGCGGTGGCCGTCAGCCTCCTGGCGCTGACCTGACGCCGCCTCGCCCACCCCGCACACGCACACGCACAGGAACGGATCCCCCATGGCCCCCGCCTTCCACCTCGCCCCCGCCGTCGCGGAGGCCTTCCCCGGCACTCTCATCGCCCTGGTCACCGCCACGGGCCTGCGGGGGCACGAGCCCTGGCCCCGGACCACGGCCGCCCTGGCCGAACTGGAGCGGCAGGTCGCCGACGGGACCTGGCTGCCCGCCGACGAGACCGATCCCCGCATCGGGACGTGGCACACCGCCTACCGCTCCTTCGGCACAAACCCGCGCCGCGTCCGCCCCAGCGTCGACGCACTCGGCCGCCGCCTGGCGAAGAGGGGCGCCCTGCCGCGCATCAACCCGGCCGTCGACTCCTACAACGCCGTCTCCGTGCGCCACGGCCTGCCGGCCGGCGCCTTCGACCTGGCACACGTCACCGGCGACGTCACCATCCGGCACGCGGACGGCACCGAGACCTTCACCCCGCTCGGCGAACCGGACGTCGTGGAGAACCCGAGGCCGGGTGAGATCGTCTACGCCGACGCGGCGGGCGTCCTGACCCGCCACTGGAACCACCGCGACGCGCACCGCACCCGTGTCACCGAGGACTCGACCCGTGTCACCTTCATCCTCGAAACCGTCGACGCCGACGGCGACGGCCCGCTCCTCAAGACCGCCGCGACCGAACTCCAGGACCTCCTGGCCCCGCACGCCGACACGACGACCGTCCACTTCCTCGCCCCCTCGGGCCTGACCGACGGGGCGTAGGCCTGCCTTCCGTGCGCGAACACCCCGCCGCCACCTCCGCCGAGTGGTCCCTCCGGGAGGGAAGGAGGACGCTGGAACTGAGCGCGTCCGGGGTTCCGGGCGCCCCGAACGGAGCGCCCGCCCGGCCGGGAAAGGCCGCGTCATGCGCATGCTGTTGAAGGTTCAGATGGACACCCCGGCCTCCAACGAGGCCATCAAGCGGGGCGACCTGCTGAAGATCATTGAGAAGACGCTCCAGGAACTCAGCGCCGAGGCCGCGTACTTCACCGTCGAGAACGGCTGCCGGACCGGCTACTTCTTCTTCGACCTGGCGGACTCCTCCCAGTTGCCGAAGATCTCGGAGCCGTTCTTCATGGAGACCGGCGCCAAGGTCCACTACTCGCCGGCCATGAACCCGGACGACCTCCGCAAGGGGCTCGCGGCGATCATGCCCTCGTGACAGGCTTCCGCCAGGTCAGGGAGTATTGACGGAGCACGTGCCGGGCGGTAGCGCACGCCGTCGCGCCTCGGCGCGCACCTGCCCGTTGCTCATCCCGCCTCGGCCACCGGCATGCCCGCCGGGACGCGCGCGCCCCGCAGCAGCTTGGTGATCCGGACGACCGGGGCGGCGGCGACCCCGTCCGTCCACTCCGCGACGCTCGCGTCCCGGGCGAGCCCGACGACCACCAACGCAGCCCCGGGCCGGAGCAGTTCGCGTATCCGCGTGAGAGCCGTCCCGAAGCCCATGTGGTGGGTCGTGGTCACCGAGGGTGAAGTTGTTGCCGAGGGCGGGCAGTTCGGCGGTCATGAAGTCGCCCTCGGCGAAGGTGAGTCCGGGCCGGCCGTCAGCGGCCCCGGGCGCGCGGGCGATCATGCCAGGGACAGGTCGATGCCGGTGACGCGCCCGCCCGCCCTGCGAGCTTCCGCGCGAGCGGCTCGCCGCACCCGACGACGAGGGCGTCGCCGCAGCCCTCCGGGACTGCCCGCAGGATGCCCGCGTGGCGGGCGACGTCGGTGTTCCAGTACGGCTCCGTGACGGGCTCGCGCATCGGACCGTCGTGGGCCCGGAGGCGGATGGTCGCGGAGTCGGGCGAGCGGGCTCAGGCGGCCGTCTGGCGGCCGGCGTACCGGATGACCTCGCAGTCGTCGACGATCACCAGGCCCTCGCCGACGAGTTCGTCGAGCTGGGGCAGGAAGGCGCGGATCTTCTGCTCGGTGTCGACGATGACCACGGCCACGGGGAGGTCCTCGCTCAGCGACAGCAGTCGCTGGGTGTGGATCAGCGAGGAGGCGCCGAAGCCCTCGATGCCGCGGAACACGCTCGCGCCCGCGAGACCGGCCTCGCGCGCCCGGCCGACGATCTGGGTGTACAGCGGCTTGTGGTGCCACAGATCGGCCTCCCCCACGAAGACCGTCACCCGCAGGGCCCTGCCCGTCAGCCTGGTCATCGCCGCCTCCCTGCCGTACGCGGCGCCTCTCGCGCGACAGCGAGGCACGCCCGCACTCCGAGTCTACGGTCGCCTCCGCCTGGAGGGAGCGGCGGCAAGCGGCCGCTTCCAACGGCAGCGCACCGGTGGAGCGCGCCGGGCTCACGGACACGGAGGTCACGCGACGACCGCCCCGCCGGCCGCACCGGTCGGGTACTCCCCGAGGGCGCCGTCCACGCCGCCCGGGTAGTACGGGCCATCTCGGTCTGCTCACCGTCAAGTCTTCTCCCCGGAGGACCCCCGAGCACCTACATGACGCTCGATCCGACGGTCTGGCGCGACGCCGCGCCCTCCTCGTCGACGAGTTGACCGCTCTCGGCGAGATATTCCGTGATCTGAATACCGATCCGATCAACAGAGGTTCCGAATCGATCAAGATCGGATCTATAGTGCCGACGTTACGACTCCCCACCCCCGCGTGCCTGTTCTCGAGAGTCTGGTTGATGTCGGCGCCGTCCACCCCCTTCCGCCCCGCCCTGCTCGCCTCGTTGCTGACAGCCGCCGCGGGGGGCGCGCTCGCCGTCGCGGCGACCGCCGCGGCGCCGGCCGGGATCCGTCCAGCACTCGGCTGGTTCGCCGGCGGCGGTGTCCTGCTGCTGACGGCCGCGGCCTTCGCCGTCAGCTGGTACGGGCGGACCTCGCGCTCGCTGAGCCGGAGGGTCGAGACCCTCACCGCCGAACTCACCTCCCGGGAGGCGTACGTCGCCCGGCGCACGGCCGAGGCCGAGCGCCAGGCGGCTGCCTCCCTACAGCGGTACGAGACGGAGTCCGCCGCCTCGGCAGCGGCCCACGCGGCGCGGGCCGAGGAGCTGATCCGCTCCCACACGGCCCGTACCGACGAGCTGACCCGGGCTCACGCCGCCGAGATCGCGCGCCTGGAGGCCGAGCTGCGCCGCGCCGAGTCCGGCCGGTCCGCCGCCATGGCCGCCGCGGCGAACGCGGCCGGCCGCATGCAGGCCCTCGCCACGAGCATGCTCGCCGACCTGCGGGAGATGGAGCACCGGCACGCCGACGAGGGCGTCCTGGCCGACCTGCTCCACCTCGACCACCGCACCGCCCAGGCCGGCCGCCTGGCCGACTCCGTCGCCGTGCTGACCGGCGCCCGGTCCGGCCGGCGCTGGGCCCGCCCCATCGTCATGGAGTCGATCCTGCGGGGCGCCATGGGGCGGATCGGCGGCTACCAGCGGGTGCGCCTGCACTCCAGCAGCGACGCGGCCGTCGCCGGGCACGCGGCGGAGGGCGTCATGCACGCCCTGGCCGAACTCATGGACAACGCGGCGAACTTCTCGCCGCCCACCGCCGAGGTCCACGTCTACGTGGAGGAGGTCCCGGCCGGGGTCGTCATCGCGGTCGAGGACAGCGGCCTGGTGATGAGCGAGGTGCAACTGCGCCGCGCGGAGGCCGCGGTCGGTTCGACGGCGCAGGACCTGGCCGGCCTCTCCGGCACCCGGCTCGGCCTGGCCGTCGTCGGGCGGCTGGCCCGCAAGCACGGTCTGACCGTGTCGTTCCGCCCTTCGGCGCGCGGTGGCACGAGCGCCCTGCTGATGGTGCCTCAGGAGCTGATCAGTCACGCGCCGGTCGAGCCGCCGGCCAAGCCCGCCGCCGTCCTGCCGCCCGTGACGGGCCGCGGACCGGCGGCTCCGGAGCCGGCCCCCGCCGCGGCCGCCGAGCCCGAGGCGCGGCACGAGAGCGCGGCCGAGAGCACCGGGGAGCATCCCCGGTTCGGCGAGAGCGGTCTGCCGCGTCGCCGTCGCGGCAAGGCGATGGCCGCAGCGCACCCCGAGGGCCCGGAGGCCGGCGAGAAGCCGCGCGCGGCGGGCCCTCGCACCGGGGCGGCGGCCGGCGCGGCCACGCGCTTCGGCAGTTTCCGCCAGGCGGTCCGCGGCACCGGCACCCCGGCGCCCGGGACACCTCCGGCGACCGGCGACCGGCCGGCCCCCGCCCCGGCCACCGCCGAGCCGACCGCCGAACAGCCCGCAGCGACCGGTCCTGACACCACCGCGCCGAGCGCCCGGCAGCCCGCCGCCACCGCGCCGAACAGCACGGAGGCGAGCGCCAGGCCGCCCGCAGACACCGGCCCCGGCACCACCGAGCCGTCCTCGAACTCCCCGCACCCGGAAGGCACCCCGTCATGACCGGCACCACCACCGACGAGAAGCTCAGCTGGCTCCTGGAGGGCCTGCTGGAACGCACCCCGGGCACCCGTCACGCCCTGGTGCTCTCCCGTGACGGCCTCAAGCTCTGCCGTACCCCCGAGCTCTCCGTCGACCAAGCCGACCAGCTCGCCGCGATCGCCGCCGGCATCCAGAGCCTGTCGCACGGTGCCTCCGTGGAGTTCGGCGACGGGACGGGCGGGGTCCGCTCCGCGATGGCCGAGTTCTACGGCGGCACCCTGTTCATCGTGGAGGCGGGCGAGGGGGCTCACCTCGCGCTGGTCGCCGACGAGGACGCCGACGCGGGACTCGTGGGCCACAACATGTCCGAGCTGGTGGAGCAGTTGGGCGAGTACCTGGTCGCGAGGCCCCGGGGATGAGCCGCGGCAGACCGGGCCGGGACGACTCACCGGACCGGCTCTACACCCTGACCGGCGGTCGCAGCAGCGCCGGGTCGGACGCCTTCGACCTGGTGACGCTCGTGGTCTCCGAGAGCGATCCGGTCGTCGGCATGCAGTCCGAACACGCCGCGATCCTGCGCATGTGCCGCTTCCCCACGGCCGTGGTGGAGGTGGCGGCGGGGCTCGGTCTGCCGGTGTCGATCACCCGGATCCTCCTCGCCGACCTGCACGACACCGGCCGGATCAGCGCACGGCACCCCCGCGCCTCGTACCGTCTTCCCGATCACGACATCCTGGAGCAGGTGCTCGTTGGACTCCGTAACCTCTGAACAGCGCCGGACCCTGCACAGCACCGCCGACAACGGACTGAAGATCGTCGTCGTCGGCGGTTTCGGAGTCGGCAAGACCACTCTGGTCCGCTCGGTCAGCGAGATCCGTCCGCTGAACACCGAGGAGACCATGACCCAGGCCGGCGTGGGCGTCGATGACACCGGCGGCGTCGCCACGAAGACGGCCACCACGGTCGCCTTCGACTTCGGCCGGATCTCGCTGGACGCGCACAACGTCCTGTACCTGTTCGGGGCGCCCGGCCAGGAGCGGTTCTGGTTCCTGTGGGACCGGCTGTTCTCGGGGACGCTCGGCGCGGTCGTCCTCGTCGACACCCGGCGGCTCGCCGACTCCTGGTACGCGATCGACCGCCTGGAGCACCACGGCACGCCCTTCGTCGTCGCCTGCAACGACTTCGGCGGCCCCGCCCACACCCCCGCCCAGATCCGCGAGGCCCTCGACCTCGCCGACGAGGTGCCGCTGGTCTTCTGCGACGCCCGGTCGCGCGAGTCCAGCAAGCAGGTGCTGATCTCGCTCGTGGAACACCTGCGGACCGTCGTCGCGGCCTCCCGGCCGGCCCCCCACCCCCTCCCGGAGCCCACCCCGTGACCCTCCCCGAGCCCCAGCCCGTCCCGCTGAGCGGGCCCCGGTTCCAGACCGACCCCACCGAGCTGTACCGGCAGATGCGACGTGAGCACGGGGCCGTCGCCCCCGTCGTGCTCGACGGGGGCGTGCCCGCCTGGCTGGTCCTCGGCTACCGCGAACTGCACCAGGTCACCAGCGACCCGGTCCTCTTCTCCCGCGACTCCGAGCTGTGGAACCAGTGGGACGCCATCCCGGCGGACTGGCCGCTGTTGCCCATGATCGGCCGCAAGCAGCCGTCCATCCTCTACACGGTCGGCGAGCGGCACCGCGAGCGCGCCGGGGTCATCTCCGCCGCGCTGGAGGCGATCGACCCGTTCGTCCTCAGGGAGCGCGCCGAGCGCTTCGCCGACGAGCTCATCGACGCGCTGTGCGGCAAGGGCTCCTGCGACATCATCGCCGAGTACGCGATGCTCCTGCCGGTACGGGTCCTCGCCAGCTGCTACGGCTTCGCCGACGCGCAGGGGCCCGGCCTCGTCACCGCCCTGAACGACATGATCAACGGCCAGGAGGGCGCCCTGGAGGGCCAGCGCCACCTGGCCGAGTCGATGTTCGCGCTGCTCGCCGCGAAGGCCGAGACGCCGGGCGACGACGTCGCCTCCCGGATGCTCGCCAACACCGCCGGGTTCACCGTCGAGGAGGTCGCCCAGGACCTCATGGTGATGCTGGCCGCGGGCCACCAGCCGACCGCGGACTGGATCGGGAACTCGCTGCGCCTGATGCTCACCGACGACCGGTTCGCGGCCTCGCTCGCCGGCGGCCGGCACAGCGTCGGCGAGGCCATGAACGAGGTCCTGTGGGAGGACACCCCGACCCAGAACGTCGCCGGGCGGTGGGCCTCGCGCGACACCCACCTCGGCGGGCGCCGGATCGACCGCGGCGACCTGCTGCTGCTCGGCCTGGCCGCCGCCAACTCCGACCCGCACGTGCGCACCGACTCCGGCGCGTTCACCGGCGGGAACAACGCCCACCTGTCCTTCGGCCACGGCGAGCACCGCTGCCCGTTCCCCGCCCAGGAGGTCGCCGAGACGATCGCCCGGACGGGGATCGAGGTGCTGCTCGACCGGCTGCCGGACGTGGATCTCGCGGTCGCCGAGGGCGACCTCGCCCGCCGCCCCTCCCCCTGGCTGCGCGGCCTGACCGCGCTCCCCGTGACGTACACCCCGACCCCCGCCCTTGGAGCCCTCGGATGAGCTGCCCGTACGACCACACCGCCGCGTCCGGTACCGATGTGATCGCCCTGGACCCCTTCGTCGCCGATCTCGACGGCGAGAGTGCCCGGCTGCGCGCCGCCGGTCCGCTCGCCCGGGTCGTCCTGCCGGGCGGGGTGGCCTGCTGGGCCGTCACCCGGCACGCCGAGGCGCGCAAGCTGCTCACCGACGCGCGGCTCGTCAAGGACATCGGCGTCTGGGGTGCGTGGCAGCGCGGCGAGATACCCCAGGACTGGCCGCTGATCGGTCTCGCGAACCCCGGCCGTTCGATGCTGACCGTCGACGGCGAGGAGCACCGGCGGCTGCGCACGCTGGTCGCGCAGGCGCTGACGGCGCGCCGGGTGGAGCGGCTGCGCGCGGGCATCGAGTCGCTCACCGAGGGGATGCTGGACCGGCTGGCCGAGCGCCCGCCGGGCGAGGTCGTGGATCTGAAGGCGGAGTTCGCGTACCCGTTGCCGATGCGTGTGGTGGGCGAGCTGATGGGCGTCGACCCGGCCGACCACCCGCGGATGAAGGCGTTGTTCGACAAGTTCTTCTCGACGCAGACGCCGCCCGAGGAGGTCCCGCGGATGATGGCGGACCTGGGCGCGCTGTTCGCGGGGATCGTGGCGGGGAAGACGGAGAAGCCCGGCGACGACCTCACGAGTGCGCTGATCGAGGCGTCGGAGGGCGGCGACCGGCTCACCACGGAGGAGATCACCAACACCCTCCAGCTGATGGTGGCGGCGGGGCACGAGACGACGATCAGCCTGATCGTGAACGCCGTGGTCGCCCTGGAGACCCACCCGGAGCAGCGGGCCCTGGTGCTCGAGGGCGGGGTGCCGTGGGAGAACGTGATCGAGGAGACCCTGCGCTGGTCGACGCCCACCTCGCACGTGCTGATCCGGTTCGCCACGGAGGACATCCCGGTCGGGGACCGCGTCCTGCCCCAGGGCGAGGCCCTGATCGTGTCGTTCGGCGCGATCGGCCGGGACGAGGAGCAGCACGGTCCGACGGCGGGCGAGTTCGACGTGACCCGGACGCCGAACCGGCACATCTCCTTCGGTCACGGGCCGCATGTGTGTCCGGGCGCGGCGCTCTCCCGTCTGGAGGCGTCGGTGGCGCTCCCCGCGCTCTACGAGCGCTTCCCGGGGCTGCGGCTGGCGGTGCCCCGCGAGGAGCTCCGGAACAAGCCGGTCGTCACCCAGAACGACCTCTTCGACCTCCCGGTCCTGCTGGGCTGACGGTCCCGGCGGCTTCCCCTGCCGACCGGCATGGCGCCCCGGGGCCTCGTCCCCCGGGCGCTATGCTGGGCGCATGCATCTGTCGTCGTGCCTCAGCTGGTGGCGCTCCCCTTAGGAGCGGCCACCATTCGCGCACGACCGGGCCGTTCGGACGAACGGCCCTTTCGCTTTCCCTGGCTCATGGGTCCTGTCCGTCCCGACGGCGCCACCCACCCGGACCAGGAGAAGCCATGACCACCACGCTCGCCCCCGCCCCCTCCACCGACGCTCTCGGGACCACCGCCGCGCAGGCCCGCAGCCTGGTCTTGGAGGAACAGATCCGTGAAGATTGCGGCCGGTTCCGGGTCCTGACCGGCGACCGCCCCACCGGGCGGCTGCACCTGGGCCACTACTTCGGCACGCTGCACAACCGGGTCCGGCTCCAGGACCTCGGCGTGGAGCTGTTCGTGATCATCGCGGACTACCAGGTCCTGACCGACCGCGATCTGGCGGACAATCTCACCGAGCACGTCGAGGAGCTGGTGCTCGACCACCTCGCGGTCGGCGTGGACCCGGAGCGGAGCACGATCTTCACCCACAGTGCCGTCCCCGCCCTGAACCAGCTGCTGCTGCCCTTCCTCAGTCTGGTGTCCGTCGCCGAGCTGAACCGCAACCCGACCGTCAAGGACGAGATCGCGCACTCCCGGCAGTCCTCGGTCAGCGGCCTGATGTTCACCTATCCCGTCCACCAGGCCGCCGACATCCTGTTCTGCAAGGCCAATCTCGTCCCCGTCGGCCAGGACCAGCTTCCGCACCTGGAGATGACCCGGACCGTCGCCCGACGGTTCAACGACCGCTACGGCAGCGGCGCCGCCGTCTTCCCCGAGCCCGACGCCCTGCTGTCCGACGCACCGCTGCTGCTCGGCACGGACGGCACCAAGATGAGCAAGAGCCGCGGCAACGCCGTCAGCCTGGCCGCCGGCGCCGACGAGACCGCCCGGCTGATCAAGGGCGCGAAGACCGATTCCGAGCGTCATATCGTGTACGACCCGGCCGGCCGCCCCGAGGTGGCGTCCCTCCTCCTGCTCGCGGCCCTCTGCCAGGGCCGTACCCCCGAGGAGATCGCCGACGGCATCGGCTCCGCCGGGGCCGCCGCGCTGAAGCGGACCGTGGCGGAGTCGGTCAACGAGTACCTGGCGCCGATCCGGGCCCGCCGCGCGGAGTACGCGCGGGACCGCGGGTACGTCCGCCGGATCCTGCGCGAGGGGAACGAGCGGGCGCGGGCCGTGGCGGACGCGACCCTCGCCGAGGTCCGCACGGCGATGAACAGTCACTACTGACGCATGCTTCCGGCACGGGCACGACCGAGGAAACCGGGATCGTGGACGCCATCGACCGAGCAGTGCTCGCCGTCCCTGGAGACCTTCTTCGAGCGTCCGGTCTCCACGGAACTGACGGACCGGCCGGGAGGGCCTGTCAGCCGGCCGTGCCGCTCTCCAGGATGCCCTTGAGGGTCAGTTCGTCTCTGGGCATCTCCCTCCGCACCTGCGGACGGACGACGAGCGGGACGAGGGCCTTGCCGACGCCGTGCCCCTCGAAGTCGAAGGAGAGCGTCAGCCGGGAGCGCTCGCCGTCGTCCAGCGGCTCGATGGTGCCCCGCACGTCTCCGCGTACGGGGCCGTCGATGCCGTGCACATGCCAGTGCCGCGGCGGCTCCAGCTCGATGACCTGCATGGTCGAGGTGAACTCCCGCCTGCCGAGGCGCCGGGTGACGGCGACCTTGGAGCCGACCGCGAGGGGAGCGTCGCTGATCCTCCGCACCGAGACGGCGCTCTCCTGCCACTCGGGCAGGTGCGTCGGGTCGGTCACGTAGGAGAAGACCTCCGCGGGCTTGCGGGCGATGTCGATGGTTTCCGTGATCACAGGCATGTCGCCTTCTTCGTTCGACCGGGGGCCTCGCGGGAAGCCCTGGCGCCGACGCGGGCCCGTTGTCGCTTCGTACAAATCGTCCCACTCCCGACGACGCCCCGCCAGCCTCGATCCGGATTCCGGGCGGTGCCGGCGCCCACGCCGTACCTGAGCGGGGCAACACGGGCCGCCGGCCTACGGTGGCACCCGCTTGCCGGTCCTCAGGTTGCGGCTAATGTCGATATGTAGGCCATATGTACATCCTCATTCCCGCGCTCACGAGGTGAGGGACAGGGGGCGTACGAAAGGAGCCTCCCATGACCCGTACATTGCGGAGCGCGATCGCCCTGGCCGGAGCCGCGGCCCTCTCCCTGGGAATGGTGGCGACGAGCGCGACAGCCCTCGGAGCGGGGAGCGAGAAACAGGGGGACATCAAGATCGGGCTGCTGCTGCCGGAGAGCAAGACCACCCGGTACGAGAAGTTCGACCGGCCCTACATCGAGCAGAAGATCAAGGAACTGGCGCCCGACGCCCAGATCGACTACTACAACGCCGCGGAGAACGCCACGACCCAGCAACAGCAGGTCAACACCGCGCTCGCCAAGGGCGACCAGGTCCTCATCCTCGACGCCGTGGACGCCAAGTCCATCCAGTCCTCCGTGCAGAAGGCCCATGACGCGGGCGTCAAGGTCGTCGCGTACGACCGCCTCGCGCAGGGACCCGTAGACGCCTACGTCTCGTACGACAACCACAAGGTGGGCGAGTTGCAGGGCAAGGCGCTCCTCGCCGCGCTCGGCGACAAGGCCGAAAGCGGTCAGATCGTCATGCACAACGGGTCGCCGACGGACCCGAACGCGGCCGAGTTCAAAGCCGGCGCGCACTCCGTGCTCGACGGCAAGGTGAAGATCGGCAAGGAGTACGACACCCCCAACTGGGACCCGAACAACGCCAACCAGCAGATGTCCGGCGCCATCAGCTCTCTCGGCAAGGACAAGATCGTCGGCGTCTACTCCGCCAACGACGGGCTGGCCGCCGGCATCGCCACCGCCCTCAAGGCAGCCGGCATGAACGTGCCGCTGACCGGCCAGGACGCTCAACTCGACGCGATCCAGCGGATCCTGCTCGGCACGCAGACCATCACGGTCGAGAAGCCGTACAAGCCGGAGGCCGACATCGCCGCCACCATGGCCGTCGACCTGGCCGAGGGCAAGAAGCTGCCGTCGGACCTGATTCCCACCACCGTCACCAGCGGCAGTGACCACAAGGTCTCGGCCACCCTGCTCGGCCCGGTCGTGGTCAACAAGGACAACATCAAGGACACCGTCGTCAAGGACGGCCTCTACACGGTCAAGGAGATCTGCACTCCGACCTATGCGGCGGCCTGCAAGGACGCCGGTCTCGAATAGCCGCGGACAAACGGCGGACGGCCGGGGAGCGGTTCGCCCGAGCGGAGGAGGCGGTTTCCTTGCCGGAGCCCGTGCTCACACTGCGGGGGATCTCCAAACGGTTCGGCGCGGTACAGGCGTTGAAGGACTTCGACCTGGAGGTCCACGCCGGCGAGGTCGTCGCGCTCGTCGGCGACAACGGCGCCGGCAAGTCCACCGCCGTCAAGGCGATCGCCGGGGTGAACCCACCGGACGAGGGCGTCATCGAATGGGAGGGCCGAGCGGTCACCATCGACCGCCCCCACGACGCCCAGCACCTCGGCATCGCCACCGTATACCAGGACCTCGCCCTGTGCGACAACCTCGACGTGGTCGGCAATCTCTTCCTCGGCCGCGAGCTGCGCCGCTTCGGCGTCCTGAACGAGGTCCGGATGGAGCAGCGCTCGCGCGAGCTCCTCGACACCCTCTCCATCCGGATCCCGAGCGTGCGGATTCCGGTGGCCTCCCTCTCGGGCGGCCAGCGCCAGACCGTCGCGATCGCCCGCTCCCTCGTCGGCGAACCCCGGGTCGTCATCCTGGACGAGCCCACCGCCGCCCTGGGCGTAGAGCAGACCGCCGAGGTCCTCGACCTGGTCGAGCGGCTCCGTGAACACGGCCTCGGCACCATCCTGATCAGCCACAACATGGTGGACGTGATGGCGGTCGCGGACCGGATCGCCGTCATGCGCCTCGGCCGGAACAACGGCTTCTTCGACAAGCGCTCCACGACCACCGAGGAGATCATCTCCGCCATCACCGGTGCCAGCGACAGTGCCGTCACCCGCCGCCAGGCCCGCAAGCGGGAGGAGGAGCGATGAGACGGGACCGAGCCCCCGGCGACGGCGCCGGCCAGGAAGCGGCGCCCGAGGCCACGCCGGCGGTCGACACCCGGCTGCTCGTCCGCGAGGAGGGTCTGCGGGGCTATCTCGGGGAGTTCCGCCGCAAGGTGCGCAGCGGAGAACTGGGTTCACTGCCCGTCGTCATCGCCGTGATCATCATCTGGACGGTGTTCGGCAGCCTCGACAGCACCTTCCTGTCCGCGCAGAACCTCTCCGACCTCAGCCAGCAGATCGTCGGCACCGGCATGATCGCCGTCGGTATCGTCTTCGTCCTGCTGCTCGGCGAGATCGACCTCTCCGTCGGCTCCGTCAGCGGTCTGTGCGCCGCCATCTTCGCCGTACTGAACGTCCTGAACGGCATGAACGACTGGCTGGCGCTGCTCGTCGCCATCGCGGGCGGAGCGGTCGTCGGGCTCATCCAGGGCTTCTTCTTCGCGAAGGTCGGCGTGCCCGCGTTCGTGGTCACCCTGGCGGGCAACCTCGCCTGGAACGGTCTGATGCTCCAGGTCCTGGGCACGAGCGGCACGGTCAACATCCCGAGCGAGAGCATCGTCTCCAAGCTCTACTCGACGATCTTCCACAGCCCGGTAACGGCCTATGTGACCGCGGCCGTCGGGGTCGGGCTCTTCCTCGCGGCCTCGCTTCTGGACGCCAGGCGCCGCCGGACCGCCCGCGTGCCGTTCCGTCCCATCGCCGAGATCGTGCTCCGTACGGTCGTGATCGCGGCGATCGCGTTCGCCGCGGCGTACATCCTCAACCAGTACCAGGGGCTCCCGCTCGCGCTCCTCATCTTCCTGATCGTGCTGGTGGTCCTGGACTTCGTGCTGCGCCGGACGACGTACGGGCGACGGATCTTCGCCGTCGGCGGCAACATCGAGGGCGCGCGCCGGGCCGGCATCAGCGTGCCGTTCGTCCGGATGACCGTGTTCTCGATCGCCGGGACCATGGCGGCGGTCGGCGGCATCTTCCTGGCCGGGCAGATCCAGTCCGCGAGCCAGACCTCCGGCGGCGGCAACCTGCTGATGAACGTCATCGCCGCCGCCGTCATCGGCGGAACGAGCCTCTTCGGCGGGCGCGGCTCGGTCTGGTCCGCTCTTCTCGGCGCGCTGGTCATTGGATCGATCCAATCGGGTATGAACATCATGGGCGTCAGCAATGCCGTCCAGTTCATGATCACCGGTTCGGTCCTGCTCGCCGCGGTGGTCGTCGACTCGCTGTCCCGCCGGAGCCAGAAGGCGGCGGGCCGCGCCTGAGTCATCGGGCACCGAAGGGAGAACTACATGCAGGCGGAGCGGAAGCCGCACGAGGAGCCGCGCCACGGCCGCGACGAGACCGAGGAGGAGCGGGCCGACCGGCGCTGGCAGGAGCTCATCCAGGAGATACGCGTGGCGCAGACCGGCGTGCAGATCCTCCTCGGCTTCCTCCTCACCGTGGTTTTCACCCCGAAGTTCGCGGGCCTTCCCCAGACCGACAGGACTATCTACATCATCACGGTCGTCGTCGGATCGCTGGCGACGGGGGCGCTCATCGGCCCCGTCGCCCTCCACCGGATCGTGGCGGGACGCCGCGTGAAGCCCCGGGCGGTCGCCTGGGCGTCCCGGCTCACCTTCGTCGGACTCGTCCTCCTCCTCGTGACCCTGACGTCGGCCCTCTTCCTCGTCCTGCGGGTGGCCACGCACGACGCGTATGTGCCCTGGCTCGTCTCCGGCGTCCTCGCCTGGTACCTGCTGTGCTGGTTCGTGCTGCCCCTGTGGGTACGGTTCCGCCACACCAGTCACGAGTGACACCGGCGCTCTCGGCCCTCAGGGGCGGTCGCCCGGGTCCGACGAGCCGGGACCGATCCGCAGCTCGAAGTCCCCGTCGTACTTGGCGTGTCCCGCGATCACGGCGAGCTCGACGGCCTCCTCCCCCATCTCGCCCCGGACGATGAGCGGGTCATGGCGCAGGTCCCGCATGAGCGCCATGCACATCCCGATCATCACGAGCACGAACGGTGCCGCCACCAGGATGGTGAGGTTCTGGAGGCCGGCGAGCGCGTCGCCCTGCCCGTCGCCGATGAGCAGCATGATCGCGGCGACCGCGCCGGTCACCACCCCCCAGAAGACCACGACGAGGCGGGTGGGTTCGAAGGCGCCGCGCTGGGAGAGCGTGCCCATGACGATGGACGCGGCGTCCGCGCCCGAGACGAAGAAGATGCCGACCAGGATCATCACGAGCAGGCTCATGGCGCCGGCGATCGGGAACTCCTGGAGGACGCCGAAGAGTTGCCCCTCGGGCGTGGTCTTCCCCGCCAGCTCGCCCTGCTCGCTGAGCTTCATCGCCGTGCCGCCGAAGACGGCGAACCAGACGAGGCTGACGGTGCTGGGGACCAGGATGACGCCGCCGACGAACTGGCGGATGGTCCGGCCCCGGCTGATGCGGGCGATGAACATGCCGACGAAGGGCGTCCAGGAGATCCACCACGCCCAGTAGAAGACGGTCCAGCTGCCCAGCCAGACATGGATCTGGTCACCGCTGGTGGCCTCGGTGCGGCCGGCCAGTTGCGGCAGGTCACCGAAGTAGGCGGCGAGGGAGGTGGGCAGCAGGTCGAGCACGATGACGGTGGGACCGGCCACGAAGACGAAGACGGCGAGCACCGCCGCGAGCACCATGTTGATGTTGGAGAGCCACTGGATGCCCTTCTCCACACCGGAGACGGCCGACACGACGAAGGCGACGGTCAGGACGGCGATGATGGCGACGAGCAGTCCGGTGCCGGTCTTCTCCATCCAGCCCAGCTCCTCGAAACCGCTGCCGATCTGGAGCGCGCCGAGGCCGAGGGAGGCGGCGGAGCCGAAGAGGGTGGCGAAGATGGCCAGGATGTCGATGAAACGGCCGGGACCCCCGTACGCCCGCTTCTCGCCCATCAGCGGGACGAAGACGGCGCTGATGGTCTGCCGGCGCCTGCGCCGGAACGTGGAGTACGCGATGGCGAGTCCCACGACGGCGTAGATCGCCCACGGGTGGAGCGTCCAGTGGAAGAGCGTCGTGGCCATGGCGGTCTGCATCCGCTCGGCCGAGTCGACGGGGTGGGTGCCCGGGGGCGGGGTGCCGTAGTGGGCGAGCGGTTCGCTCACTCCGTAGAACATCAGGCCGATGCCCATGCCGGCGCTGAACATCATGGCGATCCACGACACGGTACGGAACTCGGGGCCCTCGTTCTCCTGACCGAGGGTGATCCGGCCGTAGCGGCTGACGGCGAGCCACAGGGCGAAGACGACGAACCCGGAGGCCGCCAGCATGAACGCCCAGCCGCCGTTGCGGATGAGCCCGTCGAGGAGACTGGTGGAGGCGTCCTCCAGGCTCTCGGTGGCCGTGGCTCCCCAGACGACGAAGGCCACGGTGAGGACGGCGGTGACACCGAACACGATGCGGTCGGTGCGGGCGCGATGGTGGTGCTCGGGCCGACCGGGAAGGTCCGCGGTCACCGGACGCACTTCCCGCCCGGCCCGTTCGGCGCCCCCTCGACGGCCTTCCGGCCTCTGATCTTCCTGCGACACAGGCGGCACCTTTCACGGCATTACGGGACAAGCGACACAATGTCTCCGTAAGGCAGTACCACAGTGGGGACCGAACTGCGGGGAGCGACGACCGAGTCCCGCACCCTTGGTTCAGGTGGGGACGGAGGGTCGGCTCAGAACACCGGCGTTCCGGCGAAGAGTTCCTTCACCCAGTGGGCGCTCGCCTCGGCGCATCCCGTGGTGGGCGTCCCCGG
This sequence comes from Streptomyces sp. NPDC034084, assembly GCF_055575535.1. Taxonomy (NCBI): domain Bacteria; kingdom Bacillati; phylum Actinomycetota; class Actinomycetes; order Kitasatosporales; family Streptomycetaceae; genus Streptomyces; species Streptomyces sp. NPDC034084. The sequence continues at coordinate 384,201 of NZ_JBVISK010000002.1, forward strand.
GAAGAGGCGGAACCAGGAGACCGCACGCCCCACAGCGGCGAGCCGGGTGGCGAGCGCCGCGGCCCGGCGCAGTTCCGGGAGGGACGGCCCCAGATCGGTCCAGGGTTCCAGGTAGGCGTCGCGCAGCCGGTGCACGTGCTCGGGGCCGTGCCGCTCCCGGACGGCGCGGGCGGGGACGAGGAGACTGGTGAAGGGGTGGGCGATGTTGGCGTCGCCCCAGTCGAAGAAGGTGAAGCGGCCGGCGGCGGGGGCGAGGAGCTGGGCGTCGTGGAGGTCGCAGTGGTCGAGCGAGTCCGGGATCCCGTACGCGTCGAGCTCGCCGCACCAGTCGAGAAGGCGGGGGCGCCGGTTCCGGAGGGCACGGCGGGTGTCCGGTGCGAGGGTGGCGTTGCCCTCGACGAGACCGTCGAAGATGTCCGGCAGCTGACCGGTGCGGCCGCCGGGCACGCCCAGGGCGGTCATGCGATCCGTGTACGGGGTCAGGGCCCGCTGCATGCGCGCATACTGCCCGAGCGCCTGCGCCCACGAGTCCGGCCCGGCGTCGCCGGCGTCGAGGACGTCCCGGAAGAGGGGCCCGCCGTCGGGGAGGAGCGTCCAGCCGCGCTCGGCGTCCACCGCGAGGGGCGTCACGACATGCTCGGGCACCCAGTCGGCGAGGACACCTCCGAGTGCGGCCTCGAACGCGGCGTCGGGGGCACTCGCCTTGAACCACACGGCCTCGCGCTCCCCGGCTCCGGTGCGGAACCGCACGAGCACCGACCAGGGCCGGACCCTGACCTCCCGGGGCCCCGTCTCCACGAGCCCGTGCCGGGCGAGGGCCCGCTCGGACCAGCCGAGGGCGGCGGCCCGCCAGGATTCGTCCTCCCAAGGGGTGACCGCGTCGGCGAACTGCCCGCGGTCGACGGTCATGGATGTCGCGTGCGCCATCGGGCGATTGGACCACCGCGCCCGGGAGGGGCGCACGCGAATATCCACAGGGCACGACGCGAGAGGACTCGAAGCCGATCGGGGGACCCGCCGCGGCGTCATCGCCGGTGCGGCCGCGCTCGCCGCAACCGTGGCCGCGTCCGGAACGGCGGCCGCCGTCACAGCGGGCGCCACGCCTCCGCCCAGGCGGCGGCCCCCGCCGGAAGCGCGGCGCACGACCCGGCCGGGCGCCGTGCCAGGACCGTCGTGTTCCGCGACGTGCGCCCGTTCGGCGCGGCGACCGCGGACCTCGTGGTCACCGACGGCCGGATATCGGACAGCCCCGCGCCGCACGGCGCGAAGGTCGTCGACGACGGCGGCCGCATCACCCTGCCGTCCCTCGTCGACGCGCACTGCGCGCCGATCTACAGGTACGGCCGCGTGATCAGCTCGATCGCGTGGCCTGAGGGGTCCTTGAAGTAGACCCCGCGCCCGCCGTGTTCGGTGTTCGTCTCGCCGGGGCGCCGCATCTGCGGGTCCGCCCAGTGCTCGACGCCGCCCTCACACAGGCGCTGGTACGCCCGGTCGAAGAGCTCGTCGTCGACCATGAACGCGTAGTGCTGCATCTGGATGTCCACCGGGGGTTCGGCGAACTGCAGCAGGACGCCGTCGGTGAGCTGGATGTTGAGGAAGGGGCCCCAGGACGGTGCCTCGGGGAGTTCCAGCAACTCGCGGAAGAACCGCGCCGATTCGTCGCGCTTCTTGGACGCGATGATGGTGTGGTTGAACGTGACTGCCATGTGGATGACCTCGCTGTTGATTCGACACGTGGAAGGGACTCGCAGTGCTGCCGCACTGGGGAGGCCCGCGTGCCGAACCGTCGGGGCGCCTGTCGGGCACCCGCCGAGCGATCAGTCGTCCACCGGATGGCCCGTCTGTGTGTGGCGTGTCGCCGGTCCGGTGTTCACGTCGGGCGACGCTACTTGATCACCCCGCGCCGCGACAAGGCAGGCCGCCCGGTTCCGCCCCGGAAATGACCGAAAACGCATGGCACCCGCACGCGAATCCGGCGTGCCCCGGAGCCTTGCCACCCCCGTGAAGGCCGCTTTACTCTCACGGCAGAAAGCGCTTTCTGTTCCTCCTTGCACGACCCTTCCACGGCCTTTCACGGCCCTCCCAGCACGCGAACGCGAAAGGGAAGACGAGCATGAGACGAGCAGTCGCACGACGATTCCAGGCGGCACTGACCGCGACGGCACTGGCGGCCGCCGCCGGCGCGGTCCTGTCGCTGCCCGAGGCGGCGGCGGCGACCGGCGGAGCCACCGGTTACGCGAGCCAGAACGGCGGGACCACCGGCGGCGCGGGCGGGCGGACGGTGCGAGCCACTACGGGAACCGCGATCCACGCCGCCCTGTGCGCCCGACCCACCAGCAGCACGCCGCTCACCATCGAGGTCGAGGGCACGATCAACCACGCCAACACCGCGAAGGTGTCCGGCACCGGTTGCAACACCGCCGATGGCGTGATCGAACTCAAGCAGATCAGCAACGTGACGCTCATCGGCGTCGGCAGCGGAGCCGTCTTCGACCAACTCGGCATCCACATCCGCGAGTCGAGCAACATCATCGTCCAGAACGTGACGGTCCGGAACGTCAAGAAGTCGGGCTCCCCCACCTCCAACGGCGGTGACGCGATCGGAATGGAGAGCGACGTCCGCAACGTCTGGGTCGACCACGTCACCCTGGAGGCGTCCGGCGGCGAGTCGGAAGGGTACGACGGCCTCTTCGACATGAAGGACAACACCCAGTATGTGACGCTGTCCTACAGCATCCTGCGCAACTCCGGCCGCGGCGGCCTCGTCGGCTCCAGCGAGACGGAGCTCTCGAACGGCTTCATCACGTACCACCACAACCTGTACGAGAACATCGACTCCCGCGTACCTCTGCTGCGCGGCGGCACCGCCCACATGTACGACAACCACTATCTGCACCTGAACGAGTCGGGCATCAACTCCCGTGCCGGCGCGCACGCCAAGGTGGACAACAACTACTTCGAGGACTCCAAGGACGTCCTCGGCACCTTCTACACCGACGCGGCCGGGTACTGGCAGGTGAGCGGCAACGTCTTCGACAACGTCACCTGGTCGAGCCCCGCGAGCGAGTACCGCCCGGCCGGGCCGAACCCGCAGTCGAACACCACGGTGAGCATCCCGTACGCCTACACCCTCGACGCCGCGGCCTGCGTACCGAGCGTCGTGAGCCGGACGGCGGGGGCCGGCAAGGGCCTCCTGGTGTCGGACGGCAGCTGCTCACCCCAGACGCCGGCACCCACACCGACCACACCCACCCCCACACCGACCACCCCCGCACCCACGCCGACCACGCCCGGACCCACCCCGCCCACCGGGACCAACCTCAGCATCGGGGCGGGATCGGACGGCTCCAGCAAGGCCACCGGCACGAGTTACGGCAACGTCCGTGACGGCGACGCGAACACCTACTGGTCGCCGGCCGGCACGACCGGCTCCGTATCGATCAAGTGGGGCACCGCCACCGCCGTCTCCGTGATCAACATCCGGGAGACTGCCGGTGCCACCGGCCGCATCGGGTCCTGGCGCGTCGTCAACGGTGACACCGGCGCCGTCCTGGCCTCCGGAACCGGGGCCCGCGTCATCACGTTCCCCCGGACCTCGCTGAGCAAGCTCACCTTCGAGATCACCGGCTCGAACGGGACGCCGCAGGTCGCCGAGTTCGAGACGTACGCCGGGTAGGGCCGCCCCGGCTCACTCCGAACCGGTCACGAACTCCCGGTCGCCGTAGCGCACGTCCGCCCGGTCCCGGTCGGCGCCGAGGGCGGCCGTGGACCTGCGGGCCGGCGGCAGATCGTCGACCGGCGCGACGAGGACGAGCCTGCCGTCGAGGGTGACGGAGCCGCCGCCCAGCTCGTCGCGGACCTCCGGGTCCGCGACGAGCGCCTCGCGCAGGCCACTCGCGCGGACGCCGGGGACCTCGATCTCGGCAAGACGACGGTCGAGGGAGAAGACGGGCGCGTCGCCCGGCGGTGACGTTCTTCATGGCGTGATCAACGGATCGAGGCGGCGATCGTCGCACCGCGGCGGCCGGCCCCCTGCCCCTCGACCCACCGACCGTGGCACATAGGGTCGGGCCCATGGTGAGTGGATTCAGTGAGGCGTTCCTGCTGGAGGCCGAGCGGCATGCCGCCTGGGGCGCGGCCCAACTCGACGCCCTGGGGGCGTTCCTGCCCGACGGACCGTGGACCGCGGACCTCCCGTCGTGCCTCTACCGGCAGGGGGAGCTGGAGCTGCGCGTGGCCGTGCTCGGCTCGTACGACACGGAGGAACGGTCCTGGATGTGGGGCTGGGCGAATCCGGGGCTGCGGGGCACCGAGGTGGTGGAGCTGCCCGCCGCGGTCGCCCGGTACGGACGGGCGCACGGCATTCCCGAGCTGACCGAGGAGGTCGTCGACCTCTCCGGGTTCGACGACCCCCGGCGCGCCGCGGAGATGCTGGCGTTCGCCGGAATGGGGGTGGCGGAGACCCCCGGGTACATCGGGGTGGCCGCCGGCCCCGGGACCCGGGTCTACTTCCTGCCGGACGACGCCCAGGTGCCCTGCGCCGGGCTCGACCCGGTCGCGCTTCCCCGGCTGCTGCTCACGGGCGCCGGGCTGATCGGGCACTCGGCGCGGCAGGTCGTCCGCGGGTACTTCGACCACCACGGAGTGCCCCTGCGGGTCGAGGGCGACCGGATCGTCGCCGAACTCCCGGGCGGGAACGTCGCCGAGGTCGGCTTCGACGAGCTCGGGCGCATCGCGGGCATCGACGTCAAGGTGCTGCCCGGAGGGGTCCCCGCCGGGGCGCTCGGCTGATTCCGCGACCCGTTCGCGACACCCGGCGGCTCCTGCGGGCCGCCGGGCAGGCCGCGTACCCCTGCGGGCGGGCGGCGAGCGCTTCACTGGTGCGGCTGCGGCCGGCGCGGGTGCCGCCGGGGATGCCCCGTTGCGCCAGATTGACGACTTGTCGCCAATCGCCCACGCCTCCCCTCCACTCCGGGCAAGGTGGGACGGATCGCCCACGGGCCGGTGGCGGCCCGCGCGAAAGGAGTGGTGCCATGCTCTCCGACTTCTTCGACCGGTTCCGACGGGGCGGAGGTGGTTCCGGCGGGCGCCGCCCGGTGCCGGCCCCCGGGAACCTCGTCCTCGACGCGGACTTCTCCTCCGCCGAGCAGTGGGTCGCCGGCCACTCGTGGGCCTATCCCGACGGCGGACCGACGAACCCCGGCGACAACAAGCTCGACCACCTCGTGGAGGACCCCTCCTACAGCCGAACGGGGACCTTCCGGGCCACCCGCAGGACCGACGGCCTCTGGGACGCCGGACTGCTCACGACGGAGGGCAGCGCGGAGGGATTCCTGGTGCGCGCGGGCGACGTCCTGGAGGCACGGGTGCGGCTGCCCGTGGAGACGGGCGCCTGGCCGGCGATCTGGACCTGGCTCGACGGCGGCCAGGAGGTCGACGTCTTCGAGTACCACCCCGACAACCCGGACCTCCTGGAGCTGTCGAACCGGGTGCGGGGCCGGCACCTCTACTTCCGGGACCCGGCCGTCCGGCCCGGGGAGTGGGTCGACCTCCGGGTCGAGTTCGGCGCGCGCTCCGTGGTGTGGTGGGTCAACGGCGCCCGTGTCTTCGACGACCGCCGCGGGGTGGGGCGCTCCTGGCGGGCCCATCTCATCGTGAACCTCTCGGTCTGCGCGGGCCGGTACCACCCGGCGCCCGAGCCGGACGCGTCGGAGATGTCGTACGAGGTGGCGGCGTTGCGCGTGTACCGGCCGTCCTGAGGCGCTGTCAGCCGTCAGGCGTCGACGCGCGGGACGGAGGGGGAAGGGTGCGTCGGGGCGACGCGTGTTGCGTAGGCTCGAACGGAGCGTTCCGCGTAGCCGCGCACCGCGCCGTCCCTACGACGAGGAGGACCCTGTGAGCACCGCCGGAGAAGGACGGCAGCAGCTGGACGAGGCCAGTGTTCTCAACGCGAAGAGGACGCTTCTGCAGCTGCTCGCCCGCGCGGGGGTCTGGTCCGGCGACGCCGAGGAGCTGATCGGTTTCGTCGAGGCGGGCGCGCTGGCCCTCGCGTACGAGGAGATCAGCGGGGCCCGGCGGAGCGCCCCGGAGGAGAAGGGTGAGCCGTACGTCTCCGGCTGGCTGGACGGGGCGCGGGCCGTCACCGACGAGCTGGGCGCGCTCGCCGAGCGGGCGCTGAGGCACGCCGTCGCCTCGGATCCGTCGGCGGCCTCTCCGGACGACCGTCCTCCCGTCGGGCGGACGGAGCTGGAGCGGACCAAGGTGGCGGTCACTCCGCTGTACCTCTCCTTCGCCGATGTCTCCGATCTCGATCCGGAAGTCACCGAGCAGGTGCTCCGGGCGCTCCTCGGCACGATGAGCTCGCGTCAGCGAGCGGGGTACGCGGGCAGGCTCACGGAGTTCACGTCGGCCCACCGCGCGCGTCTGGAGCGGCTGTACGCCGAGTACGGGCCCGGCAGCGCGATCGCGATCCACGGCCGGTACTCCCTGATCCACTCCCCCACCAGCGTCGCCGTCCTGGAACGGCTCGCCACGGCACCGTCGGACCTGCACGAGGAATGGGACGCCGCCGAGCTACCCCCCGCATGGCTGGACGGCCTGACGACGGCGTGGGAGGCCTCCGGGTGACGTCCGCTCACGCGGCGGACGGGTGGCGGGGCCCTGGCACTCCCGACTCGATCGGGATAGGTTAGGCTCACCTAACAAGCGCCTCGCGATGGCCGCTGCCCCGGCATCCCATGTCTGGAGGGGTGGCGGGCGAGTCGTCAGCACACCTCTGCCCGGAGACAAGGATCCGCCATGCCTTCTGTGTTCACCCCCCTTCGCCGCCGCGTTCTCGTGGCGGGTGCCGCCGCGGTCTCGCTCGGCCTCATGGTGACCGGGTGCGGCTCGGACGACAAAAAGGACGGTGCGAAGGACTCGGCGGCCAAGGCTCCGGCGGGGGCGTTCCCCGTCACCATCAAGAGCGCGCTCGGCGAGGCCGTCATCAAGGAGCAGCCGAAGCGCGTGGTCACCCTCGGCCAGGGTTCCGCGGAGACCGCCATCGCCCTCGGCAACGTCCCCGTCGGCATCGAGAGCTACCCCTGGGGCAGCGACAAGACCGGCTACCTTCCCTGGATCCACGACGCCGTGAAGAAGTCCGGCGCCACGCTGCCCAAGCAGTTCGACGGCGGCGAGGAGCTCGACATCGAGGCCATCACCGAGCTCGAGCCCGACGTCATCCTCGCCCCCTGGTCGGGCATCACGCAGAAGCAGTACGACCTCCTCAAGGACATCGCGCCGACCGTCGCCTACCCCGACAAGGCGTGGAGCACCGACTGGGACCAGCAGATCGAGATCGTCGCCAAGGCGCTCGGCCGGCCGGAGAAGGCCAAGGAGCTCACCGCCAAGATCGACAAGCAGCTCGCCGACGCCGCCGCCACGCGGCCGAACTACAAGAACGTCACGTTCTCGTACATCTACAACACCGGCCCCGGCACCCTCGGCGTGTTCAAGCCCGAGGAGCAGCGCGTCGCGATGGTCTCCAAGCTGGGGCTCAAGGTCGACCCGGTCGTGAACACCTTCAAGGAGACCGAGGGCACCGACTCCGCCCTCATCGGCCTGGAGAACGCCAACAAGCTCGCCAAGAGCGACATCGCCTTCACGTTCTACATGGACGACAAGTCCCGCAAGGAGATCGAGGCGCAGCCGCTGTACGCGGCCATCCCCGCGGTCAAGAAGGGCGCGCTCGTCTACAGCAACGACCAGCCCTTCGTCACCGCCTCGTCGATGATCAACCCGCTGACGGTGCCGTACAGCATCGAGCGGTACCTGCCGATGATCGACAAGGCCGTCGCCAAGGCCGGGAAGTAACAGCGGGTTCCCGGCGTGACCACACTCTCCCGGATCGGCCAGGGCCCCGCCGTCGTACGGCGGGGCCCTGCCCGGCACTTCGCGGCCGCCGCCCTGTGCCTGATCCTGCTCGCCCTGGCGGTCCTCGCCAGCGTCATGTTCGGCAGCAAGCCGACGTCGGCGGCCGACGTCCTCCGGGTCGTCACCGGTGACGGCGACGGCTACGTCCGTACCGTCGTCGAGAGCCGCTATCCGCGCACGGCGCTGGGCCTGCTCGCGGGCCTGTGCCTCGGGGTCGCCGGCACGCTGATGCAGGGCATCACCCGTAATCCGCTCGCCGAGCCGGGACTTCTCGGGATCAACGCGGGCGCGTCCGCCGCCATCGTCGCGGCGACCGCGTTCCTCGGGGCCGCGGGACAGCGCGAGACCATCTGGTGGGCCCTGGCCGGCGCCCTGGTGACCGGTGTGGTGGTCCACCTGGTCGGCACGGCGGGCGGCGGCGGCGGGCCGGTCCGCCTGGTGCTCGCGGGGGCGGTGCTCTCCGCCGTCCTCGCCGCGTTCATCCAGGCCGTCGCGCTGTCCCGGCCGCGGGTCTTCGACACGTACCGCTACTGGGTGGTCGGTTCGCTGGGCGGGCGCGGCTTCGACGCCTTCTGGGCCGTCCTGCCGTTCGCCGCCGTCGGTTTCGTCCTCGCCGTACTCCTCGCACCGGGGCTCAACGCGATGGCGATGGGCGACGACAAGGCCGCCTCCCTCGGCATCAGCCCCGCGCGCGTGAAGGGCGCCGGGCTCCTCGCGGCGACGCTGCTCAGCGCCGCCGCGACGGCCGCCGTCGGCCCCATCGCCTTCGTCGGGCTCGCCGTCCCGCACCTCGTCCGGGCGCTCGTGGGCGCCGACTTCCGCCTGCAGATCCTCTTCACCTCGCTCGCGGGGCCCGCGCTGCTGCTGTTCGCCGACGTCATCGGCCGGGTGCTGCTCCGCCCGCAGGAGCTCATGGTCGGCGTCGTCACGGCCTTCGTGGGCGCGCCCGCGCTGCTGTTCGCCGTCCGTCGTATGAAGGGAGCGGCATGAAGACCGCCGAGCGGATCGACACTCCGGCCGTGGCGGCGTCGCGGCCGCTGCGCCCCAAGGGCCGATGCCTCCTGCGGATCGGACCGTGGGTCTCGATCCCCGTCCGCCGGCCCACCGTCGTCGCCGCCGTGGTGACGCTGCTGCTGCTCCTGGCGGCGGCCGTGGCGACCCTGTCGATGGGGAGGCTCGGCATCGACCCGGCCGACCTTCCGTCGGCGCTCATGGGCGAGGCCACCGGCAAGAACGCCTTCGTACTGAACCGGCTGCGCGGCCCGCGGCTCGTGGTCGCCATCGCCTCCGGCGCGGCCTTCGGACTCTCCGGGGCGCTCTTCCAGTCGGTCACCCGCAACCCGCTGGGCAGTCCCGACGTGATCGGGCTCGGCGCGGGTTCCGGGGCGGGTGCGGCGGCCGCCGCGCTGTTCTTTCCCGACCTGGTGCCGGTGCCCCTCGGCGCGCTGCTCGGCGCGGTGGTCGCGATGGCCGTCGTCTACGTCTCCACCGGGACCGGCTTCCGCAATCCCGGGCGCCTGGTCGTGGCCGGGATCGGCGTCGCCGCGATGTCGACGGCCCTCACCCAGTACGTCGTCTACGCGGTCGAGCGGGACAAGGCCAGCGCCCTGACCGCCTACATCAACGGCAGCCTCGCCGCCCGCTCCTGGGACGACGCGACGACGATCTGGCTGGTGCTGGTCGTCTGTCTGCCGCTCGCGGCGCTCCTGGCCAGGCCGCTGAGCGTCGGCGAGATGGGCGACGACCTCGCGACCGGGCTGGGCGCCCGCCCGGCGCGCACGGCGACCGGGGCGGTCGTGCTGTCGATCGTCCTGTCCGCCGGCGCGGTCAGCGTCGCCGGACCGATCGCCTTCATCTCCCTGACGGCGCCGCAGATCGCCAAGCGCGTCACCCGCAGCGGCGGCCCGCACCTGGTCATGTCGACCCTGCTCGGCGCTCTGCTCCTGGTCCTCGCCGACCTCACCGCCCAGCAGTTGCCGCTCTTCGACAATCTGCCGGTCGGCCTGTACACGATGGCCGTCGGCGGGGCGTACCTCGGTTATCTGCTGCTGCGGGAGTGGAAGCGCCCCGCCTGATCCGTACCTCCGTACGTCCGCAGGGGGACCGCCACGGTGCGGTCCCCCTGTCTTCTACCGCTGTCGGTCCAGCGGCTCTCCCGCGCGCAGGTTCCAGCGGCCGGCGCGGCCGCTGAGGTGGACGGCGGTCAGGGGGCGGACGTCCAGGCGCCAGGCCGTCGCGTCCGGTGCCCCGAGCGCGTGGACCATCGCGGCGCGGATCACGTCCGGTTCGGCGACCGCTGTGACGCGGCCGGAGCCGGCCTGGAGCCCGTCGATCCAGGTGCCGACCCGGACGCGCAGGTCGCGCAGGGACTCCCCGCCGTGCGGGGCCGCCGTCGGATCGGACAGCCATGCGGCGACCCCCGCCTCCTCGGCGGCGGCCACAGCCACCAGGGACTGTCCGCGCCACCGTCCCATCGCGCAGCCGGCGAGTTCCTCCCGGGGCTCCGCGCGCAGGCCCAGGGCCTCCGCCGTGCGGCGGCAGCGCCGGGACGGCGAGGTGTACGCGCGCGGGGACGGGTCGACGGCCGACGCTACGGCCTCGGCCCGGGCGATCCCCGCCGGGTCGAGAGGACCGTCGTCGTCGAACCGGACCTCGCGCAGCGCTTCGCTCGTCGCGGGCGAGATCAGCGTCAGCCGGACTGTCATCGGAATCCTTTGCGGCGGCCTGAAGGCGGGCGGAGGAGGGTGGGTGGGGGCGTTCCCGGAGGGGCGCGCGACTCTACCCGGGGGCGTACGAAGGTGATCCAGGCCTCACGCCCTTGGCGGCGGTCCTCGCGCGCGGTACGGTCGGGCGACATTTCAACAGCGTGACGACGGCGAGACGGAAGTCCGGTGAGAATCCGGCACGGTCGCGCCACTGTATGCCGCGGCGTCCCCAGGGGGTGACGTCACGGCGAGTCAGACCCGTGGACCGTCGTCCTGCACCACCGTCTGGGACGCGAGTTCCCACAGGAGGTTCCATCATGGCCGAGGCCGTCGTCTCCGCTGCCGTTTCCACCCCTTCCGTCGCCGTCCCGGCTCCGCTGCCCGTGCGGGCCGTGCTGCCCTGGGCCTTCTTCGTCGGGCTCCTCGCGCTGATCGCGCTGTACTTCGTGGGCGCCGAGCAGGGCGCCACCTCCCTGATCGCGGGCACCGACGTGCACGAGTGGGTGCACGACGGTCGCCACCTGCTCGGCTTCCCCTGCCACTGAGAGGCGAGCGGTTCATGCATGCCTCAACCGTCAGATCCCTGCTGGTCCGCGGCATGCTCGCGGGCCTGATCGCCGGGCTCTTCGCCTTCGCCGTGGCCTACGCGGTCGGTGAACCGCCCGTGAACGGCGCGATCGCCGTGGAGGAGGCCCAGGCCGCCGCCCAGGAAGCCCCGCATGCCCACGGGGCACACGCGGGTCACGGGGGCACGGCCGCCACGGAGACCGCCGAAGAAGAGGAGGGGATCAGCCGCTCCACCCAGTCGACCTTCGGCCTCGCCACCGGGGTCCTCGTCTACGGGGTGGCGCTCGGTGGCATCGCGTCGCTGGCGTTCTCCTTCGCGCTGGGCCGCGTCGGCCGCTTCAGCCCCCGCGCGACGGCGGCGCTCACCGCCGCCGCGGCGTTCACCACCGTCTACCTGGTGCCGTTCCTCAAGTACCCGGCGACCCCACCGGCCGTCGGCAATCCGGACACCATCGGGAAGCGCACCACCCTGTTCTTCCTGATGATCCTGCTCAGCGTGCTCCTGGGCATCGCCGCCCTGATCGCCGGGCGCCGGCTCGCGCCGCGCCTGGGGAACTGGAACGCCACCCTGGCGGCCGGTGCCGGGTTCGTCCTCGTGACGGCGGTCGCCTTCGCCGTCCTGCCGGACAACGAGGACGCCGTCGCGGCGGGCTTCCCGGCCGCGCTCCTCTGGGAGTTCAGGCTCGCGTCGCTGGCCGTCCAGGCGGTGCTGTGGGCGGTGTTCGGAGTCGTCTTCGGCGTCCTCGCGCAGAAGGCGCTGGCACCCCGAACGGCCGTCGCCGACACGGACGTTCAGCTCGGGGCCCCGGCCGCCGGCTGACCGCCGACCCTCCCGAAGACGACGAGGCTGCCCCGCCCACCCCTCGGTGGGCGGCGCAGCCTCGTCGTCCCCGCTGACCGGCTTCCACAACCGGGGCCGGGACGCCGACCGTTGGACGGACCGGGAGCCCCGCCCTCCGTATACTGAACGCGCACGTCTCGTCACGTTCCGCGTACGGAGAGCTCCTCTTGGCTGGTCGTTCTCAGCTGGTCGACAGTGTCCGGCAGTCCACGGGTCCCGAGCCGACCGGCGGGCGGTCGGCGTGGCACGAGCGGGCCCGCCGGTCCGTCACCGCGGGCCGGGCGGACCCCGGGATCGTGGCCGAGGCGGAGGCCCTGGCGCGGGCCGGACGGCTGACCCCGCGCGACCTGCGCCTGCTGTTGCTCGTCACCGACGACGACCCGGTGTGGCGGACGGCCCGCCGCCTGGCCGTCGCCTCTCTCGGGAACACCCCGGAGCGGGCGCAGGACGTCCTCACCGCGCACGTCCAGATCGAGGTCTGGCCGCCTCTGGCGTACGACGAGACCGCCGAGCATCTGCCGGACGGGCGCGTGCGGCACACGGCCGCGGTACGGATCGGTCCCGCCGACGAGGCGGTGACGGGCCCCGCGCACAGCGGTCGCACCCTGCCCCGGGCCCGCCGGTCGGCTGCCCTGGCGCTGCTCCAGCGCCTGGCAGGGACCGACGGCGGCGAGGTGCCGGGCGGGGAGGCCCCGCCCTCCCGGCTGAGGCTGCCGGGGATGGGCACGGAAGCCTTCGAAACCCTCCTGCACGCCAGAGCGGAGGCCTCCGGCGGCCCTGGCGAGGAGCTCGCCGCCGAGGTCGCGCGCAGGGCCCGATCGGCGCGGCTGCGCCACCGCGACGTGCTGCTGCTCCTGTTCGGCGCCCGGGGCCCGGAGTGGCGCGAGCTGCGCCTGCTCGCCCTCGACCACGCGGCCCGCCTGCAGTCGGCGGCGGCGACGCTCCTGCGCTGGCGGGCGGAGGCACTGGACGCCGAGGCCCTGCACGCCGTCGTCCCGTCCGCCGGGGGCTACACCTCCCGCTGGAGCTGGCAGGCGGGCGAGGACGGCACCGTCGAGGGCCCCGAGCGCACGGCACGGGAACGCCGTCAGGCCGTACACCTCGGCGCGGTCGCGCTCCTGGCCCGGCTCGCCGAGCTCCCCGAACCCGAGGAGGAGCCGGAAGCGGACGGCGGCGGCACCCGGCAGACGGCCCGGATCCAGCCGGTTCCCCCGGGCCAGGACCCCGTGAAGTACCTGAACAAGTACACCCAGTTGGAGGTGATCTCCAAGCCGGAGTCGTCCTTCGCCAACGCGCCGAAAACCGTCTCCTGCTCCTACAGCTGCGTCCTCGTCCGCACCGGGGCCACCGTCCGCGCCGAAGGGAGGGGAAAGACGAAGGTGGACGCCCGGGGCGTGGCCGCCGCGGCGCTGATGAAGCGTCTGGTCGCCCTCGACGCCGAGGAGCCGGAAGTGGGCCGCCCGGCTCACGGACCCCAGGAACCGGCGACACGGCCCGTGCCGCGACCCCGGCCGGACGGCGGGGACGGACTCGGACCCGGTCGCGTACCCCTGTCCGGGCCAGGGCCTTCCCGCGTACCCGCGCCAGACCCGCGTCCCGCCCCCGCGCCCCCGCGCGCGTCGGGGATCTCGGCCGCCGAGGCCCTCCGGGAAGCGCTCGTGGCCGGATGTGCCGTCACCTTCCTTCCCTCCGAACACGGCGACGGCGCGACGGACGGGTTCCTGGTGCACCGCGCCGACGGCCGTCCGATGCCCGACCCCGGGCTCCCGGCGCCGTTGTCGGTGTGGCGCGGCGCGCTCCGGGGACCCTCGGGGCCCGCGCCCGTCCCGGTGGTCGGGTGGCGGGCTCCCCTGGCGCACGCCGTGCCCGTACTGCTGCGGCGGGAAGGGGGCTCGGGGTGGCATCCGACGGCGGACCAGTGGGAGCGCGCGGCCCGGCTGGGGCTCCAGGCCGTCGCGGCGGGGCGCGTCCACCCCGCGCTCACCGTGGACGGCGTGGACCGGTGGCGGATCGGGCCGCTGCCGGACGCCACCGCCCGTGCGGCGGAGGAGCTCGCGCGTCGGCTGTCCGCGCACGCCCCCGCCGTGGCCGGCGCGGACCGGTACGTGACGGCGGGGGACGCCCTTCCGGAGTTCCTCGATGCCCTGGCCGACCTGGTGCTGCGGACCCCGGCGGCGGCGCTCTTCGGCACAGGACCGTTCCTGGGGCCGTCCGGGCGGCCCCTGCCGGCCGCGGAGGCCGAGCTCGTACGCCCCTGGTTCGACGCCGTCGAGGACCGGCTGTACGACGGTCCGCCGCCCGGTCTCGTCGTCGAGATCGCCGACCCCTCCGAGGAGGAGGCCGCCGCCGGGCGGCTGACCGGCCGTCTGCTGCTGTCCGCCGACCCCGGGCGGCCGGACCGCGAGCTCCCCGCCGACGACCTGTGGGCCGGCCGGTCCGCCGTGCCCGGCGTGGAGCCGTACCGGCTGCGCGAACGGTCCCGGCGGCGCCTTGAGCGCCTGGCGCGCGACTGCGCGGCCCTGTCCGGGCTGCTCGCCTCGCCCGACCGGTGGGTCCTCGACGCGGAGGAGATCACCCGGCTGCTCGAAGCCGAACCCGCCCTGGCCGCCGAAGGCCTGGTGGTGCGCTGGCCCTCCCGGCTGCGCGAGCGGCTCTCCGCGCACACCGTCGTCGGGGAGGCGGGGGCAGAGGCCGCCTCGCGTGGCGGGAGCGGGGCGGGGGCGGCCGGCGGCGCGCCCCGGTTCAGTCTTCAGGCGCTGCTCGACTTCCGGTGGCAGCTCGCGCTCGCCGGGGACGCGCTGAGTGAGGCCGAGATGGACGAACTGGCCGAGGCCGCCCGCCCGCTGGTACGGGTGCGGGGGCGGTGGGTGCTGCTCGATCCCGGGACGACCGCTCGGGTGCGCCGCCGGGATCTGGGCCGTCTCCCCGGCATCGAGGCACTCACCGCCGCGCTCACCGGCACCGTCCGGGTCGGCGGCCTGACGGTGGAGTGCCGGGCCGGTGGAGGCCTCGCCGAGGTCGTCGCCGTCCTCCGGAAAGGGGAGCACGCCGCCCCGGTGCCGGCGCCCGCCCGGCTCGACGCCCGGCTGCGCGCGTACCAGGAGCGGGCGCTGGCCTGGCTCGCCCACACCGGGGAGATCGGCTTCGGGGCGGTCCTCGCCGACGACATGGGACTCGGCAAGACCCTCACCGCGATCGCCTACATCCTGCACCGGCACGAGGCCGGCCACCACGGCCCGGTCCTCGTGGTGTGCCCGTCGTCGCTCGTGACCAACTGGGAGCGGGAGATCCGCCGGTTCGCCCCGCACCTCGACGTGTCCGTCTACCACGGCACCCGGCGGAGCCTGGCCCCCGCCGCCGGCCACAGCGTCGTCCTCACCACCTACGGCGTCCTGCGCCGCGACGCCGGACTGGCCTCCGCCACCTGGGACCTCGTCGTCGCCGACGAGGCGCAGCACGCCAAGAACCACGCCTCCTCGACCGCCCGGTGTCTGCGCGCGCTCACCTCCACGGCCCGGCTCGCCCTGTCGGGGACTCCCGTGGAGAACAACCTCTCCGAGCTGTGGACCCTTCTCGACTGGGTCAACCCCGGACTCTTCGGCACGCTCAAGGCCTTCCGCTCCCGGTACGCGGCCGTCGCCGAACGCGAACCGGACGGTCCCGCCGCGCAGGCCCTCGCCCGGCTCGTCGCGCCGTTCCTGCTGCGCCGCCGCAAGACCGACCCGCTGGTCGCACCCGAGCTTCCCGCGAAGGTCGAGACCCGGCGGATCGTCGAGCTCACGCCCGAACAGGTCGCGCTGTACGAGGCGCTGGTCCGCGAGACGATGGAACAGCTCGGGGACTCCCCCGCCCTCGCGCGGTCCGGCCTCGTGTTCAAGCTGATCACCGCCCTGAAGCAGATCACCAACCACCCGGCCCACTACTGGGGCGAGGAGCACCCCGGCAGGACCCGCGTACGGGAGTTCGCGGCCCGGTCGGCCAAGCTCGCGGCCCTCACGGAGCTGGTCGAGACGATCACCGGGCGGGGCGAGGCGGCCCTCGTGTTCACCGGTTACGTGACGATGGGCCGGCTTCTGGTGGAGCACCTCGCCCACCTCGGGCATCGCCCGCTGTTCCTCCACGGCGGTCTGGACACCCGGCAGCGGCAGGAGCTCGTCGACGCCTTCCAGGCCGGCCACTCCCCCTTGTTCGTCCTGTCCGTCAAGGCGGGTGGCACCGGCCTCAACCTGACCCGGGCGAGTCACGTCGTGCACTTCGACCGCAGCTGGAACGCGGCGGTCGAGGACCAGGCCTCCGACCGGGCGCACCGGATCGGGCAGCGGCGGACCGTCACCGTCCACCGGCTGATCACCCGGGGCACGATCGAGGACCGGATCGACCAGCTGCTCACGCACAAGCGAACCCTCCAGGACTCGGTGCTCGCCTCGGGTGACGGCGGCCTGGCCCGGCTCTCGGACCGCGAACTCGCTGACCTCGTCAGCCTGGGAGACCCCTCGTGACCCCCGCTCCCCACGCCCTCGTGCTCACCGGCGTACTGGACGGCCTCACCGAGCAGCCACCGGCTCCGCTGCCTTCCCTCGAGGCCCTGCGCGCGCTGACCGCCGACGCGGCGCGGCGCGCGGCCGCCCTCCTGTCAGCCGCGGAGACCGCCGCCCCGGGGACCGCTGTCCCGGGCACGGCCGTCTCGGAGACCGCTGTCCCGGGCACGGCCGTCTCGGAGGCCGCTGTCCCCGAGGCCGCCGCGCCCGAGCCCGGCCGTTCCGACCGCACGCCGGCCGGCATCACCGTCGACATCGCGCGTTTCGTGGCCGAGACGGGGGAGGCGCATCTGGCGGCCGGCGCCGCCCATCTCGGCCTGTCCGTTCCGGAGATGCGCCGGCTGGCCGCCGCCCACCGGTTCGGCGGCCCGGCCGGGGTCACCACCTGTCTCGCGCCGCAGCCGGCCGACCCGGACGTCCTCGCCGCCGCCGAGCACGCCGTGCAGCCACTCCGTCCCGCCCCGACCGCCCCCGTGGAGCGCCACCACAACCACCTCACCGACACTCCCGCGCGTGTCCAGCTGCGGTACGGCCCCGACGGGCTCTGGCACCCGTACGCCGAGCGCTTCGACATCTGGCAACCCGCCGGCCCGCCGCACCCGGACCCCGCCGCCGCCTACCGGTCCGCGAGGGCGGCACTCCGGGGGACGACCGGGCGGTGAACGCCGGAGGTGCAGGGCCGCCGTGTCGTCGCCCATGCCGAGCTTCGTTCACCCCTCCTCCTGGGAGCGCTCTCAAGCCCGTACGGGGCTACGGATATCCTGGTCCGCGCGGGACCGCACACCCCTTGCCGGACCCGCACGCCCCGTCCCGCCGACGCAGCCGAGGAGCGCACGCCTTGCCCGAGCAGAGCACGGGGCCCCGCCCCACGCTGGAAGCCGTCGCGGCACGCGCCGGTGTCTCCCGCGCCACGGTCTCCCGGGTCGTCAACGGGGGCGCGGGCGTGCGCGCTCCCCTGGTGGAGAAGGTGCACAGGGCGGTCGAGGAGCTCGGTTACGTGCCGAACCAGGCGGCCCGGACCCTGGTCACACGGCGCAACGGCGCCGTGGCCGTGATCATCGCGGAGCCCGAGTTCCGGATCTTCTCGGACCCGTTCTTCGAGCAGCAGGTGCGGGGGATCAGCCGGGAACTGACCGCCCACGACTCCCAGTTGGTGCTGCTCTGGGTGGAGGGTCCCGGGGACCACGAGCGGATAGCGCGCTATCTCGGCGGCGGACACGTCGACGGGGCGCTGGCCTTCTCGCTGCACAGCGACGACGCCCTGCCGTCCGTGATCGAGCGGGCCAGGATCCCGGTGGTCTTCGGCGGACGGCCCGCGCCCGGGACCGATCCGGCCGTGCCCTTCGTCGACTGCGACAACCGCGGTGGGGCCCGGGAGGCGGTGCGGCATCTGGTGGGTCTCGGGCGGCGGAACATCGCGCACATCTCCGGTCCCACCGACCAGACGTCCGCGATCGACCGGATCCACGGCTATCGGGACGTCCTCCTCGACGCCGACCCCGCGCTGCTGTGCCGGGGCGATTTCACGGAGGAGAGCGGGGCCCGGGCGATGGCTGAGCTCCTCGGCCGGCGGCCGGACGTGGACGGCGTGTTCGTCGCGAACGACCTGATGGCGTCGGGGGCGTTGCGGACCCTGCGGGAGCGCGGGGTGCGGGTGCCGGAGGAGGTGGCCGTGGTCGGATTCGACGACATGGCGTCGGTGGTCGACAGCACCGTCCCGGCCCTGACCACCGTGCACCAGGACATCGAGGGGATGGGCCGGCTGATGGTGAAGCTGCTCATGCGACTGCTCGACGGCGCCGGCCCCGAGATCCCGGCCTCCGTGATCACCCCGACCTCGCTGGTCCGCCGCGCCTCCGCCTGACGGCGTACGCGAGACGGCGGACCCGGACGACGTGTCCGGGTCCGCCGCCTTCTCACAGGGAGGTCAGCCGTACGGGATGACGAGAACGGACCGGTCCGTGCCCGTCTGGAGCCTGGAGTCGCCGTTACCGATCGCGCTCCAGACCTCGAGCCGGACCGTACCGCCGCGCAGGTCTCCGAGCGTGCCGGTGGCGGTCTTCAGGCCGCGGGACTGGCCGTACTCCTCCCAGCCGGTGACCGGGTCGGTCGCGAAGTACTGGTACGTCTCCGTCCGGTCGAAGGTGCCGTCGCCGGTGAGGTCGTAGCTGACACGGGCCTGCTGGCCGAGACCGACCACGGTGCCGGCGTCGACCTGGAGCCGGAAGGCGGTCGAACCTCCGCTCTTGAGGGTGCCGTTGACGTTCCTGGCCTCGTAGACGAGGGGCCGGTTCGGGGTGCCGTCGTGGTTGGCGCCCTGTGCCGAGAGGATGGTGTCGCTGCCGGCCGTGGCTCCGGTGGCCGTGGTGAGGGCGCCGCCGGTGCGGAGCTGGAAGGTGTCGCCCGTGGAGGGCTGCGGGTCGGGGCCGGGGCCTCCCGCGCCGGTACCGGTCGCGGTGGAACGGGCGGGGACAGTGAGGGACTTGCCGTCGGAGAAGGTGACCGTGCGCGCGGTCGTTCCGTGGTTGTGGGCCACGTACGTGCGGGTGGTGCCCTTGGTGAAGACGGCGGAGGTGGGGATCGACCCGGTGACCGTCGCGTCGGGCGCGCCGAGCGTGTCGAGCGCCGTGAGCCAGTGGTAGGTGTGGGCCCTCGACTCCCCCGCCTCCGGGGTGTATCCGGCGCTGCCCGCGTCCCACTTGGCCTTGGCGGCGCCGGGATCGGCGAGGGACTGGAACTCCCAGAGGATGTCGCGCCATTCGACGGCGGGACCGCCGTTCTCGCGTTCCATCTCGGCGATGTTGCGCCGGACGGCGTCCTGGTGTCCGCCGAGCTGGAGCGAACCTCCGGTCACGGGGAGGACGTTGATGCCGTGGATCTCCTCCGGGTTCGCGGTCCACCAGGTGGAGTACGCGGCGCCGCTGCCCCACACCATGCCGGCGGTGTCGTGCTGGAAGGCGGCGGGGAAGACCTGCTGGTCGGCGTCGAACCAGTACTGGGCGACGGCCTCGCCCTCGGTCGTCAGCAGGTAGGTGCCGAGGTCACGGAGCTGGGTGTCGCCGGTGGCCGAGCCCCAGAGGACGAGGGCGGCGCTGAGGTTGGTCGACTCCGAGGAGGACTCCTGGTTGTTGCCGGCGGCGAAGCCCTGGTGGCCGCTGGCCCAGCTGTGTCCGGCGTAGACGTCGAAGCCGCGCAGGAAGGGGAAGGCGCTGTCGGTTCGGCTGGGGTTGGCGGTGTCCCTGACCAGGGTCTTGACCATGGCGCCCCAGGCCGAGTCGGCGGCCCAGGCCGGGTCGTACTGGGCGACGATCGCGGCCGCGTACACGTAGTAGCCGTAGTGGAAGTGGTGGTCGTTGAGTTCGGTGTCGCTGCCGTAGGAGGCCGGATAGCCGGTGAGCGTCTTCCATGCCTGGTCGTACGAGAACTCGTTGGCGCCGCCGGCCGTGAGCCAGTCCTGGAGACGGCCCTTGATCAGCCCGAGGAGTCTGTCGCGGATCGCGCCCTCCCCGATCTGGTCGGCGAGCGGGACCAGCTGGGCGAGCTTGCCGAGGGCCTTGCCGGTCCAGTACGTGTCGGTGGCACCGGAGAACGGGTCGGCGGAGTTCGCGACCTCGTTCAGGTAGCCGCGCAGCCGGGCCGGGTCCACGCCGGCGCCCGGGAGCCCCGGCAGGGTGGCGGCGGCCCGCTGGGAGGTCGTGAAGGAGGCCGACTCACGGACCTTCATGGTGCCGCGGGGCGAGACGTACGTGTAGGGGGTGAGCGGGTCGGCGGTGTGCAGCCACTGGTGGCGGTAGAGCGCCTGCAGGGTGCCGCGTTCGGTGCCCTCCTTCGCCTCGGTGGTCAGGGTGTACGTGGCGCGGACGGTTCCCGCGTCGTAGCTCCAGTTCACGGTGGATCCGGTGACGAAGCTGTACGCGTACTTCCGGTACGTGGCGAGGGCGTCGGTGGAGGGCAGTACGGCGACGGAGAAGTAGTCCTTGCCGCCGAGGCCCGCCGTGACGGTCGAGCCGGAGACCGTCCAGTCGGTGCCGCTGGGCGCGAACAGGGCGTAGTGGTGGCCCGCGACGGTGATGCCGAGGACGTTGCCCTGGTCCGCGAAGACGGTGGGGGTGGCGGCGGTGGTGATCTGGGCGCTGCCGCCGGACCCCTTGGCGTACACGAACGGCATGCCGTGGCCGATGGTGGTGCGCAGGGTTCGGGTCCCGTCGGACCAGGAGGGGGTGACGGTCCAGTCGGACCAGGCGTCGGCTCTGGTGTCGGGCGAGTTGAGGCCGGTGAGGCCGAGGGTGAGGTCGCGCTTGTGGGCGAACTCGTACTGGCGTCCGTCGCCGACGATCGCCGGGCTGGTGGGGTAACCGATCTCCAGGCCGCCGGCGACGGCCTGGTACGTGAGCGGGTGGCCGTACATGGGGGTGGAGTACGGGTTGTCTCCGTACCGCTGGAAGGCGAGGGAGGACCACCAGTCGTTGGTGGGGACCGGCTTGCCCTGGGCGGCGGGGGTGACCTTGGGGGCGACCGGTGTGCCGGTGTTGGTGGTGGGCCCGGACGTGCCGGCGGGGCGGGTGTCGGAGTAACTCCCGGCGCCCACCGGGACGGTGGCCGCCGCCGCAGGACCGGCGGCGGAGCCGAGTCCCAGGGCGGCGAGGGCGGAGACCAGAACCAGCGCTGTGGCCTGTCTGATGCGGGGGGCTGGCATGGAGGAGCACCTCGTGTCGTCGCGCGGATGGGGGTGTGCGGGAAGGGGGTGAGAGCGCTCTCAAATCGTCGGCAACGTAAAACCTGCGAAACGACTGTGTCAATGGATTGAACACAGAAGGGCGTTGAGGGCTCGTCCCGTCCGATACGCCTTCGAGCCTTGACGGACGACCCTCTCCACGGGCACGCTCCCTCCGCAGGCTTGAGAGCGCTCTCAGACGCTCTCGCTCGTTCCGGAGCCAAGGAGGCTTCCCATGCCCATCGCCCGAGCCGCCAGGAGAACCGCCGTCCGCCTGGGGGCGGTCGCTCTCACCGGGGCACTGCTCGCCGCCTGCGGAGGTTCGACGGACGGCGCGTCCGGGGACGGCGCCGGGGGCGAGGTCACGATCACCGTGGACCTGTTCGGCTCCTTCGGGTACAAGGAGGCCGGGCTCTACGCGGAGTACGAGAAGCTCCACCCCGGCGTCACGATCAAGCAGACGGACACCGAGGACGAGGCCGACTACTGGAAGTCCCTCCAGACCCGGCTCGCCGGCGGCGGCGGCCTCGCGGACGTGCAGGGCATCGAGGTCGGCCGGATCGCATCCGTCACCCAGCAGCAGGCCGAACGGTTCGAGGACCTGAGGAAGTACGGGGCGGAGGCGCTCCAGGACCAGTTCGCCCCGGCCAAGTGGGCCGCTGCCACCGGCAAGGGCGGCGAGGTCCTCGGACTCGGCACGGACGTCGGCCCCGAGGCCCTGTGCTACCGCGCGGACCTGTTCAAGCAGGCCGGACTGCCGACCGACCGCGAGGAACTGGCGAAGAAGTGGGCCACCTGGGACGGCTACCTGGAGCTCGGGAAGCAGTACAAGGCGAAGGCCCCGGCCAGGAGCGCGTGGATCGACAGCGTCGGCAGCCTGTACTCGATCATGATCGGGCAGGAGAAGGAGCGGTACTACGACGCCTCCGGGAAGCTGATCTGGGAGGACAATCCCGCCCTGCGCACCGCCTGGGACCACGCGGTTCAGGCCGCGCAGGGCGGCCTGAGCGCCAAGCTCGACCAGTGGTCCCCTCAGTGGAACCAGGCCTTCGCCGCCGGTTCCTTCGCCACGATCCCCTGCCCCGCCTGGATGCTCGGCTACATCAAGGGCCAGGCCGGAGAGGCCGGCAAGGGCAAGTGGGACGTCGCCGCGCTCCCCGGGGGCGCCGGGAACTGGGGCGGCTCCTACCTGGCCGTGCCCAGGGCCGCGCAGCACAAGAAGGAGGCGTACGAGCTGATCAAGTGGCTCACCGCGCCCGCGCAGCAGACCCGGCTCTTCGAGAAGCAGGGCAACTTCCCCTCCGCGACCGGCGCGATCGAGAAGGTCGCCGACGCGAAGGACCCCTACTTCTCCGACGCGCCGATCGGGAGGATCTTCGGCGACGCGGCGAAGGCGGCGCCCGTCCAGGTCCTCGGCGTGCACGACCAGAACATCGCCCAGCAGATCACCAACGCGCTGAGCGAGGTCGAACGCAAGGGCACCGCACCCGAGAAGGCCTGGTCGAACGCCAAGAAGGGCGTCGAGAACACGATCGGCTGACGCACGCCGCCGAGCCCGCGTCGGAGCGTCGGCCCCGGTTCCCCGGCAGGGTGACGACGACGGTCCCCGCCGGGCGGCCGGCGGTGGCCCCCGCGCCGGGCGCTCGGCCCCGGCTCCCTGGTCCCCCGACCCACCGCCGGCGTCAGCACCGCCCGGCTGTGCTCCTCCACCCCCGCACACTCACCGAAGGGCCGCACCGTGACCCTCACCGCACCCCTGGCACCGGCTCCGCCGCGCGCCGTCCCGCCGGCCCGGCCGGGGGCCGCGCGGCGGGCCTGGCGGACGGTCTCGCCGTACGCCTACCTCGCCCCGTTCTTCACCCTGTTCGCCGCCTTCGGCCTCTTCCCGCTGCTCTACACGGCCTTCGTCTCGCTGTACCGGGTGGAGCTCCAGACGCCCGGCTCGATGGAGTGGCGCGGCCTCGGCAACTACACCGCGCTCCTCGGTGACGACTACTTCTGGCTCGCGCTGCGCAACACCTTCACCATCGGCGTCCTCTCCACCGTGCCGCAGCTGGTGATCGCCCTCGGGCTCGCGCATCTGCTGAACTACCGGATGCGCGGCCGCACCTTCCTGCGGACGGCGGTCCTCCTGCCGTACGCGACCTCGGTCGCCGCCGCCACCCTCGTCTTCGCCCAGCTCTTCGGCCGGGACTTCGGGCTGATCAACTACGCGCTCGGTCTGATCGGCGTCGAACCCGTCGACTGGCAGAACGGCACGGTCGCCTCGCAGATCGCGGTGTCCACGGTCGTCATCTGGCGCTGGACCGGCTACAACGCGCTGATCTACCTGGCCGGCATGCAGTCCATCCCCGACGAGCTGTACGAGGCGGCCGCCATGGACGGGGCCTCGCGGTGGCGCCAGTTCTTCCATGTCACGCTGCCGGGGCTGCGGCCCACGATCCTCTTCACCGTGATCGTCTCCACGATCGGCGCGACCCAGCTGTTCGGCGAGCCGCTGCTGCTCGAAGGCTCGATCTCGGGCGGCATCTCGCACCAGTACCAGACGCTCGGCCTCTACATGTACGAGCAGGGCTGGGGCTTCTTCCACCTGGGCCGGGCGGCGGCCATCGCCTGGGTGATGTTCCTGCTCATCGTGGTGCTCGTCGGGCTCAACGCCCTGATCGCGCGCCGCCGTTCCCGCAAGGAGGCCGACCGATGACCGCGCCCGTCCGCCCGGCACCGCGCGGTCCCGCACGGGCGGGGCGCACCCTGCACGCCGGGCCGCTCGCCTACGCGGTCCTCGTCGTCGCCGTGCTGTTCTCCGCCTTCCCGTTCTACTGGACGATCGTCGCCGCGAGCCGCTCCAACGCCGACCTGGCGAAGGTCCCGCCGGCCCTGCTGCCGGGCCCGCACCTGATGCGCAACTTCGAGGCCGTCCTCGAAGAGGCCGACATCGGCAAGGCGCTGCTGAACTCGCTCCTCGTCTCCGGTTCGATCACCCTCGGCACGGTCCTGTGCTGCACGCTCGCCGGTTTCGCCTTCGCGAAGCTCCGCTTCCGGGGCCGGGGCGCGCTGCTCGCGGTGACCGTGGGCACCATGATGATCCCGCCGCAGCTGGGGGTGATCCCCCTGTTCATGCTGATCGCCCGGCTCGGCTGGGTGAACCAGCTGCAGTCGGTGATCCTGCCCGGCCTGGTGTCGGCGTTCGGGGTGTTCTTCATGCGCCAGTACCTGGTGCAGTCGCTGCCGGACGAGCTGATCGAGGCGGCCCGGGTCGACGGCGCGTCCACCGCCCGGATCTTCTGGTCGATCGTGGTGCCGATCGCCCGGCCCGGGATGGCCGTGCTCGGTCTGCTGACCTTCATGGCCGCGTGGAACGACTTCTTCTGGCCCATCGTCGCCCTGTCCTCCTCCGAGCCCACCGTCCAGGTCGCGCTGCGTCAGCTCGGCGGCGGCTACGTCCACGACCAGTCCGTGATCATGGCGGGCACCCTCCTCGGCACCCTGCCGGTGCTGCTCGTCTTCGGGCTTCTCGGCCGGCAGATCGTCGGCGGGATCATGCAGGGCGCCGTCAAGGGCTGACGCCCGCGCCAGGGTTGCCCGGATTCCGCCGGCCACGGGCTGATGCCCGTCCCTCTTTTCCCTCCTCTCCCCCAGACCTCTCACTCCAGGGAGTTCCCATCCCATGACCGCGCTCGACGCCCACACCGACGTCACGACCGCTCTCCGCTTCCCCGAGGGCTTCCGCTGGGGTACCGCCACGGCCGCGTACCAGATCGAGGGGGCCGCCGCCGAGGACGGCCGCACCCCTTCCATCTGGGACACCTTCAGCCGTACGCCCGGCAAGGTGCGCAACGGCGACACCGGTGACATCGCCGCCGACCACTACCACCGGGTCGACGAGGACGTCGCCCTCATGCGGCGGCTCGGCGTGACCGACTACCGCTTCTCGATCGCCTGGCCGCGCGTGCAGCCCACCGGGCGCGGCCCGGCCGTCCGCAAGGGCCTGGACTTCTACCGGCGGCTCGCCGACACGCTCCGGGAGGCCGGGATCCGGCCGGTGGCGACGCTCTACCACTGGGACCTGCCCCAGGAACTGGAGGACGCGGGCGGCTGGCCGCACCGGGAGACGGCGTACCGGTTCGCCGACTACGCGGCGATCATGGCGGACGCTCTCGGTGACCGTGTCGCCACCTGGACGACGCTCAACGAGCCCTGGTGCGCGGCCTTCCTCGGGTACGGCAACGGTGTGCACGCCCCGGGCCGGACGAGCGACCTCGCCGCGCTGCGCGCCGCGCACCACCTCAACCTCGCGCACGGCCTCGCGGCACGGGCGCTGCGCGGTGCCCTGCCCGGTTCGGCGGAGGTGTCCCTGACCCTCAATCTCCATGCCGTACGGGCTCGTTCGCAGGCTCCGGCGGATCTGGACGCGGCCCGCCGGATCGATGCCGTCGGCAACCGGATCTTCCTCGACCCGGTGTTCCACGGCCGGCTTCCCGAGGATCTGGTCCTCGACACGGCGTCCGTCACGGACTGGTCGTTCGTCGAGGACGGCGATCTGGCGACGACGGCCGCGCCGATCGACTCCCTCGGCATCAACTACTACACCCCGTCCGTCGTCGCGGCCGGTTCCTCCGAGTCGCCGTCGCCGTGGGCGGGCGCCGAGCGGCATGTGCGGTTCGAGCCGGCGCCCGGGCCGCGCACCGCCATGGACTGGCCGGTGGACGCGGACGGGCTGCACGAGCTCCTGGTCCGGCTGCGGGACGAACTGCCGGGCGTGCCGCTGGTGATCACCGAGAACGGCGCGGCGTACGACGACTACGCCGACCCCTCGGGGAACGTGAAGGACCCGGAGCGGGTGGCGTACCTGCACGCGCACCTGGCGGCGGTGCACCGGGCGCTCGCGGACGGCGCCGACGTGCGCGGGTACTTCCTGTGGTCGCTGCTCGACAACTTCGAGTGGGCGTACGGCTACAGCAAGCGGTTCGGCATCGTCCATGTGGACTTCGCGACGCAGCGCCGGACCCCGAAGGACAGCGCCCGCTGGTACGCGGAGGTCATCGCCCGGGGCGGTCTCGGGGAGTCCTGAGACCGCCCGGCCGGGGAGCTACTTCCGCAGGGCGCCGGCGACGAAGTTCTGGGTGAGCGCGGCGGCCGAAGCGACCGGGACGTACTGGTCGCCGAACGGGAAGAAGTCCACGACTCCTGCCGCTCCGTAGTTCGCCCAGAGGCAGGTCGTCATGGGGAAGGTGTCGGTGACGTTCTGCCGGCACTTCACGACGAGGGTGCTGCTGGTGACGGTCTCCGGGGCGCCCGTGAGATTGCGGCCGTAGTCCTTCGCCAGGTCCATGGACGCGTCGAAGAGGCGGTTCAGGGAGGCGGCGGGGTCCGGCACGTTCTCGTACAGGTTGGTCCTGGCGGTGAAGGTGGGGGCCGAGGCGGACATGGTGCCCTTGCGGAGGACGGTGCGGGGGCTGCCGAAGCAGGACACCTCGTCGGCGATGTCCTGGCTGTCGTCCTCGATCTCCTTCAGGCCGTCGTCGCCGGTGACCCTCATGTCGAGATCGCTGCCGAAGTGGAAGCCGCCGTCGCCCTCGTCGCAGACGAGGCCTTCCATAGCGGGCACGACGACGGTGGTGTAGCGGGTGCCCGGGTCGGGCGCGAGCTTCTCCGTCTTCGGCTGCCCGGAGTCCCCGGCCGAGGCCGGCTGCTCCGCCGCCCGCTTGCCGTCCGCCGGTTCTCCGGAACCGCAGCCCGCCACCGCAGATGCCAGAACGACCGCGGCGACGACTGTCCTCAACCTGGTCACGTGCACGTCCCCCGGGATGTCGCGTAGTTGATCAAGATCTCGCCGATCATACGGGGAACTCCGGGACCCGGTCCGCGACCGGGTGATCCGCGGCTGCGCGGCCCTTGCCGGGCGCTTTGCGGTCCGGGTGCGGGCCGGGTCCGGTACGTGCTGGTCAGGAGGCGTTCGGGCCCACGTCCGTGGAGGTGAGGGGGCGGCGGACCGGGGCCAGGGTCGAGTACTCGTCGGCGCCGATGTCACGCGCGCTGCCGCGGGCGTGCCCGTCGATGTCCTCGGGGACCGGGATGGTGGCGAGCGTCGCGGCGCCGATCGCGGGGCTGTCCGCCGCGAGACGGAAGACGCCGTCGGAGGACTGCACCAGGCGGGGATCGACACGGGTGTAACCACCGCTGGGAATGGTGCCGTTGGAGGCCGCGCCCCAGAGGATGTTGCTCTGCCAGGTGAAGCCGGTGGTCGCCCCCATCGCGACGAGGCTTCCGCTGTCTCCGACCAGGAGGTTGTCGGCGACGACCACGTCACGCGGCTCATAGGTGCGGGTCTCGCCCGAGAGGGAACTCTTGTTGGCGCGGAGGGTGTTGTGCACGATCACCGCGCGGTCGCAGGCGTCGTTGCCGCGCCGCTCCTCGGTGGTCTCGCCCGTGTGGTGGTCGCGCGTGGTGCCGCTGCCGATCACCAGGGCCCGGCCGGTGAGACCGGCGAGGTGGTTGTTCACGACGAGGTGGTCGTTGCCGTAGAGGCGGATGCCCTCCTTGCCGCCGAGGAGCCAGTTGCCCTCGACGGTGGAGCCGTTGCCGTGGCGCAGCACGATGCCGCCCTGGCTGTCGCGGATCGTGTTGTACCGGATCGTGTTGCCGGAGGACTTGACCGAGATGGCCTCGGGGTCGCCGTCGCAGTGCTCGAACAGGTTGTACTCGACGATCGCGGCCGCCTCGGACAGTGCCCTACTGCTGACGCCGAGGCGGATCGACTCGCCGCCGTTGGCGCCGGTGTAGCGGTGGTTGGAGAAGTGGTTCTTGAAGATCTGGAGGCGCTGGGCCACGGCGGTCGTGCCGGGACCGTCGACGACGACGAAGATGCCCTGGGTGGTCCGGTCGTGGAAGCGGTTGCGGTCGATCTTGGCGTCGTCGCCCTCGACGAGGACCCAGTCGAGACCGTCCACGTCCGCGAACTGGATGTCGTTGCGGGTCAGCCGGATGCCCGTGCTGTCGGCCGGGATCTCCAGGGTGCGGGTCTGCCGGAGCGAGAAGCCGCTGATGGTCACGGCGTTCGCACCGTCGAGGACGAAGCTGCGCTCGCCGCGCAGGACGGCGCCGCCCCGGGTCTGCGAGACGATGGTGATGCCGCTGCGGCCCGAGACGTCGATGGCGCCGCCCGAGGGGACGGTGTACGTGCCGTCGGCGACGACGATCCGGTCGCCGGGGACCGCGCGGTCGATGGCGCTCTGCAGCGCGCTCAGGGAGGTGACCGGCGCCGGCTCGGCCGCCGAGGCGCCGGCGGCGAGCAGGGTGTCGAGCGGGACGGCGGCGGCCGCCGCGCCGAGCAGCGAGCCGGTGAGGAAGGTACGTCGTCGCATGATGCCTCCTGGAGGAAGGGGGTCGTGGTTCTGTGCCTGGTGACCAGGAGGCCCCGTCGCGGGGCGCCGAGGCGGCCCTGACCGGTCGGGGCCCGGGGCGGGCCCCCACGGCCCGCCCCGGGTCCGGGCCGGTCAGGGCTGTTTCGGATGCGGCCCCCGGTGCCGCCTCGGTCCCGCTCGTTCCGGTCGGTTCTCCGGAACGCGTCGGCGGGTGTGCCGGACGGATGGTCACCCCGCCCTGGCCTGCCGACCCGCACCACCCTGCCCGGCGCCGCTCACGTCTCGCTCACGTTCCGCTAACGCCGGAGGGCCGGTCACACCGACACGGGTGTCCGGGTGGGTTGACGGACCGTCGCGCGGTGACGGGAGGAGTGGTCGGGCACTGGGGTAATCTGCTCGCCCTTTCGGAGCACGTGTCCGATCACTCCCGTACCCGATCTCTTCGAGGGAAGCGAGCGATACCGATGACCGAACTGAGCCGGATGTACGTGGACGAGTGCCTGCGCGGGGACGGCGGGCTCGCGACGGCCGTCGCGCGGGCGCAGCTCCCTCCGGCCTTCGAGGAGGCCTGGCGCTCGTACCTGCTGCCCCGGCCGTGGTTCGTCCGGGCCTCGGAGACGGACGCGTTCGCGCGGGACCTGGAGGGGCTGTTCGGCCTCCTCCTGTCGCTTCCGGAGCGCCTCTTCGGCGGGGACGTCGAGCGGTACGCGGCGGAGATCGGGCTCGAACCGGCGCTGGTGGCGCTGCTCCGCCGGGCCGGTTCGGGCGTGCCCGCCAAGCTGGGCCGTGCCGACGCGTACCACGACGGCACCGGGTTCAAGCTCCTGGAGTTCAACCTCGGCAGCGAGATCGGCGGTCTCGACATGGGCGTCCTCAACCGGGCGCTGCTGCGGGTCCCCGAGTTCGCCGGCTTCGCGCGCGAGCAGGGCCTCGGCCACGTGGACATCGCCGCACGGATGGCCGCCGTCCTGCGCGACCGGGCCCGACCCGCGCTGTCCGGCTCCTCGGAACCGGTGATCGGGCTGATCGAGGGGCGTGGCGGTGTCGGCCCGTACGGACGGCTGATGCGGGCCACGCGGGAGGCGATGGCCGAGCAGGGCCTGGACCTGAGAATCGGCGAGATCGGTGACGTAC
The DNA here is from genome assembly GCF_055575535.1 of Streptomyces sp. NPDC034084. Taxonomy (NCBI): domain Bacteria; kingdom Bacillati; phylum Actinomycetota; class Actinomycetes; order Kitasatosporales; family Streptomycetaceae; genus Streptomyces; species Streptomyces sp. NPDC034084. The sequence continues at coordinate 413,975 of NZ_JBVISK010000002.1, forward strand.
GCGCGCGTGCCGACGGAAAACTCACGCTGGACGGCACTCCGCTCGACCTGGTGCTGCGGAACTTCGCGGCGAGCCAGCTGCTCGACGATCCGGACGGCCCGGAGGCGGCGGAACCGTTCTTCCGCGCCCACGAGGCGGGCAGGACGGTGCTGTTCACGTCGCTGGAGAGCGGGCTCTACTCCCACAAGGGCGCCCTCGCCCTCCTCTCCGACCCGCGCTGGGGCTCCGTCTTCGACGCCGCCGAGCGGGCCCTGGTCGACCGGGTCCTGCCCTGGAGCCGGGCTCTGCGCGCCTCCGGTGCCGGCGAGCCGGCCGAGCTGGTCGAGCTCTGCCGGGAGCGGCGGGAGCGGCTCATCCTCAAGCCCGGGGCGGGGTACGGCGGCCTGGACACGTTCGTCGGCTGGGAGTGCACCGGCGCGGAGTGGGAGAAGGCACTGGACCTCGCGGTCGAGCGCGGCGGCTACGTGGCGCAGGAGCGGGTCGTGCCGCACCCCGAGCCCGTGTACGACCCGGTGAGCGGGACCGTGGACGACTGGATCGCCGCGCTGGGCTTCTTCCTCACGGACGACGGCTACGCGGGCGCGCACGCGCGCGTGAACCGCGCCGACGGTGGCGCGATCGTCGGGATGAGCAGCAACCCGGACACCCGCATGGTCGGGGTGTTCACGTATTCCTGACGGGCGCGGGAGGTGCGGGAAGGGGGCGGGGAGGGTCAGCTCCGCGCCTCCTTCTTCCAGGGACCGACGCCGAGCCTGCCCGTCGTGCCGAGGTCGAGCTCGGGGGTCACCGTGACGGGAGCGGCGCCGGGCTTCGCCCACACGCGCGTAGGGAGCGTTCACCGGGGCGCCGCCCTCGACGGTGCTGCGCCAGACGAGGCCTGCCTGCGCGCGCTCGCCGGGCTTCAGCGCCGGCTGCCGGGCGGGGCCTTCGGCTCCGGTGCCTCCGGCGATGGCGTCGCCGCCCTGGAGGACCGCGACGCCCTCGACGCGGTCGTGGCCCTCGTCCCGGAGCTCGACGCGGGGGTAGCCCTGGAGCCGGTACGTGCCGGTGCCGCAGTTCTCCAGGTGGAGGCCGACGACGCGCAGGCCCATGGCGGCGTCGCCCTCGTCGGCGTACACGCGCACGCCCGCGGGCGGGCGGACACCGCCCGGGGAGGGCGCCTCGGCGGCCGGGACGCTCCGTACCTTCACGACCTTCACGCGCGCGTTCCCGGCGCTGTCGCGCGGGAGGCCGTCCGCGGTGACGCCGCGCCGCACGGTCCTGCCCCCGCCGCCGGGGTGGCGCCGCCCCCTGCGGCGGCTCCCTGGTGCTCGGTTCCGCAGGCCGTGACGAGCAGGAGGCCGAGCAGGGCGGCGGGAGGTGTGAGACGGGTGCGGCGCATGGTCATGAGTCGATCAGGCCGGGGCCGCCTCGGCCATGGCGGAAGCCACTCCCCCGGTAACAGCCCTGTCACGGCACGCCGGAGGCGCTCAGCCGTCCCCCGCCCCCGGCCGCAGCGCCGCCACCGCCGCGAGCAGCAGTTCCAGGGCGAACGGGTAGCCGCTGCCGCGCATGTCGGCGGCGAGCAGGGGGAAAGTCGCCGCGATGTTCGGGTGGGTCTCCGGCGGCAGTCGGCCGTAGACCGCGTGCCAGACCTCCGCCTCCTTCGCCTGGGCGGCCGGCGGCAGGGCGAGCGCGGCGGCGTCCTGGGCCGCGAAGGCGAGGGCCTGGTCGACGAAGGCGTGGTAGATCCGGACGGCCAGGCCGTCCGGGAAGCCGGCCGAGCGCAGGACGCCGAGGATCCGCTCGACGGCCCGGGTCTCGTGCGGCCGCCCGGTGGTGCGGTGGGCGGAGAGGGCCGCCGCCCGGGGGTGTGCCTGGTAGCAGCCGTGGATGCGCAGCCCGAGGTCGCGGAGGTCCGCCTGCCAGTCTCCGGTGGCCGTCCAGCCTTCCTGCGCGCGGCCGATCAGTTCGTCGGCGATGGCGAGGAGCAGCGCGTCGGTGTTCCGGAAGTAGCGGTAGAGCGCTGTGGGGTCGGCGCCGAGCGCGGCGCCCAGCCTCCGTACGGAGAGCGCCTCCGCGCCGTGCTGGGCGATCAGGCGCAGCGCGGTCTCGACGATGAGCCGCTCCGAGAGGACGGCGCCCTGTTTGGTGGGGCGGCGGCGCTGCCGCCTGCCTTCGGGGACCACGCGTTCGGACATGGCCGGACCTTATGTCAACGCCATTGACCTGTAAACGGCTCACCCGCTTGCATGGCGACCACCGACAACCGACATCACCTGTTCTGGAGCGCCCCATGCCCACGGCCGATCTGGTCTTCACCGGCGGTCCCGTCTTCACGGCGGACCCGGCCCGCACCCGGGCGAGTTCGCTCGCCGTCGTCGGCGAGCGGATCGCGGCCGTCGGCCACGACGAGGTGCGGGAACTCATCGGGCCCGGCACGGAGGTGGTCGACCTGACGGGGAAGCTGCTGCTCCCCGGGTTCCAGGACGCGCACATCCACGCCGTCGCCGGTGGCAGGGAGCTGGCCGAGTGCGATCTCACCGGTACGGTCGGCGTCGCCGACTACCTGGAGCGGATCAGGGAGTACGCGGAGGCCCGTCCGGAGTACGTCTGGATCACCGGCGGGGGCTGGTCGATGGAGAGCTTCGAGGGCGGGCTGCCCACCCGGCAGCTGCTCGACTCCGTCGTCCCCGACCGTCCGGTCCTGCTGGCGAACCGGGACCACCACGGCGCCTGGGCCAACACCCGGGCGCTGGAACTCGCGGGCCTCACCGCCGGGACTCCGGACCCCGCCGACGGGCGGATCGAGCGGGAGGCGGACGGCTCTCCGAGCGGCATGCTCCAGGAGGGGGCGGTCGGGCTCGTCGCCCGGCTGCTGCCGGCGTCCACGCCCGAGGACCGTCTCGCCGGTCTGCTGCGCGCCCAGACGCTGCTGCACTCGCTCGGCATCACGGCCTGGCAGGACGCGCTGCTCGGTTCCTTCGGCGGCATGGCCGACCCCTCGGACGCCTATCTGACGGCCGCCGGTGACGGTTCGCTGACCGCGCGGGTGACCGGGGCGCTCTGGTGGGACCGGGAGCGGGGCGCCGAGCAGATCCCCGAACTGGTCGCCCGGCGCGAGCAGTTGAGCTCCGGCCGGTTCCGCGCGGGCTCGGTGAAGATCATGCAGGACGGCATCGCGGAGAACTTCACCGCCGCCATGACCACCCCGTACCTGGACGGCTGCGGTTGTGCCACCGCCAACAGCGGGCTGAGCTTCGTCGACCCCCTTGCGCTGCGCGGGTACGTGACGGAGCTGGACGCCCTCGGCTTCCAGGTCCACTTCCACGCCCTGGGCGACCGGGCCGTCCGTGAGGCCCTGGACGCGGTGGAGGCCGCGATCGCCGCGAACGGACGCCGGGGCAACCGCCACCACCTCGCCCACCTCCAGGTCGTGCACCCCGACGACCTGGCCCGGTTCGCGGTGCTCGGCGCCGTCGCCAACATCCAGCCGCTGTGGGCCGCGCACGAGCCGCAGATGGACGAGCTGACCATCCCGTTCCTGGGTCCCGAACGCGCCGCCTGGCAGTACCCGTTCTGCGATCTCGTACGCGCCGGGGCCACCCTCGCCGCCGGCAGCGACTGGCCGGTCAGCAGCCCGGACCCGATCGCGGGCGTCCACGTCGCCGTGAACCGCCGCGAGCCGGAGGCCACGGACGAGCGGGTCTTCTACGCCGAGCAGCGCCTCGACCTCACCACGGCGCTCGCCGCCTACACGGCGGGCAGCGCGCACGTGAACGGCCTCGGCGAGACCGGCAGCCTGCGCGCCGGCCACCTCGCCGACCTGGTCGTCCTGGACCGCGACATCCTCACCGGCCCACCGGAGGAGATCGCCGAGGCCCGGGTGGAGCGCACGTACGTCGGCGGCCGGCTGGTGCACGCGCTCTGACCGGGCACCACGGGCGCCGGGCCGCGCGCTCCGGAACCCTTCGGCGAGGCGGTCCGTACAAGGCGGTGTCCACGGGGCGCGCGACGTGTGTTCGCGCGTCTCAGCCGCCGGATACGCCGGCGCGCGGCGCGCTTCCAGTGGGTCCGCGGCCGCGTGTGCCGGGGCCCAAGTCTGACCCGGCACACGCAGCTGGGACGCGCGATGCCTGGGGTCAGTCCCGCAGACGTGCCAGGACCGCGCGCATGGAACGCTCCAGGACCGCCCGGGACTCGTCGGTGGGATCGACCAGTTCGAAGCTGTGGTGGGCGTGCGGCGCGTCGACGATCTCGACGTCCGCCCCGCGTTTCTCGGCGGCGGTCAGGAACTCCTCGACGGTCGCCGCGATGGCCGGGTGCTCCAGACCGGCGCGGGTCAGGACGACCGGCGGCCCGTCCGCCGTGCCCACGGTGGCCGCCGGCCGGAAGCGGGGCTCCACCATGTCCCAGCCGGGCAGCGGCGCCAGGGCCGGATAGTTCGCCGCGACGCACCGCAGCCACGGCGGGGGCGCGGCGAGCCAGTCCGCGGCGAGGAGCCCGCCCGTGGAGAAGAACCAGAGCGCGATCCGCTCCCCGTCGACGCGCGGGTCGGCGCGGACCTGCTCGACGGCCTCGGCGAGGTCCTGGGCGGCGCGCGCGTAGTCGCCGAGACCGTGGAGCCGGTGGTCCAGGGTGACGCCGACGACGCCCATGCCCGCCGCGTAGCGGCCGTATCCCAGGAAGAACGGCAGGTCCCGCGGGGTGGGCCGCTGATCGGGGGCGATGGGGCCGCCGTGGACGAAGACGATCGCCGGCCGGGGTCCGTCGGCGTCCGGGAGGTGGAGGTCGACCCGTCCGAGGCGGTCGCGCGGCCGCTCGGGCACGTCGAGGAGGAAGGGCAGGAGGTGCGACGGCTGCTCGTGCGCGCCCTCGGGCGCCGTCACGCGGTGGCCTCCGCCGGCGGCGGCGCGGAGCAGCACCTCGGCCAGTTCCCCGGGGGCGGAGAGCATCGGCCAGTGTCCGGTGGCGAGTTCGAAGAAGCGGAACCGGTCCTCGGTGAGCTCCCGGAACTGGGGCGGCCCCGAGGCCACGGCCATCTCGACCAGGGCGATGCTCTGCCCGTTGGCGGCGCACAGGACGCCGGTGGTCGGCAGCGCGGACGCCGCGCCGGTGAGGTGGAGCGGCTCGGTGAGCGTGCGGGCCGGCTGGGGCGCGGCCTCACGCTCCAGGCGTACGAGGGCGTCGGCGGGGATCCCCTCGACGCTGCCCCACCGCGCCCAGGCGCCGGGCGCGGGCGGCGGGACCGCCGCGTCGGGTCGGCCGGAGAGCAGCTCGCGGACCTCCGGGTCGGGTACGGAGCGTACGGCCGCCTCGCCGCCCCGCGGGGGTCCCGTGTCCACGGAGACGATCCGGGCGACGCGCCCGGCCCGCCGGTCGGCGGCGCCGAACACCGGGTGCAGCCCGTAGCCGTGGCCCACGAGGACCACCTCGTCCGCCGTGATCCCGTCGACGATCCGGATCAGGTCCTCGATGTGCGTCTCCAGGCCGGTCCCGGGGGCGGCCTCGGCCCGCCTCTCCCCCATCCCGGTCAGGGTCACCGGGTACGCCTCCGCCCCCGCCTGCCGCAGCCGGGCGGCGGTCTCCTCCCACACCCAGCCACCGGTGAAGGTGTCCGACACCAGCACGAACGCCGTCATGACCGTCTCCTCGTCACTCCTGGGGGATGTCTCACGGTCACGCTAGGAACTCCCCCTGCGGGAGATTCAAGGCCCGCCGACCGAGGGCCGCGCGGCAGAATGGACGGGCCCGAAGATCATCGGATCCCGTTGAAGGAGCCCCCTGGTGTCGTCCGACGGTCTGTGGAGCATCGGGGAGCTGGCCGCGCGGGCGGGTGTGACCGTCAAGACCGTACGGTTCTACTCCGACCGCGGTCTGCTGCCCGAGGCGGCCCGCAGCTCCGGGGGCCATCGCAGGTACGGGGCCGAGGCGCTCGACCGGCTGCGGTTCATCCGGTCCCTGCGCGCCCTCGACCTGCCGGTCCCGGAGGTCGAGCGGGTGCTCGATGGTGACGGAGCCGACGCGGTCCTCGAGGAGGCCGTCGCGGGGCGGTTGGCGGACGTCGGATCCCAACTGGTGGCGCTGCGCTGGAAGGAGGCCTCCTTGCGGCTGCTCCAGGAGTGCGCCGCCGGGGAGCGCGCGGACCGGCTCCGGCTCCTCGGCGCGCTGCCCGCTCCGCCGGACACGGACGCCCTGGCCCGGTTCTGGCGGCGGGCCCTGCCGGCGCGGCTGCCGGGGCGGGTGGTCTCCATGGTGCTCGACGCGGTGGTGCCGCGGCCTCCGGAGGCGCCGGGCCCGGACGAGGTGCTCGCGTTCGCCCGGCTGCACGCGCTCGTCACCGACCCGCGCCTCGAACGGCCGGAGTTCCGGCCCGCGCCGCCGCTGCCGGACGGCGCGTACCGTCCGGTCGTGCTCTACGAGGGTCTCGCCGAGGCGTACGGGCTTGCCTCGGCCGCGGTGCGGGCCGGGCGGGCGCCGCAGGAGGGCGGAGCGCTGGACTGTTTCGTCGCCGCCTACGCCCAGGCGCGCGGGGAGCGGGACACACCGGCGTTCCGGCGCCGGCTCGTCGGGCTGCTCGCCCTGGACGACAGCCCCGTGCTCCCCCGGTACTGGAAGCTGGCCGCCGGCCTGTTCCCTCCGGACGAGCCGGCCCTCGGCCTCCTCCACCATCGCCTCTCGGTGGCGCTACGCGTCCAGGTCCACGGCGGGGCCGCCTGACGCCTGCCCCATGGTGGGCGCCCGGGTTCGCGGTGCGCCGCCCCGCCCCGCTGGTCAGGGGCGCCGCGCCGGTGGCCCGGGGGGGCGACGGCGCTCCGGGCGGCCCGTTCAGCGGACCCGGAGGGGTGGTGATCGGCGGCACGTGGGTGAGTTCGCGCTTGCGGGGCGGCAAGTCGGGGAAGGGGCGCACGGACTCATGACGACGAGGAGGTGGTGCCGGTGTCGCAGCCGACGACCGGGGAGGCGATGGGCGCACCGTGCTGGCTGCATCTGTCCGCCCGCGATCTGGAGGGGGCGAAGCGCTTCTACGGGGCGGTGCTCGGGTGGACGTTCCGGCGGGGCTCCCTCGGCGACGCTTACGTGGTGGGCGAGCGGGACGGAGCGCCGGTGGCCGGGATCGCGGCGGTGGCGGCGGAGCTGGCACTGCCGGTGGCCTGGACGGTGTTCTTCGCCGTCGACGACGCCGACGCGGCGGTGGCCCGGATCCGGGAGCGCGGCGGCACGGTCGGCGTGGGGCCGATGGCGTACCCGCCCCGGGGCCGCGCGGCGCTCGCGACGGATCTGGAGGGAGCGGCGTTCGGCGTGTGGGAGGGGCGCCTGGTCTCCCGCTGGCAGGTCGGCGAGCGGCAGGCGCCGGCCTGGCTGGAGCTGCACACCCGCGACGCGTTCGACGCGGCCGTGTTCTACGGCGGAGTGCTCCGCTGGGCGGACCAGAGCCCCGGCTCCTGCGAGGTGTCGTACGAGAACGACCAGGTGGTGCTGCGGCGGAACGGCGAGGCCGTCGCCCGGCTGAACAGCGGCCCGGTCGAGTCCGCCTCACCCCGGCCGCAGTTGAGGCCGCGCTGGCTGGTCCGCTTCCGGGTGCGCGATCTGGAGGCGGCGCGGGCGGCGGTCGAGGAGCACGGCGGGACGGTGGTGCCCGGCGGCGAGTGGTCGGGGGTGCGGCCGCCGGGCGGTGACGACGAGCGGCGGGCGGTGGTCCGGGACCCGGACGGAGCACTGTTCACCGTGGAGGCGGAGAGGGAGGGATGACCCAGGGCGTGCGCTTCGCAGCTCTGCGTTCGAAGTCCTCGTACTGACCGCAGATGGTCCCGCGGTCTTCGCCTTGGGCAGGATCAGGTTCGGCGCCGGTGTGGCTGACGGGAAGGGAAGGGCTCCATGAGCGGCGAGCGGCCCGAGTTGTACGAGATGTTCGACGAGCGGTTCCGCGCGGGACGGTGCATGAACGGCGACGACGCGCTGGAGGTGCTCTACACGGGCTGCCGCTGGGCCGAGGGACCGATCTACCTGCCCGCGTGGCGGCAGCTGATCTGGAGCGACATCCCGAACGACCGGATGCTGCGCTGGGACGAGGAGACGGGCGCCGTGAGCGTCTTCCGCCGCTCCGCCGGGTACACCAACGGCAACACCCTCGACCGTGAGGGCCGGCTGATCTCCTGCGAGCAGGGCAACCGCCGCGTGACGCGCACCGAGCACGACGGCACGGTCACGGTGCTCGCGGACCGGTGGCAGGGGAAGCGTCTGAACAGCCCGAACGACGCGGCGGTGAAGTCGGACGGCTCGATCTGGTTCTCCGATCCGGACTTCGGCATCACCAGCGACTACGAGGGCTACCGCGCGGAGAGCGAGATCGGCTCCAACAACGTCTACCGCGTCGATCCGGACAGCGGCGAAGTGCGGCTGGTGGCCGACGAGTTCGCCGCGCCGAACGGTCTGGTCTTCTCCCACGACGAGCGGCAGCTGTACGTCTCCGACACCCGGGCGGGCTTCATCCGGGTCTTCGACGTGCGCGAGGACGGCACGCTCTCCGACGGCAAGGTCTTCGCCGACGCGTCGGCCCGGGAGGGGGCCCGCTTCGACAACCTCCGCTTCGACGCGGACGGACGGCTCTGGGCCGCCGCGATGAACGACGGGGTGCACTGCTACGACCCTGACGGCACCCTGATCGGACGGCTCCACGCGCCGGAGGCGGTCGCCAACATCTCGTGGGGCGGCGCCAAGCGCAACCGTCTCTTCATCGCCGCCGAGACCAGCCTGTACTCGGTGGTCATGGGCGTCACCGGCACCCACCCGACCGGCCCCGGACACCGACCCTGGCTGGACGCGGCGGGCTGAAACGACGTGGTCCGCTCCACCGCCCACCGCGCATGCTTCAACCGCGTCGTCGAGCGGCTCGAAGTCCACCCCTGACCCCGGCCTTAGCCCATCCGAGCAGAAACCGCCCCTTCGGCCCGGGGCCAGGAGGCCCGCTCACACTCCCCGCCGCATCGCGGCCGGCGGTCCACCGTCGCCAGGACGGTGTTGACGAACGCCACGGCGATGAGGGAAACGCCCCACAGCGGCCGGTCGCGGGCGAGGAGCGCGGCCGCGCCGAACACCAGGGCCTTCACGAGCAGATCGCCCGCGAGCGGCATGCGGATCCGGTGTCCAGGGCGCGGCGAACCGGCCCCGCTTCCGTCAGAAGTCTTTACCTCCCCGTCCCGGCGGCGGTAACTTCCGCCCGACGCAAAGTGTTTCAGAAACTTTCCGACTGCGTTTCCAGCGGCGCCGATCCCCAGTCCCAGCCGGCCCCGCGCGGAAGCGCGCCTCCGCCTGGAGAATCCGATGAGCCGCAACCCCATCCGCCTGCCCGGACGCCCGGTGGCCGTCCTGGCCGTGGCCGCAGGCCTGTTCGGCCTGCTCGCCGCCCCATCCGGTGACCCCTCGCCCAGGACCGGCCCGGTCGCCGCGACCGCCGACAACACGGCGACCGTCTTCTACTGGACGAAGACGAGGAACTGGCCCGCCTACCACCTCCATTACGCCCCCGACGGCGGCGCCTGGACCACGGTCCCCGGCGTCGCCATGGAGCCCGCCTGCACGGACTGGGTGAAGAAGACCGTCCCCCTCGGGACGGCCGCCGGGCTCCAGGCCACCTTCACCGACGGCACCGGCACCTGGGACAACAACGGCGGCGCGAACTACGCCCTGGGCACCGGGAACATCACCGTCAAGGACGGGGTCGTCGCCCACTCCGACCCGTGCGGGGGCACCACGCCCACCCCCGGCGCCAAGGCGACGGTCTACTACTCCACCGAGGCGCTCGGGTGGTCCACCGCCAACATCCACTACCAGCCCGCGGGCGGCGCCTGGACCGCCGTCCCGGGCGCGGGCATGCAGGCCGCCTGCGCCGGCTGGTGGAAGCGGGAGATCGACCTCGGTACGGCCGCCACCCTCAAGGCCGCGTTCAACAACGGCAACGGCGTCTGGGACAACAACGGCGGCTCCGACTACACGATCGGCGCGGGCGTCTCCACCGTCCGCAACCGGGTCGTGACGGCGAACGGGACCGACCCGTGCGCCGCCACCCCGCCCGACACCCGGGCCCCCACCGCCCCGGCCCGGCTGACCGCCACCGCCGACGGCGTCTCCGTGCTGCTCACCTGGGACGCCGCCACCGACGACCGGGGCGTCACGAAGTACCAGGTCACCCGCACCGGCGGCAGCGGCGGCACGGTCGTGACCGACGTCGGCTCCACGGTGTACTCCGACACCGGCCTCGCCGAACGGACCGCGTACACCTACACGGTGAAGGCCGTGGACGCCGCCGGGAACGTCTCCCCCGCCTCGGCCGCCGCGACCGCCACCACCGGCGCCAAGCCGGCCACGCCCGCCACCGGGAAGCCGCTCGGCACCGACCCGCGCAAGGACCCCATCTACTTCGTCCTCACCGCCCGCTTCAACGACGGAGACCCGTCGAACAACCGTGGCGGCAGCCAGCACGTCAAGTCCGGCAACGCGGCCAACGACGACCCCATGTTCCGCGGCGACTTCAAAGGCCTGATCCAGAAGCTCGACTACGTCAAGGGCCTCGGGTTCTCGGCCATCTGGGTCACGCCGGTGGTCCTCAACCGGTCCGACTACGACTACCACGGCTACCACGGCTGGGACTTCTACAAGGTCGACCCACGCCTGGAGTCCGCCGGCGCCTCCTACCAGGACCTGATCGACGCCGCCCACGCCAAGGGCATGAAGATCTACCAGGACGTCGTCTACAACCACTCCTCCCGCTGGGGCGCCAAGGGCCTCTTCGTACCGACCGTGTACGGCGTGCGGGACAGCCAGTGGAGCTGGTACTACGACGAGAAGCAGTCCGGCTTCGAGTACGACGGCCTGACGATCGACGCCAAGAGCGGGAAGTCGTACTACAACGGCGACCTGTGGTCGACGGCCGAACCCACCGGCAACACCTGCGTCAACTGGGGCAAGCCGACCGGCGGCAGGAGCGCCGAGGGGTACACGGTCTACAACTGCCAGTGGCCGAGCCCCACGTCGGGGATGTTCCCGAAGGCGCTCTACCACCAGTGCTGGATCGGGAACTGGGAGGGCGAGGACTCCCGCTCCTGCTGGCTGCACGAGGACCTGGCCGATTTCGACACGGAGAACCCGACCGTGCAGAACTACCTGATCGGCGCCTACGACAAGTACATCGACATGGGCGTCGACGGGTTCCGCGTCGACACGGCCGTACACATCCCGCGCACCACCTGGAACCGCCGCTTCCTGCCCGCCATCCAGGAACGGGTCACCCGGCGGCACGGCGCCGAGGCGGCGAAGAACTTCTTCGTCTTCGGCGAGGTCGCCGCCTTCGTCAACGACAAGTGGAACCGCGGCTCGGTGAACCACTCCGCTCAGTTCTACACCTGGAAGGAGCGCAAGGAGTACGACGCCGACGACACGAAGGCGGCCCTGGAGATGTACGACTACGAGCAGCAGCAGGGCACCGGCGACCAGCCCACCTCCACCAACGCCTTCCTGGCCGGGAACAGCTACCACACCCCCGACCACAGCCGTTTCTCCGGCATGAACGTCATCGACATGCGCATGCACATGAACTTCGGTGACGCGCAGAACGCCTTCTCCAACGGCAAGGACTCCGACGACAGTTACAACGACGCCACCTACAACGTCGTCTACGTCGACAGCCACGACTACGGCCCCAACAAGTCCAGCGAACGGTACGCCGGCGGCACCGACGCCTGGGCCGAGAACATGTCCCTGATGTGGACCTTCCGCGGCATCCCGACGCTGTACTACGGCTCCGAGATCGAGTTCCAGAAGGGGAAGAAGATCGACTGCGGGCCGGCCTGCCCGCTCGCCACCACCGGCCGCGCCTACTTCGGCGACCACGTCGCCGGCTCCGTCACGGCCTCCGACTTCTCCCGGGTCTCCTCGGCCTCCGGCGCGATCGCCGCCACGCTCAAGCAGCCCCTGGTCCAGCACGTGCAGCGGCTCAACCAGATCCGCCGGGCGATCCCGGCGCTCCAGACGGGCCAGTACTCGACCGAGGGCGTCTCGGGCGGCATGGCGTTCAAGCGCCGCTACACCAGCGGCTCGACGGACAGCTTCGCGCTCGTCACGGTCTCGGGCGGCGCCACCTTCACGGGCGTCCCCGACGGCACGTACACCGACGCCGTCACCGGCGACGTCCGCACCGTCACCGCCGGCACCCTCTCGGTCGCCGCGCCGGGCAAGGGCAACCTGCGGGTGTACGTCCTGAACGGTCCCGGGAGGATCGGCACGGCGGGCCCGTACCTGAAGTAGCACGGACCGGCGAGGGGGTGGGGGAACACGGACCGCCCCCTCGTCGCCATGCTCAAGTCAAGATTCTGTTACACGAACGGGCTTCTCGGACAGAAGGCTTCCTTCCGCCCCGTCCATCTGGGATCTTGCGTCCACCCCACACATCACAGGGCCCGGCCGGCGCCACCCGCGCCACCGGGTCATCGGAGGACGCATTGTTTTCCCACATATCCGGCCGGATGAGACTCTCGGCCCTCGCGCTCGGCACGTCCCTGGCGCTCGGCTCGACCGTCGGCCTCGCACAGGCCGCCCCCCTGGACAACGAGCCCCTCGCGGCCCGTTCGGCCGGCCCTGCCGCCGCTCCCGCGGCCGCCGCGGCGCCCGCCGCCTGGGCCGCCGGCACCCGCGCCTACCTGGTCATCACGACCCCGGGCGACACCACCGCCGTCCGCACCGCCGTCGCGAACAACGGCGGATCGGTCTTCGCCTCGTACGACGCGATCGGCGTGATCGTCGCGCACTCGACCTCCGCCTCCTTCGCCGCCACGATGCGCGGTGTCGCGGGCGTCCAGAAGGTCGGCGCGACGCGCACCTCCGACGTCCCCGCCGACGCCTACAACCCGGCGCTCCCGGCCAACCCGGCGCAGTCCGCCGCGCCCACGACGGAGCCCGTCCGTTCGGACATGACGCAGATCAAGGCCGACCAGGCCTGGGCCGTCAACCCGGGCTCCGCCACGGTCAAGGTCGGCATCCTGGACACCGGCGTGGACGACCAGCACCAGGACCTGGCGCCGAACTTCAACGCCGCCGACTCGGTCTCCTGCGCGTACGGCAAGACGGACACCCGTGCCGGGGCCTGGCGCGACGTCGACCAGCACGGTACCCACGTCGCCGGCACGGTCGCGGCCGCCAAGAACGGCAAGGGTGCCATCGGTGTCGCCCCGGGCGTGAAGATCTCCTCGGTGCGCATCGCCGAGCCCGGCAGCACCCTGTTCTTCGCGGAGAACACCATCTGCGGCCTCGTGTGGGCCGGTGACCACGGCTTCAAGGTCACCAACAACAGCTACTACACGGACCCGTGGCAGTTCAACTGCCCGAACAACCTCGACCAGGCGGCCATCCTGGAGGGCGTGGGCCGCGCCCAGGCGTACGCCGAGGGCAAGGGCTCGCTCCAGGTCGCGGCGGCCGGCAACTCCAACGTCGACCTGGCCAACAAGACCACCGACTCGTCGAGCCCCAACGACTCGACGCCGGTGACCCGGACCATCACCAACGACTGCCTCGACATCCCGGCCGAGCTGCCGGGTGTGGTCACGGTCGCGGCGAACGGCACCAGCGGCACGTCCAAGGCCTCGTTCTCCAACTTCGGCCGTGACGTCATCGAGGTCTCGGCGCCCGGCGAGTCCGTCTACAGCACGGTCCCCGGCGGCAAGTACTCCTCGCTGAGCGGCACCTCGATGGCCTCCCCGCACGTGGCGGGCGTGGCCGCGCTGCTCGCCAGCGCCAACCCGGCGTACACCCCGGCGGACATCCGGGCGAAGCTCGGCGAGCAGGCCACCGACCTGGCCTGCCCCTCGGACAGCCGCTGCACCGGCACCACGGCGAAGAACAGCTTCTTCGGCGAGGGCCGCGTGGACGCCCTGAAGGCCGTCGGCAGCTCGACCCCGCCGCCCGGGGCGTACTTCGAGAACCTGACGGACGTGGCGATCGCGGACAACTCCACGGTCGAGAGCCCGATCACGGTCAGCGGTGTGACGGGCAACGCTCCGGCCACCCTGAAGGTGGGCGTCGACATCAAGCACACGTACATCGGTGACCTGAAGGTCGATCTGGTGGCCCCGGACGGCACCGTGTACACGCTGCACAACCACACCGGCAGCGGCACGGACAACATCGCCCAGACGTACACGGTGAACGCCTCGTCGGAGGTCGCGAACGGCGTCTGGAAGCTCCGCGTGAACGACAACGCGAGCCAGGACACGGGCCGTATCGACGCCTGGAACCTGACCTTCTAGTCCCTCCCGACCCAGCACCACCCGACCCGGGAAACGGGGCCGGAGCCGCCACGGCTCCGGCCCCGTTCGCGTACCCGCGGTAACTCCGTGGGAAAGAAAGTCCGTCCGAGGGGTAGGCCATCCCGGGGCCCTTGCTATACGTTCCGTCTAACAAGCTTGCTAGACGTGATGTCTAACAAGCCCCCCAGCCGCTCGAGCGACCCCGAGGAGCCGCACCATGGCAAGCAGCACCGTTCGCCCGGACAACGGAGACCACGACGTCGCGGCGCGGCTGCTCGTGTCCGCCGCGAAGCTCTCCTACGACCCCGCCGCCGAGGTCGACTGGGACACCCCCCTCGACAAGGACTTCCACGGCCAGAGCCCGGAGTGGAACAGCCTCTACGGGACCGCGTACTGGGACGAGATGACCGAGGAGCAGCGCAAGGAGCTGACCCGCCAGGAGTCGGCCTCGGTGGCCAGCACCGGCATCTGGTTCGAGATGATCCTCCAGCAGATGGTGCTGCGGGACATGTACGCCAAGGACCCCACCGACCCCCGGTTCCAGTGGGCCCTCACCGAGATCGCCGACGAGTGCCGCCACTCCATCATGTTCGCCCGCGGCGCCCAGAAGCTCGGCGCCCCCGCCTACCGGCCCCGGCGGGCGGTGCTCGAACTCGGCCGCGCCTTCAAGACCGTCGGCTTCGGCGAGGCCGCCTACGCCGGCATCCTCGTCGCCGAGGAGGTCCTCGACGTGATGCAGCGCGACTGGATGCGCGACGAGCGGGTCGTCCCCTTCGTCCGCACCATCAACAACATCCACGTCGTCGAGGAGTCCCGGCACATGAAGTTCGCCCGGGACGAGACGCGCCGCCGCCTGGAGCACGCCGGCCGCGCCCGCCGCTCCTTCCACGCCCTGGTCGTCGCCATCGCCTCGTACTACATCGTCACCAGCCTGGTCAGCCCCGAGGTCTACGTGAAGGCCGGCCTCGACCCGGTGCGCGCCCGGCGCGAGGCCGCCGCCAACGAGCACTACAAGGCGCGGATGCGCGCCAGCTGCGCGGGGCTCATGGAGTTCCTGGCCTCGGCCCGCCTGCTGACCCGGCCCGCGCTCTTCTTCTACAAGCGCGCGAACCTCATCTGACCCCGCCCCTCCCGGATCCGAGCTGAGCCGACGACATGACCTACGCCATCACCCAGACCTGCTGCAACGACGCCACCTGTGTCGCCGTGTGCCCGGTCAACTGCATCCACCCGACGCCGGAGGAGCCGGACTTCGGCACCACGGAGATGCTGTACATCGACCCGAGGAGCTGCATCGACTGCGGCGCGTGCGCCGACGCCTGTCCCGTCGACGCGATCTTCCCGGCCGACCGGCTCACCGAGCGGCTGCGGGAGTACGAGGGGATCAACGCCGCCTACTACGCGGACCGTGAGCCCGCGCCGGTCCTCGCCTCGCCGACCTTCCACCCGTGGGGCGAGCCGGTCTTCGACCGCTCGGTCCCCGCCGACTTCGCCCCGATCCGGGTCGCGGTCGTCGGCACGGGTCCGGCCGGGATGTACGCCGCCGAGGACCTCCTCCTGCACACCAACGCCGAGGTGACGCTGATCGACCGGCTGCCGGTCGCCGGCGGTCTCGTCCGGTACGGCGTGGCACCGGACCACCCGGCGACCAGGGGAGTCGGGGAGACCTTCGCCCGCTTCCACACCCACCCCCGGGTCCGCATGCGGCTCGGCGTCGAGATCGGCGTGGACATCACCCCCGAGGAACTCGCCGCGCACCACGACGCCGTGGTCTACGCGGTGGGCGCGCCCTCCGACCGGCGGCTCGGGATCCCCGGCGAGGATTTGCCGGGCAGTGTCCCGGCGACCTCCGTCGTCTCCTGGTACAACGCGCACCCGGAGACCGGCGCGGACGCCGTCCGGCTCTCCGCCGGGCGGGTCGTCGTGGTCGGCAACGGCAACGTGGCGCTCGACGTCGCCCGTCTTCTCGTCACCGATCCCGACGCTCTCGCCCGTACGGACATCGCCGACCACGCCCTCGCCGCCCTGCGCGACCAGCGGGTCCGCGAGGTGGTGCTCCTCGGCCGCCGGGGCCCCGAGCACGCCGCGTACACCACCTCCGAACTGCTCGCCCTGCAGCACCTGCCCGGGGTCGACCTGGTCGTCGACGACCGGGATCCGCGCACCGGCGCGGCGATCGACGCGGCCGGGCCCGGGGAGAAGGCCGCGCTCCTGCGGGGCCTGGACCGGGAGGCGGTGGAGTGGACGCGCGCCCCGGCACGGGAGCGGCGCCGGATCGTGCTGCGCTTCCACTCCGCCCCGGTCGAGGCCCTCGGCGACGGCGCCGTGCGGGCGGTCCGGGTGACGCAGGACGGCGAACCGTCGGGTACGGAGATCGGGGCGGGGCTTCTCGTCCGGGCCATCGGCTACCGGGGCGTCCCGCTCGCGGGGCTGCCGTTCGACGAGACGACCGGCACCGTGCCGCACGAGGCGGGGCGGGTCGTGGGGCTGCCCGGCAGTTACGTCGTCGGCTGGACCAAGCGGGGGCCGTCCGGGGGCATCGGGGCCAACCGGGCCTGCGCCGAGGAGACGATCGGGACGCTGCTCGCGGACGCGGTGGCCGGGACGCTGCCGAAGCCGACGGGCACCTCCCAGGACTTCCGCCGGCTCGCGCGGAGCCGCAGCGGACGGGGACTCGTCGACGCGCGGGGGCTCGCCTCCATCGACCGGGCCGAGCGGGCGAGGGGCCGGGACGCGGGGCGTCCCCGGGTCAAGCTCGCCACGGTGCCGGAGCTCGTCGCGGCGGCACGGGGCAGCAGGCTGCGCCTGCGGGGCTGAGCGCTCAGGGGCTCCTCGGATCCGGCCCGGGACGGCGGGCCGGTGAGGCTCTGTCGTACGCGTCGGCCGTCGGTCAGACGGAGACGCTCAGGGCCTGGCGGACCACGATCGCGTTGAGCCGTACCGCGAAGGGCACGACGTCGGTCAGGTCGAGCGCGAGGGTCTCGGCCTTCGGCAGCTCGACGGTCACGTCGACGCAGAAGGCCAGGGCGTACATGTGGTCCCCGGTCTCCTCGTCCTGGAGGGCGAAGAACAGGTCGCGGTAGAAGCGGGTGCGGTCTCCGGACTCCTCGTAGAAGGAGAGTCCGGGCTGCCCCTCCTGCGCGGCGAGTCCGGTGAAGGCCTGGACGAGCTCCCGCTCGACCGTGGCCCAGAAGCCGGCCTCCGCGCACTCCGGCGGCAGCGCCTGGCGGACGGCCTCCTTGAGGGAGAGGACCATGACGAGGACGGGGGCGTGCTCCTGGAGTCCCCAGCCCCTGACCATCCGCACCACGTCGCTGTCCGGGACGGCCGAGGCCGCCCGGTGGATCGCCTCGAAGTCGAAGTTGACGGTCGCCGGGGCGATCGCCTCCTGGAAGACCCGGTCGATGGACCGGGCCTGGTCGAGGTGGTCCGGTCCCACCTCGACGACGGTCCTGAAACTGGCGGCCAATGCTCCTCCTGGATGATCTCGGTGATCAGGAGGGGTCAGTATGCCGAGGTGCCGGAGGGGCGGGCGCGGGGCGTCCGCCGTGCGGACGGTTCAGCCGCGGCCGCGGCGGGGCTTGCCCCCTCGTCCGGAGCCGGCGCCGCCCTTGCGGGACGCCGAGGGCCGTCCGGCCGTACGGGAGCCGCCGCCCGGCTTCCCGGAGCGCGCCGGCTTCGCCGCCCGCTGCTCCTTGGGCTGCTTCTGGCCCTTCTTCTCCTCGGCGCGGCGTCCCCGGGTGCTGTTCACGGTGCGGCCGCGCACGATGCCGATGAACTCCTCCACCAGGTCGGGCGCCTCGTCCGCCGCCGGCCACGACAGGGCCACCCGCGACTGCGGGACGTCGACGAGGGTCCGGTAGGTGAGGTCCTTGCGGTGGTGCAGGCGGGCGAGCGACTGCGGGACGGCGAGGACGCCGACGCCCGCGGCGACCAGCTCGATCGCGTCGGCCGTGGTCTCCGGGCGCTCCATCGCGGGGCGGCCGGGCGGCTGCTCCCAGCCCAGGGTGTCGTCGAGGGGGTGCAGGACGAGCTCGTCGGCGAGGTCGCCCGCCGAGATCTCCTCCACCGCCGCGAACAGGTGGTCCTTGGGGACGACGACGACCGTCGTCTCCGTGTAGAGCGGGATCGCGCTGATGTCGTCGCCGTCGACGGGCAGCCGGACGAGACCCGCGTCGGCGGCGCCCTCGCGGAGCGCGCCGAAGGCCTCGGCCGGGGTCACGGCGAGGAGGGTCAGGGGCACGTCGGGCAGGCGCTCGTTCCAGATCCGCACCCACTTCGAGGGGGTCACTCCCGGGACGTACGCCAGCCGGAACGAGGAGGAGACCGAAGAGGTGTCCGCGGGGGAAGCGTCCGAGCCTGTCACCCCGCCAGGTTACCGGTAGCCGCCGTGGTCGGAGTTCGCCCGCATGCTCGATACCCTGGACACCATGACGTCGCACCAGAACACCCAGACGATGAAGCCCGCGACCGCGGCGAAGAAGCTGGGTGTGTACCTCGAGGCCACCCCCGCAGAGTTCCAGGAGGGTGTCGTCTCGCGCACCGAGCTGAACGAGCTCCAGGCCAACCCGCCCGCCTGGCTCCAGGAGCTGCGCAAGAACGGTCCGCACCCCCGCCCGGTGGTCGCGTCGAAGCTCGGCGTCTCCATCGCCGGTCTCGCGCGCGGCGGCATCACCGAGCCGCTCACCACGGAGCAGATCGACGCGCTCAAGCAGGAGTCCCCGGAGTGGCTCCAGAAGGAGCGGGCCACCCAGGCGGAGGTCCGCAAGGAGACCCTCCGTATCAAGGAGCGCAACGAGGAGCGGGCGGGCCGACAGGACGCCTGATTCCCCACGCCCGGCCGTCTTCCCCGCGCCGGTTCCGACCGAAGCACCTCGGTCGGGACCGGCGTGGCGTTTCCGCGCGTGCGGGAGTCATCCCCTCATGAGTGATGCCAGCATCGCGTACGAGCCGCCGGTCGTGGTCGGCGTGGACGGGTCCGAGCACAGTCTCCGGGCCCTGGAGTGGGCGCTGAGCACCGCGGAGAGCCTGGGGGCTCCGCTGGTGGTGGCCCATGTGCGCTCCGAGGCGCTCCAGCTCGGCGCCGCCCGTATCGCCTCGCTGGGCACGGAGCCGGAGCTTGGCGACCCGGTCGCGCGGGCCGTACGGACGGTGGTCGAGGACCGGGGACACCGCGTCCCGGTGCGATACGACTCGCTGGACGGGTCCGTGCGGGACGCGCTGCCGTCGGCGGCGCGGGGGGCGCGGCTTCTGGTGACCGGTTCCCGGGGGCACGGCGGCTTCGCGAGCCTGCTCCTCGGTTCGACGAGCCGGACGCTGGCCACGACGGCGCCCTGTCCGCTGGTCGTCGTCCCGCACGAGGCGCGCACGGCCTCGCTGGAGGGCGGCGCGGGGGCGGGTCGGGTGCTGCTCGGGCTGCACGCGGAGGAGACCTCGGACGAGGTGCTGGGCTTCGCCTTCGAGGCGGCGCACCACCGGAGGGTGCCGCTGGAGGTGGTGACCGCGCTGCGGCTGCCCCCGCCGGAGGGCGCGCTGCTCGCGGCGCCCTCTCCAGCGCTCCAGGTGCCGCCGCCGCTGCCGCTGGCGGACGACGCGAAGGAGCTCGTGGAGGCGGCGGAGCGGGAGCAGGCGGAGCGGCTGCGGCCGTTCGCCGCGCGGTGGCCGGGGGTGGAGTTGGTCCCGGTGGTGGTGCCGGGGGACGCGGCCGGCCGGCTCGTGAAGGGGTCGCGGGACGCGGGTCTGCTGGTCGTGGGCCGGCATCACCGGCATCACTTCGGGACGCTGCTCATCGGTTCCGTCGCCCACGCGGTGCTGCACCACGCGCACTGTCCGGTCGCCGTGGTGCCGCCGGCCTCTGAGGGCCCCGGGACATGACAGTCCCCGGCGGTCCGAATCGGTTCGCGCGGTCGTCGGCCGTCGCCGGCGGCTCCGTGCCCGACCGGCCCCGCCGGGGGCCTGGCCAGAGCCTGGATCAGGGTCACGCGGGCCTCCGGACGTCTCCGTCGGCGGGTGCGGCTCTCTCCGGTTGTTCCGGTGTGAGTAAAAGTGTCCTCCCTTTTCCCCCGGTTTCAAGAGGTTCCTCACGCTTTTTTTCGGCTGTCGGAGGCGCCTGGTAGACAGGGGCCATGACGACCGCAGATCACGCCGCCACCGCCGCCCGCAACGTCCAGCCGCCGCCCGCCCGGGCCTCGCTCGGCGCCGGGGTCGTGGTGACCGACGACTCGGGTCGTGTCCTCCTGGGCCTGCACCGCTCCGGGGTGTGGGAGCTGCCGGGCGGCATGGTCGAACCGGGCGAGTCGATCGAGGCCGCCGCGGTCCGCGAGCTGGGCGAGGAGACGACGCTGGTCGCCGACGCCGCCGACGTGGAGGTCCTCGGGCTGCTCCTGGACAGCGTCACCTCCACACGGCTGACCCGGATGACCGCGGCCACGGCCGTGCGCGGATTCCGGGGCGTGCCCGCGGCCGCCGAGCCGGACAAGATCGAGCGCTGGGAGTGGACGGACCCGGACCATCTCCCGGAGGCCCTGTTCCTGCCGTCGGCGCAGGTGCTGCGGGCGTGGCGGCCCGGTCTCCCGATCCCCGGCGGCCCGTTCCACCGCTACGCCCTGGGCAGGCTGCCCGGTTGAGGCCCACGGTGCCGGTGCGTCACCGCGCGGGGCCCGGCGCGCGTGACTAGCGTGGCCTGAGGTACACGTCATCGAATCGGAAGTGGGAGTCACCGTCATGGCCGCACGACCTGAAGGCACGCCGGTCTGGACCGACGCGATGTACACCGACGTCGAGGGCGCCAAGACGTTCTACGGCGACGTGCTCGGCTGGACCTTCGGCGAGTCCTCCTCGGAATACGGCAACTACACGCAGGCGTACAAGAACGGCAAGGCGGTCGCGGCCGTCGTGCCCCCGATGCCGGGACAGGACGGGGAGCCGCAGTCGGCCTGGTGTCTGTACTTCGCCTCGCCGGACGTCACGGCGACGGCGGAGAAGATCCGGCGGGCGGGCGGCACCGTCCTGATGGAGCCGATGCAGGTGGGCGACTTCGGCTCGATGTGCATCGCGAAGGATCCGTCGGGGGTCGCGTTCGGCGTCTGGCAGGGCGGCGAGCACGAGGGCTTCGAGCGGGAGGGCGAGCCCGGCTCGTACGCCTGGGCCGAGGTCTTCACCCGGGAGCCTGCGAAGGCCGACGCCTTCTTCACCGAGGTCTTCGGCTTCGGCTCGAAGAAGATCAAGGACGAGCACATGGACTACCGGGTCTTCGACCTCGGTGGTGAGCGGCCGGTGCTCGGACGGATGGTGATGTCGGACGAGGACTTCCCGCCGGAGATCCCCTCGTACATCCAGGTCTACTTCGCCGTCGACAACTGCGACAAGGCGGTGGAGAGGGCCGAAGCCCTCGGCGGGCGGAAGGTGTTCGGGCCGATGGACAGCCCGTTCGGCCGGTTCGCGGCGATCGTGGACCCGCAGGGCGCCGCCTTCGCGGTCATCGACGAGAGGACGACCGTCGGCGAGATGCCCGAGATGGAGTGACCGGAGTGAGCGGTGCGGCGCGGCGCCTCGGTGGCGCCGCGCCGCCGTGCGTCAGGGGGCGTCGCGGACGGCGGTGGTGGCGTCGGGGACGCCCGCGTACGCGGTGCCGTCGGGCGGCGGTTCACTCGGTGGGGACGATCACGGTCTGAGGCTGGAGACCACGTCGGCGGTGGCGGCCACGCCGTTGTGGATGGTGGGCGCCATGCTGGTGCCGGCGAGGAAGAAGCCGAGCAGGGCGCAGACGAGGGCGTGCGTGAACTTCAGGCCACCGCTCCGCAGGAAGATCGCGGCCAGGACCAGCAGCAGCACCACGACAGAAATGGAAACGGCCATCACTCTCACGTCCCTCCGTCGCCGCACCGGAATTGCGGCGTTCGGCGGACAGTGTGGCGGAACGCCCCGTCCGTCCGGGCGTATGGCGGGGCGGCCATACGGGTGAGATCGGGTCAGGACGCGTCGGGCCCACAGCAGACAGGCCGGCGTCGGGTCGGCGGAGCCGCGGCCCGCAGGTGGACTTGCGCGGCCGCTGGGGTCCGGCGGGGCCCGGCAGCGGGGGCCCCTTGCCCAGGGGCCCCCGCTTCGTTACGAGGGCGCCGGCAGGTTCATCAGGGCGGCGATCGCGTCCTGGTGCCGGCCCGCCGAACCGAGGGCGATCTGGTCGGACTTGGCGCGCTTCAGCGCCAGGTGCGCGGGGTGTTCCCACGTCATGCCGATGCCGCCGTGCAGCTGCACGCACTCCTCGGCGGCGCGGACCGCCACCTTGGAGCAGTACGCCTGGGCTACCGCCACGGTCAGTGGGGCGTCCGGGCTGCCGGTGGCGAGGGCGTCGGCGGCGGCGCGGGCCGCTGCCCTGGCCCCTACCAGGTCCAGCCAGAGCTGGGCCATGCGGTGCTTCAGCGCCTGGAAGGAGCCGACGGGCCGGTTGAACTGGTGGCGCTCGCGGGTGTACCGGACGGTCTCCTCCAGGCACCAGGTGGCGAGACCGAGCTGCTCGGACGCGAGGAGGCCCGCCCCGGCGAGCAGTCCGCGCCGGACGGCCGCTCGGGTCTCGTCCGGGCCGGCGAGGCGGGTGCCGCTCCCGGGTGCGGTGGTGACGCGGGCGAGCGGGCGGGTGAGGTCGAGCGGGGTCTGCGGCTCGACGGTCGCCTCTCCGGCGGTTACGGCCCACAGGCCGTCGGCGCGCGGGACGAGGAGGACGTCGGCCGTGACGGCGTCCGCCACGCCCGCGACCGTGGGGGTGAGCGGTGGCTGGGCGTCCGGCGCGGTCGACAGGGGGGCGGCGAGGACCGCCACCGTGCGGCCGCTCGCGAGGCCGGCGAGGAGCTCGACGGCCGGGCCGCCCTCCCCCGCGAGGCCGAGCAGCGTCTCGGTGGCCACCACCGCGCTCGTGAGGTAGGGCAGCGGCGTCACCGCGCGGCCCAGCTCCTCCAGGACCACGGCGGCCTCGCGGTGGCTCGCGCCCTGTCCGCCGAGCTTCTCGGGGACGAGGAGGCCGGCGGCGCCGATGTCGCCCGCGAGGGACTTCCAGAGGCCGGGCACGTACGGGTCGTCCGTCTCGATCCGGTCGAGCAGCGCCGGGTGGCCGGCCCGGTCGGCGAGCAGGGCTCGGACCGTCGCCCGCAGGTCGTCCTCGGTCTCGGAGTACAGCAGATCGGTCTGCACTGTCATCGGGCCAGGTCCTTCCAGGCGACGTCCTTGTCGTTGCGGGGCTCTGGGGGCAGGCCGAGGACCCGCTCGGCGACGATGTTGAGGAGCACCTCGCTGGTTCCGCCCTCGATCGAGTTGCCCTTGGAGCGCAGATAGCGGTAGCCGGCGTCGCGGCCGGTGAAGTCGACGAGTTCGGGGCGGCGCATCTCCCACTCCCCGTACAACAGGCCCTCGGCGCCGAGGAGTTCGACCTCCAGGCCGCTGATGGCCTGGTTGAGCCGGGCGAAGCCGAGCTTCATCGCACTGCCCTCGGGGCCGGGCTGTCCGGCGACGAGCTGCTGGCGGAGACGTTCGCCGGTGAGCCGGGCCACCTCGGCGTCGACCCAGAGGTCGAGGAGGCGCCGGTGCAGCTCGTGGGTGCGCAGCTCGGGGCGCTCGCGCCAGGTGGTGGCGAGCTTTCCGATCATGCCGCCCTCGCGGGGGATGCGGGCGCCGCCGATGGAGACCCGCTCGTTCATGAGGGTGGTCTGGGCGACCCGCCAGCCGTCGCCGACCTCGCCGAGGCGGTGGGCGTCGGGGATGCGGACGCCGGTGAGGAAGACCTCGTTGAACTCGGCCTCGCCGGTGATCTGGCGCAGCGGCCGGACCTCGACGCCGGGGTCGGTCATGTCGCAGACGAAGTAGGTGATGCCCCGGTGCTTGGGCGCGTCGGGGTCGGTACGGGCGATGAGGATGGCCCAGCGGGCGACGTGGGCGCTGGAGGTCCACACCTTCTGCCCGTCGATCACCCAGTCTCCCCCGTCGTCGCGTACGGCGCGGGTGGCGAGCGCGGCCAGGTCGGAGCCGGCGCCGGGCTCGCTGAAGAGCTGGCACCAGACCTCTTCGCCGACCCAGAGGGGCCGCAGGAAGCGGGACTTGACCTCCTCGGAGCCGTACGCGAGGAGGGTGGGGGCGGCCATGCCGAGGCCGATGCCGATCCGGCGCGGGTCGTTGTCCGGGGCGCCCGCGGCGGCGAGTTCGGCGTCGACGACGGCCTGGAGCGCGCGGGGGGCGTCGAGCCCGCCGAGGCCGACGGGGTAGTGCACCCAGGCGAGGCCGGCGTCGAAGCGTGCCTTCAGGAAGTCGGTGCGGTCGGTCGTGGCGGGCGGGTGATCGGCGAGCAACTGCCGTGTGAGGGCAAAGACTTCGTCGGCGTCGGTCATGCGTGGGCTCCTTCCGGGAGGACGACCAGGCGGCCGGTGGTGGTGCCGTCGGCGACGCGCTGGACGGCGTCCGCCGCGCCGGAGAAGGGGACGCGTTCGCCGATGAGCGGCTTGATGAGCCCCTTCGCCGCGTAGGCGGTCAGGGTCTCGTGGCAGCGGCCGATCGAGGCGGGGTCCTTCGCGGCGTACAGGCCCCAGTGGAGGCCGAGGACCGAGTAGTTCTTCACCAGGGCGTGGTTGAGGGCGGGGGCGGGGACGGTGCCGCTCGCGAAGCCGACGACCACGATCCGCCCCTCGAAGGCGACGCACTTGGCGGACTGCTGGTAGGCCTCGCCGCCGACGGGGTCGTAGATCACGTCGGCGCCCCGGCCGCCGGTCGCGGCCTTGACGGCGGCGACGACGTCCTCGGCGCGGCGGTCGATCACGAGGTCGCAACCGAGGGCGCGGGCGACGGCCGCCTTCTCGGGGCCGCCGACGACGCCGATGACGGTGGCGCCGGCCCCCTTGCCGAGCTGGACGGCGGCGCTGCCGACTCCGCCCGCCGCGGCGTGGACGAGGAGGGTCTCGCCCTCCTGGAGGGCGGCGCGGCGGTGCAGGCCGAACCAGCCGGTCTGGTAGCCGATGTGCAGCGCGGCGGCCTCGGCGTCGTCGAGGGCGTCCGGGGCGGGCAGGAGCCCGGCGGCGTCGGCGAGGGTGTACGCGGCGAAGCCGCCGTGCGGGAGGGCCGCGGTGGTGATGACCCGGCGGCCGTCCTCGGTCTCGGCGCAGACCTCGACGCCGGGGGTGAAGGGGAGCGGGGGCCGCACCTGGTAGTGGCCGCGGCAGAGCAGCGCGTCGGGGAAGTTGACGTTGGCGGCGCGGACCCTGAGAAGGACCTGGCCGTCGCCGGGCGTGGGCGGTTCCACGTCCTCGCGGCGCATCACCGCGCGCGGTTCGCCGTTCTCGTACACACGCCATGCCTGCATCCGGGAGCCTCCTCCGTACCGTGCGGTCGGTTGCATACTAAGCAGTCGCTTGCCCGCTGCGGAACCGGGTCAGCCGGACTTCTTCGGCCGAGCCCGTACGTGCATCCGCTCGCCCTGCGGTCCGAAGAGGCTCAGGAACTCCACCGGCCCGTCGTCGGTCGCCCCGAACCAGTGGGGGACGCGGGTGTCGAACTCGGCCGCCTCCCCGGCGGCCAGGACGACGTCGTGCTCGCCCAGGACGAGCCGGAGCCTGCCGGAGAGCACGTAGAGCCACTCGTACCCCTCGTGCACCCGGGGCTCCGGGGCCTCGTGGGCCTTCTCCTGGATCACCTTGTACGCCTGGAGCCCGCCGGGCTGCCGGGTGAGCGGGTACATCGTCCGGCCGTGGCGCACGATCGGCTTCGCCTTGACCCGGGGATCGCCCACGGGAGGTGCGCCGACCAGCTCGTCGAGCGGGACCTGGTGGGCACGGGCGAGCGGCAGGAGGAGTTCGAGGCTGGGCTTGCGCTGCCCGGACTCCAGCCGGGAGAGGGTGCTCACGGAGATTCCGGTGGCGGCGGAGAGCTCGGCGAGGGTCACCCCGCGGTCGCGGCGGACCCGGCGGAGACGGGGGCCGACCTCGGTGAGTACGGCGTCGATGCGGTCGTCTTCGGTCATGGCCCCAGTGTTGCAGAAAGAGCAATCAATCTTGCCGGTCCTGCGGGTGCGAGGAGCCGCCGCCCGCACTCTCGGACGTGGCGGCGGCCGGTCGGCCGGTCGGATGAACCCGGCGGTCCGCGGCTGCGTCGCCCGGTCGGAGGGGCGAGGATCGGCCATGGTGGCCGGGAGGACGGCGGTCACGGACGACGGAAGGACGGAACAGCAGCCATGCTCGGTACGCAGTTCACCACCGGTTCCCCCAGTTGGATCGATCTCGGCAGCCCCGACCCGGCGGCCGCCGCCGTGTTCTACGGCTCCGTCTTCGGCTGGGAGTTCCGGTCGCTCGGTCCCGAGGCCGGGGGCTACGGCCTCTTCCAGCAGGACGGCCGGACGGTGGGCGCGGTCGGTCAGCTCACCGAGGAGGGCGCGCACAGCGCCTGGACGGTGTACTTCCAGACGCCGGACGCCGACGACACCCAGCGGACCGCCGAGGCGGCGGGCGGCACCGTCCGCACCTCCGCCTTCGACGTCATGGACGCCGGCCGGATGGCCAACCTCACGGACCCGGGCGGCGCCCGGTTCGCCGTCTGGCAGCCGGCCGCGATGCGGGGCCTGGAACGGACCTCGTCCCCCCACACCCTGCTCTGGGTGGAGCTGCACGTCACCGACCCCGAGGCCGTCCTCGGCTTCTACCAGCGGCTCTTCGGCTGGCGTTGGGCGGAGATGAAGGCCCCCGGCATGACCTACCGGGTGATCTCCACCGCCGAGGGCGACCAGGAGGAGGCCTCGTTCGGCGGCGCGGCGGAACTCCAGGGCGACACCCCGCGCTGGATCCCGTACTTCGCGGTCGAGGACGCCGACGCGATCGCCCGCTCGACCCAGGACGGCGGCGGCTCGGTCCTGCTCCCCGCCGCCGACGTCCCGGACGTCGGCCGCATCGCCTGGCTCGCCGACCCCTTCGGCGCCGCCTTCGCCGTGCTGAAGCCCGCGCCGATGGGGTGAGTCCCGCCGCTGACGAAGGCCCCGACCTCCCTCAGCGGGCGAAGAGTTCGAACGTCACCGCCGGGCGGTCGGCGAAGCGGGCGGAGGCGCGCGACGTGGCCACGGTCAGGAAGTCGCGGACGTACTTCTCCGGGTCCTCGTCCGTCAGGGCCTCGATGTAGGCGCGGTGGCAGAGGAGGGAGCGGATCGCGCGGTCCAGGCCGGGGGCCGCGTCGACCGCGTGGGTCGGGGTGCTGGAGGCGGCGACCGCGACCCAGCGGACACCGTTCCAGGGCTCCAGGCCCTGGTCGGTCAGCTCGGGGAAGATCCAGCGGTTTCCGGCGTCGGCGGCCGCGTCCAGCGTGGCGCGGCCGACGGCCAGGTGGTCGGGGGTGTTCCAGGGCGCGCCCGGGCCGCCGCCCCAGGTGTCGCGGTGGTTGAGGGTGATCACGAGTTCCGGGCGGTGGCGGCGGATCGCGGCCGCGATGTCACGGCGCAGACCGAGCCCGTACTCGATCACGCCGTCACGGTGGTCGAGGAACTCGACGGTGTCCACGCCGACGACGGCCGCGCTGTCCCGCTGCTCGCGCTCGCGGACCGGGCCGCAGACGTCGGGGGCGAGGGAGTCGATACCTGCCTCTCCGCGGGTCGCCAGGACGTACGTGACCTCCTTGCCCTCGTCGGTCCAGGCGGCGACGGCCGCCGCACAGCCGTACTCAAGGTCGTCGGGGTGGGCGACGACGGCCAGCGCGCGCGTCCAGTCGCCGGGCATCTCCAGAAGGTCCGGGACATCTGTGTCGATCATGAGCGCAGCATACGACTCGCGTCCGGCGCCGTCGGGCGGAAGGCTCCGGCGAGGATCACCGAGCGTGAAAGGTGGCGCGGGCGGTCGGCGTTGAGGCCGCGCCGGGCGGCGAGCGCCACCGCGAGCCGCTGGGCGCGGACGAGGGCCGCGACCGGGTCGATGGCGTCGGCTGCGAACAGGGCGCCCGTGGACTCCACTTCGTCCCGGAGACCGGAAGGGGCCGGGCCCAGGCAGCAGACCAGGCTCGCCCGGTCACTGATGCTGATCGGCCCGTGACGGTACTCCATCGCCGCGTACGACTCCGTCCAGGCGCGGGCCACCTCACGCAGCTTGAGCGCCGCCTCGTCGGCGAGCCCGACGGTCCAGCCGGTGCCGAGGAAGGTGAACTGGCCGCGCCGTTCCCAGGATGCGGGCAGCCGCTCGTACAGGACGAGTTCGGCGTCGGCGATCGCGGGACCCAGGTCCACCCCCAGTCCGGCGCGCAGGAGTTGGAGGGCCGTGGTGGCGAACCGGGTCTGGACGACGGAGCGTTCGTCGGCGAAGCCAAGGTCGATGATCCGGTCGGCGAGCCGCCCGGCGGGGCTGTCCGGGACGCCGGTGACGACGAGCGCCGGGACGCGGCCGGCGGCGCGGGCGAGCAGGTCCACGACCTCCGTGGTGGTGCCGGAGCGGGTGAGGGCGACGATGCGGTCGTAGCCGCGGCCGAGGGGGGTCGCGTCGGAGGCCGGGAACGCGTCGGTCTCGCCCGCGCCGAGGGACTCCCGCAGGGCCGCGTAGGAGCGGGCGATGAAGTACGAGGTGCCGCAGCCGACGACCGCGAGGCGTTCGCCGCGGGCCGGCAGCAGGCCGGTGTCGCGGCCGGCGATCTCGGCGGCGCGCCGCCAGCAGTCGGGCTGGCCGGCGATCTCCGCGCTGACGTGGGTGCTCATGGTCCGGGTCCTCTCCTCGCAGGGCCCTTCGCGGGTCCGGACCGAGTTGTATCCGTCCGCGAGGAGAGCACACCATGAGCAATCCGCACTCACCGCTTGGACTTTCGTGGAGCCCCTTGCTCCCGCCCGCCGCAGGAGGCCCGGACCACCAGGCGCGGCCTCAGCTGCACCTGGTGGAGCGGGGCCGCGTCCCCCTCGGCGAGCCGCCGGAGCAGGAGCTGCGCGGCGAGGCGGCCGAGCTGGTACTTGGGGGGCGAGACGGCCGTCAGCGGGGTCTCCGCGACATCGGCGAACTCGTTGTCGTAGCTGATCAGGGCGAGGTCCCCGGGGACCCTCAGCCCGGCGCGGCGGGCCGCTCCCAGCATCAGGGCGGCCTCCCGGTCCCCGAAGCAGAGCGCGGCGGTGACCCCCGAGGCGCGCAGCGCGGCGAGGGCCCGGTCGGCCCGGTCCGGGTCCCAGTGGGCCATCACGTCCCGCTCGTACACCGGGGCGTCGGGCAGTCCGAGGTCGGTGAGGGCACGGGTGAAGCCGGACTCGATGGGCGCGGTGGTGGGCGCGTCGGTGCGGGCGACCAGCCCGAGCCGCTCGTGGCCGAGGGCCCGCAGATGGCGCACCGCGTCGTAGGCGCCGCCCTCGTGGTCGGTGCAGACGTGCTCGGTGGGGTCGCCGGGGCCGTGGTCGGCGAGCCGCCGTTCGACGAGCACGGCGGGGACGGGCAGGGCGAGGAGTTCCTCGGCGCGCCGTCCGGGGTCGGTCGCGGTGTGCAGGCTCGGGACGAGGAGGAGGCCGTGGACCCCGGCGGAGAGGAGCCGTTCCAGGGCGGCGTCCTCCTCTGCGGGGTCGTAATGGGAGCAGGCGAGGACGAGCCGGGCGCCGGCCGCCGCGAGTGCCTTCTCGATGCCCTGGAGGACGCGGGGGTAGTAGAAGGTGGTGTCGGGGACGAGGACGCCGACGATCCGGCGGTCGGCCCGGTCCCGCTCGGGCCGGTGGGCGGAGAAGGTGCCCGCGCCCTGGCGTCGTTCGACGAGGCCGAGGGCGACGAGGTCCTCGTACGCGCGGCGGACGGTGGTGACGGACAGGCCCGTCTCGGTGGCGAGGGCGCGTTCGGTGGGGAGTTTGCTGCCGGGGGGCCAGGTGCCGTCGAGGATGCCGCGCCGCAGCTCCGCCATGAGGGCCCGGAACTTCAGCTCACGGCCGGACGCCGGTGTCTCGCGTGCCGCCATCCGGGCCCCCTCGCGCGCGGCCGGACACCCGGCTCCCTCTGCTGACCGATTGCGCGCCGAATCCTATGCCGGGCCGGTCAGATCTCGCCCCGGGCGAGGGAGAGCAGCCGGTCGAGGACGCGCGGGCCCCCGGCCCGTACCCCGTCGTGCTCGAACTCGTCGGTCACCCAGGTCCGCAGACCGCGCACGGCGCGCGCGGTCTCCAGGGAGTGGTCGGTGTCGACGTACAGGTCGTCGTGGTAGACGACGGCCGCCACCGGAACCTGGTTGGCGGCGAGCCGGTCGGGGTCGTACAGCGGGGTCCAGTCGGTGCGCGCGGCGAGCAGTTCGGCGGTGTCGCGCAGCGGGCGCAGCGCGGGGTCGGTGGTGAAGTGCCAGGGGTGGATGGTCTCGCCGGTGAAGAGCGGGGGCGCGCCCTCGGCGAGCGCCGTGCGGGCGTCGAATTCGGGGTACTCGGCGCGGACGCGTTCGGCGGCCCAGTCGGTGGGGCCCTGGCCCTGGGCGTAGCTGGCCTCGTGGAGTACCGCGTACAGCGGGTGTCCGGCGTACGAGAGGTGGGCCTGGAGCTGCTCCAGGAAGGCGTCGGAGAGCGCGGGGCCGCCCGGGGTGGGCACGAAGGCGCCTTCGAGGAGCAGATGGAGCTGGTGGGTGCCGTCGCCGGAGCCGAGGAGGATGCCGAGCGACTGGAAGGCCTCGGCGGTGAGGAGGCCGCCGCCGGGGAGGGTGACCTCGTGGTCGAGGAGGTGGGCGACGATCGCGCGGGCCCGTTCGGCGTCCTGGGGGTAGCGGGCGAAGTGGGCCTCGTTCTTCCGCCGGATGCGCGGGTAGGCGGCGCGGTAGACCTCGTCGGCGGTGGCGTCGAGGGAGGGCAGGCCGCCGGTGATGAGGACGGTGTCCAGGCCTTCGGGGGCGGTGGAGAGGTAGTGGGTGGCGCAGAAGCCGCCGAAGCTCTGGCCGAGGACGGTCCAGGGGGCGCCGCCGGTGAGCCGGCGCCGGATCAGCTCGCAGTCCCTGACGATGGAGTCGGCCCGGAAGTGGGTCAGGTAGTCCGCCTGCTCGGCGGGGCCGCCGCGCAGCGGCAGGGTCTGGCGGTTGGCGGGGGTGGAGCGGCCGGTGCCGCGCTGGTCGAGGAGGAGGACGCGGAACTCCTTCACGGCGCGGCCGAGCCAGGCCTGCGGGCCGATGAAGCGGCGGGCGCCGAAGCCGGGCCCGCCCTCCAGGTAGACCAGCCAGGGGAGCTTCTCGGGGCCGGAGCGGGCGTGGCCGCTCGCGACGACCTCGCGGCCGTAGACCTCGATGCGCTCGCCGTCGGGGCGGGCGTGGTCGAGGGGGACGGGGAAGCGGTGGTCGGTGAGGACGAGGCCCGGCTGGCGGTAGGTGGTCAACGCTGCTCCTGCTCCTGTTCGGTACGCCCCCGCGAGGACAGTGGATCACACGGCGGGGGCCGCGCCGGGGTGTCCGTGCGGGACGAGCCCCTTCTCGGCGAGGTAGTTCCGCGCCACGTCCTGCGGAAGCCGGCGCCAGCTGTCCACCTGTTCGTTGAGGTGCGCCAGGTCGGCGGTGGTCAGGACCGTGTTGAGGCGGCCGAGCGCCCGGGTGACGCCTTCGCCGCCGGCGCGGGCGCGGTTGACGACGGGGACGATGAGGTCGGCGTTCTGCAGGCGTTTGTCGTCGGCGAGGAGGACGAGCCCGAACGCGTCGAGCGTGGCGTCGGTGGTCGTGGTGAGCACCAGCTGGTCCTGGCCGTTCTGCACGGCCTGTTTGGCCTGGGTGGTGCCGACGCCCTTGGGGTCGACGGCCGTCACGTCGATCCCGTAGACCTCCTTCAGGCCGGGCGCGCAGTACGGCCGGCGGACGCATTCGTCACCCGCCGCGAGGCGGACGGGAAGCCGGGCGGCGCCGAGGTCGCCGAGGGTCTTCAGCCGGTGCTCGGCGGCGTAGGCGGCGGTGACGGCGAAGGCGTTCTGGTCGACGGCGCGGCCGGGGTCGAGGACCGTGAGCCCGCGCGGCGCGGCGAGCGCGCGCAGGGCGGTCATGGTGGCGGTCGGGTCGGGCGAGCCGACGGGCGGCGCGTCCGCGCCGTGGGCCTTGGCGTTGAGCCAGTCGGCGAAGGTCGCCGCGTACTCCGGTACGACGTCGATCTGTCCGCTCTCCAGGGCGGGCTCGTACAGCTCGCGGTTGGTGACGGAGAGGATCCTGGTGCGGTAGCCGGCCGCCTGGAGCAGCAGCGCGTACATCTGGGCCAGGAGGTCGCTCTCGGTGAACCCGGCGGAGCCGATGACCAGCCGGTGGCTGTCGCCGGGCTGCCCCGTGACCGCGCCCCGGTCCTCCAGGGCCGGTCCGACGGCGCAGCCGGCGAGACCGCCGCAGAGCAGAAGCGCGAGACAGACGGCGCGCCCGGCGAGGAGGATGTCCGGCCCCGTCACGCGTCGCTCCCCCGGGCTCGCGTCGGGCCGGCGCGCCGGACGCCCTCGAAGACCGCTTCGACGACGAGCGCGAGTACGGCGACCAGGCAGGCTCCGGCGACGACCTGCGGAGTGGACGCGAGGTTGAATCCGGCGGTGATGATCCGGCCGAGACCGCCGCCGCCGGCGAGCGCTGCCACGGTCGCGGTGGCGACGAGCTGGACGGCGGCGATCCGTACCCCGGTGAGGATCATCGGGAGGGCCAGAGGCAGTTCGACCTGTGCCAGGGTCTGCCGGCCCGTCATGCCCATGCCCCGGGCGGCCCGTACGACGTCGGCGTCGACGCTCCGCATCCCGACGTACGCGTTGGTCAGGAGCGGCGGCACGGCGAAGAGCACCAGGGCGATGACCGTCGGCCACTGCCCGTGCGTGCCGAGCGGGCTGAGCAGGAGCAGGACGAGGACGGCGAAGGTGGGGACTGCCCGGCCGGCGTTGGCGAGGTTCACGGCGAGCGCGCCGCCCTTGCCGAGGTGTCCGAGGACAAGGGCGACGGGCAGCGCGATCAGGCAGCTCAGGGCGAGGCAGACGAGGGTGAGGAAGACGTGTTCCCCGAGCCGGTGCCAGACGCCGTTCTCGCCGGACCAGTTCGCGGCGGTGGTGAGCCAGGACCACGCCTCGGCGAGGGTGTTCACGCGGCCCGCCCCCGGGTCCAGGGGGTGAGGAGCCATTGCGCGCCGAGGAGGAGCAGGTCGGCGGCGACGGCGATGACGACGCAGAGCACGGAGGCGGTGAGCACCTGCGCCTTGAAGTAGGTGTTCATCCCCGCGTAGATGAGGTTGCCGAGGCCTCCGTGGCCGACGATCGCGCCGATGGTGACGAGGGAGACGGCGGAGACGGCGGCGATGCGCAGTCCGGCCATGGCGGCGGGCAGGGCGAGGGGCAGTTCGACGGCGAGGAGCAGCCGGATCGGCCCGTACCCGAGGCCGCGCGCGGCCTGCCGGGTCTCCTCGGGGACGGCGCGGAGTCCGGCGAGGACGTTCCGGACGAGGAGGGTGAGGGAGTACAGGACGAGACCGGCCACGACGAGGGTGGCGGAGAGTCCGTACACGGGCAGCAGCAGGGAGAACATCGCGAGCGCCGGGATCGTGTACAGGAGCGTGGTGATCCCGAGGACGGGCCCGGCCGCCCAGCGCCAGCGGCGGGCGGCGACCGCCAGGGGCAGGGCGAGCAGCAGGGCGAGGGCCACGGAGACGCCGGTGATCTGGAGGTGCTGGACGACGGCGTCGGCGAGGATCTCGCGCCGGCTGGTGAGGTAGTCGCCGCAGATCCACTCGTTGCGGGCGAGGCAGTCGTCGGGCGGCGCGGTCACCCTCTCATTCGAGGGGGCGGACGGGCCCGGCGCACCCCGGCCGGGCCGTTCGGGGGCCGGGGCGCGCTCCGGTCAGTCGCCCGAGAGGACCGCGATGACGTTGCCCGCGGGGTCCGTGAACCAGGCGGCGGCCATGCCGTGCCCGGAGCGCATGATCCCCTTGTCGTCGGCCTCGAAACCGGGGTAGCGCTCGAACGTCACCCCGCGTCCCCCCAGCTCGTCCACGGCCCGGTCGATGTCGTCGACCTCGAAGTTGAGGATCGTGAAGGTGGCGGGGGTGTGGTTCTCCTTGGGGTAGACGAAGACCCGCGCCCCGCCGGGAAGGACGAGGTTCAGCATCCGCATCCCCTCCGGGCCGGTCTCCTCCACCGTGAGGCCGAGGACGTCACCGTAGAAGGCGCGTGCGGCGTCGAGGTCGTCGACCGAGAAGCCGCTGTACGCCTTGGTCTCGCCGAACATGGCGTGCTCCCTTCCGGGGGCCCGGTGCCCGGGCACCCCTTCCAGGATCCTCCGGCCGCGCTCCGCCGTCCGCTCAGGGGGCGATCGGCAGCTGCCGCTTGTGCTCGGTGAGCTCGTAGCGGCGGGTGATCGTGGCGTACGCGGCCGGCGTGACCGGCTTCCCCTCCAGGAAGTCGTCGATGTCGTCGTAGGTGACGCCGAGGGCGTCCTCGTCGGCCTTGCCCGGGGCGAGGGTCTCCAGGTCGGCCGTGGGGGTCTTCCACACCAGCGAGGCCGGGGCGCCCAGCTCGTCGGCGATCGCGCGGACCCGCCGCTTGGTGAGGCCGGTCAGCGGGACGACGTCGGCGGCGCCGTCGCCGAACTTGGTGAAGAAGCCGGAGACGGCCTCGGCGGCGTGGTCGGTGCCGACCACGAGACCGTGGTGGGCGCCGGCGACCGCGTACTGGGCGATCATCCGCTGCCGGGCCTTGATGTTGCCCTGCACGAAGTCCTGGTGGGTGGCGTCGCGGAAGGTCACCCCGCCGGCAAGGCAGGCCTCCAGGGCCGCGTCGCTGGCCGCCTTGACGTCGACGGTGAGGACCTGGTCGGCGCGGATGAAGCCGAGGGCGGTCTGCGCGTCGTGCTCGTCGGCCTGGACGCCGTACGGCAGGCGCATCGCGTAGAAGGTGGCGTCGTGACCGGCGGCCCGGGCCCGCTCCACGGCGAGCTGGCAGAGCCGGCCGGCGGTCGTGGAGTCGACGCCGCCGCTGATGCCGAGCACCAGGGAGCGCAGCCCGGTGGAGGTGAGCCGCTCGCTGAGGAAGGCCACCCGGCGCTCGATCTCCGCCTTCGGGTCGAAGGTCTCGGCGACGTGGAGGTCCCGGGCGATCTGCTGCTGGAGGGCGGTGGACGCCGGGTCGGTCACGGAAGTCTCCTCATCAGGGTCGGTCGGCTGTGTTCCCGCTGGTACGGGGGTGCATCGGGGTCGACTCTACGCGCCGCCCGCCCGGTCGGCGGACGCGTCCCGGGCCGGGGGCGCCTCCGGGGCCGACGCGTCCGGGGTGCACAGCACCTCGACCCGCTGGACGTGGTTGTTGGCGAAGCCGCCGCGGTTCCACGGCTCGGTGAGCGGCTGGACGTTCCCCGCGGCGTCGGTGGCGCGCACGGTCAGGTGGCGCAGCCCCGGCGTCGCGGTCCAGGTGGCGCGCCAGGCGGTCCACGCCCAGGGGTGCGCGGGGTCCCGGGCGAGCGCGGCCTCGCTCCAGACCGCCCCGCCGTCCTCACTGACCTCGACGCGGGTGACCGGACCGTACCCGGACCAGGCGCGCCCGGTGAGCGGCACGGGGCCGGGGCGCACGACGCGGGTGCGGGACATGAAGTCGGGGAAGCCCGGCGGAACCATCAGGGCCCTGGGCGCGATGAGCGTGACGGGCTCCCCCGGTTCGTCCGCGTCCCGGCTCAGGCGGTAGGCGACGCTCTGCTGGAACCCGGTGTACGGGGTGGCGGTGAGCGTGATGTCGTGGAGCCACTTCACGTGCGCCATGCCGTACCAGCCGGGGACGACGAGCCGGAGCGGGCTGCCGTGCTGCGGTGGCAGGGGCTCGCCGTTCATCGCGTACGCGACGAGGACGTCCCGGGCCGGGTCGGCGGCCGTCGTCAGGGGCAGCGCGCGGCGGTAGTCCTGCTCGACGCCCCGCTCGATCCCGTGGTCGGCGCCGGTGAACACCGCCTCGGTCGCGTCCTCGGCGACGCCCGCCTCCGCGAGGAGGGCCGCGAGGGGGACTCCGGTCCAGTCGGCGGTCCCGACGGCCTCGTCCAGCCAGGGCTGGCTGACGGGGCGGGGCGTGAGCCGGGCCCGGCCGTTCCCGGCGCACTCCAGGGTCACCCGGCGGGTGACGGCGGGCCGGTCGCGGAGCGCCGCCAGGTCCAGGGTGAGGGGCCGGAGGACCCGGCCGCCGACGGTGAGCCGCCAGCCGTCCTCGTCGGTGGCCGGGATGTCGTAGTGCACGAGGACGTAGTGGAGGCCGGGCGGTGTCACGTCGTACCGCAGCGCTTCCAGGGGCAGTCCGTGGTTGCGGGCGGCGAGGGCGAGCTCCTGCGCGGTGATGCCCTCCCCGGGGCCGGCCAGGCGTCCCGGTGTGCTGATGTCGTTCAGTCCACTCAGGGATCCGTCCATGCCCTCATGGTGCGCCGGGGCGTGGAGGCGGGCACGCCGAAAAGCCTCAGCCCTGCCGGGGGCCGTCCAGGGCCCGGTCGAGGCCGTCCTGCGGGAGGCCGGTGAGGGCCCGTACGAAGATCTCCTCGTAGGCGGGCGCACCGAGCGTCTCGCGGGCGGTCCCGGTGTACTTCTCGCGCAGGGCCCGCAGTCCGGGCAGGCCGCGCCGGGGCTGGCCGGTGGAACGCCAGTACGCCTCGCCCGTGCCGCTCACGTCGGCCGCGCGCTCACCGTCCCCGGCCGCCGCGAGGGCGGTGGCGAGGACGTCGAGGCCGAGGGCGACGCCGAGGCTCGCGCCGAGGCGGCGGGTGCCTTCCAGCATGGCGCGGGCGTGGCCGGCGGCGGCCGCCGGGTCGCCCTCCAGAAGGCCGGTGAGGGCGAGCTGGTACTCGAGGGCGGTGCGGGTCCAGTGCTCGTCGAGCTCCTCGCACAGGTGGCGGAGGCGGAGCGCCTGTTCCCGGGCCTCGGCGAGCCGGCCGAGGCCGGTGAGGGCGAAGACCCGCACGAGGTGGCAGCGGAGCCGGGCGGCGGAGTCGGCGGGGCCGCCCCGGGCGGCGTCGAGGACGTGGCCCACGACGACGTACGCGGCCATCGGCCGGCCGGTGGTGAGGGCGAGGAGCCCCGCGAGGGCGGCGGCGTCGAGGGTGAGCTCGCCCGGCCGGTCACGGAGGGCCTCCTCGTACTCGGCGTCGAGGTCCGGCTCGGCCGGTCGGGCGGTGAGGGCCTCCTCGTACTCGGAGAACCTGGCCTCGCGGGCGCAGCGTTCGCTCGTCTCCTGCGCCGGGCCGAACTCGCCCTGGAGGACCAGGGTGACGCCGAGGGCCCACAGGGCACGGGCCCGGACGCGGCCGCGGGCCTCGCTGAGGAGGAGGGCCTGTTCGAGGCCGTCGCGGGCCTCGCGGAGGCGGCCGCGGCAGGACCAGGCGAAAGCGACGGAGCCGACGAGGTCGAGGGCGGCGTCGGGGTCGGTGCGAAGCAGCCGGTCGAGGGCGGTGCGCAGGTCGGTGTGGTGGGCGTCGACGGTCCGGTACCAGCGGAGCTGTCGGGCCCCGTGCCACTCGGTCTCGGCGCGGCGGGCCAGGCTCCGGAAGTGGGCGGCGTGCCGTTCGGCGACCGTTCCGGTCTCGCCGGTCCGGTCCAGCCAGGTCGCCCCGTACTCGCGGATGGTGTCCAGCATGCGGAGGCGGCCGGCGGCGTCCGGGGGGCGGACGACGGAGGCGCGGACGAGGCCTTCGAGCGCGCCGGGCAGGGTGGCGCGGTCCAGGGGGCCGCCGGCGCAGACGGCGGTCGCGGAGGCGAGGTCGAAGGGGCCGCGGAAGACGGAGAGGCGGGCCCACAGGAGGCGTTCGAGGGGCGTGCTCAGCTCGTGGCTCCAGCCGATGGCGGCGCGCAGGGTCTGGTGGCGTCGCGGCCAGACCCGTTCGGGGTGGGCGAGCAGGGCGAAGCGGGCTCCGGGCGGGGCGTCGAGGCGGGTGCCGAGCTGGTCGCGGACGGCTTCGGCGCCCTGGACGCGGATCTGCGCGGCGGCCAGTTCGAGGGCGAGGGGGATGCCTTCGAGGCGTACGCAGATCTCGGCGGCGGGTCCGGCGGCGGGGAGTTCCTCCCCGGCGGCCCGGCGGAGCAGCTCCAGGGCGTCGCGGCCGGCGGGCGGCAGCGGATCGAGGGCGACGACCCGCTCACCGGGGACGCCGAGCGGGCGGCGGCCGGTGGCGAGGACGGTGAGTCCGGGGGCGGCGGCGAGGAGTTCGGTGACGAGCCGGGCGCAGGGTTCGGCGAGGTGCTCGCAGGAGTCGAGGACGAGGAGCAGTCGGTCGTCCGCGAGCCGGCGGCAGAGCCCGGTGGTGGCCATGCCGGGAGTGTGGTCGGCGAGGTCGACGGAGTCGGCGACGAGCGCGACGAGCGCGACGAGGAGTCGGTCGCCGTCGAGCTGGGTCAGGTCGGTCCACCAGGCGCCGTCCGGGTACCGGTCGGCGGCGAGGTGCGCGGCACGCAGCGCGAGCCGGGTCTTCCCGACTCCCGCGACGCCGGTCAGGGTGACGAGGCGGTGCTCCGCCAACGCGGCGGAGACGCCGTCCAGTTCCGTGCGGCGTCCCACGAAGCCCGGGGTGTCGTCCGGCAGATGTCCACGCACGGAAGCAGTCTCCCTCATACGCGCGCGGAACGGCCCCGCGGAACCGGTTCGTTACGCCGCCGCCGGCGGGGTCAGGCTTCGCCGACCGTGACGACGACCGAGTGCCGGCCCTGTGCTCCGTCGGGAGCGGTGTCGGTGCGCCGCTCCGGCTGGGTGGTGCCGGTGCCGTCGGTGGCTCGGACGGTGAGGGTGTGGCGGCCGGGGGTGGCGGCCCAGGGGTGGACCCACTGGCGCCAGGTGTCGGCGCCGTCCTCCGCCGCGAGCCGGGCGTCCTGCCAGGGGCCGTCGTCGATCCGTACCTCGACCCGGCGGATGCCGCGGTGCTGGGCCCAGGCGACCCCGGCGACCATGACGGTGCCGGCGGCGGGTCGGGCGAAGGGACGGGGGGTGTCGATGCGGGACTGCGTCTTGACGGGGGCCTGCGCCGCCCAGCCGCGCGGGACCCAGTAGGCGTCGTACGCGTCGAAGGTGGTGAGCTCGATCGATTCGATCCACTTGCAGGCGGAGACGTATCCGTAGAGGCCGGGGACGACCATGCGGACGGGGAAGCCGTGGGCGAAGGGCAGGGGTTCGCCGTTCATCCCGAAGGCGAGGAGGGCGTCGCGGCCGTCCATGACGGCTTCGACGGGGGTGCCGATGGTCATGCCGTCGACGGAGCGGGCCACCAGCTGGTCGGCGGGGCCGCCCTCGGAGGGCGGGCGGACGCCGGCCTCGCGGAGCAGGTCGGCGAGGGGGACGCCGAGCCAGCGGGCGTTTCCGACGTACGGGCCGCCGACCTCGTTGGAGACGCAGGCCAGGGTGATGTCCCGTGCCACCGTCGGCCGGGCCATGAGCTCCCTCAGGGTGAGGCTGCGTTCCTCGCGGACGCCTCTGCCGTGGAGGCGCAGCCGCCAGTGACCGGCGTCGACCTTGGGGACGATGAGGGCGGTGTCGACGCGGTAGAAGTCGCGGTTGGGGGTGATGAAGGGGCTGATGCCGGGGACGTCGAGCTGGGCTCCGGCGGGCACGGCCGGCGCGGGGGAATCGGGCCGGGGCAGGCGCAGGGCCGCACGGGAGGCGGCGGCGTTCTCCTGTACGGGGGTGCCGACGGCGCGGCCGAGGGCGGCGGCTCCGGTGGCGGCGAGGCCGGTGGAGGCGGCGACGACGAGGAAGCCGCGGCGGTCCGCCCGGGCGGTTCCGGGCCCCGGGGCGAGGAGCCGGCCGGTCAGGACGTACAGCAGGAGCGCGCCGGCGGCGGCTCCGGCGAGGGAGGGCACGGCGTCCAGGGCGGAATCGGAGTCGGGGCGGGTGACGGCGGCGAGGGCCCCGAGGACGCCGAAGGCGGCGACCGCCGCCGCGCCGAGCGGGCGGTGGCGCAGCGCGAGCAGCCCGACACCGAGGGCGAGGAGGGCGAGGATCAGCAGGATGCCGAGTTGGAGGACGGTTTTGTCGCTCTCCCCGAAGGCGCGGATCGCCCAGTCCTCGAGGCCTGCCGGGGTCCGGTCGACGACGGCGCCGCCGACGGCCTGCACGGGGCCCGCCTCGGGACGTACGCGGGCGGCGACGCGGTCCGCGACGGCCAGCGAGACGTACGCGGAGACCAGGCCGCCGAGTGCGGCGAGGAGGCGGTCGGTGCGGGTGGGTTCGTGGGGCCCGGGCGCAGTGCTGATGTCGGTCATGGTGGGTACTTCGGCACGCGCGGCCGCGCGGATGGGCGGCGTCACCCGGATGGCTCTCAGCGTGTGTCCGGGTGCTCGCCCGGTGTCGCCAGCTCCTCGACGGCATCGGCTCCGACGACCGCGCCGGTGGACTTCTTGCCGCGGCGCAGCCTGCCTTCGAGCCAGGAGGCGAAGGTGGTGAGGGCGAAGTTGAGGGCGACGAAGATGACGGCGACGACGGTGAAGCAGGCGATGGTGTTGGCGCCGTAGTTGGCGCTCATCGGGCGTACGGAGGCGAGGAGTTCGGAGAATCCGAGCATGGCGCCGCCGAGAGCGGTGTCCTTGACGATGACGACGAGCTGGCTGACGAGGGCGGGCAGCATGGCGGTGACGGACTGCGGCAGGAGGACGTAGGCCATGGTCTGGCCCTTGCGCATGCCGATGGCCTTGGCCGCGTCGGTCTGTCCGGCGGGAAGCGCGAGGATGCCGGCGCGGACGACCTCGGCGAGTACGGAGGCGTTGTAGAGGACGAGGCCGGTGACGACGGCGTACAGGGGGCGGGTGTCGGGGCTGATGTCGGTGAACTCGGAGTAGGCGGCGTTCGCGAAGAGCATCAGGATCAGGACGGGGATGGCCCGGAAGAACTCGACGACGGTGCCGGCGGCGGCGCGCATGGCGCGGTGGTCGGAGAGCCGCAGGATGCCGAGGAGCGCGCCGAGGGGCAGGGCGAGGACCATGGCCGTCGCGGCGGCGATCACGGTGTTCTTCAGGGCGGGGAGGATGTACGTCTCCCAGACGCGGGCGTCGGTGAAGAAGGGCGCCCACTTGGACCATTCGAGCTGGTTCTTGTCGGCGAGGCTCGTCACGACCCACCACACCACGACGGCGAGGCCGGCCAGGAACAGCAGGGTCCACAGGAGGTTGCGCCGCCGGGCGCGCGGACCGGGGACGTCGTAGAGGACGGTGGGCTGCGCCTTCTGGCTCTTCACCGTTTCACCGCCGCCTTCTTGGCCACCCAGCCGAGGAGGAGGCCGGTGGGCAGGGTGAGGCAGAGGTAGCCGACGGCGAAGATCGCGGAGATGAGGATGAGCTGGGCCTCGTTCTCGATCATCTCGCGCATCAGCAGGGCCGCTTCGGCGACGCCGATGGCGGCGGCCACGGTGGTGTTCTTGGTGAGGGCGATGAGGACGTTGGCGAGGGGGCCGACGACGGAGCGGAAGGCCTGGGGGAGCACGATCAGGCGGAGGACCTCGGGGAAGCCGAGGCCGATGGCGCGGGCGGCCTCGACCTGTCCGAGGGGGACGGTGTTGATGCCGGAGCGGACGGCCTCGCAGACGAAGGCGCTGGTGTAGGCGGTGAGGCCGAGGACGGCGAGCCGGAAGTTGATGGTGGTGAACCGGTCCGCGCCCATGGTGACGCCGAGGGTCTGGAAGAGGCCGAGCGAGGTGAAGACGATGATGACGGTGAGGGGGATGTTGCGGACGATGTTGACGTAGACGGTGCCGAAGCCCCGCATGAGGGGGACGGGGCTGACGCGCATCGCGGCCAGCAGCGTCCCCCAGACGAGGGAGCCGATCGCGGAGAAGACGGTGAGCTGCACCGTCACCCAGAAGGCTCCGAGCAGGTCGTACCCCTGGAGGAAGTCGAACACGGCGGCCTGCTCACGTGACGATGACGCCGATCTTCGGCGCGGGTTCGTTCTGGTAGCCGGCGGGGCCGAGGTTCTTCTTGACCGCCGCCTGCCAGGAGCCGTCGGCGACCATCTTCTCCAGGGCCTTGTTGATCTCGGCCTTGAGGTCGCTGCCCTTCTGGACGCCGATGCCGTAGTTCTCGTTGCTCATCTTGAAGCCGCCGAGCTTGAACTTGCCCTTGAACTCGGGCTGTGCTGCGTAACCGGCGAGGATCGAGTCGTCGGTGGTGACGGCGTCGATGACCCCGTTCTGCAGACCGGTCAGGCACTCGGAGTAGCCGCCGTACTCCTGGAGTTGGGCGTCCGGGGCGATCTTGTCCTTGACGTTCTGCGCGGAGGTCGAGCCGGTGACCGAGCAGAGCTTCTTGTTGTTCAGGTCGGACGGCTTCTTGATCGAGTCGTCGTCGGCCCGGATGAGGACGTCCTGGTGGGCGAGGAGGTAGGGACCGGCGAAGTCGACCTTCTCAGCGCGCTTGTCGTTGATCGAGTACGAGGCCGCGATGAAGTCCACGTCTCCGCGCTGCAGGAGCGTCTCCCGGTCGGCGCTCTTGGCCTCTTTCCAGACGATGTCGGACGGGTCGTGGCCGAGCTGCTTCGCGATGTACGTGGCCACGTCGACGTCCAGGCCGGTGTAGGTGCCGTCGGGGGTCTTCAGGCCGATGCCGGGCTGGTCGAACTTGATGCCGATGGTGATCTTGTCGCCGTCGTCGTGGTCGCGGGGCACCGCGCCGGCCGCGCCGTTCGCGAATCCGGCCGAGGTGAGGGAGAGGACGACGGCCGCGGCGGCGGCCACGACGGCCCTGCTGGTCCTGTGCGGGTTCATGAGGATCACCCCTGGGGGCTGCGGATCGGGCGACCGACCGGGCGGCGGCCGCGACTCAGTGGTGGAGGATCTTGGACAGGAAGTCCTTGGCACGGTCGCTGCGCGGGTTGCTGAAGAACTCGTCCGGGGTCGCCTCCTCGACGATCTTCCCGTCGGACATGAAGACCACGCGGTTCGCGGCGGAGCGGGCGAAGCCCATCTCGTGGGTCACGACCACCATCGTCATGCCGTCCCGGGCGAGCTGCCGCATCACCTCCAGAACCTCGTTGATCATCTCGGGGTCGAGCGCGGAGGTCGGCTCGTCGAAGAGCATCACCTTCGGATCCATGGCGAGGGCGCGGGCGATCGCCACGCGCTGTTGCTGGCCCCCGGAGAGCTGGGCCGGGTACTTGTCGGCCTGGGAGGCGACGCCCACCCGGTCGAGGAGGGCGCGGGCCCTCTCCTCCGCCTCCTTCCGGTCCTTCTTGCGGACCTTGATCTGCCCGAGGGTCACGTTGCCGAGGACCGTCTTGTGCGCGAACAGGTTGAAGGACTGGAAGACCATGCCCACATCGGCCCGCAGCGCCGCCAGTTCCCGCCCTTCGGCGGGCAACGGCCGCCCGTCGACGACGATCTCGCCCGCGTCGATGGTCTCCAGGCGGTTGATCGCCCGGCACAGCGTCGACTTCCCCGAGCCGGACGGCCCGATGACGACGACGACCTCGCCGCGGTGGATCGTGAGGTCGATGGAGTGGAGGACGTGCAGGCTGCCGAAGTACTTGTCGACCCCGCGCAACGCGACGAGCGCGTCGCCGCCGTCCGGGACGGGCATGGCACCCTCCTGGGTCACACCCCCGCTTGCCTACGTTCATGCTCCGCCCTCGGCCGGGCCCGCGCACGCCGGACGGGCGCGCACCGAGCGTGAGACCGACGTCACCTCCCGCGTCCGTCTATCGCGGGCCTCCCGGAGACTGCGCGCCGGGACGCACGGCCGCACACTGGGGGTGGGAGTCGAGTGTGCGAGGAGGGTCCGCCATGAGCAGAGCCGCCCCCAAGGTCAGCACGTTGCCGCCGGAGCACCGGGAGCGCCTGATGGCCTTCGCCGAGGACGTGCACTTCGAGTCCGGCCACCGTCTCTTCGAGGAGCAGCAGCACGCCGACCGGTTCTGGATCGTCAAGACGGGCGCGGTGACACTGGACGCGAAGGTGCCGGGCAGGGGGGCGCCCGTGATCGAGACCCTGCGCCACGGCGAGCTGGTCGGGCTGTCCTGGCTGTTCCCGCCGTATCTGTGCCAGTCGGGGGCCGAGGCGATGACGCCGGTCCGGGCGTACGAGTTCGACGCCCCGGCCGTGCGGTCGATGTGCCGCTCGGACGCGGAGTTCGGCGCCTCGGTCATGTTCTGGGTGGGGGCGATCCTCGCCCACCGCCTCCATGTGACCCGCGTACGGCTCCTGGACCTGTACGCCCCGCACGGGAGCGGCATCCTGGCCTGAGGGGCTCCGCGGCCGGCCCGCGGGGGCCG
Source organism: Streptomyces sp. NPDC034084 (assembly GCF_055575535.1). Lineage (NCBI taxonomy): Bacteria > Bacillati > Actinomycetota > Actinomycetes > Kitasatosporales > Streptomycetaceae > Streptomyces > Streptomyces sp. NPDC034084. Next base: position 458,376 of record NZ_JBVISK010000002.1, read on the forward strand.
GACGGTACGGTGGGAGGTCGGCAGGGCACCAGCCCGGCCGGCCCCGGCGGGCGGGTGCCGTACCGCACGGCCCGCAGGCTCCCGGCATCATCCGTAGGCACACCCCGGCGACGAGCGGCGAGGCCCGCATGATCGATCCGACGACGGCACGCGAGGCGATCGCCCTCGTCACCGACGACTTCAGCGAACTCCCCTTCGCGGAAGGCCCCATGCCCGATGACGGGCCGATCGGCTGGCCCGGGTACGCCGCGGCGCACGCCCGCGCCGCCGCCCGCAGCGGCGAGACCGAGTCGGTGGTCTGCGGCACGGGCGTGGTGGGCGGTGTGACGGCGGTACTGATCTCCTTCGAGTTCCGGTTCCTCGGCGGGTCCCTCGGGGAGCGCACGGGCGCACGGGCCGCCGCGGCCCACGACCTGGCCCGCGCGCGACGGCTTCCCGTCGTCGTCCTGCCCGCCACCGGCGGCAGCCGCATGCACGAAGGCATGCGGGCGCTCCTCCAACTCCAGTACCTGGCCCGCGAGTCGGAGGTCACGCGGGCGGCGGGGCTGCCGCAGATCGCCGTCCTGCGGGATCCCACCACGGGCGGCGGCTGGGCCACGCTCGGAGCCGGCTCCGATGTCGTCCTCGCCCTGCCCGGCGCCCAGGTGGGCTTCGCCGGCTCCCGCGTACGGCCGCCGGACGCGGACCCGGCCGCGTACACCGCCGAGGCACAGCTCGCCCACGGCCACATCGACGCGATCGTGACGCCCGGCGCGCTCCGGGAGACCCTCGGGCGCTGGCTCTCGCTGCTCGTCCGGCCCGCCGAGGGTCCGGTCCCGCCGCCGTACGCGCTGGGCGACCCGGATGCGCCGCCCGCCGCGAGCGGGCGGGAGGCCGTGGCCCGCGCCCGGCACCCGGAGCGGCCCCGGGCCGCCGCCTATCTCGACGCCCACTTCACCCTGCGCGAGGAGATCTCCGGCGACCGCTGCGGGGGCGTCGACCCGGGCATGCGGTGCGGCTTCGGGCGGCTTCCCGACGGGCGTACGGTCGCCTACGCCGCCCAGTGCGGCACCGCGACGCGCCCGGCCGGCTTCCGCACGGCCGCCCGCCTCGTACGCTTGGCCGACCGCCTCGGCATCCCGGTGCTCACCCTCGTCGACACCCCGGGTGCCGCCAACGATCCCGCGGCGGAACGCGCGGGCGCCGGGACCGCGATCGCCGGCCTGTTCGCCGCCGTCGCCTCGGCCCGCACCCCGCTCACCTCACTGCTCATCGGCGAGGGAGGCTCGGGAGGTGCCCTCGCCCTGGCCGCTCCGGACAACACCTGGGCCACCCCGGACAGTTACTTCTCCGTCATCGCGCCCGAGGCGGCCGCGGCCATCCTCAAGCGCGCTCCCGAGGAGGTTGCGGCCACTGCCGACCAGCTCCGTCTGCGCCCCCAGGACCTCGTGGAACTCGGTGTGGTCCGGGGGGTCGTGGGCGGAGCTGCCGAGGGGGCCGGGGGCTCTCAGTGACCCAGGGCCCGCTTGAGTTCGGCCTTGTCCATCGAGGAGCGGCCGTGGATGTTCCGGCGCTGGGCCTCGGCGTACAGCTGGTCGTAGGTCGGACCCTCCGAGCCGCTGTGCGAACGCTTGCCGCCGCGCCGCGAGGAGGACATGTCCTCCGTCGAACTCTTGCTCGCCGTCTTCGACTCGCCGGACCGCGCCCGCTCCTTGTTCACCGTGCGCGCGGCGATCTCCTCGGCCCGCTTCTCGCTCTCGCCCCGGTCCAGGGCGCTTTCCTTGATGTGCTCGTACTGCCGCTCGCGCTTGGCGTTCGATCCGCGCGGCATGGTGCGCTCCTCTCCGTCCGGCTGCGACTGCCCCCGTGTCCGGCGGCTGCCCGCACCCGTGAGCTCTAATCCGTTTCGTCCGGCTTCCTTCGGGGCGGCCGGCCGATCTCCAGCCAGACCACCTTGCCCACCCCTCCCGGCTCCTTGTCCCGGCTGCCCCAGGCACCGGCCAGCCGGTCCAGGACCATCAGGCCGTGCCCGCCGGGCAGCGCGGCGGAGCGCGGCGCCCGTACGCGGGGATGCTCCGGGTTCGCGTCGGACACCTCCACGCGCAGCCCTCCCTCGCCGTGCCGCAGGACGAACTGCTCGGGGCCGCCGGCGTGCAGGCAGGCGTTGGTGACGACCTCCGACACGAGCAGCAGGACGTCCTCGACCCGCTCCTCCGCCTCCTCGCTGTCCGCCGGGATCCACCCCCAGTCGGTCAGCGCCTGTTTCGTGAAGTCCCGGCAGCGGGACACGACCCCGCGCGTGCCGTGCAGCACCAACCTCCGGACCTGGGTCGGGGGAGCGCCTTCGCCGTCAGCCATGACCGTCCCCGCCATCCCCGCCGTCCCTGTCGTCCGCCAGGGCCTCGGCCACGTTCCCGTACACCCGGAAGACCGTCCGGGCCCCGGTGATCTCGAACATCCGGTCCACGGGCGGGTGGACCCCCGCGAGGTCCAGACGCCCGCCCGTCTCCTGCAGCCGCAGGCGCGCCCGCAACAGCTCGTTCAGTCCCGTCGAGTCGCAGAAGCTCAGGCCGGAGCAGTCGACGACGACCCTGCGGGCCCGGGCGTGCTCCTCCAGCGCCCGGTGCAACGAGCCGACCGTGTCGTGGTCGAGCTCGCCACCGAGGCCGAGGACCACCACCCCGTCGGACGTCCCGGGCCGGGCCCGGAGCGCGAACCGGGCGTCGTGGGGCGGTGGCCGCTCCCCTGTATTGCCGTCGGCGTCCATGGACACCCGCCCACCTCCTCGACGATCACACGTCTTCCCACCGGTTTCGGACGGCTGCCCCGGATCGACCTCCTCAATCCCCGAACTCATCGGCGAATAGTCGCCACGGGCGAAGCCGGGCGGGCCCCCCGCCGGCGGGGGGCCCGCGCCCGGCTCCCGTCCGGGGCCCGCGCCGTCGGCGACGGGTTACCGGGGCTGGACCGAGCCCGCGTAGACGTGGTCCGGGGTCACCACGCTCGTCACCGCGCGCGCGAGCAGCGTCGACGGTTCCTGCCCCCCGCTGGAGATGTCCGTGTTGATCATGATGACGAGCGTCGCCTCCCGCTCGGGCAGGTACACCGTCACCGTCTCGTACCCCGGCAGCGACCCGTTGTGCCCGATCCAGCCGTTGGTCTCGAAGATGCCCAGGCCGTAGCTGGAGCCGGGGAAGCCCGTCGGCAGCGTCCGGAGCCGCTGCGCCTGCGTCTCGGGGCTGAGCAGCTCGCCGGTGGCGAGGATCTTCGCCCAGCGCCGCAGGTCGTGCAGGTCGGAGATCATCGCCCCGGCCGCCCACGCCCAGCTGGGGTTCCAGTCGGTGGTGTCCGCGACCGCGCCGCTGAGCGTCTGGTCGGTGTAGCCGTGGGGGTGCGGCTCGGGAAACTCGGGCCCGGTCGGGAAGAGCGTGTGGCGCAGGTGGGCCGGGCGCAGGACGCGGTCGCGGAGGAAGTCGGGGAGGGGCCGGCCGCTGACCTTCTCGACGACCAGGCCCAGCAGGACCAGGTTCGTGTTCGAGTACTCGAACTTGGCGCCCGGTTTGAACGTGTTCTTGTGCTTGAACCCGTACGCGAGCACCTCCTCCGGGGTGAAGGAGCGGTACGGGTCGCTGAGCAGGTCGTGGATGAAGTCCGGGTCCGAGGTGTACGGGAAGAGGCCGCTGCGCATCTCGGCGAGATGACGCAGGGTGATCCGGTGGCCGTTCGGAACTCCGCGGACATAGCGGGAGATGGGGTCGTCGAGGCCGATCCGGTGGTCGTCGACGAGCTTCAGAAGCGCGGTGACGGTGAAGGTCTTGGTCTCGCTGCCGATGCGGATGTGGCCGTCGGTGGTCATCGGCTCGCGGGTGACGGTGTCGGCGACGCCGGTCGCGCGGACGTAGCTGCCCTTGCCCGGCATCCACAGGCCGACGACGACGCCGGGGATGCCGGCCTGCCTGCGGACGTCCTCGATGGCCTTGTCGAGCCGGGCGGTCAGTTCGGGACCGAGACCGTGCTGCGGGCAGTCGTCCTCGCCGTACCGGCCCGCGAGGGCTCCGGCGGCGTGGACGGCGGTGGCGGGCGTCGCCGTCACGGGGGCCAGCACGGACGCCACGAGCAGCGTCGCGGCGAACAACCGGCGGGAGGGGGTGCGTCGCATGGGGGGGCGCCTTTTCCTGGTCACGGGCTTCGAAGGGGCATCATCACCACCGAGGGCGAGGACGGCGCCGCTCCCGCCCGGCGGGTGCGGCAAGAGTCCACCCGTACGGGGTCACGCGGTGACCGAGGCGGGCCCGAGGGCCGGATAATGGCACCTCCGACGATGGGGAGACGAAGGACCATGACGCTGAAAGAGGGCCGGCGGGTGAAGCTGGCGGTGGACCTGAGGCTGGCCGGGCAGGTCGTTCCGGCGGGCGAGGTCCCGGCGGAGGAGGGCACCGGGGCGGGGTTCCTGGCTCTGGCCGCGGGAGTCGAGGGCGTCGTCGAGCGGCTGGACGAGGACCGTCCGCAGAGCCCGGAGGTCCGTGAGTACGAGCGGCTCAGGGCCCTCCTCGACGACTTCGGCCACCAGATGCCTCCGGCCAGCAGGGCGCGACTGGAGGAGCAGATCGGCTCGTTGGAGCCGGCGTGGACCGCCTACCGGGAACGGCGGCTCCGCCTCACGGTCCGCGTCCGCTTCGACAACGGATTCGTCCTCGACGACGCTCCCGGCGATCTCTTCACCTCCGTCTGACCCACTCCCCCCTCGCGGAGTTTTTGCGATCCCCGCAAGTTTCTTTGCCATCCCCCTCCCCCGGGTCCGAGTCTGGACGGCGTCCGGTCCCGTCGAAGGGGAACTCACGTGCTCACGACATCCCTGGCCCCGCCACCCACCCCGCTCAGTGCGCGCCGGCGCTGGACCGTGCTGGCGGTCTGCGCGCTCAGCATGTTCCTGGTCGGCGTCGACGCCACCATCGTCAACGTGGGGCTTCCCGAGATCGGGCGCGGCCTCGACGTGGGCACCCGCGGTCTCGAATGGGTGGTCGACGCCTACACCGTGGTCATGGCCAGCCTGCTCGTCGTCGCCGGCGCCCTCGCCGACCGCTTCGGGCGCCGCCGGGTCTTCCGGTGGGGGCTGGTCGTCTTCGGGCTCGCCTCCCTCCTGTGCGCCCTCGCTCCGTCCCTCGGCGTGCTGGTCGCCGCCCGGGCGGTCCAGGGGATCGGCGCCTCGATGCTGAGTCCGGTGGCCCTGGCGATCGTGGTCAACGCGATGCCCGACCCCCGGGAACGCGCCCGCGCGATCGGCGTGTGGGCCTCGGTGTTCGGACTGAGCATGGCGGCGGGCCCGGTCACCGGCGGGGCGCTCATCGCCGCGTTCGGCTGGCGCTCGGTGTTCTGGATCAACGCGCCGGTGGTGGTCCTCGCCCTCGTCCTGGTCGCCCTGTTCGTTCCGGAGTCCCGCGGCGAGCGCGCCCGCCGGCTCGACCTGCCCGGTCAGGTGCTCCTCACCCTGACGCTCTGCCTCACCGTCGGCCTCCTCATCGAAGGCCCCCGCGTCGGCTGGGCGTCACCCGCGGCCCTCTCCGGGTACGCGCTGACCGCGGCGGCCACAGCCGGCTTCGTCCAGATCGAACTCCGGCGCGATGAACCGCTGATGGACCTCGGCCTGTTCCGCCGGCCGGCGTTCGTCACGGCGGTGCTCGGCGCGACGGCGGTCTTCGTCGCCCTCAACGTGACCCTGCTGCTCAGCACCCTCTACCTCCAGCAGGCCCGGGGCTGGACACCGCTCGCGGCGGGCGCGGCAACCCTGCCCATGGCGCTCGGGGCCACGCTGTGCGCGCCCTGGTCCGGCATCCTGGTGGGCCGTGTCGGGCCCCGGCGTCCGCTGCTCCTCGCGGGCGGGTTCACCGCGGCCGGTGGTCTGTGTCTGGCGGGCCTGGACGAGGGCACGAGCGTGTCGCTGATCCTGCTCGCCTTCCTGCTGATCGGCATCGGGTTCGGCTTCGCCAACGCCCCTCTGACGAACACCGCGGTCTCCGGGCTCCCGCCGTCCCGGGCCGGGGTGGCGGGGGCGATCACCTCCACCTCGCGCCAGGTCGGGGTGGCGGTCGGCATCGCCGTCGCCGGCGGACTGGTCGCGGACGCCGACCCGGCGGAGCTGGCCGCTGCGACCCGGCCGGGGTGGCTGATCGTGTCGCTGTGCGGACTCTTCCTCCTCGCCGTGGCACGCGCCGCGAGGCCCAGGCCGTTGGGGCCGTCCGCCCGTGAGCGGCCGACGCCGTAGGGGCGACGCATGATGCCCGGGGCACGCTGTCCCTCGGCGAGGGGCCGTCAGAGGCCGGGGTCGTACCCCGGGTCCGGGGCAGCTCGACGAGGACGGACGGGCCCCCGATCGGCGGACCCGTCCGTCCCCCTCGGGCAGGGAACCCGGCTACGGGACCCAGTGGTTGCCCGAGGCCGTGATCATGACCTGGAGCTGGATGCTGGCCGAGAAGTAGCTGCTCGTGTCGACCGGGGTCGCGAGCATCTTGTTCCACAGGGCGTCGAGCCAGGCCTGGCTGCCCGGGTCGGTCATCGCCGCCACCGCGAACGGGGCGAAGAAGGCGGCCTCGCTGCCCGAGGAGATCTGGGTGCCGTTGAGCTTGTACCCGATGGCGATCTTGTTCGGGTCACCGCCGGTCTTCGTCTTGATCCAGCCGTTGAGCTTCCGGGCGGCGGCGAGTGACGTGGCGTCGCCGCTGGTCACCGCGTCGTCGGCGATGCGCCACGGCGTACGGCAGGCGTTCCACCAGTAGGAGCCGTCGTTGGGGTCCTCCAGGACCTGGCCGGGAGCGGGCTTCGGCGTGGTGTCGGTGTCGACGACGAAGTCGGGGAGGAGGCCGGTGCCGGAGGCGTACGTCGACTGGAGGCGGGAGATCTGCGTCTGATGGGCGTTGCGCACCGCGTCCCACGTGGTGTCGCCCGAGGCCGCGCGGAAGGCGCGGAAGTGATCGACCATCCAGTCCGAGGTGCGGGAGATGTAGTAGGACTGGTCGCCCGAGCTGCTCCAGTCCCCCAGCTTCAGGAGCTTGGTCGTGGCGTTGACCTCATCCTTCTTGATGGCGGCGATGTGCTTGAGCGCCAGGTCCTTGTAGTTGTACGTGCCGGCGCTGCCCCACTGCTTGTCGGCGAGGAGCAGGCCGTAGGCCACGTCCATGTCGCCGTCGGTGGCGCCGTCGCCGCCGTTGACGCTCTTGCAGGCGGTGTCCTGCTCGGCGGCCAGGAGGTTCGGGTTGACCGAGGACGGGTGGTCGATCTTCCACTTGACCAGGCCGTCGAAGATCTTCTTGGCGTCGGGGTCGGCGCCCGCCATGGTGGCGGTGACGACCATGCCGTAGCCCTGCGCCTCGGCGACATAGGGGTGGTCGGCGTCGGGCGAGATGATCTGGTACCAGCCGTTGCCGCAGTTCTGCCGGACGAAGGCGGCCTTCCACCGGTTGTAGTAGTCGACGACTTTCTGGTCGAGGGCGGACTGCGTGCCGGAGGGCTTCAGTGTGCCGGCGGCGTAGGGCTTGAGGTGGCTGCCGAAGGGGACGGCCGGTCCGCCGCTCCCGCCGCCGCCGGTCGTGGGCGAGCCGTACACCTCGAACTCCCAGAGGGAGTAGCCGTACGGCGTGCCGCGCCCCGTGCCGTACATGCGGACGTAGCGGCCGGTGCCGGAGACCGTGAGGTCGTCGGTCGCCCCGTCTCCGGCGGTGGTGGAGTAGACGTCGGTCCAGGTCGTCCCGTCGGCGGAGGTCTGGATGCGGTACGTCTTGCCGTACGCGTCCTCCCAGTTGAGCTTCACCCGGGAGATCGTGTGGTTCGCCCCGAGGTCGATCCGTATCCACTGCGGGTCGACCCCTTCCGCACTCGCCCAGCGGGTGGCCGTGCTGCCGTCCACCGCGAGGCCGGGTCCGAAGGCCGAGGTCTCGACGGACGAGGCCGTCACCGCCTTGCCGCCGGAGACCAGGCCGTCGGCGGCCTGCGCCTGCGGCATGACCGTCAGGGGCAACGCCAGCAGACCCGCGAGCCCGAGAAGCGAGACGCTTCGTCGACGCATGTCAACTCCCTTTCCCTCCATGGCCAATGGTTAGGAAATATTCCTAACCATTGGCCGGGAGAGTAGAGAGGCCGCACGGCCCGCGCAAGACCTCGCGCACGGAAGGGCTCTCAGCCGTGCGCGGTCCGCAGCGTCGTGAGCACCGGCGCTCTCAGGGGGCAGGCCTGTCGTGAGGATCACAGCGGCGACGGGCGAAAGGCCACCGGCCCGTGCCCGCCCCTGGGCAGAATGGGCCCCGAATCCGGCGTCTTCACTCTCGGGGGAACGTGACGTGTCCAGACTGAACCGGTGGTGCCTCGTCCTCGCCGCGGCCGCGCCTCTCGCGCTCGCGGGCTGCGACAGCCCGCCTCCGCCACTGGAGTTCGGCACGGCGAAGCCCTCGGGCCCGAAGCTGGATGCGCGGCCTGCCGCGAACGGCTCGCTGCCGCTCGCCCAGTGGCCGAACGCCTGCGAGGTGCTGAGCGACACGGAGATCCGGGCGATCCTGCCCCAGGCGACCGCCTTCGCACGGGACCCGATCAACGTGACGATCATCGATTTCAACCCTCTGTCCGAGTCCGCTCCCGGCACGACCGGTGACGTCCCCGCCGGCGGCTGCGAGTTCGAGTTCAAGCTGCCTTCCACGTACGAGAGCGAGCACAACAGCAGCGTCAAGGTCACCTTCACCGCCATCGCCGATCCGGCGCTGGTACGGGAGAACTACGCGGATGACCTCCAGAGGGCGCGCAAGCGGGCGGGCGAGGGCTCGTACAAGAAGGAGTTCCGGGACCTCGGCACCTCGCTCGGCACCGAGGGCTGCTTCCTGCCGGACGTCTCCGACGGGCCCACCTGCCACCAGGGGCCGTACCAGTTCGAGGTGAGCGGCATGTCCACGGCGGACGGAGTCGGGAAGTACCCGCAGTCGGAACGGAACTGGAGCGAAAAGGTCCTCACCCAGGTCGTCCGGACGCTGGGCCCGCGCATGGGGTGACGGTCGCCGGGGCGGTGGCTCAGGCGTCGGCGAGCAGCATCGCGAGGGCCGCCAGGGCGAGCAGCCCGAGGTACGCGCGCGCGTGGACGCGGTCCGGTATCCGGGGCGGGCGGCGGCGCAGCACTGCGATGACCGGCAGGGCTCCGAGGAGCAGTGCCCCCGCCGCGTACGGGTCGACGAGGCCGATGAGGCCGGTGCCGGTCGTCGTGGCGGCATGGGACGGAGTGCCGGCGAGGGAGACCGCGACGGCAGGGAGCGTCACGGCGAGGGTGAGGGGGTTGGCCAGCGCGGTCGCCACCCGCATGGGGTGTCCGGCCCGGCGCATGGCGGGGACGGTCATCACGCTGCCGCCGACGCCGAGGAAGGCGGCGACCGCGCCGATCGGGGCGCCCGCGGCGGCGGGCAGCGGCCGTCGCGCCCGCGCGGGCTCGCCGCCCGGCCGGCTCGCGGGGCGCAGGAAGCCGGGCCGGAGCAGCAGGTCGCCGGCGGTGAGTGCGGTGTACGCGACGAACGCCCAGCGGGCCAGGTCCGGCGGCGCGAACCGGGTGGCGTACGCCCCGGCGCAGGCGCCCGCCGCGAGGAGGGGGAGCAGCGCGCCGCTGCCGCGCAGGGCGAGGAGTACGGGCCGGGGGGTGACGGCCGTGGCGAAGGCTGCGTTCACGAGCATCACCAGGGCCGAGGTGGCGGTGGCCACCGGCAGGGCGGCCGCGCCGAGGGCGGCGTCCGCCCACACGACGACCGGGACCGCCACGAACCCGCCACCGAACCCGAACAAGACCGTCGTCGCTCCGGTGAGGAGCCCGATCGCCATCAGCATCACCACGTCCATGGGTCAAGACCATCAGGCGGGCACTGCTTCCCGCATGCGATGGTCGGCCGTGTTCCTTCGCGTCTCGGCCACTACGGTGGCCGGGTGAAGAACATCCCGCTGGACGACGTCGACCGTCTCGACCGGGCCGTCCTGCCGATCGGCACCGACTATCCGGCCGGGCACGTCCTGGAGTGGCACGAGCACCGGCGGGCGCAGTTCCTGTACGGGGCGACCGGCGTCATGGTCGTCGACACCGCGGACGGCACGTGGACGGTCCCGCCCGAGCGGGCCGTCCTGATCCCGCCGGCCACCTCGCACCGGGTCCGGATGCTGGGCGTGAGCACGCGCAGCCTGTACGTGGAGCCGGGCGCCGTCCCGTGGTGGCCGGCGCGCTGCGTGGTCGTGGACGTTCCGCCGCTGTTGCGCGAACTGCTGCTCGCGGCGTTGGAGTTCACCGCCGACTACAACCTGTCGGGGCGGGAGGGCGCCATCGCGACGCTGCTGCTGCACGAGATCGCCGCGCGCTCCCCGCTCCCCCTCCACGTCGCCCTCCCGGCGTCCGGCGACCTGGCGGCGCTGTGCAGGGAGTACTTGGTGGCCCCGGACGCGACGGTCACCAACTCCGACTGGGCGGTCAGGAGCGCCCTGAGCGAGCGGGCGTTCACGCGGCGCTTCCGTGCGGAGACGGGCGAGAGCCCCGCGGTCTGGCGGTCCCGTGCCCGGCTCCTGGCGGCCGTGCCCCTGTTGCGTACCGCGACGGTCAGCGAGGTGTCGGGCCGCCTCGGGTACGCCTCCCCGGCCGCGTTCACGGCCGCTTTCACGCGGGCGTTCGGCCTGCCGCCGTCCCGGTTCACGGCGGGCCGGGCGGCGGGCCGGGGCTGAGGCTTCCCTCAGCCGTTCAACGGGTCACCGTCCACTTCTGGTTGGTGGCACCGGTGCAGGTCCAGATCTGCAGCCGGGTGCCGTTGGCGGAGCTGTTGCCGGTGGCGTCCAGGCACTTGCCGGACCGCGGGTTCACCAGGTCCCGGGCGGCGTTGGCGGTCCAGCGCTGGGCCTCCGTACCGTTGCACTCCCACAGCTGGACGGGGGTGCCGTCGGCGGTGCCGGCGGAGGTGACGTCGAGGCACTTGCCGAGTGCGCGGACGGTTCCGTCGGCCGCGAGGGTCCACTGCTGGGCGGCGGTGCCGTTGCAGTCGTAGAGCTGTACGGGCGTGCCGTTCGCGGGGTTCGCACCGGCGACGTCGACGCACTTGCCGCCGAGCCCGGTGATCGGTCCTGCGGTGGCGGGGCCGTCGGCCGTGGTGACGCGGACGTGGTCGACGACGAGCTGCTGCGGGAAGGCGGTCGAGGCGTCCGGGTCGCCGGGCCAGTAGCCGCCGACGGCGAGGTTGAGGATGAGGAAGAAGGGCTTGTCGAAGACCCAGGTCCGGCCGCCGAGGTCGGCGGGCGTACGGGTCTGGTAGACGGAACCGTCCACGGACCAGCTGATCCGGCCGGGCGACCAGTCGACGGCGAAGGTGTGGAAGGCGTCGGCGAAGGCCTGTCCGCCGGGCAGGGTGTACCCGGCGCCGATGCCGCCGGAGCCTGAGTAGCCCGGGCCGTGCAACGTGCCGTGGACGGTGGAGGGTTCGAAGCCGACGTTTTCCATGACGTCGATCTCGCCCGAGTCCGGCCAGCCGACCTGACCGAGGTCGTTGCCGAGCATCCAGAACGCGGGCCACATGCCCTGGCCGCGCGGCACCTTCATGCGGGCCTCGACATGACCGTACTTCGTGGTGAACTTCCCGGCGGTGTTGAGCCGGGCGGAGGTGTACTCGCAGCGCCCGTACCAGCACGAGTAGTTGCCCGGGTTCTCCTTGCGGGCGGTGATGACCAGGTGGCCCTGCCCGTCGAGCGCGGCGTTGCGGTTGCCGGCCGTGTAGTACTGCCGCTCGTGGTTGCTGACGTTGTCGCCGGTCTCGGTCTGCCACCGGGTGCCGTCGACGGCGGAGCCGGCGGGACCGTCGAAGTCGTCGGAGAAGGTGACGGCGGCCGTCCCGGCGACGGGCCCGAGCGTTTCTCGGGATTCGGTCGCCGGGCCCAGCGCCGCGACGGTCAGGGCGAGGGTGAGCGCGGTGAGGGCGGAGGACAGGGGGCGCAGGCGTGAGCGGGAGGAGGTCATGGCTCTCTCTTCCGTCGGCTGTGGGGGGCGCGGAGGGGCGGCCGACTTCGCCGCCCCCATGATTCAAGGTGTGAGGGAAGGGGGCGTCAAGAGGTGCGACGCCCCCTTCCGACTCCGCACGGCTCAGCGGGAGTTGGCTGCGTGGGTGAGGGTCTCCCAGGCCACGAAGAGGTTGTTCGTGCCCGCCGGCCGTCCGGCCTCGGTGAGCTTCTGGGTGTTCGTCATGGCGTATCCGAGGCGCCCGTGCAGGGCGTTGAAGCCGACCTCGGTGACCGGGCCGAGGTGGTCCTTGAGGGCGCCGCCGCAGAGCCAGGACGGGACCGGCTCGCCGAGTTCGTACTTCGCCTGGAGGCCGAGGGCGTGCCGTAGCCGGTCGGCGACCTCGGGGTAGAGGTCCTGGCCCTGGATGCGGCTCGTCTCGGCGATGTGGGAGATCGCGGACAGGCCGTACCCGGTGTGGGTGAGGTCGCGACAGGTCTCCTGGGTGAGGCCGTCGACGAAGGTGGTCTGCCCCTGCCAGTACCGGACGAGCTCGTCGCGGGTGTCGAGTCCGCTGCCCGGCGCCGCCTTGGGGAGGGCGCCGTCGCTCGTGAGGTAGATGTACGCGGGGACCCGGCCGCGGAAGATGGCGACCGCCTTGTCGTAGGCGGCGCGGTCCTCCAGGAAGACGGCGATGCCGAGGGCGGCCTCGGTCATGCTGAGCTCCCAGTTGCCGTTGGAGTGGGAGCCGTTGGCCACCTCGGGGAGGTAGACGGTGCGGAGCATGGTCTTGAAGCGGTCGACGCGGGCCTGCGGCCAGCCGGTGTAGGTGTACCGGATGATCTCGGCGGCCCGCGGCCAGGAGGAGCCCGCCCAGCCCGTCTGGAGGGGCGCGTTGGAGTTGGTGTGGTCGGTGATCACGCCGGACCAGGCGTCCATGATCTCGATCGCCTTCTCGGCGTACCGGCTGTCGCGCGTGACGTACCAGGCGAGAGAGAGCGTGTACGCGGCGAGGGCGTCCTCCCGTTCGTCGGTGCAGCCGAGGTTGGGGTTCGAGTACGAGCCGCATTCGACGACCGCGCGGGGCTTGGGGACCCGGGCGAGCGAGGCGTACCTGCTCGCCGTCATCTGGTCGAAGGCACCCTTCCAGGGCTGCGCCCCGGCGTTGACCTTCTCGCGGGTGAAGTCGAGCTGACCCCGGGAGACCAGGACGCCGGGGTGGACGAAGGCGGCCGGGGCGGCCTCGGCGCGGCCGCCTCCGGGGGCGGCGACCAAGGTGGCCAGAAGTGCGGCGAGGAGCAGGGGGGCGGTGAACCATCTGGTCATGTGAGTACCCCTTCTTCATGTACGTGAACGGCCGATGACTGTCGAGGGTGGAACCTAAAGGTCTGCACCAGAGGCGTCAAGGAGGCTCGTTCACCACGGATCCGGCCCGCGAGCGGCCCGAAGTGCCCGTCGGCGAGGGCAGCTCGTTCATGTCCGTGAACGTGCGCGAGAGCGTCGCGGCGGCCCGGGTCGTGGGAGCGCGCTCGCCTTCCGTACGATTCCCCCCGTTGCCACTCATACGTCTGAAGGAGATCCCCATGGCCCAGGTCACGCTGAAGGGCAGCCCCGTGCAGGTCAACGGCGCTCTGCCGGCTCCCGGCAGCCAGGCTCCCGACTTCACGCTCGTCGCCGAGGGGCTGGCGGACAAGTCGCTGAAGGACTTCGCCGGCCTGCGCAAGGTCCTCAACATCTTCCCGAGCGTCGACACCCCGACGTGCGCCTCCTCGGTCCGTGCGTTCAACGAGAAGGCCGGGCAGCTGGACAACACCGTCGTCCTCTGCATCTCCGCCGACCTGCCCTTCGCGCAGGCCCGCTTCTGCGGCGCCGAGGGTCTCGAGAACGTGAAGAGCCTCTCGACGCTCCGCGGCCGCGAGTTCCACACCAACTACGGCGTGGAGATCGCGGACGGCCCGCTGGCCGGTCTGACCGCCCGCGCCGTCGTCGTCCTCGACGAGAACGACACCGTGCTGCACGCGCAGCTCGTGGGCGAGATCGCCGACGAGCCGAGCTACGACGAGGCGCTCGCGGCCCTCAAGTAGTCGTCCCGGAGCGGGACACACGGAGGAGCCCTCCACCGGTACCGGTGGAGGGCTCCTCCCGTACGCCCGGCCACTTCCTCCCGTACGCCCCGGCCGCTTCTCTCGCGCGCCTTGGTCAGACGCAGCCCGGGCAGAGCCCCCGGTACGTCACGTCCGCCTTCGACACCGTGAAGCCGAACCGCTCCGCGGGCGGCAGGACGGCGAGCGGGTCGCCGGTCGGGTGGACGTCGCGGATGAGCCCGCAGTTCGAGCAGACCAGGTGCTGGTGCGACTGGCGGGCGTTCGGGTCGTAGCGCTTGGCCCGCCCGTCCGTGGAGAGTTCCACGACCTCCCCCAGGGCGACCAGCTCGCCGAGGGTGTTGTAGACGGTCGCCCGCGCGATCTCCGGAAGGCGCGCCACCGCGCGCGCGTGGACCTCGTCCGCCGTGAGGTGCACATGGTCCCCCGCCAGGACCTCGGCGACGACCCGGCGCTGGGACGTCATCCGCCAGCCACGCGCGCGCAGTCGCTCCAGCAGATCGCTCATGCCTCACCTCATCGTCATCGGCAAACTTGGCGTTGTTCTTGACTTAGATTACGTCCATTGTAGGATCGGTTTCGTAGATGGCCAAGGGACAGGAAGATTCCAGCACGGCGGGAGCAGCAGACGTGAGACCCGCGGCAGGCCCGTCCGCCGAACGCACTTCCTGAGCACTGTGTCCGCCAGGTCCGGAAGGATTTCCATGTCTGAGAACCACGATGCAATCGTCACCGACCCGAAGTCGGGCGGCGAAGGCGGCTGTCCGGTCGCCCACGGGCGTGCCGCCCATCCCACACAGGGTGGCGGCAACAGCCAGTGGTGGCCGAACCGGCTGAACCTGAAGATCCTCGCCAAGAACCCCGCAGTGGCCAACCCGCTGGGTGAGGACTTCGATTACGCGCAGGCTTTCGAGAGCCTCGACCTGTCGGCCGTGAAGCGGGACATCGCCGAGATCCTGACCACGTCGCAGGACTGGTGGCCCGCCGACTTCGGCCACTACGGCCCGTTCATGGTCCGGATGGCCTGGCACAGCGCCGGCACCTACCGCATCAGCGACGGCCGGGGCGGCGCCGGCGCCGGCCAGCAGCGCTTCGCGCCGCTGAACAGCTGGCCGGACAACGGCAACCTGGACAAGGCGCGCCGTCTGCTGTGGCCGGTGAAGAAGAAGTACGGCCAGAACATCTCCTGGGCCGACCTCATGATCCTCGCGGGCAACGTCGCCCTGGAGTCGATGGGCTTCGAGACCTTCGGCTTCGCCGGCGGCCGCGCAGACGTGTGGGAGCCCGACGAGGACGTCTACTGGGGCCCGGAGACCACGTGGCTCGGCGACGAGCGCTACACCGGCGACCGCGAGCTGGAGAACCCGCTCGGCGCGGTGCAGATGGGCCTGATCTACGTCAACCCGGAGGGCCCGAACTCCAACCCGGACCCGGTCGCCGCGGCCCGCGACATCCGCGAGACCTTCCGCCGGATGGCGATGAACGACGAGGAGACCGTCGCCCTCATCGCAGGCGGTCACACCTTCGGCAAGACCCACGGCGCCGGCCCCGCGGACAACGTGGGCGCGGACCCGGAGGCCGCCTCCCTCGAGGAGCAGGGCCTCGGCTGGAAGAGCACCTTCCGCACCGGCAAGGGCCCGGACGCGATCACCAGTGGCCTCGAGGTCACCTGGACCACCACCCCGACCCAGTGGAGCAACGGGTTCTTCAAGAACCTGTTCGAGTACGAGTACGAGCTGAGCAAGAGCCCGGCGGGCGCCCACCAGTGGGTGGCCAAGGACGCCGAGGCGATCATCCCGGACGCGTACGACCCGGCGAAGAAGCACCTGCCGACGATGCTCACCACCGACCTGTCGCTGCGCTTCGACCCGGTCTACGAGCAGATCTCGCGGCGCTTCTACGAGAACCCGGCGGAGTTCGCGGACGCCTTCGCCCGCGCCTGGTACAAGCTCACCCACCGCGACATGGGCCCGGTCGCTCGCTACCTCGGCCCCGAGGTCCCGTCCGAGGAGCTCCTCTGGCAGGACCCGCTGCCGGCCCGCTCGTACGAGCTCGTCGACGCCGCGGACATCGCCTCCCTCAAGGAGAAGATCCTCGGCTCGGGCCTCACGGTCACCCAGCTGGTCTCCACCGCCTGGGCCGCCGCCTCCTCGTTCCGTGGCAGCGACAAGCGCGGTGGCGCCAACGGCGGCCGTATCCGCCTGGAGCCGCAGCGCAACTGGGAGGTCAACAACCCGGACGAGCTGGCACAGGTGCTGCGCGTCCTGGAAGGCGTCCAGGAGTCCTTCAACTCCGCCCAGACCGGGGGCAAGCAGGTCTCCCTCGCCGACCTCGTCGTCCTCGCGGGCGTGGCGGCGGTCGAGAAGGCGGCGGCGGACGGCGGCCACGCCGTCGAGGTGCCGTTCACGCCCGGCCGCGTTGACGCCGCCCAGGAGCAGACGGACGTCGAGTCCTTCGCCGCCCTGGAGCCGGCCGCGGACGGCTTCCGCAACTACCTGGGCAAGGGCAACCGGCTCCCGGCCGAGTACCTGCTCATCGACAAGGCGAACCTGCTCACCCTGAGCGCGCCCGAGCTGACCGTCCTCGTCGGCGGTCTGCGCGCCCTGGGCGTCACCCAGCCGCAGTCCTCGCTCGGCGTCCTCACCGAGACGCCCGGCAAGCTGACGAACGACTTCTTCGCCAACCTGCTCGACCTGGGTACGGAGTGGAAGTCGACCTCCGCGGACCAGACCACGTTCGAGGGCCGTGACACGGCCACCGGCGCGGTCAAGTGGACGGGCAGCCGGGCCGACCTGGTCTTCGGTTCCAACAGCGAGCTGCGCGCGCTTGCCGAGGTCTACGCGAGTGACGACGCGAAGGAGAAGTTCGTCAAGGACTTCGTGTCGGCGTGGGACAAGGTGATGAACCTGGACCGGTTCGATCTCGTCTGATCCTCACCGTACGCCGGGCCGGCCCGGGTGGCTTCCACGCCACCCGGGCCGGCCCCGTTCGCGTATGGCGCGCTCACCCGTCTGTCGTGGCGCCACGTGGCACCGTTTGGCGCCACGTGGCGCCATTTTGCATCACCAGTCACCGTCACGTAGACCTGACGCCACTTTGCCCCAACGAGATGCCAGTACGTTTACCCAGGTCAGACCAACTTCTCGCGACCTGACTTCCCCTTCACCCTGCCCATCGCTTGCACATGGCGCCATAGTGGTGCCATGATGACGTCATGGACCTCACCCCGTATGTCGACACCCTCCGCCGCGAACTCGCGGTGGCCGCCGAGGCCGGCGGCGAGGAGGCTCGCGAGCTGGCCGAGCGGCTCACCGCTCCCCTGGAGTCGGCGGCCCGGCTCACCATGCTCAACGTGCTCTCCGCCGCGACCGACGAGATCACCCGTGAACTCGCGCCCGGTTCGGTCGACGTACGGCTCCGGGGCCTCGACCCCGACTTCGTGGTGACGCTCCCGACCACCGGCGACGCCCCCACCGAGCCGGACACCGCCGGCGAACCGCTCCCGGCACCGGCTCTCGCCGAGGGCGACGAGGGCGGCACCGCCCGCGTCAACCTGCGCCTGCCGGCCCACCTCAAGGCCCGCGCCGAGGAGGCCGCGGCCCGCGAGGGCCTGTCGGTCAACGCCTGGCTGGTACGGGCCGTGTCGGCCGCGGTCGGCGGCGGCACCCGGCCGCGTTCGCCGGAGAAGCCCCAGACCATCGGACAGAGCATCACGGGCTGGGTGCGCTAGCCACGCCACCAACCCGCACCACACCACCCACACCACGTCCCACCTGCGGGGACGACCTGAAGACCCAAGAGGACGGGACAGCCATGCCTTCTTTCGACACTCCCGAACCGATCACGGCCACGGCGCGCGTGGAGGCCGGTTCCATCCAGTTCATCGCGGGCGACCGCGCCGACACCGTCGTCGAGGTGCGGGCGCGCAACCCGAAGAAGGAGCTGGACGTGAAGACGGCCGACCAGACCGAGATCTCGTACGCGAGGGGCGTACTGACCGTCAGGACGCCCAAGTCCAACATGTTCGGCCGCACCGGCGTCGTCGACGTCACGGTCGAACTGCCGGCCGGCTCGCAGGTCGAACTGACCGGCGCCTGGACCCAGGTGCTCGGCGAGGGGAGGCTCGGCGAGGTGCGCGTGAAGACGTCGTCCGGCGACGCCCGCTTCGACACCACCGGCCCGCTGCACCTGACCGCGTCGCACGGCTCGATCACCGTGGACCGGGTCGAAGGCAAGGCGGAGATCACCACCAGCTCCGGCAGCCTGCGCGTCGGGCTGGTCGACGGTCCCGCCGTCCTGAAGAACTCGCACGGCACCACGACCGTCCGCGCGGTCACCGGCGACCTGCGGGTGAGCGGCGCCAATGGCGACATCGAGGTCGGCCGCGCCGAGGCCTCGGTCGTCGCCACCACCGCCCATGGCACCCTGCGCGTCGGCGAGGTGGCGAGCGGCGCCGTCCAGCTGGAGACCTCCTACGGCGCCATCGAGGTCGGCATCCGCGAGGGCGTCGCCGCCTGGCTCGACGCCCACTCGACCTCCGGCCAGGTGCGCAACGCGCTCACCGCGTCCGAGACCCCGGGCAAGACCGAGGACAAGGTCGAGGTCCGCGCCCGGACCAAACACGGCAACATCGACATCCGCCGCGCCAAGGCCTGAACACCCCCCTTCACCGGCCCGTCCCCCATCCCTTCCCCCTCACCCTTCCTCAGGAGGGCCCCATGCCCGCTTCTGTCATGCCCATGTCCAATGAGGCGGACAGTCGTCCGTCACCGGCCGCTGTCTCCGCCGTCGGTCTGCGCAAGTCGTACGGCGACAAGGTCGTGCTCGACGGCATCGACCTGCGCATCCCGACCGGCTCCATCTTCGCCCTGCTCGGTCCGAACGGTGCGGGCAAGACGACCGCCGTGAAGATCCTGTCCACGCTCCTGACCGCCGACGGCGGACAGGCCCGGGTGGCGGGCCACGACCTCGCCACCTCCCCGCAGGCCGTCCGCCGCGCGATCGGGGTGACGGGCCAGTTCTCCGCCGTCGACGGCCTGATCACGGGCGAGGAGAACATGCTCCTGATGGCGGACCTGCACCACCTGCCCAAGGCGGAGGGCCGCCGGGTCACCGCCGGACTCCTCGACCGCTTCGACCTGACGGAGGCGGCGAAGAAGCCCGCCTCCACCTACTCCGGCGGCATGAAACGCCGCCTGGACATCGCCATGACCCTCGTCGGCAACCCGCGGATCATCTTCCTCGACGAGCCGACCACCGGCCTCGACCCCCGCTCCCGCCACAACATGTGGCAGATCATCCGCGAACTGGTCGCCGACGGCGTCACCGTCTTCCTCACCACCCAGTACCTGGAGGAAGCCGACCAGCTCGCCGACCGCATCGCCGTCCTCAACAACGGCACCATCGCCGCCGAGGGAACGGCGGAAGAACTCAAGCGCCTCATCCCCGGCGGCCACGTGAGACTGCGCTTCTCCGACCCGGGCACCTACCGAGCTGCCGCGACCGCGCTCACCGGAGCCACAAGAGACGACGAAGCCCTCGCCCTGCAACTCCCCAGCGACGGCAGCCAGCGCGAACTGCGCACCATCCTCGACCGGCTGGACACCGCCGGCATCGAAGCCGACGAACTCACGGTCCACACCCCGGACCTGGACGACGTCTTCTTCGCCCTCACCGCCACCGTCCCCGCCCCGTCCAAGGAGTCCGTCCGATGAGCTCGCTGTCCCTCGCCGCCCGAGACACGACCACGATGCTGCGCCGCAACCTCCTGCACGCCCGCCGCTACCCCTCCCTCACCCTGAACCTGCTGCTCACCCCGATCATGCTCCTGCTGCTGTTCGTCTACATCTTCGGCGACACCATGAGCGCGGGCATCAGCGGCGGCGACCGCTCCGACTACATCGCCTACCTGCTCCCGGGCCTGCTCCTGATGACCATCGGCTCCACCACGATCGGCACGGCGGTCTCCGTCTCGACCGACATGACCGAGGGCATCATCGCCCGCTTCCGGACGATGGCCATCCACCGCGGCTCGGTCATCACCGGCCACGTCATCGGCAGCGTCATCCAGTCCGTGATCAGCGTGGTCCTGGTCGGCGCGGTCGGCGTGGCGATCGGCTTCCGCTCCACCGACGCCACCGCCGTGGAGTGGCTGGCGGCCTTCGGCCTCCTGACCCTCTTCGCCCTCGCCCTGACCTGGATCGCGGTCGGCATGGGCATGGTCAGCCCGAACGCCGAGGCCGCCAGCAACAACGCGATGCCGCTGATCTTCCTCCCGCTGATCTCCAGCACCTTCGTCCCGGTCGACCAGATGCCCGGCTGGTTCCAGCCCATCGCCCACTACCAGCCCTTCACCCCCGCCATCGAAACCCTCCGCGGCCTCCTCCTGGGCACCGAGATCGGCCACAACGGCTGGCTCGCCCTCGCCTGGTGCCTCGCCCTCGCCACCCTCGGCTACTTCTGGTCCAAGGCGGTGTTCAACCGAGACCCCAAGTGACCGAGCGGCTCCCAACGGGCGGCGTACACCGACACCACGTCGGAGTGCGCCGCCCACTCGCGTCGCCCGCCGAGCCGGCCGACCCGTGCCTCGGCGTGGACCAGGCTTGGCTTCTCGGGCGGGGTCCGCCGACGTGCCGCGCCGGAAGGCCGGGCGCATGCTGGCAGGAGTACGTGCATCCTCATGACGGCGAGGGGTCCTCGTGGGACGGAGCGACAACACGGAGCACCCCGGCGCCCCCCTTCGGGAAGGGGCCCCTCTGGAGAACGTCGCGACCGCGATGCTCGACGAGCGCGGCCGCATCACCTGGTGGTCCCGGGCCGCACGGCGGCTGCTCGGTTGGACCGCCGAGGAGATGGCCGGCGAGCGGGCCTCCCTGATCCTGGTCGAGCCCGCCGAGCCGGTGTGTACCGGCGACCGGCCGCTCCTGCGCCGGACCCGCCTGCGGCACCGGGCGGGGCACGTCGTCGAGGCTGACCTGCTCGTCGCGGAGGCGGACGGTGCGGCGGAACGCCTGGTACTGGCCCTTCCACCCGGCGGGCCGGGCGGCGGGGAGCAGGACAGGGACGTGGCGCGGGCGCTCCTCGCCCAGGACGGCATCGGCGTCGCCCAGTTCGACATGGCGCTGCGACTCGTACGGACGAACGCGGCCCTGGAGGCACTCCGCCCGGAGGGCGGCGGGGACGACTGGCTGTGCCGGCTCACCTCGCGGGACGGGGGCGGGCCGGCGCGAGCGGCGTTCGAGCAGGTCGCGACCACGGGTACGCCCCTCACCGCGCGCGTCTACGAACTCGGCCCGAAGGGCGCGGGCGTGGCCCTGTCCCTCTCGTGCTACCGGATCGAAGACGCCCTCGGCATGCCGGTGGGCGTCATGGTCGAGGCGGCCAGGATCCTGGAACCGGCCCCGGCGCGCCTCTCCGACACGTACCGTCGGGCCTTCGAGACCGGCGAGTCGCTCGACGTGGTCCAGGTGGCGCAGGACCTCACCGCGGTGCTCGTGCCGGCGCTGGGTGACTACGCGGTCGTCGACTTTCCCGACGACGTCCTGCAGGGCCGCGCCCCGGCGCCCGGATATCACGGGCAGGAGGCGTCCGCCCCGCGCCGCGTGGCGGTGAGGGCGGCGGGCGGTGGCTGGCCGGCACAGCTGATCCAGGTGGGCGAGGCCCTCCCCCGCGTCGTCGAGAGCCCGGAGATCGCCGCCAAGTACGTCGGCGGCGTGCTCGTCGCCGACGCGGAGCTCAGCCGGCGGATCCTGGGCGACGACCCGGAGTTGATCCGCAGATTCCTGCCGGAGGGCATGCACAGCTCCCTGGGCTGTCCCCTCTACCGGGGCGGCCGGTTCTTCGGGTACGCCGCGGTCTACCGCGCCCGTACTCCCACGCCCTTCGACGAGACCGACATCAAGCTGATGCACGACCTGTGCGCCCGCACCTCGACGGCCATCGACAACGCCTTCCGCTCCGCCCGGGAGCACCAGACGGCCGTGGTCCTCCAGCGCAGCCTGCTTCCCCCGGCGGCGACGAGCAGCACCGCGGCCGACACGGCCGGCGTGTACCTGCCCGCGGGCGGGGCGATCAGCGTCGGGGGCGACTGGTTCGACGCGTTCGACCTGTCCTCGCTGAGGGTGGGGCTGGTCGTCGGTGACGTCGTGGGGCACGGTCTGGAGGCGGCCGCCACCATGGCGCGCCTGCGGACGGCCGTCCAGACGCTCGCCGACCTGGACCTGCCCCCGGACGAGTTGCTGACCCGGCTCGACGACCTCGTACGGCGGATGCAGTGGGAGGCGGCCGATCCGGACAGCGTGGGCGGCTCCTGCCTCTTCGCCGTGTACGACCCGGTCAGTCGTACGTGTCAGATGGCCTCCGCCGGTCATCCGCCGCCCGCTCTGGTGACGCCCGAGGGTGACGTCGGCTTCATCCCCGTCACGCCGGGCCCGCTTCTCGGCGTGGGTGACAACCCCTTCGAGGTCCTGACCGTGACGCTGCCGCCGGGGAGCACCCTGGTGTTCTACACGGATGGTCTGCTCGGGCGGGACGCCGGCCACGGGTCCGAGCAGCTGAAGACCGTTCTGGCCGAGCTGGCCCCCGTCGAAGGCTCCCTGGAGTCCCTGGGCAGTGCGCTCCTCGCCAGGACGCCGCACGTGGAGCACCCGTCCGACGACATCACGGTCCTGCTCGCCCGCACCCACGCCGTGGCCGAGGACTCCACGGCGAGCTGGGAGTACCCGGCGGATCCTGCCGCCGTCCACGACGCTCGCGCCCATGCCAACGCCCAGCTGGAGGCGTGGGGGCTGGACGAGCTGCTGTTCAGCACGGAGTTGATCGTGAGCGAGCTGGTCACCAACGCCATCCGGTATGCCGGAGGTCCGGTGACCCTGCGCCTGATCCGTGACCGCGTCCTCGTGTGCGAGGTGTCCGACCCGAGCAGCACCCAGCCTCGGCTGCGCCGCGCGCGCTTCACCGACGAGGGCGGCCGGGGCCTCTTCCTCGTCGCACAGCTGACCACCCGTTGGGGCAGTCGCTACACGGAGCGCGGTAAGACGATCTGGACGGAACAAGGACGCGAGAGCTGATACGGGTATCCGGGGAAGCACGCTCACAAAGATCGCGGATCCTTGCACGATCGTCCCGCTGACTCTTTGCCGATGCGTGAATCGTGTTCAGATGAGGAGCGCGCCCGTTCGGGCGATGTCATCGAGAGCATGGAACGGAATCAGAGATGAGTCACCCGACGAAGCGACGTCCGCTGCCGCATGATTTCCATCCGCCGGTGCCCGAGCTGTCGGTCAGCAGCGTGGATCTGACGAACGGTGGGACCCTGCCGGACGCGCATGTGTACGCGAAGGGGAACTCCTCGCCGCAGCTGAGCTGGTCGGCCGGTCCGGAGGGTACCCGTGGCTACGCGGTCACCTGCTACGACCCGGACGCGCCGACCGGCAGCGGGTTCTGGCACTGGACGGTCTTCGACATTCCGGCGGATGTCACCGAGCTGCCGTCCGGCGCGGGAAGCGGGGACTTCACGGGGCTGCCGGCAGGTGCCGTACAGGCCAGGAACGACTACGGCAGCAGGGACTTCGGCGGGGCCGCGCCGCCGGAGGGGGACGGCCCGCACCGCTACGTGTTCACGGTGTACGCCGTGGACCAGGAGAAGCTGGGACCGGATGCGGACGCGGCGCCGGCTCTCGTCGGATTCCATCTCCGCTTCCACGCCCTCGCCCGCGGCCACCTGATCGCCACATACGAGGAGGCCGGGGAGTAGTTCCCCTGACGAGGAGAAGGGGGCGGCGAGGGGCACGGCCACGCGCACGATCTTCGCGTCTCCTTGCACGTTCCTCTCATCAGCGGGAGAGTGAGGCTGGTCCGTGGTGAGATGGGGGCATGTCCCTCGACGAGCTTCGCGACCTGCTGGAGCGGCATGCGCGGCCTGACCTGACCACGGCCATCGACGGTGTCCGGATCTGCCGGGCGGAGCCGGGCGCTGAGCCGGAGTACTCGATGTCCGGCGTGATGTTGGCGGTCATCGCGCAGGGCCGCAAGCGGCTCGCGCTCGGCGACCGGGTGTACGAGTACGGCGTAGGTCAGTACCTGGTCACGTCGGCCGATCTGCCGGTGACCGGACGCGTCGCCCCAGGCGGGCCGGAACTCGGTTTCGGGATGACGCTGGATCCCACTGTCATCGCGGAGTTGATGCTGCAGGCTGGGCCCGGTGACCTGCCGCGGTCGACGGGCTCGCCCAGGACGGGGATCATGATCAGCGAGGCCCCGGCGGAGCTGCTCGACGCGATCGTCCGCCTGCTGCGTCTGCTGGACCGGCCGCGTGACCGCAGGGTGCTCGTCCCCTTGGTCAAGCGGGAGATCCTGTGGCAGCTGGTGACAGGGGAGCAGGGTGAGGCGGTCCGTCAACTGGGGCTCGCGGACAGCAGCCTGAACCACATCACCCGGGCGATCGACTGGATTCGGGACAACTACGCCGAGGCCTTCCGGGTCGAGGACCTGGCGCGGTCCTCGGGGATGAGCGTCTCCGCGTTCCACCGGCACTTCCAGTCGGTGACGGCGATGAGCCCGATCCAGTTCCAGAAGCAGATCCGGTTGCAGGCGGCGCGGCTGCTGCTGGCGAACCGCCCCCACGATGTGACCGGCGTCGGTTACCGGGTGGGGTACGACAGCCCGTCGCAGTTCAGCCGGGAGTACAAGCGTCAGTTCGGTCTGCCTCCGAGCATCGACGCGGCACGCCTGCGCGGTAGCGTCGACCCTGCGGCCGCCGCCGTGCCGTAGGCGCACACCGCTCGGATCTGCCCTCCGCAGGCGCGCCGTCGGCGGTCGCCTGGCGCGTGGAGCGCTGGTCCGTAGGCGGGGGGCGGCGCCGGGCACATTACGCCGTCACAATCCTTTTTTCCGACGCACGACAACGGCGGCACGGCGTGTGATCGACAACCGGTGCTCCATGCCAGTCTGCTCGGACACGCAGTGGCTTGGAGCCGGAGGTACACCGCCCATGGCGGCGAACAACAACCCCACCGTCACGGGACGACGACTGGGAGCGGAGCTGCGCCGGCTCCGTGAGAACAGCGGCATGACCGGCACGCAGGTCGCGGCGCGACTGCTGATCTCCCAGGCCAAGGTCAGTCACATGGAGACCGGCCGCCGTGCCGTCAGCGCCCGCGATGTGCGCGACCTCTGCACGCTCTACGGCGTCACCGACCAGCGTGCCGTCGACTCCCTGACGACGCTGGCCAGGGAAGCGAGCCGGCGGGGCTGGTGGCACTTCTACGGCGACATCCCCCACAGCGTCTACCTCGACCTGGAGGCGGTCGCCGCCTCCATCCGTGCCTACGAGTCCATGGTGATCCCCGGCCTGCTGCAGACCCCCGCCTACGCCGCCACGGTCATCGAGGAAACGATCCCCCTCATCACGGCGGACCAGGCCGCCGCGCGACTGAAGGTCCGGCTTCGCCGTCAGTACCGGATCTACGACCCCGCCCGCCGGTTGCGTCTGTGGGTCGTCCTGGACGAATCGGCCCTGCGGCGTGTCGTCGGCAGCAGGGAGATCATGCGCGAGCAACTGGAGCACCTGCACGCGCTCAGCACCGAGCCGCACATCACCATCGAGGTGCTCCCCCACAGTGCGGGCGCTCACCCAGGGCTGCCAGGACAGTTCTCCATCCTGGAGTTCTCCGACACCCGAGAGGCGGTGGTGTACCTGGAGAGGTTCACCACCGGCCTCTGCCTGACGAAGACGTCCGACGTACAGCAGTACGGCCTGACGCACACGCGGCTGCGGTCCCTGACCCTCGGCCCGGACCAGAGCCGGCACCTCATCACCGAGGCCATCAAGCGCTACGCGTCCTGAGGCCCGCCGCGGGCCCTGTGCCTCCGTGCGCCTTTCGTCCCGCGCGCCACGCCCATAATCCGGCGTTCTTGAATTGACCCGGTCGGCGTACATCACTGTTCACACCGGGTCCGGCTTCATGAACAAGCGTGCGATGCCGCTTCGTGTGAGCTGGCCGAATTTCACTCATCCGGCGATGCCCAGAATAATCGGCGGCATGAGATTTCATATTTTCATTCCGCCCAGTGGCGTCGAATGTTCTTACATCCATCCCTCTCCCCATTTTCGCCTACCGTGGATGCGGAAACTTTCCCGCGTAATATGCGGCCACAGCTAAAGGGCACCCCGGGCGATCGCTACGCCCGGTGTGCGCCATGGCCCTCCACAGAAAATGGCCTCTTGA
Organism: Streptomyces sp. NPDC034084; assembly: GCF_055575535.1. Classification (NCBI taxonomy): domain Bacteria; kingdom Bacillati; phylum Actinomycetota; class Actinomycetes; order Kitasatosporales; family Streptomycetaceae; genus Streptomyces; species Streptomyces sp. NPDC034084. The sequence continues at coordinate 484,664 of NZ_JBVISK010000002.1, forward strand.
TGAAGCTGCACATCCCTCAAAAGACTCAGCGCCGCCTTCTGTCCGGCGGTCTGGCCTCGACCCTCGCCGCGACAGTCGCCTCCGTCATGGTCGCCGTGACGCCGACGCAGGCGCTCGCCATCGCGACTCCCGTACCTCTGGGCACGACCGCCAGCTACTCCGTTCTGGCAGGGCAGGGGGTCACCAACACCGGCAACTCGGTGCTCGACCACGACCTCGGAACGCACCCGAACCCGGCCATCACCGGCTTCCCGCCCGGCCTGGTACTCGGCGCAGTGCACCCCGCGGACGCGGCGGCCGCCCAGGCCAAGAGCGACCTGATCGTGGCGTACAACAACGCGGCCGGCCAACTCACGGGACAGGCACCGGACTTCCCGCTCGCCGCAGGAATCGGCGGGGGCATGGAGTTGCTTCCCGGCGTCCACAGGGCCACATCCGGTGTCGGCCTCACGGGTGACCTGGTCCTGAACGCCGGAGGGAACCCCAACGCGGTCTGGGTGTTCCAGATCCCTGAAGCCCTGACGACGGCGCCCGGCAGCAGGATTCTGCTCACGAACGGTGCTTCCCCGTGCAACGTCTACTGGCAGATCGGGAGTTCGGCGACCCTCGGCACCACCTCCACCTTCGTGGGCACGATCATGGCTCTGACCTCGATCTTCGTGAACCAGGGGGCGAGCATCGAGGGCCGGGCGCTGGCCCGTAACGGCGCGGTGACGCTCAACAACAACAGGATCTTCCTCGGCGGTTGCGCCACCGGTGGGACGACGACCGGAACGACCACCGGGACGACGACCGGTGCAACCACCGGAACGACCACCGGTGCAACCACCGGGACGACGACGGGCACCACCACCGGAACGACGACGGGACCGACCACCGGCGCGACGACGGGAACGACTCTGGGGCTGATCGGCGGCACCCTCATCGGGGGGCCCAGCGTCAGCCTGGTGGGTGGCGGCACCTCGGGGAACGTCGCTGGCAACACCTCCGGAAACACGGCGGGCAACACCGCCGGGAACACCACTGGTGGTCACACGTCGGGCAACACCGCCGGGAACACGACCGCCGGCTCCATCACCGGCGGGAACGGCGGCAAGCCCGACCACGGCGGGCCGGAGCAGGGTGGGCCCGACCACGGCGGGCCCGAGCAGGGCGGGCCCGAGCATGGCGGGCCCGACCACGGCGGCCCGGAGCATGGCGGCCCGGAGCACGGGCACGGCGAGGGGCCTGGTAAGCCGGACCACGGCGACCACGGCGACCACGGCGACCAGACCGACGAGAACTACGGCTACGCCGACAAGCCCGCGGGCCACAAGGGCTGACCAGCAGGCTGCCTCTAGGCCGTTCATCGAATGACGGCGCACGGCGGAATCCCCAGCGACTCCGTCGTGCGCCCTCGGTGAGACGCACAGAGACTCAGGCGCCAGCAACGCATACGCGAAGGACAGGGTGGGCGGTGTCGAACGGAATCGAATCAGCGGCCGTGAAGGAACTTCAGCAATCCGGTTCCGATCCGGCCTCCTTGTCACCGGATCACGACAGAGCGACACCGCCGGACAGGCGGCCCTTGAAGGCCCGAACACTCAGAGCGGGACTGAGCGCGGCCGTGGTCCTGTGTCTGGTGACCACCCTCGTCCATGTCGCCATGGTTTTCCTTCACGTAGCCCCCTCCAACCCTGTGTCGAAGCGGTACGGCCCCCAGGTCAACGGGTGGGTGTACCCCCTCTTCGAGCAGAATTGGCGACTCTTCGCGCCGGACCCCGATTCCTTCAACCGACAGGTCCTGGCGAGAACTGCCCAAACGGCCCCCGACGGATCGGTACGGGTGAGCCCCTGGTTCGACCTGGCCGCCGTGGACAATGCCGCGGTCGACCACAACGTATTTCCGAGCCATACGTCTCAGAACCTTCTGCGCCGGGCCTGGAGCTCCTATGTCGAGACCCACGGAGGAATCGACACTTCACGCTCGGAACGGGCCGTGATGATGCAGAAGTACCTGCGCAATATCGCCGCGGACCGCTTCGCCGCCCGCCACGGCGGTGACACGTTCGACTTCATTCAACTTCGAGTCGTCACGACGCCCATCGCTGCTCCCGGCACCGCCGCCGGGAGCCCCCCGCCGGTGCCCACCGAGAACCGGCTCCTGCCCTGGTGGAAGGTGACCCCCCATGGGAAATGAGCAGGCCCCCCGCCGGTCCCCCGCGGACGCCGCGCCACAACACCCCTCGAATCGGGGGACTTCACTCGTCGCGGCCGCCCGTCAGCGGCTCCTCGCTCAAGTCCGCTCTCTGTGGGCCCTCCTCACCGGTCGGCCGGTGTCCCTGTACGCCGCCTCGGTGCTGCGCATCGGCTACGGGCTTCTCTATCTGGCCTTCCTGCTCCGCGAGTTCCCGCACCGTGGCGAGATCTGGGGACCCGGCTCCCCCTGGACTCCCGCGCTGGCGGAACAGCTCTTCGAGCAGACGGGCTGGAACAGCGTCCTGGTCCTGTCGGACAGCCCTGCCTACTTCGAGTTCTGCTATGCCATGGCCGTCGTCACGTGCGTCCTGTTCATTCTGGGCTGGCGGACCCGTGCCATGTCCGTGCTCTTCGCCCTCGTGGTGATCTCGTTCCACGCGCGAGCGATCTTCATGACGGACGGGGGCGACAACCTGGTCCTGCTGATGGCCATGTACCTCGTCCTCACCGCGTGCGGTCGGCGCTGGTCCCTGGACGCGCGCCGCGCCCGCCTCAAGTCGGCTAGTGAAGGCGACGTACCGGAGCCGGTGCGGGGCTTCTCCGCGCAGCAACTCCGCGACGCCCGCGTCACCTTGACCACCGTGGTGCACAACTGCGGCGTCTTCGTCATCGCCGCACAGGTCTGCTTCCTCTACGGGTCCGCGGGTCTGTACAAGGTCCAGGGTTCCACGTGGGGCGGCGGCACCGCTCTGCACTACGCGCTGAACCTCGAACTGTTCCAGCCCTGGCCCGGGCTCTCCCACCTCGTGGACGAGTTCCCGATGGTGATCGCGATCGCCGGGTACGTCACGGTGCTCGTCCAGGTCGCCTTCCCGTTCGTGCTCTTCGGCCGGCTCAAGTATCCCGTTCTGGCCGTGCTGCTCGGAATGCACCTCGGCATCGCCGTACTCATGGGGCTGCCGCTCTTCTCCGGCGCGATGATCATCGCGGACGCCGTATTCCTCCCCGACCGCTTCTACGCCTTCCTCCCCCGGCTGTGGCGGCGTGCCGCCCAGCGCACCGGAAGGCGGCGGACGGCAACCGGCCGGACAACGCGATCAGGCTCCGTACCCGCCCAGGGAAGACCAGAGGTACCCGCCCCGCAGGGCCGGGTCGTTCGGGGCGGCGGGTAGGGGCAGTTCAGTCGACGCGACGGGAGCCGTCCCCACCTGGCCGAGACGACCGCGCCGGCAGCGAGCCCGGCGGATGCCCCCCTGCTCACCCACCAGGGCCTCAAGCCGCCCAGACCACGAGGCCGATCGCGATCGAGCAGATCGCGAGACCGGTGACGAGCGCGCGGGCCGGTACGGAGAGGCGTCGGACGACGGGCGTGCAGAACAGACCGATCGGTACGGCGGCGGTGGCGAGGCAGATCAGCACCCAGCTGCGCGGGATTCCCCGGGTCGGCCCCCTGTCGGCCTCCGCCCACAGCGCCAGGAACCCCAGCCCCCCGAGCAACACGAGCGCGACTGACCAGAGCACCCCCGCCACCACGGCGACGCCGGTCCCCCGGCGGGGCGGTCCCGGGCGGCCGGGGCGGTGGACCGTCGCGGACCTGTGGGGCTTCATGGTCGACTCCTTCGCGTCATGGGACCCCCATCGTCGGGTCCGGGGCACTGCCCGGGCATGAGCGTGACTGCTCATCTCCGGGGGGCACGTACTCAGACAGCCGCTCTGGTGAAGGCCGCCCTGTACTTCCCGTCCCTACGGGAGCTCCGCCGCGCCGCAGTCGCCGCCGTGCCGAGGGCGGTGTCCGCCCACCGGGCGGCGACCGGGCCACCCGCCGAACCCGAACAGGACGTCGGGCGTCGGACGGCCCGGCCGGGGCCCCATCGAGTCCGTGACCGCACAGGCGCCGACGCAGGCCGCGTGCCAGGCGAGCTTGCGCGGCTTCGGGCGGATTGGGACTGACAAGTCTTTGCCATGGCGAGGACTTGCCGTCGTCAGACCTTCACGGCGGCGGTCACCAGTCGATAGACCCATGCCATGTCCTCCCCTTCTCAGGCCTCGGCCTTTCGGCGCGGGCGCTGGCGGCTGCTTTCGGCCGTCACCGCCGTGCCCCTGCTGGCTTCGGGCCTCGCGGTCCTGCAAGCTCCCGCACAAGCCGCACCGAACAAGCCCACCATCCCCGCCAAGCCTTCGGCGACCCACAAGGTCACCCTGGTCACCGGCGATGTCGTCACCGTCACCACGGCGGCCGACGGCACGCAGATCGCCGACGTCGACCGGCCCGACGGCGCCGTCGGCGGCGTGAAACTCCAGGAGATCAAGGGCGACCTGTTCGTCATCCCGGACGAGGCGGCGCCGCTGCTGGGCACGGACAAGCTGGACCGGCGGTTGTTCAACGTCACCGACCTGATCGAGATGGGCTACGACGACGCGAAGACGGCCGCGGTACCACTGATCGCGACGTACGCCCCGCCCAAGTCCCGCTCGGCGGTCGAGCCGACGGCCCCCCGGGGCAGCAGACTGACCCGCGAGTTCAAGAGCATCCGCGGTGCCGCGCTCAGCACCGAGAAGCGGCAGGCCCGCACCTTCTGGACCACCGTCGCGCCGCAGGGCAGCCCGTCGCTGGGCGCGGGCGTCGCGAAGCTGTGGCTCGACGGCCGTGTGAAGGCCAGCCTGAAGGAGAGCGTGCCGCTGATCGGCGCGCCCGAGGGCTGGGCGGCCGGCTACACCGGCAAGGGCGTCAAGGTCGCGGTGCTCGACACCGGAGTCGACGTCAACCACCCTGACCTCACGGGCCTGATCGACGGCACGGCGAGCTTCGTGCCGGGTGAGGCCGTCACCGATGTCAACGGGCACGGCACGCACGTCGTCGGCACCATCGTCGGTTCGGGTGCGGCCTCCGGGGGCGAGCTCAAGGGCGTCGCCCCCGACGCCGACCTCTTCGTCGGCAAGGTGCTCGGTGGCGCGGAGGGGTCCGGCCAGGACTCCTGGGTCATGGCCGGCATGCAGTGGGCCGCCGAGTCCGGCGCGGACGTCGTCAACATGAGCCTCGGCGACTCCTACCCGACGGACGGCAGCGACCCGATGTCGCAGACGGTCGACGCGCTGTCCGCGCGGTACGGCACGCTGTTCGTCATAGCCGCCGGCAACGCGGGGCCGGAGAGCATCTCGGCCCCGGGCGCCGCCGCTTCGGCGCTGACCGTGGCCGCCACGGACAAGGAGGACCGCCTCGCGTCGTTCTCCAGCACCGGCCCCCTGGCCTACTCCGGCGGCATGAAGCCGGACATCGCGGCGCCGGGTGTGGACATCACCGCGGCCCGGTCGCAGGAGATGACCGGCGGCGGTGAGGGTCTCTACCGCACCCTCAGCGGCACGTCGATGGCCACCCCGCACGTGGTCGGCGGCGCGGCGATCCTGGCCCAGCAGCACCCCGACTGGACCGGCGCGCAGCTCAAGGAGCACCTGACGAGCACCGCCAAGGGTTTGGACGACGTGTACTCGCCGTACGAGGTCGGCACCGGCCGTCTCGATGTGGCCGCCGCCGTGCGCACTACGGTTCGCGCCACCGGATCGCTCTTCTTCGGCAACTACACGTGGCCGCACGAGCCGGGCGACGTCGCCGTCACGAAGAACCTGACCTTCACCAACACCGGTGCCGCCGCGATCACGCTGGACCTGGCGCTGACCGGTGACGCCGGCCCGTTCTCCCTGGGAGCCGCCGCGGTGACCGTCCCGGCGGGCGGCTCCGCCACCGTCCCGGTGACCGGTGACCCCCGGACCGCCTCGGCGGGCCGGCACGTCGGGTTCGTGACGGCCACCGACGCGGCGACCGGGAAGCCCGTGACCCGGACGTCCTTCGCGCTGCTCAAGGAGGAGGAGCGCTACGACCTGAACATCAAACTGGTCGGCAGGGACGGCGAGCCCGCCGCGGGCTGGGTCGGGATCAACCTCGCCGGTGACCCGTGGCCGTGGTCGGTCTACGTGGACGGCTCGACGACCATGCGCATGGCACCCGGCCTCTACACCGTCGCGGGGTACCTCGATGTCTCCGGTGAGAAGGCGGACCGCTCAGGTCTCGCCGTGCTGGTCGATCCCGAGACGGTGCTCAAGGACGGCCCGGTCGACGTGGTGCTGGACGCGAGCAGGGCACGCCTCCTGCAGACCGAGGCGCCCCGACTCACCGAGGACCGGCAACGCAAGGTCGACTTCAACGTCCACTACGACGGCATCGACCCGTTCATGGACTACCGCAGCGCCTATGTGCTGCCCCCGTCGTACGACGACGTCTACGTCGCGCCGACGGAGCCCATGAAGCAGGGCGAATTCATTCTGACGACCCGCTGGCGCAAGGGCGAGCCGCAGTTCGACGTGAGCACGCCGGGCGGCCGGCTGCGGTTCGAGACACAGGTGCAGGCGGGCAGCACCGTGGGCACCGGAGTGGACACCCTGGGGGTCGTCCACGCCGGCGACGGTGCGGCGGCCGCGTACGAGAACGTCAGCGCCAAGGGCAAGCTCGTCGTCGTCGAGCGGAGCGACGAGGTCTCCCCGCAGGAGCGCACCGAGGCCGCGGTCGCGGCCGGGGCGAAGGCGCTCGTCGTGGTCAACGACGGGGTCGGATCCCTGGTGGAGTACGTCGGCGAGTCGGCCATCCCGGTCGCCTCCGTGCACCGCGACGCGGGCAGAGCCCTGGTGGCGATGGCCAAGGCGGGCACCGGCAAGCTGACCGTGAAGCAGAGCGAGTACACGCCGTACGTCTATGACCTGACCCGTGACTACCCCGGCCGGGTGCCGGACCGCGCCCTGGTCTACCGGCCGACGCACCAGGACCTCGCCCGGATCGACGCCCGCTACTACGCGGCCGCGGGCGGCCGCTCGGCCGAGGGCTACCGCTCCGACTTCACCCTCAGCCCGTCGTTCAACCTGCCCGAGCGCGAGTGGCACCCCGGAACCCGCACCGAGTGGGTGACCCCTGGTCAGGTCTGGAGGGAGTTCCACGCGCAGGGCGTCGACGGCCCCCTCCCGTGGACGGTCGTGTCGGGTGACAACACGTACGCCAAGGGCAGCACGACACGGCTGGACTGGTTCGCCCCGGCGACCCGGCCCGGCCAGAGCGAGTCCTTCGGTGTGTACAACTCCCGTTGGCAGAACTACATGACCTGGAACGTGCAGGCGTGGGCCTCCGCCAGCGACACCATGCGGCTCGGCGGCTACCTGCCGTGGGGTGCGACGCCGTCCCACCTGCGGGTCTTCCAGGGTGACACGCTGATCCACGACAACCCTGTCAGCGGCGACATGCAGTGGGTGGAGGTGCCGGCGGGCAACCTGCCCTACCGTGCGGTCCTCGACGTGGAGCGGCCCGGTGACGTCTTCCGGCTGTCGACGCGCACGCACACCGAGTGGACGTTCATGTCGGACACCGTCGACTCGGACTCCTTCGAACCGTTCTCGGTGCTGAACCTGGACTACGAGCTGGAGTCGGACCTGCACGGGGACGTCAAGGCCAACACGATGCAGCAGATCGTCCTCAAGCCGGTGTCCATGAACCTCGACGCGGTGCCGGGCTCCGTCGGAACGGTGACGCTGGAGGTCTCGTACGACGAGGGCGCCACCTGGCAGAAGGTGACCCTGACCAAGGGCGCGGGGGGCTCCTGGGCGGGTTCGTTCAGGACGGCCAAGAAGTCCGGCGGCTTCCTGTCGCTGCGCGCGAGCGCCGGGACGGACAGCGGCTACAGCGTCAGGAACGAGATCATCCGGGCGTACGGCCTGCGATGAACCGGAATGTCGGGCCCCGGCGAGGCGACTCTCCGGGGCCCTTCCCCGCACACCTGCTCCCAGCAGGGACTATTCAAGGTCTGCCACCATGGCGCATACTCTCCCCGCTGCGGCAAGCGGAAGAGAGTCGATCGTCGATGCTGGATGTCCTGGGCCTCGAACCCGACGACGAGCGTGTCTACCGGGCACTGCTCGGACGGCCGAACTCCACCGCGGTTCTTCTCGCCGAGCTGTTGTCCCTGTCGCCGACCCACGTCGACAAGGCGTTGTCCCGGCTGACCGAGTGGGGGCTGGCGACCAGAGCGGCCGAGGAGCGATTCACCGCCGCGCCGCCCGCCATGGCGCTCGGCGCTCTCATCAGCCAGCGCCGGGACGGTCTGCGCCGTGCCGAGCAGGCACTGGTGACCTTGGCCGAGGAACACCGGGCGGCGATGACCGGCGGCAGCATCAGCGATCTGATCGAGGTCGTCACGGGCGTCGATGCCATCCGCCACCGCTTCCTGCAGGTGCAGCAGGCGGCCCGCACCCAGGTCCGGGCATTCATCACCGCACCGTTCGTCGCCCTGCCCCCCGACGAGAACACCGCCGAACCGGTGGCCATCGGTCGCGGCGTGCACTTCCGGGCGGTTCTGGACCGGGCGGTGCTGGAGGAGCCGGGCATCATCGACGACGCGATCGATTCACTGCGCAGGGGCGTGGAACTACGCGTCGCCGACCAGCTGCCGATGAAGCTCGTGCTGGCCGACACCGACCTCGGCCTCGTCCCGCTCGCGGTCACGGCGGCCGGAGAGCCCGGCGCCGCGCTCCTGCACCGCAGCGGCCTGCTGGACGCCCTGGACGCGCTGTTCGAGACGGTGTGGAACGCGGCCCAGCCCCTTGCGCTGTCGGGCGGCGGCGGCGAGGCCGAACCTACCGTCGAGTTGGGCGCGACGGGCCCGAGCGATCTCGACCGAAGGATCCTCGCGCTGCTCCTGGCCGGTCTGACGGACCTGTCGGCCGCGGCGCAGCTCGGCCTGTCACCGCGTACTCTGCACCGGCGCCTGCGCCACCTCATGGACATGGCCGGCGTCCGGACCCGGATGCAACTCGGCGCCTACGCGGTCCGGAACGGCTGGACGGCACCGGACTGAACGGGGCCGGGCCGCCGCCGACTCCGTGGCGCGGGGCCGCCCCCACGGCGTGGCCGCAGCCCCGGGAGTGCGTGCGAGGTGCCGCGGTGTTGGAATGGAAGGTGGCAATGAGCCCGGACGGGGCCGGGGCCGCAGCGGCGGAGGCGGAGACCCGCCAGACGAGGAGTCGGTATGAGCGTCGACGAACTCTCCGAGATGGGACCTGTCGATTACCTGGTTCTCGAGTTCCCGGGTAATCGCATGACCGGCGAAGGGCTGCCCCTGCTGCTCGAACTCGTCGAGCGGCGCGTCATCCGCGTTCTGGACCTGTCCTTCGTACGGAAGGACGAGGACGGTTCGGTCAGAGCGCTCACGCTCACCGACATGGACGGGGACGGGGAACTCGACCTCGCGGTGTTCGAGGGCGCCTCCTCGGGCCTGCTGGGCGAGGACGACCTCCAGGAGGCCGCGGCCGTTCTCGAACCCGGCAACTCCGCGGGCGTCATCGTCTACGAGAACGTCTGGGCCGCACCGCTGGCCGCCGCCCTGCGTCGCAGCGGGGCACGGATGGTGGCCAACGGGAGGATCCCGGTCGAGGACCTCCTGGCCTCCCTGGAGGCCGCCGAGAACCGACCCGCCGCCTGACGCGCGAGCACGCCCGACGACAAGGACATCTGTCATGCCTGGTCTACTCCGCGGGATCGCCCGCACCGCCGTCATCTCCGGTACCGCCACCGCCGTCTCCAACCGGGTCTCGCGCCGTCAGGCCGGTCGTTGGGCGCAGCAGGACTACGAACAGACCGCCGCGGCGCCACCGCAGCAGGCCTACGGCGCTCCGGCGCCCGCGCCCGAATCACCCGAACCGGCAGCGTCGATGGACACCAAGATCTCGCAGCTGAAGGAGCTCGCCGACCTCAAGGAGCAAGGGGTGCTCTCCGAGGCCGAGTTCGCGGCCCAGAAGAGTCGCATCCTCGCATCCTGACCGGGACCGTTCGTCCCGGTCAGGCCCGCACGCTCCCGTCACCGGCAGCCTTTCCGCGCCGGCGGCGGGGCGTGGCCGACGGACCCGTCGGAAGCAGCTCGGCGGTGATGAAGGCCGTCACGGCGGCCAGGATCACCACGGGGATCGTCTCGGAGTTCCCGAGCACCAGGACCACGAGGGCCACGCTGCTCACCGGAAGCCGCAGAGCGGCTGCCGCTGCAGCGGCCATGCCGGCGGCGGCACCGGGGATCACCCCGAGTCCGGGCAGTGGCGCGAGCAGCACTCCCGCCGCCGCGCCCAGGAAGAGTACGGGGAAGACGAGTCCGCCGCGGAGGCTGCCCAGGCACAGGGCGTAGGCGGCTGCCTTGAACAGCAGGACGGCCAGGAGTGCGCCCACGCTCCAGGCGTGCGGGTCGGCGGCGAGTGCGGTGAGCGTGGCCTGGCCGGACGAGGCGACCTCGACCGGGTTGCGACTGGTGATGACCGCGTAGAGGGCGGCGCAGCCTCCGGCGGCGACCGCGCAGAGCACCGTCCGGACGAACGGGGAGTCCGCCACGAAGGCGGCGGCCCGCCGACCACCGGTGATCACCAGGTGGACCAGCGCACCGATGCCTACCGCCAGCAGGAGCGACCACCCCACGTCGCCGGTGTCCAGGCGCGGGGGTGCCGTGGGGAAGTGGACGGACAGACTGCCGGTCTCGAGGCCCGTCCAGCGCCCGAAGCCGGTGAACACCACCGCACCCACGCCGCTCGACAGCAGAGCGGGAAGCATGACGACGAACAGCTGTGGACCGCCCACGCCCGCCACCTCGATCAGCAGGACCGCGGCGATGAGCGGGTTGCCGAAGATGGCGGCGATGCCTGCCGCCGCGCCGGCCGCGCCCAGCAGTGCGGTGCTCTGCGGGGTGGCGGGAGCGCGGACGAGGCGACGGAAGAGCAGAGCCAGGCCGCCGCCGAGCGCGATCAGGGGCGCCTCCGGGCCGAGGGCGGCACCGAGCGGCAGGCTCGCGACCGCGGCGATGACCACTCCGGGCAGGGCGGCGGCCGAGGGACCTCCCGCGTGCAGGCCGTACGCCGGAACGTGACCGCCCGCGCCGGGCAGGTGGGTCACCACCAGCCCCACGACGACGCCGGCGACGGCGAGGAGGGGCAGCGGCCACCAGGCCGGCGGCGTGTCCCAGCCGAGTGTCTCCGGCAGGTCCGCCCACAGCACATGCTCCAGCTCGTGCAGACCGACCAGGAACCAGAAGGCCGCCAAGGAGATCGGGATACCGATCAGAGCGCTGAAGATCAGGACCTTGCGGTACGCGGGCGTGCGCAGCAGATCGCGCAATCGGTCCGCTTCCGCGGATTCCCCTGAGCTCTGCTCGGGAGCCGGGCGGGCTTTCGGCGGCGTCATGACGGATTCAGTCCTTCCGGGCCGGGGATGTCACGGTTCACGCTGGTCCGGTCCTGGGGAGGAGCGGCGTCGTTCCAGTCCGAGCCGTACCGCACCGACCATGACCTTCGCGATCAGGCCCACCAGGATGAGGTCGGCCACCATCTGGATGGTGGTCAGCACCCGGGCCGTCTGCGATACGGGCACGATGTCACCGAAGCCGACGGTGGCGAAGACGGTCACGGTGAAGTACAGGGAGTCGGTCCGGCTGAGGGGTTCGGAGAAGGAGTGCGCTCCGTGTTCTCGCGCGTACAGGAAATAGGTGGCCGAGAACAGCAGCAGGAAGAGAGGGACGGCGGTGGTCAGCGCCTCGACGGCGCGCAACCGGGGATGAGACGAACGGATGATGCTGACCGCTTGCAGGGCGAGCAGTGCGCCGATTCCCAACAGACCCAGGACGAGCACCGTGGCGGTGTACTGATCGAGATCGCGGCTGAGGGGAAGCAGGTAGTACGCGACGGTGGTCGCCGCGACCACGGCCGTGGAACGCAGAAAGGGCAGGAGCAGGCGGATGTGGTGCGGGCGCAGCCCCCGTCCCGGGTCACCCCCCTGCGGTGTGTTCATGGGGCTGTGGATTCCTTTCCGGCGCCCTGCCGGTCGGCCGCGTCGGCGTCGTCGAGGAACTCGCGAACGGCGAAGGCGGCCAGCACCGCGGCCGCGATCCACAGGACGACCGCTGTGCTCGGATACGACCAGGTGACGAGAACGATCAGGGCGATGAGCAGGATGAGGCCGCCGATCCACCGTTTGTGGCGATGCACGAAGCGGCCCACCGAGCCGAGCCGCAGACCCGCCGAACCGGCGACGCCACGCATGGACGCGATGCCACTGGAACACGCGCGCCGTGTCGCGACCGCGGCACGCGCGGGCCCGGTCAGGAAGGCGGCGCAGGCGGTCACCAGGGCGACGGCGGCCACGACACGGACGGTGGCCCGCAGGAACCTGACGAGCGCGTCGAACACGGCGGCCGCGGCGTCCTGCGACGCCTCGGGCGGCAGGCGATCCAGGTAGATGCCGCGGAAGACGGTCAGGCTCACACCGAGTACGAGCATCCCGAAGGTCACCGCGAGCGCCGTCGCCACCAGGACGCGCCGGCGGTGGACCGCCAGGAGAACCGCCGCCGCGGCGATCAGCAGGGTGACCACCGGAAGCCACGAACCGACGATCTGCAGGATGCGGGTGTACGTCCTGACCTTGGCGAGTTCCGCGGAGGAGAACACCACGAAGTCGCTGTGCACCTCCGGGATGCTCGCGGCTCGGGAGAAGCCGGACTTGACCAGCTCCTCCTTGGCCCGTGCCACGACGGGGCCGACGTCGATGGCCACCTGATCGCCCTTGAGGGTGACGACGCCACCGCCCTTGCCGGTGAGCGCCTTGTCCAGGGAACGGTGCGCGGCACGGTTGGCGTCGGTCCACAGCGTCTCGAAGGCGGAGCTCGACACCACCCGGTGGACCGTGCTGCTCACCAGCTCTTCGAGGCCCTTCTCGATGGGGCCGCTGAGCTCGCCGACCAGTTTGGCGGCGGCGGGAGGGGCGCCTTCCTGCCGTACTGCCGCGGAGAGATCCCCCACCAGAGCCTTCACATCGATCTGCTCAAGGATCACCGTCGTGGCGCGACGGGTCACCGCCGTCTGCACGGCCGGGTTCGCGGCCAGCGGCGCGACGGTGTCGACATACCTGTCGGTGTCCTCCACGATGCTGTCGGCCCACACCGCGACGACCGACAGCACGGAGAGCACCGCGGCCAGGACCACCAGCACGGCGGACAGCATCGACCGCCCGCGATGCCGACGCGTGCTCCGGCCACCCTCCAGCTCCGCGACCCGGTGCCGCAGCTCCGCCAACTCGCTCCGCCGCCCCTCGGGTGACGGGGTGCGAGGTGAAGGATCCGGCGGGCCGGGCTGGGGTTCCATACGGATCTCCTGCGAGAGCACTCCGCGGGTGGCCGCGAGCGGCGGAACACCCGCCGCCAGTCCAGCAAAGGCGCTTCTTCCAGGTCCCGCGACCGGAGCCGTGCCGCACGGCGCCCTTCCATGCCGCCACTCTCGCCCAGCCACCGAAGCACACCCGCCGTCAGCCGCACGGCCGGTTTCGGCCGTTCGGATGAATCACGGCCTCTGCTTCAGGTGGCCCGCACCAGGTCCGCGGCCCGTTCCGCCGCGATGACGGGGCCGGTGTCCGCCATACCCGCCTCCCGGAGCTCACGCTTGACGATCTTGCCGGTGGCGTTCATGGGCAGGACGTCGAAGAACTCCACCAGACGGGGGTACTTGTAGCCCGCCATCCGCTCCTTGCACCAGGTGATCAGCTCCTCTCCGGAGACCTTTGCGCCCGGTGCGCGTACGACACAGGCCTTGATCTCCTCACCATGACGCTCGTCCGGCAGGCCGATCACGGCCGCCATGCTGACGTCGGGATGCGAGAGCAGGATCTCCTCGACCTCCCGCGGATACACATTGAAGCCACCGCGGATGATCATGTCCTTGGCGCGGTCGACGATGTAGAACCATCCGTCGGCGTCGCGGCGCGCCAGATCGCCGGTGCGGAACCATCCGTCGCGCATCACCTCGGCGGTCGCGTCGGGCCGGTTGTAGTAGCCCTTCATCACGTTGTGCCCGCGGACGGCGATCTCCCCGACAGCGTCGGGATCCCGCATCGGCGACCAGTCCTCACCCACGAGATCCACCTCCACGCCCCAGACGGGGCGTCCGATGGAGCCGGGCCGCACCGGTTCTCCTCGCGGCGAGAAGGTGGCGGCGGGACTGGTCTCCGAGAGACCGTACCCCTCCAGGATCGTGACCCCGAACCGCTCGGCGAAGCGACGGTGGATCTCCACCGGGAGGGCGGATCCTCCGGAGCCCGCCACGCGCAGGTTCTTGGCGACTTGAGGGAGGTCCACGTCGGAGGCGTCCGCTTCGAGGAGGGCCCAGAACATGGTGGGGACGCCGGCGAAGAAGGTGACGGCGTGGCGCTGCATGAGGGCGAGGGCCGCCCGGGCGTCGAAGCGTGGCAGCAGCACGAGGGTCGCGCCCGACGCGAGACCCGCGTTCAGCTGTACGACCTGGCCGAAGGAGTGGAACAGCGGCAGCGCGATCAGGTGCACGTCGCGCTCGACCTCGCCGAACAACTTGTGGCAGGTGAGTACGTTGAGCACCACGTTGGAGTGGGAGAGTTCGGCGCCCTTGGGCCGGCCTGTCGTGCCGGACGTGTAGAGGATGACGGCGGTGTCACCGGGCTCCGTGGCCACGGTCTCGAAGTGCTCGCTCTGACCGACCAGCGCCGCCGTCAGAGTCTCGGCTCCTTCGATCGGGGAATCCCCGGAGGCGGTGGCCGTCATGACGAAGAAGTGCTCACAGCCCGGCGTCTCGCCGAAGCCGGACCAGCCCTCCTGCCCGAGCGGGAGCTCGGCGCCGCCCTCGAAGCAGAAGTACGCCTTGGCCTGGGAGTCGGCCAGATGGTAGGCGATCTCGCGGCCCTTGAGCAGCACGTTGAGCGGGACGACCACCGCGCCGGCCTTGAGGATGCCGTAGTAGACGATCGGGAACCAGGGCAGGTTCGGGCAGGACAGCGCGACCTTGTCGCCCGGCTCGATCCCGCGCGAGCGGAGGAGGTTCGCCACCCGGCCGGCGGCCGCGTCCAGCTCCGCGTAGGTGAGTCGCTGGACGCCCAGGACGAGGGCGGTGCGGTCGGGCACGGCGCGGGCGTTGTTCTCCAGTACGCAGGCGAGGTTGAGCATGAGGTCTCCGTGAGGTGTGTCGGTCGGGGCGGCGGGCGGGCGGTGGGTCAGCCGCGCACCGCGGACGCGAGGAGAGCGGGGAGCCTGGCCAGGCTCGGTGCGGCGGTGAAGCGGGTCAGGTGTCGCACCGTGGCCGGTGCGGTGCGGTGGGTGACGAAGTACGGAGGACGCGGTGACAGGGACCGGGCGCCCGTGACCAGTCCGCGCGGAGCGGGTGCGAAGGGTGCGCGGAGCACGGTCTTCTCGATGTCCTCGAGCATGAACGCGTTGTGCACGAAGCCGACGCCGCTGCCGATGTCCCGGCGAGTGTGGCCGGGAAAGGCCCCCCAGGGTGTGAAGCCGAGCAGGAATCCGACCCCGGACCAGCAGTTGACTCCCAGGGTGCCGTAGCGGAGGTCGGCGATGGCGGTGCGTACGGCGTCCCCGCAGGCTTTCTCGGTCTTCGGGTGGACGATCAGGGTCGCGCCGAGGGTGCCCGGCAGGATCTCGTTGGCGAAGTCGACGGCGTGCCGCAGGAATGCGGCCGGAGTCGAGCCGGGCAGGCGTACGACGCCCAGGGCGCTGCCGAAGACCTCGTCGGTGATCAGCACGTCGTCGTGGTCGGTGACGTCCGGCACGAGGAGTCGGCAGCCGTCGCCGTGGGCCTCCGCTTCCGGGTGGGCCGCTCGTACGGAGGCGAGACGGTCGCCGGCGCCCGGGTAGTAGTCGGCCCGCGCGGGCAGCTCCCGGAGGAGGCGACGGATCTCGTCGAGGAGACGGTCGGTGCCCTCCCAGTCACGGGGCAGGAGCAGGATCTGGGTGGCGATGCAGTTGTGGCCGGAGTTGTTCAGCTTGCTCGTGACGATGTGCTCGGCCTGGAAGCGGAAGTCGGCGGCGCTCCACGGTCCGGGCGCCACGATGCAGGGGCTGACGCCGCCCAGTTCGCTGCTGAAGGGCTTGGCGATCAGCGGGAGGTCTTCGCGGCGGCGTTGTTCGGCGCCTTCGTCGGTGCCCCAGACGATGGCGTCGTGGGTCCGGTCGCTGCCGGTGACGTGAAGAGTGTCGATGCCGTGGTGACGGGAGAGGTATCCGCCCTCCTCCGCGCCGCCGTCGACGAAGCGCAGCCAGCCCCGCTCGATGAACTCCGCGAAGAGGAGGTCGAAATGGGGGCGCAGGTAGGCGTTGACCGGGTTCATCTTCGCGATGACGACCTGGCCCTCGACGTAGAGCTTGTGCAGGATGTCGAGCGCGGTGATGGCGGCGACGTTTCCGGCGCCGAGCACCAGGGCCACGGCCGGATCTCCCTGCCTGCCCCGGTATTCGCCCGCGGCGCACGCCCGCGCCTGCTCGGCGCTGACGCCGTGACGCATCCACACCCGGGCCCTGAAGCCGTTGAACAGCAGCCTGTCCCAGCCGGTGGCCGGGAAGACGTCCACGTGGGTGCGCCCGTTCTCCTCGCGGACGGCCGTGCCGTCGACAGGGTCCTTGCCTGCGGCGATCCGCCGCAGGACGTGCAGCAACGCGGCCACGTTCTGCGCGATGGCCCAGGGGCCGCCGATCCAGTCCTCGGCCGCCCAGGGGGAGTCCGGTCGGTACCCCTTCGCGCGGGCACCGGCCTCCGCCACTTCGGCGGCGGAGGAGCCGACACGCTGTCGCAGCCGCTCCAGGAGTTCGATGCGTGCGGAGAGCGGGGTGGCGGACCAGGACGCGGCATGGGCGCGTACGTCGGCCACGGTGCGGTCGAGGAGAGATGCGTCGAGGGCGTCGGTGTGCAACGTCATTCCTTGGGGAAGCTCGAGCGGGGCTCGGAAGGTCGGGAGGGGGCGGTCACGCGGTCAGCAGCCGGGCATCGCGGTCCGGGTCGATCAGAGCGAGGGCGGCGGTTCCGCTCAGCAGGAGCACGCCACCGGTGATGACGACCGCGTACTGGTAACCGGCCGTTCCCTGGGTGTCCACAAGGCGCCCGATCAGCGTCGGGGCGATGAGACCCGCCGTGGTCACCACGGCGTTCATGGTGCCCAGAGCACCGCCGCGGCGGTCGGCCGGAGCGAGTTCCGTGACGATGGTGACCGCGACGCTGCTCATCGCTCCGGCCAGCCCGAAGCCCGCCACCAGGAGTACGGCCGTCACGGCGCCGGCGGGGGCCAGTGGCAGGGCGAGGCACGCCACGGCGCCGATGAGCAGCAGAGCACCGCCGACGCCGCCGCGCGCCCACCGACTCGCGGTCCCGCGGCGGAGCAGCCAGCCCGTCAGGCCTGCCTGTCCGAGCACCACCACGCCGCCGAGTCCCCAGACGAGCATCAGCAGCCGGGTGGATCCGGCCGAGGAGTAGCCGAGCGCGTCCTGAAGGTAGGAGGGAAGCCAGACGAGGGTGAAGGCGATGACCCAGTAGGTGCCGAAGTAGGCGGCCGTGGCCCCGATCCAGGTGCGGGTCGCGAGGATCCGCCGGTACGGCATCCTCCGAGGGGCCGGCCCCGGGGGGGGGGTCCCCGCCGCGGAGGCGGCCAAGCAAGGACCAGACAAATTCCACGACGAGAAAAGATTCTACAGGAAAACGCCACCCCCTGTTCTTAGTCACAAA
>NZ_JBVISK010000002.1:502436-1205440 GCF_055575535.1 Streptomyces sp. NPDC034084
TATCCCCCCCCCAACCCCCCCCGCCAGAGCAAAAAGACCACAACCCAGCACCCCAACAACGGGGCCGGCCGGCGCGGCCACGTACGGTCCCTCCCCGCCGAGCGGGATCCACAGCAGCGCCCAGCCGACGCCGACGAGGGCAAGCGCTGCGACGGCCGAGCGCCATCCGTGGTTCTGGATCACCCACGTCAGGACGGGTGCCGCAACCAGGACCCCCAGCGTGATGCCGAGGACGATCAGAGCTCCGGGCAGGTTGCGGCGATGGTTCGGGAACCAGGACAGGGTGGCCTGCTGAGCGACGGGGAAGGCCGGCCCCTCCGCGGCACCGAGGAGAACACGTGAGGTGATGAGCACCGCGAGCCCTCCGCCGACGGCCAGCGGTGCCTGGGAGACGGACCAGAGGAGGGCCATCGCGAGGAGCAGCCACCTGGGCCGTACGCGGTCCGCGAGCAGACCCACCGCGGCGCCGGAGATCGAGAAGAGCAGGAAGAAGGCGCTGCTGGCGAGGCCGAAGGCCGATGCGGACAGGCCGATTTCCCTCCGGATCTCCTCCGCGGCCAGACCGAGTACGGACTTGTCGGCGAAGTTGATCATCATGAAGACGACGAGCAGCACGGTGACGGTCCAGGCGCGGCGTCGCGTGCTGCTCAGCGCCTTCGGCGTGCCGGCGGGCACGACGGATGCGACATCGGTGTCGGTCACAAAGGCTCCGCGGAGACTGGTCGGGGCGGGGGCAGGGGGATGGATCAGGAGAGGGGGACGCCGGCGATGGCGATGCGCTCCATGACACGGCGCTGCGGGAAGTAGTCGTTGATCGCGTAGTGCTGGGTGGCGATGTTGTCCCAGACGGCTACGGAACCCGGCTGCCAGCGGAAGCGGACCTGGTACTCGGGGATGCGGGCCTGGAGCACGAGATGGTCGAGCAGTTCGCGGCTCTCCGTGTCCGGCAGGCCGACGATCCGGGTGGTGAAGGGCTCGTTGACGTACAGCAGCTTGCGGCCGGTGCGCGGGTGCTCGACGACGACGGGGTGTTCGACGGCCGGCAGGTTCGCACGGTGCGCCGCGACCTGACGGTCGGTCATCAACGCGCCCCAGCTCGGCACCCAGTCGTGCACGGCGGTGAGCCCCGCGATCCGGGTCTTCACGGAGTCGCTGAGGTTGTCGTAGGCGGCTGCCATGTCCGCCCACAGGGTGTCGCCGCCGGCGGACGGAACCTCGACGGCGCGCAGTACGGATCCGAGGGCCGGCGCCGCCATGAACGAGTGGTCGCTGTGCCAGATGTTCTCGGTGCCGATGGTCATGGCGTCCTTGGCGAGCCGGGAGACTCCCACGGTGTCGCCCTTGGGGAAGAAGGGGTTCGGTTCCGGCTGGCCCCACAGCCCGGACAGTGCGAGCTGGGACTGCGGGTCGAAGGCGTGCTGGTCGCGGAAGAAGATCACCTTCCACTCCAGCAGGGCCTGCCTGATCTCCTCCGCGAGTTCCTCGCTCATCGGGCGCGAGAGGTCGACACCTTCGATCTCGGCGCCGATGTGCGGGGTGAGGGGGCAGATGTCCAGCAGGCGGTAGTCGGGCTGGGTCGCGCCCGGCGCGGTGCGGTCGAGCGTGCGCTTGCCGTAGTGCATCAGCGGCTTGTCGAGCGCGGGGGCGGGGGCGGAGACGGCGCTGTCCATGGATCCTCCGGGACGAGGCGGAATTCGTTACTCGGAGTATCGTTATTGGGTCAGGGTGAGGCAAGGGCTTGAGAGCACCAAAAGGTGAAGCCGCCGACCCCCGCCGCGGAACCCGTCAGTCGCGCGGGCCGACGGCGCGGGCGACGAGATCGACCAGGTTGTCCACGAAGCGGGCGTCAGGCATCTCCTGCTCGCCGATCAGCCGGAAGATCAGCGGCGCGGCCACCAGCGTGGCGGCGGCCCGGACGTCGGTGTCCGGGTCCACGTCGCCCCGCACGATCCCGCGCTCGAGGATGCGTCTCGTCTCGCTCGTGATCCGCTCGGTGTACTCCGCGTACTGGCCGCGCACCGCTCCGGCCTCCGCCGCTGCCCCGATCAGGCCCGCGATCAGCCGGTCCGTACCCGGCAACCGGTAGGCCTCCAGCCGGGCGGTGAGGACGAAGCGGAGCTCCGCACGGAAGTCGTCCAGGTCGGGCACCGACAGGATGCCGATGCGGGTCTCCGCCGCGGCGATGATGAGATCCTGCTTGGTGGGCCACCGCCGGTAGATCGCGGGCTTGCTGACTCCGGCCCGTGCCGCGACGGCGTCCATCGTGACCGCCCCGATCCCCTGCTCGTGGACCATGTCCACGACCGCGTTGAGGACGGCTCCGGTGACCCGCTCCTCCCGCGGGCGGCCCCGCCCTCGCGCGACCCCGTCCGACTGCGTACCCACCATGCCCAGAGCCTACGGCCGCGGCACTCGGCGCACGGAGCCCGGGGTGTCGGTCAGGGGGTGACGAGGGGGAACCGCTTGTCCGGGACGGTCACGAGCGCGAACAGGCGCTCGAGCAGGCACAAGTCGCCCTCGTGCTCGTCGTCGTCGATGCCCTGACCTGCGAGAAGGCCGATCAGCTGGGGCTTGGTGGCGGTGAGCGTCAGCCCGGCAGACATGCCGGGAGGGCTGCCGGCGACCTGGACCGGTGCGTGAGTGCGCCGTTGTGCAGGGTCAGCCGGTACCCGCGCCCCTCGTCGGAAAGGGCCGCCGGCCGGGCACGTCCGGCTACGCCGGCGGTAGACGGCGCCCGCCGATCCCCTGGCGGTCGGCTTCCTGCGCGGTGGACCTGCGGGCGGCGTCGGGGAACTCTCGCTCGACCGACTCCTGCAGCAGGTGCAACTGAACGCGCACAGCGGTGTGCTGGGACGGTGGCAGGGTGTCGAGCAGGTCCTCGAGCATGGCGCGGAGCCGTCGGCAGATCTGCACGGACGATGCTCCGTAGTCGCGGATCTCGCAGACGGCGAGCTGAAGGTAGCTCTCCCAGTCACGCCCCGGCAGGACGAGCCGCGCACGGCCGTGCCCATCGGCAAGAACGTACCGCCCCGGCAGTCGCACACTGCCGACGGTGTGCAGGAGCGACTCGATGTAATTGACCACCTGCACGGCGGTCGTCGGATCGTTCACCGCCGGCGAGAGGGCCCTGATCGCGATGTCGACGAGAACCCGCAGAGCGAAGGCGGGGTCCTGCTCGATGGTGCGCTCGGCCCCCAGGGCGACCAGACCGGTCACCCGGTCCGGGTCCGGTGCCGAGGTGCCCCCGTGCACCTCGACGAGGACGGTGCCGGGCGGTACGAAGTCTCCGATCAGCCGGGTCACGACGAAGAGACAGTCGTGGCGCGCCGCCTCCGCGACCAGCCCGGGCACGTTGAACGCCTGGACGGCTCCCCCGTGCGCCGTACGGATGTGCGTCACCGGGCCGTCGGACGGCACGGCTCCGTCTCTTCGCGGCGCCGCGCCCCGGATGGCCGAGGCCCCGGTGGTGAAGACGCCCACCCCCAGGTGCGTGACCAACTCGGCGATGGCCACCGGTCTCAGACTGTGGGTGAACCGATTGAGGTAGATGAGCAGGAGCACGAGGCTGACGGCCACCGCCGCACCGGCCAGGGTGACGCCGAGGTCGGGGACCGAGTCGGACTCGACGCTGCGCAGCAAGGAGAACGCGAAGGCGAACGTGCCGGTGAAGGTCGCGAGCACCGCCTTCTGCAGCCTGTCCCGGTACCACAGGCGCATATAGCGGGGGGAGAGGGTTCCCGTCGCCTGCTGCACGACGAGCACGCCGATGGTGACGACGAATCCGAGCAACGCCACCATCGCCCCCACGATGGCGGTGAGCACGTCACTCGCCGTCGTCGCGGAGTAGCGCCAGCCGCTCGGCGGCCAGCCCGTGCCGTCCACGTGGAGGGCGAGCTGAGCGAGAAGGGCGCCGAGGACGAGACCGGCCAGAGGCACGATCCACAGGCTCGCCTTGACGTACTGGCGCAACCTGAACCTGAGCGCCCAGGACGTCAGGACACCCACGTCACGCCCCCTTCACCGGGAGGGGCCCCATGCCCTTGGGGCATACGAGCCGTGCCGCTCAGCGGGACCGCTGTCACTTCACGGTAGGGCCGTTCCCGGGCCGGCGCAGCGGCAGAGACTCGGCATCACCGCCTCACCGAGACGGGACGGCAGCGTTGGCCTAGGCTTGTCGACCGGGGACGAAAGGGGCGCATCATGGATGAATACACCCTGATCGAGAACCACGGGCTGATCGGTGATCTGCAGACCGCGGCCCTCGTGACGATCGATGCGACGATCGACTGGTTCTGCTGTCCCCGCTTCGATTCCCCCAGCGTCTTCGGAGCTCTGCTCGACCGGCGGAAGGGCGGCCACTTCACCGTCAGACCGGCCGCGGACACCTACACCACCAAGCAGCTCTACCACCCGGACACCGCCGTCCTGGTGACGCGCTTCATGACCGAGGCCGGCACGGGAGAGGTCGTCGACTTCATGCCCGTGACCGGGACGACGGCGACGCCGCGGCACCGGCTGGTCCGCATGCTGCGCTGTGTGCGAGGCAGCATGACCTTCGAGGGCGAGATCGCTCCGCGCTTCGACTACGGCCGCAAGCCCCACGAGCTTCACTTCACGGAACACGGGGCCCTGTTCACCTCGGAGGACATGGACATCGCTGTCCACGCCGTCCGTGAACCGGAGGACGAGCGGCTCCTGAACGTCCTCTCGGGCGACAAGGACCTCCGTTTCAGCCTGACCCTGCGGGCGGGGCAGCAGCGCGGCCTGGTCATGGAATCCTCCCCCGACGGTCCGCCTCACGAGGTCCGGGTGTCGGAGTTCCAGGAGCTCTTCGACGAGACGGTCCGCTTCTGGCGCTCGTGGCTCGGTCAGTCCACCTACACGGGCCGGTGGCGCGAGGCGGTCGAACGCTCGGCCGTGACGCTCAAGCTCATGACCTACGCGCCGACCGGCGCCCTGGTCGCCGCCCCCACGACGGCTCTGCCGGAGCAGCTCGGCGGTGAGCGCAACTGGGACTACCGCTTCACCTGGATCCGTGACGCCTCGTTCTCGGTGTACGCCCTGCTGGGCCTGGGGTTCAAGGAAGAGGCCGCGGCGTTCATCAGCTGGCTGCACGACCGGGTCAAGGAAGAAGCCGGCCAGGGCGACGGCACCGGACCGCTGAACATCATGTACAGGGTGGACGGCTCGTCCGACATGGAGGAGGAGAGCCTGGAGCACTGGGAGGGGTACTGCGGCTCCGCCCCGGTCCGCATCGGCAACGGGGCGGCCACCCAGCTGCAACTGGACATCTACGGTGAGGCTCTCGACAGCATCTACTTCGCTCACCGCCACGGCATTCACCTCGACACCAGGGGTTGGGCCGCGCTGCACACGCTTCTCGACTGGCTGGTCGACCACTGGGACCAGCCCGGAGAGGGGTTGTGGGAGACCCGCGGCGGCCGGAAGGACTTCACCTACGGCCGAGTGATGTCCTGGGTCGCCTTCGACCGCGCCCTGCGGATCTCGTACGACGACGGCCGACCGGCGGCCCGCGGCCGTTGGGTGACCGAGCGCGACAATCTGTACGACCAGGTGCTCAGCAGGGGTTGGGACCCCCAGAAGCAGGCGTTCGTGCAGCACTACGGCAACGACGTGCTCGACTCGTCGCTGCTGCGCATGCCGACGGTGGGCTTCATCATGCCCGACGACCCGATGTGGAAGTCCACCCTGGACGCGATGGATCGCGAACTGGTCAGCGACAGCCTGGTCTACCGCTACAACCCCGAGGCGTCACCGGACGGACTGCGCGGCTCCGAGGGAACCTTCTCCCTGTGCACGTTCATGTACGTCGACGCGCTGGCGCGGGCCGGTCGCACGGATCAGGCCAGGCTGGTACTGGAGAAGATGCTCACCTACGCCAACCACCTGGGCCTGTACTCCGAGGAGATCGCCCTGACAGGGCGACAGCTGGGCAATTTCCCGCAGGCTTTCACGCACTTGGCCCTGATCGACGCGGCCATCACCCTGGACGCGACGCTCAAGGGGGAGCGGAGGGGCGGGACGTAGTCGTACGGAGTGCGTGTCGATGTTCACTGTCCGGCGGTCGCAGGGACGGGACTGAGGAGGACGACGGTGTCGTCCCCTTGAGGGACGGCACGTTGCCTCTCGGTGACCGGCTCCAGGCGGTGGCCGGCCCGTACCACGAAGAGCGTGTCGTGCTCAGGCGGCAGCGGGGCGGAGGCGGGTTGCACGACGAACCGGGCGCCACGCTCGTAACGCTCCGCCAGGGCATGACGGACGAGGTGGGGGCCGAAGAGGATGTCGCCGCCCGTGTACGGAGCGACCACGCCGTGGCTGTCGTGCGGCGGCCCCACCCGGTAGACGGGGCCCTCGACGTTGTCCTGCATCACGATGGAGGCCAGCGCGTTGAAGTCGTCGTCGTCGGTGGCCAGGAACACCGCTGTCACGCCCTCCAGACGAGCCCCGGGGTTGATGCCCGTGGCCAGGAGATCGCCTTTGGCCAGATCGAGGCCCGCCCGTTTGATCTCTCCCCGTTCCTCGTCGCGTCCCGCCCACATCAGCACCTCGAGGCCGGCGGACCGCAGGGCCCTCCCCAGGTCGACCACCCATGGTTCGCCCCCCACCAGGAGCACACGCCCGCCCTCGGCCTTGACGACGCCGAGCCGCCTGGCAACCGGTGCCGCCGTCAGCGCGTACAGCAGAACGGTTCCCACGATCACCAGGAAGGTGACGGGGAGGATCTTCGCCGCCCCGGCCACTCCCCGTTCGACAAGCCCCGCCGAGAACGCCGACGCCGTGGCCGCCGCGACGATTCCGCGTGGGTCCATCCACCCGACGAAGGCCCGCTCGCCGCGTGAGAGGTCCGTGCGCGCTGCGGCGGCGAAGGCCACGAGCGGTCGGACCACCAGGACGAGGATCGCGATCAGGCCGAGAGCCGGGAGGAGCACCGGCACCAGGGACGCCGGGGTGACGGTGGAGGAGATGGAGATGAACAGGAGTCCGATGATCAGCTGGACCAGCGTCTCCAGGAAGGGCCTTCGCGCGGGCATGTCGAAGCCGCGGATGTTGGAGACGGCGAGTCCCGCCACGATGGCGGCGATGAGCCCCGTGTCGTCCCGTACGATGTCGCAGCCCGCCGACACGCCGATCACGACGGCGAGTTGTGCCAGGGTTCCCAGCGTTTCGCCGAGTCGCAGGGTACGCAGGGTGAACCACAGGAGCGCCGTTGCGACGGCCCCGCCCAGCAGCCCGAAGGCGAGGCTGAGGGCGAACTGGCCCAGCTGGTAACCCCGGCCGATGTCGATCTGCGACGAGGCGACCGCGTGGAAGGTGAGGGCACCGAGGATGGCGCCGATCGGGTCGGTCAGCGTCCCCTCCCAGATGAGGATGTGCCGCACCTTGTCGCTCGGCCGCACGAAGTCGAGGATCGGCCCCACGACCGTGGGGCCCGAGACGACGAGGATCATGCCGAGCATCGCGGCCACGCGCAGGGGCATGCCGAACATCGCCGGCGCCACCGCCCCGACGACGAGGAACGTCAGCACCAGGCCGTACAGGAGCAGCCTGCCTACGACGCCCCGGGTGTGGTGGGCGAGTTTCCGCGGGTCGAGTCCCAGACCGGCGTCGTAGAGGATCACCGCGACGGACAGCGACACCAGGTTCGAGAAGTCAGGCCCCAGCAGCTTGTCCGGGTGGATGACGTCCGTCATCGCGCCGGCGGCGAAGCCCACCGGGAGCAGGATGATCAGGGCCGGGACGCGCAGCTTGCTCGCCAGGATCTGCGAGCCGGTGGCGAGCACCACCGTCAGGGAGAGTCCGAGAAGGATCTCGTCGTCGGTCACAGCGGCTTCCTTGGTCGGCGTCCGGGCGCGAGGGGTGGTTCCGGCGTGGGCGTGGGCCGTCAGCCTCCGGGGGCCGCACCGTCACCGTCCGCCCCGCTTCCTCCTCGGAGCTCGGCTTCCGTGAGCTCTTCCAGCTCACCGTGGGTGTCGAGCCAGTAGAGGAAGACGACGGCCGGCACGACGAGCACGAGGGCCACCAGGGTGACGATCGCCAGCCATGTCAGGGTGGAGGGCGCCCCCGCGCCGTCGGCCACGGTGAGCGAGGTGGGGATGAGGTAGGGGCGCTGGGCCATGCCCCAGGCGATGACGGCGGACGCGACGACCCCGACCGCCGTGAGGCGCACCCATGTGCCCGGCGTCCGCAGGAGGAGCAGGGCTGTCGCGAGTGTGGCCGCCCCCGCCAGAACGACGAAGAACAACCCGAGGCCGTGGGTGAGTCCGTGCCAGACGTGGGGAGCGTCCTCGTGGGTGACGAAGCCGGTGACCACCGCCAGGAGGGTGACGGCGGCGAGGCTGCCCAGCGCCCGCGCCCGGAAGTAGCCGACCAGATCCGGCATGTCGTACCGGCGGGCGTCTCCCGTGAGGAACACCGCGCCGAGAAGGGCCGTGGTCGCGATGGCGAGGAGCCCGAACACCAGGGAGGTGGGGTTGGCCCAGGCGTCCGCCGATGCCTCGGTACCCCGCGCCACCCGGCCCGAGGCGATCCCGCCGACGGCGGCTCCGAGGAAGAACGGCGTGACGAGCGAGGCGACGGCGAACACGGCACCGTACAGCCGTCGGTCGACGAGCCGCCGGGAGGGTTTACGGAACGCGAAGCCGGCGCCTCGCAGGACCAGGCCCACGGCGGCCAGAGCCAGCGGGAGCCACATGGCGGAGAACACGGTCTGGAACAGCGTGGGGAAACCGGTCCACATGATGACGAGAACGAAGATCAGCCAGACGTTGTTGACCTCCCACACGGGGGTCATCGCATGGTCGATGAGCCGGCGAGGGCGCTCGCCGCGTTCCGCGCCGCCCGCCGTCAGATCCCAGAAACCGGCCCCGTAGTCCGTGCCACCCGCGCAGGCGTACGCGGCAACGGCCAGGAGAAGCGTCACGGCGATCAGGTCGGCGGTCATGGGCGGCCGTCCTCGGCACGAGCGGTTCCCCCGCCGACGGCGGAGTCACCCGCGGCGAGGGGCGCCCGGGGTCCGTACGGGGTGTCCGCCTCCGGTGCGTGGGGCGTACCGCCCACGGCCCGTTGTTCGTCGGCGAGCCGCCAGCGCGTGCGCATCTTGAGCAGGACGACGAGGAACGAGCCGAAGAGGAACACGTACACCACCAGCACCACCCCGAACATGATCCAGAGGGTGGTGGAGCGGGTCGACGTCACCGCTTCGGCGACCCGCATGTTCTCGTAGACGATCCAGGGCTGGCGCCCCACCTCGGTGGCGATCCAGCCGCACTCGACGGCCACGACGGAGGCGACGCCCGCACAGGCCGCGGAGCGGTAGAACCACTTCGAGGCGGGCAGTCGGCGGTGCCGGAGCCAGATCAGTCCGTACCAGAGGGCGAGCAGCACCAGGGCGGAACCGAGCAGGACCATGATGTCGAAGGCCCAGTGGGCGATGGTCGCCTGAGTGGCGGTGGGACGCTGGTCCGCCGGGACCGAGGTCAGTCCCCTCACCTCGGTGTTCGGACTGAATCCGGCCAGGACCGAGTCGAGCAGCGGGATCTTGATGCCGCCCGAGACGGAACCGTCGGTGTTCAGGCGCCCGAAGAGGTACTCCGGCACACGGGTGTCGGTCTTCCAGACGATCTCCATCGCGGCGAACTTCACCGGTTGCTTGTGAAACACCGACCGGGCGATGGAATCGCCGAGGACGAACTGCACCGGGGTGGCCACGGCGGCGATGGTGAACGGGACCGCGAAACCGAGGCGGTGATAGCGGTCCCGGCGGCCGCGCAGCCAGCCCACGGCGTAGACACCGGCCACCATGAAGCCCGCGGTGATGATCATCGCGACGACGAAGTGCCAGTACTGAGGCCCGAACATCGGCGTGAAGATCGCCTTCCAGACGCTCACGTCGACCGGGTTGCCCTCGGAGTCCAGAGCGAAGCCCTGCGGGGTGTTCATCCATGAGTTGGCGGCCAGGATGCCGAACGCCCCGAGCAGTGCGGCGGCCGGGAGCGGCAGCCCGAGCAGGAAGTGCGTACGGGGCTTCAGCCGCCGCCATCCGTACAGGTAGACGGCGATGAGAACCGCCTCGAGGAAGAACGCCCAGGCCTCGACACCGAATCCGATCCCGAAGACGTCGCCCCATCGGCCCATCAGACCGGGCCAGAGCAGGCCGAACTCGAAGGAGAGCACCGTGCCGGTGACGATGCCGAGTGCGAACTGCACCGCCATGACGGCCGACCAGCGCCGCGCCAGGAGCAGCGCGTCGGCGTCCTTGCGGCGCAGCCCGCGGTAGTGCGTGACCAGGGTGATGAAGGGAAAGGCCACGCCCAGGGGCACCAGGATGATGTGGGACGCCAGAGTGAAGGCCATGAGTTCCCGGGCCGGGAGGAGTTGGGCCGGGGCATCCGCCAGCAGATGGAGCGATGTGGGCATGCGTGCCTTCGTGTTCGTGGTCGTGAAGGGCCGTCAGAGGGTCAGCCGCCGGTGGCGAAGCCCGGGAAGAGCGTCATGCCGCCGTCGACGTACAGGGTGGTCCCCACCACGTAGTCCATGAGGTCCGAGGCGAGTGCGACCACCGCGTGCGCGATGTCCTCGGGGTCACCGATCCGGTCGTACGGAATCAGCTTCAGCAGTTCGTCCCGGGCCTCCGGGGTCTCCCAGGCCGCGCGGTTGATCGGCGTCTTGATCGCCCCGGGGGCGACGGCGTTCACCCGGATCTTCTCCGGCGCGAGCTCCTGGGCGAGGGTCTGCATCATCATCTGGACGCCGCCTTTGGAGGAGGCGTAGTTGACGTGGCCCGCCCAGGGGATGAGCTGGTGCACCGAGCTCATGCAGATGATCTTCCCGGCCGCGCGGGACACCTCGGGGACGACCCCGCGACGCCGGAACTCCTTGGTCGCCTCCCTGGCGCAGAGGAACTGGCCGGTGAGGTTGACGTCGATGACCTTCTGCCACTGCGCCAGCGTCATGTCGGTGAACCGGGCGTCCCGCTGCAGACCGGCGTTGGCGACCATGATGTCGATCGTCCCGAACTCCTGGACCATCCGGTCCACCATGGCGGTGACCTGGTCCTCCTGTGACACGTCCGCTTCGTAGGCCGCCGCGCGCACCCCGAAGGAGGTGAGCTCCTTGACCACTTCCTCGGCATCGTCACGGCCTACGACGTAGTTCACGACCACATCCGCGCCGGCCCGGCCCAGGCCGAGGGCGGTGGCCTTGCCGATGCCCGAGTTGGCGCCGGTGACCAGGGCCTTCTGGCCCTTCAGCAGATCTGTCGGGATCACATCCCGCGGTGCTTCCACGGTGGAATCCAAGATGTCCCGCCTCCTCGCTGCGCGGCTCCGGTCCGCCCGGCCGTGGATCCACGCAATCACGGCCGCGGCGGGCAGGGCGTCCGGTACTCGTCCGTTGGGGCCGCCGCACCGGGCATCTTCGTCCGATCGGACCAACGGCCCGGGGGCCTCAGCTCAGCCGGTCCACGAGGTG
Source organism: Streptomyces sp. NPDC034084 (assembly GCF_055575535.1). Classification (NCBI taxonomy): domain Bacteria; kingdom Bacillati; phylum Actinomycetota; class Actinomycetes; order Kitasatosporales; family Streptomycetaceae; genus Streptomyces; species Streptomyces sp. NPDC034084. The sequence continues at coordinate 513,927 of NZ_JBVISK010000002.1, forward strand.
GTCGCCGACCCTCAGGGCGTTGGCGATGGCCGTCAATGACGGGTTCACGGCTCCGATGCTCGGGAAGAAGCTCGTGTCGACGACGTACAGGTTGTCGAGGTCGTGGGCTTTGCAGTGGACGTCCAGAGCGGAGGCGGCGGGGTCGTCGCCGAAGCGTACGGTGCCGGCCTGGTGGGCCGTCGCGCCGATCGGCATGCCCTTGTGCAGGTAGATGCTGCGGGACAGCAAGTGGTGCTCGTGCATGCCGAGATGGCCGAGCATGCCTTGCAGCTTGTGCCTCAGGCGCTTCAGGCCCTCGACGTTGTTCTTCTCGTCGAGGGCGAGGTGGACGCGGGAGTCCTGGTCGAGGGTGACGCGGTTGTCCGGCAGCGGCAGGTCCTCTCCGCACAGCCAGAAGTCGACGGCATGATGGGCCATCACCTCGAACGGCATGTCGGGCGTGACCGTGCCGGCCCACCGGGGGGCCTCACCGTGGATCTGCTCCGCGTCCGACTTTCCGAGCATCTGGATGCCGCCCAGCGGGTAGTCCCAGTCGTCCGCCCCGAGGTACCAGTCGTTGAGGGCGAGGGTCTTCTGGAACTGCGTGTCGTTGGGCTCCTTCGAAATGGCCATCAGGGCCAGGTTGTTGTGGCGCATGTAGAAGCGGCCGACCACGTCGGAACTGTTCGCGAGGCCGTGGGGATGGTGCTCGTCCGCCGAGGCAAGCAGCAGTGCCGCGGAGTTGACCGCCCCGCAGGAGACGACCACCACGTCCGCCGTGAACCGGACCTCCGAGCCGTCGGGGAGCCGGCCGACGACCGCGCTGACACTGCGTCCCGTCGCGTCGGTCTCCAGACGGACCACCCGCGTGTTCGTGACCATCTCGACGTTGGGGTGCTCCAGGGCCGGCTCGACGCAGATCACCTCGGCGTCGGACTTTCCGCGCACCAGACACGGGAAGCCGTCGACCCGGTTGCATCGGATGCAGACACTGGAGTGGGTGGCCCGACCCCCGTTCTCCTGCGTGAGGTTGACGCCTATCGGCAGATGGAACGGGTGCAGTCCGCGCTTCTCGAGATCGTCGCTCAGCTGCTGGATGCGAGGCTCGTGCTCCACGGGCGGATGGGCGTACTGCGCGCTCACCGGACCCTCGCCGGGGTCCTCGCCGTGTCGTCCGTGGACGAGGTAGAGGTGCTCGGCCTGCGTGTAGTACGGCTCCAGATCCTCGTACCGGATGGGCCACGCGGGAGAAAGGCCGCCGTGATGACGGATTTCACCGAAGTCCTCGGGCCGGAGCCGGAAGAGGGCCGCACCGTAGAACTTGGTGTTGCCCCCCACGTAGTAGTTGACCTCGGGCGGGAACTCGGCCCCGTCCCGGTCGATCCAGAACTCCGGTGCCCGGTACTTGGCCTTGACGAACACGGCCGTCGAATCCCAGTTGTCCCGTTCACGCGGCAGGTAGTCCCCGCGCTCGACGAGGAGCACCCGCTTGCCCGACGGGGCGAGCCGATGGGCGAGGGTGCCGCCGCCGGCGCCGGTACCGATGATGATGACGTCGTAGTGAGGGGCGTCGCCCACGACGACCACCGTCCTTGTGATCACGGGCCCGACCTGGCGCCGGACCCTGTCTCCCGCCGCGCGGGGCCGAGCGGTCCACTCGTTCGAACGTATCCGCCCTCCGCCTGAGCGGCGACCGGAGGGTGGTGACCGTCCGGCGCGCCCGGTCAGAGCACCGCGATCGGGTTCACGGGCGAGCCCGTGGCTCCGGGCAGCCGGAGGGGGGCGATCACACAGAGGAAACTCCAGCGCTCCGCTCGCGCGCAGAGCGCCGCCAGGTCCTCGAACCGCAGGTAGTCCATCAGATGGATGCCCATGGCACGGATGGCCAGGACGTGTACGGGGAAGTCGACGCCCTCCACGGCGCTGGGCGCGGTGTCGTTGTTGCCGTCCCCGCCCAGGACCGCCACCTTCCGCTCGGCCAGGAACTCCAGAGCGGTCGGGTGCAGACCCGCCCGAGCGGTCGCCGAGTGCCACGGTCCGCGCTCCGTACGGCGGAGACGATGTCCCACGCGGACGAGCAGAAGGTCCCCCGGTCCGACGCGGACCCCTTGCGCCGCCTCGGCGGCCGTCAGGTCGTCCGGCGTCACGTTGTCACCCGGTTCCAGCCAGGGCACGCCGCGCAGCCGGGGGATGTCCAGCAGCACACCACGGCCGGCGATGCCGTCGGCGACCAGGTCCACGGAGAGCGCTCGGGCACCCCCGGCTGTCAGACTGGTCGCCGGCACCCCGCCGTACAGCTCCGCGTCGTACACGACGTGACAGAGGGCGTCGAGGTGGCTGTCCGAGTCGCCGTGCACGTTCATGGCGAAGCGGTCGGTGGCGAAGTGCACGCCGTCCGCCGTGAGGTCCCCCGGAGCGGGGCCGGTCATCCGGTGCTCCGCGGGCTCGGGGGCGTCGGGGCCCGGTCGGGTCTCGATCGGGGCGGCCAGCGACACCGTGCGCCCGAGGCGGACTTCCGTGGCGGCCGCCGCCACGCGCTCGGGCGTCAGATACCGCAGGGCGCCAGGACGGCCGTCCCCCGCCGACCGCGCCGCCTCGCGCCGCAGCCGCTCGTAGAGCCCGCGAAAGTCCTCCGCGGTCATCCGTGGCACGACGCCGTGATGTCTGGGCCGGTTCACGGGTCGCCCCAGGGGCTCAGGCCCCACCGGAGCACGTGCGTGGCGCCCGGCTCCAGGACGGTGAGGTCCGTGCCGCTGCGAAAGGCGTCCGGCGGACAGGACATCGCCTCCACGGCGACCCCGCGGCGTCGCCGCTCGGGTTCGGCCAGCGTGTCACCTGTGTACACCTGCACGTACCGGGTGCCTTCGCCGAGCCAGAGATCGACACCCCGCAGCCCGGAGGGGTGCGCCAGCCGCACGACGGCCCGGCCGCCCTGAGCGCGGTCGAGTCCGGTGAAGGCGGTGTCCAGTCGCAGGTCGCCGATGGCTCGGGGGGTGCGGAAGTCGTACGGGGTACCGTCCACGGAATCCTGGCGCAACGGTAGGCCTCGCTCGTCGGTACGGAGAAAGTACCGGGCGGGTACGGTCAGCAGCACGGTGTCGACGAGGTCGGTGCCGACCGTCAGATAGGGGTGCTGACCCACGCCGTAAGGTGCCGGCTCAGCGCCGGTGTTGGTGGCGAAGACGGCGGTCTCGAGCCCTTCGGGCCCCAGCCGGTACTCGACACGGACATCGAGAAGAAACGGGTAGCCGGGCTGGGGGCAGAGCGTCGTGCCGACCGCCACCGCGTCCTCGGTGCGGGCGAGCAGCTTCCACAGGCTCCAGCGCAGCAGACCGTGGATCGCGTTGCTCTTCTCCACCTCGCTCAGCGGAAGTTGCCGTTCCCGGCCGCCGAACCGGTAGCGGCCGCCGCCCACCCGGTTCGGCCAGGGGACGAGCAGTTGCCCCCGCCCGCCCGTGATGGCGGAGCCGGCGGGGAATCCGTCGAGCAGCGGTCGGCCGTTCACCGTGTAGTCGCGCAGAGCGCCGCCCAACTGGACGACGAAGGCGCTCTGTTCGCCGTGGTGCAACTGCCATTGCGCGCCTGTCGGACTGATCGTGTCGGCAGGGGCTTCGGCCCCGGCGGTGTGGACGGTCCGCTCCGTGTCCGCTCCGGTCGGCGGCCCCGTGGAAGGAGATCCCCGGCGCATCAGCGAGAGCACTCCTGTGACGATGGCCTCCGGAGGCTGGTCGATCTCCACCACCAGCGGGTGTTCATCGGGTTCCGGCTCCTCGAGGGCCGCGAGCTGGCTGTCCAGCAGGTCTGCCGGGAAGAAGTGACCGTGCCGCGACGCCAGCCGGGACGTCAGCAGCTCGCGCGAGCCGTGCAGGTACACCAGGAGGACTCCCGGCCGCCCTGCCAGCAGTGTGTCCCGATAGTGGCGCTTGAGCGCGGAGCAGGTCACGACGGCCTGCCGGTGCGCCGCGAGCGCCTGGTCCATCCACGCGCCGATGGCTTCGAGCCACGGTGCGCGGTCGCCGTCCGTGAGGGCGTGCCCGGCGGCCATCTTGACGCGGTTGGCCTCCGGGTGGAATTCGTCCGCGTCCCGATACGCCCAGCCCAGGCGCTCGGCGAGGAGGCGACCCACCGTGGACTTGCCCGACCCGGCGACGCCCACAACGAGCATCAGGTCCGGAAGCGACCCTGCCGCTGTCCCGCCGGCCACCGGCGTCGAGGCCACGGACGTCAGTCCCCGCGCGGCGCGGGGGCCACACACAGGGCCCAGATGACGAAGGCGTCGATCGCGATGAAGAGCAGCGCCCACCACGGGGTGTGCGGAAGCCACATGAAGTTCGCGATCATGCTGAGACCCGCGAGCACCACGCCGACGATCCGGGCCCATGTGGCGCCCTTGAAGAGGGCGAAGCCGGCCAGGGCGATCACGACGCCCAGGATGAGGTGGATCCAGCCCCAGCCGGTGAGGTCGAGCTTGTAGACGTAGTCGTCAGTGGCGACGAAGACGTCGTCGTCGGCGATGGCCGAGATGCCCGCGAGCAGCGCCATGATGCCACTGAAGATCATCATCACGGCGGCGAACACGAGCCAGCCGCTGCTGTGTGCCGTGCTTCTCGAGCCGGGTTCCCTCACAGGGGTTGTCATGACACGTTCCTCCCTGTCGTTCTGGGCCGCCCGTCGGCGTTTCCTTCGACGAGGCGGATACATCCAATCTGACCCCCCGCGTCCTGGGGCGCACATCGGCGGGAGGAACCGACGCGAGGACCGTCAACGTCACCGCGGCGGCCGCGGCGCCCCATACCCGACGTCTCGATGCCTTGCTGCGGCGAACATTTCCCTCCCTCGTCCCTTCGCGCGCGCACCCTGTCGCTCGCCACGCGCCCTGAGCGAGAACCACGATGGCGATCCAGGAGGACGGCAGGCGAGGAGAGGGCCCGTCGGTGGCCGCGCTTGGCCTGTCCGGCAGCGGTGCGCGTTCGGCGTCGGACCGCGGCGGCATCTCCCGGCCGCGCCCCCCAGGGCGCGCTCGGGCCCCGCTCTTCCGGTCGGCTCACCACTCCGCCTCCCGGTGGTCCTTGAGGAACCCGCCGGAGACCGGCGCACCCGCCTCGCCGTGCTGCCTCGCCGACGCGGCGGGCCGCATCGGGAGCACGACGCGTCGGTGCCAGGCATTGGTCGCGGCCCTCGGGGCACGCGGGACCGCATGGGAATCCAGACGACCGCAGTGACCCCCGCGCACGCCCGGTTCCCTGTGCGGCGGTCAGGCTCCCCGCACCATCGCCCCGACGGACGGCACCGGCGCTCCGGGCGGCCGTGGGGCAGATGGCATCGTCGGCTCCTGGCCTGTCGCGACATCCGGCCGGTGCCCTGCCCCGACACCGGCGGCGACGGCCTCGAGTGCCTGCTGCTGGTGCACTCCCGCACGGTGGTGGGCCGGGTGACGTACCGGGCGTGCGAGCGGTGTGCCGAGGGACTGATCACCGAGGTGGTGCTCGACGATCCTTTCCTCGGCAGCGAGTTGGGGACCAGGGCGCTGGCCCCCGTGCGCTCCCGGTACCGCGACGTCAGGTGGCGCACGACGCTCGACGGCCGGCTCACACGTGACCTGCCGCGGCGGATGCGCGTCCGCCCGGCGCGACGCTTGGCCGTGCCCCCACGCGCCGCCCGCCGTCCCCGCTCGCACCCGTGGTCGAGCGAGTGCTGAGGCGCGGCGGGAAACCGAGCCGGATCGGCGCGGCCAGGCAGTGGTGCCGACGGCAGGTCCGGGTCCGCTGGGAGTTCGTGCGCCGTGCGGCGCGGGGGCCCGGCGAGGCGCGGGACGCGCTGCTGTTGCAGGCCAAGGGAGCCGCTGCCGCCGCGGTCGCCTGGTGGCTCGCGGCCAGGCTGCTGCCGCCCACGGTGACGGCCTTCGCCACCTTCACCGCGCTGCTGTCGCTGCAGTCGACGGTCTACCGCTCCTTGTGGGACTCCGTGCAGTACCTGGGGGCCATGGCGCTGGGAACGGCCGGAGCGGCGGCGTTCGGCAGCACCGCCGGCGTCCACGTCTGGAGCGTGGGAGTCCTCGCCTTCATCGCCCTGCTGGGGGCACGACTCGACCTCCTGGGCCGACAGGGCGCCCAGGTCCCGGTCGTCGCGTTGTTCGCGTTCGCGGGCGGCGGCGGTGAGATCGACTACATCGGACACCTCGTGGCGGCCGCGGCCATCGGCGTGGGCTGCGGACTGGTCGCCCATCTCGCGGTCGCGCCTGCACCCCACACCGATAGGGCACGGCAGCTGACCGCGGACCTGGCGGCCCGTACCGCAGACCTGCTACGGGACCTGGCCGACGCAGCGACGGACGGCACCGCCGAGGACGGATCGGAGGAGGACTGGGCGCACCGCTGCGAGGACCTCGCCGCCCGCGCGGCGCGGACCCGTGCCGCGGTCGACAGGGAGGAGGAGAACACCAGGCTCAACCCCCGTCAGCCCTGGGACCACGCCGCCGACACCCTCCAACGCTGTCACGACACGATCAGCATGATCGAGCGCACGGCCACCCATATCCGCTCCATCGCCCGCGCCCTCGACTACGCCCGGCGTGCCCCTGAGGCGATGCGGAGCCTCGGGGCGTACGCGGAGCTGCTGGCCGGTACCGCCACCGCCCTGGAGTGTCTCGACCCCCCTCAGGGCCCCGAGGACGCGGGCAAGCTCCGCGCGTGCGTCGAGGACGCCATGCGCCGCTACCGGGACCTGACCATGGCGGTACGCCGGGAGCGACACGACACTCCCGGCGAGTGGCCCGTCTTCGGCACGGCCCTCACGGCAGCCGTCCGCATCGTCGAAGAGATCGAACACACCTGGGCCCGTACGGATGAGACGGCCGACACCGGGTGAACCGCATGGCCGGTGGTGTGCCGCTCTCGACGTCTGCCGAGAGCGGCGAGCACACCGCCGCCCGGACGAGAGGAGTGGCCGGGTTCACTCACCCCTGCTCCACCCGCCTGTGCCCGAGTACACGTCCAGCAAGTCCACCACGAAGACCAGGGCCGAACCGGCGGGGATCAGGGGCGAGGGCGACTGGTCGCCGTAGCCGAGACGCGGGGGAACGATGATCTGGCGCCGTCCGCCGACCCTCATCCCCTTGACGCCACGGTCCCAGCCTTTGATGACCCGGCCACCGCCCAGGGCGAACTTGAACGGCTCGCCCCGGTCCCACGAGGCGTCGAACTCCTTCCCGGTCTCGAAGGTCACCCCGACGTAGTGCACCCTGACGACCATGCCCGCCTTCACCTCGGGCCCGGCCCCGACGACCAGGTCCCGGACGGTCAGCTCGGCAGGAGCGTCACCCTCCGGAACGTCGACCTCCGGCTTGGTCGGTTCACTCATCGCGTCTCGTCCCTCCTCGTCGAAAGCCCCCGCACGAACCCACCGGGACGCGCGGGGTCTCGCATGTGGCAGACGGCCCACGCTACCGAGAGCGCCGCTCCCCGGCTCACTCGGAGCCCGGCCGCCGCCCACCTGCTCGCTCCAGGGCATCGCCGACTCCCGCTGGTACGAGCGAGAGGACTGCCGACCGTTCCGGCGCGGCAACCGTGTTCCGCAGCAGGCCCCCGGTTCGGCTGCTGAGGTCGAAGACGCCCATGCGGTGAACGGCTGCCCCTGGACGTGGATCCGCCCTACGTCGCCCGTGCGTCGTCCTCTTCGCTTTTCGCCGCCCCATGCTCCTGCGCCTCGGCCGAGGCTCGGAGGGCATCGAGCAGAGTCCGCAGGACGGGCTGTTCCAGGGATCCGGCCCGGAAGACGGCGTGGAGCGACCTGACCGGCTCCGGGCGCCGGACGCGGCGGACGGCGACGCCGGGATGACGGGCGCTCAGTCCCAGTCGCGGGACGAGACTGACGCCCAGGCCAGCGGCGACGAAGCCCTGTGCGGTGGCGTAGTCCTGCGACGTGGCCGCGAAGTCCGGGCTGAAGCCCGCAGCGGCGCAGCCGTCGGTGATCGGTGTGAGGCAGGGGCCGGGAGGCTCGCTGCCGACCCAGGGCTCACCGGCGAGGTCCGCGAGGTCGAGCACGTGCTTCGCCGAGAGCGGGTGTCCGGCGGGGAGGACCGCTCGGTACGGATCGTCGAGCAGGTGCACGACCCGTACGCCGTTCCGGGACGCGTCGGTGGGCGGTCGGACGACGACGGCCAGGTCGGCCTCGCCCCGGCACACCTGCGCCATCGCGTCATCGGGATCGGCCAGCCCCGGGTCGATCGCGACCGCCGGGTGCTCACGGCGTACGCGGGCCAGGGCGGGTGCCAGCAGCGTCGGTCCGACGGAGGCGAAGTAGCGGACGGTCAGCCTGCCCTCCCGGCCGGCCCGCAGATCGGCCAACGCGCTCTCGGCCTCGGCGAGGTGCTCGCTGATGAGGGCCGCGTACCGGGTGAGCAGCAGTCCGGCGGCGGTCGGGCGCACTCCCCGGCCGGCCCGCTCCAGCAGCGCGCTCCCCGCTTCCCGCTCCAGGACCGAGATCTGCTGGCTGATCGCGGAGGGGGTGTAGCCGAGGTTGGCGGCCGCCGCCGTCACCGAGCCGCTGGTGATCACGGCGCGCAGGACCTGCAGACGTCTCACATCGAGCATGTAGCACAGCTTAAGCGAGGTGCAGCACCTTTTGCTTGTTCTTACGACAGCTCTGCGGCAGCGTTCATGCCAGGACCGAACGGGAGGTAGCGGTGAGCGCTGTCAGGAACAGGAGCCGGGGCGGGGCGCGGATCGGCGTCCTCGCCTTGCTGTGGGGATCGACCTTCCTGTGGATCGAGGTGGCCCTGGAGGCACTGACCCCCGTGCAGGTCACGTTCAGCCGCTGCCTCCTCGGGGCGGCCACCCTGCTCGTCCTCTGCCTGCTCTCCGGTCGGCGGCTGCCGCGCAGCCCGGCTCTATGGGGCCGTGTCGTCGTGGCGGCCTTCTTCTGCAACGCCCTGCCGTTCGCCCTGTTCAGCTTCGGGCAGCAGAGCGTCGACTCGGGGGTCGCAGGCGTCCTGAACGCCACGACCCCCCTGTGGTCCCTGCTGCTCGGCGCGGCCGTCGGTCCCGAACGCCGTCTGCGTCCGGGGCGCGTCACCGGGATGCTGCTCGGATTCACCGGAGTGGTGCTGATCTTCGCGCCGTGGCAGGCCAGGGAGTCGGGCGGCTGGGGCGCCCTCGCCATCGTCGGCGCGGCCGCCGCATACGCGGTCGGCTTCCTCTTCATGAGCCGCCACCTGGTCGGCAAGGGCATCCCGACCATCGCGCTGTCCGCGGCGCAGCTCATCGCCGCGACCGTCCTCACCGCGCCGGCCCTGGCGCTGGGCGGGCTGACGCGGATCGAGATCGGCCCGAGTCAGCTGATCGCCACGCTGGTCCTCGGCGTCGTCGCCACCGGAGTCACCTTCCACCTCACGTACCGCAACATCGCGGCCGAAGGCGCCACCAACACCGCCACCGTGGGCTACCTGTTGCCCGTGGTCTCCGTGGCACTGGGCATCGTCGTCCTCCACGAGGACTTCAGCCTCCGCATCGCCCTCGGGATGGTGGTCGTCCTCGCCGGCGTAGGCCTGACACGCCGCTCCACACCGGTCATCCGCCCCGGCGGCCCTCCTGACAACGGCCACGGCCACGACGTCTCCGGACAGCGGCCGGGAGCCGCGCCTGAGGCGCAAGGTCAAGGCCTGTCCTTCCTCCACCGTGGCGGACTGTGACCCAGGACGTCCACCACCGTGACCGGCCGGCACGCGGCCGAGCCACTTCTGTGCGGCATGGGGAGCCGGCGGAGGCACAGGCCTGGGACTCGGGGGCCATACGGACGGCTTGCGGCGGGTAGGCGCACCGCGTGAACGAACAGGAATCGCCGCGGACGGAAGCCGAGGAGCTGCTGTCCGGGCTCAGCGTGGATGATCGCCGGCCGGAGCAGCCCGTACTGTTGGAGTCCTCCGGCGCTCCGATTCGTACGTGGCGGGAGAACTATCCGTACGAACACAAGATCCGTCGTGCGGAGTACGAGCGGACCAAGCGGATCCTGCAGATCGAGCTGCTGAAGCTGCAGCGCTGGGTGAAGGAGACCGGTGCGCGGCTGGTGGTGGTCTGCGAAGGGCGGGACGCGGCGGGCAAGGGCGGCACGATCCGGCGGTTCACCGAGCGGCTCAACCCCCGCGGAGCACGGATCGTCGCCCTGGACAAGCCGACCGAGCGGGAGGCTGGACAGTGGTACTTCCAGCGGTACGTCGCCCACCTGCCGGCCGCCGGTGAGATCGTCTTCTTCGACCGCTCCTGGTACAACCGCGCCGGTGTCGAGAAGGTGATGGGGTTCTGCACTCCCGAGGAGTACGAGCTGTTCCTGCGGCAGTGTCCGGCCTTCGAGGCGATGCTCGTGGAGGACGGGATCCTGCTGGTCAAGTTCTGGTTCTCGGTCTCCCGTGCCGAACAGCGCACCCGCTTCGCGATTCGCCAGGTCGATCCGGTGCGGCAGTGGAAACTGTCTCCCACCGACCTCGCCTCACTGGACCTGTGGGACGCCTACACCACCGCGAAGGTCGAGATGTTCCGCGCGACCGACACGGACCACGCCTCGTGGACGGTGGTCAAGAGCAACGACAAACGACGCGGGCGCCTCGAAGCCATGCGCAGCCTGTTGTGGCGCATCGACTACGACAGCAAGGACGAAGCAGCCGTCGGCCGCCCCGACCCCCTCATCGTCGGCGCCGCCGACACACTCCTGGAGCCCGGCGAGGAACCCGCCGCCCTCTCCCCCACTCCGCTGGCCGGCCGTCCCGTCGGCCCCGGCCTGCACCCCCGTCCCCAGCACCCCGCCCCATAGCGCTCATCATGAAGAACCGGAGTGGTCACCCTCTCCGTTGAAGCGGGCGTTCGCCCGACGAGTACCGCCGCACCGTCGAGGCCGGCCGCACGTTCCGGGCGGCCGCCGATCTGGTCGCACGCGGCCACGGCCTTGAACCCGCGCTCGTTCTCGGGACACCCTTCTTGCCGGCCGTCTCCACGACGGCGGGCGGTCGCGTCGCGCCGGGCAGCAGGAGACCGAACAGATGGAAGAGGTCCGCATGACCACGCGTACTCCGCAGGAACTCGCCGTCCCCGTACGAGGAGGCGATCTCGCCGTGACCCGGTGGCCCGGCGAAGGGCCCGCGGTCATCGCCCTGCACGGCATCACGGGCAACAGCCTGTCCTTCGGCGCCGTCGCCGAGCAGCTCGGCGACATCGATCTGTACGCCCCGGACCTGCGCGGCCGGGCCGGCAGCGCTGGTCTGCCGGCTCCCTACGGCATCCCCGCCCACGTCGAGGACGTCCTCGCCGTCCTCGATCACCTGGGCCTGCGTCAGGCCCTGCTCGTCGGCCACTCCCTGGGGGCCTTCACCACCGCGGTGGCCGCCGCGCGGCACCCGGAGCGCTTCCCGCGCGTCGTACTCGTCGACGGTGGCCTCGGATTCCCGATTCCGGGCGGCGCGGACATCGACGAGGTGATCGAGTCGGTCATCGGCCCGGCGATGCGTCGACTCAGGACGACCTTCCCGGACGGCGACGCGTACCGCGCGCTCTTCCGTGAGCACCCGGCCTTCACGGCCCACTGGGGTCCGCACATCCAGGCGTACGTGGACCGCGACCTGGCCGGCGAGCCTCCGGAGATGCGCAGCAGCTGCGTCCTGGACGCGGTCCGTGCCGACGGCGCGGGCCCCATCGGGGACCCCGAGACGCTGGCCGCCATCCACCAGCCGGTGGTGCGCGGCACCATGCTGTGGGCGGAGCGAGGAGTGATGAACGAACCTCAGGGGCTCTACGACGAGGGGCGACTGGCCGCCGGCGACCTCTCCCCGGACCGGATCACCACGCGCCGGGTCGACGACACCAACCACTACACGATCCTGTTCGCGGCGCACGCGACGGCAGCCGTCGCGGAGGCGGTGCGCGCTGAGCTGAAGCTGATGTAGCACCGGACTCACTGCGACACACCGGGCCGAGCGTGCGTCCGATTCCGCGGAACGGCGCACGTCCGGGCCGGTGTGCGGCCTGGCGTCACCACGACCGTCGACTTGCAGAGGGGTGGCTCCGAAGGTCTGGACCTGTGGCATATGGTGACGGCGTGGACACGCGCCGCATGCACGCATCACACTCGCCTCATCCCCTCGACGGGGAGTCGGAACTCAGGACGGAGACGCGATGCTTCGGCGCACGATCCAACTCACCCTCTCCCTTGTCATGGTCATGGCAGCAGCGCTGGGTGGGGTGCTGTCCACGGCCGGACCCGCCCAGGCCGACGAGTGCTACACCTGGGGCCGCGCCCTGTCCGAGGGCATGTCGGGCTCCGATGTGACGCAGCTGCAGATCCGCGTGGCCGGACATGCGGCGTACGGCGAGGTCATCGCCATCGACGGCGCCTTCGGCCCGGCCACGAAGGCCGCGGTGACCCGATTCCAGCAGGCCTACGGTCTGCCCGCGGACGGCGTCGCGGGTTCCCAGACGTTCAGCAAGATCTACGCCCTGCAGGACCCGGACTGCACCCCTGTCCACTTCACCTACGCCGAGCTGAACAAGTGCAACTCCGACTGGTCCGGCGGCGCGGTCAGCGCCGCGACGGCCAAGGCCAACGGCCTGCGCACGATGTGGAAGCTGGAGGCCATGCGACATGCCCTGGGTGACGTTCCCCTGACCGTGACCAGCGGATTCCGCTCGTACGCCTGCAACAGCGCGGTGGGCGGCGCCTCGAACAGCCGGCACCTGTACGGTGACGCCGCCGACCTGACCGGCAGCCCGTCGCTGTGCACGCTGGCACAGCGGGCCCGCTACCACGGTTTCGGCGGAATCTTCGGCCCCGGCTACCCCGACCACAACGACCACACCCACGTCGACGGACGAACCAGCCGATCCTGGTCCGCGCCCAACTGCGGCGTCTGACCCGGCCGTACGACACGGAGGGCGGGCTCTCTCCCGGCCCCGAGGGTCGGGGAGAGGGCCCGCACGCCCGAGGGGCACACGGCCGGCTCCTGCTCCTCGCCCCCGCCGCCTCCGGGCTCGCCCCGCACTCCCCGACAACGCGTCCGAGAGCCACCGGTGCCGCGGCGCCCACGCTCGGCCCGCTGTCCTTCCCCGGTCCGCTGCGGGCCCGCCGTCGAGCCGTCACCACCGGGGTGATCACCGAGGCGGAACGGTGATCACCTGGTCCGGTCGAGCACGTACGTGAACAGCCCGTCCAATTGCTGTGCGGCGGTGTGCGTGAGAGACGCGTCGCGCAGCGCGCTGCGAGCGGTGTCCAGGTGCCGGCGCGCTTCGTCGCGGGCCGCGGTCCGCCCGCCCAGTTCCTCCACGAGTGCCGCGACGCGTGCGGCGGACTCGTGGTCGAGCGGCTGGGGAGGATCGAGCAGCGATGCCAGTTCCCGCGCGGCCCTGCCTCCGCCGGCCACCGCGGCGAGCATCGGGTAGGTCTTCTTGCCCCTGCGCAGGTCGGCGTGGACGGGCTTGCCGGTCACCGCGGGGTCACCCCAGATACCGAGGATGTCGTCCACCGCCTGAAAGGCGAGGCCTAGATGACGGCCCGCCCGTTCGAGCGTGGTCACGGTCCGGTCGGGGGCGCCGCCGAGGACCGCGCCGAGCGCAACGGCGCACCCCAGCAGGGCGCCCGTCTTGTGTTCGGCCATCGACCGGTACTGCTCCGGTCCGACCGCGCCGGGGCCGTACCACGGACGGTGTTCAAAGCGCAGGTCCTGTGCCTGGCCGGACACCAGCGCGTTCAGGGTCCGGCAGAGGCAGCGGACCGCGGCCGCCGCATGCCGGCCCGGGGTCTCGGCCAGGGTGGTCACGGCCTGGGCGAGAAGCGCGTCGCCGGCGAGAACGGCCGGGCCGGTCCCGTACGCCTTCCACACCGCGGGCCGCTGCCGGCGCAGGGCGTCGCCGTCCATGATGTCGTCGTGGAGGAGCGAGAAGGTGTGCACGAGTTCGACTGCCACGGCGCCGGGGACGGCGTCCGCGCCATCCGCCCCGACCGCCTCGGCCCCGAGCACGGCGAGCGCCTGGCGCACTCCCTTGCCCTCGGACCTGCCGGAATCCGGAGTACCAGTCGTGTCGGACCAGCCCAGCGCGTACGCCGCCATCTCACCGGTCCACGGATGGAGACTGCCCACCGCCCCCACCAGCGCGGGCCGCACGAGTTCACGACAGCGCTCCAGGACACGGGCCGGCGCTGTGTCGTGATCACGAGAGGAACGCACGGTGGCCCCGGTGGCGGTGCCCGGCGAGCTCACGGGCGAGAGCGGTGTCGGGACCGCGCTCACCGCAGGCCCTCCACGTCGACGGCCTGAAGCGCCTCAGCCCCGACCGCCGGCAGCACGGGCCGCGCGGCGCCCCGCTCGTGACCGCCGTGGTCAGGCAGCGGCCCGACCCCCAGTTCGGCCGCGGCCTTGTCCACCATGTCCCGGGCGTGCCGCAGCCCGATACGGTCCAGCGTCGAACGCAGTTCGGCCAGGTCCGCGGCAGTGTGCGTGGCGTCGCGGCCCAGGTGGGCGGAGGCCTTGACCAGCCCCAGTCGCGACAGCGCCGTCCCGCGCGGCTCGTTCATCTCGTGGAACTCCTCAAGGGCCAGCGCGTACATCTCACGGGCCTGCTCGTAGCGGCCCGCCCGGTACAGCACGTTGCCGCGCATCTTGTGGTTGTAGGCGAGCGCGCTGGACAGCCGCATCTCCCGGCAGACCTCCTCCGCCTGGGACAGCAGAGACAGGGCGCGCTCCACGTCGGCGTCGCGCACGGACACCACGTCCGCGATGCCTCGCAGCGCCCATGCCCACCCGCGCCGGTCCTCGGCTCGGGACGCCGTGTCGGCCGCCTCCTCGAACAGGGCCAGGGCCTCATCGTATTCGCCGGTGTTGCGGTGCATCTGCGCGATGCCCTCCAGCGCCCACACCGTGTGCCGGGCCTCGCCTCGGCGGCGGGCCTCGGCGAGCAGCTGCTCGTGCAGCCTCCTCACCGCCGCGTAATCGCCCTGGATGCGCCCGGTCTCGGCAAGCCCCGCCAGCGAGTAGCCGCGCACGACGACGTCACCACCCCGCTCGCCCGTCTCGGCCGCCAGCCTCAGCAACCGGTACGCCAGCCTGAACGCACCGCGCTGTCGGGCCAGCGTGCCGCCGCTCCACAGAGCCCACGCCATGGCCCCCTCGTGACCGGCCGAACGCGCCGCCCGGTAGCTCGCCTTCCACGCCCGGTCGGCCTCCTCGATGCGCCCGAGCCTGCGACAGGCCTCCGCCACGGCCAGCCCGCAGCGCGCCTCCTCCCGCCGGTCCCCGGCCCGCTCCGCCGTCCGCAGCTCCTCCATGCCCCGGGCCAGCACCTCGGGCAGCGAAGCGTTCACCGACAACGATTCGAGAGCCCCCTGGTACTCCGGCGCCGATGCCTTCGCCCGCCTCGTCCTACTCACCTGACCTGCCATCACACCCCTCCTCGTGGCGACTCGACGATCAAGTCGACACGAGGACCAAGACGTCGACCGCGGGCCGGGGTTCCCTCTCGGTCGAGAAGTCCGCCTCCATACGGACGCGGGATCGTTCTCAAGTGCTACGCGGCCGTCGACGACTCCTCAGCGAGATGTACGCCGGGGCTCCCGGACCGGCAGGTCCGGCCCAGCTCCAGGGTGAGGCTCGAACGGTCCAATTTCGAACCGGTAGTGCGCGAAGGCGTCCTCGTCACACCAGAGCCGGCCACCAGACTGCTCACACACGAGCACACCGCAGAAGCACCCGGCCGCTCGGTCTCGTCCTGGCCATGGACGGGGTCGGCGCGCTCACCGGCGCCACCGTCGCGGTCCGCGTGACCACACGCCTCGGCACCGCGCGGGGCATCATCGTGGCCGACCTGGCCGGCATCGCGCTGCTGCTGCTCGCCACGCTGACGACGTCGGCAGGGGACGCGTACTGGTTCGCCCTGGGCAACGCCGGCTTCGCCTTCGACACCGTCATCGGCTCGATCACCACCCGCACCTACCGGCAGACGCAGTCGCCGCCGGAACTGCTGTCCCGCGTGCTGGCGGGCCCCACGTACAGCGCCATGGCGCGGCACAGCGAGTACTCGGTCGCCACGTCGTCCCGCGCCGCCTTGCGGTGAGCAGCCACCGCCACTTTCCGTCGTGTCGGCGTACGTGAAGGCCTGTGGAGGTGATCCGGCGGAGTGGCGGGCCCACGGGCAGCGGGTGTCGGAGGAGGCGGCGGCCGTCCAGGCGCAGGACCGAGGCGACGAGCCGCCCCCCGCTACCGTCTTCGTGGCTCCGCAACGGGGCCTCCGGCCTTCGGGTCGGCATGACTCCCCCTCGTTGTCGCTGATCCGGAGGGGTGTCATCGGCCGCCGTGGCCCGGTTCGTCACGCGCCGCCCGGAGCCAGGGAAACGTTCCAGAAATCGGCGTAGCGGCCGCCGAGGCGTAGCAGTTCGTCGTGGCTGCCTTCCTCCACGATCCGGCCACCGTCCAGGAAGACGACGCGATCGGCGCGTCGCACGGTCCGCATCCGGTGCGCGACCATCACCACCGTCCGGCCGGCCATCAGGCGTTCGATGCCCTCGTGGACGGCTGCCTCGTTCACCGGGTCCAGTGCCGAGGTCACCTCGTCCAACAGCACGACGGGCGCGTTCTTCAGCAGTGCTCGCGCGATCGAGACGCGCTGGCGTTCACCACCCGAGAGCAGCGCCCCGCCCTCGCCGACATGCGTGGACCATCCACCGGGCAGGCGCTCGATCACCTCGTCCAACCGCGCCGCCGCCGCTGCCGCCCGTACCTCGGCCTCGTCCGCGTCGGGGCGGCCCAGACGCACGTTCTCCTCGATCGTGCCGTCGAAGAGACGGACATCCTGGAAGACAATGGCGAACTGCTCCATCAACACCTGCGAGTCGACCGCGCGTACGTCCACACCGCCCACACGCACCGCGCCCGCGTCCACATCGTAGAACCTCGCGAGCAACTGCAGGAACGTGCTCTTCCCGGAACCCGAGGGTCCGACCACGGCCAGCCGTTGTCCCTGCGGCAGGGACAACGACAGGTCGTCGATCACCGTGCGGTCGCCGTGCCGGAAGGATACGGACTCGAACTCCACGTCGTGCCGTACCGGCTGGACCGGTTCGGGAGCTTCCGGCAGCGGTTCGGTGCGCAACACCGCGTCGAGTCTCGCCAGCTCGTGACGTGCGCCGCGGATCTGGCCGCCGATGTCCGCCAGGGACAGCAACGGATCCGCGCAGCGGGCGGCCAGCACCAGGATCGACAAGACCTCCGCCGCACCGATGTCCCCGCCGAGCGCGAGGTAGGCACCCAGGGCCAGCACGGCGGTGAACGTCATCTGTACCGCAAGCGTCGAACCCACTACACCGGGCAGCGCAGACAGCGTGGAGCGCCGGGACGCGCGCTCGACTTCCCTCAGCGAGTCGTCGAGCGCCCTGAAGCGTTCGACGGTCCGGCCTCCGGCGCGTAGCACCGGCTGGGCCTGGAGGTATTCGATGACCCGCCCGGTGGCCTCGTGGTCGCGTTCATGCCGCTCGGCGTCGGCAGCGGCCGTCGAACGGCCGGTCCGGATGTGGATCGCCGCCACGATCGGTACGGCGGCCGTCGCGGCCAGACCGATCTGCCAGTTGAAGGCCAGCATCACGACGACGATCGTCAGGGGGGTCACGCACGCGGAGATGAACGGGGCCAGCAGATGCGCGATCACGCTCATCGCCTGAAGGACGCCGCGGCCGGCCAGGGCGGACACCTCTCCGAGGCGGCCCGCGTCGTACCAACCGAGGGGCAGTCGGGCCAGGTGATCACCGAGACGGTGGTACGTGCCGCGCAACAGTGTGGTCCCGGCGTGGAAGCCGGACCGGTCGCTGGCGTAACGCAGTACCGCGTAGCCCGCGACCGCGGCCCCGAACGTGATCAGCCAGGGCCAGGCGTCTTCGGGCGCGCTGCCGAAGAGGGCCCGCAGCACGGGAACCAGCAGGGCGTAGGACAGGCCCTCGACCACCGCGGTCGTGGTCATCAGGGTCACGGTGCGACGCACCGGCTGGGCGTATTCGCGGCCCAGCACGCGCAGCAGCATTCGAATCATCGGGACTCGCCTCCTTGCGGTGCGTCACCCGGGGTCGTGGCCGGGTCGGCTGCCGTCGTTCGTTGGGATCGCCAGAACTCCGCGAACTTTCCGGGCCGTGCCAGCAGTTCGGCCGGACTGCCGCGTTCGACGATCGTTCCCTCGTCCAGCATCACGACGGTGTCGGCGTCGGCGATCGTCTCCAGGCGATGGGCGATGACCAGGATCGTCCGGTCACCCTCCAGCGTCGCCAGTGCTCTGCGCACCGCCTGTTCGGTCTGCGGGTCCGCGAAGGCGGTCGCCTCGTCGAGCACGAGGACGGGCGCGTCGGCCAGCAGTGCGCGTGCGAGCGCGATTCGCTGCGCCTCGCCACCCGACAGGCCGGCGTCTTCACCGATCACCGACTGGTATCCGCGGGGCAGCTCGAGAATGCGATCGTGGATGTTCGCCAGCCGGGCGGCGCGCACCACGGCATCGAGGTCGGCGTACGGTACGGCCAGCGCGATGTTGTCCGCGACCGACGCACGCAGCAGGCGGACGTCCTGGAAGACGAAGGAGACCGTCCGGTAGAGCTCCCGGCTGCCGAGCTCGCGCAGATCCACACCGCCCAGGGTCACGGAACCGTAGGCCGGGTCGAAGAATCGCGGCAACAGCTGGACCAGCGTGGACTTCCCACTTCCCGACGGTCCCACGATCGCGGTGGTCGTTCCCGGTTCGAGCACCAGGTCGATCCCGCGCAGGACCTCGTGATCGGCTTCGTAGCCGAATCGAACGCCGCGCAGTTCCACCCGGTGGCCCTGCGGCGCCACCGGATGCGCGGGCTCCGGCAGCGACGGCACCGCGAGCACCTCCCGGATCCGGCCGACTGCGCGCCGGGCGGCCTGCATGTCGTCGAACCCGTGGCCGAGGGCCGCCACCGGAGCGGTCAGGCCCAGTCCGAGGAGCAGGAAGGGCAGCAGGTCCGCCGGAGCCATGCCACCGGTGGTGATCAGAGCCGTACCGCCGATGAGGACGACCGACAGTACGAACGGCGGCGACAGCGCCACCTGCATCCCCGCGGCGATGCCGGCGAGCCCGCGCACCATCCCGAAGAAGCTGTTGACGAAATCGTCCACGGCCGTGAGGAACCTACGGTGGGCGCGCCCGGACGCGCCGAACGCCTTGACCACCGAGATGCCCTGGACGAACTCGACGACGGAACTCGAGATACGTCCCATGGCCGCGTCGAACTCCTCCTGCTCGCGCAGCCGGGCCGGGGTCATCATCAGGGGGACCAGCGCCACTGCCAGCACGACCGGTATCAGCGTGATCAGTGTGAGCCGCCAGTCGATGGTGAACAGGTAGATCAGCGACGCCAGAGGGACCACGAAGGCGGAAACGAGCTCGCCGGGGGTGTGGGCGATGAATGGGTGCACCGCGCTGACGTCATCCCCCACCACCTTTGCGAGCTCACCGGTCCGGCGCTGGGAGAACCAGCCGATCGGTACCTGGCCGAGTTGCGTGGCCAGTCGCCGGCGGAGCGTCAGTTGCACCTGGCCGTCCACGATGTGTCCGAGTCCTGACGACGCGGCCGTGAACAGAAGCCGGAGGAACAGGCCCGCGGCACCCTCGATCACGACGATCCAGACCCGGCCGTCATCCACCGGGCCGGGCGCCAATAGGGTGCGTCCCAGCTCGACGACTGCCAGCAGCGGCATCAGACCCGCGAGGGCGCCCATGACCTGCAGCGTCACAACGGCAGCGAAACTCGGGTAATAGGGGCGCAGCAGCCCCGTGATGCTCTGTCCCGCCGCGGATTCGGCGCCGGGCGGTGGTGTGGACTGCTCCCTCGCCTTGGTGAGGTCGGTGGTGGCCATGGTCTTCCTGTCTTCGTCGATCCCGTCGCGACCGGGCTCGGAGCCGGGCCGGTGGTCATGGGGGTGCGTGGGGCGTGGCGGTGGCCACATGCCGTGATCAAGGACGCCCGGACGGACGTCAGGGGCGGGCACCGGCCCGCGGCGCGCCGGTGTTCGGCTTGCCGTGCCGGAACGGTTCGGCAAGCTGGGCGAGGTAGGAGGTCGGGTAGTCGGGTTTGGCGGCCATGCCCAGGTCATCGGAGGTGAACCGCCGGTCCGGGTCATAGGTGTAGGTGCGCATGGCGTGGTCCCAGACGAGGGTGAACAAGCCGAAGTTGACGTCGCCGATGCCGGCCCATTTCAGGTGGTGGAACCGGTGGCCCTGGTTGAGGGCGAGGACCGTTGCGAGCGGGCCGGTGCGGTAATCGGCGTTGGAGTGCTGGAGCAGGAGTTGGACGGCGACGGCGCAGGCCAGGACGGAGGCGACGTCGAGGGGCATGCCGAGCAGCAGTAGGGGGGTGACGCCCCCGAGGGTCTCGAGACTCTGGTGGAGGGGGTGCTTCATCAGACCGTTGAAGCCGTAGAAACGCGTGACGCTGTGGTGGACGGCGTGCAGCCGCCACAGCCAGCCGACGTGGTGGCTGGCGCGGTGTACGAGGGTGATCCCGAGATCGGCGACGGCGACGGCGAACAGCACCTGGCACCACAGCGGCCAGCTGTCCGGCCACGCTCGCGGGGCCGGCGCGAGCGCGGCGGCCGCGGGCACGACGGCAAGTCCGGCAAGGGTGAACACCTCGTTGACGAACGCGTGGGCGGTGTCGCGGCGGCCGTCCCCGCGAGGGACGTTCCACGCGGGCAGGTACGGCAGCACGCGTTCGGCGGTGAACGAGCAGCCCACCGCGAACGCCAACAGGACCAGCAGCCACGGCTTCGGGGCGCCGGCGCTGACCAGCCAGATCGCGGCACCGTTGACGCCGAGCAACATGAAGGGCACGTACGCGTACCGAACCAGGAATCGAGCGGAGGCGACGGCGGGCGCCGCGGCGGTCGTTGGAGACATACCGACAGCCTCGCCGCCGCGGTGTCCGGCGGGCTTGAACGGATCCGCTACCGGTCCCGCCGCGTATCCGGGCCGACCGTCGGCGTCCAGTGGGCGGCGGCCAGGGCCTGGGAGGGGGTGATGCCGAACATGGCTTTGCACACGCGGGTCAGGTGGGCGCTGTCCGAGAACCCGGCGGCGTGCGCGGCCTCGGTGGCGTTCGCCCCACCACGCGCCGAGACGATCGCGGCGTGCAGCCGCGCCCACCGCACCGCCGCCGGGAACGACCAGCCCAACTGTTGGGCAAACAGGTGCCCCAGCCGACTGGCGGACACCCCGGCCCGGGCGGCGACCTCGCCCACCCGCACCGGTCCGGCCGCCACCGCGCCCGGCAGCGCCGCAAGCGCCGCTGCGAGGGCCGGGTGCCGGGGTTGCCCGGAGGTGGCGGCGCCGAGCCGGTCCAACGCCCGCAGCATGCCCGCCGCCGACACGGCGGCGGGCGGCGAGTCGGCCTCGGCGAACACGGATGCCGCGGCGGCCCAACGGGCCACTCCACCACAGGCCGCCGTGTCGTGCAGGGCGCGTCCGGCGGTGGTGTCCGCATCGAGGTAGACCATCACCCCCATCGGCGTCGGCCCCGGTGCCGGACGCACGCGATGCGTACGCCCGGCGGGGATGACGGCCGCTCGCACGGGCAGTTCGTTCCGCCCGTCGCTCAGCAGCACCCTGCCGGACCCGCACGCCAGCACTTGTACGGCGGCGTGCGCGTGCTCCCGAGCCATGCCGATCACCCCGGCCACGACCAGGCGGCCCGGCGCCGCATCGACCTCGACCCGCCACGCGTCGGCACCGCCCCCGGAGGACGCCGCGGACGTCTCGGTGCCCTGGCTCATGGCTGCCGCGCCCATTCGGACGCCGACGGCACCACCCGGCCGGCCATGACGGGCTTCGGCGTGGTCGGCCGCATGTGGACCGACCGGAGACCCCTGGCGGGTACC
The DNA here is from genome assembly GCF_055575535.1 of Streptomyces sp. NPDC034084. Classification (NCBI taxonomy): domain Bacteria; kingdom Bacillati; phylum Actinomycetota; class Actinomycetes; order Kitasatosporales; family Streptomycetaceae; genus Streptomyces; species Streptomyces sp. NPDC034084. The sequence goes on from NZ_JBVISK010000002.1 coordinate 535,807, forward strand.
GGCCCGCCACCACCCGCGGCGCGGGCACGGCGGGCCGTGGGCGGACGAAGCGGCCCCGGCAGGCCGTAGCCCCCGCTGGTCCGCGGGTGCCGAACGGTGGCCGACGCGCCCGCCGCCCTGGCGGGCCGATCCGGGCCGCCCGGGTCCCTCACCAAGACCACGCGCATGATCCCCCTCCACCCGTCCGTGTCCCGCGCGCCACTGGCCCACCTGCCGGACCACGCCGGACACCGGCAGCCGGCTCGCGAGAGCCGACGGCGGTCACGTACGGACCGGCCCCGGGCGGAACACCGGGAGTATACGGAGCACGACCGTCCCGCCAGCCACATGAGCGGCGCACGCTACGGCGCCGAGACGGCCCGCACCACGCCCAGCGCCGCACCGTCGAGACTCTTTCAAGGAGAGCGCCGGCCTCTGGAATACCCATGTTTTCGGGGTCCTGGAGTGTCTCCGTCACAGAAGCAGCTCGGCGATGGCCCGGGCAGCCTCCCTCGCCGTGCGGCCCACGCCCACCAGAGTGGCTGACGCCGGGCCGGTCCAGTCGCCGTAGCCGAGGAGGTGGATGCGGGGGTCGGTGGTGCACTGGGTGCCGTGGGTGGGGATGCGGCCGTCGGGGGTGCGGAGGGCGAGGGGGGTGAGGTGGGTGAGGGCGGGACGGAAGCCGGTGCACCAGATGATGGCGTCCGCCTCGGCGGTCATGCCGTCGGCCCACGCCACACCGGTCGGGGTGAGGCGGTCGAACATCGGGGTGGCCTTGAGGAGGCCCGCATCGCGGGCCTCGCGGACAGGTGGGACGGCCACGATGTCGCCGAGGGCGGAGATGCCGCCGGTGACGGGGCGGCCCTCGTCAAGGGCGCGGCGGCGAGCGGTGGCGGCGTCGAACAGTGCGCGGCCGTCGATGTCGTCGGGGAGGTAGCGGGGTTCGCGCAGGGTGGCCCAGGTGAGCTGGGTGTCGTGCGCGAGGTCGGCGGCGATCTGGGCGCCGGAGTTTCCGCCTCCGGCGACGATCACCCGCAGGCCTGAGAACGTCGCCGCTTTGTCGTACTCGACGGTGTGGAGTCGGCGGCCCTGGAAGTCCGTCCGGCCGGGGATCGACGGTACGAAGGGGCGGGACCAGGTGCCGGTGGCGCTGATGACCGCGCGGGCGTGCCAGGTGTCTGAGTCCGTCTCTATGCGGAGGAGTTCGCCCTCGTCGTGGACACCGCGGACGCGTGCGGGGCGGACGACGGGCAGGTCGTACCGCTGCTCGTAGTCGGTGAGGTACTCGACGACGTGTCCCGCTTCGGGGAACGGCTCCCCCGGCTGGGGCGGCATGATGCGGCCCGGGAGGGAGGAGTACGCCGCCGGGGAGAACAGGTGGAGGGAGTCCCACGCGTGCCGCCAGGCGCCGCCCGGTGCCATGCCCGCGTCCAGAACGACGAAGTCGAGGCCGGCTCGGCGCAGGTGATAGCCGGCAGCGAGTCCGGCCTGTCCTCCGCCGATCACCACAACGTCGAACGTCCTGCTCATGTCGGGGACTTCCCTTCCTCGGGGGCGGCAATCGCGTGACGCCGCGGCGGCTTACTTGCGGTTGTCTGTCTACGTACGGGTGGCGGCCGTGGCTGCGACGGCGGCGACCGCCGCCAGCAGGGCGAACAGCTGGGGGTACCCGCCGAGCGAGCCCGCGAGGGTCGCGCTCGCGAAGGGCGCGAGCGCACCGGCGGCGGTCGGAAGCGCTCCGAGGAGGCCAGACCCATCCTGCTGGACCAGGGCTGGGGCAACGCCTAACGTCGAGCAGGCTGGCTGACCAGCCGGAACGCCAGGCCATGGCCACGCAGGCCACGGTGCCGAGACCGGCGTGCTGCCACTGCCTGCTACACCGCCAGGACACTGATGAACCGTCAGTGAAGTCAGCAAAAGGTCAGCGCTCAGCTGAACAGATCTGCTCGCAGCCAAGCACACTCTGGAGTGCACCCACCGACTGCACGACTGCGGAAGGGGCTGCGATACGCGCCCTCCCACAGTCGCGACGACAGCTACGACGGAGCCAAGCATCCCTCAACCTTGATCGTCGCAGAAGGAAAACCCCAGGTCAGCGCACCCTCCCCCGCGCCTTCAGCTGCGTCGCCGGGACCTCCGGGGCGGGCAGGCGGTCGCCGTCGTAGCCCTTCACCTCGCCGAAGCGGTCGCCCGTCATCCAGTCCTCCCTCGCCTTGCGGATCTCCTCGTCCGTGCGGCCGACGAAGTTCCACCACATGACGATCTCCTCCTCGAAGGGCTCGCCGCCGAGGAGCATCAGGCCGGCGTCCGACCGGGCGCGGAGGGGGAGTTCGGTGCGGCCGGAGCCGAGGTAGAGCATGGAGCCGGGCAGGACGGGGACGCCGTCGACGTGGGCCTCGCCGGACATGGCGAGGACCGCGTACTCGAAGTCGGGCTCCAGGGGCAGGCTCGTCTCGGTGCCCGCCGTGAGGGCGAGGTCCGCGCCGACGAGCGGGGTGTACGTGGTGCCCGGCGAGGCGGCGCCGTCGAGCGCGCCGAGGACGACCGTGGCGGTGAGGCCGGGCGCGGTGACCCGGGGCAGGTCGGCGTGGTGCTGGAAGTGCGGCTCCACGTGCCGGTGGGCGTCGGGGAGGGCGACCCAGAGCTGCGCGCCGTGCAGGAAGCGGGCGTGCGGCCGGGGGCTCTCCTCGGAGTGGGAGATCGCCCGGCCGGAGGTCATGAGGCCCAGTTCGCGCGGGCGGATCGTCTGCAGGCTGCCCGTGGAGTCGCGGTGCAGGACCTCACCCTCGTGGAGCCAGCTGACGGTCTGCAGTCCCATGTGCGGGTGCGGCGGAACCTGCATGCCCGGCTCGTCGGCGATGTCGTCGGGGCCGTAGTGGTCGACGAAGGCCCAGGCCCCCACCATGCGCCGGCCCAGGTTCGGGAGCAGCCTGCGGACCTCGGTCGACTCGCCGAGCTGGACCTGGCGGGGGCTGAGCAGCTCCCGTACCGGTTCGGCGACGACGAAACCGCGGCCGCCGCACACGGTCATCGTGGCCTGACGATCAAGATTGCTCATGGTGCTCAACCCATCTTTGATGGAATGTTCAACTAACCGGCGGTGTTGACCTGGTCGACCGCCCCCCAGGGTGGCAGATCCGGAGCCCCGGAAAGGGAGAGCATGAGCGACACGTACTACGAGTTCGGAACCGCCGGGGAACGCTGGGACCGCGCGCGACTGTTCTTCGACGCCAAGGAGTACGGAACCGCCGTCCGCATCCTGCGCGGCCTCGTCGCCGAGCACCCGGAGCAGACGGCCCAACGGCTCCTCCTGGCCCGCGCCTACTACCACTCCGCCCAGCTCTCCCGGGCCGAGACCGAGCTGCGCGCCGTCCTGGAGCGCGACCCGGTCGAGCACTACGCCCGGCTGATGCTCGGGCGCACCCTGGAGCGCCAGGGCCGTCCGGAAGAGGCGGCGCCGCACCTGCGGATGGCCGCCGCCATGGCCGGCGAGACCCCGTCCTGACGGGCGCTGATACCCCCAGGCGGTATATTCGCCGCCAGGAGGTCCTGGCTGTGCGTACACACCGAGCGGAACGCGGTGGGCGAGCGGGAGGTGCCGTGGCGCACCTCCTGCTCGTCGTCGTGCTCGCGCTGGGGGTGTTCCTGATGCACACCGTCGGCCACCCCGAGGGCTCCGGCGGCAGCACGGACACCGCTTCCGCCGCCCACCACGGCGTCTCCGCCCACAGCGCCGTCCCGCACGACGACGAGGACTCCGACGCCCGGCACGAACCGGGTGCGGGGATGGACATGACCACCCTCTGCGTGGCCGTGCTCGGCGCCTGGCTGCTCGCGGGACTCGTCCGGGCCGCGCTCGTACGCCGCCCCGACCGGCTCGCCCTCCTCCTCGCGCGGCTCACGCCCGCGCTCGGCCCGCACGCCCCGCCGGGCCGGCCCCCCGACCTCGCCCAGCTGTCCGTCCTGCGGATCTAGACCGTGCCGCCACGCGGAAGCGCCTCGCGCTGCCCGTGAACGCTTCGGCCCGCCCCTTTCCGTACGTACGACACAGCACACGAGGTATCACCCACATGCGCGCCTTCACCCATCGCACCGCCCGCAAGCTTGCCCTCGCCGGCGCCGTCACCGCGACCGCGCTCCTGCTCGCCGCCTGCGGCGCGGAGGACGGCGGGAGCGGGATGGACCACGGCGGTATGTCCGCGTCCGCCACCGCCTCCCCGTCGGCCGCCGCCCCCGCGCCGGAGGCCGAGGCCGGGGCCGGCGCGCCGGGCGCCTTCAACGACGCGGACGTCATGTTCGCGCAGATGATGATCCCCCACCACGAGCAGGCCCTGGAGATGGCGGAACTCGCCGACGGCCGCGCCCAGGATCCCGAGGTCAAGAGGCTGGTCACCGCCATCAAGCAGGCCCAGGACCCGGAGATCCAGAAGATGAAGGCCTGGCTGAAGGGCTGGGTCGAGCCCGAGTCCGGCGCCCACGGCTCCGGGCACGGCATGGCCGGGATGATGTCCGAGCAGGACATGAAGGACCTGGCCGCGACCAAGGGCAAGGCCTTCGACCGCGCGTTCGCCGAGCTGATGATCGCCCACCACGAGGGCGCCGTCGCCATGGCGAAGGACGAGCAGAAGAACGGCCGCAACGCCACGGCCAGGGAGCTCGCCGACGATGTCGTACGGACCCAGTCCGCCGAGGTCGCCCAGCTGCGCAAGATCCTCGACCGGCCCTGACCCGCCCCGCCCCCGCGGCCCGTCCCCCGCCGGGGCGGGCCGTCAGGCTCCCGGGCGCCGGTCCACGACCACCTCGCCGCCCACCACCACCGTCTCCGCCACCGTGCCGGGGATCTCCTCGGGGGCGATGCGGAGGATGTCGCGGGAGAGGACGACGAAGTCGGCCAGCTTGCCCACCGTCAGCGAACCCCGCTCGTGCTCCAGGAAGTTGGCGTAGGCCGAGCCCATCGTGTAGCCCTCGACGGCGGTGGCGACGTCGATCGTCTCGCCCGCCGTCCACGCCTCGCCGCCGCCGGGCGGGCGGCGGGTGACGGCGGCGTGGATGCCGACCATGGGGTCCATCTCGGCGACGTTCCAGTCGCTGGAGAGGGCGAGGACCGCGCCGGCCGCGTGCAGGCTGCGCAGCGGCCAGGCCTTGTGCCAGCGCTCGGGGCCGACGTTCTCGGCCCAGTCCTGGCCGGGTCCCGCGATGTCGGGGGCGGCGTGCCGGGGCTGCATGCAGGCGACGACGCCGAGGGCGGCGAAGCGCGGCGTGTCGGCCGGGTCGAGGCACTCCACGTGGACGACCTGGTGGCGGGCGTCGCGCGGCCCGTTGACGGCACGGGCCCGTTCGACGGCGTCGAGGACGGTGCGGATGCCCCGGTCTCCGGTGGCGTGGACGAAGCACTGGAAACCGCGCGCGTCCAGACGGGTGAGCAGCTCGGCGAACTCCTCGGGCGGATAGAAGGTGTCGCCCCGGTGGTGGGAGCAGCCCGCGTACGGCTCCAGGAGGGCGGCCGTACGCGGTTCGACGACGTCGTCGATGTACAGCTTGAGGGGGCCGACGCGCAGCCGGTCGTCGGCGTACTCGTCGGCCGCCCTCTCGAAGGCGTCCAGGTCCGCGTCGGTGGTGCCGCGCGGGTGGAAGAGGGCGGCGACGATCCGGGAGCGGAGCCGGCCCTCGGTGCGGGCGCGCTCGAAGAGGGCGAGGTCGTCGAGGGAGTTCTGCGGTTCGACGACGGTGGTGATGCCGTAGCCGATGGCGTCGTCCAGACTCTTGGCGAGCCGCCCGTACTGCCGGTCGGGAGAGGCCCAGGGCAGGCCCAGTGCGCGCAGGGCGCGGTGGCCCGCCCGTGAGAGGCCCTTGATGGCGAAGTCCTTGACGAAGCCGGTGGGTTCGCCCGTTGCGGGGTCGGTGACGGCCCGGCCGAAGGGCAGGTCGGTGTGGTCGCGGTCGACGCCGAACCGGCGGAGCGCGGCGGTGTTGAGCCAGGCGGTGTGGACGTCGTAGCTGAGGACGAGGGCGGGGGTGTCTCCGGTGGCCGGGTCGAGGTCGGCGGCGGTGGGCATCCGCCCGCCGGGGATCGCGGAGTAGTCGAAGGCCTCGGCCTCGATCCAGTCGGCGTCCGGGTGGGCCTCGTGCCAGGTACGGATGCGCTCGTGGATCGCTTCGAGGGTGCGGGCTCCGGCGAGCTGGACGCAGGCGTCGTCGGAGCCGAGGCGGACGTGGTTGTGGGCGTCGACGAAGCCGGGCAGGACGAGCCGTCCGCCGGCGTCGAGGATCCGGGTGCCGGGGCCCGTCCAGGCGGCGGCTTCTGCGGCGGCGCCGATCCAGACGATGCGGCCGGCGCGGACGGCGAGGGCCTGGGCCTCGGGGAGCGCCGGGTCGACGGTGTGGATGCGGGCCCCGGTGAGGACGAGGTCGGCGGGGGCGGTGCGGTTCATGGGGTGGGGCTCCGTGTCGTACGAGGGGGGTTACTGGACGGGCGCGACGGTGCGGCGGGCGAGGAGCGCGTACACCAAGGCGGAGACGACCGCGCCGAGGAGCGTGAGGTCGGCGCCGCCGAGCGGGGCGACGAGGGGGCCGGTCCACAGCTCGGAGTCGCAGGTGAGCGCGGAGAAGAGGAGGCCCGCGAGGAGCGCGGTCATCCCTGCCGGGTGCCAGCCGGCGCGGTACCAGTAGGCGCCGCACTCATGGGCGTGGAGGGCATCGGTGTCGTAGGTGCAGCGGCGGAGCACCATGTCGGCGAGGAAGACCCCGCCCCAGGGGGCGAACACGATGATCAGGAGGGAGAGGAAGGAGAGGAGCGAGGTGGTGAAGTCGGTGAGGAAGAGGGCGCCGAGGGATCCGACGGCGGTGACGCCGGCGCTGATGACGATGGCGCGGGCCCGGCTCCAGGGGATGCCGAGGACCTGGAGGTTCAGGCTCGACGAGTAGAGCGTGATGATCGAGTTGGTGACGGAGCCGCCGAGGACCAGGGCGAGGAAGAGCGGCTGGAACCAGCCGGGGAGGAGGCTCTCGGTGCCCGCGACGGCGTCGGTCATGTCGGCCTGGGTCGCGGCGGCCACTCCGGCGACGCCGAGGGCGACGGAGGAGAGGAAGCCGCCGAGGGCGCCGCTCCAGGTGACGGCCCTGAGGCTGGTGGTGCGGGGCAGATAGCGGGTGTAGTCGGCGGGCATGGGGAGGTACGAGAAGGGGCCGGCGAGCATGACGACGAAGGCGAGGCTCCAGCCGGAGGCCCCGGGCGCGGCGGCGGGGGCGGAGGTGTCGGCGCCGGGCAGGACGAGGGCGAGCAGCACGGCGAAGCCGGCGGCGAGGACGTACGCCATCCAGCGTTCGGCGAACTGGACGGTGGCGTGGCCCCAGAGGGCGACGACGAAGGTCAGCGCGAGGGTGACGGCGAGCGCCAGGGCGCGGGCGGCGTGTCCGCCGTTCCAGCCGAGGTCGGTGAAGAAGGCTTCGAGGGCGAGGGTGCCCACGACGGTGTTGACGATGGTGTAGCCGATGCTGACGATCCAGTTCAGCAGCCCGGCGGGCCAGTTGCCGCGCCGGCCGAAGGCCGCGCGGGAGATGACGAGGGTGGCCGTGCCGGTGCGCACGCCGCTGAGTCCGGCCGCGCCGATGGCGAGGAAGGAGAGGCCGCCGAGCACGACGACGGCGGTGGCCTGCCAGAAGGAGAGCCCGAAGGCGACGGCGAGGGCGCCGTTGATGACGTAGGTGAAGGTGAGGTTCGAGCCGAACCAGAGCCAGAAGACGTCTTTGGCCCCGCCGTGCCGTTCGGCGTCGGGGATGGGGTCGATCCCGTGCTCCTCGACCTGGAAGACCTCGTCGATCGCCGGCCGGTCCGTGGTCACGGGCACCGTCTCGCGTTCGAGCACATCGCACTCCTGTCGCGCAGGGCATCTTGAATGCCGTTCTAAGTTTTAGAACGGCATTCAAGATGTGCGATGGGTTCAGGCCACGTCAAGACCTCCGGAGGTTGCGGTTAAGGTCGACCCGGACAGGGCGGATCGGAAGACCGACCCGGACAGGGGCGGATCGGAAGACCGACCCGGACAGGGGCGGACGGGAAGGACGGGGCGGCGGCGGTGGCAGGCGTGGCACGACGGCGGGACGGACACGTCACCCAGGAGCGGATGCTGGAGGAGGCCATGGCGGCGATCGCCGAGGGCGGCCTCGCCTCCCTCACCATGTCGGCGCTCGCCGAGCGGCTCGGCACCAGCGGCGGCCACATCCTGTACTACTTCGGCAGCAAGGACCTGCTGCTGCTCGCCGCCCTCCGGTGGAGCGAGGCGGCGCTCGCCGAGGAGCGGCGCGCCCTCCTCGCCCGGCGGATCGCGGCCGAGCGCAAGCTCGACCTCTTCCTCCGCCTCTACCTCCCGCGCGGCCCGCGCGATCCGCGCTGGACCCTGTGGATCGAGCTCTGGGCCCGCACCCCGGGCAACTCCGCGCTCCGCGAGGCCCAGGCCGAACTGGACGCGGGCTGGCAGGAGGACCTGGAAGCCCTGCTCACGGCGGGCGCTGCGCGCCGGCGCTTCGCCCCGCTGGACGCCGGCGCCCGCGCCTCCGAACTCCTCGCCCTGCTCGACGGGTTGAGCACCCGCGTGGTCCTCGGCCAGGAGTCCGGCCGGGACCCACGCGCCGCCCTGGAGACCGCGCGCTCGGCGGCGCGCGCCCTGATCCCTCCGTACCGGACCGGCGACGAGCAGGCGGCCGGAGGAGAGTGACGAGGCGTCAGCCCCGGTAGGCCTCCAGGAGGCGCAGCCATGCCTCGCTCAGCGTCGGGTACGCGGGGACGGCGTGCCAGAGGCGGGCGATCGGCACCTCGCCCGCGACGGCGACCGTCGCGGAGTGGAGCAGTTCCCCGATGCCCGGCCCGACGAACGCGGCGCCGAGGACCACCTCCCGGTCGAGGTCGACGACCATCCGGGCGTGCCCCCGGTACCCCTGGGCGTAGAGGCCCGCCCCGGCGACCTGCCGCATGTCGAGGTCCACGGCCCGCGCCCGGTACCCGGCGCGCTCCGCCTCGGCCAGGGTGAGCCCGACGGAGGCCGCCTCGGGGTCGCTGAACACCACCTGCGGCACGGCGGCGTGGTCGGCGGTCGCCGCGTGCGCGCCCCACCGGCCTGTGTCCAGGGAGGCGCCGCCCCGCGCGCGGGCGGCGATCGCGGCACCCGCGATCCGCGCCTGGTACTTGCCCTGGTGGGTCATGAGGGCGCGGCGGTTGACGTCGCCGACGGCGTAGAGCCAGTCGCTTCCGGTGACCAGGAGGCTGTCGTCGACGTCGAGCCAGGAGCCCGGTGTCAGGCCGACCTTCTCCAGGCCGATGTCCTCGGTGCGCGGCTTCCGGCCGGTCGCGAACAGGACCTCGTCGCCCTCGACATGGTCGCCGCCCTCCAGGACCACGGTGACCGGCCCGGTGCCCCCGTCGCGTACGACCGCGCTCACCGCCGCGCCGGTACGGACATCGGCGCCGCGCGCGGTGAGCGCGGCGGCCACGTGCTCCCCGAGGAACGGCTCCATGCGCGGCAGCAGCCCCCCGCCCCGTACGAGCAGGGTCACCTTCGCGCCGAGGGCCTGCCAGGCGGTGGCCATCTCCACGCCCACCACTCCCCCGCCCACCACGACGAGCCGCTCGGGCACCCGGTCGGAGCTGGTCGCCTCCCGGCTGGTCCAGGGGTGCGCACCGGGCAGGCCCGGGAGCTCCGGGAGGAGGGCGCGGGTGCCGGTGCAGACGGCGACCGCGTGCCGGGCGGTGAGGACATGGCGCTCGCCCTCGGGGGCCGCGACCTCGACCCGGCGCGGTCCGAGGAGTCGGCCGTGGCCCCGGAAGACCCGGACGCCGATCGAGTCCAGCCAGTCGATCTGGCCTTCGTCCTTCCAGTGGCCGACGACCTCGTCCCGGTGGGCGAAGACCTCCATCGCGTCCAGCGGACCGTAGACCGACTCGCGCAGCCCTGCGACCTTGCGGGCGTCGGAGCGGGCGATCGCGGGCCGGAGCAGGGCCTTGCTGGGCATGCACGCCCAGTACGAGCACTCCCCGCCGATCAGCTCGCTCTCGACGATCGCCGCGGTGAGGCCGCCCGCCCGCACCCGGTCGACGACGTTCTCTCCGACCGGGCCGGCCCCGATCACGACGACGTCGTAGGTGTGCTCGTCTTCCACCGTTCGTGTCATGGGTCCCAGTCTGCTGGCAGGGGACCGGAATAGCGCGGCTCGATACGCCGTTGTGCCGGGCGAGTCCCCAGGGGACCGTGAGGACCACACCAGGAGACCCGAAAGGCAGGCAGTATGAGCACCGTAGAGCTCACCAAGGACAACTTCGACGAGATCGTGAGCGGGGGCGACTTCGTCCTGATCGATTTCTGGGCTTCCTGGTGCGGTCCCTGCCGTCAGTTCGCCCCGGTCTTCGAGGCCGCGTCCGAGCGGCACCAGGACCTCGTCTTCGCCAAGGTCGACACCGAGGCGCAGCAGGAGCTGGCGGCCGCCTTCGAGATCCGCTCGATCCCGACGCTGATGATCGTCCGCGACAACGTGGCCGTGTTCGCGCAGCCCGGCGCGCTGCCGGAGGCCGCGCTCGAGGACGTCATCGGGCAGGCGCGCAAGCTGGACATGGACGAGGTGCGCAAGTCCATCGAGGACGCGCAGCAGAAGTGACCCACCGCGAGAGGGGTACGGGAGAGCCTCCCGTACCCCTCTCGCGTGCTGTGCGCGTACGGAGGTGGTCGGCGGCCCTGCCAAGGGCGAGGCGTCCGACGGGGTCCGGCAGCGTCCTCTCGCGGGCCTGCGCGCGTGTGGGGCGCCGTCAGCGCTCCAGGACCAGCGCGAGGCCCTGACCGACACCGATGCAGAGCGCCGCGAGGCCCGTGCCGGAGCCGGCCGCCGCGAGCTGGTGGGCCACCGAGCCGGCCAGGCGGGCGCCCGACGCGCCCAGCGGGTGACCGATCGCGACGGCCCCACCGCGAGGATTCACGATGTCGGGGTCGAGTTCTGGCCATTCCGCGAGGCAGCCCAGCGACTGCGCCGCGAAGGCCTCGTTGAGCTCGAAGGTCGTCAGGTCGGCGAAGGAGCGTCCGGCCTTCTCCAGGGCCCGGCGGACCGCCGCGACCGGGCCGAGGCCGAAGAGCTGGGGCTCGATCCCGGTGACCGCGGAGGTCCGGATCCGGGCGAGGGGCTCGCGACCGGTCTCGCGCAGCCCGTCCTCGTCGACGAGGAGCAGCGCCGCCGCGCCGTCGTTGAGCGGCGAGGAGTTACCGGCGGTGACGGTGCCTCCCCCGGGGCGGAAGGAGGGCTTGAGTTTGGCGAGGGCCTCCATGGAGGTGCTGTCGCGGATGCACTCGTCGCGGGTGAGCTCCACGCCCGGGTACGGGACGACCTCGTCGTCGTAGAGACCCTTCGCCCATGCCTCGGCCGCCTTCCGGTGGCTGGCGAGGGCGAACGCGTCCTGCTGCTCGCGGGTGAGTCCGTGCTTGTCGGCGACGAGCTCCGCGCCCTCGCCCAGCGCGACCGTCCACTCGGCGGGCATCCTCGGGTTGGTCATGCGCCAGCCGAGGGTCGTGGAGTGGAGCTGCTGGTGGCCTGCGGGGAAGGCCCGCTCGGGCTTCTGCAGGACCCAGGGGGCGCGGGACATCGACTCGACGCCGCCCGCGATCGCCACGGAGGCGTCGCCGAGCGCGATGGCGCGGGCCGCCTGGATGACGGCTTCCAGACCGGAACCGCAGAGGCGGTTGACGGTGACGCCGGGGACGGTGACGGGCAGGCCGGCGAGGAGGACGGCCATCCGCGCGACGTCGCGGTTGTCCTCGCCCGCGCCGTTGGCGTCGCCGAAGTAGACGTCGTCCACGCGCGCGGGGTCGAGCGCGGGAGTGCGCTCGACGAGCGCGCGCACGACATGGGCCGCGAGGTCGTCGGGGCGCACGGAGGCGAGGGCACCCCCGAACTTCCCTATCGGGGTGCGGACGGCGTCGACGATGTACACGTCGCGGATGCTCATCGGTTCTCTCCCACGTGACCTTCGGACCTTCCGGCCTTCGGAACGACGACTCTGCTCGCCGGGTGAAGCAAGCCCGGCCGACAAGCCGGGTGAAACAATCTTCGCGCCATCGCGCGCGCAGAGTCTCTGTCCGACGGCCCGTCGTGTCAACGGGCACCTTCGGGACCCCGGGCGGGGAGAGACGGGAGGTCAGGGAGCCGCGGCGGGGCGGACCAGGGCCGTGAGGCCGTAGTCGAGCTCGCGGCCGTCGACGAGCAGCGCCTCGACCGTACGCGTCTCGGGGTCGATGTCCGCCCGGATGCCGTGCCCCTCGTACATCGGGTAGCCCGACTCGCCGTGCCGCCCGGTGGCCTCGACGACGGCCGTCCGGACGGCACTGTCCGCGACGGCGGCGCCGCCGCGGTCCTCGACGTGCTCGGGCACCAGCATGATCTCGAACCGCTTCGGAACTGTGCTCATGCACCGAAACTACGGGTTGGGCCGGTCTCCCGCCGGGCGACGGCCTCGGGCCTCCTCAGCTCGATTCCCGCCGGACGACCCGCGAGTCCAGCAGGTCGCGGGCGACGGGCCGGGCCTCCGGTTCCCGCACGGCGCGGTCCACCAGCTCCGCCAGCTCACGGCCGAGCACCATGTCGATCCGCACGGTGCTGAGCTGGGGTCGCAGCAGCCGGCCGAGGAGCAGGTCGTCGGCGCCGATGACGGCGGTCTCCTCGGGCACGGAGATCCCGGCGTCCTGGAGCGCCCGCAGCAGGAGCATCGCGTACTCGTCGTTGTACGCGAAGACGCCGTCGAGGCCGAGCTCGCGCCACTGCCCGGCGAGCGCGGCCGCCGCCTCCTCCTCGTACCGCAGCGGCAGGGGTACGACGGTGGCCCCGGCGCCCGCGGCCGCGCGGCGCGCGCCGTCGAGGCGGGGTCCGGAGAACATCGCGAGGCCCGGCTCCTCGGGGACGACGACGCCGATCCGGCGCCGGCCGGTGCCGACGAGGTGCTCGGTGGCCACCTCGCCGACCCGCCCCTGGTCCATGACGAGGGCGTGGGTGCCCTCCACACGCTGGGTGCCGAGCGTGATCACGGCCCGGGCGCCGGACCGCTTGAGGATCTCGACGCCCTGCCCGGTGAGCTCGACCTCGCCGAGGGAGACCACGGCCACCGGCCGCAGCTCGGCCCAGGCGCGGGCGGCCTCCTCCGCCTCCAGGCCGACGCTGCCGTACTGCACCACCGTGTAGTCGAGGCGGCGCAGGGCCCACTGGAAGTCGTTGAAGAACTGGCTGAACAGCGGCCCCACGGGGACGTGGGAGGTCGGGAGCAGCACCATGCGGCTGTGCCCCGCGCGCAGGCTGCGGGCCGCGGCGTGCGGCACATAGCCCAGCTCCTCGGCCGCCTCGCGCACCCGCTGCCGGGTGGGCTCGCTGATCCGGACGGCCGAGGTGTTGTTCAGGACGTACGAGACGGTGGCCCGGGAGACGCCCGCGAGGCGCGCGACGTCGGCGCTGGTCGGGACCGCCCGCCCGGACGGGCGTTCGGAAGACTGATCGGTTGGCTGGCTCATCGATCCGGCATCTTTCCAGAACGATCCGGCCCCGGGTCTGGCGGATGGCCGGAATCGGGTGCTACACAGTGCTCACACGCGTCACTGACACGTGTCACCCCCCCCTCTTCATCCGCTTCTCGCCCCGCGTCGGGCGATCTCCTCAGGAGGGCACAGTGGCCCTTTCCTCCCCCGGGACCGGCTCCGACACGGGCGTCCCCGGCGACACGAACGTCCCCGGCTCCCCCACCGCCGTCCTCCCCGCCCGCCGCCTGCTCCCCCTGCTGCTCGCCGGGAACACCGCGATGTACGCGCTGTACATCGGCGTCCCCGGCGTGCTCCTCGCGCTCCAGATCGAGGGGATCGACCCCGCCGGCAAGGTGGCGAACTTCGGCCTCGTCTCCGGCATATCCGCGATCTGCGCCACCGTCTTCAACCCGGTCGCGGGCGCCCTCTCGGACCGTTCCGGCCGCCGCAACCCGTGGATCCTCGCCGGCGGCCTGCTCGCCCTCCCGGTGATGCTGCTCCTCGGCAGCGTCCACACGATCCTGCTGGTCACCATCGCCTGGTGTCTGGGCCAGGCCGTCATGAACGTCTACCAGGCGGCCCTCACCTCCGTGGTCCCCGACCGGATTCCCCCGGCCGCACGTGGCAAGGCCTCGGCCGCGGTCGGCCTCGGACTTCCCTTCGGCTCCACCATCGGCGCCCTCCTCGGCGCGGCCTTCTCCGAGCACTACCGCACCGGCTACCTCGTCTTCGGCGCGATCGTCGCCGCCACCGCCGTACTGTTCACCGCCTGCGCCCGCGAGGAGCGCAGGCCCCCGAAGGCGCCGCTCCCGGTCAGGGAGCAGCTCGCGGCCTTCGGCAGCGCCCTCAAGGACCACGACTTCCGCTGGGCCTTCATCGGCCGCGCCCTGCTCGTCCTCGGCTACTTCGCCGTCGCCGGCTTCCAGCTGTACATCCTCAAGGACCACACCGAGCTGCCCGCCGGACTGAGCCCCGAGGAGGCCGTGGCGATCCTCATGCCGGTCAACTCCGTCGCCATGGTGGTCTCCACCGTCCTCGGCGGCTGGCTCTCGGACCGCTTCGACCGCCGCAAGCTCTTCGTCGGCGCCTCCGCCGCGCTCGCCGCCGTCGCGCTGCTCATCCCGGCCGTCTCGACCGGATGGACCGCGATGCTGGTCTTCTCCGTCGTCAACGGTCTCGGCTTCGGCTGCTACATGGCCGTGGACACCGCTCTCGTGACCATGGTGCTGCCCAGGGCCGAGGACGCTGCCCGGGACATGGGCGTCCTCAACGTCGCCAACGCCGGCCCGCAGATCGTCGCCCCCTTCGTCGCCTCGCTGGTCGTCTCGCTGAGTGGCGGATACACGGCGCTCTTCCTGGTCGCGGCCGTACTGTCGGTACTCGGCGCACTGGCCGTGCGCCCCATCCGCAGCGTGCGCTGACCTCCGTCGGCGCCCGAAGCGTCCCGTCCGCAGCGTGCGACCGACCCCGTCGGCGCCCGCCGAGCACCGCAGGAGAGGCGGCACCGTGCGCCTGCACACCACCACATGGGGATCCGGCGACCGGACGGCCCTGCTCGTCCACGGCATCATGGCCGACCACCGCACCTGGCGCCGGGTCGGTCCGGCGCTCGCGGAGCGCGGCTACCGGGTGATCGCCGTGGACCTGCGGGGGCACGGCGCCAGTGACCGGGCCGCGGGCCCGGAGGCGTACCGCCCGGAGGACCACGCCGGCGACCTCGTGGAAACCCTGCCCACCGGGGCGGAGTTGGCGATCGGGCACTCGCTCGGCGGGCTCGTCCTCGCCCAGGCGGTGGAGCGCCTGGCGCCGCTCCGCGCGGTGTACTCCGACCCGGCCTGGCGCCTGTCGGCCGGTCCCTGCGGCTACCGGGCCGAGCTCTTCGTCCGGGGCAAGTCGATGACCCGCGAGCAGATCAGGGGGTTCAACCCGCACTGGTCGGAGGAGGACATCGACGTCGAGATGGCGTCGGTACGAAACTGGGACGAGCGGACGGCCCACGGCCTCACCGCGTTCGTGGGCGCCGACCTGTGGCCGGCCCGGCCCGTGGTGCCCTCCCTCGTCACGCTCGCCGATCCGAGCACGCTGGTGCGGCCCGAGGACGCCCGGATGCTGGAGGGCCGCGGATTCGAACTCCGTACGGTGAAGGGCGCGGGGCACACGATCCACCGGGACGAGTTCGACGGGTTCATGTCCGCCCTGGAGGGGTGGATCTGACGTACCGTTCAGCCATGGACGACGCGTCGATGGAGAGCTCGATGGTGGGACTGCTCGGCCGGGTGACCGGCACCGTCGGCCCCGGCCTCGTCGGCGAGGTGATCGTCCGGATCCGCGGCGGTGCCGAGCACTTCCTCGCGCATCCCGCGTCGCCCAGGGAGCGGATCGACGTCGGCACGGTCGTGACCGTCATGGAACATCTCCCTCCGCGCACCGTCTATGTCACAGCCGCGTATGACAGTTGACCGAACCGTTGAGTGTGCGCCCGGCGCGGGAGCACACTCCCTTCACCGGATCCGCACGGCTCCGGTGAAGGGGGACCTTGTCCATGGGCATCGGCATTCTGGCGGGCGTCGTCGTCGGCGCTCTCGCCGTTCTGATCGGTGTGTTCAAAATGATGTGGCGCGTCGCGGAGCCCAACGAGGCGCTGATCATCTCCGGTTCCAACCACAAGAACGAGGGTCTCGGCGCGGGCATGGGGTTCCGCATCGTCACCGGTCGCGGCACCCTCGTGCTCCCCGGCGTCCAGGCGGTCCGGAAGCTCTCGCTGGATCTCAACGAGACGCAGCTGTCCGTCGAGTGCGTCACCCACCAGGGCATTCCGCTCAAGGTCCGCGGTGTGGTGATCTTCAAGGTCGGTGACGACTTCGTGTCGATCGCCAACGCCGCCCGCCGCTTCCTCGACCAGCAGAAGCTGATGTCGGAGCGGGTGCACATCGTCTTCGCGGGTCATCTCCGCGCCATCGTGGGCGGGTTGACCGTGGAGGACATGATCCGTGACCGGGAGAAGCTGACCGGACAGGCGCGGTCGGCCTGTGGCACGGAGATGGAGAAGCTCGGGCTGATCGTCGACTCGCTGCAGATCCACGAGATCGAGGACCCGACCGGGTACATCAAGAACCTGGCCGCCCCGCACGCGGCCGCCGTCCAGCGGGACGCGCGGATCGCGCAGGCGGAGGCGAACCGGCGGGCGACCGAGGCCGAGCAGCAGGCCGCGGCGCGCATGTCGGAGGCGACCCGTGACAGCGAGATCCTCCAGGCGGGCTACCAGGCCGAGCGGGACCAGGCGTCCGCCCGGGCCCGGCAGGCCGGTCCGCTGGCCGACGCCGCCTCGCGCCAGGAGGTCGTCGTCCAGGAGACCCGGGTCGCCGAGCTGGAGGGACACCGCAAGGAGCAGCAGCTCCAGGCGGAGGTCCGCAAGCCGGCCGACGCCATGGCGTACGAGACCCGGACGCTGGCCGCGGCCGAGCGTGACGCCCGGATCTCGGCGGCCGAGGCCGAGGCGAAGGAGACGGAGCTGGCGAGCGCGGCCATGGCGACGGCGACCCGGCTCACCGGTGAGGCGGAGGCGGCGGCGCAGCACGCCAAGGGCCTCGCGATCGCCGAGGCCACGCGCGCGAAGGGCCTGGCGGAGGCCGAGGCGATCAAGGCGCGGGCGGCGGCGCTCGCGGAGAACCAGGAGGCCGTGGTCGCCCAGCAGCTGGCGGAGAAGTGGCCGGAGATCGTCTCCGCGGGGGCCTCCGCCTTCGGGAACGTCGACCAGATGGTGCTGCTCAACGGCGCCGACGGCATGGCGGACGTCTTCGCCAAGGCGCTGACCATGGGCGGGACGGGCCTCGGTCTGGCCCGGCAACTCCTCGCCACGATGAGCCCGGCCGCGCAGGAGAAGCCGGGCGGATCGACGCCGCCGGTGCCGCCGGCCCCGCGCTCCGGGCGGAGCGTGGAGATCCCGGTAGGCGACGGCAAGTAGGCACACGAAACGGCCGGGTCCGACGCCGTGTGGCGCCGGACCCGGCCGTCCGCTGCGAAGGCCAGAGCGGGAGCGGGCGTCGTAGGTCAGTTGTGACCGAACTTGCGATCCTTGCGGTGGGACGCGTGCTCGACGAGGGGCATCGACGTCTCTCTCGCGGGGGTCGGCGCGCTCTTCTCCTTCGCGGCCGCGTCGGTGCGATGTTCATGGCCGCCGGTACGGGCTCCCCGGTTCGTCCGGGTCTGTTTCTTGCCCACGATCGTGCCTCCCGTGACGGGTGTCGGACAGTGGTCCGTATCCCCTCAGCGTGGCACGGGGGCGGGAGAGCCGCACGTCAGGCGGTTGCCGCCAGGATCCGGGTGAAGGCGGCCAGCGTGGGTGTGCCCGAGGCGCGGTCCAGGACGGCGAAGACCACCTCCTCGAAGTGGCCGGCGAAACGACCCTCGCCGGTGAGGAGGGCCTTGAAGGTCCCCGCGACCCCGGCCGGGTCGTTCCGGAAGACACCGCATCCCCAGGCGCCGAGGACGAGCCGTCGGTATCCGGCCGCCGCGGCCGTCTCCAGGACGCGCTCCGCGCGGGCGGCGAGCACGGCGGGCAGGCGGCCGGCGAGCTCGGGGGTCCTGCGGCGGACGACGCCCGCGTTGGGCGCCGGTGAGGTGAGGAAGCCGACCGTGAAGGGCTCGGCGAGCAGGGCGCCCCGGTCGTCGCGGAAGACCGGGACCCGGGGCGAGTGGATGACCCGGTCGGTGTAGAAGGCGTCGCGCTCGGCGCGGTGGTGGGCGTAGTAGGCGGGGGCGCGCAGCAGGGTGGCGTGGAGGGCGGAGGCCCGGCAGAGCGCCTCCTCCTGGGCCTGGGCGCCGTTGAGGTAGCCGCCGCCCGGATTGCGGGCCGAGGCGAAGTTCAGGACGGCGACGGGCCGGGTGGGGTCGGCCGCGGTCATCCGGCGGGCCGCCGCGAGGCTGCTCTCGGGGGTGACGGTGAGGGTGGGCGTCCGGTCGGTGGCCGGGGTGACGGGGACGGGCTCGGGGCCGTGGAGGCGGGTTCCGGCCAGGGCCGCGGCCAGGTCGTCGGCCAGGGAGACCGTCCGGCCGTCGGGGGCGCGGTAGTGGCCCGCCGCGACGATCTCCTCGGTCCGCCGCGCGATCTCGCGCAGTCGTGCACTCATGAACCTCAGCATGATCGTTTCGTCCGACTGGGGGCAACAGGGTTTCCGTGCGGTTTCCGAGGGCACCGGGAAGTTTCGGACGGCCCGGGGCACGGGGGGCGCGTGCGGGGCAGGTGGGGCGCTCTTGCACGCCGCTCGGTGGTGGCTTTAGGTGGAAGCAGCGGTTCACCGGGACGGGTCCCCACGGGGATCCCAGGACCAGGAGGTGCACGGATGTCGCCGAGCGGCATACCGCGTGGCGGCCCCCCTCTCACCGAGGCGGGGGCGGAGGACCTGCTGCGATGTATCTGCTTCAAGACCGGCCCGCCCCGCACGGTGGGGGTGGAGCTGGAGTGGCTCGTGCACGAGCTGCGCGATCCCCGCCTGCCCGTACGGCCGCCGAGACTCGCGGCCGCGCTGGACACCGTACGCACCCTTCCCCTGGTGTCGGCCCTCACGTTCGAACCCGGCGGGCAGCTGGAGCTCAGCTCGCGCCCGGCCGGCTCCCTCATGGAGTGCCTCGACTCGCTCGCCGCCGACCTGGACGCGGTGCGGGCGGCACTCGGGCCGCTCGGCCTCACCCTCAGCGGATACGGGGTGGATCCCTGGCACGCGCCGCGCGGGCGGGTCCTCCACGAGCCGCGGTACGACGCGATGGAGGCCGCGCTCGACCGGACCGGGCCCGCCGGACGGGCGATGATGTGCGACTCGGCGTCGGTGCAGATCTGCCTCGACGCCGGCCTGGAGGAACCGGGCCCGCTCGGCTACCACCGGCGCTGGCAGCTCGCCCATCTCCTCGGCGCGGTGCTCGTGGCCGCCTTCGCCAACTCCCCCGTGCACGGCGGGCGCCGCACCGGCTGGCGCTCGACGCGGCAGGCGCTGTGGACGGACCTGGACCCCCGGCGGGCGCTCGCGCCGCCGCCGGACGGGGAGCCGCGCGCGGAGTGGGCGGCGCACGTCCTGGACACCCCCGTGATGTGCGTACGGGCCGAGGAGGGGCCGTGGGAGGTCCCGGAGGGGCTGACGTTCCGGGAGTGGCTGCGGACCGGCCTCCCCCGGCCGGCCGACGCCGACGACCTGCGCTATCACATGACGACCCTGTTCCCGCCGGTGCGGCCGCGCGGGCACCTGGAGCTGCGGATGGTGGACGCACAGCCCGGCACGGACGGCTGGATGGTGCCCGTGGCGGTGACCACGGCGGTGTTCGACGATCCGCAGGCGGCGGAGACCGTGTACCGGGCGCTGAAACCCCTCGCGGAGCAGGCGGGTCCCGGGCCGGCCCCGCGCAATCCGCTCTGGCGGGCGGCTGCCCGTGACGGCCTCTCCGACCCCGAGCTGCACGCCGCCGCCCGGGCGGTGTTCTCCGCCGCTCTCGACGCGCTGCCCCGGATCGGGGCGAGCGAGAAGGTGCGGCGGACGGTCGCCGCCTTCCACGAGCGGTACGTGATCCCCGGCAGCTGCCCGGCCGACGACCTCCAGGTGGTGACGTCATGACCGCGCCCCACACGGGAGCCGATCCCGAGGCCTTGCGGCGGCGGGCCCTCGGCGCCCTCACGACCGCGCGGGACCGCACCGCGCTCCTCACCTCCTGCGTGGAGGACGGCGAACTGACGGCGCAGCATTCGCCCTTGATGTCTCCGCTGGTCTGGGACCTGGCGCACATCGGCAACCAGGAGGAGCAGTGGCTGTGGCGGGCCGTCGCGGGGCGCGAGGCACTGCGGCCCGAGATCGACTCGCTGTACGACGCCTTCCAGCACTCACGCGCCTCCCGTCCCTCGCTGCCGCTGCTCTCGCCGGGCGAGGCCCGGGGCTACGCGGCGGACGTACGGCTCCGGGTCCTGGACGTGCTCGAACGGACCCCGCTGGAGGGGCGGCCGCTCCTCGACGCGGGCTTCGCGTTCGGCATGATCGCCCAGCACGAACAGCAGCACGACGAGACGATGCTGATCACCCATCAGCTGCGCAGGGGGCCCGTCGCCCTGACCGCTCCCCCGCCTCCCGTCTCGCGGTCCGGCCCGCTGCCCCCCGAAGTCCTCGTTCCGGGCGGTCCGTTCACGATGGGGACCTCGGACGAGCCGTGGGCACTGGACAACGAACGGCCGGCGCACGCGCGTCTCGTCCCCGCCTTCCACATCGACACCACACCCGTCACGAACGGCGCCTACCTCGCCTTCATGGCCGACGGCGGCTACACGGACCGCCGCTGGTGGCACCCCGAGGGCTGGGCGCAGATCCGGGAGCACGGCATCGAGGCGCCGCTGTTCTGGCGCCGGGACGGAGCGCGGTGGCTGCGGCGCCGGTTCGGGGTGACGGAGCCGGTGCCCGAGGAGGAGCCGGTCCTGCACGTCAGCTGGTACGAGGCGGACGCGTACGCCCGCTGGGCGGGGCGCCGCCTCCCCACCGAGGCGGAGTGGGAGAAGGCCGCCCGCCACGACCCGGTCTCGGGGCGCTCGCGCCGCTACCCGTGGGGCGACGCGGATCCGGGCCCCGAGCACGCGAACCTCGGTCAGCGGCACCTGCGGCCCGCGGCGGCGGGCAGCTATCCGGCCGGCGCCTCGCCCCTCGGCGTACGGCAGCTGATCGGTGACGTGTGGGAGTGGACGGCCAGCGACTTCCTGCCGTACCCGGGGTTCACGGCCTTCCCGTACAAGGAGTACTCGGAGGTGTTCTTCGGGCCGGAGCACAAGGTGCTGCGCGGCGGTTCGTTCGCGGTGGACCCCGTCGCCTGCCGGGGCACCTTCCGCAACTGGGACCTGCCGGTGCGGCGCCAGATCTTCTCCGGCTTCCGGACGGCGCGGACCGCGGAGCTCGACTGATGTGCCGTCATGTCGGGTACGTGGGCGGGCCGGTGGCGCTGGGAGAGGTGCTCGTCCGGCCGGCCCACGCCCTGCTGCGCCAGTCCTGGGAGCCCCGTACGCAGGACAGCGGTGTCGTGAACGCCGACGGCTTCGGCGTGGGCTGGTACGCCGAAGGAGATCCCGTACCGGCGCGGTACCGGCGGACGGGCCCGATCTGGGGCGACCTGTCCTTCGCGGACCTCGCCCGGGTGGTCCGCTCAGGGGCGTTCCTCGGCGCCGTCCGGGGGGCCACGTTCCCCGGCGCCGACGGGGAGGCCGCGGCGGCGCCGTTCACGGCCGGGCCCTGGCTGTTCAGCCACAACGGCGCGGTCGAGGGCTGGCCGGACTCCCTCACGGCGCTCGCCGGGACGCTGCCGGCCGGGGAACTGCTGCGCCTGGAGGCCCGCAGCGACTCGGCGCTGCTCTGGGCGCTCGTGCTGCACCGGCTGCGGGCCGGCGACGCGCCGGGGGCGGCGCTCGCCGACACCGTGCGGGAGGTCGCGGCCGTGGCCCCCGGTTCACGGCTGAACCTGCTGCTGACCGACGGCGTCCGGATCGCCGCGACCGCCTGGCGCAACAGCCTCTGGTATCTGGCGGGCCCCGGCCGGGTGGCCGTGGCCTCGGAACCGTACGACGACGATCCGCGCTGGCGGGAGGTGCCCGAGCACACGCTCGTCACCGCCGACCCCGCCGACGTCACCCTCACCCCGCTCAAGGAGCCGTCCGCGTGAGCCCGTTCCAGCTGACCCGCACCCTCGCCGCGGACGCCGCCGGCGCCGATCTCCGTGCCGATGTCCTGCACGGTCTGACCCGCTCTCCCAAGGAGCTGCCGCCCAAGTGGTTCTACGACGCCCGGGGCAGCGAGCTCTTCGAGGAGATCACCCGGCTGCCCGAGTACTACCCCACGCGCGCGGAGCGGGAGATCCTGGCCGCGCGGGCACCGGAGATCGCCGCCGCGACCGGGGCCCGGACCCTGGTGGAGCTGGGTTCGGGTTCCTCCGAGAAGACGCGGTTCCTGATCGACGCGCTGCTCCCGGGTCTGGACGCCTACGTGCCCGTGGACGTGAGCGAGTCCGCTCTGACCGGGGCGGCGGAGGCGCTGCTCGCGGACCGGCCGGAGCTCTGGGTGCACGCGCTGGTCGCCGACTTCACGCGGGGGCTCGCGCTGCCGGGATCGCCGGGGCCGCGTCTCGTGGCCTTCCTCGGGGGCACGATCGGCAACCTGCTCCCCACCGAGCGGCGGACCTTCCTGCGATCGGTCCGCGCCATGCTCACGCCGGGCGACGCGCTGCTCCTCGGCACGGACATGGTGAAGGACGAGGCGACGCTCGTGGCCGCCTATGACGACGCGGCCGGGGTGACGGCCGCGTTCAACAAGAACGTGCTGTCCGTCATCGACCGCGAGCTGGGCGCGGACGCCGATCCGGCCGCCTTCGACCACGTGGCGGTGTGGGACGCCGAGCGGGAGTGGATCGAGATGCGGCTGCGCGCCCGCCGCGCGCTGACCGTGAAGATCCCGGAGCTGGATCTCGTGGTGCCGTTCGCGGCGGGCGAGGAGGTGCGGACGGAGATCTCGGCGAAGTTCCGTCAGGCGGGTGTACGGGAGGAGCTGACGGCGGCGGGCCTCGAACTGACCCACTGGTGGACGGACGGCGAGGAGAGGTTCGCGGTGTCGCTGGCGACGGTCCGCTGAGGAACGCGCTGGGGAGCGAGGGGGCGCTGCGGGAGGGTCTTGAGAGCGGCGGGCACCGGAGCGACGGCTTGCTGGGCTGCGGCGGCCAGGGCGCGGCGGTCTGGATACCGAGTACTGGATATCGGATCCAATACTCGAATACTGGCCACAATCCGCCGCGTGGTGACGACCCGCCACAGGGACGCGCCCAGCGGATCGTCCCCGACGTACGCGGCGGCCCCGGTGGGCCGGTAGTCGATCCGTACCGGCAGCACGGCGCATCCGCTGTCCAGCGCGGCCTGGAACGCGGCCGGGCGGAACCGCCCACGGGCCCGCCCGCACCAGGACGATCCCTCGGGGAAGACGATCACCCGGCCCCCGCCGGCGAGCACCCCGGAGATCGCCCGGACGGTGGCGGGAAGTGCCCTGAGCCGGGCACGGTCGATGAAGAGGGTGCCTCCGAGCGCGGCGAGCGTGCCGAGGACGGGCCAGCGTCGGACCTCCGCCTTGGCCACCATCCGGCCGGGCAGTACGGCCGCGAGGAGGGGGATGTCCAGCCAGGAGACGTGGTGGGCGACGACGAGGAGGGGGCCGGGGAGCGCCCCGGCCCCCTCCTCGTACCGCACGCGTATGCCGAAGGCGCGGACCACCGCCCGCACCCAGCCCCGGACGAGGGCGAGCCGGGCGGCGGCCGGGAGCAGCCCCGCGGCCGGGGCGAGCACGAGGCCCAGGAGGACGGCCCCGATGCCGGCGGCGAGCCTCGCGAGCGCGAGGACGACACCGGCCCGGTCGGCCCTCTTCTCGGCCCCGGTCTCCGGGTGGGCGGCGCAGTGGCCCGGGGTGCAGGGCGCCGTGGGCAGCCACGGCGGGAGGGTCGTGGAGCCGTTCACCGCGCCGGGGCGAGCGAGAGGAAGTGGTGGAGGTAGCGGGGGTTGGTGCGGCGCAGCGAGAGGAGGACGTAGAGGTCGGCGACACCGAAGTCGGGGTCGTGCGCGGGGGCGCCGCAGACCCAGGCGCCGAGCCGCAGGTAGCCGCGCAGCAGCGGTGGGAGCTCGGTGCGGCCTTCCGGGCGGGTGATCCCGTCGGCGCTCCACAGCTTGTGCGGGGTGACCCAGTACTCCTCGGGGGCGAGGTGCTTGGCCTTGACGGTGTCCCAGGTGGCTGCGGCGAGGGTGCCGCCGTCGGCGAGCGGGATCGAGCAGCAGCCGGCGAGCCAGTTGTGACCGGTGCGGGTCATGTAGCGGGCGAGGCCCGCCCAGATGAGGGCGATCACGGCGCCGTTGCGGTGGGCGGGGTGGACGCAGGAGCGGCCGACCTCCACCAGGTCGTGCCGGACCGGGGCGAGCCGGCCGAGGTCGAACTCGCTCTCGGAGTACAGGCGTCCGGCGACGGCGGCCCGGTCGGGCGGCAGGATCCGGTAGGTGCCGACGACCTCGCCGGTGCTCTCCTCCCGAACCAGGAGGTGGTCGCAGTACGCGTCGAAGGCGTCGGTGTCGAGGCCGGGCTCGGGACCGTCGAGCAGGGCACCCAGCTCGCCGGCGAACACCTGGTGGCGCAGTCGTTGGGCGGCCCGTACGTCCTCTTGGTCCCGGGCGAGACCGACGACGTACCGGGGCGCGGGCCGCTCGGCCGGTGCGAGGGGCTGTGCCGGGGCGGCGGCCTGGGGCTGTGCGGGGACGGCGAGCGTGGGCGTCGGTGCGGGCATGGCGGGTTCCTCCGGCGGACGGAAGGGGAAGGGGCGGGGCCGGACCGCGTGAGCGGTGGCCCGGCTCCTTACTTCTTCCGTCACCGGCTGGATTCGACATGACCGTCCGGGGGCTCGCGGGTGTGCGAACGCTGAATGCTATTCGGCGAGGGTGTCCGTGATCGCGGCCGAGGCGTCCCTCGCCGCCTTGAGCGGGTCCCTGCCCTGGAGGACGGCCGTCATGTACGGCTTGATGGGATTGTCGGCCTCGACGTCCGCCCACTGCGGGGAGTTGGGGGTGGCCCGGCCGCGTGCGGCACCCTTCGCCATGACGGCCGTGGCCTCCTGGCCGGCGACGACGGAGGCGAGGCTCTTCTTGTTGGGCACGTAGCCCATGGTGCGGGCGAGTTCGGCTTGCCACTTCTCGCCGGCGAGCGCCTTGACGACGTCGAGGGCCGCTCCGCGCTGGGGCGCGTTCTCCGGGATGATGAGGTCGGAGCCACCGGTGAAGACGGCACAGGGCCGGCCGGCCTTCTTGCCCGGTATCGGGAAGTAGCCGAGCCTGTCCTTGAGGTCCGGGTTGACCTTGAGGACGGCGGCGACGGCGCTGGGTGTCGCGATGAACTGGGCGACGTCACCCCTGGCGAAGACGTCGGCCTGCGGCGGGGTCTGCTCGTCGGCGTTCTTCGGGCCGGAGCCGAGGGCCTGCAGCTCCTTGTAGAAGGCCATCCCGCGCTGGGCGGCGGGGCTGTCGAGCGCGCCGGTCCACTGGCCGCCCCTGTCGACGGCGAGTTCGCCGCCCTCGTCCCAGATGAAGCCGGCGAGGGTGTACCAGTCCTGTCCGGCGAGGTAGATGCCCTGGGAGCCGTTCCTGTTGAGTTTCTCGGTGTCGTCGAGCCACTCGGCGCGGGTGGCCGGCGGCTTGTCGATTCCGGCGTCCTCGAACAGGTCCTTGTTGTAGATGACGATCCGGTTGGCCGCGTACCAGGGGATGCCGTACTGGGCCCCGGCGATGCTGCCGGGCTCGGCGAGGCCGGGCAGCCAGTCCTCGCTGCCGAGGTCGCGGACCGACTCCAGGGTGAGGTCGAACAGCTTGTCGGTGTCGGCGTACTGGGCGACCTGGGTGTTGCCGACCTCGATGACGTCGGGGCCACCGGAGCCCTGGATGGCCTCGGTGACCTTCTTCCCGATGCCGGTCCAGTCCTGGATGGCGAACTCGAGCTCGACCCCGTCGTGCTCCTGCTCGTATGCGTCGGTGAACCGCGAGAGGAAGTCCTCGCTGGCGCTGTCCCGCATGAGCCAGATGTGCACGGTCTTCGTCCCGCCGTCCCCGCCCGGCAGCATCCCGCAGCCGGCGAGGGCGAGCGCGGTGGCGGCGGCCAGGGGACAGGCCAGATGGCGGTTCTTCACGTGGGTCACCTTCTGCTCAGGTTCAGCACAGGGTCGTGCGCATGGGGGGCTGACCCGGCATGGGGGGACCGAACGGGGTGTTCGCGCGGGTATGTGGCCTGGATTCTGGTCTGGACCAACGAGATGGTCAAGTCCTTGACGATCCGGTTCCGCGCCCGGCCGGAGATCCTGTCCCGTCGACTCCGGTGGTTACCGGTGGGTCGGGCGGCCCTCGTCGTGTCGCGCGCCGACGCGCCCTGGGGCACCGTGGAGGGAACGCACCGAGAGGAGTTCGGCCCCCATGTCGAATCACACGTACCGCGTCACCGAGATCGTCGGCACCTCCACCGAGGGCGTCGACGCGGCCATCCGCAACGGCATCAAGCGCGCCTCGCAGACCCTGAGGGGACTCGACTGGTTCGAGGTCACGCAGGTACGCGGCCACATCGTCGACGGCGCGATCGAGCACTACCAGGTCGGCCTGAAGGTCGGTTTCCGCCTGGAGGACGAGGACTGACCGTGTCCGCCGGGCCTCAGATGCCGCCTCAGGTGCGGCCCTCCTTCTCCTGAGCCTCCCTCAGCGCCTCGGAGGACACCGCCCAGCCGGCACGCACGACCCGGAAGCCCGCCGCCTCCGCCGCGTCGCACACCGCCGGGTCGTCGTCGACCAGCATCCTGACGGCGCGGTCGGCGGCGAGCCGACGCAGGATCTCCACCTTGGTCACCCGGGCCGGCCGGAAGTCGCGGTGGCGCCGCATGTGGACCGGCCCCTCCGGGAGCCCCTGTTCGGCCAGCCAGGCCACGGTCGCCCGGCGGCAGCGCTCGGGGCGCCCGGTGAGGTAGACCACTTCGCACTCCTCGGCCGCCTCACGGCAGAGCGCGATGCCCTCCTCAAGCGGCGGATCGTCGGGCGCCGCCGCGAAGAAGGCGTCCCAGTCCTTGGGCTTGCGCTCCAGGAAGTGCTGGCGGTGCGCGGTCGCGGCCAGGGTGTTGTCGAGGTCGAAGACGGCCAGGGGCCTGTTGTCCGATGTCACGGGCCCCAGCGTAGGAGCCGCACGGCGAGGCCGCCCGGGGATTCCCCCGGGGTTTCGCGGGTCAACCCGCCGGGACGAAGCCGAGGTGGGTGTAGAGCCGGGCGGCGGGATTGCCGTCCGTGACCACCAGGGTGAGTTCGGACTCCCCCTCGGCGTGGAGGGCCGCGGCGCTGTGGGTGAGGAGAGCCCGCGCCAGGCCCCTGGAGGCGTGCGCGGGGTCGGTGAGCGCGAAGGCCACGAGCGGTCGGGACTTCCAGCGGGTCACGAGCGAGAGCGAGACCGGCACGGAGCCGCACCAGGCGGCTCGTGTCGCCCGCCGGTCGACCGCGCCGAACTCACCCGCGAGCGCGGCGGCCAGCTCGGCCCGGTGCCAGTCCACGGACTCGCCGCTATCGTCCACCCCGCCCCGGTACGCGCGGTGGGACAGCGCGCCCAGGAGCGGGGCGTCCGCCGGGGTGACGGAGGCGGCCCGGTACGCGTCGGGCAGGGGGTACGGGCGCGGCGGCGCGGTCAGATCCCAGCGCATGAGGGTGCGCCGGGCCGGTGCGGAGGGCGGCGGGGCCGCGCTCACACGGTCCGCCTCGGGCGGGGGGCGGGAAGGGGGACAGCGGGCCGGGCGGGATCGGCGAGATCGGGGCGGGCCTCGACGACGAGGTCCTCGAAGCGCTCCCAGCCGTTCGCGGCGAGGTAGCGCTCCTCCTCGGGGCGGAGCGGGAAGAGCCACCAGAGTTCGACCCGCCGGCCCGCAGCTCTGACCTGCCCGAACGACCGGTCGTGGTAGACGGCCCGGCTCACGTAGAGGTGGTCGGCGCCCAGGGCGGCGGCGACCTCGGGGCGGCAGCGTACGGCCGAGCCCCGGTTGACGACCACGCCGGAGGCGAGGCAGTCCTCGGCGACCTGGGTTAAAGCGGCGGTCAGAGCGGGCTGCCAGGCGTCGTCGACCGCGATGGCGAGGAACTCGACCCGTACGGAACGCCGGCGGATCGTCGAGGCGAGATCCGTATCGGACACGCCGACCGTGCTGAGGGTGGTGCCCGGCACGCCCGGCTGCGCGGTCGCCCAGATCTCCACCGGTCCGGGGCCGGCGAGCGGCGCGTCGGGGACGGGTGCGGCCGCCTTTGACAGGACGTGGTCGCGGACGTGGTCGGACAGGAGCGGTTCGGGGGTACGCGGATTCATCTGGTGGACCTCGGGTCGGCGGGACGGGGCGCGGGGCAGGAGGAACCAGGGCCTCGGGTGACGGGTTCGGCGGGCAGGGTGCGCAGTCCTTGGGAGAACGAGGTGGCGTACGCGGACGCGGTGTCCGGCAGGTGCCAGCGCGCGGCGGCCGGGGCGGCACCGTGGGCCAGTCCGGTCAGCAGGGCGCGGGCCCAGGGGGCGCCGGGGCAGGCGTGGCGGCCGTGCCCGAACGCGGTGTGCGGCACGGAGCCGGGGCCTTGGCCGGGGGCGGCGAAGACCAGGAGGACGCGCTCTCCCGCCGCGATGTCGTGGCCGGCGAGCGCGGTGTGGCGGACGGCCGTACGACGGGCCTGGAGGATCGGGGGGTGGTGGCGCAGGGTGTCGTCCAGGAGGGCCGGCAGGTCCCCGGGCAGGCCCCCGGCCGCCGCGCCGCCCCCGGGCAGCGCCCGCAGCAGCTGGGCCCCGGCCGAGACCGTCGCCCCGAAGCCCGCCTTGACGAGGAGGACCCAGTTGAGCGCGAACCCGGCGGTGGACGACGTCAGCCGGGTGGCCAACGCGGTGGCGAGGTCGTCGGCGGGGCGGGCGGTGCGGTGCCGGCGCAGCCGGGCGCACAGGTGAAGGAAGGCGCGCAGCGCCCGCTCTTCGGCCCCGGGATCGGCCGACATCTCGCTGCTGTCCACGCACCAGGACCGGAACTCCTCCCGCAAGCCCTGCGGAACGCCCAGGAGTTCGCCCAGCGCGTCCGCCACGACGGGCACGACCACGTCCCGCACGAGGTCGGCGGCGCACGGCCCCGGCCCGGCACCGCCACCCGTACCGATCCCGCCGACCGGACGGAAGAGGGCGGACGTTCGGGCGGCGGTGGCCTCCCGTACCCGCTCGCCCAGGCCACGGGCGATGTCGGCGCGCAGCGGGGCGGAGAGGCCCCGCCGCATCCGGGTGTGCGGGCCGTCGGGCAGCCCGGGGAGCTGGAGGCGCAGCAGAGCGGTCTCCTCGGGCGACGGATCGCCCATCGCCGTGCCGAGCAGCTCTCCGCTGAAGTCCCGTGGCCTCAGCGCCGCCTCCCGCAGCGCGCGGTGCCCCGCGACGGCCCATGCCCGCGCCCCGTCGCGGGTGCGCACGGCGACACAGGGCCCCCGGGTGTGGAGGTACGGGAGCAGGCCGGCGCTCAGGGCCGCCGGGTAGAGGGAGCTGTCGTCCCAGGCTTCGAGGAGGGCGGTGACGGGGGCCGGGGCGGCGTTCACGCCACACGCGCCACGGTGCGGGACGCCAGTGCGTCGAGGGTGCCGCGCGCGTCGCCGTCCTCGCGCAGGACGGCGGTCAGGGCCGCCCAGGCCTCCGGGGCGGCCCACCAGCGCGGGCCCCAGCCGTCCGTCAGACACCGGAGTGCCTCGTCACGCCAGGCGAATCCGGCCAGGTAGGCGCGGGGCTGGAGGCCGTCGGTGGCGTCCTGGAGCAGGGCTTGGGGAGAGCGGTCGACGCGGAGGCGGCCGGCGAGTTCGCGGGCCAGGGCGAGAGCGTCGGCCGGTGTGGCGTCGGGCGGCAGTTCGTCGTCGACGGCCGCCGCCGCGCGGAACATCTGACGGTCGAGGAGCTCGGTGGAGGTGGCGGTGGTGCGTACGGCTTCGGTGTACGCCTCCGGGAGGCCGAGCGTCGCGAGCCACTCCGGATCGGTGGCCAGGGACTCCAGGAGCAGGGCCCACCCCTCGGCTCGCACGGGGTCGAAGCGCCAGCGGCTCTCCAGCGGCGAGTCCGGTGCGCGCAGGGCGTGTTCGGCGACGTGGGCGAGCTCGTGGAGGAGGTGGGCGAGGGCGGGGACGGCGGGGGTGGTGGAGAGGACGAGGACACTGCGGCCCGGTAGCCGTACGGGGACGGCCACGGCGCTCGTCCACACCTTCCGTACGAGCGTGACCCGGTGCTCCGGGGGCAGCAGGCCGGACTGCCGCAGCCGGGTGACCAGGAGCCGCAGCAGGGTGCCGGTGGGCGGCGGCGCGACCGCCGGACCGTGACGGCCCTCGCGGAGAGCGGTCCTGAACGCGGGCGTCGTCACGTCCTCGTCCCGGCCCGCTCCGGCCCAGCGGCGCAGCAGCCCGTCGACGGGTTCCACCGGTCCGCCGCAGTGGAGCAGCCAGGCGCGGGTGGCCGCCGTGAGGGGGAACGGCCGGCCCTCCTCCCACCACGGGTCTCCGGTCCTTCGCCGCTCCAGGAATCCCGCCGCCAGCTCCGCCGCGTCCATCGCGGCGAGACGCCGGTCGACGGCGGCTCGGCGGGTGGCCGGATCGGCGGTGGGGCTCGTGTCCAGGGCGAGCAGGGGCGCGAGCGGCACCCCCGGGCCGTGCGGTGCGAGGTGGGTCAGCAGCCGCCGTACGCCCCCGGAGGCGGAGGCGGGCATCGGTCCGGGGTCCGCGCCGAGCCCGAGGTGGGCGAGCACCCGTGCTTCGAGGTACGCCTCCTCAGGCCACGGCATGGGCTCACCTGCTCCGGCCGCAGAGCCAGGCCGTCAGCGCCCCTCCGGCGGCGAGTCCGGCCGCTGCGATCGACCAGGTGACGGTGACAGAGTCGATGGCGGTCACGAACGATCCGACGACGAAGAGCCCGACTCCGGTCACCGCCCCCGACACCAGGGAGACGAAGGACAGCATGGTGGCGCGGTTGGCGTTGGTGAGCCGGTCGTTGACCGCGCCCTGGATGACCGGCATCGCCACGCCCGAGGCCGCGGAGAAGCACACGTACAGCGCGACCGCCTGCCAGGCGCCGTCGCTGTGCGCGGTCAGCAGGAGCAGCACAGCGGCGGCGAACGACGCGGCCAGGACGATCGGTGAACGGGCGACGCCCCGCTTGGTGCGCAGTCTGCGCACCAGGTCGAGCAGCGGGATCTGCACCAGGGGGCCGGCGCAGCGCACCAGGCCGAGCAGCACCAGACTGGTGGTGAACTCCCCTTCCAGGTACGTCGTCCACTGCACACCCGGCAGGCTGCTCATCAGCGCCGCGAAGGCGACCGCCCCGGCGAGGAACATCAGGACCCGGTCCCCGCGCAGCGCCGCCCCGGTCCCGCCCAGGTTCTCCCGCAGGGCCGTCGAGAGCGAGAGCCCGGCGGGGCGTGGGGTCCGGCTGTGTTCGCGCATCACCAGGGGCAGGACGGCCGCGGTCACGGCGCACACCACCGCCGACAGGAGGAAGGGCAGGGCCAGGCTCCGGGTGCCGATGAGGGCGCCCACCAGGACGCCGGAGATCAGTCCGGAGTTGGAGGCGATGCGGCTGCGGGTGAACAGCGCGTCGACCGTCTCGTCCGCGCCGAAGTGCTCGCTCTCGTCGACCGCCCACGCCTCGAGCGCTCCCGATTCGAAGGTCGTACCGATGGAGACCAGGACGTGCGCGAGCAGCAGGACGGGAAGGTCGTGCGCGAAGAACAGCGCCCCGAACCCCACCGCCCGGAACACGAAGCTGGCGATGACCGAGCTGCGCCGGCCGAGCAGGTCGGCGACCATGCCGGTCGGGATCTCGAAGACCGCCTCGGCCAGCCACACCACCGCGACCGTGGCGAAGATCGCCCCCGGGCTCAGACCGATGGAGGCGAAATAGAGGATGGACGTGGCGGCCCAGGTGAAGTCGATGAAGTAGCCGACGTACGACAGGCCGTAGAACATCCTGGTCGTACGGCGGATCGCCGCCAGGTCCTTCACGCGGGGCGGCCCGGTGTCCGCACCGACGGGCACGGACGGCTCCTGGGACGGCAGATCAGTGGTCAAGGTCTTCCTTATACGTCATGCACGAGGACAGGGTCACGCGAACCGGGTGAGCAGCGAGGGGTCCCGCTCGATGTGCTCGTCGCCCACCGACTCCCGTACGCGTGCGAGCAGTTCGGGGAGTGCGGCCTGCGGAGCCCCGGTGGTGGGCAGGTGGGCACCGTACTCCTCCTGGACGGACATCCGGCCACTCCCGGCCACCTCCACCAGATGCTGCATGTAGAGGTAGGGGACGTGTCGCAGGGCGACGAGGTCCAGCTGGAGCTGGGAGAGACGCTCGCCGCTGCGGCCGCAGGCACGCCACTTCTCGGCGCACAGCTCGCCGTCGGCGAGGGCGGTGTCGATGGCGGGCTGCCAGGTGCGGCGGAACCAGCGCATGCCGGCGGCGACCGCGGCGACGTCCTCGTTCTCGTACAGGCCCACGATGTCGGGGAGTTCGTTGGGGGCGAAGACGCGGCCGTGCCGCCGCTCGTAGAACTCCCGGATGGGGGTGCCCTGGTAGAGCACGAGGGTGGTGTAGATCGCCTCGTGCGGGACGTAGTCGTAGAAGCCGAGCCGTCGGAGGAACGCGAGGTTCATCCGCAGGTCGGCCAGGGTGGTGGCCGGGTCGAACATGATGAAGTCGACGACGATCTCCAGGCCGAGCCGCTGCAGCGTGCGGACCGCGTCGACGTTGACCTGCGGCGACACGCCCTTCGCCAGCCGTTCCAGCATGGTGGGTGAGGCGCTTTCGATGCCGAGCTCGACGAACCGCAGACCGATCTCCTTCATCCGCGCCAGGACGTCCTCACTGCGGAGGATCTGATTGACGCGGGTGCCGAAGCTGACCGTGATCTCGGGGTCGTACGCGTGGATCGCCTCGATGACGGCGAGGGAACGGCGTGGGCTGACGTAGAAGTTGGCGTCACTGAAGTAGATGTGCTGGTACGTGATGCCGTCCCGCTGCCGGAAGTACTCGATCTCCTCCACGACGGACTCCGGCGAGCGGGTCCGGTAGCGGCGCCCGATGGTGAGCACCCCGCAGAAGGAGCAGTTGTACGGGCAGCTCCGGCTGGTGTTGACGGTCAGGGCGGGCTTGAGCCGGCCGCTGACGTCGTCGAAGTACGACAGGGTCGGGTACCCCGAGTCGGAGGTGAACCGCGCGTCGGGGAACGGCAGGGTGTCCAGGTCCTCGATGAACGGCGGGTCCTCCCGGGACGCCACCTCCCCGCCGGGCTCCCGCCAGGTCGTGCCGAGGACGCCGGTCACCGGTCGGCGTGCGGCGACCCGTCGCGCGATCTCCAGCATCGGTTCCTCGCCTTCGCGGCGCACCACCAGATCGACCTGCGGGTGCGCGGCGACCAGGTGGTCGGCGACCGCGGTCGCGTGCGGGCCGCCCAGCACGACCAGGGCGGCCGGGTTGCGCTCCTTGATCCACGCGGCCATGCGCAGGGCGTTGTCGGCGGACTCGTTGTAGACGGAGAAGCCCACGACGTCGTACGTGTCGAGCCGGTGTTCGGCGGCGAGCAGCTCCGGCTCGCGGAGCGCGCCGCCGAAGTCGAAGCCCTCGCTCTCCAGGCCGTGGGAGCGCAGGTACGCCATCACGTAGGCGAGCCCGATCGGCTTGGACTTGCGGCGGTCCGAGTACCCGACGGAGGGGTTCACGAACGCGATGGCCGGGGTGAACTCGGCCGCCTCGGCGGGGGTGAGCGCCGGGGCGATTCGCAGGACCTCCGGCCGCTGCCGGGTCCCGGGGGTCTTCCGCGTCGCCGGAGTGGTCCGCGTCATCAGTTCCCCCGCTCCGGGAGGAGCACGCCGCCGGCGAGGAGGGACAGCGCGAACTCACGGTCGCCGCCGTCCAGTTCGTCCAGGGTGATCTGCTCGGTGAGCAGCGCGCGCCAGACCTTGGAGGCGGCGGTGTTGAGCCGTACGCACTGCCCTTGCGGGCCGCCTTCGGCCACGTAGACATGGCCGGCCTCGTCGAGCCAGCGATGAGTCGTCCGCATCCCGTTCTTCCCTGTGGTCCGTGTCCTCGGTGGGGTGGAGCCGGTGGTGGTCCCGGTTCGCCGCGTGGGCGAGCCGGGACCACCGGTGCTGACCGGCAGGTCAGGTGGCGGTCCAGGTGCGGCCGAGCATCTTCACGTAGCTCGCCCCACCCAGGCTGACGGCCTCGGCCGCGGCCTCGTCGGCGTCCTCGAAGCCGTCCAGGGACAGCTCCTCGGCCAGCTTCGCCACGAGTTCCTGGTCGGTGGACTTGGTGGTCATGTTGTTCACCTCCCCCGTTCGTTCCGTACGTCCCCCGGGGACTGCGTCCCGGGGGGCCGCTCGATCACCATCAGGCCGGCGTCGAGCAGGTCCGTGAGCGCCCGGGCCACCGTGGGGGCGGCCGAGCCGGGCGCGGCGGCCTGGAGGGAACGGACGGCGAGGCCGCTGTCCACCCCGTCGCACGCGGTGAAGAAGGTCCACTGGTACGCGTTGAGCACGTGGACGTCCCACGGCTCGGAGGTGGCCACGAGGCCGAGGTCGGGCTCCGGCCGCCAGGCCCGGTGCCCGGCAGTGGTACGGCGGAGGATGCCTGCGGGAGGGTCGGGAGGGCGGTCCAGGGTGCTCGGCCGGGCCGGCGGCTCCGGCTTCCGCTCCGACTCCGGCCCCCGCTCCCGCGGCGGCTCCCGCCTCGGCGCCGGCTCAGCCAGAGCCGCCCCGCCGCCGGCGTCCTGCGGCGCGTCCTCCAGGACCTCGCGCAGCCACCGTGCCATCCGCACGCCGGCCGGCCCCAGGTCGCGGGAGGCGTCCCCCAGCAGCTCCGTCAGCAGATACGCGGCGCGCTCGCGGCAGACCGGGAGACCGGTCGCCCGACTCCGTGCGGGCGGGTCGTGACGTTCGTACAGCGCGACGAGGTGGACGTACACATGGGCGGCGGCCAGTGCGCGGTTGGCCATCCACCGGTGCGGCGCCCCGGACGCGTCCCGGTGCCAGGGGATCGGCAGCAGCAGGGCGCTGTCGTCGACCACGCCCGCGCGGTAGACCGGCCGGGTCAGGGTGAGTGCGTTGAGCTTGAGATGGAGGGCTTCGTGCAGCAGGGCTTCGGCCAGGCGGTCGGGGTCGGCGGTCATGCGGCGTTCGACGAAAATGATTCTCGGCTGCGAGAGAAGCGTTCCACTGGTGAAAAGATCACCGTCGAAGAAGGCGATTCCGTCGATGAACGGCAATGTCTCACGGGCGATCTCCGGTACGGCCGCGCAGAGCAGTTCCGCCGCCGCCTCGACGGCCTTCCGTTCCGTTTCCCCGGCGGCGTAGAGCGCATTGATCTCGGGTTTTCCGCCCGCCTCGGGGAGGGCACGGGAATGCGTTTCGCGTGAGGTCGGCGCGGTGAGCGCGTATCGCAGGAAAGCCGCTTCGACGGCCGAGGTCAGCGGCCCGTGCACGCCTTGCCACAGCCAGACGGCCTGCTGTCGCCGCTCGCCGATCCGCGCCGTGCGCACGTGCGGCGGCTCCGCACCGGTCGGTGACAGCCCCGCCCGCCGGGCGGCCCGTGGCGCGACGGCGGCGGCCAGTACGGACGACGGTTCGGCCACCGGCTCGTGCAGAGCGTCGAACATCGACTGCAGCGCGGCCCAGACGGCCGGGTCTTCGGCGATCTCCGGGTCGACCGTGACGTCGTCGCCGTGGCCGAAGCGCCGCAGGGCGGCCGCGAGCGTGAACCCGAGGACGTGCCGGGCGCGCCGCCGCATCGCGTCCGCGCGGCCGAAGTCCCGGTGCGTGGCCAGGAGCTCGGCGCGTCCGGGCGCCACCTCGGTGAGCTGCTCAGTCATAGGTGGGCACCGCCCCGATGTCGTACTCGTATCCCCGGCCGGCCTCGTCGAAGGTGCGGCGGACGGCCTGGCGGACGGTGGCCGGGATCTGCTGTGGGTGGCGGCGGTGGAAGGCACGCTCGTGCTGGAACATCACGAAGGTCTCGGGCCGGCCGAACCCGTAGCGGGCGTGGTCCTCGCCGAAGCAGGGGGCGAAGCAGAGGACGAACGCCCGGTGCTCGCCCCACTGGAACCAGTGGCTGGGGTCCGTGACGTCCTCCGGCGACACCGCGGGACGCGGGGGTGTCGATCGCGCCCCGTACCAGTCGAAGACCTCGACTGTGGTCTTCTCCAGCCGCTCCAGCGACTCCCCCGCCCAGCCCGGCAGTTCGAGGACGTACCCATCGGCCTCGCCGGTCAGACACTCCGCGAACGCGGCACGGAAAGACGGAAAGCTGCGTTCCAGATGTTCTTCGAGGGGCGCGGCGGAATCACTCGGCGGTGAGGTGCGGATGACAGAACGTGCCGCGTAATGGCATTCGCTCCGGTCCAGCACATACTGAAACGCGTTCTGGCTCATACCCGCCCCCCGCCGGATATCCACGCTCACTTCGGGAGTGATGAAACTCCCTGGTCGCTCGCCTCACCATTGACGACCACGACGGGACAAGGCGTCAATGCGTCATCCGAAGCTTGGCCGGAATCTCGTAGTGGCGTGAAAGTGTGTCTTGCGCGGAGGCGCAAAGCAGCCTGAAGGGCGGCCGGACCTGGCCGGAGGCACGGGCGCGAGGCGGGCCCCGTGGCCCCGGACCAGCTCCTTCGCACCGGCGGCCCGGCAGCGCCGGGGCGGACGTGAGGAGCGGCGGACCGGTCGCCCCCGAGGGGCAGACCGCCTGGCCGCCCCTCGCGAGGGGCGTACGGTTGGCGAGTTCACGCAACACGCGGCGGCCGGCGATGTCCCGTGGGACCGACCGGGGCAAACACGACGATTCGATAAAGTCGCCTCATGCACGACACCCCCCACGATCCGTACGTCCGCGTCCGAGGCGCCCGCGAGCACAACCTCGCCGGAGTCGACGTCGACATCCCCCGTGACGCGCTCGTCGTGTTCACCGGGGTCTCCGGCTCCGGCAAGTCGTCGCTGGCCTTCGGGACGATCTACGCCGAGGCCCAGCGACGCTACTTCGAGTCGGTCGCCCCGTACGCACGGCGGCTGATCCACCAGGTGGGGGCGCCGGCGGTCGGTGAGATCACGGGGTTGCCGCCGGCGGTCTCCCTGGAGCAGCGCCGGTCGTCGCCGAACGCCCGGTCCTCCGTCGGTACGGTGACCACCCTCTCCAACTCCCTGCGGATGCTGCTCTCCCGCGCCGGGCACTACCCGGAGGGCGCGGAGAGGCTCGACTCCGACGCCTTCTCCCCCAACACGGCGGCAGGCGCCTGCCCTTCGTGCCAGGGGCTCGGGCTGATCCACGACACGAGCGAGGAACTCCTGGTCCCGGATCCCCATCTGTCGATTCGTCAGGGAGCGATCGCCGCGTGGCCCGGTGCCTGGCAGGGGAAGAACCTGCGGGACGTGCTCGACACCCTCGGATACGACGTCGACCGGCCGTGGCGGGAGCTCGACGAGAAGGACCGGGAGTGGATCCTCTTCACGGACGAGCAGCCGGTCGTCACCGTGCACCCGGTGCGGGAGGCGGGCCGTATCCAGCGCCCGTACCAGGGCACGTACATGAGCGCACGGCGCTACGTCCTGCGGACCTTCGCCGACTCGAAGAGTCCGTCGCTGCGCGCGAAGGCGGAGCGCTTCCTCACCAGCGCGCCCTGCCCGGCCTGCGGCGGCGGCCGGCTGCGGCCGGAGGCGCTCGCGGTCACCTTCGCCGGCCGGAACGTCGCCGAGCTCGCCGCCCTGCCGCTCACCGCCCTGTCCGGTCTCCTCTCGACGGCCGCGGCGACGGCGGAGGGCTCCTCGGAGACCGCGCGCGTCCTCACCGACGACCTCGTCGCCCGGATCGGCACGGTCGACGAACTCGGCCTCGGCTACCTCAGCCTGGACCGCGCCACCCCCACGCTCTCCAACGGGGAGCTCCAGCGGCTGCGGCTCGCGACCCAGCTGCGCTCCGGCCTCTTCGGCGTGGTGTACGTCCTCGACGAACCCTCCGCCGGGCTGCACCCGGCCGACACCGAGGCGTTGCTCGTGGTCCTCGACCGGCTCAAGGCCGCCGGGAACTCGGTCTTCGTCGTCGAGCACCATCTCGACGTCATCCGGCATGCCGACTGGCTCGTGGACGTCGGTCCGCGCGCCGGCGTGCACGGCGGGCGGGTGCTGCACAGCGGCCCGCCGGAGGAACTGGCCGGGGTCGAGGAGTCGGCGACCCGGCGGTTCCTCTTCGACCGGACGCCCGCACCGGCGCGGGCGGTGCGGGCGGTGCGGGAACCGGCGGGCTGGCTGCGGCCGGGGCCGGTCACCCGGCACAACCTGCGGGCGGTGGACACGGCCTTCCCGGTCGGCGTCCTCACCGCCGTCACCGGCGTCTCGGGCTCCGGCAAGTCCACCCTCGTCGACGCACTCACCGAGGAAGTGGCGGGCGTAGGACGCCTGGTGACGGTGGACCAGCGGCCGATCGGCCGGACACCGCGCTCCAACCTCGCCACGTACACGGGTCTCTTCGACGTGGTGCGCAAGCTCTTCACGGAGACGGAGGAGGCCAGAGCGCGCGGGTACAAGGCGGGCCGCTTCTCCTTCAACGTGCCCGGCGGCCGCTGCGAGACCTGCCAGGGCGAGGGCTTCGTCTCGGTGGAACTGCTCTTCCTGCCCAGTACGTACGCCCCCTGTCCCGACTGCCACGGCGCCCGCTACCACCCGGACACCCTCCAGGTGCGCCTGCGCGGCCTCACCATCGCCGAGGTCCTCGACCTCACCGTCGAGTCCGCCGCCGTCTTCTTCGACGGCACCCCCGCCGCCGCCCGGAGCCTGCGCACCCTCCTCGACGTGGGCCTGGGCTATCTGCGGCTCGGGCAGCCGGCCACCGAGCTGTCCGGCGGTGAGGCCCAGCGCGTCAAACTCGCCTCGGAACTCCAGCGGGCGCGCCGTGCGCACACCCTCTACGTCCTGGACGAGCCGACGACCGGCCTGCACCCGGCCGACGTCGAGGTCCTGATGCGCCAGCTCCACGGTCTCGTGGACGCCGGGCACACGGTGATCGTCGTCGAGCACGACATGGACGTCGTCGCCACCGCCGACTGGGTCGTCGACCTCGGCCCCGGCGGCGGCGACCAGGGCGGCCGGGTGGTGGCGGCGGGTCCTCCGGACCGGGTGGCGCGGGCGGCGGGCAGCCGCACGGCGCCGTATCTGGCCCGCGCCCTGGGGTTCGACGAGCGGCGCTGACCGCTCCGCCGGGATCAGGCCGCCGTGTCGAACGTGTAGTGGCGGGTGTGGTCCAGCATGTCCGCCGGGGTCACGTCGTTCCACGGTCGCATGGTGTCGCCGAGGTCGACGACGTTCGCGGTGCCGGCGGCCGGCAGGTACGTCGACCGGGGGTGGCGGGCCTG
This sequence comes from Streptomyces sp. NPDC034084, assembly GCF_055575535.1. NCBI lineage: Bacteria > Bacillati > Actinomycetota > Actinomycetes > Kitasatosporales > Streptomycetaceae > Streptomyces > Streptomyces sp. NPDC034084. The sequence goes on from NZ_JBVISK010000002.1 coordinate 575,289, forward strand.
CCACTCGGCCCACAGCTTGTCCACGAAGGCGTGGTGCAACCAGAAGACGGGGTCGTTCGGGGAGACACCGGTGGCCATCTGGCCGCCGACCCAGACGTGGACGCGGTTGTGGAGGTTCACCCCGCGCCAGCCCTCCAGGTGGTTGCGGAAGCCGTCCGAGGAGCTGTTCCAGGGGGCCATGTCGTAGGTCTCCATGGCGAGGACCGAGTCGACCTCGGCCCGGGTGGGCAGCTGGCGGTCGCCCGCGCCGAGGTCCCGCCGGAGGTAGTCCCGCCCGTCGACGCGGACGTTGATCGTCCAGCGGTTGCCGGTGCGGGCGAAGGGGCCGTCCGTCACCTGGCCGTCGCGGGCCCGGCCGGTGCCGCCGAGGAAGTCGGGCGCCCAGAGCGACGAGCGGGAGGTGCGGTCGGCCGTCCAGTCCCAGTACGGGAGGGTGACGGTCGGGTCGACGGACCGCAGCGCCTCCTCGAACTGTATGAGGAAGCGCCGGTGCCAGGGCAGGAACGAGGGCGAGCGGTGGCCGACCCGGTCGCCGCTGTCGGTGTCGCTCATGATGAAGGCGTTGTGCGTGGTGACGAAGGTGTCGTACCGCCCGGAGCGCTTGAGCTCCAGGAGGGCGTTGACGAAGCGCCGCTTCTCGTCGGCGGTGAGGGTGGCCTGGTTCTTGCGTACGGTCATGGTGGTGCCGCTTCCGGGTCGGATCAGGTGAGGGTGAGGGGTACGAGCGGGGCGCCCTGGAGTTCCCGGACGGCCGCGCGGGCCACCGCCCTGGGCGTGGCGACGGGCTCGTAGTGGTTGATCACGCTGATCCAGGTGCCGTCGGCGTTCCGCATGACGTGCAGTTCCTCGCCGTCTATCGTCACGGAGTAGCCGCCTCCGTGGTGTCCCCCGTGGTGGCCGCCGGCGCCCGAGGGTCCGCCCTTGATGCGGCGGCCCTGGTAGACCTCGTCGAACGAGTCCGGGGCGGCCGCGGGTGCGGTGGCCCGGGGAGCGGCGGCGGCCGGGCCGGCCAGGGCGAGGCCCGTGGCGGCGCCTGCCGCGCCGGCCGCGACGCCGAGAGCCCGGCGGCGGGTGATGCTGGACATGAAACCCCCAAGTGATCGGTGCGACCGGGGGGTTCGGTCAGGTGCCCCCCGGCAGCCCTCATCAGTACCCGGGGGTGTCGGCGCGGCGGAAATCACCGGTGACCGGTTGGCCGTGAAGTGGACAACATGCCATGGTAAGTACAGATTTGAACGGAGTTGATCTTGCTGTCGCGAGGGGCGGAGCTGCCCCGGAGCGAAGATCCTACGGAGAAGGTGATCATTTCGTGAATGATCTTCGGCTCCGGGGTGCGCGGTGTGGCGGAGCCCACGCCGCCAGACTGTCCGGATTCCGATCAGCCCCGCGGGGCCTTCCTCCGCGCCCGCAGCCACTCCTTGTTCATCGCCGCGATCGACGGAAGGGGGATGCCCTTCGGGCAGGCCGTGGCGCACTCGCCCGTCAGGGTGCAGCCGCCGAAGCCTTCCGCGTCCATCTGGGCGACCATGTCGAGGACCCGGGTCTCGCGTTCCGGGGAGCCCTGCGGCAGGACGTTCAGGTGGTTGATCTTGGCGGAGGTGAAGAGCATCGCCGAGCCGTTCGGGCAGGCCGCCACGCACGCGCCGCAGCCGATGCACTCGGCGTGCTCGAAGGCGGAGTCCGCGTCGGCCTTGGGCACCGGCGTGGCGTGGGCCTCGGGGGCGGCGCCCGTGGGCGCGGTGATGTAGCCGCCCGCCTGGATCACCCGGTCGAAGGCGGAGCGGTCGACCACCAGGTCCTTGACGACGGGGAACGCGGACGCCCGCCAGGGTTCGACGTCGATGGTGTCGCCGTCGCGGAAGGAGCGCATGTGGAGCTGGCAGGTCGTGGTGCGCTCCGGTCCGTGCGCGTCGCCGTTGATGACGAGGCTGCACGCGCCGCAGATGCCCTCGCGGCAGTCGTGGTCGAAGGCCACGGGGTCCTCGCCGCGCAGGATGAGCTCCTCGTTGAGGGTGTCGAGCATCTCCAGGAAGGACATGTCGGGCGAGATGCCGTCCACCACGTAGGTGGCCATGGCGCCCTCGGTGCCGGCGTTCTTCTGGCGCCAGACGCGCAGGTTGAGCCTCATGCGTAGCTCCGCTGGGTGGGGTGGACGTACTCGAAGGTGAGGTCCTCCTTGTGGAGGACGGGCGCGCGGTCCGGAGCGGTGAACTCCCAGGCCGCCGCGTAGGCGAAGTCCTCGTCGCGGCGGGCGGCCTCGCCGTCCGGCGTCTGGGACTCCTCGCGGAAGTGGCCGCCGCAGGACTCGGCGCGGTGGAGCGCGTCCAGGCACATGAGCTCGGCGAGCTCCAGGTAGTCGACGATCCGGTTGGCCTTCTCCAGGGACTGGTTGAACTCCTGACCGGTGCCCGGAACCTTGACGCGGCTCCAGAACTCCTCGCGGATCTCGGGGATGCGACGGAGGGCCGTGCGCAGCCCCTCCTCCGTACGAGCCATCCCGCAGTACTCCCACATCAGTTCACCGAGTTCGCGGTGGAAGGAGTCGGGGGTGCGGTCGCCGTCGACGGAGAGCAGGAGGTGGAGGCGGTCCTCGGTCTCGGCGAGGACGTCCCGTACGGCCGGGTGGTCGTCGGTGACGGGCTCGCTCAGCGGATGGCGCGCGAGGTAGTCGTTGATGGTGGCGGGGAGGACGAAGTAGCCGTCGGCGAGGCCCTGCATGAGGGCGGAGGCGCCGAGCCGGTTGGCCCCGTGGTCGGAGAAGTTGGCCTCGCCGATGGCGAAGAGGCCGGGGACGGTGGTCTGGAGGTCGTAGTCGACCCAGAGTCCGCCCATCGTGTAGTGCACGGCGGGATAGATCCGCATGGGGACCTCGTACGGGTTCTCGGCGGTGATCCGCGCGTACATGTCGAAGAGGTTGCCGTACTTCTCCTCGACCTTCGCCCGGCCCATCCGGCGGATCGCGTCGGCGAAGTCCAGGTAGACCCCCTGTCCGCCCGGACCCACTCCCCTGCCTTCGTCGCAGACGTTCTTCGCGGCGCGGGAGGCGATGTCGCGGGGGACGAGGTTGCCGAAGGAGGGGTAGATCCGCTCGAGGTAGTAGTCGCGCTCGTCCTCGGGGATCTCGGCCGCCGGGCGGTTGTCGCCCTTGGCCTTGGGAACCCAGATCCGGCCGTCGTTGCGCAGCGACTCGCTCATCAGCGTGAGCTTGGACTGGTGGTCGCCGGTGCGCGGGATGCAGGTGGGGTGGATCTGGGTGAAGCAGGGGTTGGCGAAGTACGCGCCGCGCCGGTGCGCCCGCCAGACGGCGGTGGCGTTGGAGTTCATGGCGTTCGTCGACAGGTAGAAGACGTTGCCGTAGCCGCCGCTGGCGAGGACGACCGCGTCCGCGTAGTGCGTGGAGATCTCGCCCGTGATCAGGTCGCGGGCGACGATGCCGCGGGCCCGCCCCTCGACGACGATCAGGTCGAGCATCTCCGTACGGGCGTGCATCTCGACGTTGCCGGCGGCGATCTGCCGGGACAGCGCCTGGTAGGCGCCGAGGAGGAGCTGCTGGCCGGTCTGGCCGCGGGCGTAGAAGGTGCGGGAGACCTGGACGCCGCCGAAGGAACGGGTGTCGAGGAGACCGCCGTACTCGCGGGCGAAGGGGACGCCCTGGGCGACGCACTGGTCGATGATCTCGACGGAGATCTGGGCGAGGCGGTGGACGTTGGACTCGCGGGCCCGGAAGTCGCCGCCCTTGACGGTGTCGTAGAAGAGGCGGTGGATGGAGTCGCCGTCGTTGCGGTAGTTCTTTGCGGCGTTGATGCCGCCCTGGGCGGCGATGGAGTGGGCGCGGCGCGGGGAGTCCTGGAAGCAGAACTGGACGACCTGGTAGCCCTGTTCGGCGAGGGTGGCGCCGGCGGAGCCGCCGGCGAGGCCCGTGCCCACCACGATGACGCGGTGCTTGCGCCGGTTGGCCGGGTTGACCAGCCTGGCCTGGAAGCGGCGGGTGTCCCAGCGCTCGGCGATGGGCCCTTCGGGGGCCTTGGTGTCGGCGATGGGCTCACCGGTGACGTATGCGAGGTAGCTCATGTCAGCTCACCACTCCGGTCATGACGGCGACGGGGACGGAGACGAAGCCCGCGGTCAGGACGAGCGCGAGGGCGTTGGCGAGGGTCTTGAGGAGGCGCTCGCGGCGGGCGTTGCCGACGCCCAGGGTCTGGGCGGCGCTCCAGAAGCCGTGGCGGACGTGGAGTCCGAGGGCGAGCATGGCGACGATGTAGACGACATCGCCGTACCAGGTGGAGAAGGTGTCGACGACGTTCTGGTAGGGCTTGCCCTCCTCGAAGCCCCCGGTGTGGACCGTGCCGGTGGTCAGGTCGAGGACGTGCCAGACGATGAAGAGGCCGAGGATGACCCCGCCCCAGCGCATGGTGCGGGTGGCGTACGAGGAGCGCCTGCGGCGGTGGACGTACGCGGTGGGGCGGGCCTTCAGGTCGCGCCGGCTGAGCTGGTACGCGGAGACGGCGTGGGCGAGGACGGCGGCGAGGAGCACGATCCGGACCAGCCAGAGGGCCCACTCGTGGTGCAGTACGGGAGCGCCCATGACGCGCAGCCAGTGGCCGTAGGCGTTGAACTCCTCGGGGCCGAAGAAGACCTTGAGGTTGCCCGCGACGTGGGCGACGAGATAGCCGAGCATGATCAGCCCGCTGACGGCCATGACCGTCTTCTTGCCGAGGGTCGACGACCAGAATCCGCGGGAGGGTGTGGGGGACGGCGGGCGGGAGGCCGTCCGCTCCCTCGTGGGTGCCAGAGCCATGTTCTCGACGCTAGGGCCGAAGGGCCCGAGAGGTCCAAGACATGGTCCGGCTGATCTCGATAGGCCTTCCCTATCCATGTCCTCTACGCTGGGGGCATGCAGTTCCAGCAGCTCCTCTACTTCGTCGCCGTGGCCGAGACCCGGCACTTCACGCGGGCCGCCGAACGCGTCCATGTCTCGCAGCCTTCGCTCTCCCAGCAGATCAAGGCCCTGGAACAGGAGTTGGGCGCGGAGCTGTTCAGCCGCGCCCGGGGGAACATCACGCTCACCGACGCGGGCGAGGCCCTGCTGCCGCTCGCGCGCCGGATCCTCGCCGACACGGAGACGGCCCGCCTGGAGGTGCAGGAGCTGGCCCAGCTCAAGCGGGGCCGGGTGCGGCTCGGTGCGACGCCGAGCCTGTGCACGGGGCTCCTTCCGGACGTGCTGCGGGCCTTCCACGACCTGCACCCGGGGATCGAGCTGCTCATCGAGGAGGGCGGCTCGCACGATCTCGTACGGGAGCTGGCGCGCGGAGCGCTCGACCTCGCGCTCGTCGTCCTCCCGCTGCCCACTCCCTCCCCCGCCCTGACGACGGTCGAGCTGCTCCGGGAGGACCTGGTCGTGGTCTCCGCCGCCTCGGAGCCGGCGCCCCGGCGGCCGGTACGGATCGCCGACCTCCGGGACCAGCCGCTCGTGATGTTCCGCCACGGCTACGACCTGCGGGAACTCACCGTCGCGGCCTGCCGGGCCGAGGGGTTCGAGCCCACGTTCACCGTGGAGGGCGGGGAACTGGACGCCGTGCTCGGTTTCGTACGGGCGGGGCTCGGGCTGGCGGTCGTGCCGGCGATGGTCGCGGCGCGCGCGGGGCGGGACCTGCGGGTGACGGCCCTGGCCCGGCCGGGCCTGCGCCGCACGATCGCCCTGGCCCACCGCAGCGACGTGGCACCGCCACGAGCGGCCCGCGAACTCCAGCGCCTGCTGCTGCGGCAACGGTGACCCCGTTGTGGGCGCCCGTACTGGGCGGCGCCCCGCCCCCCCCACGGCGGGTGGGCGAAGGGGCCCGCCCTGCAGGGGCGCACCCACACGGGGAACTACACCGCGTCCGCCAGGAGCAGGGAGTGGATGCGGTCCGGGGCGCCCGGCCGGGCGTAGTACCAGCCCTGGGCCGTGTCGCAGCCGAGGTCCCGGAGCTGACGGGCCTGGGCCCCGGTCTCCACGCCCTCGACCGTGACAGCCAGCTCCAGGCTGTGCGCCAGTGAGACGATCCCCTCGACGATCTTGAGGTCGACCGGGTCCACCGGATGCTGCTGCATGCCCCGGGTGAAGGAGCGGTCCAGCTTCAGGACGCTCACCGGCAGCCGCCGCAGGTTCGCCAGGTTCGAGTAGCCGGTGCCGAAGTCGTCGAGGGCGATGTCCACGCCCATCTCGGCGAGCTGCCGCAGCGGCTTCAGGAGGTCCTCGTCGGCGCCGATGAGGGCCGACTCGGTGACCTCCAGGCAGAGCGCGCCCGGTTCGAGCCCCGACCGCTCCAGGACGTCGACGGTGTCGGCGACCAGCCGCGGGTGGTGCAGCTGTGTCGGGGAGAGGTTGACGTTGATCCGCAGCGGGCCGCCGTCGGAGTGCCGGGTCTGCCAGAAGCGGGCCTGGCGCACGGCCTCCTGGAGGACCCAGCGGCCGAGCGGCACGATGAGGCCGGTGTCCTCGGCGAGCGGGATGAAGCGGTCCGGGCCGAGCACCCCGTGCTGCGGGTGGCACCAGCGGACGAGGGCCTCCGCGCCGTGGACGCTGCCGTCGTCGAGGTGGACGAGCGGCTGGTACTCGATGAAGAACTCGCCGCGCTCCAGGGCGGTCGGCAGGGCGGTGGTGAGCCCGTGCCGGGTGATGGCGCGGGCGTCGGCCTCGGGATCGGCGAGCTCGAAGCGGTTGCCGCCCGCCGACTTGGCCCGGTACATGGTGATGTCGGCGCTGCGGAGCACCTCGGCCGGGGTCCGCTCCCCCGCCGGGCCCTCGACCACGCCGAGGCTGCCGCGCACGGTGAGCTCACGGCCGTCGATGCGGAGGGGGGTGGAGAGGGAGGCGAGGATGCGATCCGCGAGTTCGGTGACGTCCCGCTGACCGCCGGAGCCGGTGGTGAGGGCCACGAACTCGTCGCCGCCGAGCCGGGCGACCATCTCGCCGGCCCCGGTGACGCAGCTCTGCAGCCGGTCGGCGACCTCGACGAGCAGCCGGTCGCCGGTGGAGTGGCCGAGGCTGTCGTTGATGACCTTGAAGCCGTCGAGGTCGAGGTAGCAGAGGCCGAAGCGGGCGTTGTCGCCGGGCGCGAGCGCCTTCTCCAGGCGTTCGAAGAACAGGGTCCGGTTGGGCAGCCCGGTGAGCGCGTCGTGCGTGGCCTCGTACCGCAGGCGCAGATGGAGCAGGCGCCGTTCGGTGGTGTCCTCCATGAGGGCCAGCTGGTACTGGGGGTTGCCGTCGGCGTCCCGGAGGAGCGAGACGGTGAGGTTCGTCCAGAGAACCGTTCCGTCACCCCGGTAGTACGGCTTCTCGACGCGGTAGTGCTCACGCTCGCCGCGGACCAGCTCCTCGTACAGCTTCCAGACGTGGGGCCCATCCTCCGGGTGGGCCCACTCGCTGACGTTCCGGCTGCGCACCTGGCCCTCCATCCCGCCGAACATACGGGTGAGGGTCTCGTTGACCTCCAGGACGTTGCCGTCGAGGTCCGCGATGCCGATGCCGATCGCCGCCCCGTCGAAGACCGCGCGGAAGCGGCTCTCGGTGGCGTGCAGGGCGATCTCGGCGGCGCTGCGGGCGGCGAGCGCGGAGCGGGCGATGGCCTCCTGCTCGGAGCGGGTGCGCTCGCGGAGGGCCTGCGCGTAGCCGGCGGCCATGGCGTGCTGGAGCCGGGCGCAGCGGGCGCGCAGTTCCTCGGCCGCGAGGTCCGACTCCGTGCCGCAGTAGAGCACCAGGTACGACTCGACGACGCCGAGGCTGCGGCCGAGCGCGTCCGGGTCGGTGCAGTGGGCGGCGACGAGGGCCGCGCCGGCGCGATGGGCCGGTGCCGTGTCGAAGGGGCGGGCGTGCAGGGCGTCGCACAGGGTGCGGGCCAGCGGCAGCAGATGCCCCTCGAACTCGGCGCGGGTGAGCGAGGTGGCGGTCACCGGGAAGATCGCGCGGCTCCAGATGGTGACGAACCGCCTGAGTCTGTCCTCCGGGCCGTCGGCTTCGGCGACGGCGCCGGACGGCTGCGACGGGACCTTCACGCCTTGCGCCCCACCCCTGCGAACCCGGAGAAGGCGTACGGATCCTCCTCCTCGGCCGGGCTGTCCGGCCGCCAGAGCGGCATCGGCACGAGTCCGGGCTCGACCAGTTCGGTACCTTCGAAGAAGCGGATGATCTCGTCGCTCGACCGCATCACCAGCGGGTTGCGGATGTCGCGGTAGACCCCGACGGTGCCGCCCGCCCGCTCCTCGGAGAGCGGGATGCCCTCGTACGAGGCATGGGTCAGGATGACGAGGCTGCCGGGGGCGAGGGCGTCGATCAGTTCGGCGACGGCCTCGTGCGGCCGGTCCTCGTCCTCCAGGAAGTGCAGGACGGCGACGAGGAGCAGGGCCACCGGCCGGTCGAGGTCGAGGAGCCGGGCCACGTCGGGGCTGTACAGGATGTCGGCCGGCTTGCGCAGGTCGGCGGCGACGACGGCGGCGCTCTCGTCGCCCTCCAGGACGGCGCGGCTGTGGGCCACGGCGACGGGGTCGTGGTCGACGTAGACGACCCGGGCGGCGGGGTCGGCGGCCCGGGCGACCTCGTGCACGTTGCCGAAGGTGGGTATGCCGGAGCCGATGTCGAGGAACTGGGTGACGTCGTTGTCAGCGGCGTGGCGGACGGCGCGCCGCATGAAGGCACGATTCGCCTGCATGATCTTGGGGAGGCCAGGCATGAACTCCATGGCCTTGCGCGCCGCTTCCCGGTCCACTTCGAAATTGTGCGAGCCGCCCAGATAGAAGTCGTACATACGGGACACGCTCGGCACCGAGATGTCGATACCGGGCGGAGCCCAGGCGGGACGCTCCATCAATGTCTCCAACAAGTCGCCATGGGGGACGCGGCCAGGTGTTCGCGGCCGGTGTTCGAGGTGAGGCTACTGATCGCCCGCCGGGAGAGCGAGTAGAAACGGAAATTCGCGGTCCGTTCTTGGTCACACGCCATTGGCACGTGCTCAATGAACGCCGAGTTCACGCCTTCAGACTGTGCAGCTTCACGTGCATATGATCGTGCGTCAGGCCGCAAGAGGGTGCCGGTCACGTCCGGCGGATCGCCAGGCCCCTTCCGTACCTCGACTGTTGTCGTTTTCGGGACCTGGTCGCCGGTGAAGGATGCCCTGTCGGCCGTGCCGTCCGACAGGGTGACAACCGGACAGTTCTTGCCCGGGAGGCCTGAACGGGCCGTGTCGGCCATCCGTCCGGAAACAGTACGCACGGTAATACCGGGCATTGTGCCGAATCCGCCTCCGGCACCCGGCGCAACGTCAAGCCCATACATCCGGAGATCCCCTCCATCTGGCGAATCCGGACCGATTCCGCCCCGCCGCCCTCTGTCTGTGATCAAGCTCGACGGCGTGTCTCTGTACGGATCACTCCTCGCGCGGCCGCTGGCGGCCCTCGGACTCGTGTGGCTGCTCGCCGCACCGGTGCCCGCCGCCGCCGACGCCTGCGCCTACGCCTCGACCGACTCGGGCGGTGCACACCTCGCGGTGGCGGTCGCCGGCGACGCCCACTACGACGACCACCAGGAGAACGGCCACGGAAAGGGCGGGGGGCAAGGCAAGGGCAAAGGGCACGAGGACCACGGAAAGGGCAAGGGCAAGGGTCACGACCATCACCACCACCCGAAGCCCTGCGACCCCGAGCCGCCCCCGCCGTGCCCCTCACCCACGCCCGAGCCCACGCCCACGCCCTCACCGACGCCGACGCCCAAGCCCCCGTCCCCCTCTCCCTCCCCGACGCCGACGCCGAATCCGGAGCCGCCCCAGCCGCCCAAGCCCAAGCCGGTTCCGCCCCGCCCCGCGCCGAAGCCGCCGGCCGTCAGGCCGGCGCCGCGCCCGGAGCCGCCGTCCCCCACGCCTCCGGCCACGAGGCCGCCGCAGCCCGCGCCCGCTCCGCCGCTCCCGCCGTCCCCGACGCCGCCGCCCACCGTACGGCCCCGTCCGGCGCCCCCTTCCCCCGTGGCGCTGCCCCACTACCGCCAGGCGACGCGCGCCAAGAAGCAAGGGGGCACCTCCGTGGTCACCGCGACGCTCATGATCACCGCCCCTGCCGTGCTCGCGACGGCGATCCTGCGCCCGCGCTCCAAGTGACCCGCGGTCCCGCAGGCCCCTCTGATCCCACCGACCGCCCGCCCCTCTGATCCCGCCGGAGGAATCCATGTCCGAATGGCTTGTTCTCTCCCTCGCGATGGCCGCCGCCTGCGCCGTCGTGCTCACCATCGTCGTCATCAACAACCGCCGGATCCCCGAGGACGACGACCCCAGCGAGACCCCCGACGTCATCGAGTACATGACGATGATGATCGGCGTGATCTACGCGATCGTCCTCGGCCTGGCCATCGCCGGCGTCTGGGAGGCCCGGGGTGCCGCTCAGGAGACCGTGCGCCAGGAGGCCCAGGCGATGCACGAGATCTCGGCGCGCTCCGAGGTCTACCCACAGGAGGTCCGGGCCCGGATCCGCACCGACGTCGACGCGTACGTCTCGTACGTGGTCCACGACGAGTGGACGTACATGGCCGACAAGGGCGAGCTCAGCGACGAGGGCACCGCGCTCCTGGAGCGGGTGCGGCGCAGTGTCACCGACTACCAGCCCGCCAACGACTTCGAGGGGCAGGCGTACCAGCCGCTTGTCGACCAGGTGGCCGCCGCCGACGACGCCCGGGGCGCGCGCGGCCAGAACGCGGGGGCGACGATGCCCGGGGTGGTCTGGTTCGGCCTGATCATCGGGGCTCTGGTGACGGTCGGCCTCATCTTCACGCTGCAGATCCGCAGGACCGGCCGGGAGCTGCTGCTCGCCGGGCTCTTCAGCGTGCTGATCGCCTTCCTGCTGTTCCTCATCTGGGACTTCGACGCGCCGTTCGGCCGAGGCATCTCGGCCACCGCCGCGCCGTTCACCGATCTGTTTCCGCAGATCACAGGCTGAGCGGGCCCGTGCGAGTGGGCCACCCGGGGGACATCGGTGCCCCATTCGCACCTCTGGGATCGCGGCTGTGGTAGTGCGCTCCTAGCGTTTCGGGCATCGAGGTGCACCGTCCTTCGCGGAACCCCTTCCGCGGCTGCCCCTCGGGACCCGGAGGATTCACCATGCGCGCGATACGTGCCGCGTCCACTGCCCTGTTGGGGGCGGCCGCCCTCGCCCTGGCCGCCCCGGCCGCCCTCGCGGCGGACGGTGCTCCCGCGAGCGACCCGCGAGTGGCCAGGGCCAAAGCACCGGGCGATTTCGTCGTGTCGCCCGCGGTCGTCGCCCCGGGCGGCCGGGTGACGCTGAGCGCCCCCGGCTGCGCCAGTACGGCGACCGCCTCGGCCGGCATCTTCGACACCGCCACCATCGCACCCGGTGCGACGGTGACGGCCACCGTGGACGCGGACGCCAAGCGCGGCGCCGTGTACACGGTGCTGTTCAACTGCACGGGCGGGGTGCAGGACACCGTCGCCCTGACGATCAGCGGTGCTCCCACCGCCACCCCGACCATCAGCGCCACGGTCCTCACGCCTCCGCGCGGGGTGCGGGGCGGTCTCGGTGGTTCGATGGCGCCCAGTTCCACCGAACTGGCCGCGGGCGGGGCGCTGTTCCTGGCCGCTGCCGCCGCGGGCACCGTCTATGTGGTCCGCCGCCGCTCGGGCTCCGGCCGGCGTCACTGAGCGGCCGGCCGTGGCCCGGGGGTGCGGCGGCGTCCCGGACGCCCGTCACCCCCGGGTCCCTGCCGGGACTCGGGGGTGACGGGCACGACGGGCCGACCGGGAGGTTCGGCCGGTCAGACTCCGGCGCCGGTCAGGCGCCGACGGCGGACGATGAAGAGCCCGCCGCCGAGCGCGGCCGCGGCGACGAGGCTGCCGCCGACGGCCATCTCGGTGGAGCTGGGAGCCAGCGAACCGCCGAGGCCGCCGGCCGCGCCCTGGCCGACCAGGACCCGGAACGGCTGCGTGAGCGTACGGCCGTTGCACTGGACGGCCAGGTTGTACTGGCCGGGCGTGGCGTTGTTGAAGATGCGGGCGGTGGCGGTGGACACCCCGTTCACGGCCGGGGAGAGCGTGACCGTCGGGAAGGCGTTGGACGTGACCGTGCCGCCGGCGCAGCCCCGGACGGTGATCGTGAGAGTCGCGCCCTGGTGGACCGCGAAGGGGGACACGGTGACGCCGTTGGATCCGTCTCCGCCCCGCTCGGCCTGCGAAGGGCTGAGGGTCACGCTGCCGGGCCCGTTGGTTGCGGTGGCGAGGGGGGCCGCGAGGCCGACCGCCGCGAGTGCGGTGGCGGTCACCGCCAGAGTGCGTGCAGCACGCATGGTTGAACCTCCAGTGGAAGACGCCCCAAAGCGGTGCTCCGGGAGATTCGACGAGTACGCCTTCCATGACGAACCATCACAAACCGGTGCCAGGCGTGCATGTCGGCACTGGGCCGGTCCGGTGAGGCGACACGCCGAGAAAGGGACACCTTGAGGCGGCGGAATCGCAGGTCAAAGCCTTCCGGGAGGCTTATCTGACGATTACTCGGATGGGTCAGCCCGGCTGTCACCCGGCTGCGCCGTACGCAGGGCTCCCCGCTCACGCCGTGCGGCGCACCGCGCAGGCGTCCGGACACCCGTCGGGCACACCGCCGCCGGGGCCCGGACACCCGTCCGGCGGCGGCCCCCACCCGTTCGCGCCGTCCGGCGCGACGGTCCGCGCGACCGCCCTTACCGTTCTGACGACGCCGAGAAGGGAGAACCATGCCCCCGAAGGACTTCCGCGTCTTCGAGCGCAGGAGACGCCAACCCTGGGGCGTCCTGGCCCTCGCCATGCTGTCCGGGCTCGCGATGATGCGCAACGGGGTGGACGTCCCCCTCGGGCCGCCGCAACCCGCCGCGGCGGCCCGGCCGGCGGCACGCCCGGTCGCCCCGCCGCCCGCCGCGAACACCGGTCTGGAGCCGCTGCCGTCCGCCCCGGCCTCCCGGGTCAAGATCCCGGCGATCCAGGTGGCGGCCCCCATCATCGACGTGGGTCTGGACGAGCAGGGCTGGGTGGCGGCCCCGCCCCCGGAGGACCCCAACCTCGTCGGCTGGTACCAGAACGGCATCGCCCCCGGCATGCGCGGCACCTCCGTCCTCGTCGGCCACGTCGACAACACGAAGGGCCCGGCGGTCTTCTACGGCCTGGGCTCCCTCCAGAAGGGCCAGCACGTCGAGGTCGAGCGGTACGACGGCCGGGTCGCGGTCTTCGAGATCTACGGCGTCGAGGTGTACGCCAAGGACAACTTCCCCGGCGTAGAGGTCTACGCCGACACCGGCGAGCCGGAGCTGCGGGTGATCACCTGCGGCGGCGGCTACACGCGCGCGCGTGGCTACGACGGGAACGTCGTCGTCTTCGCGCGCATGGTCGGCTCGCGGTAGCGCCCGCCCGCGGCGGAGGGCCCCGGCACCGGGAGGTGCCGGGGCCCTTCGCCTTCCGTACGCTCAGCGCCGGGGGACGGTGATGTGGTAGCCCGCGTCGAGGAGTTCCGGCAGGTAGCGGCGGAGCGCGGCCACACTCTGGGAGCGGTTGCCGCCGGCGTCGTGGGACAGGACGACGACGCCGGGTGCGGCTCCGTCGAGGACGCGGCGGACGATGGTGGAGGTGCCGGGTTCCTTCCAGTCCAGGGTGTCGACGGTCCAGGCGAGCGGCTCCATGCCGAGTTCCGCGCCGATCTCGAAGGAGTGCCGGTTCCAGGCCCCGTAGGGCGCCCGGTACCAGAGCGGGGCGGTGCCGAGGGCCCGCTCGACGACCTCGCTGGTGGAGCCGAGTTCGTCGCGGATGCGGGAGGGCCGCAGCTTGGGGACGAGGGGATGGGACCAGGTGTGGTTGCCGACGACGTGGCCGTCCGCGGCCATCTCCCGCAACAGGTCCTGGTTCTCCACGGCCATCTCGCCGCAGACGAAGAACATCGCCCGGCAGTCGTAGCGGCGCAGGGTCTCCAGAATCCCGGGGGTGTACAGGGGGTCGGGACCGTCGTCGAAGGTCAGCACCATCGAGCGGCCCACCCCGGACATGCTGAGGAAGGGCCGCTGCCGCACCGGCGGAACCGCGCGCCGGAAGGCCGGGGGCGCGTACGCGGTCATGGGCTGGAGCCGGTACGCGGACCCGCGCAGCCGGGCCGCCTGCGTCTGCGGGCCCGCGGCGGGCCCCGAGCGCCCGGGGCCCGACGTGCCGCGGGGTGTGGAGACGGCGCCGGTGGCCGTGCCGGGTGCGGCGAGCCGGTCCGCCGCGAGGCCTCCGACGGTGGCGGTGGCCCCGAGGGCGGCGGCGAGGCGCAGGACCGCCCTGCGCCCATGGGGCATCTGATCCTTTTTCATGACTAATGGTTCGTACGGGCGAGGGTCCGGGCAGCTCAGCGACACCGGGCGCCTGTCCGAAAACACCCGATGAGCCGATAGCCTCGAAGGGTGAGCGAACAGCGGCGAGGCCACTTCGAACGCGGTACCGACGGCCCCAGAGTGATCATGGCGGGGGTCGACGGCTCCGCCTCCTCCCTGCGCGCCGCGGCGTACGCGGCCGGGCTCGCCCGGCGCCAGAACGCCCTGCTCGCGCTCGTGTACGTGCAGCCGCTGATCCCGGCGGGCGCGGCGCTCGGCGCGCCCGTGGCCGGGACGACCGAGGAGATCGCCGAGGACCTCGCCGCCGAGATCCGGACGTCCGCGGAGAGAGTCAAGGACCTGTGGCGGATGCGGTGGGAGTTCCACACCTTCCGGGGCGACGCCTACGCGGGCCTGGTCCAGGCGGCGGAGGAACTGACCGCGGACGCCGTGGTGGTGGGCACCTCGGAGTCGGCGGGCCACCGCTTCGCCGGCTCGGTCGCCGTCCGCCTGGTGAAGGCGGGCCGCTGGCCGGTCACCGTCGTGCCGTGACCGGCCGGCCGTAGGGCATGGCCGGCGGATCAGGGCCGGGCCGCGACGCCGGACGGGCCTGCACCTCCCGCTACTCCCCCATCACCAGGCCGTCCTTGGCGGCGCCCCGGCCGAGGACCACCTGCCGGACGGTGTCGCGGATCCCGGCCAGGTGTGCGTTGCTCCCGTCCGAGCCGAGGTTCACCACGCGGCCCTGCGCGGTGTCGAACCACTGGGGGACGAACTCGGCCCTGGTGACCTGCCAGCGCCCGCCGGCGGTCCTGGGCGGGGTGAAGGTGAAGCGGCCGATGCTGCTCTGGTTGCCGCGCGGGTCGTAGGCGCCCTCGTGATTGATCATGTCGCCGGCGATCTGGTCGCCCATCCCGTAGACGATCCAGGTCCCGTTGACCTTCTCGTAGGCCTGGGGCACGTGGGCATGTGTACCGAGAAGGAGATCCACGTCCGGGCGTCCGCCGCTCCGCGAGGCTGTCAGCGCACGGCCGAGGGAGAGCTGCCGCTCGTCGGGTTCGGTCTGCCACTCGGTGCCCCAGTGGACGCTGGCCACCACCACGTCGGCGCCGGCCGCGCGGGCGGCGCGGGCGTCGGCGATCACCTTGTCCTCGTCGAGCAGACGGACGGCCCAGGGCTGCCCCTCGGGGAGCGGGTATCCGTTGGTGTCGTAGGTGTAGGCGAGGTGGGCGACCGTGGCGCCGCCCGCCTTGAGCAGGGTGGGCCGCGCCGCCTCCTCGGCCGTACGGGCGGAGCCGGCGTGCCGGACACCGGCCTTGTCGAGCGCGTCAAGGGTGCGGGCGAGGCCCGCGGCGCCGTCGTCGAGGGTGTGGTTGGAGGCGGTGGAGCAGGAGTCGTAGCCGGTGACCTTGAGCGCGGCGGCGACCTCGGGGGGAGATGCGAAGGCGGGGTAACCGGTGTAGGGCCCGCCCTCCGCTCCGTACACGGTCTCCATGTGACAGATGGCCAGGTCGGCGCGGGAGACGAGGGGCTTGGCGCCGGAGAGCATGGGGCCGAAGTCGTAGCCCGCCCCCTTCGCGTCCTCGGCGGCCCGCCGGATGATCGAGTCGTGCGGGAGGACGTCACCGGAGGCGACGAGGGTGAAGCCGGTGGCCGCGGAGGCCCCGCCGGGTGCGGCGGACGCCGCGCCGGGGCTCGCGCCGCCGGTCCGCCCGGCCGCGGTTCCCGGGGTGGAGGTGCCGATGGCCGGGCCGTTGCCGCCGGTGCAGCCGGTGGCCGCCGCGAGCAGGAGCGCGGCGAGTACCGCCACCCCCTTGGGTCTGGTGCGTGAGGTCATGTACGGCACTCCGCCCGAGTCATGTGATGAACATCCGTTCTGACGAATTGATCTCCTGAGAAAGCCGCAGTCAAGGGTCAAGGCCGCGCCGGGCGACGAACCCCGCTGAAACGGACGCAACGACTCGGTTCGACCGTTCGCCGTACCATTCGCCGCTCGGTCCGACCGTTCGTCGCAGACCGATGTCCGTTCCCTGTCGCCCGGCGTCCGGATGCGCTCGTATACGCCCGGGACGATGACGAGCCGCGGGAGAGGCGGGCAGCATGACGACGGCGACGACCGACGAGCGGACCCTGGAGAAGTTGCAGCGGGACCACGGTCCGGCCCTGCTCTCCTTCCTGCTCGGCCTGACCTACGGGGACCGGCAGCGGGCCGAGGACCTCGCCCAGGAGACCCTGGTACGGGCATGGCTCCACCCCGAGGCCTTCGACGGCCCCTACGCGTCGATGCGCCCCTGGCTCTTCACGGTGGCCCGCCGCCTCGCCATCGACGCGCGCCGCTCACGTCTCGCCCGGCCCGCCGAGACCGGCGACGGCGTCCTCGCCGTGACGCCCGACCCCGCCGACCCCACTGCCTCGGCCGAGGCCGCGCTCGACGTCCGGGCGGCTGTGCGGGAGCTGAGCCCCGAGCACCGCGCGGTGCTCGTCCGGCTCTACTTCCACGGCCTCACCGTCAACGAGGCCGCCGTCGAGCTCGGCATCCCCGCCGGGACCGTCAAGTCCCGCTCGCACTACGCCCTGCGGCAGCTCGGCCGCTCCCTGCCCGGCTACCGGCCGCGCCGCGCGGCCGTTGCCCGGGCCCACGCCGGAGCCCCACAATGACGCCGTGACGCTGACACGCACCGCCGCCGAACAGGTCCTCGCCGACAACTTCGCCCCCTGGGTGCTCGACCTGGGACTGACCGTCGAATCCGTCGACTCCGCCGACGGCCACGAGGCCGTGCTGCGGCTTCCCTGGTCGGACCGGCTCGCCCGGGAGGGCGGCGGCCTCTCCGGCCAGGCCTTGATGGCCGCCGCAGACACCGCGACGGTGATCGCGGTCGCCGCCGCCCGGGGCGGTTTCGTGCCGATGACCACCGTCCAGCAGTCCATCAGCTTCCAGCGCGCGGTGATCGGCGCCGACGTCCTCGTCCGGGCCCGGCTCACCAAGTCGGGGAAGCGGATGGCCTTCGCCGACATCACCATGACTGCCGACGGCACGGAGGAGACCGCGGCCCACGCGACCGCCGTCTACGCACTGCTGGGGTAGCTCACCCGCGTCCCTCCCCGCCCGCCCGACATCAGGCACCTCACCCGTACCGATCCGGCCGGAAAACGTATCCGAAACCACACGGGCGAGTTGAGTAAAGCGGGACCCGCGGGCGCCCTTCACGGAGGAGGCTCTCCCCCGGGCCCCCCGACGTCCGGGGGCCACTCACGTCCGGGAGAAGGTGGGAGCGTTGCTGCCCGAGAGCACGAACGGCGCCGGCGGCACGAGCGGCGGCGGTCTCGCCGTCCCGATGGCCTGGCTGTGCGCCGAGTACCTGGCCGACGAGGTGCTGCGGGCCGCCGCGCTCGTGGCGCCCGGCTCACTGGAGTACCGGGCGGGTCTCCAGGCCCTGGCCCTCACCGTCCACCTCACCGAGGAGCCCGGCGGACCGGCCGGCGGCAGGGCCGGCCACCGGGCCGACGAGTGGCTGCGGCACACCGCCTACGACCGGCCCTGGCCGCCCTGGGTCGAGGAGCGGCTCGCCGCCCGGCAGGCGGCCTGCGGCGACGGCCCCGACCTGGCGCTGGCGCGGACCGCCTGGCGACGGCTGCGGGACACCTGGATCCGCGCCGCCGACCTCGACGGCCGGACGGACCCCGAGAGCGCGGTCGACGAGGCCGAGCAGATCTGGCTCCCCGCCTGGAAGCTGGGCCTTCCGCTCGCCCATCTGTCGCTGTACCTGCGCTGACGGCACCTAGGATGCGGAAGGGTGCACCCCGGGGCGGTACTTGGGGACCCGTACCGTCACCTTCATCCCGGCGCCGACCCCGGTCTCGATGACGAGACCGTGCTCCGCCCCGTACACCTGGCGCAGCCGTTCGTCCACGTTGGACAGGCCGATGCCGGAGCCCGCCGGGTGCTCCCCGCGCAGTACGGCGCGCAGCAGCTCCGGGTCCATGCCGACGCCGTCGTCCTCGACGGTCACCACCGCCTCGGCGCCCGCGTCCCGGGCGGCGATCGTGACCCGGCAGCCCTTCTCCCGGTCCTGGAGGCCGTGCTTGACGGCGTTCTCCACGAGGGGCTGGAGGCAGAGGAACGGCAGGGTCACCGGCAGCACCTCGGGGGCGATCTGCAGGGTCACCTTGAGCCGGTCACCGAAACGGGCCCCTGCCAGGGCCAAGTACTGCTCGACGGCGCGCAGTTCGTCGGCGAGCTGGGCGAACTCGCCGTGACGGCGGAAGGAGTAGCGGGTGAAGTCGGCGAACTCCAGGAGGAGTTCCCTGGCCCGCTCGGGGTCGGTGCGGACGAAGGAGGCGATGGCCGCGAGGGAGTTGAAGATGAAGTGCGGGGAGATCTGGGCGCGCAGGGCGCGGATCTCGGCCTCCACGATCCGGGTGCGCGAGCGGTCCAGCTCGGCCAGTTCCAGCTGGACGGAAACCCAGCGGGCCACCTCGGTCGCGGCCCGCACGAGGACGGCCGACTCCCGCGAGCCGTAGGCGACGAGCGCGCCGAGGACCCCGTCCTCCCCGGTGAGCGGAGCGGTCACGGCCCAGCGCAGCGGGCACGCCGGGTCGTCGCAGCCGCTGTGGGCGGAGCGGCTGCGGCCGGTCGCCAGGGTCTCGGCGGCCTGCTCGGGGACGTGCGCCCGGTGATGGTCCTCGCCCGGCCCGTCCCAGGCGAGGACCGCGCCCCGGTCGGTGAGGCAGAGCGCCTCGGTGCCGAGCAGCGAGCGGAGTGTCCGGGCCGCCTTGCGCGCGGTCTCCTCGGTGAGTCCGCCGCGCAGCGGCGGCGCGGCGAGCGAGGCGGTGTGCAGGGTGTGGAAGGTGGCCCGTTCGACGGGGGTGCCGAGGTCGGGATCGGCGGCGCGGCCGCCGCGCCGGGCGGCGAACCGGCCCAGGACGAAGCCGGCGGCGAGCAGCACGGACGCGGCGGCGGACGCGGCGGCGACGGCGATGCCGCTCATCGGCGGGTTCCTGGACGGGCCGCCACCGGTGCCTCCTGCGCGGGTACGGCCCCGGTGATCTCCTCCGGGAGGTGGAGGCGGGCGAGGATGGCGGGGGTGCCGGGCGGGATCCGGCGGGGGGTGGCGAGCGAGACGAGCACCATCGTCAGGAACCCCAGGGGGACCGACCAGACGGCCGGCCAGGCCATCAGGGTGTGCGGCCAGCCCCCGGGGGCGAGTCCGGCCCGGGTCGCCATCACGGCCGCGAGGGCGGAGCCGCCGCCGAGCAGCAGCCCGGCCATGGCGCCGGGCGGGGTGAGCCGCCGCCACCAGATGCCGAGGACGAGCAAGGGGCAGAAGGAGGAGGCGGAGACCGCGAAGGCGAGGCCGACGGCGTCGGCGACCGGGACCTTGGAGGCGACCACCCCGACGGCGAGCGGGACGGCGGTGGCGAGCAGGGTCGCGAGGCGGAAGTGCCGTACGCCCCGGGAGGGCAGCACGTCCTGGGTGAGGACCCCGGCGACCGACATGGTGAGCCCGGAGGCGGTGGAGAGGAAGGCGGCGAAGGCGCCGGCCGCGAGGAGCGCCCCGAGGAGGTCGCCGAGGACTCCGCCGAGGATCCGGTCGGGCAGGACGAGGACGGCGGCGTCGGCGGAGCCGGTGAGGGCGAGTTCGGGAGCGTAGATCCGGCCGAGGGCGCCGTACAGGGGCGGCAGCAGGTAGAAGGCGCCGACGAGGCCGAGGACGACGAGGGTGGTGCGGCGGGCGGCCCGGCCGTGCGGGCTGGTGTAGAAGCGGACGGCGACGTGCGGGAGGCCCATGGTGCCGAGGAAGGTCGCGAGGATCAGTCCGTACGTGGCGTACAGCTGGTGTCCGTCGCGGCCCCCGGCCAGCGGCTGGGACCAGCCGAGGGGGTCCGTACCGCCGGCGGCCCTCTCGGGCAGCGTCGCGCCCGGGGCGAAGGCGAGCGTGGTGCCGCCCCGGACGTGGTGGGTGCCGGCCGCGAGGGTGACGGTCCGTCCGGCGTACGCGAGGGAGTCGACGCTGCCGGTGACGGTGACCGTGAGCGGGGCGTCGAGCCCGATCCGTACCGTGTCGGCGACCTCGACGACGGTGTGACCGCGCAGCACGGCGGGGGCGTCGAAGCGGGCCCGGGGTGCCCCGTCGCCGTACCAGGCGGCGAGCAGGAAGAGGGCGGGGACGAGCAGGGCGGTGAGTTTCAGCCAGTACTGGAAGGCCTGGACGAAGGTGATGCTGCGCATGCCGCCCGCGGCGACGGTGCCGGTGACGACGAGGGCGACGAGCAGCCCGCCGACCCAGTCGGGGGCGCCGGTGAGGATCTCCAGGGTGAGGCCGGCGCCCTGGAGCTGCGGCAGCAGGTACAGCCAGCCGATGCCGACGACAAGGAGGCTGGCGAGCCGCCGGGCCTGCGGGGATTCGAGGCGGGCTTCGGCGAAGTCGGGGAGGGTGTACGCGCCGGAGCGGCGCAGCGGGGCGGCGACGAGGACGAGCAGGACGAGGTATCCGGCGGTGTAGCCGACCGGGTACCAGAGCATGGCGGGGCCCTGGACGAGGACGAGCCCGGCGATGCCGAGGAAGGAGGCGGCCGAGAGGTACTCGCCGCTGATGGCGGCGGCGTTGAGGCCCGGCCGGACGGTCCGGGAGGCGACGTAGAAGTCGGAGGTGGTGCGGGAGATCCGCAGGCCGAGCGCGCCGATGAGGACGGTGGCGAGGACGACGGCGGTGACGGCGGCGACCGCGTAGGTCTGGTTCATGCGGCGTGTCCGACCGGCCCTCAGCGCTCGACGAGGCGGGTGAAGTCGCGCTCGTTCCGCTCGGCGCGGCGCACGTACCAGTGGGCGATGGCCCAGACGACCGGGTACACGCCGCAGCCGAGGGCGGCCCACACCAGTGCCTCGGGTGCGGGCAGGGCGAGCAGCAGCGGCAGCGAGCCGACGAGCAGGGCGAGGGCTCCGAGGGCGGTGAGGGCGGCACGGAGCTGACTGCGCATCAGAGAGCGGACGTACGTGTGGCCGAGGGTGGTCTGCTCGTCGATCTCGGAGCGCGCCGGTGGGTGAGCGGGGCGCCGCCCGGCGGGACGGGGCACGACTCCCGGGCCGTGGGCGGAGGCGTAGGTGACGGTCTCTCGCCGGGGTCTGCGCAGGGGGTGGTGCTCGGACATCGGGGTCGCTCCGGCCTCTCTCGCCGGCTTCCGGTCGGCGGGCGCGGTGAGTCTACGCATCGGCCGCACGTCGCGGTAGGGGTCCGTGCCTCAGCCACCGGCCCGCCGCATCAGGAGGTCCCGCAGGTGGCGGGCGTGGCGGCGGCTGACGGCGAGGTCGGTGTCGCCGAGCCGGACGGAGGTGGCGCCGCCGTCGAGCCGGAGTTCGTCGATGCGGGCGAGTGCCACGAGGTGGCTGCGGTGGATGCGGACGAAGCCCCGAGCGGCCCAGCGCTCCTCCAGGGTGGAGAGCGGGATGCGGACGAGGTGGCTGCCGTGGTCGGTGTGGAGGCGGGCGTAGTCGCCATGGGCCTCGACGTACGCGATGTCGTCGACGGCCACGAAGCGGGTGACGCCGCCGAGTTCGACGGGGATCTGCTCGGGGACCGCCGGAGCGGCGGGCGCCGCGGTGGCGTGGACGAGTTCGTGGACGCGGCGGACGGCTTCGGCGAGGCGTTCGCGGCGCACGGGCTTGAGGACGTAGTCGACGGCCTTCAGGTCGAAGGCCTGGAGCGCGAAGCCCTCGTGGGCGGTGACGAAGACGACGAGCGGCGGGCGGGCGAAGCCGGCGAGCAGGCGGGCGACATCGAGGCCGGTCAGTCCGGGCATGTGGATGTCGAGGAAGACGACGTCGATGCCGTCGTCGCTCTCGGGCCCCGTGTCCACGGCCCGCCCGATCCTGCGGAGGGCCGCGGTGGCGTCACCGGCGCCCTCGGCGGTCCGCACCCGGGGGTCGGCGCGCAACAGGTAGAGCAGCTCGCCGAGGGCGGGCTCCTCGTCGTCGACGGCCAGGACGCGCAGCATGCGGCGCAGTCTAGAGCGCGGGGGCGAGCTCTATTTGAGCAGCTTCGACAGGCGCCGGTCGGCGAGGATCTTCCCGCCGGTCTGGCAGGTGGGGCAGTACTGGAGGGAGGAGTCGGCGAAGGAGACCTCGCGGACGGTGTCGCCGCAGACGGGGCAGGTTTCGCCGGTGCGGCCGTGGACGCGCAGGCCGCTCTTCTTCTCGGCCTTGAGCTTGCCGGCGGCGAGGCCGTGGGAGCGGGCGACGGCCTCGGCGAGGGTGGTGCGCAGCGCGGTGTACAGGGCGGTGGTCTCTTCCGGGGTGAGGTTCTGCGTGGGTTTGAAGGGCGAGGTCTTCGCGGCGTGGAGGATCTCGTCGCTGTAGGCGTTGCCGATGCCGGCGATGAGGCTCTGGTCGCGCAGGGCGCCCTTGATCTGGCGCCGTTCGCCGGCGAGCAGGGCGGCGAACTCCTCGGGGCCGAAGTCCTCGGCGAGCGGGTCGGGTCCGAGGCGGGCGACGCCCGGCACCTCCTGGGGGTCGTGGACCAGGTGGACGGCGAGGCGTTTGGTGGTGCCGGCCTCGGTGAGGTCGAAGCCGTCGCCGCCGGTGAGGGCGGTACGGAGTGCCAGCGGGCCCTTGCCGGGTTTCGGCGGCCCGGAGGGCAGCGGGTCCTGCCAGCGGAGCCAGCCGGCGCGGGCCAGGTGGATCAGGAGGTGGAGTTCCCCCGCCGCCCCGGTGGTGGTGAGGTCGAGGAACTTCCCGTGCCGGCCGATCGCGGTGACCTCGGCGCCCTCGATGGCGCCGATGGGCGGGTCGTACGTCTTGAGGACGCTGATCGCGACGGGCAGGACGCGGGCGATCTCCTTGCCCACCAGGTGCGTGTCGAGGAACGCGCGGAGCGCTTCCACCTCGGGGAGTTCGGGCATGGCTCCACCCTGCCGCACCGCGGATCGGGCCGCGAGGCGGGCAGCGCTCAGGGTGTGCGACGTACGGCTCCACCCTGCCGCACCGCGGATCGAGCCGCGAGGCGGGCAGCGCTCAGGGTGTGCGACGTACGGCTCCACCCTGCCGCACTGGGCATCGGGGCGCGCGGCGGGCAGCGCTTAGGGTGTGCGACGTGCGTGTACTGCTCGTCGAGGACGACGAAGACCTCCGGTTCGGGGTGGCCGCTGCGCTGCGGGCCGCCGGGCTCGCCGTCGACGAGGCCGCCGATCTGCCCCGGGCCGACGAGGCGCTGTTCGTCACGGCGTACGACTGCGCGGTCTTCGACCGGATGCTGCCGTCCGGGGACGCCGCCGCCTATGTCGACGGGCTGCGGCGCTCCGGGCGCCACGTGCCGGTCCTCTTCCTGACCGCGCGTGACACGGTGGCGGACCGGGTGGAGGGCTTCGCGAGCGGCGGGGACGACTACCTGGTCAAGCCGTTCGCCGTGCCCGAGCTGGTCGCCCGGGTGCGCAGCCTGTGCCGCCGGTCCGCGGTCGTACGCCCGCCGGTGCACCACGTCGGCGACCTGGAGATCGACACCGCGCGCCGGCACGTCCGCCGGGCCGGGGTGCTGCTCACGCTCACCAGCAGGGAGTTCGCGGTCCTCGAGGTCCTCTCGGCGCGCTCCGACCAGGCGGTCTCCCGCGCCGAGCTGATCGAGAGCTGCTGGGACGAGATGGCCGAACCGCAGTCGAACGTCCTGGAGGTGCTCGTCTCCCAGCTGCGCCGCAAGCTCGGAGAGCCGACGCTGATCCACACGGTGCGCGGGGTCGGCTACCGGCTCTCCCCCGACGCCGCCCGGTGAGGCCCTCGCGCCTCCGGGGGCCTCGGACCGGTTCTGGCTCCCCCGGCCGGGCGAGGCCGCTCACGCCGACGGCGCGGGTGCTGCGGCTGCGCCGGCGGATCAGTCTGCTCTTCGCGCTGACCAGTGCCCTGGGGCTGATCGCGATGGCCGTGCTCGCCGTGCGCAGCGACAGCGGCCGCTGGCGGGAGCAGCTCGATCACACCATGGACGCGGACACCAGCTGGGCCCTCGGGCTCCTGGACACCGACGAGGACGGACACCTGGTCCTGGACGTCCTGGCGGACTCGGTGGACACCGCGTGCCCGCCGCTGACCGTGCTCCTCGTGGACGGGAACGACCCGGCGGCGCTGACCGTCGAGCACGCGCCGGCGAAGCCGTGTCTGACCGTGAGCCGGGCCGTGGTCCTGGAGGCGGGCCGCGCGGCGGTGCGGGCAGACGGAGTCCGGGCCTTCGACGGGCGTACGACGGACGGCGAGCCGGTACGGGTCTTCGCGCAGCCCTTCTACGCGCCGGAGGCGGCGGACGACGAGGGGCCGCAGGGCGTGCTGGTGACCATGGCCGACGCGAGCGCCCAGCGGGACGACCACCGGCGGCTCGTGTGGCTGGTGACGGGTGGCTGCGCGGTGCTCGTCCTGCTGTCGGCGGCCGTCGGTCACGTCCTGTCGGGACGCGCGGTCCGGCCCGCGCTCACCGCGCTCGACCGGCAGGAGGCGTTCCTCGCGGACGCCGCGCACGACCTGCGGACCCCGGCCGCCTCGCTGCGGACGCTCGCCGAGACGGCGCTCCGGGGCGAGACGGACGGCGCGGACGTGCACCGGCGCACGCTGCGCCTGGCGGAGGGGATGGGCCGGCTCGTCGACGGGCTGCTCACCCGGGCCCGCCTCATGTCCGGTACGGCCACGGTGACACGGCAGCCGCTGCGCCTGGACCAGCTGGTGGAGGCGGTCGCCCAGGAAGCCACCGAGGCCGCGGAGGATCCCGGGGCACGCCCGGCCGGGGCGGTGGATGGCGCGGCTGCCGGGGCCGGCGCGGGGTCTGCCGGGGGCCGCGCGGGGGCCTTCGGTGTCGGCGCGGGGGTCTCCGGGGCCGGCGTGCAGGGCCATCGCGTCCGGGTCGAGGCCAAGGAGACCGTCGTGGTCGCCGACCCCGACCTCGTCCACCGGGCCGTCCGCAATCTGCTGGACAACGCGCTCGCGCACGGCCACGCCCCTGGCGTCCCGGCGGACGTGCTCGTCACGGTGGGCCGCGACGGCACACTGACGGTCGAGGACGCGGGCCCCGGCCTGCCCCCGGAGGTGGCGGGCGCGCTGTTCGAGCGGTTCCGCAGCGGAACGGGGTCCACCGGCCTCGGGCTGTCCATCGCCTCCTGGGTCGCCCACGCGCACGGCGGCGCCCTCACGGCCGGACGCGGCGCACGCGGCGGGGCCCGCTTCGTCCTGCGGCTGCCGACCCCGGACTGACCCGGGCCCCGCCCGACGGGAGCCGTCCTCAGGAAAACCTCAGCATCCTTGCGTGACCCTTCCGTGGACCGACCATCCAGGGGAGTTCCTCGTGTTCCGCACCGCCGCCCGCCGCCGGGCCCTCGTCCTCGCCCTCGCCGTCCTCGGCACCACCTCCCTGGCCGCCTGCACGGCCGGGCCCGGCCAGGAGGGGAACCCTCCGGGGGTCTCGGCCGCCCCCGCCGACCCGGCCGCGCGCCCCGAATTGCGGCGCTTCTACGGCCAGAAGCTCGTCTGGCGGCCTTGCGGCGACCTCCGGTGCGCCTCGCTCACCGTCCCGAGGGACTACTCCCGTCCCGGCGACGGCAAGACCTTCGTGCTGCCGGTGGCGAAGGCGGCCACCGCGCTCCCGGGGAAGCGCGTCGGTGCGCTCGTCCTGAACCCCGGCGGGCCCGGTGAGCCCGGCGTCCGGCTCCTGAGGGAGGGCGTCGCCGACGACATCGGCCGTGGCGTGCGCGAGCGCTTCGACGTGGTGTCCTTCGACCCGCGCGGGGTCGGCGAGAGCGAGCCGGCCCTGACCTGCCTCACCGGTGACCGGGCGGAGGACGAAGCCTCCTCCGTCGCGGACGAGGCGCCGCTCCACCCCCGTACGGACGCCGAGCGCGCCGAGGCCCTCGCGGCCGCGCGGGCGACGGCCGCCGCCTGCCGGAAGGCCAGCGGCCCGCTGCTGGCGCACGTGGGGACCGACGACGCCGCCCGGGACCTGGACGTGCTGAGGGCGGCGCTCGGCGAGCGCAGGCTGACGTACGTGGGCTGGTCGTACGGCACCAGCCTGGGCACCTCGTACGCCGAGCAGTTCCCGCGCCGCGTACGGGCGATGGTCCTCGACGGCGCCGTCGACCCGTCCCTGGACTGGCGCCAGCGCGTACTCGGCCAGGCGACCGGCTTCCGGGACGCCGTCGAGGAGTACGCCGAGACGTGCGCCAACGTGGTCGGCGAGGGCTGCCCCGGCGCGTCGCCCGAGGAGATACGCGCGCTGATCGACCGGCTGCTGAAGCGGACGCGGCGCGAGCCGCTGACGGTCGACGGCTCCGAGGACGGTCTCGACGCGGCGGGCCTGGTCTCCGCGCTCAGCCTCTCCATGTACACGCCGGAGGCGCAGTGGGAGGACCTGTCCGAAGCGCTTCGGGCTGCGGAGGGCGGGGACGGCACGCCGCTGGCGGCCCTGGCGGCGGGCGAGGAGGAGACCACGGACGCGGACGACGACACGGACGTGGAGCAAGCCCCGGAGGACTCCGCCGATGCCGATCCGGCCCCCTCCGACGGGTCCGGGAGCGACGTGCCCGAGGACAACGGCGACGCGGCCCTCATCGCGGTCAACTGCCTCGACGTGCCCCACCCGCGCGACCCGCAGGCCTACTGGGACGCGCTCGGCCCCGCCGACAGGGCCGCGGGGGTGTACGGCACGTCCGGGGTGACGAGCGAGCTGGTCTGCGAGGACTGGCCGGCCGGTTCCCAGCGGCCGCACCGGGTGGACGCGGCGGGCGTTCCGCCGGTCCTCGTCGTGGGCACCGCGGGCGACCCGGCGACGCCGTACGACGAGGCGGTGAGTCTGGCGCGCCAGTTCCCGGGCGGCATGCTGCTCTCCTTCGACGCCCCCGGGCACACCGGGTACGGACGCGACGCCTGCGTCGACCGGAAGGTCGAGGCGTACCTGCTCTCCCTCACGAAGGTCCGCCCGGGGACGACGTGCACGCCGTAGCGTCCGCCGGGTCCAGCAGGTCGAGTTCGGCGGTGAGCGCGGCGGCCAGCGCGTCGAGGTCGGGGACGGCCTCGCCGTCGGCGACGAGGCCGATGTGGACCTGGCCGCCGTACGGGGACATGGCGACGGCGAGCGACTGACCGCGCGCCAGGGGGGCCATCGGGAAGAGCGCGCGCAGCGGAGCTCCGCCGAGGGAGAGCGCGGAGCGGGGCAGCGGCACCTGGGTGACCAGGAGGTCGAAGAGGAGCCGGGCGGCGCCGGCGGCGAGGGGGGCGCCGAAGCGGTGCGCGAGCGGGTGGAGTTGGTCCGCGAGGAGGGCGACGGCGCCCGCTCCCCTGAAGGGTCCTGCGGCCTTGTTGCGGTCCATGGCGCGCCGGACGGCGGCGAGCCGGGCGGCCGGGTCGGGTTCGGTGACCGGGAGGTCGAGGAGGTAGCCGGAGAGGCTGTTCCCGGGACCGGCCGGGGCGCCGGGGCGGCGGCGGGAGACGGGGACGAGGGCCCGGGGGTCGGTGCCGGGGAGGGGCAGGCCGCGCCCGTCGAACCAGCGGCGCAGGGCTCCGGCGACGAGCGCGAGGAGGACGTCGTTGGCGGTGCCGCCGGTGGTGCGGCGGATCCGGTGGACGCGGTCGAGGGGCAGGGTGGCGGTGGCGATCCGGCGCGTGCCGCTGGATTCGGCGGCCAGCGGGGCGGTGGGGCGGCCGTCGAGCCGGCCGGCGCGGGCGACGGAGGAACCGACGACGGAGGCGCCGACCTCGACGGCCCGGCCGAGGTCGCCGAGGCGGTCCCGGGCGATGTCGAGGAGGCGGCCGGGAGCGGGGAGCCAGGAGCGCGGGGGGACGGGACGGGTCCGGCGGGCCGGACGCCGGCCGACGGCGATCTCGTCGAAGATCCCGGCGCCGATGGCGACGGCCCGCATGCCGTCGGCGAGGGCGTGGTGGAGTTTGACGAGGACGGCGAAGGAGCCGTCGGGGGCGCCGCTGAGGAGGTACATCTCCCAGGGCGGCAGGCCGCGGGCGACGGGGCGTTCCATGAGTTCGGCGGCGAGGCGGGTGGCCTCGGCGGCGAAGTCGGTGCCCGGGAGGGTGATCTCGCGGACGTGCCGGCGCACGTCGAAGTCGGGGTCGGCGCTCCAGGCGGCGCCGCCGACGGGGAACAGGACGTCGCGGACGCGCATCCGGAGCCGGGGAACGGCGGCGGCACGCCGGGCGAGCAGTTCCAGGACGCCGGCCGGCTCCTGGCCGGGAGCGGTGGGCGGGGGGCCGAAGTGGGCGAGGGCCCCGAGGTGCAGGGGGTGCTCGGTGGATTCCAGATGCCAGAAGGCCAGGTCCAGGGGTGCCAGTAGCTCGCTGCTCACGGTGTCCTCTTGTCCTGCGGATGCCCTGCGACTGTCCTGCGGGGCTCTTGCGGATCGGGCTGCGGATCGGTGCTGCGGGGCTCTTACGGATCGGGCTGCGGATCGGTGCTGCGGGGCTCTTTACGATCGGGCCGTGCGGATCGGTGCCGCGGGGCTCTGCGGATGTCCTGCACGGTGGGCGGGTGGAGGAAGTCAATCGTGCACCGTCAGTTACGGTCAAGTACGATCACTTCACGCTCAGTTAACACAGGTGAATTCGCACCATACGCACTTGCCACCACCCCGTGACTCCACGCCCCACGCCTCGGACAGCCGGTCGACCAGGAGCAGCCCCCGGCCGGACACCCCCGCCTCCCCCGCCTCGCGACGCCGGGGCAGGGCGCTGGACCGGTCCTCCACCTCCACCCGCAGCCGCCGCGGGGGCCCGGTCAGGATCCGCAGGGTCACGATCGCTCCGCCGTCGGTGTGCATCAGGGCGTTCGTCATCAGCTCGTCGGCCACCAGCTCGATCTCGTCCGCGCGCTCCCCCACGCCCCAGGCCCGGACGGCGGCCCGGATCATGTGGCGGGCCGAGCTGAGCGCCTCGGGGTCGTTCTGGGCCACATGCTGCTGGAAGCGGCCGGTGCCCTGCGGGTGGTACGTGCCGTGGCGGCGCAGCAGCAGGATCGCGACGTCGTCCTCGCCGCCCCGGTCGGCGACGACGTCGCACAGGTGGTCGGCGAGCCGCTGGAGGTCGGCGGGGCCGCGCCGGACGAGCGAGGAGAGCCACTGGAGCCCCTCGTCGAGATCGGCCCCGGGCTTCTCCACGAGCCCGTCGGTGTAGAGCATCAGCGTCTGGCCGGGGTCCAGCTCCAGGGTGGTCACCGGATAGTCGAGGCGGCCGAACTCCGCCGAGAGCCCGAGCGGAAGACCGCCCTCGACCGGGAGTCTGCGGCAGCCGCCGTCGACCTCCCTGATCAGCGGGTCGACATGCCCGGCGCGCACCACTTGGACCACCCCGGTGGCGAGGTCGACCTCCGCGTACGTGCAGGTGGCGAAGCGGTCGGTGTCGAGTTCGTGCAGGAAGACCGAGGCGCGGGCCATCACCGTCGCCGGGGGGTGGCCCTCGGCGGCGTAGGCGCGCAGCACGATCCGCAGCTGGCCCATGACGGCCGCGGCGTGGGTGTCGTGGCCCTGCACGTCGCCGATGACGGCGCCGACCCGCCCGCCGGGCAACGCGATGACGTCGTACCAGTCGCCGCCGATGTCCCGGCCGAGACGGGCGGAGCGGTAGCGGACGGCCGTCTGCGCGCCGGGCACCTCCGGGATCCGGCGCGGCAGCATCGCCTGCTGGAGGCCCTCGGCGAGGTCGTGCTCCTGCTCGTAGAGCATGGCCCGCTGGAGGCTCTGGGCGATGCTGCTGCCGAGGGCGACCAGGAGGGTCCGCTCGTCCTCGCTGAAGCCTGTCTTGTCGCTGTAGAGCAGGCCGAGCGCGCCGATGGGCCGGGCCTGGGCGATGAGCGGCAGATAGGCGGCGGCGGTGATGCCGAGCCCGCTGATGTGCGGCCAGAGCACCGGGAAGGAGTCGGCGAAGTCCCGGGCCGAGTCGATGAAGCGGGGCCGCAGGGTCCGGATCACCTCGCTCATCGGGTACGGCTCGTCCACCCGGGTGAACCGGGTGCCCGGCACGAAGGCGCCCTCGGGCCCCTCGGCGACCAGGTGGATCCGGCCGGCGTCGAGGAGGCCCATGACGAGACTGGCCGCGCCGAAGTGTTCGAGCGCGTGCGAGTCGTTGAGCAGGTCGATGACGTCCTGGACCGTCCGGGCGTAGGCGAGGGCCGCCGTGGTGCCCTCGACGACGCCGGCGCGCCGCCGGCGCCCTTCGTCGAGGCCGAGCCGGGCGGCGGACTCGGTGAGTTCATGGGTGGCGTCGCGCAGGATGCCGATGATCCGGACGGGCCGGCCGGTGTCGTCGCGGTGGACGAGGCCCTGGGTGTGGGTCCACTGGTGGCTGCCGTCGCGGCGGCGGATGCGGAAGTACGCGCCGTACTGCTCGCTGCCGTCCTTGAGCGCCTGGGCCACGAGGGTGTCGAGCTGGCGGCCCTCGTCCGGCAGCACGCGCGTGCCCAGGCTCTCGGGTCTCCCGTCGTACTCGCCGGGGTCCATGTCGAAGACGTCGAGGGCGGCCTCGTCCATGGTCATGGTCCCCGTGAGCAGGTCCCAGTCGAAGCCGCCCATGCGGAAGGCGGCGCCGTACTCGGCCAGGATCCGGGCCCCGGCCGCCGGCTCCTCCGGCGCACGGCGCAGCCGCGCGATCGCCTCCCCGCCCCCGTTGCCCGCGTTCATGGGGCCACGCTAGGCGCAGCCCCGCCGGTGCGCACCAGGAAGATCCGCTTCACCCCTGGAAGGTCTCGGGCTGGTCGGGCACCGGACCGGCCGGGAAGAGCTCGTCGGGCGGCAGCGGCACGTCGGGGACCGTGGGGGGCTCGGAGGGCGGTTCCCCGAAGGGGTCGGGGAAGGGCTCGGCGCCGGGGTCGGTGTACGGGTCGGGGTTCGGCTCCGTGTACGGGTCGGGGGCCGGCGGCATCGGCTCCGTGCTCGTGCCGCCGGTCCCGGACGGGTCCGGGACGCGCGGGGGCGTGGGGGCCGGCCGGGCGGGGTCGGGAGAGTCCGGCTCCCGCGGCACGGGGGCCGGCGAGGCGGGGTCCGGGGACGTGCGGCCGGGGGCGGTCGGGTCGGGCGTGCCGGAACCGGCGAGGGCGCACGCGTCGGGGTCGCAGGCCGGTTCCACGTCGGGCTTCCGGTCCTCGCCCCCGTCGCTGCCGGTCCGCCGCTCGATCCAGGTGCGGTCGCCGGTGTTGACGATGACCAGGCTGGTGACGACGGAGGTGGTGGGGCGGACGACGATCACTCGGTCGGGGTCGAAACCGTCCCAGGCGTCGCCCTGGTGGACGCCGCTCGCGTCGGTGGCGGGGCTGCGGAGCGGGTTGCCGCAGGCGCAGCGGACGCGCGGGGCGCCGTACTGGTCGACGAGGACCGCCGTGCCGGTCTGCAGGACCGCCTGGTACGCCTTGGCGCGACCCTCGCGATAGCCGTGATCGGTGACGCGGGTGTCGGCCCGCAGGGCGACCGGGGTGAGTCCGCGGAGCCAGCCGGGGACGTTGGCCTCGGGGATGCCGGCGGCCTCGGCGAAGGCCCGTGCCTTGGTCCGGTCCGCGGCGAGGAGGGCGACCTGTCGCTCGACGTCGCAGCTGCCCACCGCGCGGGTGCCGCCGTAGAGGCCGGGGGTTGATCCGGTGACCTCGCGGAGATGACCCGCGCCCTCGTTCTGCTGCCGGCCCGAGGCGGTGGGCGGTGCGGTGTTCCGGACGGTGGAGGCGGTGAAGGGGTCGGGCCCGTGGGCACCGAGCGGCTGAAGGACGACGTCCTGGACGGGAGCCGCGGCCGGTTCGCCGCCGGCGCCTTCCCACGCGGTGGAGCAGCCGGTGAGCAGCAGCACCGACACGAGCGCGACGGCCGCGGGACGGGCCCCGGGGAGGGGGCGCGCGCGGGTGGGCGCGGCGAGGGGGCGTACGCGGCGGGGCGCGGCGGTCGGGCGCGCGTCGGCGCCGCCGACGAGCGGGCTCGTGCCGGCGCTCTCGCCGGCGCGGCACTCGCAGCCGGCCTCCCTCATGCGCGGCGTCGGGGCAAGGGCGGTTCGCCGCGTCCGGCGGTGGGATGAGCGCACCTGGTTCTCCCGACTTTCTCTCCCCGGGCCCGGCGCCCGGTTGCGGCCAGTCCCTCATGTCTGTCGCAGCGCGTGCCGCCCCGCAAGCGGAGAGCGGCCGACCGGGTCCCACAAGGAAGGACTTGAACACGTTCAAGAAAGGCCCTACGCTCGGCCTGCGAGTTGAACATGTTCAAGTGGGGGGTGGATGTCGTATGACCACGCTGTCGGTCCTGGTGAATCCGGTCGTGATGATCGGCATGTTCTGGGTCGTACCGACCGGCCTCGCGCTCCTCGACGGCCCCCGGCCGTCCGGCTGGGACTCGCTCCGGCGTGCCTGGCCCGTCCTCGCCGCCCCCGGCGCCCTGGCTCTCTGGCTGCCCCGCTCCGGGGCCGCCACCGCGCTCGCCGCCGCGTACGCCCTCGCCACCCTGGCGCTCGCGCTCCAGGCCCCGGCCCGGCTGATGCTGACCCGCTCGCTCCGGCCGAGCGAGATCGCCGTCCTCTCCGCGCTGG
Source organism: Streptomyces sp. NPDC034084 (assembly GCF_055575535.1). Taxonomy (NCBI): domain Bacteria; kingdom Bacillati; phylum Actinomycetota; class Actinomycetes; order Kitasatosporales; family Streptomycetaceae; genus Streptomyces; species Streptomyces sp. NPDC034084. The sequence continues at coordinate 608,141 of NZ_JBVISK010000002.1, forward strand.
TGGCGCCCTCCGTCGCCGGCCTGGCGCTGGTCGCCGAGCGGGCCTCGTACCCGCTGTTCGGTTTCGACCTGGACCTCCTCGCGCTGACCGTCCCGCACTTCCACTTCGCCGGCTTCGCCGCCGCCCTCGTCGCCGGACTCGTCAGCCGTACGTCCGACGGCCCCGCCGCCCGCTTCGCCGCGCTCAGCGTCCCCGCCGGCACCCTGCTCGTCCTGCTCGGCTACTTCGTCGACGACTGGGCCGAACTCGCCGGGGCCGTCGTCCTGACGGCCGGCATGGCCGCGGTCGCCGAACTGACCCTGCGGGAGCGCCGCGAGCTCGCCGCCGGCCGGCTCACCCGGGGCCTGCTCGCCGTCTCGGCCCTGGTCCTCGTCGCCACCATGCTGCTCGCGCTCAGCTGGGCGCTCGGCGAGGCGACCGGACTTCCGCACCTCTCGCTGACCTGGACGGCCGCCACGCACGGCCTCGGCAACGCCCTCGGCTTCGCCGTCTGCGCGCTCCTCGCCCGGCGTCGCCTCCAGGCGGACCGCACGTACCCGCCCCTTCCGACCCGCCCGCGAACGGAGCTTCCGGCATGACCCGCCTCACGCACAGCCTCTCCCGGCCCGCCCGCCGCCGCCCGAGCCTCACCTACCGCGAGGTCGGCGCCACCCGCACCCCGGAGGCACTCCCCGAGGGCTACCACCACCTGCGGCACAGCACGGTCGTCGGCCACGGCAGGGCCGCCTTCGAGGCCGCCGGGGCGGCCGTCACCACCTGGCGGATGCACCGCGCCTCCGGGGCGCGTGTCGAGGCCGACGCCGAGCGCGCCTGGCCGGGCGTCCACCTGCGGGTGTCGCTGGGCGCCGGCCCGCTCCGGATCGGCGTCCCCTGCGCGGTGATCTGGACGGCGTACGAGAAGAACCGCGTCGGCTTCGCCTACGGCACCCTGACCGGGCACGCGGAATGCGGCGAGGAGTCCTTCATGGTCGACCTGGAGCCGGACGGCACGGTCCGCTTCACGGTCACCGCCTTCAGCAGGCCCACCACCTGGTACGCCCGGCTCGCCGGGCCGCTGATCCCCCCGCTCCAGCTCGCGTACGCCCGCCGCCTGGGCCGGACGCTCGGGCGCCTCGTCAGGACGTGATCCCCGGCCGATACTGGAAGCAATGGAGTGGTTCACCGCACCCGACCACTGGCTGAGCCGGATCGTCTTCCAGCGGGGCCTCGCCGGGCTGTACTGCGTGGCGTTCCTATCGGCGGCCCTCCAGTTCCGGGCGCTGATCGGAGAACGCGGCATGCTCCCCGTACCGGAGTACGTGCGCCGGACCCGCCCGCGCCACACCCCCTCACTCTTCCACTGGCGCTACTCCGACCGCCTCTTCGCCACCGTCTCCTGGTCCGGCGCCGTCCTCGCGCTCGCCCTCGTCGCGGGCGCGGGGGACGCGGTGCCGCTGCCGGTCTCGATGCTGCTGTGGCTGGTGCTGTGGGCGCTGTACCTGTCGATCGTGAACGTGGGACAGACCTGGTACTCCTTCGGCTGGGAGTCGCTGCTCCTGGAGACCGGCTTCCTCGCCGTCCTCCTCGGAAACGACGACACGGGCCCGCCGGTCCTCGTCCTGTTCCTGCTGCGCTGGCTGCTCTTCCGGGTCGAGTTCGGCGCCGGCCTCATCAAGATCCGCGGCGACGCCTGCTGGCGGAACCTGACCTGCCTCTACCACCACCACGAGACCCAGCCGATGCCCGGCCCGCTGAGCTGGTTCTTCCACCACCTGCCGCGTCCGCTGCACCGCGTGGAGGTCGCGGCCAACCACCTCGTCCAGCTGGTCGTGCCGTTCCTGCTCTTCACCCCACAGCCCGTGGCCACGATCGCGGCCGGTCTGATGGTGGCGACCCAGCTGTGGCTGGTGCTCTCCGGCAACTTCGCCTGGCTGAACTGGATCACGATCGTGCTCGCCCTCTCCGTCGTGGACGCCTCCCCGCTCACCGGCGAGCACCCCCAGCCGGATCCGCCGCTCTGGTACGTGGTCGTGGTGGTCGCCGCGACCGCCTTCGTCCTGGTACGGAGCTACCGCCCGGCGCGCAACCTGCTCTCCCGGCACCAGGCGATGAACCGCTCGTACGACCCGTACCACCTGGTCAACAGCTACGGCGCCTTCGGCACGGTCGGCCGGGTCCGGGACGAGATCGTCATCGAGGGCACCGACGAGCCGGTGCCGCACCCGGGCACGGTGTGGCGGGAGTACAGCTTCAAGGGCAAGCCGGGCGATCCGCGCCGGGTCCCCCGCCAGTTCGCCCCGTACCACCTGCGGCTCGACTGGCTGATGTGGTTCGCCGCGCTCTCCCCCGGCTACGCGCGCGAGTGGTTCGGCCCGTTCGTCGAGCGGCTCCTCGAAGGCGACCGGGACACCCTGCGGCTGCTCGCCCACAACCCGTTCCCGGACGCGCCCCCGACTCTTGTCCGCGCCCGGCTGTACCGCTACCGGTACACGACCTGGCGCGAGCTCCGGACGACCGGCGCCTGGTGGCACCGGACGCTGGTACGGGAGTACCTGCCGCCGATCCGCCTGCGGGAGCCCACGGACACCTCCCCCTGAGCGCACCGGTGCCCCCGGGCCGCGAACGGCCGGGGGCAGCCGGAGTGAAGCGAGAGGATCAGTCGATGCCGGGCAGGATGTGGGGCTCGGCCAGGTCCTCCTCGTAACCCGCGAGCCGGATCGGGGCCGCGTGGGCCCAGACCTCGAGGCTGCCCAGTTCGCCGTTCCGGCGCGGCCGGTCCTTGCGTTCGGCCGGTCGCGGTTCCTGCTTCGTCAGTTCGGGTGTCACCGCGCACTCCTTTGTCGCGTACCTGTGGGACAAGTGCCGGTCGGTCGCGGTGGCGCCGGTCGTGGCGGGACCGCGGCCTTGGTGGAAGGCCTGTCCCAGGAAGGCCGTGAGGATGGTGTGTCTCCTCGGTGGCCGACCGTGGTGCTCACACTAACCAAATGAGCGCCCCCGCGCTCTACCGGGCTCGAAAGTGTGACGCGATCGGGTGAATCGAGCCGAAAGAGCGCCCCACCGGGGCCGGTGGGGCGCTCTTGCCAGGACTGCGGGAACCGCTCTGTCGGCGGCGGTCTACCAGTTGGCGGGGGCGTAGTCCTTCAGGAAGCAGCCGTACAGGTCCTCGCCCGCCTCGCCGCGTACGACGGGGTCGTACACCCGGGCCGCGCCGTCGACGAGGTCGAGCGGGGCGTGGAAGCCGGCCTCGGCGAGGCGCAGCTTGTCGTAGTGCGGGCGCTCGTCGGTGATCCAGCCGGTGTCGACCGAGGTCATGAGGATGCCGTCGGTCTCGAACATCTCCTGGCCGCTGGTCCGCGTCACCATGTTCATCGCGGCCTTCGCGGCGTTGGTGTTCGGGTGGCCGGCGCCCTTGTAGCCGCGGCTGAAGACGCCCTCCATCGCCGACACGTTCACGACGTAGGCACGGCCGCTGGCGGCCTTCTTCGCCGCCTCGGCCATCACCGGACGCAGCTTGCTGATGAGGATGAACGGCGCCGTGTAGTTGCACAGCTGGGTCTCGAGGAGCTCCACCGGGGAGATCTGCTCGATGCTCTGCACCCAGGTGTTGGTCTCCACGACGTCGGGCACGAGGCCGCCGGCGTCGATGGCGGTGCCGTCGAGGTGCCGGGCGATGCTGGCGTTGCCCGCGACCAGGGCGAGGTCGGCGACCTGCTGCGCCTCCAGGTCACGCACGCCGGCGGGAAGCTCGGACGAGCCGACGAGCTCGCCGACCGCTCCCGAGTTGAACGCGCCGATGACGTGGTGGGCCGGGAGCTCGCCCGCGGGCAGCGGGGCGCTCTCGCCCTCGACGAGGGCGGCGTAGGCGGAGGGCAGCCGGCGCACGGTCTGCGTCGCGTTGTTGATGAGGATGTCGAGCGGGCCGGCCGCGGTCATCTGGTCGGCGAGCGCGACGGCCTGGGCGGGGTCGCGCAGGTCGATGCCGACGACCTCCAGGCGGTGCATCCACTCCGCGGAGTCCTCCATCGCCTTGAAGCGGCGGATGGCGTCCTTGGGGAAGCGGGTGGTGATGGTGGTGTGGGCGCCGTCGCGCAGCAGCCGCAGCGCGATGTACATGCCGATCTTGGCCCGGCCGCCGGTCAGCAGCGCCCGCTTGCCGGTGAGGTCGGCACTGGCGTCCCGCTTGGCCCGGTTCAGCGCCGCGCACGGCTGGCAGAGCTGGTGGTAGAAGTAGTCGACCTCGACGAACCGCGTCTTGCAGACGTAGCAGGAGCGCGGACGCTGGAGTATCCCCGCGATCCGCCCCTCCTCGGTGACGGACGAAGGCAGCAGACCCTCGGTCTCGTCGTCGATGCGCTGCGCGGAACCGGTGGCCGTGGCCTCGGTGACCGCCTTGTCGTTCGCCGTCTTCGCGGCACGGCGCTCCTGGCGGCGGCGCTGCTTCACGGTCCGGTAGATCCCGGCGGTGGCGCGCCGGACGCGGATCGCGTCCGGGTGGTCGACGTCCAGCTTGTCGAGCTCGTCGAGGACGCTCAGGCAGACGGCCAGGCGCTCGGGGTCGATGCCCGGCCCGTAGTCCTGGATTTCTTCGGTCACCGTCATGGCCTTCGGGTTCCTCGTTCGCTCGTACGTCGCCGTTCGCGGGCTTTCGAAAGTGCAACTTTACGGAGCGGGGGGCCGCGCCTCCAAACCCGTTCGGGGGGCGTGGTCGAAGACACAGTCGCCGCACAGTCCGCCGCCGGGGGCCCGGTAGTAGAGGCAGCAGCTGGTGCGGCGCAGGCGGGGACCGCGGACCGTGCCGGCGAGGTCCGGGTGGTCGAGGAGTCCGGCGACCAAGGTCGCTGCCCGCTCGGCCGCCTCCGGGCGCCCGTGGGCGTGCGACCAGCGGGTCAGCTCGCGCAGGGCGCCGGCGAGAGCGGAGCCGGCGTTGCCCCAGAGGAGACGGGCGGAGATGTTCCCGTCGCGGCGCAGTGCCTCGTGGAGCGGGACGAGGTGGGCTTCGTGGACGGCCGCGCGCAGCTCGTCCACGGTCGCGGGGCGGGTCGCGGAGCCGGCCCACCACAGGTCGTCGGGCGAGGCCGGCGCCCCGTCCCAGTGGAGCTGGGCGGGGTCGAGAGCCGGGAAGCGGCCGTGGAGGGCGGCGGGGCCCAGGGCCGTGGACCAGAGGCGGGCGGCGAGGCCGAGGTGCGCGACGGAGGCTCCGACGCGTCGCTCGGGGGCGCCGAGCCGGGCGGTGACGTGGTCCACGCGCGCGGTGAGGGGGCCGTCCTCCCCCGCGTACAGACGGGAGAGCGGGCGGTGCGAACCGCCGCCGGCGGGGGCGGTGGTCCGCAGGAGGAAGAAGCCGCCCGGAGATGCGTCCGCACCGCGCACACCGCTCACACCGAGATCCATGTGCACGCCCCCGCCCCGGAGTCCTGTCGTCGGCCCCACCGTAACGTCTCGGACCTCTCCCCAGGACTCCGCGGGACCCGCTCCCATCCGAGCGGAAAGGCCGCTTTGCACCCCTTCCGACCTGCGGGGCGTACACCCCGGGGCGTACACGGGGACCGCGTACTGCGTCGGCGGTACCCCCGAAGACGTCCCCCGGGACGACGACGCGAACGGCCGGGAAGAGAGATCGTGGAAGGTATGAGTCCACTCATGCTCTCCGTCGCCCTGGCCCTGGCCTCCGCGGTCGCCTACGCGGCCGCGGCGATCGTGCAGGAGCGCGTCGCGGCCTCCGCCACGGGTCCGCGCTACGCGCCGCTGCGCAGCCCGGCCTGGTGGGTGTCCGTCCTGTTGAACGGCGTCGGCGCGAGCCTGCACGTCGCCGCCCTGGCGTACGGGCCGCTGAGCCTGGTCCAGCCGCTGGGTGCCCTCACGATCGTCTTCGCGCTGCCCATGGCGGCGCTGTTCGTCGGCCGCGGGGCGGGCCGGCGGGCCTGGCGCGGCGCGCTGATGGCGACGGTGGGCCTCGCCGGGCTGCTGAGCCTCACCGGCGGCGCCGGGGCCCGGTCGCTCGCCGACGGGAATCGGTGGCTGCTCGCGGGCGCCGCCTTCGGCGCGGTGGCCGTCCTGTTCACCGTCGCGCACCTGGTGGGCCGGTCCGTGCTGCGCAGTGTCGTGCTCGCCGCGGCGGCGGGCGTCTCCTTCGGCATCGCCTCGGTCCTCACGAAGGCGGTGGCCGAGGAGTGGACGCCCCGCGCCCCGCTCGCCGAGTGGACGGGGCTGCTCGTGCTCTCGGCCTTCGCGGTGACCGGCCTCCTGCTCTCGCAGGCCTCGTACCGGGGTGCGGGGCTGGCCGCCCCGCTGGCCACCGTCACCGTCGTGAACCCGGTGGTCGCCGCGGCGGTGGGCCTGACGCTGTTCGGCGAGAGCTTCCGCTACGGCACGGCGGGCACCGTCGCCGCGCTGATCTGCGGCGCGGTCGCCGCGGGCGGCCTGGTGCAGCTCACGCTCGACCGGATGACGTCCGCGCCGGAGTCGCCGTCGGCGTCATCGGCGGCGGACCCGCCCGCCTCAGACGGAGACTCCCCGCGCCCTGAGGTAGGCCAGGGGGTCGATGTCGGAGCCGTACCCGGGACCCGTCCGAACCTCGAAATGGAGGTGCGGTCCCGAACTGTTGCCGGTCGACCCTGAACGCGCGATGCGCTGCCCCGCGTGCACCCGCTGGCCCTCGCGGACGGTGAGGGCGGAGAGGTGGGCGTACTGGCTGTAGCGGCCGTCGTCGTGGCGCAGGACGATCTGGTAGCCGTACGCACCACCCCACCCGGCGGAGACGACCCGGCCACCGGCCACGGCCTTGACGGAGGTGCCGGTGGGGACGGGGAAGTCGACGCCGGTGTGGTAGCCACTGGACCAGGAGGAACCGCGGGTGCCGTAACGGGTGCCGATGCCGGCGGAGACGGGCGCGGAGTAACCGGCCTCGGCGGGCTTGGGGTGGGGTCTGGGGTGGGGCTTGGGCTTGTGCGGCTTGGGCGCGGGCTTGGGGTGGGGCTTGGACGTGTGCGGCTTGGGCGCGGGCTTGGGGTGCGGCTTGGGCGTGGACGTATGGCTCGGCTTGGGCTTGGACGTATGGCTCGGTTTGGCGGCCGCGGGGCTCGTGGGAGGCGCGGTCTTGACCGGCGGGACGGCCTTCGGGCGCGGGGCGGCCGTACGCGCGGTCTCGGTCTTCTCGGCCTTCCCGGCGGTCTCGGCCTTGCGGGGCGCGGTGATGCGCAGGGTGAGGCGCTGACCGGGGAGGATGAGGTCGGGGTCGTCGCCGACGACCGGCCGGTTGGTCTCGTACAGCCGCTGCCAGCCGCCCCTGACGTGCTCGTCGCGGGCGATCTTCGACAAGGAGTCGCCGGGTGTCACCGTGTACATCTCGCGGACGGTGGGCACGGTGGTCGGGCTCGCGCTCCGCGTCGGCTGCTCCGGTAAGAGGCGCTGCCCCGGCAGGGACGCGGTGCGGACGGCGTTCCCACCGCCGGTCGGCTCGGCCGCCGGGGCATGCCGGGGACTGACGTCCGGCGTCTCTCCGCCACGGGCGAGCCCGCCGACGGGGCCGCAGGACGGCCACGCTCCGGGGCCCTGGCCCTTCAGGACGCGTTCGGCGACGGCGATCTGCTGGTCCTTGGACGCGAGGTCCGCGCGCGGGGCGAAGTGGGTGCCGCCGTACCGCTCCCAGGTGGACTGGCTGAACTGAAGGCCGCCGAAGTAGCCGTTGCCCGTGTTGATGTGCCAGCTGGAGGAGGACTCGCAGGACGCGACCTTCTCCCAGACGTCGAGCGAGGCGGCGTGGGCGGCGCCCGCGCCGATCAGCGGCAGCGCCATGCCGGCGCCTCCCGCCGTGACGGTGAGCGAGGCACGGTTGATCCGGCTCGGCTGGTGGCGGCGGTGACGTCCGCGTACGGCCATGGGCCCCCCTTGAACACAGCAGCAGCCGCCCAAGTTAGGGGTGGCGCACGCTCCGTGACAAGGGCTGTGCGGAAAGCTCAATCCCCTTCTGTCACCTCCGCGTTGGCTCCGGCCACCCGCCGGCGGGTCCGGGCTCGGGCTGAGGCTCGGGTTCCGGTACGGGCCCGCCGGGCTGGGGCGCCGGGGGCGGACCGGGGTCCGGAGGGGCCGGCACCGGGTTGGGCGGGGGCACCGGAGGAGGCGAGGGCACGGGCGGCGGGATGGGCGACGGGGGCAGCGGGTCGGGGTACGGGTGGGTCATCACGGACCTCTCGTCGAGGGGCTCTCCCCTCCCAGGGTGACCCCGCCGCCCCGCCGACGCCCGCCGGACCCCGTCCTTCGGGTCACCTGGGGGGCGGACGCCCTCAGGCCTGTGCGGGCACGGCGTGCGGGGCGCGCACCGTGTCGCTGCCGGGAACGGGCGCCGAGGCGTCGCTGCCCAGCTCGACGATGCGGTTGTCGCCGTCGACGTGCACGACACTCGGCACGTACGTCCGCGCCTCCGCGTCCTCCATCTGCGCGTAGCTGATGAGGATCACGAGATCACCGGGGTGCACGAGGTGCGCGGCGGCACCGTTGATCCCGATGACACCGGAGCCACGCTCGCCCTCGATGACGTAGGTCTCCAGCCGAGCACCGTTGTCGATGTCGACGATGTGAACCAGCTCACCGGGCAGCAGGTCAGCCGCCTCCATCAACTCCGCGTCGACGGTGACGGAACCCACGTAGTGCAGGTCCGCCTGGGTCACGGTGGCGCGATGGATCTTGGACTTGAACAGAGTACGCAGCATGTTGGACTCCTGTATGACGGCTCCCTGCCTGCTTTGTGCAGGTCAAGGGCGGCCTCGACCTTACACCGACACCTCCGTCCGATGTTTGTGAGGAACATCGCTCCAGTCCGGCGAGACGGCTTCCCACCTGGGCTTTCGCACCGCCACCGGCGCCTGTTCAGGCAATCCTCCGGCAACGACAGGCGACTCACGCTGACCGAATGCCGACTCCCCTGATGGGCCGTCAACCGTACGGGAGACCCCTCAGCACACGGATGACGTGCGCCCACGCACCACCGACCTGTCGAGCACCGACATCGGTCTGGTTCATGGAACACGGCCCCTTCGGTCATCAGGCGGTCGACCACCCCGGAAGTCGGCTCGCTGCCTGCCGCCGGCCCGAGGCCCCTCGGCAGCGTGGAACTCGTGAGCAAGGCGGGGTCAAAGCGTCGACGCCGACCCGACCGAGCCGAGGGCCAGGTCACGCGCCCCTGCGCACTTGCGTGCGCCATTCCTCCCTTCCGACGGTCAGCGCGATGGTGAACCGCTCGCGCACACCGTGAAGGAGAGCTGTTGAAGCCGACCGAGGAAGTGCTCAAGGACCTGACCCAGCCGTCGAACATATCCGTCCGCTCCGACGACGCGCTCGTCGGCAAGACGAAGGCCGCCATCGCCGCGGACGACGAGAAGCGGAAGGAGAAGGAGGAGGAGCCGCTCCGCCGCAAGCCCTCCCTGGTCCCGGTCCGGCGCACGGAGCTGCCCAGGCAGTTCGGGGTGACCGTCTGGGACGTGCTCCACACGCTCGCCCGGGCCACGTCTCTGTCGTGGCGTGGTGCCGGCCGGGGGCTGGCGGAGCATTGGGGCGCGCTGAAGTACACCCAGGCCCTGGCCGGCGGCGGAGACTCCTTGCTCGGCCTCACCGACGAAGGTCACCGCATCGCGGACCACTACAAGTCGCTCCAGTCCGGTGAGCTCGGCGTCGGCTTCGCGCTCACCCTCGCCGAGCACATGCTGCGCCGCCGCTTCCCCGGCCACTCGGTGACGATCGTCCCCGCCGACGCGGCGTTACGCGCGGGCTGGGCCCTCACCAGCCGGGACAAGGGCGAGAAGGTGAAGTACCGCTATCGTCCCCAGTACTTCGCCGAGGTCTGGCGGCCGGGCGAGCCGTCCCTCGTCATCCCCCTCGCCTGCAAGGGCAACCACGGCAACGCCGCCACCTCCGCCGATCAGCTGGGTTCCGCCTCCGTCCACGCCGAAGCGGTCCACATCGGCGCGTGGAACGAGACCCCGGCCCTGCTGTTCAGCACGGAGATCCCGACGGACGGGGGCACGATGGCCGTCCACGCGCTTGAGGCACCGGGCAGCGGCGGTTGGCTGTCCCCGGCGGAGGGCCGGGAGCCGAACCTGAACGCAGCTCCGACGCAGGCGAACGTGATGCCGGACATCCACCCGCCGGCCAAGGGCCTGGTGGCTCTCGATCCGGTACGGGGCTGCCACGTACAGCCGAAGGACTACGCCTGGTTCCAGGAGTCCCTGGCCCACACCACCGCGGCGGGCCTCATGGCCTTCACGGGCTCCGGTCACGCCGCCGCCCGCCACCTGACCGAACGGCAGGGCCACAAACGCTTCACCGGCCTCGAGCACGCGGCCAGCACGAGCGTCCAGGACGCCGCCCCCACGCTCCTGGACACCGAGTACGTCGGCACCGACCACGTCTTCCGCCTGAACGGCCCCCGCGTCGAGGCGTTCTCCGGCGTGGACCAGGCACTCTTCCGCCTCCTCGCCCGGGGCGACGTCGAGGAGTACCGCGCCGTCGTCCACGCCGGCCGCGACACCCGCCCCCGTCTCACCTTCGACAAGAGCTGGGGAGGCCCCGTCTCCGTACACGCCGACGGCTCCGTCTTCGCCCTGCGGTTGCTGCCGGGGCAGGACGAGGAGCCCCGGTAGGACCGGGGATCACCGTCGGGGCCGGCTCGCCTCGGAGCCGGCCCCGCGGGATGTCGATCCGCTCGCAGGATCAGAGCGGTACCCCGGCTCCAAGGCTCCCGGCGTCGATGGCTCCCCTCAGCACGTGGGCGATCTCCTCGGGCTTGAGGTCGATGCCGTCGAGCCCCTCCAAGCTCAGCGGGACCTCCTCCAGCGCGTACTCGCCGCGGCCTTCGCCACTGAACTCGGGGCCGGTGCGGTCGTCGAAGGACCAGGTCGCGATGTGGGCGAGGTAGAAGAGCTGGCGCTCGTCGTCGGTCTCCATCGTGTGGAGGAGGCGGATGATGTCGGCCTTTCCCGCGATCTCCTCGTGGATCTCCCGGTGGAGGGCGGCCTCCCGGGACTCGTCGCCGGGTTCGACACCGCCGCCGGGCAGGACCCAGTACTCGGGGATGCCGGGCCGGGTGCGGCGGATGACCAGCATCGTGTCGTCGGCGGTGATGAGGACGGCGCGGACTCGTTCGTTCATTTCGGTTCGTCTCCTTGCTTGTTGACGGTCCCAGTGGAGCAGTCGGCCGCTGTCGACGTGCACCGACTGCCCGTGATGAACGAGGCGGAGGGGCCCACGAGGAACGCCACCAGGGTGGCGACGTCCTCGGGCCGGCCGCGGCGCGGGATGCACGGGCGCTTGATCTGGTCCTCCGGCCACGCACGGTGCCGGGCGGGGAGGGCGTTCTCGGCCTCAACCTGGATGACTCCGGGCAGGACCGTGTTGACGCAGATCCCGTACGGGCCCAGTTCCCGGGCAAGGGAGCGGGTCAGGGCCATTAGCCGGCCTTCGCAGTGCTGTACGCGGTCCGGACGAAGCCGTAACTTCACGCGGCGGCACGGCTGAGGGCAGGCCCACGCTGACCTTGCTGCGCACTCGGCGAAGTTGGGGCTACAGGGGCACTGGAGCACCGAGCGTCGGGTCATGTAGCGCTTTCCAGCGGGTCGGTGTTCGTCCTTGCAGGTTCGGCCGGCGTGATCGTGGCGGCCTTGCCGCGGGTGAGCTGCGGCCGGAGCGCCGGGTGTACCGGGGCGACGGGGTGCGGGAGGTGTACGAACCCTGGGATCGAGAACGCGCGCGGGGGCTCGGTGGCTCCTGGACGTCGGTGGTACGACAGCGGGCGCGGGGCCGGGGACGAACTCGGGAACCGTTCCCCTGGATCCTGCGTGAGGTCTTGATGGTGCAGTCGGCTGGTGGAGGGGATCTGATGAGAACGCGCACGATGGTGAACGCGGCGGTATCGGCCTGCGTCGTGCTGGCGGCGTGCGCGTGCGGGCCGGAGAAAGCGAAGGAGGAGGCGAAGCCTTCGCGGCCGTCCGCGTCCACCTCGGCGAACAAGCCGTCGCCCGCGCCCTCCACGTCCGCTCGCACCGAGAAGCCGTCGGCCGCTCCTACCGGCAGCCGGCCCGCGCCCATGACGAAGGAGCGCGCGATCCAACGGTACGAGTCGTACCTTCACGGCCTTGGGCGGGAGGACATCGACACGGTCTGCGAAGTGGCCGGGCCGGGCGCGAAGAAGGCAGAGGACCAGGGATTCGGTCCGTGCACGTCGACGTACGTCATGGTTTTCCAGATGATCTCACCCGAGCAGAAGAAGGCCCTCCGAACCGCCACGGTCGATCCCCGGCGCGTCGTCGTGCACACGCTCGACAAGATCGAGATGCCGCTCGAAGCGGTCCGGTCCTCCGCCACCTTCACCGAGAGCGACCTCGGCAGCTACACCCTGCAGTACCTCAAGAACGACTACTACATCGTCGACGGACAGTGACCTGCATACGGGAAGCCACCTGGCGGTCGTGTCAGCACGGTCACGGCGGTCGGTGTCGTGAGGAACTCCTGGACGGGCGCACGGTCCCCCTTGCTCCGCCACGCCCGCCTCGTCACCGTGAACCCCCTGCGCGCCCCGTGGGGATGGGAACAGCGGTGTCCGTACCACCGACGAGGCGTTCAGACCGTACGCACGCCAGAACGGCACGTCGTAGCAGGCGTGGGAGTTGATCACCGATGCCGCGGGCATCCGACGAGTCGGGCCGCCGGATGTCCTTCTCTGCCGGATGATCGACAGCATCGTCGGAACGCCCTAACCGGGTGACTCAGCCTCCGCACCCCTCGCCCTGCCGCACTGCCCGGCCTGACAGCCGGCAGGCGGGCAGGGCCCTCGGGGCGAGACCACAGGCCGCACGTCGCCCGTGACGAGCACACGGAGCCGCGCCCGTCGGGGGCCACGACAAGGGGTGCCCGCGGACGGCGTGCAGAGTGCCGCTCAAGCGGCCCCGGGCCTGATCGACTCAGCCGCCACTCTTACGCCTGAACGACCGCTGGCTCGCGGCCGGTCCGTGCGCCGCGCGGACCTTCGACGCGTCAGGGTTGGCGGCGACATCGGCCGCGTCCGCCTGCGCACCGCGCTTGCGCGCCAGCGCTTCACGGAACTTGCGCTTGAGGTCGTAGTTCCCGTCGCTGTCCGGCGCGAGAGAGGACGTCTCGGAGGCAGCCGGCTCCGAACCTTCCGTGGACGCGGGCTCTGCGGTCATGGGACCTCCTGGGTTCGGGGGTGGGCCGGCCCAGCTTGTCATGCCGGGCGCGGTACGGGGTACCGGCACCTCCTCCTGCCTTGGCACGGCCGAGGAGATCCGCATCGGAGCGGAGGGGCGGGGCCCCACCCACCGGCGAGCCGTCGAGCCCCGCACCGCGGGCGCTGCCGCGGGTGCGGGTCAGCGAGCCCCGCGTCCAGACGCCGTGCCGCTCGCGCCCTGGACGCGCGGGCGCGCGGTCCGGCGGGGGCCGGAGGGCCGAGGGCCGCCCGTGGCGGGCGTGAAGCCCTCGGCGAAGGCCGGTGATTCTGCCGATGCCCGTGTGTCGTGCCGCCCGGACAGTGGCCGGGCAAGTTCACGGCGTGGCCGCCGGCCGGATCCTTCGACCGGTGGCCGCTCCACGACACGAGAGGACGACTCCGTCGTGACACGAATCATCGGTGCGACCATGGCCGCCGCCTGCCTCACCCTGCTGCTCGCCCCCGGCGTCCAGGCCGCCGGGACCGCCACCGCGAGCAATCCCTACGAGCGCGGACCGGCGCCGACCGTGGCGAGCATCGAGGCGCCGCGCGGCTCGTACGCCGTCGCCGAGACCAGCGTCTCCTCGCTCGCCGTCAGCGGTTTCGGCGGCGGGACGATCTACTACCCGACGTCCACGAGCGACGGGACCTTCGGCGCGGTGGTGATCTCGCCTGGGTTCACCGCCTATCAGTCCTCCATCGCGTGGCTCGGACCGCGGCTCGCCTCGCAGGGCTTCGTCGTGTTCACCATCGACACCCTCACCACGGTCGACCAGCCCGACAGTCGCGGGCGGCAACTTCTGGCCGCGCTCGACTACCTGACCCAGCGGAGCGCGGTGCGCGGTCGCGTCGACGCCTCCCGGCTCGGGGTGATGGGGCACTCCATGGGCGGCGGCGGAACCCTCGAGGCGGCCAAGACCCGTCCGTCGCTCAAGGCCGCCGTCCCCCTGACGGCGTGGAACACGGACAAGACCTGGCCCGAGATCACCACGCCCACCCTCGTCATCGGCGCGGACGGTGACACGATCGCCCCCGTCGCCACCCACTCCGAGCCCTTCTACGAGACCCTGCCCGCCTCGCTCGACAAGGCGTACCTGGAGCTCAACGGTGCCACGCACTTCACCCCGAACTCGTCGAACACGACGATCGCGAAGTACAGCATCTCCTGGCTGAAGCGCTTCATCGACGACGACACCCGCTACGAGCAGTTCCTCTGCCCGCTGCCGCGGCCGAGTCTGACGATCGACGAGTACCGGGGCACCTGCCCGCTCGGTTCCTGACGCTCTGTGCACTGTCACAGAGCCCGGTTCCCGGTTCTGGGCGGCCGCCCAGAACCGGGAACCTTTCGCCACCCCTTACGGATCGGTAACCTGTCCGCCGTGAGCGGAGCCACGCAAGTCGCCGCCTCCGTCCCGCGGCTGTACGATCGCGCGGCCGAACTGGCCGCCGTGGCGCGTCTGTCGGCTCGTGCCGAGGCCGGTTCCGGCGGCGTCCTGTTCGTCACCGGAAGCCCCGGTGAGGGGCGTACCAGCCTCCTGGCCCGGGCCGCACACGACTTCCCCGGCATGGTGTACCAGGTCGCCGCGCCCGGACACCGGGGGCCGTGGAGCGCGGCCCGGGCGCTGTGCGAGGCTCTGGCGCCCGCCCCGGCCGCCGGACGCCGGGCGCTGCGGCTCGCGCGGGGCGAGGGCGGCCTCGGCCGGGCCGTGGCCGCCCTCGTCACGGCGGCCGAAGCCGCGGACCCGGCCAGGTCCAGGCACGTGCCCGGAAGCGGCGCCGACTCCGGCATCGGCCGGCGACGTTCCGTGCTGATCTGTGTGGACGACCTCCATCTGTGGGACGCGCATTCGCGGGCCGCGCTCGCGACGGCCTGGCAGGGGTCCGGCGGTCGGGAGCACGGCGCCACGGAACGCGTGGGCTGGCTCGTGTCGGCCGCGCGTCACCACCGGTTCCCCGACGTACCGGGAGCGGAGACGGTACGGCTCGGCCGGCTGACCACGGCCGGTGCGCGGGCGCTGCTGGGTGACCTGTGCCCGGCGGCCACCCCACCGCCACGGGTCGGGGAGGCGTTGCTCGACGAGGCGGACGGCCACCCCGGCGTCCTGGCCGCGATGGTACGGCGGCTGACCACGGCCCAACTGGCCGGGGACGCGCCCCTGCCGCGGCCGGTGGCCGACGACGCCGTCCTCGCCGAGGTGTACGGCGGGCTGCTCGACGGTCTGCCGGCGGACTCCCGCCGTCTGCTCGCCACGGTCGCCGTGGCGACTCTGGCGGGCCGCGTCGCCGGCGCGACCCCGGTGGTGCACGGGGCCGTCACCGCCGGGGTGCGAAGGACCCGTGCCGCCGCGGAACCGCTGGACGGCCTGGTGGCGGACGGCCTGCTCTGTCGCAGGGGTGGCGTGCTCCGCTTCGAGGACCCGTTCCTCGGGCGCGCCGCGCTCGCCTCGGCCCGGCCGTCCTGGCGCGAGGCGGCGACCGGAACGACCGGGCGGGCCGCCGCCGACAAACCGCCTATGGCCGGCCAGCCGGCGGCGGGTCACGCCGGTCGCGCGGCAGCGGCGCCACCGGCGGCGGGTCGCACCCTCGCGCGGGACGAGGGGCATCGCGCCGACCGGCTGGGGCCGCCCGCCGCCGTCCGCGCCCTCTCCCCCGTCGTGCGCGGCCGCTCCCAACTGGTCCATGGTCTGGCGGCCCTGGCGGGCGGACCCGTCATGGACGCGCACGAGGCGCTCCTCCAGGCGGCTGAACTGCTGCGCGGCCGAGCGCCGTTGGAGGCGTCCGACGCCCGGTTCCTGGCGATGGAAGCCGCCTGGGCGGGCGGTGACGCCGCCGCGTGCGTGGCCGCCCTCGGGGGCGGCGAGGACGCGCGGGGCACGGAGCGCGACTTCGCCGTCGGACTGAGGGCCGCCCTGACCGTACGGCTTGACGAGGCCCGCACGAGCCTGGAGCGGGTGGTCGCGCGAGACGGCGCCGCCGACGATCCGCGGTTGCTGCTCCGGGCCGGTTCGGCCGCGCTCGTCCTCGGCGACACCGCCGCGGCGGCCCGCGCGCATGCCCGTGCGCTGGCCCGGGCCCGCGCGGAGCACCGTACGGCCCTGCTGCCCCGTGCCCTCGAACAGCTCGCGTACTCCCAGCTCCGGGCCGGCCGGTACAGCCGGGCCGCGTGCACCGCCCGGGAGGGACTGCGGACGGCCGAGGCGACGGGTCAGCACAACGTCGCCGCCCACCAGCACGCCGTCCTGGCCCTGGTGGCGTCGGTGGCGGGCGACGGGCCCTCCGTGACGGAGCACGCCGGTCGAGCGCTCGCGACGGCGGGCCCGCACGGGCTGGTGCAGGCCGCGACCCTCGCCGAGTGGGCGCTCGCCCGTGCCGAACTGGGCCGGGGCCTGGCCGCCCAGGCGGCGGCACGTCTGCTTCCGATCGTCCGGCCCGGTCCCCGGGGCGGGCATTTCGCGCTGCGGATGCTGGCGGTCCCCTGTTTCGTGGAGGCAGCCGTCGCGGCCGGGCGGTACGACGAGGCCCAGGACGCCTCCGAGGAGTACGCGGCGTGGGCGGAGCTCGGCGTCGACGGTCCGGCCCACGCCCAACTGGCCCGCTGCCGGGCTCTGCTCGCGGAGGGCGAGGGGCCGGCGTATTGGTTCGGCGAGGCCGTGCGCCGCCACGACAGCTGCGGCAACGACTTCGAGCGCGCCCGCACCCTCCTCGCCTACGGCACGTGGCTGAGGCGCCGCCGACGACCGGGCGAGGCGCGCGGACCGCTGCGCGACGCCCTGGTGACGTTCGAGCGGGCGGCGGCCGGAGGCTGGGCCGAGCACGCCCGCTCCGAACTCCGCGCGACGGGCGGCGCGTCGGGCGGCCCCCCGCATCCGGCGGCGCTGCGGGAGCTGACCCCGCAGCAGCAGCGCATCGCCCGGCTCGTCGCACGCGGTGCCACCAACCAGGAGGTCGCCGACCACCTTTCCCTGAGCCCCCGAACCGTCGACCACCACCTGCGCAGCGTCTTCGCCCGGCTGGGCATCCGCTCCCGCGTCGAACTCCCGGGCGTGGTGGGCGGGTGGGACGGAGGGTAGGCGGGATGCCGAGGGCGGGCGGGTTTTCGCCGTGCCGGAGGTCCGATCGGGCAGCGGTCAGGGGATTCACGTATATGAATCGACGGGGGCTCGACCTAGGGTGGTGAGGGCCGGGTCCGACCGGTCGAGATATCGAACGAGACCCACACTCACCAGGCGGTTCGCATGACCCAGTTCGACCTGCCCGTCGACCAGCTCCGCACCTACCGGAGCGCGTCCGTGGAGCCCGAGGACTTCGACGCGTTCTGGACGAAGACCCTCGAAGAGGCGCGTGCGCACGGGCTGGACGCACGCTTCGAGCCCGTGGTGACCGGGCTCGCCACGGTGGAGGTCTTCGACGTGACCTTCGCCGGGTTCGGCGGCCAGCCCGTCAAGGGGTGGTTCGTCCTGCCGGCCGGCACGGTCGAACCGCTGCCGGGCGTGGTGGAGTTCCTCGGGTACGGCGGCGGGCGCGGCCTTCCGCATACGCATCTGCTCTGGGCCTCGGCCGGGTTCGCGCACTTCGTGATGGACACGCGGGGGCAGGGCAGCGGCTGGGCCACCGGTGACACTCCGGACCCGGCGGGCAGCGCGCCCTCGGTCCCGGGCTTCATGACGCGCGGCGTCGAGGATCCGTACACCTACTACTACCGGCGGCTCTTCACCGACGCGGTGCGCGCCGTGGAGGCGGCCCGCTCGCATCCGCTGGTGGACGCGGGCCGTACGGCGGTGACGGGCGGGAGCCAGGGCGGCGGCATCACGCTGGCCGTGGCGGGGCTCGTACGGAACCTGGTGGCGGTGGCACCGGACGTGCCGTTCCTGTGCGACTTCCCGCGCGCGACGACGATCACGGACCGCACGCCGTACCGCGAGATCGGCAACTACCTCAAGGCGCACCGCGGTCGGGTGGAGCGGGTCCGGGAGACGCTGGCCTACTTCGACGGGGTCCACTTCGCGGCCCGCGCGACGGCCCCGGCGCTGTTCTCGACGGCCCTGGAGGACCTGACCTGCCCGCCGTCGACGGTGTTCGCGGCCTTCAACGCGTACGCCGCGGAGGAGAAGGCGATCGAGGTGTACGACTTCAACGACCACGAGGGCGGCGGCACGTTCCAGCAGGCCGCGCAGCTCCGGTGGCTGCCCGGGAAGCTGCGACAGGGCTCCTGAGAAGGGCCGGAGCCCGAGCCGCGCAGCGGGCTCGGGCTCCGGCGGGGTGCACATGAGGCGTGCACCGGCGTGCCGCCCGCCTCCCGGACGGGCGTCACGCTCACGGGTTTCAGTGCCAGTACTTCATGGTCGAACCTCCTCCCCCGCTCGTGGACGCAGTGTGACCTCGAAGCGGTCGAGACCGCGGAGGGTCAGATTGCGCCGGTGCTCCGGTTCCGCGACGGCCCGTGCGTCCGGGTAGTCCCTGGCCAGGGCCCCGAGGACCGATCCGGCGAGCCGGATCGCCATGGACGCGCCCAGACAGGCATGGGCCCCGCGCCCGAACCCGAGGTGCGGGTTCGGGGCGCGGTCGAGTCGCAGCTCTGCGGGGTGGTCGAACCGCAGCGGGTCGTGGTTGGCCGCGCCCAGGAAGAGCGTGACCGGATCACCCGCCTTGACGGTGACGCCACCCAGTTCGGTGTCGGTGACGCAGACCCGGGCGTCCGCCTGGACGGGTGCGTCGTACCGGATGAGTTCGTCCACGGCCGCTGCCGGGCCCGCGCGGAAGGCGTCGAGCGCGCCGGGGGTGGTGAGCAGGGCGGCCGCGGCGTTGCCGAGGAGTCGTGAGGCGGATTCGTAGCCGGCGTGGAGGACGGCGCGCAGACTGTTCCGCAGAACCGTTTCTGCCACGCCGCTGTCCGGCGCGTGTTCGGCGACGTACGCGATCAGCCCTTCCTTGGGCGGGTCCGCGAGCCAGCCGCCGGCGTACTCGGCGAGCCGCGCCCGGGCCGCGACGGCGGGCTCGTGCTTCTCGGGCCAGAGCCCGGCGTCCATGCCGTCGACGACGGTACGGGACATGGGCACGAACCAGTCGAGCTCGGGCGCGGGGACGCCGAGGAAGGCGGTGACGAAGCGGAGGGCGACCGGTTCGGCGAGCTCTCCCACGAAGTCGAAGGAGGGGCGCCCCGCCAGTTCGGCGAGCAGGTCCGCGATCCCGTGCTCCAGGCCGTCGTGCAGGGCCTGGCGGTCCTGGGCGCGGAAACCGTCGAGCAGGAGGTGCCGGATGGCGGTGTGCTCCGGCGGGTCGAGGGTCTGGACGCTCAGCAGCGGTGCGGGGATGTCCTCGCCGGCGCGGCGCCAGTCGGAGGCGAAGCGGTTGCTGTCGGTGAGCACCGCGAGGCAGTCGGCGTGGCGGGTCAGGACCCAGGAACCGAGCAGTTCGTGCCAGAAGACCGGCGTGCTCTCCCGCAGGCGGGCATAGGCCGGGTAGGGGTTCCGCAGGTTCGACGGGCTGGCCAGATCCAGGATCGGGTCCACGGCTGCCGCTTGCTCCACGAAACGTCTCCCCCTGTGCATCGGGCCTGGTTGAGGCCTTGGCTGCCTACGAGTCGAGCGGTACGAGACGCCGCTTCACCGGTGGGTGGAACGCCTCGCTGGTGCGTCACCGGCGGTTCGCCGGTCCTTCCCTGTACATCATCCGAGCCGAGCGCCGGTGACGCTACCACGCAACTGGGGTGGCTGGTATGACTACTTGCCAGAGATCTTTCACAAAGCTGCGGGGAGTTACGGAAGATGACCGGCCAAGACCAGACAATCGTTCACGATGTCCCGGTAAACGTTGCTCAACAGCCCAACCCCTACCCGCTCTTCGAGCGGATCCGTGAGCACGGAGTCGTCCAGCGCGTCAGGCTGAATCCCACCCTTGAAGTCTGGATGGTCACCGGCTATGACGAGGCCGTGGCCGCGCTCACCGACCCCCGCCTCAGCAGCAGCCCCGTCGGGGTCAACGGCCTCGAGGAGGAGATGGCCCACCAGGAGCGCACCAACGTCCTGATGGCCAGCATGCTCGTGGCCAACGGGGAGGACCACACGAGGCTGCGCAACCTCGTCTCGAAGGCCTTCACCTTCCGCCGCGTGGAGGCGCTCGCGCCGCGCGTCCAGGCGCACACCGACGCCTTCCTCGACGCGATCGCGAAGCGCGGATCCGCCGATCTGGTCTCCGAGTTCGCCCTCCCGCTGCCGATGGCCGTGCTGAGCGAACTCATCGGCATCCCGGCCGAGGGCCAGCCGGACTTCGCCCGGCTCGCGGTCGGCCTCATCATGCCGCCCAACACCCCGGAGCGGCTCGCCAAGGGAGCACGGGCGCGTGCCGAACTCACCGAGTTCTTCGAGCCGTTGATCGCCGCGCGCAAGGCGGAGCCGAAGGACGACCTGCTGAGCGCGCTCTGCGCCGCGCAGGCCGAGGAGAAGATCAGCGACCGCGAGCTGACGGCCATGGCCATCCTGCTCACGCTCGCCGGTCACGAGACGACGGCCAGCCTGATCGCGAACGGCGTCCACGCCCTCCTGCGCCACCCGGAGCAGTTCGCCGCACTGCGCGACGACCCCTCGCTGCTGCCCGGGGCGATCGAGGAACTCCTGCGTTACGAGGGCCCGGTGAGCCGGGGCGTGGCGCGCTTCACGGTCGACGCGTACGAGATCGGCGGGGTCACCGTCCCGCCCGGCGAGATGATCATCATCGGGCTCGCCGCGGCCAACCGCGACCCGGCGCGGTACGACCGTCCCGACATCCTCGACGTGGCGCGCCGCGAGGTGCCGCAACAGCTCGCTTTCGGCCATGGTGTGCACTTCTGCCTGGGCGCTCCGCTGGCTCGCGCGGAGGCCAGGATCGCCATCGGCACCCTGCTGCGGCGCTTCCCCGACCTCCGGCTCGCCGACCCGGACGCGGACCTGAGCCGGCGCGAGGGCATCCTGCGTGGCATGGCGACACTGCCCGTGACCTTCACCCCGCAGGCGTGAAGGGGCAGGGCCGCCCGGCGGCGGAGTTCGACGAGATCGCCCCGGGGTACGACGAGTCGCGCGGCGGTACGGCGCGTGCCGCCGGTTTCGCCGAGCAACTCGCGCCGCTCCTCGACCCGGCACGCCCGGTGCTCGACATCGGCGTCGGGACGGGCATCGTGGCGGCCGAGCTGACGGCGCGGGGGCACACCGTGCACGGCGTCGACCTCTCGCCCGGGATGCTCGCCCGGGCGAAGGCCCGGCTCGGCGCGCGGGTGGCGGTGGGCGACGCCTGCCGCCTGCCCGTACGGAGCGGGTCGGTGGACCAGGCGGTCTCGACCTGGCTGCTGCACGCGGGCCCGGACAACCGGGCCGTCCTCGCCGAGGTCGCCCGGGTGCTGCGGCCGGGTGGGCGCTATCTGGTGATCCCGGCGGGCGGGACGCGTCCGACGGACGACATCGGTTTGCTCGTCGGGGAGTTGGAGGACCGCCTCGACCCGGAGGGCGGTCGGCGCGACGGCCCGGAGTGGCTGGCCCCGATCGCCGCGTCCCACGGCCTCGCCTACGAGGGGACGGCGTCGGAGCGCCCCACGTCCTTCCGGGTGTCACCACGAGCGATGGCCGAGTCCCTGACACGCGGCCTGTTCACCGGCGCCTGGGCGGCGGGCGGGGAGGCGACCCGTCTGGTCGACGAGACCAGATCCCGCCTGCTCGCCCTGCCCGACCCGGATGTCCCGCGGGTCAGGGAGGGGGCGGACGTGGTCCTGGTCTTCAGCCGGCGGACCTGAGGGCGGAGAGCGGGCCGAGCCGCCGCCGTGCCGGCCTTCCGCCGGCCACCGGCACGGGCGGGCGGCGGGGTCAGTCGCGGCCGCGCAGCGCCGCCTCGTAGGCCTCGTCCGGGTCCAGGCGGCGGAGTTCCTCGGCGATCAGTTCCGCGGTGGTCCGGACCTTGAGGGCGAGGACCCTGCTGGGCTGGCCCGGGACGGAGAGGCGCGCGACCGGGCCCTCGGGGCGGTCGATGCGGATCTCTCCGTCGGCGGTGCCCATGCGGACGGCCGTGATGACCGGGCCGTCGGTGACGACCCGGTCGACGGGCACACCGAGCCGGACCTCGAACCAGCGGGCCAGGAGTTCGGCGCTCGGGTTCTCCGCCTCGCTCTCGACGGCCGCCGAGGTGACGGTGAGCGGTGCCTGGTCCAGGGCGGCGGCCAGCATCGAGCGCCAGGGGGTGAGCCGGGTCCAGGCGAGGTCGGTGTCGCCGGGGGCGTACGAGGCGGCGCGCTTCTCCAGGGCGGTGAGGGGGTCCTCGACCGCGTACATGTCGGTGATGCGGCGCTGCGCCAGCGAGCCCAGCGGGTCCTTCGAGGGCACCTCCGGCGCGTCCACGGGCCACCAGACGACGACGGGCGCGTCCGGCAGGAGCAGCGGCAGGACCACGGAGTCGGCGCGGTCGCCGACTTCGCCGTACAGCCGGAGCATGACGGTCTCGCCCGAGCCCGCGTCCGAGCCGAGCCGGACCTCGGCGTCGAGCCGGGTCTCGTACCGCTCGCGTGGGGTGCGGGCGTGGCGCTTGATGACGACGAGGGTGCGGGAAGGGTGTTCCCGTGAGGCGTCGTTGGCCGCCTTGACGGAGTCGTAGGCGTTCTCCTCGTCGGTGACGACGACGAGGGTGAGCACCGCTCCGACGGCGGGGGTGCCGACGGCCCTGCGGCCCTGCAGGATCGCCTTGTTGATCTTGCTGGAGTCGGTGTCCGTCAGATCGATCTTCATGTGCGGCGCCCGTCCCTTCCTCTCCGGCGAGCCTAACCCTCCCGCGCGGCGGATGCGTGCGGGTCCCCTGCGGGTGCCTCTACGCCGGTTCCGGTGCCGTGTCGCTCTCCTGCTCGGACGAGGCCTGTTCCTGGGCGCGGCGGCCTACGACGGCCGCGGCGGCGATCGCCGCGCCGAGGAAGGCGGTGGCCACCACCCAGGGACGATCCACCACATGCCCCGTGGCGTGGTCCAGGGAGTAGCGTCCGGCGCCGGTGATGCCGATCGCGGCGGCCGTGAAGCCGAGGAAGGCCGGGTACTCGTAGCCCCCGCCCTGGGCGAAGAAGCCGGCCGGGGCGTGGACGGCGACCGCTCCCGCCATGGCACCGGCGGCCGCGGCGCCGGCGGCCGGGGTGGCCAGACCGAGGGCGAGGAGGACTCCGCCGCCCGCCTCTCCGAGACCGGCGGCGATCGCGCTCTCGCGGCCCGGGTTGAAGCCCATGGCCTCCATCGCCTTGGTGGTGCCGTCGATGCCGCCGCCCCCGAACCAGCCGAGGAGCTTCTGCGTTCCGTGCGCGGCGAGCACGGCGCCGGTGCCGACCCTCAGTACGAGCAGTCCGAGATCGCGTCGGTTGGGGTGGGCCATGGGTTCTCCAAGGTGGGGAGGCGGACGCGTACACCGTCCACTGTCGTCCCACTCGCCCCCGCCCGCCCCCGGAACCCACTCCCGATAGGCCACTTGAGTCATGTTTTGCGGCTTTTACAGGGTGTTGCTTGACTGGGTGGGCTTTGCCCCTGAGAGGGCGTCCCCGCCCGCGACGAAAGGACCGGTTCCGTCCCATGACACAGACTCACGGCCGCCCCCACGACGGTTCGTCGCAGCGGGATGTGCCCCAGGGCCCGCTGGGGATGCTGGCGGGCGCCGCCTGGCAGGCCCTGCTCGTCGCCGGGTCGGCCGCGGTGGTCCTCGGCGTCCTGGTCCTCGTCTGGCCTGGTGCCTCCCTCCTCGCGGCGGGGGTGCTCTTCGGCCTGTATCTGCTGTTCAGCGGCGTGATGCAGTTGATCGCAGCCTTCGGGACCCACGCCACCGCGGCGCTGCGCGTCATGGCCTTCATCAGCGGCGCGCTGTCGATCCTGCTCGGACTGTTCTGTTTCCGGGGCGCGATGCAGTCGATCCTGCTGCTCGCGCTCTGGATCGGGATCGGGTGGCTCTTCCGCGGCATCACCCAGACCGTGGCGGCGGCTTCCGACCCGGCGATGCCGGCACGCGGCTGGCAGGTCTTCCTGGGTGTCGTCAGCGCGCTCGCCGGGATCGTGCTGATCGTGTCTCCGCTGGAATCGGCGGCGGTGCTCACGCTCCTGGGCGGCATCTGGCTCATCGCCGTCGGCGCGGTCGAGGTCGTCACGGCCTTCCAGGTGCGCTCCCGGGCCAAGGACCTCCCGCCGGGGGTCTGAGCCCGCGCACCCGTGCGCTACATTTTGCCGGTCCTTGACCTCCGATCCTCCGCGATCGCTACCTTTCGGAGCCGGCACTCATGAGCGACATCGTCAACGGTCTCGGCCGGGCCGGTGCCTACGGCGCCCTCGGCGTGGTCCTGCTGATCCTCGGCATCGGGCTCGTGGACCTGCTGACCCCGGGCAAGCTGGGGCGTCAGATCTGGGAGGACCGCAACCGCAACGCCGCGATCCTGCTGACCTCGGCGCTCCTCGGCATCGGCGGCATCGTCTTCACCTCGATCTGGACGACGTACGACGACTTCGGCAAGGGGCTGGTCTCGACGGCGGCGTTCGGCCTCCTCGGTCTGGTGATGATGGCGGTGGCCTTCCTCGTCGTCGACCTGGTCACGCCGGGGAAGCTCGGCGCCACGCTCGTCGACCCCGAGCCGCACCCGGCGGTCTGGGTGACCGCCTCCTGCAACATCGCGGTCTCCGCGATCGTCTCCGCCTCGATCGCCTGACGAGCGCCCCTCACCGGGACAAGGGCTCGACCTCCAGGAAGCGGCGGCCGCGTGGCCCCTTGTAGAGGAGCGCCTCCCAGCCCAGCCGCGCCAGGGCCGGCACGCACGCGCCCAGGGCCGCCGCCTCCTCCTGGGCGGCGCCCGAGCCCGGCGGGCCGAGCCACTCCACGACGGCCGTGGCCGGCCGCTCCCCCTCCCTGACCCGGTAGCCGGTGGAGAGCCGCACCCCGGAGGCATCCACCGACGAGGGCGTGATCCCGCCCGACTCCAGGGCGAGGGCCACCGCGCGGACCGGTCGACGCCGCTCCCAGTCCGCGGGCGCGGTTCTGGGGTCGCCGCCCTGGCGCAGGGTCAGCCGCCTGATCTGGAGCAGCCCGTCGACCGCGGCGCGGATCTCGCGCGACCGCTGCTCGGCCTCCGCCCGGGGCAGCGGCGGCCCGTCTCCCGTGGCCGCCTCGAACACACCCGAGCCGCCTCCCGCCGCGGTGGTCACAGCAGCCGCCGGATGTCGC
Source organism: Streptomyces sp. NPDC034084 (assembly GCF_055575535.1). Lineage (NCBI taxonomy): Bacteria > Bacillati > Actinomycetota > Actinomycetes > Kitasatosporales > Streptomycetaceae > Streptomyces > Streptomyces sp. NPDC034084. Next base: position 633,522 of record NZ_JBVISK010000002.1, read on the forward strand.
CGCGCACCCGGTAGAACCCGCCCGCAGCCGGGTGCAGGGCGTCCACCACGTACCGCGCGCCGGGCTCCCGGATCGCCCGCGGGAACTGCACGTTCCACGCGGAGTCGTACCCCTGTGAGAGGACCCGCACCCGGGTGCGGCCCGCTTCGGTCACGCACTCCACGACCACCGAGCCGGCCGGGGCGTCGCTGACGGCGGTCACGGCGGTGACGGTCGTGGCCGGCTCGTACACCGGCAGGGCGGCGGCGAGTTTGACGTCCCGCGCGACCGGGACCGTGCCCTGCTGCGCGGCCGCGATCGCCGCCTCGCTCGCGTCGACGCAGACCAGTGACCCGTCGGTGGTCACCAGGTAGAGCCGCTCGTCCCGGTACTGCATGGAGAGCGCCGAGCCGCCGCCCGTGCCGAGCTTCCACAGCCGGGTGCCGTCCTCGGCGAAGCAGTAGACGGAGGAGGCCGAGTCGGCCGCGAAGACGAAACGGCCGCCGGGCGATGTGGCGCAGGAGTACACCGGGCTGTCGCAGGAGTACACCGCCTCCACGCGCCCGTCCTTCTTCGCGAGCCGCTGCACCTTCCTGCGGGACGTCCCCGCGTAGACCGCGGTGTCCTCCTGCCAGCCGAAGAGGACCCCGCCCTCGGTGGCCGTGTGCCACAGTTCGCCGCCACCGTCCGGCGCGTGGGCGGCGACGCCCCGCGTGTCGCCGTAGTAGACGGCGTCCCCGTCGGCGCGGACCATCCAGGCGTGCTCCCCGGCGCCGGCGCGTGCCCACTGGTGCTCGTCCTCGTGGTCGATGACGGTGAGCCGCCCCGAGCGGTCGGCGACGTGCAGGATTCCCTCGTGGATGTCGAGCCAGAAGATGTCGACGTCGGTGGCGATGTCGTACGCGGCGAAGGGGAGCTTGGACGAGAGGTCGTACACCTTGCCGTCGTCGCAGCCCGCGTAGATCCAGAAGTCGTCGGCGACCAGGCACTTGACTCCGTCGGGCAGGCTGAACCGGGCCTGTACCTCGCCGCCGCGGTCGAGTGTGAAGACGTCGCCCGCCTGGTTGCCCACCCAGCAGTGCTCCTCGTCGACGTGGATGCCGAAGGCCGCCGAGCCGGTGCGGAAGCGCCAGAGGACAGGGGCTACGGCCCGTGCCGTGGAGGGCGCGGAGGTGACCTCACGGCGCGTCACGGGGCGCGCGGCACGCTGCCCCGGGACCGCGGGGGCGTACCCCTTGCGGACCTTCTCGCCGATCTTCTTGGCCGCCGCGGCCTGGGCCTTCGCCGCCGTCGGGAAGGTGGACCGCTGGGTCTGCCCGTCCGAGCCGATCCGGCCGTAACGGACCGACACCGCGAGGTCCTCGACGGTCACTTCGTAGAACTTGTGGGCACCGCCGCCGTCCTGCGACAGCTCCAGATAGGTCGTCGTCGTCATGGTGAAAACGGTAGGGGCCACCACTGACAACGGCCCTCGGCGAACGACCTCTCTCTCCCGGTCGGATCCCGCCCGGCCCGTCCTCGCTCCGCTCCCACCGCGCGTCCCGCGCGGCCGGCCGGGCCCGCGGGGTCCTCCGGGTCTCCGCTCCGCGCCCGTCGGTTCACGGCGTGAACCCCGGCTGGGGGGCGGAGCGGCGTGCGGCGTCCCCTTCCCTGCCCCCGTCAGACGCTCAGTCCGGCCAGCCTGCGCCGGTCGAGCGGGGACGCACGGCGATCGAGGCGCTGTTCGAGGAGGTGGCGGGCGGTGTCGCTGTGTCCCGCCTCCACCAGCGCGTACAGCAGGGTCTCCTCGACGACCTCCCGCTGTGCCGCGCTGCCTCCCACGCGTCGCAGCGAGGGCAGCAGTCCGCGCAGTTCCCGGACCGCCGTGGCCCACTCCTCCTCCAAGACCGCTTCCAGCGCGCTGCACAACGGGACGACGACGTCCCGCTGCACCCGGTCCGCGCCGGCCGCGTGCGCGCGCAGGCGGCGGAGTGCGGGGAGGTCGCCGGCGGCGGCGAGGGCGACGGCGCCGTGCAGGGCCGTGAACGCGGTCGAGGGACGTTCGACCAGATCGCGGGCGACCGCGTCGAGGACGCCGTCGACGGGTACCCGGCCGGTCCAGTTGCGGGACATGCGGGCACGCCACAGCAGGGAGCCGGAATCGACGAGGGCCCGCACCCCGTTGACCCGGCCCGGCGCGAGCTGGGCGAACCAGCGGCGGCGTACGGCCGCGGAGTCGTCGAGGGCCAGTTCGTGGAGGGCCACGTGCCAGGAGAAGTGCGCCCGGTGCACGGCGCCCCGGCCCTGGGCGCCGATCCAGCCGTCGAGCCAGTCCCGGCCGGTGCGGTGCTCACCGGACTCGTAGTGGACGTGGGCGAGGGCGTGCACGGCGTGCCCGGAGGCGGGTTGCGCGGCGAGTGCTGTCCGCGCGAGCTCGCCGGCCTCCTCGATCCTTCCTTGCTCCTGCCGGACGAAGGAGAGGAGCGAGGTGTGGAACCAGTGCCCCGCGTAGGCGGACGCGGTCCGCTCCACCAGGTCGAGGGCCAGTGTGCCGTCGAGATCCGCGACGCCGGAGAAGGCGATGGTGGGGACGGCGATGCCGAGCGCGAACGCGTCTCCGGGGAACCGGCCGAGGTGGTCGACGAGCGCCGTGTCTCCCTCGCCCGGGGCGCCTGCGCCGGCTTCGTGCTCCCTGACGCGGCGCGTGACGACGTCGACGAACGACCGCTCCCGCTCGTCGCCGCGTTCCCGCACGCTGCGCTGGGCGTCCGCCAGCTCCCGGGCGACGTCGACGTCCGCTCCGCACTCGTGACCCAGCAGGGCGAGTGCGGCGTGCCCCAGTGCGAACCCCGGGTCAAGTTCGGTGGCTCGCGTGAACGACTCGGCCGCCTTCGCCCGTACGGTGATCACCCGGGCGAGTCCGCAGCGGAAGGCCGCCGCGGCCGCGGCATGGGTGGACAACGGCAGCCCGAACTGGTCGGTGGGCCGACGGCGCACCGACCGGGGGGCGCTGGTGAGCGGGGCGAGTACGGCCTCGGCGATCTCCTTGGCCTGGGTGCGGATCTCGGGGATCGCCGTCGTCTCCCACAACTCGCCCCGGCGGGGCGCGCCCAGCGTGAACAGCGGCCGCTCCAGGCGCCTTTGGGCGTCGAGGAGCCTGCCGCCCTCGGTGGCCACACCGATGCCCAGCGGACCGGGTGCGGCGAGGCCGTCGGACAGCAACCCGCTCCACAACGGGTCGCCGCCGGCATCGGCTCGCAGCCCCGGCCCCGTACAGTCCACCACCCAGGCCACGCGCAGCTCACGGCCGTCGGCGAGGGAGACGGTCAGTCCGCCGTCCTCGTACGGTGCCGCGGAGGCGACCCGGCCGGCGTGGACGCGGAGCCTGCGGGCGGCTCGAGCCCGGGCGACGGTCTCGGCGGTGGAGGGTGCCATGCGATGGCGGTGCACGTTCCACAGGGTGGCGTCACGGCCGAGGAACTCCGCCCGCTCGTCGTCGGAGAGGCCCTGCCAGAGCCGTACGATCGCCGGCCGCAGCCCGTCGAGGGCGGGCCGCCAGTCGCCGTGGGCGCGACGCGTGGCGGCGAAGTGCCGCATCAACTCCCTGCGGAGGCGGTGCAACGGGAGAGCGGCAAGCCCCGGCGGTGGCGGCACGGGGGGCAGCGGGGTGACCGCGTGCGGCTGGGGAAGCAGCCCGCCGCGGGACACGGCGTGCACCGTGCGGCCGGGGCGGTCGAGGACGAGCGCGAGATCGACGGCGGTGAGACCGGTGCCGACGAGGAGGACGTCGTCCGACTCGCCGACGGCGTCGAGCGCGCCCGGTGCCCAGGGGCGGGGGACGAACCGGTCGGAGGCGACCAGCTCGGGCGGAGCCCAGCCGGCCCGCCCCGCCGCGGGCCCGGTGGCGAGGACGACGCTGTCCGCCGTGACCGTGCCGCCGTCGGCGAGCCGGAGTTCCAGACGTCCCCCGGCCGCGTCGGCGCACCCCGTCGCCCTGGTGCGCAGTCGTCGTACGGAGACCGTGCCGTGCGCCCTGATGACGGCCCGGCCGAGCGTGTCGGCGAGATACGAGCCGTAGCGGTACCGGGAGGCGAAGTCCGCCGCGGTGACGGTGGATTCACCGTGCCGGCTGAGCCAGCGCCGGAAGTGCCCCGGGTCGTCCGGGTAGCAGCTCATACCGCCGACGGGCACGTTGAGCCGGTGTTCGGGCACCTTGGTGGCGTATGCGGTGCCCCGGCCGGCCTCCGGCGCGGGGTCGACAAGGACCAGATCGAGCGGGATACGGCGTCGGCCCGCCGCTTCGCACAGCTGGACGGCGACGAGCGCGCCGGCCGCGCCCGCGCCGACGACCGCCACGGTCGGTCGAGGACGGACGGACTCGGCGGACGGCGGGGACACGACAGGTACCACGGAGACCTCCGGAGCGGGGGTGGGCACTGCGGGACAATGTTCACTATGTCGATGAACAAAGTGGAGTGGCAACGCCGCTTCCGGACAACAACGCCGCTTCCGGGTGCTGTTGACGACCCCGCGAATGCCGTCGCGGGTCTGGTTCCCGCCACTCGTGAGACATTGAGTCGGTGAGGATCTCAGCACGAACGGACTACGCCGTCCGGGCCATGGCCGAGTTGGCCTGCTCGCCGGACCGGCCCCTCAAGGCCGAGGACATCGCCGGACGCCAGGACATCCCCGTCCGCTTCCTCTTCGTCGTGCTCAGCGACTTGCGGCAGGCGCGTCTGGTGCGCAGCGTGCGCGGCCCGGACGGTGGCTACTCCCTCACCCGGCCGCCCTCGGAGATCACCCTCGCCGACGTCATCCGCGCGATGGACGGACCGCTCGTCAGTGTGCGGGACCTCAAGCTGACGGGCCTCGAGTACCAGGGTGCGGCGGCTCCCATGCCGGATGTCTGGCGTGCGGTGCGGACGAGTCTGCGCCAGGTCCTGGAGTGCACAACCCTCGCGGACCTGGCGACGGGCACTCTGCCGGAGCTCGTACGGGACCGGGCCCGCGACTACAACGACGACGTACGCACGTACCCGTAGGGCCCCCACCACGACCCACGGCCTCGGGGACCTCGCGACCGGAGCGGCCGGCGCCGTCGGTCAGTTCCCCGGCGCCGGCGCGTACGCCAGCGGGTCCGCCAGGACGTCGTGGAGTACGAGGGCGGCCGCGCCGCGCGACGCGTCGGTGGCGGCGGACGCCGGGCGCAGACGCTTCGCGTCCGGGGTCCAGAGGCCGGAGACCACGCGGGCGGCGAGCTCCTCCGCGACGGCGGGCGCCAGCCAGGGCATCAGGCACGGGTAGATGCCGCCCAGGACGACGGCCTCGGGGTCGAGGAGGTTCACGGCGCCCGACAGGGCGCGCCCGAGCATCCGGCCCGCCTCGGCGAGGGTCCCGAGGGCGCGCGGCTCCCCGGACTCCGCGCGGCGAACGAGGTCGGGGACGTCGGTGGCCATCGCCGACGCGAGGAGGGCGGCCTGTCCCGCGTACTGCTCGAGACAGCCGCGCGAGCCGCAGCGGCAGCGCGGTCCCTCGGCGTCGACGACGAGGTGTCCGATCTCGCCGGCGAAGCCGTGGGCGCCGCGCAGGAGTTCGCCGTGGACGACGATCGCGCCGCCGACGCCGATCTCCCCCGTGAGGTGGAGGAAGGTGCGGCAGTCGCCGAGGGTGCCGAACCACATCTCGGCGAGGGCCGCCATGTTGGCCTCGTTGTCGGAGACGACGGGGACGCCGGCGGTGGCGGGACGCAGGGCGGTGAGGGCCTCGACGAAGAGGACTTCGGCGGGGACCTCGTTCCAGCCGAGGTTGGGGGCCTGCCGGACGGTCCCGCCGGAGACGAGTCCGGGCAGGGCGAGGCCGGCCCCGGCGGGGGCCAGGTGCCGTTCGGCCGCGGTGTCCAGGGCGTCCGCGGCGATGCGGGCGGCGCGGGCGAGGACGTCGGCGGCTTCGGCCTCCCGGTTGTCGAGGCGCTCGGTGCGGCGGACGCGGTCGGTGCCGGTCAGGTCGACGACGCAGACCGTGACGTAGTCGACGTTGATCTCGACGCCGAGGCCGGCGGGGCCGGTGCCCGCCGGTTTGAGCACGGTGCCCGGCCGTCCCGCCTGCCCGCTGAACGTCTTGCCCGATTCGACGAGGAAGCCGAGGTCGAGGAGTTGCTCGACGAGAGAGGAGACGGCGGGCCGGGTGAGCCCGACGCGGGCCGCGACCGCCGCCCGGGTCGTCTCGCCGGCCTCGTGGACGGTCCGCAGGACGAGGCTCAGGTTGTGGCGGCGCACTCCCGTCTTGTCGGCCTTGGGTTCCGAGGGCTGGTTCATCGTGAGCGAGAGCCTAGTCGCCCCTTACCGGGTCGGAAAAACAGTTCGGTGACCGAACTTTTCTGCGCTAGGCTCCGGCCATGACGCTTCCGCGCGACTACCGCGGTCAGACCTGCGCCCTCGCCCGCTCCATGGAGGTCGTCGGCGAGCGCTGGACGCTGCTGATCCTGCGCGACGCCTTCTACGGGGTCCGCAGGTTCGGCGAGTTCGCCGCGCATCTGGGGATCCCCCGGGCGGTGCTCACCGACCGGCTCGCCACCCTCACCGAGGCGGGCGTCCTGACGCGCCGCCCCGAGGCGGGCACCGGCCGGCGCGAGGTCTACGGGCTCACGCCCAAGGGGGTCGCCCTCTGGCCGGCCGTCCGCGCGCTCACCGCGTGGGGCGAGGAGTTCTACGCGGCGGAGGGCGGGCCGCGCCGCGTCTTCCTTCACGCGGAGGACGAGGCCCCGCTCACACGGGACGGCTGCTGCACCGGCTGCGGCGCGACCGTCCCCGTCCAGGACGTCCTGGTCGCCCCCGGCCCGGGGCTCGTCCCGTCGGGTCCGGACGACGACCCGGTGACGGCCGCGCTCACCCGGCCGCACCGGCTGCTCACCCCTCTGCCCACCGCCGCGCCCCCGGGGCGCTCCACGAAGGGTTCACCTTGATGAAGATCCTGGTCGTCGGCGCCGGTGCCACCGGTGGCTACTTCGGCGCCTTCCTCGCCCGTGCCGGCGAGGACGTCACGTTCCTGGTCCGTCCGGCCCGGGCGGCGGCGCTGCGCGCGCGGGGCCTGCGGGTCGTGGGCCGGGACGAGGAGTGGAGGGTGGAGCCACGCCTCGTCACGGCCGGCGAGCTGCGCGAGCCGTACGACCTCGTGCTGCTGTCGGTGAAGTCCACCGGCCTCGATGGGGCGATGGAGGACGTCGCGCCGGCCGTCGGACCGGACACGGCCGTCATCCCGCTCCTCAACGGTCTCGCCCACATCGACGCCCTCAACGCCCGTTTCGGCGCACCGGCCGTCCTCGGGGGCGTGGCCAAGGTGGTGACCACCCTCGACGACTCGGGTGACATCCGGCGGCTCGCCCCGTTGGCCCAGCTGGCCTTCGGTGAGCAGGACGGGACGGTCTCCGCGCGCGTGGAGCGGATCCGCAAGGTCCTCGACGGGGCGGGGATCGACGCGCCGGTTCCGGCCGACATCCTCACGGCGATGTGGCACAAGTGGGTGTTCATCACGACGTTCGGCGCGGTGACGAGCCTGATGCGCGGCTCCGTCGGCGACGTGTACGACACGCCGGGCGGCCCGGCCCTCGGCCCGGCGGTGCTCGACGAGGCCGCCGCGGTCGCCGCCGCGGCCGGGCACCCCGTACCGGAGGAGGAGCGGGCGGCGGCGCTGGCCGTGGTGTCCGCGTCGGGTTCGCCGATGGTGCCGTCCCTCTACCGCGACCTGACGGCGGGCCGCCCCACCGAGGTGGAACACCTCTTCGGTGATCTCATCGGCCGGGCCCGCGCCCTCGGCGTCCCGACCCCGCTCCTCGACCTGGCGACCCTGCACCTGCGGGTCCACCAGCGCAGGGTCACCGCCGCGGCCGGGGCCTGACGGAAGGATGCCGTCTCCCCCGTGCGAGGGAGACGGCCCGGCTTCTGGGGCGACGCCCGGCCCCCGGTCCGCTCGGCAGGCTGGGCGGCATGATGCAGCTCAAGGCCCTTCCTGACGTCCCCCGTTGGGCCGTTCTCGCCGCCCACGCCGTCCCCCTGCTCGTCCTGCCGTCCGGGCTCTGGCGAGTCGCCCTGACGTTCGGTGCGCCGGTGGCCCGGGTCGACGACCCCGGCCTCGGTCTGGCCGTCTTCCAGCTCGGCCTGACCGTACTCGCCGAACTCCTCGCCTTCCTGACGCTCGGTCTGGTCCGCGACTGGGGAGAGGTGTTCCCCCGCCGGCTGCCGTTCCTCGGCGGACGCCCGGTCGGCGCCCGGGGAGCGACGATCGCCGCGTTGGCGGGGGCGTTCGGACTGGCCGCCCTCACGTGGTGGTTCGCGTACGTGGTGTACGCGGGCATCGGCCAGGACTCCCCCCGCACCCACACCGAAGGCACGCTCCAGGAGACCCTGTTCCTCGTCTGCTATCTGCCCCTCGTGGCCTGGGCCCCGCTCCTCACCGCGGTGGCGGTCGCCTACCACCGCCGACGCGCGGCCCGCTGACGAGCGCGCCAACCGGCCTCAAGGGGACACCCGGCGGAAGGTCCCGTCAGGGTCGGCCGTTCCGGCGGATGTAGCCGTCGCCGGCGGTCGGCGGGGAGTTGTGGGCGCCGAGGCCGAAGGAGACCTTGTCGGCCCCAGCCCGGCGCACGGCCTCCTGCTCCTGGGGCAGGCCGTCCACCGAGTCCGTGCGGCGGCCGCCCCGGCGGAGCAGGGTGGCGGTCAACAGCGCCCCGACTCCGCCGAGTACGCCGAAGAGAATCAGAAGTGATGTCATGTCTCCCCCGTCGTTTTCCGCAGGGTAACCCGGAGCTCGCGGTCGGCACAGGGCCCTCGCGGGCCCGATGCCGGGACGCGTCACCGCAGCAGCGTCGGTGTCGCGGCGGCGAGTACCGTCGCGATCCGGTCCCAGGTCGCCTGGTCGCGGGGTACGGCGGGCAGGAGCGGGCCCGCGCCCGTGCCCCAGGCGGTGGCCAGGGCCACCGGGTCGGCGCCGGTGACGGCGCCTGCGGCGAGGGCGGCCGCGCCGAGGGCGACGAGTTCCTCGGAGGCCGGGACGACCAGGGGACGCCCCGAGAGCCTGCGGACGGTCTCGGTCCAGGCCCGGCCGCGCGCGCCGCCCCCGATCAGGCGCAGGGGCCGGTCCCGTACGGCGGGCGCCGCCGGGTCGAGGCCGCAGGCGGCGAGGAGTTCGTCGAGGGCGCGCAGCACGGTGAAGGCCGCGCCCTCGTAGGCGGCGCCGAGGACGGCCCGCGGGTCGGTGCCGTGCCGGAGGCCGGTGACGAGTCCGGCGGCGTGGGGGAGGTCGGGGGTGCGTTCGCCGTCGAGGTAGGGCAGGACGACGATTCCGCCGTCGCCGCCGCGTGCGGCGTCCTCCCGGTCGAGACCGAGGAGGGTGGCGAACCGGTCCACGGCGAGCGTGCAGTTGAGGGTGCAGCCGAGCGGGAGGTACGCGCCGTCGGTGGCGGCGAATCCGGCGAGGCCGGGGGCGGCGGGCCGGGCGCGGGTCGCGGCGAAGACGGTGCCGGAGGTGCCCAGGCTCACGACGGGGTGGTCGAGCAGTCCCGCGCCGCCGAGTCCGAGCCCGACGGCGGCGGCCATGTTGTCGCCGGTCCCGGCGGCGACGGCGACCGTGCCGGGGAGGCCGAGGGCGTCGGCGGCGGCCGGGGTGAGGGTGCCGACGCGGGTGGCGCCGGAGGGGGCGACGGCCGGCAGCAGGGCCGGGTCCAGGCCGATGACATCGAGGACGTCCGGGTCGTAGGCGCCCGTGGCCGTGCCGTACCAGCAGGTGCCGGAGGCGTCCCCGGGGTCGGTGACGGCGGTTCCGGAGAGGCGTTCGGTGAGGTGGTCGTGCGGGAGGCGGATCCCGCGCGCGGCCGCGGCGGTCTCCGGCTCGTGCTCGCGCAGCCACTGCCACTTGGCGGCGGTCATGGACGCGACGGGGACGGAACCGGTCCGCTCCAGCCAGGACGGGGGGCCGCCGAGGCGGGTGGCGAGGGCGGCCGCCTGGGGCGCGGAGCGGGTGTCGTTCCAGAGCAGCGCGGGCCGCAGGGGCCGGCCGTCGGCCCCGAGGGTGACGAGGCCGTGCTGCTGGCCGGCGACGGCGATGCCGGTGACGGAGGCCGCCGGGACGCCCGCCTCCCGCACCGCCGCGCGGACGGCCGCGGCCAGGGCGGTCCACCACTCCTCGGGGTCGCTCTCGCGTGCCCCGGCGGTGCCGGTGACGGTGTGCGGGGCGCGGCCGAGGGCGAGGAGCTCGCCGGTGTCGGCGTCGACGGCTGCGGCTTTGGTGGACTGCGTGGAGCTGTCCACGCCGATCACGACGGAGCGGCTCACGGCCATGCCCCCTCCTCTTCCCTCGGTCTTCGGGCTCGACTGCTCGCGGGGTCTGGCGCCGGACCGGCTCCGTCCCGTATTAGTTATCTCAGAAAACAAATCCGGCTGCCAGTAGCAGGGAGACGCCATGACCGACTTCTCACCCACCCCCGAGGACCGCTTCACCTTCGGCCTGTGGACCGTCGGGTGGCAGGGCCGCGACCCCTTCGGCGAGGCCACCCGCCCCGCCCTCGATCCCGTGGAGGCGGTCGAGCGGCTGGCCGCCCTCGGCGCGTACGGCATCACCTTCCACGACGACGACCTGATCCCCTTCGGGTCCGCGGACGCCGAGCGGGACGCGATCGTCAAGCGCTTCCGGGCCGCCCTGGACCGCACCGGGCTCGCGGTGCCCATGGCGACCACGAACCTCTTCGCCCACCCCGTCTTCAAGGACGGCGCCTTCACCGCCAACGACCGGGACGTGCGCCGCTTCGCCCTGCGCAAGACCCTCCGCAACATCGATCTGGCCGTCGAGCTCGGCGCCACCACCTACGTCGCCTGGGGCGGCCGGGAGGGCGCGGAGTCCGGCGCCGCGAAGGACGTCGGGGTGGCGCTGGACCGGATGAAGGAGGCCTTCGACCTGCTCGGCCAGTACGCCACCGAGCAGGGGTATGACCTGCGCTTCGCGATCGAGCCCAAGCCGAACGAGCCGCGCGGCGACATCCTGCTGCCCACGATCGGGCACGCGCTCGCCTTCATCGAGCGCCTGGAGCGCCCCGAGCTCGTCGGCGTGAACCCGGAGACGGGCCACGAGCAGATGGCGGGGCTCAACTTCCCGCACGGCATCGCGCAGGCGCTGTGGGCCGGCAAGCTGTTCCACATCGACCTGAACGGCCAGTCGGGCATCAAGTACGACCAGGACCTCCGCTTCGGGGCGGGCGACCTGCGCCAGGCGTTCTGGCTGGTGGACCTGCTGGAGACGGCCGGTTACGCGGGGCCGCGCCACTTCGACTTCAAGCCGGTGCGCACCGACGGTTTCGACGGCGTCTGGGAGTCCGCGAAGAACTGCATGCGGAACTACCTGATGCTCAAGGAGCGGGCGGCGGCCTTCCGCGCCGACCCGGACGTCGTCGCGGCGCTCGGCGCCTCCCGGCTGCCCGAACTCGCCGTCCCCACGGCCGCCGACGGTCTCGCGGGGCTGCTCGCCGACCCCACGGCGTACGAGACGTTCGACCCGGACGCGGCGGCGGCGCGCTCGATGGCCTTCGAGCGCCTGGACCAGCTGGCCCTGGAGCACCTGCTCGGCGTGCGCTGACCCCCGGGCTCAGCGGCCGGCCAGGGTCGAGCGGCGGACGACCAGTTCCGGCTGGAGCACCACGTGTTCGTGCCGGTGGCCGGCCGCCTGCTCCCCGGTCTCCTCGAGGAGCAGCTCGGCCGCCTTCGCTCCGAGGGTGAACGCCGGCTGCCGTACGGAGGTCAGGGGTACGGTCGCGGCCGCGGCGAACTCGATGTCGTCGTAGCCGACGATCGCCATGTCCTCCGGGACCCGCACCCCCGCCGCGTACAGCGCCTGGAGCACGCCGAGGGCGAGCAGGTCATTGGCGCAGAAGACGGCCGTCGGACGGTCGGCGAGGCCGAGCAGGCGCGCCCCGGCGTCCCGCCCCGAGGCCACGTCGAGGCGCTCGGCCGGGAGTTCACGCAGCGCCGAGGCGGGCAGTCCGGCCTCGGCGAGCGCGAGCAGGGCGCCCTCGCGCCGGTCGCGGATCTGCTGGAGGTGGGCGGGACCGCTGACGTACGCGAAGGAGCGGTGGCCGGTCGCGACGAGGTGCCGGATCGCGAGGGAGCCGCCGGCGACGTCGTCGACGGAGACCGAGCAGCCGGCGTCGTCGCCCGCCACCCGGTCGACGAGCACGGACGGGATGCCGTGGCGGCGGAACGCCCGCAGGTTGGCCCCGCTGGGGTCGGCGGGGGTGACCAGGACGCCCCGGACGCGCTGTTCGGCGAAGAGGGAGAGGTAGTCGGCCTCGTCGGCCGGGTTCTGGTCGCTGTTGCAGACCATGACGCCCAGTCCGGCCGCCCGGGCGGTGCGCTCGGCGCCCCTGGCGATGTCGACGAAGAAGGGGTTGCCCATGTCGAGGACGAGGAGCGCCATGATGCGGCTGCGGCCCGCCCTGAGCTGGCGGGCGGACTCGCTGCGCACATAGCCGAGGCGCGCGATGACCGCCCGGACGTGCCGGCGCGTCGCGGGTGAGACGCGGTCGGGCTGGTTGATCACGTTGGAGACGGTGCCGACGGAGACACCCGCCTCACGCGCCACGTCCTTGATGCCGACGCTCCCGGCACCGCCGACGGCCCCTGGACCGCTGTCGCCGCTCCCGCTCGTCCGTGCGGTGTCCGTCATCCGTCCCACCTGGTCCGTCCTGCCCCTGCCGTCCCGTCCGTACGGGGTCCCGCCCGGCGTTTCATCCTAAGCGGCCGCATGGATCGGCCGGCCCGTCACGCGAGGTGGAAGACCTCGGTCAGCGGCCGCATGGCGGCGTCGGGCGCCCGGCCTTCGAGTTCCTCGAAGAACTCCGCCATCTCGGCCTGCCACCGGGCGTTGACCTCCGCCGCCTCCATCGCGGCGCGGGCCCGGTCGAAGTCGGGGGTCTCCAGGTACCCGACGAGCAGCCCGTCCTCGCGGAGGAAGAGCGAGTAGTTGTGCCAGCCGGCGGCGGAGAGCGCCGCGAGCATGTCGGCCCAGACGTGCCGGTGGCGCGCCCGGTACTCCTCGACGCGCTCGGTCCGCACCTTCAGCAGGAAGCAGACCCGCTGGGTGTCCGTCGTCGGCATCCGACCCCCTGACTGAAATGTTTCATTACGCCTTGCCCGGACGCTAGGACGTCAGCGTCCAGCGGGTCAAGAGCCTTGACGACGCCCCGCGCGATGGCTAGCTTCCCCGGTGACTGAATCGATTCATTACAAGGCTCCGAGGTGGACATGCCCGACATCGCTGCCGTGAAGGCCGCACTCGCCGCCCAGCGGATCGAGACGCCCTCCTGGGGTTACGGGAACTCCGGGACCCGCTTCAAGGTGTTCGCGCAGCCGGGCGTGCCCCGGAACCCGTACGAGAAGCTCGACGACGCGGCGCAGGTCCACGCCCACACCGGCATCGCGCCGAAGGTGTCGCTGCACATCCCGTGGGACCGGGTCGACGACTACGCCGCTCTCGCCGCGTACGCCAAGGAGCGCGGCCTCGAACTGGGCGCCGTCAACTCCAACACCTTCCAGGACGACGCGTACCGGCTGGGGAGCGTCTGCCACCCCGACCCCGCCGTGCGCCGCCGGGCCGTGGACCACCTGCTCGACTGCGTGGACATCATGGACGCGACCGGCTCGGCGGATCTGAAGCTCTGGTTCGCCGACGGCACCAACTACCCCGGGCAGGACGACGTCACCGCCCGGCAGGAGCGGCTCGCCGAGTGCCTGGCCGAGGTGTACGAGCGGCTCGGCGAGGGGCAGCGGATGCTCCTGGAGTACAAGCTCTTCGAGCCCGCCTTCTACGCGACCGACGTACCGGACTGGGGCACCGCCTACGCGCACTGCCTCAGGCTCGGCCCGAAGGCGCGGGTCGTGGTGGACACCGGCCACCACGCGCCGGGCACCAACATCGAGTTCATCGTCGCCCTGCTCCTCCGGGAGGGCAGGCTCGGCGGCTTCGACTTCAACTCCCGCTTCTACGCGGACGACGACCTGATGGCCGGCGCCGCCGACCCCTTCCAGCTCTTCCGGATCATGCACGAGGTCGTCCGGAACGGCGGTCTGGAACCCGCCGCCGGCATCGCCTTCATGCTCGACCAGTGCCACAACGTCGAGGCCAAGGTCCCGGCCGTGATCCGCTCGGTGATGAACGTCCAGGAGGCCACCGCCAAGGCGCTCCTCGTCGACGCCGACGCGCTCGCCGCCGCCCAGCGGGCGGGCGACGTGCTCGCCGCCCACGCCGTCCTCATGGACGCCTACGACACCGACGTACGCCCCCTGCTGCGCACGCTGCGCGAGGAGCAGGGCCTCGACCCCGACCCGGTCGCCGCCTACCTCCGCTCCGGCCGGCAGGAGCGGATCGCCGTCGAACGCGTCGGCGGCGAGCAGGCCGGCTGGGGCGCGTAGCCCCGCCCCGATCCCCCGACGTCCTCCCCCCCTAAGGAACCCCATGGCGACCCCACCCGAAGTCACCGCCCTCATGGACAGGGCGCACCGGCTCGGCTCCGATCCCCGCACCACCAACTACGCGGGCGGCAACGCCTCCGCGAAGGGCACCGTCACCGACCCCGTGACCGGGAGCGAGACCACCCTCCTGTGGGTCAAGGGCTCCGGCGGCGACCTGGGCACCCTCACCGAGGACGGCCTCGCCGTGCTCCGTCTCGACCGGCTGCGCGCGCTCGCCGAGGTCTACCCGGGGGTCGAGCGCGAGGACGAGATGGTCGCGGCCTTCGACCACTGTCTGTACGGCAGGGGCGGCGCGGCCCCGTCCATCGACACCGCCATGCACGGTCTGGTGGACGCGCCCCACGTCGACCATCTGCACCCGGACGCGGGGATAGCGCTCGCCTGTGCCGCCGACGGCGAGAAGCTGACGGCGGACTGCTTCGGCGACGCGGTGGTGTGGGTGCCGTGGCGCCGGCCCGGTTTCCAGCTGGGTCTGGACATCGCCGCCGTGCGGAAGGCCCGTCCCGAGGCGATCGGCTGCGTGCTCGGCGGCCACGGCATCACCGCCTGGGGCGCCACCTCGGAGGAGTGCGAGCGCAACGCGCTGCACATCATCCGCACCGCCGAGTCCTTCCTCGCCGAGCGGGGCGGACCCGAGCCGTTCGGGCCCGTGGTCGAGGGGTACGGCCCCCTGCCCGAGGCCGAGCGCCGGGAGCGGGCGGCCGCGCTCGCCCCGTACGTCCGCGCCCTCGCCTCCCAGGATCAGCCCCAGGTCGGGCACTTCACGGACTCCGCGCCGGTGCTCGACTTCCTCGCCCGCGCCGAACACCCCCGGCTCGCCGCCCTCGGGACCTCCTGCCCCGACCACTTCCTGCGGACCAAGGTCCGGCCGCTGGTCCTGGACCTGCCCGCCGACGCGCCCCTCGACCGGGCGGTCGACCGGCTGCGGGAGCTGCACGCCGCGTACCGCGAGGAGTACGCCGCCTATTACGCCCGCCACGCGACCGAGGACTCCCCCACGATGCGCGGCGCCGATCCGGCGATCGTGCTCGTGCCCGGGGTCGGCATGTTCTCCTTCGGCCGGGACAAGCAGACCGCGCGGGTGGCGGGTGAGTTCTACGTCAACGCGATCCATGTGATGCGGGGCGCGGAGGCGGTCTCCTCGTACGCGCCGATCGAGGAGTCCGAGAAGTTCCGCATCGAGTACTGGGAGCTGGAGGAGGCCAAGCTGCGGCGGCTGCCGAAGCCACGGCCGCTGGCGACCCGGGTGGCGCTCGTGACGGGGGCGGGCAGCGGTATCGGCCGGGCGATCGCGCACCGGCTCGCCGCCGAGGGAGCCTGCGTGGTGGTCGCCGACCTGAACGGGGCGGCCGCCGCGAAGGTGGCGGAGGAACTGGGCGGACCCGACGCGGCGGTGGCCGTCACCGTGGACGTCACGTCGGAGGAGGAGATCGGGGCGGCGTTCCGGGCGGCCGCGCTCGCCTTCGGCGGAGTGGACCTGGTCGTCAACAACGCCGGCATCTCCATCTCCAAGCCGCTTCTGGACACCACGGCCCAGGACTGGGACGTCCAGCACGCGATCATGGCGCGGGGTTCGTTCCTGGTCTCCCGGGAGGCCGCGCGGGTCATGACCGCGCAGGGGCTCGGCGGGGACATCGTGTACATCGCCTCCAAGAACGCGGTCTTCGCGGGCCCGAACAACATCGCCTACTCCGCCACCAAGGCTGACCAGGCGCACCAAGTGCGCCTACTGGCAGCCGAGTTGGGTGAGCACGGCATCCGGGTCAACGGCGTCAACCCGGACGGCGTGGTGCGCGGCTCGGGCATCTTCTCCGGCGGCTGGGGTGCCCAGCGGGCGGCCACGTACGGCATCGAGGAGGACCAGCTGGGCGCGTACTACGCGGGGCGCACGCTGCTCAGGCGGGAGGTGTTGCCGGAGCACGTGGCCAACGCGGTGTTCGCGCTGACCGGCGGCGATCTCAGCCACACGACCGGGTTGCACGTGCCGGTGGACGCGGGCGTCGCCGCGGCCTTCCTGCGGTGAGCCGGCCCCACGGGGCGTTCGCCGCCGCGGACCTCGGCGCCACCAGCGGGCGGGTGATGCTCGGCCGGGTCGGCCGCGACCTGCTCGACCTCACCGAGCTCCACCGCTTCCCCAACACGCCGGTCCCGCTGCCCGACGGCCTGCGCTGGGACGCCCTCGCCCTCTTCCAGGGCATCCTGGACGGCCTGCGCGCGGCCGCCCGCGCCGGCCGCGTCGACTCCGTGGGGGTGGACACCTGGGCGGTGGACTACGGGCTCCTCGACGCCGACGACACGCTGCTCGGCGCGCCGTACCACTACCGGGACCGGCGTACGGAGGGGGTCGCGGAGGCGGTACGGGAGAAGGTCGGCCCGGCCGAGCTGTACCGGATCACCGGCCTCCAGCACCTCCCGTTCAACACGGTCTTCCAGCTGGCCTCGGCCGCCGGAACGGCTCAACTCCGCGCGGCGCGGACTCTGTTGCTCATGCCGGACCTCATGGTCCACTGGCTGACCGGGACGGTCGGCGCCGAGGAGACGAACGCCTCCACGACCGGTCTCTTCGACGTCCGCGCCGGCACGTGGTCCGTGGACCTGCTCGAACGCCTCGCGATCGATCCCGGGCTGCTTCCCCCGCTGCGTGCGCCCGGCGACCCGGCGGGCCGACTTCTGCCCGGCGTCGCCGAGTTCACCGGACTTGACACCGAGACGCCGGTGACCACCGTCGCCTCGCACGACACCGCCTCGGCCGTGGCCGCCGTCCCCGCCACCGCCCCCGACTTCGCGTACATCTCCTGCGGCACCTGGTCGCTCGCGGGTCTGGAGCTGGAGGCCCCGGTCCTCACCGAGGAGTCCCGGGAGGCGAACTTCACGAACGAGCGCGGAATCGACGGCACCGTCCGCTTCCTGCGGAACATCATGGGCCTGTGGCTCCTGGAGGAGTGCCGCCGGACCTGGGAGCGCCAGGGTCTGTCCGTCGGTCTCGACGGACTGCTCGCGGACGCGGCGCGCGCGGAGCCGTTCGCGGCGGTCGTCGACCCGGACGCGCCGGAGTTCCTCACCCCCGGAGACCTGCCGGAACGGATCCGCGCGTACTGCCGGCGCACCGGGCAACCCGCGCCCGGGGCCCCGGGAGCGGTGGTCCGCTGTGTCCTGGAGAGTCTGGCCCTGGCCCATCGGCGCACCGTGCGGCGGGCCGCCGAGCTGGCCGGGCGGGAGGTGGCACGGATCCATCTGGTGGGCGGCGGAGCCCGTAACGCGCTGCTCTGCCAGTGGACGGCGGACGCAACCGGGCTGACCGTCGTCGCGGGGCCCGTGGAGGCCACCGCCCTCGGCAACGTCCTCGTCCAGGCGCGCGCGACCGGTCTCGTGGGCGGCCTCGGTTCGATGCGCCGGCTCGTCGCGCGGACACGGCCCCTGCGACACTACGTACCGCAGGGCGACGGCGCCGCCTGGGACAGGGCCGCCGCCCGGGTCGAGCCGTCCCCGAGGAAGCCGTGATGCGTGTCGCCCTCTTCGTCACCTGCGTCAACGACGCCGTCTTCCCCTCGACGGGCGTGGCCACGGTCCGGCTCCTCGAACGGCTCGGTGTGGAGGTCGACTTCCCGGCGGCGCAGTCCTGCTGCGGTCAGCCGCAGTTCAACACGGGCTACCGCGCGGAGACCGGGCCGCTCGTACGGCGCACGGTCCGGGCCTTCGAGGGGTACGACCACGTCGTCACCCCGTCCGGTTCGTGCGCGGCGATGGTCCGCCACCACTACCCGTCGTTCGGTACGGAGGCCGGGGCGCTGGCCCCGCGCGTGTACGAGCTGACGGAGTTCCTGGTGGACGTGCTCGGCGTGACGGACGTGGGCGCGTACTTCCCGCACCGGGTGACGTACCACCCGTCCTGTCACGGCCTGCGGCTCCTCGGGCTCGGGGCGCGGCCGCGGCGGCTCCTGGAGGCGGTGAAGGGGCTTGAGCTCGTGGAGCTGCCGGGCGCGGAGGAGTGCTGCGGCTTCGGCGGGACGTTCGCGGTGAAGAACCCGGACGTGTCGGCGGCGATGGGCACCGACAAGATCGCGAACGCGCTGTCCACCGGCGCGGAGGTGCTGTGCGGCGCGGACAACTCCTGTCTGCTGCACGTGGGCGGCATGCTGAGACGACGGGAGGCGCCGCTGCGGGCGCTGCACCTGGCGGAGATCCTGGCGAGCACGGAAGAGGAGCCCTGGGCATGAGCGGGACGTTCGTGGGGATGCCAGCGTTCCCGGAGGCGGCGCGGGAGGCCGTTCGCGACGAGCGGCTGCGCGCCAATCTGCGGCACGCCACTCACACCATCCGGGACAAGCGGGCGCGGGCGGTGGCCGAGCTGGACGACTGGGCGGCGCTGCGCGAGGCGGGCAGGCGGATCAAGGACGAGACCCTCCGTCACCTCGACACGCACCTCCTGCGGCTGGAGGAGGCGGTGACGGCGGCGGGCGGCACCGTGCACTGGGCGGCCGACGCGGCGGAGGCGAACCGGATCGTCACCGCGCTCGTGAGGGCGACGGGCGAGACCGAGGTCGTCAAGGTCAAGTCGATGGCCACCCAGGAGATCGGGCTCAACGAGCACCTGGAGGCCGAGGGGATCCGGGCCTACGAGACCGACCTCGCCGAGCTGATCGTGCAGCTCGGCGAGGACCGCCCCTCGCACATCCTGGTCCCGGCGATCCACCGCAACCGGGGCGAGATCCGCGACATCTTCCGCGAGAAGATGGGTAGTTGGGGTCGTCCGGCACCGGAGGGGCTGAGCGACACGCCCGCCGACCTCGCGGAGGCGGCCCGGCTGCACCTCCGGGAGAAGTTCCTGCGGGCCAAGGTCGGGATCTCCGGGGCCAACTTCATGGTCGCCGAGACCGGCACCCTCGTCGTCGTCGAGTCCGAGGGCAACGGCCGCATGTGCCTGACCCTGCCCGAGACCCTCATCTCGGTCGTCGGCATCGAGAAGGTGGTGCCCACCTGGCGGGACCTGGAGGTCTTCCTCCAGACACTGCCCCGCTCCTCGACGGCCGAGCGGATGAACCCGTACACGAGCATGTGGACCGGCACCACCGACTCCGACGGTCCGAGCGCCTTCCACCTGGTCCTCCTCGACAACGGCCGCACCGACGCGCTCGCCGACGAGGTGGGACGGCAGGCACTGCGCTGCATCCGCTGCTCGGCCTGTCTCAACGTCTGCCCGGTGTACGAGCGGGCCGGAGGCCACGCGTACGGCTCGGTCTACCCCGGGCCGATCGGCGCGATCCTCACCCCGCAGCTGCGGGGCACGGCGAGCGAGGTCGACGCCTCGCTGCCGTACGCCTCCTCGCTGTGCGGCGCCTGCTACGAGGTGTGCCCGGTCGCCATCGACATCCCCGAAGTGCTCGTACACCTGCGGGAGAAGGTGGCCGGGGAGGGCGGGAAGGGACATCGCCTGGAGAAGGCCGCGATCAAGGCGTCCACCTGGGTCCTGAACCACCCCGGCGTACTCGCCGCCGGCGAGCGCATCGCGTCGAAGACCCGCGCACTGCACCCGAAGCGCCTGCCCGGCCCCGGAGCCGGCCAGTGGACGGAGAGCCGCGACCTGCCCGAGATGCCCGCCGAACCGTTCCGCGACTGGTGGAAGAAGAACCGCACGTGACCGACTGCCGCCGACGGATCCTCGCGAGGAAGAACCGCGCATGACCGACCCCCGCCCACGGATCCTCGCGAGGAGGCACCGCCCATGACGGACTCCCGTGCCCGGGTCCTCGACCGGATCCGTACCGCCGTCGCGGGCGCGCCCGAGGCCGCGCCCGTCACCCGCGACTACCTGACCAGCCACACCCCCGACGCCCCGGACGTTCTCCTCGACCTCCTCCACGAGAACCTCGCCGACTACCGGGCCCACGTCCACCGCACCGCGCCGGACGGGCTCGCCGGGCTCGTCGCGCGGCTCCTCGCGGAACGCGACGCGCGCAGTGTCGCCGTCCCGCCGGGGCTGCCCGAGGGGTGGCTCGCCGCGACCGAGGCCGTCCGGCGGTTCGACGAGCCGCGGCTGACCCCGTACGAGCTGGACGGCACGGACGCCGTGCTGACGGGGTGCGCGGTGGCGATCGCCGAGACCGGCACGATCGTCCTGGACGGTGGTCCGGGCCAGGGCCGCCGGGCGCTCACGCTCGTCCCCGATCTCCACCTCTGCGTGGTGCGGGCCCCGGAGCAGGTGGTGGCCTCCGTACCGCTCGCGCTCCCCCGGCTCGACCCGGTGCGTCCGCTGACCTGGATCTCCGGGCCGTCCGCGACGAGCGACATCGAACTGGACCGGGTGGAGGGCGTCCACGGGCCGCGGACCCTGGAGGTGATCCTGGTGACGGGACCGTGAAGACGGCCGGGCCGGCCGGCGGGACAGGTACTACGCCGACTCGCGGCGGACGAGCTCCGTCGGCAGGATGACCGTCGCCGGGTCCTCGCCCGCTATCCGCGCCAGGAGCGTGCGGACCATCTCGGTGCTGATCCGGTCCCAGGGCTGGCGGATGGTGGTGAGCGACGGCCGGGAGGAGAGGGCCGCCGGTGAGTCGTCGAAGCCGCCCACGGCGATGTCCTCGGGGACCCGCCTGCCCGCGCGGGCGAAGGCGTCGAGGACGCCCTGCGCCATCAGGTCGGAGGCGACGAAGACGGCGTCGATGTCCGGAGCGCGCTCCAGGAGGGCCCGGGCGGCGTCCTCGCCGCTGGCCCGGCTGTAGTCGCCGGTGGCGATCAGCGTCTCGTCGACGGGCAGGCCGCACTCGGCGAGCGTCTCGCGGTAGCCGGCGAGGCGCTCCACCCCGCCGGGGGTGTCGAGGGGGCCGGTGACGGTGGCGATCCGGCGCCTGCCGGTCGTGTACAGGTGGCGCACCATGTCGCGGGCGCCGTCGCGGTCGTCGGCGGCGACGTAGCCGATCTTGGTGGTCTGGCCGAGGGGCTTGCCGCAGGCGACGACGGGGACGCCGGCCTCGTGCAGCCGGGCCACCACGGGGTCGCCGGAGTGGCTGGAGACGA
Organism: Streptomyces sp. NPDC034084; assembly: GCF_055575535.1. NCBI lineage: Bacteria > Bacillati > Actinomycetota > Actinomycetes > Kitasatosporales > Streptomycetaceae > Streptomyces > Streptomyces sp. NPDC034084. Next base: position 655,004 of record NZ_JBVISK010000002.1, read on the forward strand.
GGAGGACTCCGTCGACGTGGCCGGCCTCGATGTAGCGGAGGTTGCGGCGGCGTTCGTCCTCGGTGCCCGCGATCATCAGGAGGAGCGGGATGTCCTGGGCGGCGAGGGCCTGGGTGCAGGCCCTCAGCAGGACGTTGAAGTTGGGGTCCTCGAAGAAGCGCTCCTGCGGTTCGGTCAGGAGGAAGGCGACGGAGTCGGACTTGCCGGTGATCAGCGAGCGGGCGTGCCGGTTGACGACGTATCCCGTTCTCCGGATCGCGGCGTCGACGGCCGCCTTCGCCGTCGGGCTGACGTAGTGGCCGCCGTTGAGGACACGGGAGACGGTGCCGCGCGAGACTCCGGCCTCGCGGGCCACGTCATGGATGGTCGCCGGGCGGCGCCTGCTCGCTGCTGTGCTCATGCTGTGTGTTTCCCCTCGATCCCCTGTGGTCAGGACTTTACGGCGCCGGAGAGCAGGTCGAGGCTCCAGAAGCGCTGGATGACCAGGAACAGGGCGATGAGCGGGCCGATGGCGAGGAGGGCTCCGGTGATGACGAGGGTGTAGAGCGAGGGCTGGCTCGCGCCCTGCTTGAGGAGGGTGAACAGGCCGACCGTCATGGGGAACTTCTCGTCGTCGCCGAGCATGATGAAGGGCAGCAGGAAGTTGTTCCAGATGGCGACGAACTGGAAGAGGAAGATCGTCACCAGGCCCGGGGACATCATGGGGACGGCGATCCGCAGGAAGATCCGCCACTCGCCGGCGCCGTCCATGCGGCCGGCCTCGACCAGTTCCATGGGGATGGCGGCCTCGGCGTAGACGCGGCCGAGGTAGACGCCGTACGGGGAGAGGATCAGCGGCAGCAGCACCGAGGCGTACGTGTCCGTCAGATCGGCCTCGGCCATGAGGAGGTACTGCGGGATGGCGAGGATGACCGGGGGCATGAGGACGCCGGTGAGGATCAGGTTGAAGAAGGCCTCGCGGCCGCGGAAGCGGTAGACCGCGAAGGCGTATCCGGCGAACGCGGAGACCACGGTGGACAGGACGGCGCCGAGGCCCGCGTAGAAGACGGAATTGCCCATCCAGCGCCAGTAGATGCCCTCGCGGTACGCGTCGAGGTCGGCGAGGTTGTCGCCGAACCCGTCGCCGGGCAGGAACGTGAAGGTGGAGAAGAGGTCCTGGCCCGACTTGGTGGCGGCGACCACGACCCAGGCGACGGGGAGCAGGCAGTAGAGCGCGCCGAGGACGAGGGCGGCGGTGGGGAGCAGGGCCGTGCGGCGGGGACGGGGAGGGCCCTGGGAGGTGCCGGGGGTGGTGCCCGCCGCCGGGGCGGAGGCGCGGAGCGGCGGGGAGGCGAGCCCGGTCATCGGCTTGCTCCTTGTGTGGTGCGGCGGTTGGAGATCCTCAGGAGGGCGAAGGAGAGCGCGAAGGTCGCGAGGGCGAGCACCACGGCGGTGGCCGAGGCGGCGTGGATGTTCCCGCCGGTGAAGGCGTCGTTGTAGACCTTCATGAGGGGGCTCCAGGTGGAGGGGATGCCGTTGGTGAGCGGCCGGAGCGTGGTGGGCTCGTTGAAGACCTGGAGGGTGGCGATGATCGAGAAGAAGAAGGTGAGCACCAGGGAGGGCGCCACCATGGGGACCTTGACGCGGAGCGCGATCTGCAGTTCGGAGCAGCCGTCGAGCTTGGCCGCCTCGTACACCTCGGCGGGCAGGGAACGCAGGGCGGTGTAGATGACGATCATGTTGAAGCCGGTGCCGCCCCAGACCGCGATGTTCGACATCGCGAGGTAGAGCGGGCCGCCGTCCATGAGGTCGGGCTGCGGGAGGCCGAAGGCGTCGAGGAGGTAGAAGAAGGGGCTGACGTCGGGAAGGTAGAGGAAGCCCCAGAGGAGCGCCGCGATGACGCCGGGGACGGCGTACGGCAGGAAGATCGCGAGGCGGGCGAAGGAGCGGGCGCGGACGCGCTCGGAATCGAGCAGGAGCGCGAAGAAGAGGGCGAGGCCGAGCATGACGGGGACGACGATCGCGCCGTAGCCGAGGACGCGCAGGGCGCTGTGGAGGAACTCGGGGTCGGTGAGGGCGGAGGTGTAGTTCTCCAGGCCCGCCCAGACCTCGCTCCTGGCTCCCTTTCCGAGGCCGAGGCCCTTGATCTCGACCTTGTGGAAGCTGAGCCAGAGGGCGTAGCCGATGGGCAGCGCGAAGAAGAGGGCGAAGAGGACGGCGGCGGGGAGGAGGAAGCCGTACGGGGCCGCCTTGACCCCGTACGACCGGCGCACGCCCTGGCGGGGCTGCGTCACTTGGCGACCCCGAAGCCCTGCTTCTTCAGGTCCGCGACGGTGGTGTCCCGCACGGCCGTCAGGGCGGTGCCGAAGCCGGACCTGGCCTTGGCGGCCTTGCCGAACTCGTCCTTGAAGGAGGTGTAGGCGACGTTCACGTTGGGGCCCCAGGCAGCCGGCGCGGTGGTCTTCGCGATCTCGGCGGCGCGGGTGTAGAAGTCGGGCTGGTTGGCGAAGTAGTCGGGGGCCTCGGCGAGGGCGCCGCTGGTCTGGGCGGCGGTGGCGGCGGGGTAGATGCCGCTCTCCTTGACGAGGGCGGCGAGGGCCTTCGGGTCGGTGTTCAGCCAGACGGCGAACTTCGCGGCGGCTTCCTTGTGCTGCGAACCGGAGGTGACGGCGGTGGAGGAGCCGCCCCAGCTGCCGGTGGACTTGCCGCCCTTGGTCCACTGCGGGAGGGGAGCCATGGCCCATTTGCCCCTGCCGTCGGGGGCGGCGGTGGTGAGGGTGCCGGGGGCCCAGACGGCGCTGACCCAGGCGAGCTGCTCGCCGGTGTTCATGGCCTTGTTCCAGGCGGGGGTGTACATCGGCTGGTTGTCGATGGCGCCCTCGGCGACCAGGCCGCCCCAGAAGTCGGTGACCTTGCGGGTGGCGGCGTCGTCGATGCCGACCTTCCAGTTCTCGCCCTCGAAGGTCCACCACTTGGCGCCGGCCTGCTGGGAGAGGCCGGCGAAGAGACCGGCGTCGTTGGCGGAGAAGGTGGTGAGGGACTTGCCCGGGGCCTTCTTCTTCAGGGTGCGGGCGGTGGAGGCGAACTCGTCCCAGGTGGTCGGGACGGAGAGGCCGTACTGCTTGAAGAGGTCCTCGCGGTAGAAGAACATCAGTGGCCCGGAGTCCTGCGGCAGGGCGTAGACGGCCTCGCCGCCGAAGGTGGTCTGCTGCCAGACGCCGGGGGCGAAGGCCTTCTTGGCGGCTTCCGGGATCTGGGTGGCTATGTCGGCCAGGGAGTCGTTGCTGACGAGGGTCGGGAGAGCCTGGTACTCGGCCTGGACGAGGTCGGGGCCCTTGTGCGCCTTGGTCGCGGTGATGATCTTGGTGACGAGGTCGTCCCCGGAGGCCTGCTTCTGCACGGTGACCTTGATGTCGGGGTGCTCGGCGTTCCACAGGGCGGCGACCTTGTCCATGCCGGGCGCCCAGGACCAGTAGGTGAGCGATACGGGGCCGGACTCGCCGCCCGCCTCGTCGCCGGAGTCGGAGGAGCCACAGGCGGAGAGCGCGGTGGCGCCGAGGAGGACGGCGGTGGCGGCGGCGAGTCCGCGGCGCGTGATGTGAGGCATGGGGTACTTCTCCCTGACCGAAAAAGGGGCCTCTCCCTGGAGCGGGATGGCCGGTCATGCATCTGTGAGCGTTCACAGTAGAGAAACGCTCCGGACACTTGTCAATGGTTGTTCGTGTGCGGTTATGTTGCGTTGCCACATCGAGATCGACTGTGTGCACGTTCCCAGGGAACCGATGCTTCCCTCTTCCGAGCCTTCAGGAGAGACTCATGCCGCAGACCACTCCCAAGGGCCTGCACCGGCTCGCGTTCGGCGGGGACTACAACCCCGAGCAGTGGCCGGAAAGCGTCTGGCAGGAGGACGTCCGGCTGATGCGGGAGGCCGGCGTCACCATGGTGAGCGTCGGGATCTTCTCCTGGGCCCTGCTCGAACCCGAGCCGGGCCGCTACGACTTCGGCTGGCTCGACCGGCTCCTCGACCTGCTGCACGAGAACGGCGTCCGCGTCGACCTCGGCACCCCCACCGTCGCGCCGCCCGCGTGGTTCTACCGCGCCCACCCCGAGGCCCTGCCCGTCACCGCCGAGGGCGTCCGCCACTCGTACGGCTCACGCGGGGCCATCTGCCACAGCTCGGCCGCCTACCGCACGGCCGCCGCGGGGATCACCACCGCACTGGCCCGCCGCTACGGAAGCCACCCGGCGCTCGCCCTCTGGCACGTCCACAACGAGTACGGCGTCCCCGTCAGCGCCTGCTACTGCGACAGCTGCGCCGCCCACTTCCGCCGCTGGCTCGACGAGACGTACGGCTCCGTCGACGCCGTCAACGAGGCCTGGGGCACCGCCTTCTGGGGCCAGCGCTACGGCTCGTACGAGGAGATCGACCCGCCCCGCGTCACCCCCACCGTCGGCAACCCGGCGCAGCAGCTCGACTACCGCCGCTTCGCCGACGCCACCATCCGGGAGAACTTCCGCGCCGAGCGGGACATCCTCCACGAGCTGGCCCCGGGGATCCCCGTCACCACCAACTTCATGACCGCGCTCAGCCAGTGCGACTCGATCGACTACTGGGCCTGGGGCCGCGAGGTCGACCTCGTCACCAACGACCACTACCTCATCACCGACGGCCGGCGCACCCACGTCAACCTCGCCATGGCCGCAGACCTCACCCGATCCGTCGCCGGCGGCGCGCCCTGGCTGCTCCTGGAGCACTCCACCTCCGGCGTCAACTGGCAGGCCCGCAACCCGGCCAAGCGCCCCGGCGAGATGGCCCGCAACTCCCTCGCCCACGTCGCCCGCGGCTCGGAGGGCGCCATGTTCTTCCAGTGGCGCCAGTCCCGGCGGGGCGCCGAGAAGTTCCACTCCGCGATGGTCCCGCACGGCGGCACCGACACACGGATCTGGCGCGAGGTGGTCGCCCTCGGCGCGGGCCTGGAGGCCCTGGGGGAGGTGCGCGGGAGCCGGACCGTCCCGGACGTCGCCATGGTCTGGGACTGGCACTCCTGGTGGGCGCAGAACCTGGAGTGGCGGCCGAACGAGGCGCACGAGGCCCGCGAGCGCGCCGACAGCTTCTACGAGACCCTCTACGACCGGCACCTCACCGTCGACTTCGCCCACCCCGAGTCCGACCTCTCGGCCTATCCGCTGGTCGTCGTCCCCGCCCTCTACCTCACCACCGAGGCCGCCGGACAGAACCTCCGCGAGTACGTCGAGAACGGTGGCACCCTCGTCGTCTCGTACTTCTCCGGCATCGTCGACGAGCACGACGCGGTGCACCCCGGCGCCCATCCGGGCGCCCTGCGCGAGGTCCTCGGCCTCACCGTGGACGAGTGGTCCCCGCTCCTGGACGACCAGCGCGTGACGATCACGGGACCGGACGGCGCCACGCTCACCGGCGACGTCTGGACCGAGTTCGTCCGGCCGCGCGGGGCGGAGACCGTGTGGACGTACGCCGACGGCCCGGCCGCCGGCGGCCCCGCCGTCACCCGGCACCGGCTCGGCCGGGGCACCGCCTGGTACGTCTCCACCCGGCTCGACGCCTCGTCGCTGGACGCGATCGTCGCCGCCGCCTGCGAGGACGCCGGGGTCGACCCGCGCACCGCGCTCCCCCACGACGTGGAGGTCGTGCACCGCGCCGGGGACGACGGGCAGCGGTACGTCTTCGCGCTGAACCACTCCCCCGAGGACGCCGAGCTGCCGCTGGACGGCTCCGGCACGGAGCTCCTCGGCGCCTCGTGCGGCGAGCCGGTCCACGGAAAGCTCGCCGTCCCGGCCGGCGCCGTCAGGGTCGTACGCCTCGACGCCTGAGCCCACCCCCTGAACTCCCCGGGGGCCGCCCGCACCCGCTGCGCCGCCCCCGGGTGAGCCGTACCACCCGCTCCACAGCCGCAAGCAGACGCACCACCCGTAAGGGCACGCACCCCCTCACATCCGTCCGTCGAAGGGACTCGACGATGCACCCCTTCCGCAGCCGCATCCGCCTGCGCGCCACGGCCCTCGCCGCCGCGCTCGGCGCCCTCCTCCTGGCCCCGCTGCCGACCGCACAGCGGGCCGAAGCGGCCTCCACCCTCACCAACGCGGGTTTCGAGGCCGACGGCACCGGGACCGCCACCCCCTCGGGCTGGTCCACCTACTCCGCCGCCGGGCAGAACGCCGCCTCCTTCACCGAGGCCGGGGGCCACAGCGGCGGCTACCGCCTCACCCACTGGTCCTCCGCCGCGTACAAGGTGGAGACGTACCAGTACCTCTCGGGTCTCGCGGACGGCAGCTACACGCTCAGCGCCTGGGTCCGCTCCGGCGGCGGGCAGAACTCCGCCTACCTCGCCCTGCGCAACTGCGGCTCCGCCGAGCAGCGCACCGACCTCCCGGTGACGTCGAGCGGCTGGATACGGATCGTCACCCCGGTCAAGGTCGTCGGCGGGTCCTGCACGATCAGCGTCAACTCCGACGCGAAGGCGGGCAACTGGCTCAACGTCGACGATCTCACCTTCACCTCCGGCACGACCGGACTCACGGTGAAGGGCGTGGACCTCTCCTCGCTGAAGAAGAGCGAGGACCTCGGCGGCGTGTACAAGTCGGGCTCGGGGGCCGCCGGTGACCCGGTGGCCCTCCTCAGGAACGCGGGCGCCACCTACGGCCGTCTCAAGGTGTGGGTGAACCCGGCGGACGGCTACAACAACAAGGCCCGCGTCCTCGCCACCGCGAAGCGGATCAAGGCGCAGGGCATGAAACTCCTGGTCGACTTCCACTACTCCGACATCTGGGCCGACCCGGGCGCCCAGACCAAGCCCGCCGCCTGGGCCGGCCACTCGTACACCCAGCTGAAGACCGATGTGTACGACCACACGTACGACGTCCTGAACGCCCTCAAGGCGCAGGGGACGACGGCCGACATGGTGCAGATCGGCAACGAGATCAACACCGGGATGCTCTGGCCGGAGGGTTCCACGAGCAACTGGTCCCAGCTCGCCGGCCTGCTCAAGTCCGGTGTCTCCGCCGCCAAGGCGGTCTCATCGAGCACCCAGGTCGCGCTGCACCTCGCCAACGGCGGGGACAACGCGCTCTACCGCACCTGGTTCGACAACGCAAAGGCGCAGGGCGTGAGTTACGACGTGATCGCGCTGTCCTTCTACGGCTACTGGCACGGCGCGCTGTCCTCGCTCCAGGCCAACCTGGACGACATCTCGGCGCGGTACGGCAAGAAGGTGATGGTCGCGGAGACCGCGTACCCGTTCCGCCTGGACAGCGAGGACGCCCACGAGAACATCATCGACCTCTCCTCCGAGCTGGTCGCCGGCTACCCGGCGAGCGGCGCCGGCCAGACGGCCTGGCTGCGGGACGTGATGAACGTCGTCGAGGCGGTGCCGAACGGCCGCGGTCTCGGCGTCGTCTACTGGGAGCCGACCTGGACGGCCGTCGCGGGCAACGGCTGGGACCCGGCCGATCCGGCCTCGGGCAACGGCTGGGAGAACCAGGCCCTGTTCGACTACGACAGCAGGCTGCTGCCGGCGGCGGGCATGCTCGCCCACCGCTGACGTATCGTCAAGGAGCCGGTCTCGTAAGGGAGTCCGGCTCCTTCTGCATGCCGCTTCCAGCACTCGGCCGGCGAGCCGTCGCCCCGGCACCAGCCGGGTTGCGCCGGCGGTGGCCCACCTCGGCGGCCCGGACGCCTGCCGCCCGCGGGCCGTCGTAAGGGTGGTCGTGCTCCGGTGCTGCTTCCTTTGAGACCGAGAGGGCCGGGAGGCAGGCCCTAGAGGTCCGCGTACGGCGGGGTGGGGAGGCCCGTCGCGCCGGGGCGGCAGACGAAGAGGCGGCCAGCGTCGGGTTCGGCGCGGAGGCGCTCCTCGTCCAGGCCCACGGACGCCGTGGTGATGACCAGGACGTCGAGGCCGGGTCCCGCGAAGGCGCAGCTCGTCACGTGAGAGGCGGGCACCTCCACGCGCGCGTGGAGGCTGCCGTCGGCGTCGTAGGCGAGGACTTCGCCGCCTCCCCAGACGGCGACCCAGACGCGGCCGTCGCCGTCGACGGTGAGCCCGTCGGGCATGCCCCGGTCGAGGACGGCGAAGGGGCGGCGGTCGCCGAGGACGCCGGTCTGCTGGTCGTAGGCGAAGACGTCGACGCGGCCGGTGGGGCTGTCGGCGTAGTAGAGGAGGGTGCCGTCGGGACTCCAGCCGAGGCCGTTCGAGATGGTGACGGAGTCGAGCAGGGTGACGAGACCGTCGCGGTCGAGGCGGTAGAGGGCACCGGCGCCGGGGCTCTCGTCGTACGCCATGGTTCCGGCGAGGAGCCGGCCGGCGGGATCGACGGCGGCGTCGTTCATGCGGCGCGGGAGGCCGTCGTCGGGGAGGACGGGCGCGGCGAGCTCGACGGCCTCGGCGACGGGCTTGCCGTCCGGCAGGTGCAGGAACGACGTGCCGGCGGCGGCGAGGAGGGCGCCGGAGGCGCAGGGCAGGACGGCGCCGACGGGCCGGTCGAACCGGAGGGTGCCGAGGACGGCGAGGTCGGGCAGGCCCTCGCCCCCGGTGGGCGCGAGGTCCGGAAGCTCCCCGCGCCCCGGGAGCGCACGGCCGTGATCGGGCGTCAGGGCGGCCCGGTGCACGAGCCCCTCGGGGATGTCCACCCAGAGGAGTTCCCCGCGCCGGGCGTCCCAGACGGGTCCTTCCGTCAGGCGTCCTGGCAGGGGGGAGCAGGGTACGGCGCTGAGGTGGAGCATCTGGCCTCCTCGGTCGGCTGGTGCGGCGGAAGGAAAGCTACGCATGTGCTGCCGCTGCCACGGCGGGCGGCGACCCTGCGGCGGAGCGCGGTGCCGCGCAACGCGGTCACGCGCGGCGCGGCCGCCTTCGCCCTGGAGGGCTTTCTCGACGACCGGGAGGCCTTCGGCCCTGTCAGCCGGCCGCGCGACCGCCGGGACGCGGGACGTCCGGCCGCCGACGCGGGTACGTGACGGGCGCCGGGCCCCGCCGGGGACGGAGCGCGTGCCGCGGGCGGGGGCCGGGCCCGGCCGGAGACGCGGCGATTGCCGCGAGGTCAGCGCACCGGCCGGTGTCCGAGGCGGACCGAGAGCTCATCGGCGCCCTTGACGGTGAGGGCGGTGAGCTCGTTCTCGCGGTCCTCGCTCCAGCGGTGCACCGGCACGGAGACGGACAGCGCCGCGACGACCCGGCCGGAGCGGTCCCGTACGGGCGCGGCGACACAGCTGACATCGGGGTTGGACTCCTGCTGCTCGACGGCGACGCCGAGAATCCGGATCTCCGCGAGCGCGGCCCGCAGCGCGTCCGGGTCGGTGAGGCTCCGGGGTGTCATGGCGAGGAGGTCTCGCCCTTCGAGGCGCTCGTCGAGCTCGCCCTCGGGGAGGGTGGCGAGCAGCATCTTGCCGACGGCGGTGCAGTGGGCGGGGAGCCGCCGGCCGGCCGCCGAGACCATCCGTACGGCGTGGGTGGAGTCGACCTTGGCGATGTAGATGACGTCCATGTCCTCCAGTACCGCGACATGGACGGTCTCACCGCAGGTGTCGGCCACCTCGCGGGCGACCTGCCGGCCCTCGGCCGCGAGGTCGAGCTGCTCCGCGTACCGGCTGCCGAGCTGGTACGTACGGACGCCGAGCCGGTAGCGGCCGGGCTGTTCCGGCACCGGGACGAGGTAGTTGCGGGCGGTCAGTGTGGTGACCAGCTCGTGGGTGGTGGTGCGCGGCAGCTGGAGCCTGCGGGTGATCTCGGGGGCGGACAGCGTCTCGTCGCCCTGGAGGAAGAGCTCCAGTATGTCGAATGCCCTGGTCACCGCGGGTACGAGTCGTCCCATGGCCCCCACCTCACCCTCGCCCTGTTCGATATTCCGGATCACGACCGAAATCGCGGACAGAGAGTAGCGCGGGGTGTGCTCCCGTGGACACCCCCCGGGAGCCGCGGTCCTGCGCTCGGCGGCCGGCTCCCGCCCGTGGCGGGTGACGGACAGCCTCAGTCGGTGTCGGGCTCGGCGAGCAGGTCGTCGACGAGGGTCAGGCGCGTCTCGGGGAAGTACTCCGCGATCGCCTCGCGCATCATCGCCTCACCCTCCGGATCGGGCGTCCCGCACGCCTCCCGGCTCTCCCGGTCGGGCCAGCGCGCGTACGCCACCCAGGTTCCGTCGTCCGCACGGTGGAGCCGGGAGCCGTAGCTTCCGCATTCCTGATGCACCGCCAGGGTCACCCGGCGCCAGCCGTCGGCGAGCAGCTGCTCCTTGCCCGGACGCACCCGCCACCGGTACACCACCGCGAACATCTCTCCGGCCTCCCTCACCCCGGCGGGAGGCCCGCGCCTCCCGCCGGGAAGGACTGAACTACACCGACCAGTTCACCGTCAAGACTGAACAGTTCGGTCGAACCGGGGTCCCTTCCCAGATCGAAGCGCTTCGACACATCGTCGTCCCCGGTCTGGACAGGTCAACTCCCCCACGTTACGGTCGGCTTGGATCGCCGCAGCGATCACTCGACGGGCCGCGTCGAAGCGATTCACCACGGACGCACCACCGTCCTGGCCGGGGGGAGAACGGATGGTCACCCTTGCCGAGGTTGCCCGGCACGCCGGAGTGTCGGCGAGCACGGTGAGCTATGTCCTCAGCGGCAAGCGGCCCATCTCCGACCCCACCCGGCAGCGGGTCCGGGCGAGCATCGAACAGCTCGGCTACCAGCCCCACGCGGGCGCCCGCGCACTGGCCAGCAGCCGCTCCCGGATCATCGCGCTCATGGTGCCGCTGCGCACCGACATGTACGTGCCGGTGATGCTGGAGATCGCCGTCGCCGTCGCCACCACGGCCCGCGCCCACGGCTACGACGTCCTGCTCCTCACCGGCGAGGAAGGACCGTCGGCGCTGCGCCGCGTCACCGGCAGCGGTCTCGCCGAGGCGGTGATCCTGATGGACGTCCAGCTCGACGACGAGCGGCTGCCCCTGCTGCGGGCGGCGGGACCGCCGTCCGTCCTGGTCGGACTGCCCGCCGATCCCGCCGGGTTGAACTGTGTCGATCTCGACTTCGCCGCCGCCGGGGCGCTGTGCGTCGAGCACCTGGCGGGCCTCGGACACCGGGAGGTCGCGGTCATCGGCGAGTCCCCCGGGGTGTACGCACGGCACACGGGCTTCGCCGAGCGGACCCTGCGCGGGCTGCGGGATCGAGCGGCCGAGCTGGGCGTCAGGCTGCTGCACCGGCCGTGCGAGGGCGGCCACGACGCGGTGGCGGGGGTGCTCGCGCGGATCCTCGACGAGCGGCCCGGGGTCAGCGCCTTCGTCGTGCAGAACGAGACGGCCGTCGAGCCGCTCCTCGCGCTGCTGCGCCGTACGGGCCGCGCCGTCCCCGAGGACGTGTCGGTCATCGCGGTCTGCGCCGGCCAGATCGCCGCCCAGGCGTCGGTGGCGCTCAGCTCGGTGGCGATCCCGGCCCAGGAGCTGGGCCGCAGGGCGGTGGAGCGGCTGATCGGCCGCCTCTCCCGGCCCGACGCCGAGGAGGCCACCGGGGTCGAACTCCTCACCCCGGCCCTGACCGTACGGAACAGCTCGGGGCCGCCTCCCCCGGGGCTCAGGACCTGACGGTCCGCTCCTCCCCCGCCCGCAGGACCAGCCGCTCCGCGCCCCCCGCCGGACTCCGGAGCTCGATCACGGCGTCTCGGTCGGGGCGGAGGACCGCGCGGTACTCCCCCGGCGACCAGGTGAGGTCGACGCGCGCGCCGAACCGGGTCCGCACCCCGGCGAGCCGCCCCTCCGGACAGCGGGCGGGCGGGGCCGGCAGCAGGACGAGCCGGCCCGGCGTGGACTGCACGAGCGCCTCGATGAGGAGGGCGGGCAGGGTGTGCGCGGCATCGGCGTTGTAGACGTCGCGGCCCGGATAGTGCGCGCTCATGAGGGAGTCGTGGAAGTAGTCGCCCGCGAGGAGCCGGCCGAGGGCGTCCTCGGTGCGGTCCGCGTCCCGGAGCCGCGCGGCGACCAGGCCGTGATGGAGGTGCCCGTGGGCCGAGTCGTTCTCGCTGCCCCGGAGTTCGAGGGCGCGGCGGGCGGCCCGGGCGAGGTCGGGGGTGTCGTACGGGTTGATCTCGTCGAGCGGCCAGACGGGGTAGAGGTGGCTGAGGTGGCGGTGGTCGTAGCGGTCGCCGAGGCCGGGCGCCGCCCATTCGGCGAGCGCTCCCTCCTCGTTGACCCGGTACGGCGGGAGGCGGTCGGCGAGCGCCCGCAGGCGCGTGGCGGCGGGCGCGGGCGCCCGGTCGGCGGCGGCGCGCAGCGCGTGCCGGGCGGCGGCGATGTCCATGGTGGCGTCGACCGCGCCCCAGCTCCCGCCGCGCGGCCGGTTCTCCGGCGAGTACGAGGGGACGATCGTGATCCGGCCGTCGGGTCCGGTGCGGGTGAGGAAGTCCTCGTAGAAGAGGGCGAGTTCGGCGAGGGCGGCGGAGGTCGCCGGGTCTCGCCGACCGGTCGCCTCCTCGTGGTCGAGGAGCGGCTTCAGGAGCCAGTCGGCGCCCGCGGTCCACAGGTGGAGGGGGTACTCGCGGCTGAAGTGGTACGTGTGCCCCGATGCGCCGTCCGTGTGGGAGGGGGCGACGATGCCCCGGGCACCGAAGATCTCCCGCGCGTTGTCCCGCCAGTCCGGCAACTGCGCGGTGACCAGAGCCGCGTGGGCCTCCGTCACCTCGGGCAGGTCGGCGGCGACGGCGGACGAGGTCTGGAGGTTGAGGTTGGCGTTGGTGGTGTACGCGCCGGACCAGGCGGTGTTCCAGTCGCCGGTCCACAGGCCGGTGAGACGGGGCGGGCGGGTGCCGGAGGAGGAGAGCAGGTGGTAGCGGCCCGCGGCGAACAGCCGCTCCAGGAGGGCGGGGCTGTCGGGTCGCCGGAGGAGGGCGGAGCCGGGGAGGTCCCGCTCGGCCGGGTCCGCGCCGAGGTCGAGGGTGACGCGACGGTAGGCGGCACCGTGGCGGGCGGTGTGCCGGGCGAGGAGCCGGGCGTGGTGCGCGGCGAGGTCCGTGGTCCCGGCTCCGAGGAGGGACCGCAGCTCCTCCGCCTCCCCCGCCGCGTCGAACTCGCCCTCGTGACGCCGTACGCGGGTGAGGAGCAGCAGCTGCCGGGCACCTTCGACGCGGACGCCGGAGGAGGTGACCGTGGTGTGGCCGGTGTCGGCGAGCAGGAGGGTGAGGCCGGTGTAGCCGAGCGGGCTTTCGGGGTAGCGGGCCCGCAGGGTCAGGACGGACTCCCGGCGGGCGGTGGCGACGCCCCGGCCGGTCAGGAGGCCCACGGGGACGCCGGGCAGCCGGTGGTCGAGGTCGATCTCGACGGCGGGGCCGGGCCGCGTGACGTACTGGACGAGGACGTCGTCGGCCCGGGAGACGAAGACCTCGCCGCGCCGCTCCCCGCTCAGGCCGGTGACGACCCCGGTGGCGAAGTCCACGGACCGGCGGACGGGGAGGACCGGTCCGCCGGGCACGCGCCGGACGCGGGTCAGGAATGCGGGGTGGAAGGGGCGGACCCAGCGCAGCGGCCGCCCGTCCGTGAACCGTTCGGCCGCCGTCGCGTCCCCGGCGAGCAGGGCGTCCTGGAGGGCGGGGAGCGCGGCGGCGAGCCGGGGCGGCCTGGTGTCGGCGGGCGGGTTGTTGGGCCGTACGAGGGTGTGGTGGGTGACGATCACCCGGTCGTCCTCCGGGTCGCCGAGGACCAGGGCGCCGTGCCGGCCGTTCCCGGCGAGGAAGGCGTCCTCCCAGCGGGCGGCGGGCGCGGCCTCCCAGGTGCCGTGGACGGGGCCGGGGAGGGTGGCGGGGTCGTGGTGTACGGCGTCGCGGCTCACCGGGCCGTGTCTCACGGCGTCTCCTCCAGGACGGCGACGCCGAACCGCTCCAGCTTCAGGGCGCCCTCCACCGCCGCGCCCGTGAGCAGGTCGCGGTGGCGGCCGGGCAGCGGCATCGTGACCGGGTCGCGGCCGTGGTGGAGGAGGAAGAGGAGCTCGCCGCGCCGGACGGCCTCGACGCCCTCGGGCAGGCCGCCGAGGACGGGTCGCGCCCCGGCCTCGTGGGCGATACCGGCGAGGAGCGCGCGGAGGGCCTCGGGTTCGGGGAGGGTGGAGACGTACCAGGCGCGGCCGTTGCGCAGGACGGTGGGCAGTCCGTCGAGTTCGCCGCCCCGGTAGGCGGTGACGGTCTCCGCGCCCGCCGCGGGGGTGAGCTCCTCGGACCACAGGGTGCCGTGGAAGGTGCCGCAGTCCACGCGTTCGTCCTCGTCGAGCGGCCACCACTCCTGGAGCACGTCGATGCCGAGGAGCGCGCGGAGGCGGGCGTCCATGCCGCCGGGGCGGATCCGGTCGTCCTGGTCGGCGATCCCGGTGAGGAAGCCGCAGACGAGGGTGCCTCCGCCGCGCACGTACGCCGTGAGGTTGTCGATCGCGGTGTCGTCGAGCAGGTACAGGTGGGGGACGAGGACGAGCCGGTGGCCGGTGAGGTCGTGGTGGGGGTGGGCGAAGGAGACGGGGAGGTGGGCGTCGAAGAGTGCGCGGTGCCAGGCGCGGACGATCTCGGCGTGGTCGACGCGGCGGGAGAGCGCTCCGTCCTGGCCGTCGGCCCACCAGGAGTCCCAGTCGTGCAGGACGGCGATGTCGGTGGTGACGCGGCTGCCCGCGACCCGGGGACCGAGCCGCGCGAGGTCCTCCCCGACGCGGACGGTCTCCTGGAAGACGCGGCCCCGCTCCCCCGCGTGGCCGAGCATGCCGGAGTGGAACTTCTCCGCTCCCTGGCGGGACTGGCGCCACTGGAAGTAGCAGACGGCGTCCGCGCCGTGGGCGACGGCCTGGAGCGCCCAGAGGCGGTTGAGACCGGGGGCCTTGGGGTGGTTGACGCCCCGCCAGTTGACCGCTCCGGCTGCCTGTTCCATCACCATCCAGGGCCGGCCGGCGGCCTGGGAGCGGGTCAGGTCGCCGATCATCGCGTTGTACTGGCCACCCGCCTGGTCCCGGGGGTCGGGGTAGACGTCGACGGAGACGAGGTCCTCCTCCGCGGCCCAGGCCCAGCCGTCCTGGCCGGACCAGAAGGGCATGAAGTTGGTGGTCACGGGGAGGTGCGGGGTGTGGCGGCGGACGATGTCGCGTTCGGCGCGGTAGCACTCCAGGAGCAGGTCGGAGGTGTAGCGCCGGAAGTCGAGGACGTGCGCCGGGTTCTTCAGGTAGTGGGCGCGGCGGGGCGGCAGGATCTCGGTCCAGTCGCCGTAGCGCTGGCTCCAGAAGTCGGTGCCCCAGGCGGTGTTGAGCGCGTCGAGGGTGCCGTACCGGTCCTCGAGCCAGCGCCGGAAGGTGCGGGCGGCCTCGTCGCCCCAGTCGTAGGTGCAGTATTCGTTGTTGATGTGCCACATGGTGAGGGCCGGGTGGCCGGCGTAGCGGGCGGCGAGGTCCTCGGTGAGGGCCGCCGCGTGGTGCCGGTAGGCCTCGCTGGAGTGGGAGAAGTGCTGGCGGGAGCCCCACCACTCGGTCCTGCCGTCCTCGTCGCGGGGCAGCGTCTCGGGGTGGAGGCGGCCCAGCCAGGGCGGGGGCGAGGAGGTGGGGGTGGCCAGGACGACGCCGACGCCGTGCTCGTGCGTCAGGTCCATGAGCCGGTCGAGCCAGCCGAACTCCCGCGATCCGGGGGTCGGTTCGAGCCGTGACCAGGAGAAGACGCCGAGGGTCACGGAGTTGACCCCGGCGCGTCGCATGAGCCGGAGGTCCTCGGCCCAGGTGTCCTCGGGCCACTGCTCGGGGTTCCAGTCCCCGCCGTACAGGAGGCGGGGCGGGTGGCCGGGCGGGCGGGTCAGGTCGTCGAGGCTCGGCATCGGACTCTCCGGTAGGGGGTGTCTTTCGGGTGCTGGGGGGTCAGCCCTTGACGGCGCCGGTGAGCATGCCCTTCCTGAAGTGCTTCTGGACGAAGGGCGAGAGGACGGCGACCGGGAGCAGGGCGAGGACCATGACGGCCATCTGGACGGCGAGCCCGGAGAGGTTCCCGGCCTTGACCGCCTGGCCGAGGCCGACCGGGATCTCCTGCTTCTGGACGAGCTGGATGAGGACGTTCTGCAGCGGCATCATGTTCTGGTCGCTGAGGTAGAGGGAGGCGTTGAACCAGGCGCTCCAGTAGCCGACGGCGTAGAAGAGGGTGATGACGGCGATCACCGCTCTCGACAGCGGCATCACGATCTGCCAGAGGATGCGCAGGTCTCCGGCACCGTCGATGCGGGCGCTGTCGACGAGTTCGGGCGAGATGCCCATGAAGAAGCCGCGCAGGACCAGGATGTTGAAGACGCTCACGGCGCTCGGCAGGATCAGCGCGAGATAGGTGTCGGTGAGCCCCAGGGTCTGCACGAGGAGGTACGTGGGGATCAGTCCGGCGCCGAAGAACATGGTGGCCATGAGGGCCAGCAGGATGAAGCGGTGTCCGAGCGAGCCGGGCCGGGAGAGACCGTAGGCGCAGAGGACCGACACGGTCATCGAGAACAGGGTGCCGGTGACCGTGACGGCGACGCTGACGACCGCCGCCCGGGTGACCTGGCCGCCGCTGAGGAGCTCCTGGTAGGCGACGAGGGTGAGGTCCCTGGGAATGATGACCAGGCCGCCGGTCTCCGTGATCGTCTTCTTGGACGAGAGGCTGGTGACGACGACGATCCAGAGGGGGAAGAGGACGGCGAGGCAGGCGAGGGCGAGGACGGTTCCCTTGGCGGCGAGCCCGGCGCGGCCGGGCGGCTCCTCCCAGACGGGGCGGGTGGGGGCGGTCCACCGTGAGGTGCGTGGTCGGGTCACTTCCGGTACACCCCCTGCTCGCCCATCAGGTGGGCGGCCTTGTTCGCGGAGAGGACGAGCGCGAGGCCGACGACTCCCTTGACGAGCCCGGCGGCGGCCGCGTAGCTGAAGTCCTGGCTGCGCAGTCCGGTCCACCACACGAAGGTGTCGAGGACCTCGGCGGCCCCGGGGCCGACCGCGTCGCGCTGGAGCAGCAGCTGCTCGAAGCCGACGGTCAGCGCGTCGCCGACGCGCAGGACGAGGAGCAGCGCGATGACGGGCCGCAGCGCGGGCAGGGTGATGTGCCACATCCTGCGCCACCGCCCGGCGCCGTCCATGGCGGCGGCCTCGTACAGGTCCGGGTTGACGGCGGCGAGCGCGGCGAGGAAGACGATGAGGCCCCAGCCGGCGTCCTTCCAGATGCCCTCGGCGGTGACGAGGAACTTGAAGATCTCCGGGTCGGTCATGAGGTCGAAGCCCTCGTGGCCGTGTTCCCTGAGGGTCTGGGCGATGATGCCGGCGCCGCCGAGGATCTGCTGGAAGACGGTGACGACGAGCACCCAGGAGAAGAAGTGCGGCAGGTAGAGGACGGCCTGGACGACCGCGCGGACGCCGGGGCGCAGCACGCTGTTGACGAGCAGGGCGAGCGCGATGGGCACGGGGAAGAACAGCAACAGCTGGAGGAGGAAGAAGACGAGGGTGTTCTCGACGGCGTGCCAGAACCCGGGGTCGGAGAAGACCCGTTCGAACTGGGCGAACCCGACCCAGGGGCTTTCCAGGATGGCGGTGACGCCGTTGGTGGAGACGTACGGGTCGTAGTCCTGGAAGGCGACCACGTTCCCGAGGATCGGGACGTAGTTGAAGACCACGACCAGGGCGAGGGCCGGCAGGGTCATGAGGAGGAGGGCGCGGTCGCGGCGGAACCGGCGACCGAGGGGGATCCTGCCGGCCTTGCGGGCGCGATCCTGTGCGGACCGGCGGGCCGGGCCGGCGTCGGGGGGACCGACGGCCGGGCCCTTCGTCCTGGTGTCGAGCGTGCTCACGGTCAGCTCGCCGCGGAGCCGGTGGTGTCGAGGAGCTTGCGGTACCAGTCGCGCAGCTGGTCCCCGCCCTTGCTCCTCCACTCGGAGACGGCCTGCTGCATGTCGGAGACCTTCTTGCGGCCCCGGACGATGTCCTTCTCCAGCTGCTCGAAGTCGTTCATGAGGCCGGTCCACCGGGCGGGTTCGGTGACGGTCATCCCGTAGAAGGCGGACTTGGCGGTGACGGCGCCCATGCGCTGCTGCCACTCGACCATGGCCCGGGTGACCTCGGGGGTGTCGGGGTGGGCCACGTACGGGGCGGGGCTGGCGATGAACATCCAGGAGCTGTTGACCTCCAGGTTCCCCGCGTCGGTCTTGACGGGCAGCCCGTCCTTCACGGTGTGGTGGACGCCCTCGACGCCGTAGTCGGTGAGCATCCGCTCCTTGGTGCCGTAGGGCGCGGCGGTGAAGTCGGCGATGGCGAGGACGTCCTCGACGACCGCCTGGGAGCTGCCCTTCTTCACGAAGGCCCAGATGTTGGCGGGGTTGGTGGCCCAGAGCTTCGGGGCTCCGCCGGCGTGCCCGGGGATGTCCATGGCGGCCATGGCGAACGCCGGGTTCTGCGCGGCCTGTTCGGCGGTCTTGGCGTACCAGTGGGAGAGGTCGTTGTTGTAGATCATGACCTGTCCGGCGGTGAAGCGGTTGCCGGCGTCGCCCTGGTTCTGGGCCTTGGCGTCGGGGTGGACGACCCCGGCGTCGAACAGCTTGCGGGTCCACTCCAGGGCTTCGAGGTACTCCTGCGTCTCGATGCGGTTGACCAGCTTGCCGTCGACGAGGTTCCAGCCGAGGGCCTTGTCGCTGCCGGAGAGCACGCCGAACATGTTGTACGCGGTCCAGGTCAGGTCGTCGCAGGCCCAGACCTTCGCCTTGGCGCTGGTGATCTCCTTGGCGAGGGCCAGGAACTCGTCCGCGCTCTGCGGCAGTTGCCAGCCCTTCGCCTGGAAGAGGTCCTTGCGGTAGAAGGGCGCGATGTTGGTGACGTACGAGGCGGGCATGGGCAGGCCGCGGAGCTTCCCGCCGAAGATCGAGCGCTGCCAGGCGTCGGTGGGGATCGCGGCGAGGTTCGGGTAGGCCTTGACCTTGTCGCCGGAGAGGTACGGGCCGAGGTCCTCGAACTTGGCGTCGATCGCGCTCGGGATCTTGCCGCCGAGGTTCCAGCCGGGCACGACGACCACGTCGGGGATGTCGCTGGAGGCGAGGACGGCGCCGAGCTTCTGGTCGTAGGTGTTGCCGTCCTGGTTCTGCCAGGTGACGTGGGTGCCGATGGCCTCGTTCATGGCCTTGTAGTACGGGTTCCCGGGGGAGGGCGGGGTGCCCCAGAGCGGCGCCATGACGGTGAGCGGGGTGCCCTTGCCCCTCTTCGCGGTCACGGAGGCCTTGAGCCGGCCGACGGGGATGGCGCGGGTGAAGCCCGCGGCGGAGCCGTTCTTCGCGGCGATGTCGGGCGCGACGACCGTGCCGGCGACGAAGGCGGGGAGGAGCTTCGCCGCGTCCTTGCCGGTGGTGGTGCCGTCCTTCTTCCCGGTGTCGGTTCCTCCGTCGCAGGCCGTGAGGAGGGGCACGCCACCGGCCACGGCCGCCACGGCGACGGCGGAGGAGGCGAGGAAGCCCCGGCGGCTCTGCCCGGAGGTGCTGCTCGGGGTGGATCTCCGGGAGCCCGTGGAGACGGCGTTCGGCGTCATTGCGTCAACCCTTCATGGCCGCGCCGGACAGACGGCGACCGAGCGGGTCGCCGGGCGGCTGCGGTGGTGGAGGTGGAGCGGCTGCGGTGGGGGGAGCGGGCGGGACGGAGCCCCGCGGTGTCGAGCGGGCACTGTCGACCATCGAGTCGAAGCGCTTCGATATTGCTGCGAGGTTAAGTGAACGGCACAGGCGCGGCAAGGGCCGCTCCCGAGTTTCTCGGGTCTCGGACCGTTTTGCCGCGCTACCAACGTCCCCCGGGCATAGGGGAAGTGGCTTATCACCATGCCTTGACACCCCTGCTCTGCCCGCAGAGCATCGAAGCGCTTCGAAATCCTCTCCCCTCCTCTCTGCCAAGGGACTCGCACGTGACCGCAGACCGGCCGCCCTTCCGTGACCCCGCCCTCCCCGTGGCCCGCCGGGTCGACGACCTGCTCGACCGGCTCACCGCCGACGAACGTCTCGCGCTGCTGCACCAGTTCACGCCCGGTGTCGAACGCGTCGGGCTCGCCGCCTTCCGCACCGGTCAGGAGGCACTGCACGGTGTCGCCTGGATGGGCCCGGCGACCGTGTTCCCGCAGTCCGTGGGCCTCGGCGCGACCTGGCATCCGGAGCTGGTGCGCCGGATCGGCGAGGCGGTGTCCCGGGAGGCGCGGGCGATGCGCGCCAAGGACGACCGGGTCGGGCTCAACGTCTGGGCGCCGACGGTGAACCTGCTGCGCAACCCGCTGTGGGGGCGCGGCGAGGAGGGATACGCGGAGGACCCGGCGCTGACCTCCGCGATCGCGACCGCGTACACCCGGGGACTGCGCGGCGACCACCCGGTGTACTGGCGCACCGCGCCCGTCCTCAAGCACTGGCTCGCGCACAACAACGAGGCCGCGCGGGACACGTCCTCGGCGTCCGTACGGCCCCGGGTGCTGCACGAGTACGACCTGCGGGCCTTCCGCGGGGCCGTGGAGGCGGGCGCTGTCGCCGGGGTGATGCCCGCGTACAACCTGGTCAACGGCCGGCCCAACCACCTCTCCCCGTACCTGGAGGAGGAGTTGCGCCGCTGGACGGACCAGGACCTCCTGGTCTGCTCGGACGCGGGCGCCCCGTCCAACCTGGCCGACTCGCAGGGGTACTTCGCCACGCACGAGGAGGCGGTGGCGGCGGCGCTGCGGGCGGGCGTCGACTCCTTCACCGACCACGGCACGGACTCCTCCGTCATCCTGGGCCGGCTGCGCGGGGCCCTGGAGCGCGGCCTGATCGACCAGACGGACGTGGACCGGGCGGCGCGGCGGCAGTTGACCGTACGGTTCCGGCTCGGCGAGTTCGATCCGGAACTCGATCCGTACGCGGGCGAGGAACGGTTCGACAGCCCGGAGCACCGGGAGCTGGCCCGCGAGGCGGCCGAGGGGGCGATCGTCCTGCTGCGGAACGAGCCCCGGGGCGACGGGAGTCCGGGCGGGGAGGGTCCGCTGCTGCCGCTCGGTCCCCGGCCGGGCCGGATCGCCGTGGTCGGTCTCCTCGGCGACGCCTGCAAGCTGGACTGGTACAGCGGGGCGCTGCTCCACCGTTCCTCCCCGCTCGACGGGCTGCGGGAGCGCTTCGGGCCGGACCGGGTGGACTTCGCCGAGGGCGTGGACCGGATCCGGCTGCGTACCGCCTCCGGCACCCGGCTGCGCGTCCCCGAGGCGGGCGCCGGGGAAGCCGTACGGGACACCGGGGGCGCGCTCGATCCGGCGCTGGTCGCGGGCCGGACCGACCTGCCGCCGCTGACCGCCGACGCCGAGGGCTCGGAGCTGGCGCTGATCGACTGGGGCGGCGGGGTGCTGACGCTGCGGGCCCCCGACGGGAGGTATCTGTCGGTCGCCGAGGACGGCTTCGTCCGCGCCTCGGCGGACGAGCCCGGTGGCTGGGTCGTTCAGGAGACCTTCCGTCTCGAAGCCCACGACGGCGGTCACCTCCTTCTGCACCTCGGGACGGGGAGCTACGTCTCTGTCGCCGCCGACGGCGTGAAGGTTGCCGCCGACCGGGA
Organism: Streptomyces sp. NPDC034084; assembly: GCF_055575535.1. Lineage (NCBI taxonomy): Bacteria > Bacillati > Actinomycetota > Actinomycetes > Kitasatosporales > Streptomycetaceae > Streptomyces > Streptomyces sp. NPDC034084. The sequence goes on from NZ_JBVISK010000002.1 coordinate 676,542, forward strand.
ATCCGCCGAGGTGTTCTCCGTGGAGACGGCCGAGCGGGGCGAGGAGGCGGTCGCGCGGGCCGCGGCGGCGGCGGACGTGGTGGTGGTGGTCGCCGGGAACGACCCGCACATCAACGGGCGCGAGACCGAGGACCGCACGACGCTCGCCCTGCCGGCGCAGCAGGACCGGCTCTGGCGGGCCGCGCACGCGGCGAACCCGCGTACCGTCCTCGTCCTCGTCTCCTCCTACCCGTACGCCGTGCCCGAGGCGGCCGCCGCGCTCCCGGCCGTGCTGTGGACCGCGCACGGCGGGCAGGCGGCGGGCACGGCGCTCGCCCAGGTCCTGGCCGGCGACGTCTCCCCGGCGGGCCGGCTCCCGCAGACCTGGTACGCGGCCGACGCGGACCTGCCCGGAATGCTCGACTACGACGTGATCGGTGGCCGTCAGACGTACCTGTACTTCGACGGGACGCCGCTCTTCCCGTTCGGACACGGCCTGTCGTACACGACCTTCGCGTACGGCGAGCTGTCGGCGGCCGTCGACGGGGAGACGGTACGGATCGGCTGCACGGTCACGAACACCGGCGCCGTGGCCTCGGACGAGGTGGTCCAGGTGTACGCGCGGGCCGTGGCGCCCTCCGTCCCGCGCCCCCACCGCGAACTGATCGCGCACGAGCGGACACCGCTCGCCCCGGGCGCGTCCGCCGTCCTCTCCTTCGACGTCCCCGTCTCGGCCCTCGGGTACTGGGACGTGGCGCACGGGCGGTGGACGGTGGAGCCCGGGGAGTACGAGATCCAGGCGGGCGCGTCCAGCGCGGACGTCCGGCGCACGGTCCGCGTCGAGGTGGCCGGCGAGGCGCCGGGCCCGCGCCCGGTCCTGGTCGACGGCCTCGCCGCGGCCGACTACGACGAGCAGTCCGGCACGGTCATCGTGGACCGCACGAAGGCCACGGGAGACGGGGTGGCCCCGGCCGAGCCGGGCATCGCGGGCGAACTCCTGTACAGCTCCTGTGACTTCGCCGGCGGTGCCACGGAGACGGCGGTGACGGTCGCGGGCGAGGGCACGGTCGAACTGGCCCTCGGCGACGGCACCGTCCTGGCCCGGATCGAGGTCGCGCCGACGGGCGGCCCGTACGCCTACCGCACGCTGGGCGCCTCGCTGCACCTCCGGGACGCGAGGGACCTCCGCGTCCGCCTGCACGGACCCGTGCGCCTCGCGCACATCGGCTTCGCCGGCTGAACGTCCCACCGGCGGGGGGCCCGGCACCGGAGCGATCCGGTGCCGGGCCCGCGTCACGTCAGGCGCCCGCGACCACCTGCCCGCGTTCCGAAAGCCGCGCCTCACACCCCCGGCATCTCCCCGGGCCCCCTCCCCAGCGTCCGTACCTCGTACGGCAGGGTCGTGCCCGTCGCCGTGGCCGTGGGCCCGTCCGGGGTGCGCGTCACCGCGTACGTCGCCGCCGGGGTGCCGTCGTGGGCCGGCACCGTGAGGGGCGTCCGCACGGGGCCCGGGGTCACGAGCAGTGTCAGGCCGTTCAGCCAGTCGCCGTCCGGGCGGGTGTCGTCGGCGCTCAGGGGGAGGACGGCGCCGGGGCGGACGTAGAGGGGGAGGCTGTCCAGGGCGTGGGTCTCGCGGCGCCATCCGGGGCCGGTGACCGTCTCGCCGGTGAGGAGGTGCGTCCATTCCCCTTCGGGGACGTACAGCTCGACCTCGCCGCCCGGGGTCAGGACGGGGGCGACGAGGAGGTCCGGACCGAGCATGTACTGCCGGTCCAGGGTCCGGCAGGCGGGGTCCTCGGGAAACTCCAGGAGCATGGGCCTCATCACGGGGACGCCCGTCGTGTGGGCCTCGGCGGCGGCCCCGTACAGGTAGGGCATCAGGCGGTGCTTGAGGCGGGTGAATCGGCGCGCGACCTCGACGGCCTCCTCGCCGAACTCCCACGGCACGCGGTACGAGTCGCTGCCGTGCAGCCTGCTGTGCGAGGAGAGCAGCCCGAAGGCCAGCCACCGGGTGAACACCTCCGGCGACGGCGTGCCCTCGAAGCCGCCGATGTCATGGCTCCAGAAGCCGAAGCCGCTGAGCGAGAGCGACAGGCCGCCGCGCAGCGACTCGGCCATGGCCTCGAAGGAGGCCCAGCAGTCGCCGCCCCAGTGGACGGGGAACTGCTGGCCGCCGGCGGTCGCGGAGCGGGCGAAGAGGACGGCCTCGCCGCTGCCGCGCTCCTTCTCCAGGAGTTCGAAGACGGTCCGGTTGTAGAGCTGGGCGTAGTAGTTGTGCATGCGCTCGGGGTCCGAGCCGTCGTGCCAGACGACGTCGGTGGGGATCCGCTCGCCGAAGTCGGTCTTGAAGCAGTCGACGCCCTGCGCGAGGAGCGGGCGCAGCTTGTCCTGGAACCAGGTGCGGGCCTCGGGGTTCGTGAAGTCGACGAGGGCCATGCCGGGCTGCCACAGGTCCCACTGCCAGACGTCGCCGTTCGGCCGGCGGACGAGGAGGCCGCGGTCGGCGCCCTCCGCGAAGAGTTCCGACTTCTGCGCGATGTACGGGTTGATCCACAGGCCGACCCGCAGGCCCCTGGCCTTGAGGCGGGTGAGCATGCCGTCGGGGTCGGGGAAGGTCTCGGGGTCCCAGCGGAAGTCGGACCACTGGTACTCGCGCATCCAGAAGCAGTCGAAGTGGAAGACGGAGAGCGGGATGTCCCGGTCGGCCATGCCGTCGACGAAGGAGGTGACGGTCTCCTCGTCGTACGGGGTGGTGAAGGAGGTGGTGAGCCACAGGCCGAAGGACCACGGGGGCGGGAGCGCGGGTCGGCCGGTGAGGGCCGTGTAGCGGCTGAGGACCTCCTTGGGGGTGGGGCCCGCGACGACGAAGTACTCGACGGTCTGGTCCTCGACGCTGAACTGGACCTGGCCGACGGCCTCGGAGCCGAGCTCGAAGGAGACCCGGCCGGGGTGGTTGACGAAGACGCCGTAGCCGCGCGAGGAGAGGTAGAACGGGATGTTCTTGTAGGCCTGTTCGCTGCTGGTGCCGCCGTCGGCCTGCCAGATGTCGACGCTCTGGCCGTTCTTCACGAAGGGCGTGAAGCGTTCGCCGAGGCCGTAGAGCTGCTCGCCGACGGCGAGCGCCAGCTGGACGGCCATGTGGTGGGCGCCGTCGGGGGTGGTGACGAAGGCGGTGCCCTTGCGGCCGGCCTCGGTGAGCGTCCGTCCGCCGGCCTCGAGGAACTCCAGGGTCCAGGGCTTCGAGCGGTCCAGGCGCAACCGGAGCGGGCCCGAGGCCAGTTCGACGACGGGGCCGTCCTGGTGGACGGTGCCGTGGCCGGGTCCGCCGGTGGAGAGGGCGAAGTCGGGGCCCCGGTGGGCCTTTCCCGCGTGGTGGGTGACGCGGACCCCGATCACTCCCTCGGCGGGTGCGTGGCACTCCACCGTCAGCAGGGCCGAGTTCAGGGTGTCGCCGCGGGTGGCGACGCGCTTGACGGAGGCGTGGGCGGTGAAGCCGTCGGCTTCCGAACGCAGATCGCGGACTTCGGTGGCGTACGAGGCGTGGACGCCCTCGCGCATCAGCCAGAAGCCGTCGGTGAACTTCATACGGGTCCTCGGGACGGGGTGGGGACGGGGGCTGCTCCCAGCCCCAATAGTTATCCCAGAAAACAAATCGGGGGGCCAGCCCCACGGGGGCGTCGGCCCCGTGTTTCCAGAAAGCGCTTGCGCGATCCATTGACGAAACACGAACGCCCCCTTAGCTTCATGCCCGTTGCACTTCGTACGTCATATATGAGACGCGATACATGAGATCTGAGAGTGCTCCATGGCCTTCGCCCCCAGCCCCATCCCCTCCAGGACCCAGTACGTCCTGGAGGCGATCAAGCACGACATCCTCACCGGGGGTCTCAGACCCGGCCAGGCCCTCGTGGAGACCGAACTCGCCGCGCGCTTCGGGGTCTCGAAGACCCCGGTCCGCGAGGCGCTCAAGACCCTCGCGGGCAGCGGGCTCGTGGTGATGAGCCAGTACAAGGGCGTCACGGTCCGGATGGTCGACGCGGACATGGCCCGCGCGGTCTACGACGTCCGTCTGCTCCTGGAGCCCGAGGCCGTCCGCCGGGCCGTCGCCTCCCGCGCCCCGCTCGACGCGGCGGACGAGGCCCTGCGCCGCGCCGCCTCAGCCGAGGACCCGGCCGAACGGTCCCTGGCCAACCGGGACTTCCACCGGGCGCTCTACCTGCCCTGCGGGAACCCGCTGCTCGGCCGGATGCTCGACGAGGTCCGCGACCAGGCGGCCCTGGTCTCCACGGTCGCCTGGGCCGCCATCCCCTCCTGGGAGCGCGAGGCCGCCGAGCACGAGGAGATCCTGCGCCTCGCGGTCGCCGGCGACGTCGACGGGGCCGGCCGGGCCGTGCACGACCACATCGCCTCGTTCGTCGAGCGCGCCTTCCCCTCATCCCCCCTGGACAGCGAGTGAGCATGGAATTCGAGACGATGAGGGCCGCCCTCGCCGACGTCGTGGCCATCCCCGTCACCCCGTTCGCCGAGGACGGCTCCGTGGACACCGCCGCGCACCGCGCGCTCCTTCGCCGGCTGCTCGACGCGGGGGTCCGCACCCTCACGCCGAACGGCAACACCGGCGAGTTCTACGCCCTCACCCCGGAGGAGCGCCGCTCCCTCACCGAGGTGACCGTCGAGGAGGCAGGCGGCCGCGCCGCGATCCTGGTCGGCGTCGGACACGACGTGCCGACCGCCGTGGAGGCCGCCCGGCACGCCCGCGCCACCGGCGCCCACATGGTGATGGTCCATCAGCCCGTCCACCCGTACGTCTCCGAGAGCGGCTGGGTCGACTACCACCGGGCCATCGCCGAGGCCGTGCCCGAGCTGGGCGTCGTCCCCTATGTCCGCAACCCGCTCCTGAGCGGGGCCCGGCTCGCCGAACTCGGCACCGCCTGCCCCAACGTCGTCGGCGTGAAGTACGCCGTCCCGGACGCGGCCCGGTTCGCCGGCTTCGCGCGCGACGCGGGGCTCGACCGGTTCGTGTGGGTGGCGGGCCTCGCCGAGCCGTACGCGCCCGCGTACTTCGCGAGCGGCGCGACCGGCTTCACCTCCGGCCTGGTCAACGTCTCCCCCGCGCTCTCCCTGGAGATGCTGGGCGCCCTGCGGACGGGCGACTACCCGACCGCGATGAAGGTGTGGGAGCGGATCCGCCGCTTCGAGGAGCTGCGCGCGGCCAACGCGAGCGCCGACAACGTGACCGTCGTGAAGGAGGCCCTCGCCTCGCTCGGCCTGTGCCGCCGCGACATCCGCCCGCCCAGCCGGGAGCTCCCGGAGGCGGAGCGGGCCGAGGTCGCGGCGATCGCCGCCGGGTGGCCGATATGAGCAGGCGCCCGGAGGAGCTCCGCAGCCACCAGTGGTACGGCACGGACGGGCTGCGCTCGTTCAGCCACCGCGCCCGCACCCGGCAGCTCGGCTACCTGCCCGAGGAGCACCTCGGCAAGCCGGTGATCGCGATCCTCAACACCTGGTCCGACATCAACCCCTGCCACGTCCACCTGCGCGACCGGGCGCAGGCCGTGAAGCGGGGCGTGTGGCAGGCGGGCGGCTTCCCGCTCGAGTTCCCCGTCTCCACCCTGTCGGAGACCTTCCAGAAACCGACGCCGATGCTCTACCGCAACCTCCTCGCGATGGAGACGGAGGAGCTGCTGCGCTCGTACCCGGTGGACGGCGCGGTCCTGATGGGCGGCTGCGACAAGACGACCCCGGCGCTCCTGATGGGCGCGGCCTCGGTCGACCTGCCGGCCGTCTTCGTCCCGGCCGGTCCGATGCTGCCGGGGCACTGGCGGGGCGAGACCCTCGGTTCCGGCACGGACATGTGGAAGTACTGGGACGAGAAGCGGGCCGGGACGATCGGCGACTGCGAGATGGCCGAGCTGGAGAACGGCCTCGCCCGCTCCCCCGGCCACTGCATGACGATGGGCACGGCGTCCACGCTGACCGCCGCCGCCGAGACCCTGGGCGTGACGGTTCCGGGTGCCTCCTCGGTGCCCGCGGTGGACTCCGGGCACGACCGGATGGCCGCCGCGTCGGGGCTTCGGATCGTGGAGCTCGTCCGCCAGGACCTGCGCCTCTCCCGGATCCTCACGAGCGAGGCGTACGAGGACGCCGTGGCCGCCGTCCTGGCCCTCGGCGGCTCCACCAACGCCGTCATCCATCTGATCGCGATGGCCGGCCGGTCGGGGGTGAAGCTGACCCTCGACGACTTCGACCGGATCGCGCGGACCGTGCCGGTGCTCGCGAACCTGCGGCCCGGCGGGCGCTATCTGATGGAGGACTTCCACTTCGCGGGCGGCATGACCGGCTTCCTGTCCCGGCTCACGGACGTGCTCCATCTGGACCGGCCGACCGTCTCGCACGCCACCCTGCGCGAGCAGCTCGCCGGCGCCCTCGTCCACGACGACGAGGTGATCCGGGAGCGGTCGAGGCCGCTGGCCGCGGAGGGCGGGGTCGCGGTCCTGCGGGGCAACCTGTGCCCGGACGGCGCCGTCATCAAGCACATCGCGGCCGAGCCGCGGCTGTTGCAGCACACCGGCCCGGCGGTCGTCTTCGACGACTACCGGACGATGCAGCGGACCATCGACGACCCGGCGCTCGGGATCACGGCCGAGCATGTGCTCGTGCTGCGCGGCGCGGGCCCGAAGGGCGGGCCGGGGATGCCGGAGTACGGGATGCTGCCGATCCCCCGGTACCTCCTGGAGCAGGGGGTGCGGGACATGGTCCGGATCTCGGACGCCCGGATGAGCGGGACGAGTTACGGGGCGTGCGTGCTGCACGTGGCGCCCGAGTCGCATGTGGGCGGACCCCTTGCCCTCGTCCGTACCGGCGATACGATCACTCTCGACGTCGCGGCACGCTCCCTCCACCTGCACGTCACGGACGAGGAGCTGGACAGCCGCAGGGCGGCGTGGACACCGCCTCCCGCCCGGTACGAGCGCGGCTACGGCGCGCTCTACATGGAGCAGATCTCCCAGGCCGACACCGGCTGCGACTTCGCCTTCCTGGCCAGGCCGGGGACCACCCCCGATCCGTACGCGGGCTGAGCCCCGCCCGAACCTCTTCTCGCCCGCCCGCACTCTCCTCACCGCGCCTGCCCGAAATCTCGAACGTCGTTCGCGAAGCGCTTCACCGAGAACGGAGCCGCCGTCATGGCCTCAGCTGTGACCCCCTCACGCCGAGCCGCCCTGCCGTACCTGCTGATCGCCCCCGCGGGCCTCCTGATGCTGGGGTTCATCGCGTACCCGGTGCTCAGCGTCTTCTACTACAGCCTGCGGAACCACAACCCCACCAAACCGTGGCGGAACGGTTTCGCCGGCCTGGACAACTTCACCCGCATCTTCACCGACGACCCGCACTTCTGGGGCACGCTGACGTTCAGCCTCAAGTGGGTCGTCGTGGAGGTGACGCTCCAGCTCCTCTTCGGGCTCGCGCTCGCCCTCATCGTGAACCAGACGTTCGCCGGCCGCGCCCTCGGCCGGGCCCTGGTCTTCTCGCCCTGGGCGGTGTCGGGCGTCCTCACCTCGGCGATCTGGGTCCTGCTCTACAACTCCCAGACCGGTATCAGTCGTTACCTCGCGGATTTCGGCATGGGCACGTACGGCACGTCCTGGCTCTCCGACACCGCGACCGTCTTCCCGGCGGCGATCGTCGCCGACCTGTGGCGCGGGGTGCCCTTCTTCGCGATCCTCATCCTGGCCGACCTCCAGTCCGTCCCCCGGGAGTTGTACGAGGCGGCCGAGGTCGACGGGGCGAGCAGGGTCCGGCAGTTCCTGCACATCACGCTCCCCCACCTGCGGGACGCGATCGTCCTGTCCACGCTGCTGCGCGCGGTGTGGGAGTTCAACAACGTCGACCTGCTGTACACGCTGACCGGCGGCGGCCCCGCGGGCGAGACGACGACCCTGCCGCTGTACATCGCCCACACCAGTGTCGACGCCCACAACTTCGGTTACGCCTCCGCCCTCACCACGGTGGCGTTCGTGATCCTTCTCTTCTGCTCGATGGTCTATCTGCGCCTGAGCAAGTTCGGAGGCGACGGCAAGTGACTGCCGCGATACCCCTGATCGCCGTCCCCGGCCGCCGCAGCCGGGCCTGGGACGAAGTACCCCGCTGGCAGATCTATCTGCCGCTCGGCATCTACCTCCTCTTCACCCTCGTCCCCTTCTACTGGATCCTCCTCTTCGCCGTGCGTCCCGCGGGGTCGACCTCGCTGCTGCCGTGGCCGATGACGACGGCGCACTTCGAGAAGGTGTGGACCGAGCGGAACTTCGCCGTCTTCTTCCAGAACAGTCTGCTGATCGGCGTCGCCGTCCTCGTGATGACCACCGTCGTCGCCCTGGCCGGCGGTTACGCCCTCGCCCGCTTCGACTTCCGGATCAAGAAGGGCTTCCTGCTGGCCCTGCTCTGCTCCCAGTTCGTGCCGGGGGCCCTGCTCCTCGTACCCCTCTTCCAGATCTTCGCCGAACTGCGGATGATCAACTCCCTCGGCAGCGTCATCATCGCCGAGACCGTGTTCCAGCTTCCGCTGTCGATGATCCTCATCAGCGGATTCATCCGGAACGTCCCGTACTCCCTCGAAGAGGCGGCCTGGGTCGACGGCTGCAACCGGTTCCACGCCTTCCGGATCGTCGTCCTCCCGCTGCTCCGGCCCGGCCTGGTCGCCGTCGGTTCCTTCGCCTTCGTGCACGCCTGGAACCACTTCCTCTTCGCCCTGATGTTCCTCAGCAGCCAGGACAAACAGACCATCCCGGTCGGCCTCAACACCCTCATGGGCGCCGACAGCGTCGACCTCGGCGCGCTCGCCGCCGGCGGCGTCATCGCCGCCGTCCCCGTGGTCGTCGTCTTCGCCTTCATACAGAAGTGGCTGGTCACCGGCTTCAGCGCGGGGGCGGTGAAGGGATGAGCGGCCTCCCCACGAACAAGGAAGACATGAACACCCCACGCACCCCGCTGCCCGTCGTCCTCGCCGGCGCCCGCGGCCACGGCCGCAGCCACCTCCTCAACATCCGCCGTCTCGAAGAGCGCGGTCTCGTCCGTCTCGCCGGGGTCTGCGAGCTCCGCCCGCTGGACGCCGTCGAACTCGACGGCATCGGCGACCCCGAGCAGTCCGCCGACTTCGAGGCGCTGCTCGTCTCCACCGGCGCCCGGATCGCCGTGCTCTCCACCCCGATCCAGACCCACACCGACATGGCGCTGACCGCCGCCCGGCACGGGGCGCACATCCTCCTGGAGAAGCCGCCCGCCCCCTCGTACGCCGAGTTCCGCCGGATGGCCGACGGTGTCGAGGCCGCCGGGGTGGCCTGCCAGATCGGTTTCCAGTCGCTCGGCTCGCACGCGGTGCCCGCGATCCGCCGAATGGTGGAGGAGGGCGCGATCGGCGAACTCCTCGGCGTCGGCGCGGCCGGGGCCTGGGTCCGCGACGAGGCGTACTTCCGGCGCGCGCCCTGGGCCGGTCACCGGCGGCTCGACGGCGTGGACGTGGTCGACGGGGCCCTCACCAACCCGCTCGCGCACGCCGTCGCCACGGCGCTCGCGCTCTCCGGCTCCACCCGCGCCGAGGACGCCCCGCACATCGAGACGGAGCTGCTGCGCGCCCACGCCATCGAGTCCGACGACACCTCGGCCGTACGGATCGTGACCTCCGCCGGCACCCCGGTCACGGTCGCGGCGACGCTGTGCGCCGAGAAGCCGGCGGAGCCGTACGTGATCGTGCACGGCAGCCAGGGCCGGATCACCTTCTGGTACCGGCAGGACCGGGTCCTGGTGCAGCGTGCCGGGCACGGGCCGGTGGAGACCGAGTACGGCCGCACCGACCTCCTGGAGAACCTGGTCGCGCACGTCACCGAGGGCGAGGGCCTGTGGGTGCCCCCGGCGGAGACCGGTGCGTTCATGCGGGTCGTCGAGGCGGTACGGACCGCTCCCGAGCCCGTGGACGTCCCCGCCGCCCACTGGCACACCGAGCCCGGCGAGAGCGCGCCGCGCCGGGTCGTCGACGGCGTCGACGCCCTCGTCGACGCGAGCGCCGACACCCTCCGGCTCTTCTCCGAACTCGGCGCCGCCTGGGCGCCGTCGAGCCAGGCGGAGGCCCGATGACCCCCGAAGCCCCCACGGTCCTGCGCTGCGCGGGCCGCGCCGTCGCCCGCTACACCACCCGGCCCCAGCTGTCCGCCGGCCACTCCCCACGGCCCTATCTCCACCCCGTCACCACCCTCGCCGGGCTCCCCGTGACCGAGACCCTGCCCGAGGACCACCCGCACCACCTGGGCGCGGGCGTCGCCGTGCCGGACGTCGCCGGCCACAACTTCTGGGGTGGCCGCACCTTCGTCCGCGGCCGGGGCTCCGTAGAAATCGACAACCACGGGACGCAGCGGCACGACGGTTTCAAGCTGTGCGACCCGGACGGCTTCGTGGAGGAGCTGAGCTGGACGGCCGGCGGCGAACGGCTGCTGCGGGAGCACCGCACGGTGGCGGCCACCGCCCTCACCGACACCGCCTGGGCGCTCGACCTCACCTTCTCCCTCGCCAACGTGTCGGGGCGGGAGCTGTCGATCGGCAGCCCGGCGACGAACGGCCGGCCGGGCGCCGCGTACGGCGGCTTCTTCTGGCGCGCGCCGAAGGAGGCGACGGTACCCGCGGTGTTCGGGTCGGAGGGTGGCGACGAAGCATCGGTCCACGGCTCCCCAGCCGACTGGGTCGCCCTCGCCGGGGACGGCTGGACCCTGGTGTTCGCCGGGGTGACCGCGCAGACCCGCCGTGACCCGTGGTTCGTGCGCGCCGCCGAGTACCCGGGGGTCGGGTCCTCCCTCGCGTACGACGCGCGGCTCCCGGTGGCGGCCGGGGAGACCCTCGTACGCCGGGTGGTGACCGTGGTCGCCGACGGCCGGCTCGACCGGGCGGACGCCGCGGCCCTGGTCCGCAAGGCGGTGGCCGCATGAGCGCCACCGCCACCGGCGACCTGGGCGACGGCACGTACCGCAATCCGGTCCTGGCGGCCGACTGGTCGGACCCGGACGTGCTGCGGGTCGGCGAGGACTACTACCTGACCGCGTCCAGCTTCGGCCGCGCCCCCGGGCTGCCCCTGCTGCACTCCCGGGACCTGGTCAACTGGACGCTCCTCGGCCACGCCCTGCAGCGGCTCGAACCGGCCGCCGCGTTCACCGCGCCCCGGCACGACCGCGGGGTGTGGGCGCCCTCGTTCCGCCACCACGACGGCCGCTTCTGGATCTTCTGGGGCGATCCGGACCACGGGATCTTCCAGGTCAACGCCGCCTCGATACGCGGCCCGTGGACGGCGCCGCACCTGGTGAAGGCGGGCCTCGGGCTGATCGACGCCTGCCCGCTGTGGGACGAGGAGTCGGGCGAGGCGTACCTCGTGCACGCCCTGGCCAAGTCCCGCGCGGGCGTCAACAACCGGCTGATCGGCCACCGGATGAGCCCGGACGGCGGCAAGGTCCTCGACGAGGGCCGGATCCTCGTCGACGCCGACCGGATCCCCGGCTGGTTCACCCTGGAGGGCCCGAAGCTGTACCGGCACGACGGCTGGTTCTGGCTCCTGGCGCCGGCCGGGGGCGTGGCCACCGGCTGGCAGGGCGCGTTCCGCTCGCGGTCGTTCTTCGGCCCGTACGAGGAGCGGATCGTCCTCGCGCAGGGCGACACCGACGTCAACGGCCCGCACCAGGGCGGCTGGGTCCGCACCCAGCGGGGCGAGGACTGGTTCGTGCACTTCCAGCAGTCGGGCGCGCACGGCCGACTCGTCCACCTCCAGCCGATGCGCTGGGGCGCGGACGGCTGGCCGGTGCTCGGAGCGGACGGCGCGCCCGTCCGGGTCCACCGGAAGCCGGACCTGCCGGAGCAGCCTCCCGCGCGGCCGGCGGTGGACGACAGCTTCCCCGGCGGGCGCTTCGGCCGGCAGTGGCAGTGGACCGCCAACCCGGCGGAGGGCTGGGCCAGTCAGCACAACGGTGACGGCCTGCGCCTCGACTGTGTGCGTACGGGACACCTGGACGATCTGCGGGGCGTGCCGCACGTGCTCACCCAGCGGCTGCCGGCCGGGGCCCTGACCGTCGAGGTCGGGCTGCGGCTCGACGCCGGGGCGCCGGGGGCCCGCGCCGGCCTGGTCGTCCTGGGCGACGCGTACGCCTGGCTCGGTCTGGAACGCGCCCCGGACGGCTCGGTGCGGCTGGTGCACCGCTTCGCCCCGGCCGGCTCCGATCGGGAACGGGACGCGGCGCACGCGCTGCCCGTGCCCGGCGACCGGGCCCTGCTGCGGATCGAGGTCACGGCGGACGCGCGCTGCCGGTTCTCGTACTCCGTCGACGATGCCGCCGGTCCGGTCCGGCTCGGGCCGGAGTTCGCCGCCACGCCCTGGCGGTGGGTCGGCGCGCTCCTCGGCCTGTTCGCGGGCGCGCCGGCGGGCGCGGGGCACGCCGGGACGGCCGTGTTCTCCGCGTTCCGCGTCACCGCGTCCTGAACTCCCCTACGAACTCCCCCACGTCCCCATCACCCGCAACACCCCGAGAGAAGAGAGCCGACGATGACCATCTTCCCCGGCGGACGGCGCAGAGCCGCCCTCGCCCTCGCCCTCGCCCTGTCCTGTGTCCTCGCCCTGACCGCCACCGCCTGCGGTGACGACGGCAGCGGCGCGGGCGGTGACAAGGGCACGGAGGGATCGGGCAAGGGAAAGATCACCTTCTGGGACAACAACGGCGGTGTCCGCACCGAGGTCTGGAAGGAGATCATCGCGGACTTCGAGAAGGCGAACCCCGACATCGACGTCGAGTACGTCGGGATCGCCTCCAAGGAGGTCCAGTCCAAGTACGACACCGCCATCCAGGGCGGCGGCCTGCCGGACGTGGGCGGCGTCGGCGCGGCGATGCTCGCCGGGATCGCCGCGCAGAACGCCCTGGAGCCTCTGGACGCCCGCGTCGAGGGCAGCTCGCTCAAGGGCAAGCTGAACGCGGGCATGCTCGCGAGCGTGAAGTCCGCGGGCGGCCAGGACAAGCTGTTCACCGTCCCCACCTCCGCCAGCAACGGCGTGCTGTACTACCGCACCGACCTGTTCAAGGCCGCGGGCCTGCCCGCGCCCACCACCTGGTCGAAGTTCTACGCGGCGGCCGACAAGCTGACCGCCACCGACAAGAACCGCTTCGGCTACACGATCCGCGGCGGAGCCGGCTCCATCGCCCAGGCGCTCGACGCCATGTACGGCCAGAGCGGCATCACCAGCTTCTGGAACGGCGACAAGACCACCGTCAACGACCCGAAGAACGTGGCCGCGCTGGAGAAGTACGCCGCGCTGTACAAGAAGAACACCCCGGCCGCCGACGTGAACAACGACTTCACCAAGATGGTCGCCCAGTGGGACAGCGGCGAGATCGGCATGCTCAACCACAACCTGGGCTCGTACCAGGACCATGTGAAGGCACTCGGCACGGACAAGTTCCGGGGCATCCCGAACCCGACGCTCGACGACGGCACCCGGGTCCAGGTCTCCAACCCGGTCGACGGCCTCGGCCTGTTCTCCTCCAGCAGGAACAAGGCCGCGGCCTGGAAGTTCATCGAGTTCGCGGCCTCCCACGCCTCCAACAGCAAGTGGAACAGGTCGGCCGGCGCGATCCCCGCCAACACCGAGGCAGCCGCCGACCCGTGGCTCGCGGAGGCCGAGCCGACCAAGCTGGGCGCCGAGGTCCTCTTCAGCGGCAAGGCCACGATCGTGGAGCTGCCGTACTACCTGCCCGACTGGAACACGATCTCCAAGGCGGACAACGAGCCCGGCTTGCAGAAGGTCCTGCTCGGCAAGTCCACCGCGAAGGAGTTCCTCGACCACCTGGCCGAGCAGCTGAACACCGCCCAGGCCGAGTGGAAGCAGCAGAACAGGTGAGCGTCGGCCGCCGCGCGGTCGTCACGGCCGGGGCGGGCCTCGCGCTCGCCCTGGCCGGGGCCCCCGCCGCCCGAGCCCAAGGACACCCCCGTATGCGCACCGTCTTCCTCGCGGGCGACTCCACGGCCGCCCAGAAGTACGCCGACGCCGCACCGGAGACCGGCTGGGGCATGGCGCTCCCCTTCTTCCTCCACAAGGGCCTGAGGGTCGCCAACCACGCCGTCAACGGACGCAGCACCAAGAGCTTCCTCGACGAGGGGAGGCTCGATCCGATCCTGGCGGCGCTGCGCCCCGGCGACCTCCTCCTCGTCCAGTTCGGCCACAACGACGAGAAGGTCGCCGACCCCACCCGCTACACCGAGCCGTGGACCACCTACCAGGACAACCTGCGGGTCTTCGTCGAGGGCGCGCGCTCCCGGGGCGCCCTCCCGGTGCTCGCCACCTCCGTGGAGCGGCGGAAGTTCGCCGTGGACGGCACCGCCCTGCGCACCCACGGCGCCTACCCGGCGGCGATGCGGGAGGCGGCCGCGGAGTGGGACGTACCGCTGCTCGACATCGAGGCGCTGTCCCTGGCCCTGTGGCAGCGGCTGGGTCCGGAGGCCACGAAGACGTACTTCAACTGGACGGCGACCGAGCAGGACAACACGCACTTCAACCCGCCGGGGGCGATCGAGGTGGCCCGGCTCGTCACCGCCGAACTGCTCGCCACGCACGTCCTCACACCGCGCGAGACCCGTCGCCTCGACGACGCGATCGACCCCGCGCGGATCACCTGGCCCGTTTCCGAAGAGAGCCGCACATGAACCGACGCACGCAGCTGGGAGTGGTGGCCGCGGCCGCCCTCGTCCTCACCGTCACCGCGCCCGTGGCCGGTGCCCACCCCGCCCACCGGCCGGCCGCCGACCCGGCCCGCGCGACGCTGCCGGCCGGTGACGGCTGGGCGTCCGACGGCACCGGCACCACCGGCGGATCGGCCGCCGACGCCTCCCGGGTCTTCACCGTCACCACCTGGGAGGAGTTCCGCGACGCGCTCGCCGTGCCGGGCACCGAGCCCCGCATCGTGAAGGTGGCCGGCGTCCTGAACGCGACCGCCGCCGGCTGCGCCGCCTTCGAGGCCCCCGGCTACGACTTCACCCGCTACCTGGCCGACTACGACCCGGCCGTCTGGGGGTACGAGAAGGAGGTCAGCGGCCCCCAGGAGGAGCTGCGGGCGGCCTCGGCCACGGCACAGGGGCAGGCCATCAAGGTCAAGGTGCCCGCCAACACCACGATCGTCGGGGTGGGACGGCACGCGGGGATCACCGGCGGCAGCCTCCAGGTGCAGGGCGTCGACAACGTCATCGTCCGCAATCTCACCCTGGAGTCCCCGCTCGACTGCTTCCCGCAGTGGGACCCCACGGACGGCGCGACCGGCGCCTGGAACTCCGAGTACGACAGCCTGGTCGTGTACGGCTCCAGCCACGTCTGGATCGACCACGACACCTTCACCGACGGAGCCCACCCGGACAGTTCGCTGCCCTCGTACTACGGGGAGGTGTACCAGCAGCACGACGGCGAGCTGGACGTCGTGCGCGGCGCCGACCTCGTCACCGCGTCCTGGAACGTCTTCACCGACCACGACAAGACGCTGATGATCGGCAACAGCGACAGCGCGGGCGCCACCGACCGGGGCAGGCTGCGGGTCACCCTCCACCACAACCTCTTCGACGACGTGGTGGAGCGCGCGCCCCGGGTCCGCTTCGGCCAGGTCGACGCGTACAACAACCACTTCAGGGTGCCGAGTCCGCGATACGTCTACAGCCTCGGCATCGGCCTGGAGTCGCACCTGGTCGCCGAGAAGAACGCGTTCACGCTCGCCGCCGACGTTCCCGCCGGGAAGATCCTGAAGAAGTGGAAGGACGCGCCGGTCACCACCTCCGGCAACTACGTCAACGGCAGCCCGGTCGACCTGCTCGCCGTGCACAACGCGCAGTACCCCGCCGAGCAGCTCCGCGCGGACGCCGGCTGGACGCCCGTCCTGCGGACCCGCGTCGACCACCCGAAGGCCGTCCCCGCCCTCGTCGGCCACTACGCGGGCGCCGGCCGCCTCCGCTGAGTCCCTGGAGGACCTTCCGATGCCCACGCACCCCACCGCAGCCGGCGGCCCCGGACGCCGGACGCTGCTCACCGCAGGCCTCGGCGCCGCCCTCGCCCTGGCCCTGCCCTCCGGGACCGCCACCGCGGCACCCCGGACTCCTTTCGGCCGCCTCGGCTCGCCCGCCGACCGGCTCACCCCTCGGACGCTCTACGTCCACCCCGGAGGCCTGGGCGACCACACCACGGTCCAGGCGGCGGTCGCCTCCGCCGAGGGACCCGGCTGGACGCTGGTGCTCGCCCCCGGCACGTACCGCGAGACGGTCGCCGTGAGCCCCGCCCGTACGGACATGACCTGGATCGGCGCGAGCGGGGATCCCCGGGACGTCGTCGTGGTGTACGCCAACGCGGCCGGCACGCCCCGGCCCGGGGGCGGCACCTACGGCACGAGCGGCTCCGCGACCACCACCGTCCAGGCCGACGGCTTCACCGCCCACGGGGTCACCTTCGCCAACGACTTCCTCCGTACGGACCTGCCGGGGAACTCCGGCACCCAGGCGGTCGCGCTCAAGGTGCAGGGTGACCGCTCGGCCTTCTTCCACTGCCGGTTCCTCGGCCACCAGGACACCCTGTACGCCGACTCCGCGGCGCTCACGGCCGTGGCCCGCCAGTACTTCGCGCACTGCTACGTGGAGGGCGACGTCGACTTCGTCTTCGGGCGGGCCCGGGCGGTCTTCGAGCACTGCCACTTCCGCACCCTGGTCCGCCCGGACCTGGCGGCGGCGCCGTACGGCTTCGTCTTCGCGCCCTCCACGGCCCGGGACAACCCGTACGGTTTCCTCGCCGCCCGCTGCCGGGTCACCAGCGAGGCCCCGGACGGCTTCTACAAGCTGGCCCGGCCCTGGGTGCCGAGCTCGGATCCCACGGCCTGGCCGTCGCTCGTGGTCCGGGACAGCGTCCTCGGCCCCGGCATCGACGCCGTCGCCCCGTACGCGAACATGCGGGACGCCTGTCCGTGGCAGGAGCAGCGGTTCGCCGAGTACCGCAACACCGGCCCGGGCGCCGTGACCACCGTCCTGGAGAACCGTCCCCAGCTGGACCCCGCCGGGGCGGCCCCGGCGACCAGGACGACCTACCTGGGCGACTGGGCTCCCCGAAGACCCCGCGTCTGACGCGTGGTCGCCGCGCTCACGGGCGCAGGAGGGGGAAGGCGGCCGGGGCCCAGAGCGCACGGAGCTCGGCCGGCTCGGCCCGTTCCTCCCCCTCTCCTTCGGTCCGCCACACCCTCGTCTGCCGGGTGGCGTCGTCGTACGACGGCCAGCCCGGGTCTCCGGTGGCGGTGAAGGCGGCCCAGGCGCGCACCATCCGGCCGGCCAGTTCGTGGTCGGCGGAGGTGGGGGCGCCGCCGATGAGGAAGGCCGAGCAGTCCTTGTCGACGTTGCCGAAGGCGAAGGGGACGTCCGCGTTGTGCCAGGCCCGCACGGCGCCGTGCGGGCCGGTGCGCCGGCGGTCGAACCGCGACAGGAAGGCCCGGCCGCCGCCCCGGGCATGCTGCTCGGCGAGCCGGTGGGTGTACTCCCCGAAGAGGAGGTCGCCGAAGACGGCCAGGTAGACGTCGAGCACCGGGGCGTCGGGCATCACGGCGCGATACCCGGGTACCAGACCCTCGGGCAGTCCGAAGTCGGCCGCGAACCGCCCGAGTTGCGCCTCCGTGGTGACCTTCGCGCTGCTGCCGACGGCGTCGAGCAGCCAGTACTCCTCCGTGGTGTGGCAGACGAGGAGGTCAACGTCCCGGCTCGCCCCGGCGGCAAGGCCCGTGAGGGGGTCGACGGGCAGGACGTCTCCGTCCAGGACGGGGGCGTAGAGGGAGGGGTCGTAGTGGCGGGATCCGGAGGCGGGGTCGCGCCGGTACTCCTCGACGACCTGGTCGGACGCGGTGACCAGGTCCTGCGGGCTCGCCGATGCCAGGCCCTCGGGGGTGGCCGGGCAGCCGGCCGCGGCGGCGACCTCGCGGGTGGTCGCGGCGGCGATGTCGCGCGTGTGGCAGGGACTGGCGGGGCTGTGGGCGATGGCCCGGTGGAACAGGCCGCGCGCCCGGTCCATCACCATGAGGCAGGCGACCGACGCGGCTCCGGAGGACTGGCCGGCGACCGTGACGTTGCCGGGGTGGCCGCCGAACGCGGCGATGTTCTCCCGCACCCAGCACAGGGCGGCGACCTGGTCGAGCAGGCCCCGGTTGTCGGGGTGTTCCCCCGCACCGGCCTCGGGAACATGACCGAACCCCTCGAAGCCGAGACGGTAGTTGAGGGTGACCACGACCAGACCCGCGCGGGCCAGGGCGTCACCGTCGAAGTCGGGCTGGGCCGAGGAGCCGAAGGTGTAGGCACCGCCGTGGATCCAGACCAGGACGGGCAGGGCGCCGCCGTCCGGGGCCGGGGTCCAGACGTTGACGGTGAGGATGTCCTCGTCGCCGGCCGACCACACGGGCGAGCCGGGCAGCTCGGCCGACTGCGGGGCGACGGGGCCGAAGGCCGTGCAGTCGCGCACTCCGGACCACACGGCCGCCGGCGCGGGCGCCCGGAACCGGTGGGAGCCGAACGGCGGTGCGGCGTACGGGATTCCGAGCACGGCGACGACGTCGGCGGACGCCCGGAAGCCCCGTACCGCACCGTTCGTCGTCTTGAAGATGTCCATGGACCTCAGCCTGCCATCACGCCCCTGACCGGCACCAACACCAAGATCATGACGATTCACCCTCCGTCGAGGTCAATGCCGGTCGAACAGCGGCCGGGTTGACCTCAGGGCAACAGGTCCACGCAGTCGATCGAGGTGCCGGGGCTGAGGTAGCCGGTGCCGGAGGAACCACTGACGATGTTCAGCTTGAGCACGTTGTACTGGCTCGGGTCGGTCTTCCAGGCGCTCGCCGGGACGACGTACGTGAAGGTGTGGTTGTTGCCCCGGTAGGAGCCGTTGGTCAGGGACCGGGTCGACGGCTGGGCCGGGGGTGAGGGGATCGCGGAGACCCAGTCGTTGACGGTCACCTGGGGGCGGCCGTTGAGGAAGGCCGTCGTGACGCCGATCCGCAGCGTGTGCGCGGCGGCGGCCTGGGCGGCGGTGAGCCGGAAGTACACGAGGAGCCCGTCGTTGACGTCCTTCCATAGGTAGCAGGGGAAGGCGCTCGCGACGTCCCCGCCGTCCACGACGACGTTCCCGGTCCAGGGCGCGGCCCGCACGTCGCCGGGGTGGGCGGACGTCATGAGGGCCGCGTTCTTGAACGCGCCGGGGGTGCCGTCCCAGTCTCCGATGCGCCAGATCGCGGGGGCGGTGCTCGGATCGTTCGCGAGGGTGATCGTGTGGAGCGCGGCGGCGGCCCCGGCGGTGACGGTCACCGTGCCGGTGTGCACGGCCAGTTCGCCCTTGTACACGGTGAGGGTGTACGTGCCGGGCAGCATCCCCCGGCAGGAGAAGGCGCCGGTGCCGGCGGCCGCGCGGGCCCAGTACTGGGCGTCCGCGCTGGCGAAGCCGACGGTGTACGGGTGGCCCGGGTCCATGCCGGCGAGGCCGACGCCCGCGACCCGGCCGCGACCCGCCGCGCCCACCCAGTTCGGGATCCCGAGGCCGTCCACCCAGGACGTGTCGTGGTTCGCGGCGTGCAGCGCCGGATCGGGAGCGCCGCCGTCGGTGAACGCGAGGACGTACGGACCCTGGAGGCCGAAGCGCATGGCCTCGGTCTGCGACTGGCTGTAGTGGAGGATCTCGTAGAGCCCGACGCCGAGTTCGTTGGAGTGGCGGAGCAGCGACCGGTAGAAAGGCCCGCCGGAGGCCTTCTCGTGGTTCGAGCGGACCATCCAGAGGCCGACGGAGCCGGTGGTGTGGCCGACGTGGGTGTAGTCCATGACGCGGACGCCCGAGTAGTGCTTGGAGCGGGTCTGCCCGTCCGCCCGCCGCCACACGTCCCCGGCCTCGATGACGGTGTCGGCGCCCTCGACCCAGGAGTCGGGGCCCTCGTTCGGGAAGATGCCGGGTTTGAGGCGGGCGATGAAGCGGGTGGCGGTGACGGAGGTGTCGGCCTTGTCGGTCCACAGGTACACGTTGTTGAGTCCGGCGCGGGCGGCCAGGTAGTGGCGGAGGGTGCCGTGGACGACGGTGACGAGGACGGTGGAGCCGGTCTGGGCGAGGGTGACGGTGGAGGCGCCGAGGCCGGACTCGACGTGCGAGTGCTTGCCGCCGTAGCCCTCGTACTCCTTGCCCCGGTAGACGAGCGACGTGACGTCACCGGTCGACTTGGAGACCTTGAAGACGAGTCCGGCGCCGGTGTCGACGACGTACTGGCCGCCGTCGTCGCTCCAGCCGAACCCGGCGGCCGCGGCGGCGGTGCCGACGGCTGTGACGGCGGCTCCGGCGGCGGCCGCGCCGAGGACGGTACGTCGGCGGAGGGTGCGAGGCGGTGTGTCGTACGAGCTCATCGGCGACTCCTTCGATGGGCGGTGCGGTCACCCGTAGGTCGCCGCGGGGTCCCGAAGGGTTGCCGGGGTGGAGGCCCGGACCGCGGTTCGCCTGCCGGGCCGGGCCCCTCCGCCGCGCGGGCGAGAGAGGGCCGGTCCGGAGTCGCGGGGAAACCGTCCTCAGCTCAGCCGGGTGTCCGCGTAGACGTCCATCGCCTGCCGCTGGTACGCGGCGAGGCCCTCGGCGATCTTGTCGAAGTTCTCGCGGAAGCGCGGGTCCTCGACATAGGTCCGGGCCAGGCCCCGGTACGCCTCGGCGTTCGGGGTCCAGAAGCGGCAGACGCTCCGGTAGTGGACGTCCACCTCGGCCTGGACCGCCGGGTCGGCGGCGGGCGTGCCGGCGGCCATGTGCTCGGCGAAGCGGATCATCTGGGCGGTGACCTCGCGCTGCCACTGCTCGGTGGCCTCGGGGGTCAGCCCTTCGACGGCCTGCCGGGACTCCTCGTACGCCTCGGGCCACCGCTCCCGCGCCTCGGCCTCGATCGCCGGGTCGGCCTGGAAGCCCTCGAAGAGGTTCTCGGGACGGTTGATGCTCACCATGTCCTGGCTCTCGCTTTCCTCGAGTTCGGCGATGGTGCGGGCGACCGTACGGGCCAGCGTGCCGAGCCGGTCCTGCTCGGCGAGCAGCCTGGCGTGGTGCTCGCGCAGGACGGTCACGCGGTCGGCCCCGCTGTCCAGGACGTCCCGGATCTCACGGAGGCCGAGGTCCAGCTCCCGCATGAGCAGGATCTGCTGGAGGCGCAGCAACTGGGGCTCCTCGTAGTGCCGGTGCCCGTCGCTCGCGGTCCACGCGGGCGTCAGCAGGCCGATCTCGTCGTAGTGCCGCAGCGTCCGGGAGGTCACCCCGGACATCCGGGCCACATCCGCGATCGACCAGGCCATGACGGTGTCCTTCCCTCGCCGGGGGCCGGCGTCTCCGGCCCCGTACGAGGACCGTACGAGTTGACGTCGCGTCAACCGCAAGTCGTTCAGGACCCGCCGCCGGGACCGAAGCCGCCCCGGAGCGTGGTCCGGCCGCCGTCGGGGGCGGTGAGGAGGACGGTGTACGTGTCGGCCGAGGCGTCGCGTACGCCCTCGGCGTGGTTGTACTGGGCGGCGAAGGTGTGGGGTCCCGGCGGCACCGCGCGGCCCGGCTTGAGCGTCCACGTGTAGACCAGGGCCCCGGGCTTCTCGGTCACCGTGACGGTGAAGTCCTCGGCGGGCCGGGTGCGCCAGTTGCCGGTGCTCACGACGCCGGGTGTGCGGGCGATCCGCAGCTCGACGGTGAGGCCGGCCACAGGTGATTCCGTCGTCACGGCGAGGTCGCTCTGCGCCCACCAGCGGTTGCTGCCGGGGTCGATCGTGCCGGCCGCCCGTGCCCTGGGGCCGGGCGCGGGCAAGGTCGTGGCGGGTCCGGCGGGCCGGTCGGCCAGGGTGGTCACCGCGAGGCCGCCGAGGCCGACGACCCCGGCGACGGTCGCGGTGACCGCGACGACCGCTGTCCAGCGGCGCCGTCCGGTCCATGGGCCCGGCGACCGCGTGCGACGGCCGGCCGGAGCGGGCGCGGCCATGCCCCGCTCGACCCGGGCGAGGATACGGGCGTGGTCGGGCCGGTGCGCGAGCGCTGCCTCCCGCAGCTCGCGGCGGAGCTGTGCCTCGTCCATCAGCGCCTTCTCCCGGCGAGTTCGGTGGCGGCCCGGTCGCCGAGCAGCCGCTGGAGTTCCGCCATGCCCTTGGCGGTCTGGCTCTTGACCGTGCCGACGGAGACGCCGAGTGCGAGGGCGGTGTCGCGTTCGGAGAGGTCGAAGGCGTGCCGGAGCACGACACAGGCGCGCTTGCGGAAGGGCAGGGCGCGCAGCGCGGTGCGGACGTCGAGGACGGCGGGGACGTCCGGACCCTCGGTGTGCTCCGGGCGACGGTCCCAGAAGGCGGCGATGCGGCGCCGTTCGCGGACGGTGCCCCGGATGCGGGTACGGACGAGGTTGGCGACGACGCCCCGGGCGTAGGCGGCGGGGTGGTCGGCGGCGCGGACCCGGTCCCAGCGGTTCCAGAGGGCGAGCATGGCGTCGGCGGCGAGGTCGTCGGCGGCGTCGGTCTCGCCGGTCAGCAGGTGGGCGAGGCGGGCGAGTTCGGCGTAGTGGCGCTCGAAGAAGGCCCGGAACTCCGTCGCGCTGTCGTCGGCCTCAGTGTCCGCCGTGATCACGACGGTCCTCGGTGTGGGAGGCGGGCCCCGTGCTCGCGCGGGACGTCAGGCGGGGCGCGATGAGTTCGGCGCCGCGCGGGGCTCCGCCGGCGAGGCGCGCGACGAGCCGTTCGACGGCCAGGCGGCCCATCTCCTGAGCGGGTACGGAGACGGCGGTGAGCGGTACGGAGGCGTGCACGGCGACCTGGTCGGGGCAGATGGCGACGACGGAGACGTCCTCGGGCACGGCGCGGCCCTGGTGGCGCAAGAGCGCGAGGAGGGGCTCGACGGCGGCCTCGTTCTGGACGACGAGGGCCGTGGTGCCGGGGCGTTCCTCGAACACGCGGGTGACGGCGGCGGCGACGGCCGCGTAGGTGCCCTCGACGGGCCGGTGGAGCAGCCCGACGCCGTGGGCGCCGGCGGCGGCGCGCAGTCCGGTGAGGGTGCGGGCGGCGAAGCCCGTACCCCGTGCGTACACGGCGGGTGGTTCGCCGAGGACGGCGATCCGGGTGTGGCCGAGGCCGGCGAGGTGCTCGACGCAGCGGGCTCCGGCGGCCTCGAAGTCGAGGTCGACGCAGTCGAGTCCGGTGCCGTCGGCGGCTTCACGGGTCTCGGCGGGCAGGCCGATGAGGACGGAGGGCCGGACGGCCTCCTGGAGGAAGGGCAGCCGGGGGTCGTCGAGCCCGACGTCCATGACGATCATGGCGTCGGCGACGGCGCTGCCCTCCACGCGGCGGACGGCTTCGGGGCCTTCCTCGCCGGTGAGCAGCAGGACGTCGTAGCCGTGGGAGCGGGCCGTGGTGGTGACGGCCATCGCCATCTCCATCATGACGGGCACGTAGAGGCCGGTGCGGAGCGGCATCATCAGCGCGAGGATGTTCGTCCGGCTGCTGGCGAGGGCGCGGGCGCCGGCGTGCGGCCGGTAGCCGAGGGTGTCGATGCTGCGCTGGATGCGCTCGCGGGTGGGCGCGGATATGGAGCGCTTGCCGCTGAGCACGTAGCTGACGGTGCTGGCCGAGACGCCGGCGTGGCGGGCGACATCGGCGAGGGTGACCACGTGCGTGCTCCTGGACGGTTCCCGGTGTTCCGGGCGAGAGCCCGAGGATTCGGCTCCCGACCCTAAGCGTCGCCGCGACGACCTGTCCAGACGAGCCCTCTCGCGGTCCGGCGCACCGGGCGCACGCGTGGACACGGCATGGGGCCGTCAGGGGAGCAAGTGCTGGGAGCGGAGTTCGGCGGCCACCAGCGCCGCGTACTCCGTCGCCCCCCGCACCGACGTGTGCGTGTTGTCTCTCTTCTCCGCCGTCAGATAGAGAGCCTTGGACGCCTCCGGGCCCAGCCGTTCGACCCGCGCCTTCGTCAGGGCCGTGAGGTCGATCAGCGGCGTGCCGAGGGAGCCGGCCAGGGCGCGGATCTCGGCCGGGTGGTCCACGCCGAGGCCGTTGACGAGGAGGGCGGTGCCGTTGTTCAGGGTGCCGTCGGCGTTGAACCAGCGACGGACGATCGGCGTGACGAGGACGGGCGTGCCGCCCCTGGCCCGTACCCGCGAGACCAGGGCCGTCAGGTTGGCCCGGTATGTGGCCGCGTCGGTCTGCTTGTCGTTGTGGGCGAGCTGGATCAGGATCGGGTCGCCCGGCCGGATCGCGGCTTCGACCCGGTCGAAGAGCGCGGGGTTCGCCAGGAAGGTGACGGTGCTCTCGCCGGAGTCGGCGTGGTTGGCGACGGCGGTCCCCCGCCTGAGGTGGACGGGCAGCATCTGGCCCCAGCCGGTGTACGGATCGGCCGGCTGGTCGCAGACGGTCGAGTCCCCCACCAGGAACAGGCGCCGGGCGGCGGGGGCCGGAGTGACCCGCAGCGAGGTCACGCGCGGGGCGGACCCGCCGAGGACCAGGTCGAGTCCGGGGCTGCCGGTGGGTCCGGTGGGCTCGCCCTCCGGGTCACGGACGTCCACGGTGAAGGAGCGCCGGAGCCGCTCCCCCGCCCCGGTGGCGGTCTCCGCGAGGAGGGCCCGCCGGGTCTCGCCGGTGACGGCGGTCGCGCCGGCGGTTCCTCCGCCGAGGGTCACGGTCACGTCGTACGTACCGGGGGCGACGTCGAAGTGGCAGGCGAGCGCCCCGTCGGCCCGGGTGGCGCAGTGGTCGCGGCCCTGGCCGAAGGGGCCGTCGGCCTGGGCGGCGGGTGTGGCGGCGAGCGTCCCGAGCAGGGTCGCCGCCGTGGCGAGCAGGGCTGTTGTTCTCATCGTGGGCCTCACTTGGGGAGGTGGTCGCCGACGAGGGCGAGGTTCTGGATGGCGGCGAGGCCGTACAGGGCGGTGGTGTTGGTGCTGATCCACAGGTGCTCGTAGCCGGGTTCGAGGGCGGCGGAGCCCTGGACGGGGGTCTTGTCCCAGACCATGGCCGCCGTGTAGCCGTCGCTCCTGTCGAACTTGGCCCAGGCGCGCTGGGCGAGCTTGGCGTCGTTCAACTGGGCGGCCGCGTAGGCGTCCTGGCGCGAGTGGCCCTGGAAGAGGAGGAGGGTGCCGAAGTTCTGGCCGTAACGGGCGGCCTGTTCGGCCTTGGTGGCGTTGAAGTACCGGCAGTAGTCGAGCCAGGCGCTCCTGAACGCGGGCATGTCGATCAGGTCGATGAGCTCGGCGCACATCTCGACCAGGCCGAACATGGCGGACAGGTGGGAGACGCCGACGACGGGCTTGTCGGCGATCGCGAAGCGGCCGGTGTCGAGGTCGTAGAGGCCGGTGCCCTGCACGAAGCCGTTGGGCTGGGCGGCGATGGTCTCCATGGTGGAGCGCAGGCGGGCCTCGGCCTTGGCGGCCTTGGGGCCGCCGCGTTCCCACTCGGTGAGCCAGGCGGCGGCGAGGCCGCTCCAGTCGGTGCCGAAGCCGACGGAGAGGGCGTGCCGGTCGGGGGTGTAGGGCTCGGTGCGGATCTTGCGGATGGGGTCGAGGACGAGGAACGTCTCGTCGGAGTCGACCTGCTCGTGCATGAGGTCGCCGACGCGTTCGTCGGCGGTGAGGAAGTAGTAGGGGCGGCGGTAGACGGCCGTCGAGATCCGCTGCTGCTTGGCGCTGTCGGCGAAGTGCTGGACGCCGTGGCGGGTGCCGAGGCCGGCCCACTGGCCGAGGTGGTAGACGTCGACCTCGCCGGTGTGGCGGGTCATGGCCTCGGCGAAGCGGAAGATGTCGGCGCGGCCGGAGCGCAGGTAGGCGTACCAGAGCCAGAGGTCGGGCGAGAGTTCGGAGTTGTCCCAGGCGTAGCCGCCGACGTCGTACCGCCACTGGTGCCGGTCCTCGTCGTAGGTGTGCATGATGTCGCCGTAGTCCCAGAAGCCGTACCAACGGCGCTGTTCGGCCTGGTCCTTGTAGTAGGTGAAGAGGTAGTCGAGGTGGTCCTCGATCTTCGCCTTCGCTGGGGTGGAGCGGTCGACGGGCGAGAAGAGGCCGCCGAACACCCGGGCGCGGGCGAGCTCTTCGGGGCTCGCGGCGAGCTGCGGTGGGGTGCGGACGGCGGCGGCCTGGGCGACGAGGGTGTCGGCGGTGGGGGTGGCGGCGTTCGCCCAGAACATCAGCTCGCTGGTACGGGCGATGCCGTAGGGGGTGCCGAAGCCGGGCTCGTGGTCCTCGTAGGTGATGTTGAGGCCTTCGAGCTGTTCGGGGTAGGTGTCCTGGCCCATGCCGTCGTGGTAGAAGCGCAGGTCCATGGGCTGGGCCTCGGGCGACCAGAGCCAGAGGGTGACCTCGGCGGCGTCTCCGGCGGCGCCCCGGATGTCGAGCTGGGCGGGGTGCTTCTGCCAGAAGTCCCTTAGTCCGAAGGAGAGTCCGCCGGTCACTCCGCCGACGTAGCCGAAGCCGCTCGCGCGGCGGCCGCCGCCGGCCGCGATCCAGCCGTGGCCGGGCTTGGTGCGCTTGCGGAGCGCGAAGCCGTCGGCGGAGAGCTGGGACAGCGTGTAGTCGCCCCAGGTGGGAACGTACGGGAGCCGACTGGTGACGCGCTGGTCCCAGGTGGCGGGGTCGGGCAGCTTCTCGCCCTTGACCTGTGCCGTGCGGACGGCGGCGCCGGGGTCGCGGCGCAGGCCGGTGACGCCCTGGACGGCCTCGGTGAGGAAGCCGGCGCCCTCGCCGGCGATGCGGACGTGGCGGTCGTGGGCGGCGTCGCGCAGCGGGACGGTGAATCGGACGCCGAGGCCGCGGATGAAGTCCTTGTTGTGGTCACCGTCGTAGGTGATGGTGTGGACCATGCGGAAGGACTCGGAGCCGGCGTAGAAGTACAGCCGCACGGAGAACGGCAGCCAACTGCGGCTGCCCTTGCGGTGCTTGCCGTCGACGCGGACCACGGCACGGACGGGGCCGCTCTGCTCGACGGTGGCTCCGGAGATCTCGCCGTCGAAGCGCTCCCACTTCGCGTTGCCCTGGTCGCCGTCGTCGAGGTCGCTCTGCCGGAGGAGCACGAGACGGCCGTCCGTGGCGATCTTCACGCCGTCGCGGATGACGGACTCGACGAGCTTCCCGCCGTCCTTGGAGACGACGGCCCGGACGGTGCCGGTGTCGACGGTGATCCGGCGGCCGGTCTCGGTGACGGAGACGGTCTTCGCGGCGGACGCCGGGGTGCCGGGGGCGAGGGTGAACCGCTCGGCTCCGGCGGCCTCGGGGCCGACGGCGTGCGCGGTCCACTTGAGGGAGCCGTCGGGCCAGCGGGCAGTGGTCCACGTCTGTACGGGGACGGCGCTGCCGTCGACGGTTCGGAGGGCGAACGCGGTGTCAGCCGCGTGAACGCCCTTGGGCCAGGCGACGCCGAAGGTGGACCCGCCGGCGGCCCCGAGCCCACCGGGCTCCAGCCAGGTGACGGTCGCGGGCCGGTCGGCTGCGGGCACCTCGGCGCCCGCGGCGGCCCGGGCGTCGCCGCGCCCGAGCGCCCAACTGAACTGCGCGGCGGCCCCGGCGACGGCGGCCGCCCGCAGAAGGGAGCGGCGGGGTATGGCGGACATGGACGATCCTCTCGACGGAAGACGGACAGAGCGGGCGACGGACAGAGCGGAGGACGCGCAGAGCGGGCGACGGACGGAGCGGGCGACGGACGGAGCGAGGGCCGGGCAGGGGCCCGCACGGCACCCCGAGGGGTCACGGCCGGAATTCGGCCGCCGCGGTCGAGGCGACGAGGATGCCGAGGGCCGGGAGGGCGAGCGGGGCGGAGAACCAGGCCGAGGCGGCGATCACGGCCAGGCCGCACACGACGAGGAGGGAGCCCACCGGGTCGCGCAGGGCACGCCGGGCGGCGGGGCCGAGAAGCACCCGCCAGCGCAGCTCCGGGCGCCAGGCCGTGGCCGCCCGCAGGACGGTGACCGTGAGCCAGAGCGCCGCGAGGACCGCGAGGGCCCCCGTCAACCGCCCGCCGGGCACGGGCAGCGCCCGTACGAACGCGAGGTCGGCGCCCACCAGGGCGAGCACGGCGAGATAGCCGAGCCCCACCGACCAGCCCCCGCCCCGCAGGGCGCGGCGCAGGTCGGCGGCGAAGTACCGCAGCCCGGCGCGCTCGTCGCCGGTCCAGCGCCGCAGGTGCGCCGCTCCGGCCGCGAGGGCCGCCGGAAGGGTGACCAGCGGCAGGGCGGCCACGGCGATCCAGACCCCGACCAGCAGGCTCTCGGCGAAGACCCCGAAGGCGGCCCGGAAGCGTTCGCTCCTCATTTGAGCCCCGACGTGGCCATGCCGTCGATCAGGTACCGCTGGAAGGCGAGGAAGAAGGCGATCACCGGGATCAGCGCCACGAGCGACATCGCGATCATGCCGCCGTAGTTGGCGACGCCGTCCTGGTCGACGAACATCTTCAGGCCCAGCGAGACCGTGTACTTCTCGGGCTCGTTGAGGTAGATCAGCGGCCCCATGAAGTCGTTCCACGCGTTGATGAACGTGAAGATCGCGCTGGTGATCAGCGCCGGCCGGCACAGCGGCAGCACGATCGACCAGTACGTCCGCAGGTGCCCGCAGCCGTCGAGGCGCGCCGCCTCGTCGAGTTCCCTCGGCAGTCCGCGCATGAACTGGAGCATCAGGAAGACGAAGAAGGCGTCCGTGGCGAGGTACTTGCCCAGCAGCAACGGCGTGTACGTGTTGATGAGTTCGAGCTTCTGGAAGAGGACGTACTGCGGGATGAGCAGGACGTGGTACGGCAGCAGCAGCGTGCCGATCATCAGGGTGAAGAGCGGTCCGCGTCCGGCGAAGCCGATCTTGGCGAAGGCGTACGCGGCGAGTGAGCTGGAGATCAGCACACCGATCACCGAACCGACCGCGAGGAACAGGGAGTTGCCGAAGAAGGTGGAGACGGGGATGTCGGCGATGCCGTCGGCGAGGCGCCGGTAGTTGTCGGTGATGGGGTCGGTGGGGAGGAGGTTCAGGCTGCCGACGATCTCGTCGTTCGGTTTGAAGGAGCCGCCGATCACCCAGAGCACCGGGTAGAGGATAACCGCGAGGACGGCGAGGGCGCCGAGGTGCCAGGCGATCGAACCCGCCGTGCGCGACCTCCCGGCCGCACGTGTGGTGAGGCTCATCGGCCCGCCTCCTCGTAGTGCACCCAGCGCCGCTGTGACCAGAACAGGACTGCCGTGACCAGGCCGACGGCGAGCAGCAGCATCCAGGCCATCGCCGAGGCCAGGCCCATCCGGCTGTTCTCGAAGCCCTGGACGTACAGGTAGCAGGTGTAGACGAGGGTGCCGTCGGCCGGCCCGCAGGCGTTGCCCTGGCTGCCGATGATGTAGGCGGAGCCGAAGATCTGGAAGGAGTGGATGGTCTCCAGGAGGACGTTGAAGAAGAGCACCGGCGAGATCATGGGCAGGGTGATGTGCCAGAACCTCCGCCAGGGGCCCGCCCCGTCGACCTGCGCCGCCTCGTACAGCTCGCGCGGCACCTGCTTGAGCCCGGCGAGGAAGATGACCATCGGGGCGCCGAACTGCCAGACGGTGAGGGCGACCAGGGCGTAGATGATGCGGTCGGGGTCGCCGATCCAGCCGCCGGCCTCCATCCCGAGGAACTGCTGCGTGCGGTCGACGACGGCGCCGTCGGAGAAGAGGGCGCGCCAAACGATGGCGATCGAGACGCTGGCCCCGATGAGCGAGGGCGCGTAGAACGCGGCCCGGTAGAAGCCCTGTGCGCGCCGGCTCTGGTGGAGCAGCAGGGCGACGCCGAGGGCGGCGGCGAGCTTGAGCGGGGTGCCGATCACCACGTACCAGCCGGTGACCTCGACCGAGGTGCGCCAGCGGGGATCGCCGAACATCTCGGTGAAGTTGTCGAGGCCGATCCACCGCGGGGCGTCGAAGAGGTTGTAGTCGGTGAAGGCGAAGTAGAGCGAGGCGACCATGGGTCCTGCGGTGAGCAGGAGGAAGCCCGCGATCCACGGGGACAGGAAGAGGTACCCGGCGAGGTTCTCCCGGCGGGCCCCGCCCCTGCGGGAGCCGCCGCGCGGGCGCCCGCCGCCCGGGGTGGAGTCCGCGGGTGCGCTCTCCCCCTCGGGGCGGGCCGGGCGCGCGGAACGCGGTACGGAAGTCACGGCGGTGTCCATCAGGAGGACAGCGCCGTCTTCGCCTCGGTGAAGTACTGCTTCACCGCGTCCGCGACGGGCCGCTCGCCCAGGGACATCTCCTCGGCGAGCCGCAGGAAGGCGGCCTCGCAGACGTCGGCGCCGGCCGGGTGCGGGGTGATCGGCTCCAGGACGCGGGACTCGACGAGCTGCTTCTCGTACGCGGCGATCTGCCTGCCGACCTCGTCGGTGGGCACGTACGCCCGGTACTGGGCCTCGGTGGCCGGGACTCCCCGGTCGTAGCCCATGATCTTCCCGACCTCGGGGTCGTGGACCATGAAGTCGATGAACCGGGCGACCTCCTCGGGGTGCTTGGTGCGCTTGGAGCCGCTGAGCATGAGGGAGCCGAGGTACTGGCCGGTCTTGTGGCCGTCGGTGGTGGGGATCGGCGCGAGACCGTACCGGCTCTTGCCCTCGGCGGTGTAGCGGACGGCGAAGTTGTCCCAGGTGAACTCGGCGCCCGCGAGTTCGGCGGTGACCGCCGACTTGGGCTTGGCCTGGATGGTCTTCCGCGGGTCGGCGTAGGCGCCGGACTTCACGCGCTCGAAGGCCTTGGTCCACCAGTCCGTGAGGTCCGCCTCGGTGAAGCCGAGTCCGGAGGTGGTGAAGAAGGCCTTGCCGTGCTGGCGCAGGTAGAGGTCGTACAGGTACATGATCCCGTACGGGCCCGCGTCGCCGGCCCGGCCCTGGCTGTCGTGGATCTTGGCGAGGGCCGCGTGGTACTCGTCCCAGGTCCAGCCGGGCTTCGGGGTGACACCGGCCTTGGTGAAGACGGTCTGGTCGACGACGAGGGCCATCGAGTTGCTGCCGACGGGTATGCCGAGCAGCTTGCCGTCGACCTCGCCGAACTTCTCCAGGCCGGCCCGGAACCCCTGGAGGCGGAGGTGGCCCGCCTCGGCCTGCGCGCGCAGATCGAGGAGGACGTTCTTCGCGTCGTACTTGCGCAGGAAGCCGATGGCGTTCTGGAAGACGTCCGGGGCGTTGCCGCCCGAGGCCTGGGTGTTGAACTTCTTCCAGAAGTCGGCGTAGGGCTGGAAGTCGGTCTTGATCCTGATCTTCGGGTACTTCTTCTCGAAGAGGGCGATCGACTGGTTGATCCGCTTGGCCCGGTCGTCGGAGCCCCACCATGCGTACCGGAGGGTGACGGTGCCGTCCCCGGATCCGGAGCCGGTTCCGCACCCCGCCGCGGTCAGGCCGAGGGCCGCGACGGACCCTCCCGCGAGCTTCAGCAGACCTCGGCGGTCAACAGTGCCTTGAGTACGCACAGTTCGTCCTCCGCGCGTTATTGGAACGTTTCAGGAAAGCGCTTGCTGGGACAAAGTAGGGTCGCCCGCCAGCCACGTCAACGCTTCGGACAGAACCTTTCGAAGCGCTTCGAGGACAGGCTGACGGTCCGCTTCGCTGAAAGGATTCAACAACAGGCGTGTCAGATCAGCCGGATGACGTTCCAGGACATCGGCTCCAGGACCGCCCGCAGCACCCCGTCCGCGACGCGCGCGCCCTCCACCGCGTGGGGCACGACCCGCTCCGGCTCGTCGACGGTGTTGTGGGCCTCGGGGTCCGCGTCGGCGAGCGCGCTGTGCTCCACGACCCGGCTCAGGTCGAGACCGCGCAGCGCCACCTCCAGGGCGAGGGGCGTGTTCCGGCCACGGTTGGCCGCGAAGACCGTCACCCCGCCGTCCTCGCCCCGCACGGCCGTGGCGTGCAGCAGCGGGACGTCCCCGAACCGGTCCGTCGGGTACGTCGGCGAGGCCACGCGCACATCGAGCACGGTCCCCCTGCCGTACCGGGACGCCTGGGCGAAGGGGAAGAAGGTCGTCTGGCGCCAGGCCGGTCCTCCGGGCTCGGTCATGATCGGGGCGATCACGTTGACCAGCTGCGCGAGACAGGCCACGGCGATCCGGTCGGCGTGCCGCAGCAGGGCGATCAGGAGGGTGCCGAGGACGACGGCGTCGGTGACGGTGTAGACGTCCTCCAGGAGGCGCGGCGCCTCCTGCCAGTCCTCCACGGGGTGCGGGTTGGGCCGGCTTTGGTACCAGACGTTCCACTCGTCGAAGGAGAGGGTGAGCTTCTTCGGGGACTTCAGCCGGGCGCCGACGTGGTCGCAGGTGGCGACGACCTCCTCGATGAAGGCCTCCATGTGGACGGCGGAGGCGAGGAAGGAGTCGCGGTCGCCGTCGGTCTCCTCGTAGTAGGCGTGCAGCGAGACGTGGTCGACGACCTCGTACGTCTCCGCGAGGACGGTGGCCTCCCAGGCGGCGAAGGTCGGCAGGTCGCGGGCCGAGCTTCCGCAGGCGACGAGCTGGAGACCGGGGTCGAACCGGCGCAGGGCGCGGGCGGTCTGGGCGGCGAGCCGGCCGTACTCCTCCGCCGTCTTCTGGCCCGTCTGCCAGGGGCCGTCCATCTCGTTGCCGAGGCACCACAGGCGGATGCCGAAGGGGTCCTCGTCGCCGTGCGCGACGCGGCGGTCGGAGAGCTCGGTGCCGCCGGGGTGGTTGGCGTACTCGACGAGGTCCAGGGCCTCGGCGATGCCCCGGGTGCCGAGGTTGAGCGCCAGCATCGGCTCGGCCTGCGGGCCGACCTTCCGCAGGAAGGCCATGAACTCGCTCAGTCCGAAGCGGTTGGTCTCGGTGGACCGCCAGGCGACGTCGAGCCGGCGCGGCCGGTGCTCGACCGGGCCGACGCCGTCCTCCCAGCGGTAGCCGGAGACGAAGTTGCCGCCGGGGTAGCGGATCGCGGTGACGCCCAGCTCGCGGACGAGTTCCAGGACGTCGGTGCGCGTCCCGTCCTCGTCGGCGGCGGGGTGGCCGGGCTCGTGGATGCCGGTGTGGACGCAGCGTCCGAGGTGCTCGACGAAGGAGCCGAAGAGCCGGGGGTCGACGGGGCCGACGGTGAAGTCCGGGTCGAGGGTGAAGCGGGCGGTACGGGTGGCGCGTTCGGCGTGGGACACACGATTCCCTCTCGTTCAAGGCGTTCGACATATCGACCGACGGTCGGCTTTCCGAACGAGAAGGTAGGAGTGGAGTTCGCGCGCGTCAATGGACCCCGGCGGTACCGGTTCGAGAAGCGGCCGGCGGACGGAGGACCGGTGGGCAGCCGGGCGTCCCCGCCGCACCTGAGCGGGCGGCCGGGCGGAGTCACGGCTCGGTCCGGGAGCGGCGGCACCGCCACCGCGACGAGGAGGGCGTCGATCCGGTCCAGCGGGCCGCCGGAGCCGGGAAGCCGGCGTCCGGCGTCCTTCGCGCCGACGCCCCACTTGACCATCGCACGCAGGTCCCCCAGCGGTCCGCCGACCGCCACGGCCACCGCCGTCCGCCACTTCAGGGACGACAGCGCGGCGCGTGCTCAGAGCCCGGCGGCCGCCCGGCGAGCGTGCCGCTCCACCGCTTGGCGGGCGACAGCGGAGGGAGCCGGTGGCCGCCGAGACGGCGACCCGCCGCGCACGCGACGATGTCGGCGATCGACAAGGTCACGTCCCGGCCGCGAAACCGTCGCTCCGCCGCCCCGACGGATCCGCCGGACGCTGCCCCAGCTCCTCCGCGTACAGCCGATGGCGCGACTCGAGGATCCCGTCGTGATCGCGAGACGTGGCAGCACGCAGCGGGCCGAAGGCCGGGCGGACCTCCTCGGAGGAGGGCCGCCCGGCCTCGTCGTACGCGGAGCCCGCTCTCGCGGGGCGGGCTGTTATTCGAGCAGCTCCGCGTACGAGCCCATGGCCAGGGCGATGTCCGCCTGGGCCCAGAACCGGTGGTAGGTGAAGACGGGGGCGGCGCCGCCCGCCAGATAGGCCTCGATCTTCGGCCAGGCCGGGTCGTTCTTGTAGAAGGAACGGATCGAGGCGAAGGTGGACGAGGAGTTCACCGTGTCGCCGTTCGGCATGGTGCCGGTCCAGCCGCTCGGCACGTACACGGGGTCGTCGAAGCGGTTGTAATCGGCGCGGGTCTCCGGGACGGCGATGCCCAGCGGGTCCTGGTGGTGGTCCCACATGCCGTCGAGGAGGGCCTTGGCGACGCGCTTGGCCTCGGCGTGGCCGGACTTGGCCGCGTAGTAGGTGAGCGTCTTGGCGTAGGCGGCGGCGACGCCGACGTCGTCGGTGTAGTCGGCGACGGTGACGTGGAGTCCGGCGTTGGCGCCGGGGCTCGCCGCGTTCCAGGTGTCGGGCGCGCCGGACCACTGGAGGGTGGAGGGGATGCGGTAGGTGCCGTCCGGGTTGATCGTGGTCTTGGAGAGGGCCCAGGAGACCCACTTGTCGAGGACGGTCTTCGCCTTGGCGTCACCGGTCTGCTGGTAGTACTCGGCGACCCGCTCCATGGACCAGGCCTGGAAGCCGAACCACTGGTTGGACGCCGGGTCGTGGTAGACGGGCTTCTCGTCGTAGTACATGCCGTGGAAGGTGGGGGTGCCGGCCGGCGGGGTGGCGTATCGGCCCTGCCAGCTATTGGTGGCACCGCCCGCGATGGCGCCCTCGTTCGACTGGAGCCACCGGTAGAACCCCAGCTGCCGGTCGAGGCTGGTCGCCCAGTCCGCCGCGCCCGTCGCCGACTTGGGCTTGAGCGGGGCGTAGGAGCTCAGCGCGTAGGCGGCGAGGGGGTTCTGGTAGCCGCCGTGGGCGTGGCTGGAGCCGATGCGCCAGGACCAGCCGGCCGAGGTGTCGGTGGCGCCGCCCCACGCGTAGTACCAGGACAGCAGGTAGTGCGCGCTGTCCTTGCCGGTGCCGGCCGGGCAGGCGCTCGGTCCGACGCAGTCGCCGACCTTCTTGAAGTACTTGTCGAACATGGCGTACCGCAGGTAATCGCCCATCTTGGCGGCCTTGCCGACGGTCGCGGACACCTGGCCGCCCTTGCCCTGCTGCTTGGCCCAGAGGTCGGCCCAGTAAGCGGCCTGGACGGCGCGGGCGTCGGCGTCGGGGGCGTCGGTGAACTTCCACTGCTTGGCGTAGGAGGCGTCGCCGGTGAAGAGGTCCAGGTAGCCGTTCCTGCCGCCGTACGAGAAGTTGTCGCAGGTCGGGTGGGTGACGGTCTCCCAGACGGACTCCTGCGGGCCGCGCTGGAAGGTGTTGATGTACGAGGGGCCGGTCGCCGTCGGTCCCGCGGAGCACTTGCCGGGCTCGTTGCCGTAGCCGTAGACGTTGTCGACGTCCTGGATCCAGTGCATGCCGTAGATGTCGGAGGTGCCGTAGGCGGTCTTCAGCTCGCCGGCGATCGGGTCGGATCCCGAGGTCACGCCGGAGTCGAGCCGCGCCGGGTACTGGGAGGGGAGGTCCCACTCGGGGGCGTACGTCGCCGGCTTGGAGGCGTTGTACGAACCGGTGGTGGGCGTGTCGGCGTGGGTGGGGATCATGAATTTCTCCATGGTCTCCCAGGCGCCGTTGAACTTGGTCCAGTCGCCGGTGATCTTGCCGTACATGGCCTGGAGCCAGATGAGGTAGCTGTACGCCTCCGAGGTCGTCTCGTGCCCGTGGTCGGGGGCCTCGACGATCAGGGTCTCCACGGAGTGGTACGGGATGCCCTCGGGCGAGAAGTAGCCGTTGGCCGGGTTGGTGATCTTCCCGTGCAGGTCCAGGAAGCGGGCGTCGTACGTGGAGTTCGCGGCCAGTTGGGCCACGGTGACCTCGGCCTTGGCGTGGCCGGGGGCGGTCGCGGTGAAGACGGCGGAGCCGGTGCCGGTGGCCGCGGCGGCGACGGTCACCTTCTGGGCGGTGTTCCAGTTCGCCGGGGTGAAGGTGAGGGTGGCCGGGGTCGCGGTGAGGTTGGTGTTTCCCGAGGTACGGGCGACGCTCACGGTGACGTTGGCGGTCGGGGCCGTGGAGAGCTTCAGGTCGAAGGTGCCCGTGCCGCCCTGGCGTACGCCCAGCTGGCTCGGGGAGGCGACGAGAGCGGGACCGGCGGCGACGGTGATGCCGACGGGCGCCGACTCGGCGGAGGCGCCGAGGCTGTCGTAGGCCTTGGCGTAGAGGGAGTGCGCACCGGTGGCGAGACCGCTCGCGCTGTAGGTGAAGGGGGCGGTGGTGTCGGTGCCCAGGAGGGTGGTGTCGCTGTAGAACTCCACCTTGTTCACGGTGGCGCTGTCGGCCGCGGCGGCGGTCGCGGCGAGCGGCACCGCGTCGCCCTGGCTGTAGACGGCCCCCGGGGCCGGGCTGGTCAGCACCGCGACCGGGGCCTGATGGGCGCCGGCGCACCGCGTGCCGTTGACGGCGAAGCCGGTGGGGGCGGCGTTGGCCCCGCTGTAGGTGAACTGGGCGCCGGTGGTGGTGGCGGCGCCCGCGGCGAGGGTGCCGTTCCAGGACGCGTTGGTCACCGTGACGTTCTTGCCGGACTGCGACCAGACGCCGTTCCAGCCGTTGGTGAGCTTCTGGTCGCCGGCGTAGGAGTAGGTCAGTGTCCAGCCGTTCAGCGGCTCGGCGGCCCGGTTGGTGAGGGTGAGTTCGGCGGTGAAGCCCGAACCCCAGTCGTTGGTCTTGTAGTCGACGCTGCACTGGACGGCGGCGGCCTGGGCGGTGGTGGCGCCGACGGCGGTGAGGCCGAGGGGGAGGGAGAGCGCCGCGGCCAGCGCGGTCAGCTGCCGGCGTGGGCGCGTTCCCGGTCGGATTCTCGGCCGGATCATCGATCCGGCTCTCGGTCGGAGGGGTGACATGCGGGTGGTTCTCCTCGCGGCTCGGAGGTCGGGGATGCGAAGAGCTCGAAGGTGCGACAGTCAAGCTTTGAACCAGTGGGAGCGCTCCCACTGTGCAGTTGGGGCCCTACGCCGTCAAGGTGTGTGAGGAAGTCGACGTCAAAAGCCGGGGAATTTGCCCAACTCCTCTTTTGCTTGGCGCTCGTTGGCGCTACGGTCTGCCCCGACCCAGTGGGAGCGATTCCATCCAGTCGGCACACCGTCAGGGGTGTGCCCTCGCTGTGAGGACTCGCTCATGCGACATCCCCCACGTCTGTCCGCGCTGTTCGCAGGAGCAGCGCTCACGATGGCGAGCACCGCTCTCGCCGTCGTGGGTACGGCCGCCGGAGCCTCGGCCGCACCCGCCTGCACGGTGGAGTACTCGGTCGTCGGCCAGTGGTCCGGCGGCTACCAGGGCGCCGTGACCGTCACCAACAACAGTGCCGCGCTGAACGGTTGGAGCCTCGCCTTCGACTTCCCGGCCGGCCAGGTGGTGAGTCAGGGCTGGGGCGGGAAGTGGTCCCAGTCCGGGACGTCCGTCACGGTCGTCAACGAGAGCTGGAACGGCGCGCTCGGCACGGGCGCGAAGGTCTCGGGCGGCTTCATCGCCTCCTGGACGGGCTCCAACACGGCACCCACCGCGTTCACGCTCAACGGCACCCCGTGCACCACGGCCGGGCCGACGCCCACCCCCACTCCGACCACCCCGACGACCCCACCCACCACACCACCGACCACCCCGCCCACGACTCCCCCGACGACACCCCCGACCCCCGTCACCGGCGCACCCGAACTCAGCGTGTCCGGCAACAGGTTCACCGACCAGAACGGCGCCACCCGGCGCCTCCTCGGCGTCAACCGCTCCGGCGGCGAGTTCATGTGCGTCCAGGGCTACGGCTTCTTCGACGGTCCCGTCGACGACGCCTCCGTCAAGGCGATCGCCGACTGGAAGGCCAACACCGTCCGCATCCCCCTCAACGAGGAGTGCTGGCTCGGCCTCGACAACATCAAGCCCGAGTACCGGGGCGCCGACTACATCGCCGCCGTCAAGGACCTGGTGGCCAAGGTGCTCGCCCACGGCATGACCCCCGTGGTCGAACTGCACTGGACCCACGGCCAGTACACCGGGAACTCCGCGGGCTGCTCCGACGTGCACGCCTCCTGCCAGAAGCCGATGCCGGACGCCCAGTACACCCCGGCGTTCTGGACCTCGGTGGCGAACACCTTCAAGAACGACAAGCGGGTCGTCTTCGACCTGTTCAACGAGCCCTACCCGGACCGGGCCACCTCCACCGCGGCCCAGGCCTGGTCCTGCTGGCGCGACGGAGGCACCTGCCCCGGCATCGGCTACGAGGTCGCCGGCATGCAGGACCTGGTGGACGCCGTCCGCGCCACGGGGGCGAAGAACCTCGTCCTCGTCCCGGGCCTCGCGTACTCCAACGACCTGAGCCAGTGGCTCACGTACCGCCCCACGGACCCGGCGGGCAATCTGGCCGCCGCCTGGCACGTCTACAACTTCAACACCTGCTCCGACGAGACGTGCTGGAACAACACCCTCGCCCCGGTGGCCGCCGAGGTACCCCTCCTCGCGGGCGAGATCGGTGAGAACACCTGCGGACACGCGTTCATCGACCGCGTCATGAAGTGGTTCGACGACCGCGGCCTGTCGTACCTGGGCTGGACCTGGAACACCTGGAACTGCAACACCGGCCCCTCGCTCATCACTTCGTACGACGGCACCCCCACCGCCTTCGGCATCGGGCTGCGCGACCACCTGCGCGCCCTCGCACCCTGACCGCACCCCCGAAAGGAACACCCACTCGCATGAGCCGCACCAGTCGCACCAGCCGCACCGCCCTTCTGGCGGCACTCGGCCTGATCACCGCCACCGGCGCCACCGCCACCGTCTTCGGCACCGCCACCGCCGGCGCCGCCACCCCCGGCTGCAAGGTCGACTACCAGATCACCAACCAGTGGAACACCGGCTTCGGCGCCAACGTCACCGTCACCAACACCGGTGACCCGGTGGCCGCCTGGACCCTCGAGTGGTCCTACGCCGGCAACCAGCAGGTCACCCAGGGCTGGAACGCCACCCTCACCCAGTCCGGCGCCGCCGTCACCGCCAAGAACGTCTCCTACAACGGGACCCTGGCCACCGGCGGTTCCACCTCCTTCGGCTTCAACGGCTCGTACAGCGGCACCAACGCCGTGCCCGCGACCTTCAAGCTGAACGGGGTCGTCTGCAACGGCGCCACCCAGCCGACGACGCCCCCGACCACCCCGCCCACCACTCCCCCGACGACACCGCCGACCACGCCTCCCACCACCCCGCCGGCCGGCACCAAGGCGGACAACCCGTACGCCGGCGCCAAGGTGTACGTGAACCCGGAGTGGTCCGCGAAGGCGGCGGCCGAGCCCGGCGGCACCAAGGTCTCCAACCAGCCCACCGGCGTCTGGCTGGACCGGATCGCCGCCGTCAACGGTTCGAGCACCTCCATGGGCCTGCGCGCCCACCTCGACGAGGCCCTGAAGCAGAAGGGCTCCGGCGAGCTCGTCGTCCAGCTGGTCATCTACAACCTGCCGGGCCGCGACTGCGCCGCCCTCGCCTCCAACGGCGAGCTCGGCCCGACGGAGATCGGCCGCTACAAGACCGAGTACATCGACCCGATCGCCGCGATCCTCGCCGACTCCAAGTACGCGGGCCTGCGGATCGTCACCACGGTCGAGATCGACTCGCTGCCCAACCTGGTCACCAACGTCTCCGGGCGTCCCACGGCCACCCCCAACTGCGACGTCATGAAGGCGAACGGCAACTACATCACCGGCGTCGGCTACGCGCTCAGGAAGCTCGGCGCGATCGCCAACGTCTACAACTACGTCGACGCCGGCCACCACGGCTGGCTGGGCTGGGACGACAACTTCGGCGCCTCCGCCGAGCTGTTCAAGCAGGCCGCCACGGCCGAGGGCTCCACGGTCTCCAACGTCCACGGCTTCATCGTCAACACCGCCAACTACAGCGCCCTGAAGGAGGACCACTTCAAGATCGAGGACTCCGTCAACGGCGTCTCCGTACGCCAGTCCAAGTGGGTGGACTGGAACCGCTACACCGACGAGCTGTCGTACGCCCAGGCCATGCGCGCCAAGCTGGTCTCCATCGGCTTCGACAGCAACCTCGGCATGCTGATCGACACCTCCCGCAACGGCTGGGGCGGCACCGCCCGGCCCACCGGCCCGGGCGCGACGACCAGCGTCGACACGTACGTCAACGGCGGCCGCTACGACCGGCGCATCAACCCCGGCAACTGGTGCAACCAGTCCGGGGCGGGCCTCGGCGAGCGGCCCCAGGCGGCCCCGGCCGCGGGCATCGACGCGTACGTCTGGATGAAGCCCCCGGGCGAGTCCGACGGCGCCTCCAAGGAGATCCCGAACAACGAGGGCAAGGGCTTCGACCGGATGTGCGACCCGACGTACACGGGCAACGTCCGTAACGGGAACAGCATGTCGGGCGCGCTGCCGAACGCCCCGCTCGCGGGCCAGTGG
The DNA here is from genome assembly GCF_055575535.1 of Streptomyces sp. NPDC034084. Taxonomy (NCBI): domain Bacteria; kingdom Bacillati; phylum Actinomycetota; class Actinomycetes; order Kitasatosporales; family Streptomycetaceae; genus Streptomyces; species Streptomyces sp. NPDC034084. Next base: position 716,925 of record NZ_JBVISK010000002.1, read on the forward strand.
TTCTCGGCCCAGTTCCAGGAGCTCCTGAAGAACGCCTACCCGGCGCTGTAACACCCGGCGCACCACGCGACCCCGAGGGATCCGGATCCCTCGGGGTCGCCCATCTGCGCGACGTCAGGACGAGTCGCGCACCACCAGCTCCGTCGGCAGCACGTGCCGGGACGGTTCCGCGGGAGCGGCCGCCGTGCCGTCGTGGATCTCCCGGAGCAGCATCCGGGCCATCGTGCGGCCCATCTCCTCGATGGGCTGCCGCACGCTCGTCAGCGGCGGGTCCATGAGCCGCGCCACCGGCGAGTCGTCGACGCCGACGAGGGCCACGTCTCCGGGCACCCGGCGGCCCGCCTCCCGCAGGGCTCCCCGCGCGCCGGCCGCCATCACGTCGGAGGCGGCGAAGACGGCGTCCAGGTCCGGTCTGCGGTCGAGCAGCAGCCGCATGGCCCGCCGGCCGCCCTCCTCGGTGAAGTCGCCGACCGAGACCAGGGATTCGTCGGGCGGGAGCCCGGCCTCCGTGAGCCCGGCCCGGTAGCCACCGAGCCGGGCGCGCGCCACGTACATGTCGAGGGGCCCGGTGACGGTCGCGATACGGCTCCGGCCGCGCCCGACCAGGTGGGCGACGGCCGCCCGCCCGGCGCCGATGTTGTCGGAGTCCACGTACGGCACGGGTTCGGCCTCCGCCCGGCGGCCGTTCATCACGACCGGGAGGCCCAGTTCCCTGATGCGGTCGGGCAGCGGGTCGTCCCCGTGGACCGAGGCGAGCAGCACCCCGTCGACGCGCTGGGCGGCGAGGTACTGCTCGAAGCGCTGCCGCTCCTGCTCGCTGCGGACCAGGGTGAGCAGGAGCTGTTTGTCGGCCTCGGCGAGTTCGGCGCTGACCCCGCGGATGAGGTCGAGGAAGTAGGGCTCGGCGAAGAGGCGGGCCTCGGCCTCGGGGATCACGAGCGCGATCGCGTCGGTGCGGCTGCCCGCCAGGGCGCGGGCGGCCTGGTTGGGTACGTAGCCGAGTTCGGCGACGGCTCGGGCGACGGCCGTTCTGGTCTGCTCGCTCACCCGGGGGGAACCATTGATGACCCGGGAGACCGTGCCCCGGCCGACCCCGGCCCTGGCCGCGACCTGCTCCAGGGTGGGTCTGCCGCTCTGCCGTCCGCTCACGACTGCCGAACTCCCCTCGTAGGACTGCACGCCGCTCACCTGCCCGGACGGACAGCCACAGGCATGGGAGCGCTCCCACACTAGTCCACGACGACCTTCCCGCGCCACGCGTCCGCGTTCAGGAGATGACGGCCGGATGACCGCCGGGCGGCCCGAAACCCCCGGAAAACCTTCTGGTAACGAATCCGCGTTCATGTCTTGACACCCGCACCCGCCAGGCAGCAACCTTCCGGCAACGACGTGGGAGCGCTCCCATCGGGACGCGACACAGCATCAGGTCCTGGCAGGCGCCGCCGAGCCGCGATCAGCCGGCCGGGCCTCTTGGCGCACAAAGAGCACCACCTTGGACGAGGAGAGTGGAATGCGCACTTCCAGCAGCAGACGCGGACGCCGGGCGGCGATCGCGGCGGTCGCCGTCGTCGTGACCGGTACGACCCTGCTCACCGGTTGCGGCAGCGACGACGACAACGGCGCCGGCAAGGACGGCCAGGGCGCCGGGAAGATCACGCTGCGGATCGGGACCTTCGGTTCCTTCGGCTACGACGACAAGACCGGCGCCAAGCTCTACGCCGAGTACGAGCGGCTCCACCCGAACATCAAGATCGAGGAGTCGAACGTCTCCGACGGCCAGAAGTACTGGGACACGCTGAAGCTGCGTCTCGCCCAGAACAGCGGCGTCGCCGACATCCAGGCCGTCGAGGTGGGGTACATCGCCGAGGCGACCGGCCCGGCCATGGCGAACAAGTGGGTCGACCTCGGCAAGGAGGGCGGCGCCGACCTCGGCGACTTCCTCGACTGGAAGGTCAAGCAGGCGACGACGGCCGACGGCAAGGTCATCGGCCTCGGCACCGACATCGGCCCCATGGCCATCTGCTACAACAAGGACCTCTTCGCCAAGGCCAAGCTGCCCACCACCCGCGAGGAGGTCGCCAAGCTGTGGACCGGTGACTGGTCCAAGTTCCTCGCGGTCGGGGAGAGGTACAAGGCGGCCGCCCCCGCCGGCACCGCCTTCCACGACTCCGCGAGCGGCCTCTTCAACGCCGTCGTCTCCAGCGACCCGGTCCAGTACGCCAACGCGAGCGGCGAGCTCGACTGGGAGAACAGCCCCGGTGTGAAGAAGGCCTGGGAGACCGCCGTGAAGGCGGCCCAGGGCGGACTCACCGCCAAGCTGCGCCAGTTCGACGAGAAGGGCACGTGGAACGCGGCCTTCAAGAACTCGAGGTTCGCCACCGTCGCCTGCCCGAGCTGGATGACCGGCATCATCAAGGACCAGGCCGGACCCGCCAACAAGGGCAAGTGGGACATCGCCGCGCCGCCGGTCGCCGGCAACTGGGGCGGCTCCTTCCTCGCCGTGCCGAAGGCCGGCAAGCACACCAAGGAGGCGGCCGAGCTCGCCGCCTGGCTGACCGCCCCGGAGCAGCACGCCAAGGTGTTCGCGGTCAACGGCAACATCCCCTCCTCCAAGGACACGCTCCTCTCCTCGGCGGTCCAGGAGGCGAAGCTGCCGTACTTCGGGGACACGCCGGTCGGCAAGATCTTCTCCAGCGCGGCGAACGGCATCACCCCCGCCACGATCAGCCGCTACGACGGCCAGGTGAAGACCTTCCTCACCGACAACGGCATCCTCGACATCGAGCAGCGCGGCACCGCCCCGGCGAAGGCCTGGGAGAACGTCAAGAAGCTGGTCGACGACAAGATCGACCAGTAGCGGGGGCGCCTGCCGGTCCGCCGCCGCCTGCGGGCGGCGGACCGGCACCGTCCGCACCACCGCACGCATCGACCTGGAAGGACGCCCCCGTGGCCACCTCCGTTCGGGCGGAGCGGGCCGGCTCCCCGCCGCCCGCCGTACCGCCCTCCTCCCCCGGCCGGCCCCGCGGCCGCCGCGCCGGCCCGACCGGCCTGCGCAGCACGCTCTACCGCTGGGACATCAAGGCGATCCCGTACGTCTTCATCGCCCCCTTCTTCCTCACCTTCGCGGCCTTCGGCCTCTTCCCGCTGATCTACACCGGCTGGCTGTCGCTGAACCGGGTCGAGCTCGGCGGCGACCCGACGTGGAAGGGCCTGGAGAACTACACCGACCTCGCGACCAGCGAGTTCTTCTGGAACGCGCTGCTCAACACCTTCACCATCGGGGTGATCTCGACCGTTCCGCAGCTGCTCATGGCCCTGGGCCTGGCGCATCTGCTCAACTACAAGCTCCGCGGTCGCGGCTTCTTCCGGGTCGCGATCCTCGCCCCGTACGCCACCTCCATCGCGGCCGCGACCCTGGTCTTCGCCCAGCTGTTCAACACCGACTACGGGATGATCAACAGCCTTCTCGGCTGGATCGGCTTCGACCCGGTGGACTGGGAGTCGTCCAAGTGGCCGGCGCAGATCGCGATCTCGGTGATCGTCACCTGGCGCTGGACCGGCTACAACGCGCTGATCTACCTGGCCGCGATGCAGGCCGTGCCGCAGGACCTGTACGAGGCGGCGTCCCTCGACGGCGCCTCGCGCTGGCGCCAGTTCATCAGCGTCACCATCCCGTCGATCCGGCCGACGATCCTCTTCACGATCATCGTCTCCACCATCGGTGCCACCCAGCTGTTCGGCGAGCCGATGCTCTACGGCGGCAGCGTCGGCATCAGCGGCGGCAGCGGCAACCAGTTCCAGACGCTGAGCCTGTTGATGTACGAGAAGGGCTGGGTGACCGGCGCCCTGGGACAGGCCTCGGCGATCGCCTGGGTCATGCTCCTGCTCCTCCTCCTGGTCGGCGGCGTCCAGGCGCTCGTCTCCCGCCACAACCGCACGAAGCTGGGGGGATGACCTCATGGCCCGCACTCTCGACACGACGCCCGCCGTCGAGGCCAGGACCCCGGCCGGGAGCCGCCGCTTCCGCCAGACGGCCGGCCGGCAGCACCACGCGGGACCGCTGACGTACGTCCTGCTCGCCGTCGCCGCGTTCGTCTCGCTCTTCCCGCTGTACTGGAACGTGGTCGCCGCCTCCCACACCGGCGAGCGGGTCGTGGAGGCCCCGGCGCCGCTGCTGCCCGGCAAGCGGCTCCTGGACAACCTCAGCTTCGCCTGGAACCAGGTCGACATGGGCGAGGCGCTGGTCAACACCACGGTCGTGGCGAGCCTGGTGGCGCTGTCCACCGTGCTCTTCTCCACGCTCGCCGGCTTCGCCTTCGCCAAACTGCCCTTCCGCGGCCGGGGCATGCTGCTCTCGCTCGTGGTCGCCACGATGACGATCCCGCCGCAGCTCAGCGTCATCCCGCTCTACCAGATCATCACGGACCTCGGCTGGTTCGACCAGCTCCAGTCGGTCGTACTGCCCTCGCTCGTCGCCGCCTTCGGCGTCTTCTTCATGCGCCAGTTCCTGGTGGAGGCGCTGCCGATGGAGCTCGTGGAGGCCGCCCGGATGGACGGGGCGCACAGCCTCCGGATCATCTGGCACGTGGTCTTCCCCGTGGCCAGGCCGGCCATGGCCGTCCTCGGCATGCTGGTCTTCGTCCAGGCCTGGAACGACTTCTTCTGGCCGTTCATCGCGCTCACCCCGGACGGCAACCCCACCCTTCAGGTGGCGCTCGCCGGTCTGGGCGCGGGCAACCACACCGTGGACCACGCCGTGGTGCTGACCGGCGCCCTGATCTCCACCGTGCCGCTGCTCCTTGTCTTCGCCTTCCTCGGGAAGCACATCGTCGGCGGCATCACGGCCGGCGCCGTCAAGAGCTGACCGACCGCTCGTCTCCGTATCCCCGTACCCGTGTTGGGAGCCCTCTCCTATGACCGCGTCCGAAACCCGGCCGCTCACCGCCACCCGTTCGTTCCCCGCCGACTTCCTGTGGGGCGCCGCCACCGCCGCGTACCAGATCGAGGGAGCGGCGGCGGAGGACGGCCGTACCCCCTCCATCTGGGACACCTTCTCGCACACGCCCGGCAAGGTCTTCGAGGGCCACACCGGTGACGTGGCCGTCGACCATTACCACCGGTTCCGCGAGGACGTCGGGATCATGGCCGAACTCGGCCTGAACGCCTACCGGTTCTCCGTCTCCTGGTCCCGCGTCCAGCCCACCGGCCGGGGTCCGGCCGTGCAGAAGGGGCTCGACTTCTACCGGCGGCTCGTCGACGAGCTGCTCGCCGCCGGGATCGAGCCGGCCCTGACCCTCTACCACTGGGACCTTCCGCAGGAGCTGGAGGACGCGGGCGGCTGGCCGGAGCGGGCGACCGCCGAGCGGTTCGCCGAGTACGCGGGGATCGTCGCCGGCGCCGTCGGCGACCGGGTGAAGCGGTGGACGACGCTCAACGAGCCGTGGTGCAGCGCCTTCCTGGGGTACGGCTCCGGGGTGCACGCGCCGGGCCGCACCGATCCGGTGGCCTCGCTGCGCGCCGCCCACCACCTCAACCTCGGGCACGGTCTCGCGGTGCAGGCGCTGCGCGCCGCGCTGCCGGCGGACCGGCAGCTCGCGGTCTCGCTCAACCTGCACGAGATCCGGCCGCTGACCGGTTCGGCGGAGGACCTGGACGCGGCCCGCCGCATCGACGCCGTCGGCAACCGGATCTGGCTGGGCCCGATGCTGGAGGGCGCCTACCCGGAGGACCTGTTCGCCGACACCGCGCACCTGACCGACTGGTCCTTCGTCCAGGACGGCGACACCACGGCGACGAACCAGCCGCTGGACCTGCTCGCGATCAACTACTACACGCCGACGGTGGTCTCGCAGGTGCCGGAGGGCGCGGAGAAGCCGCAGGACGACGGTCACGGCAACAGCGAGCACTCGCCGTGGCCGGGCGCGGACGCGGTCGCCTTCCACCGGGCGCCCGGCGAGCCGACGGCGATGGGCTGGGCGGTCGACCCGAGCGCGCTGTACGACCTGCTGACCCGGGTCTCCGCCACGTACCCGGGGCTGCCCCTCGTGATCAGCGAGAACGGGGCGGCGTACGAGGACGTGGTCGGCCCGGACGGTTCGGTGCACGACCCGGAGCGCGCCGCCTATGTGCACGCGCATCTGGAGGCGGTGCACCGGGCGATGTCGGACGGGGTGGACGTGCGCGGCTACTTCCTCTGGTCGCTGCTCGACAACTTCGAGTGGGCGTACGGCTACGCGAAGCGGTTCGGCGCGGTCCGGGTGGACTACGACACCCTGGAGCGCACCCCGAAGTCCAGCGCCCGCTGGTACGCGCGGGTCGCGCGCTCGGGCGAGCTGCACGCGCCCGACGGGGACTGACACGCGACGCGGGAAGGGCCGTGCCGGTCGCCCGGCACGGCCCTTCCTCATGTGCTGTTCATCTGTCAGATGTCGACGACCCGGTAGCCGATGACGTACACGCCGCCGGAGCCCTCGACGGTGCGCCACTGGGTCTCGGCGCCGACCTCGCTGCCGGTGACGAGCGTGGCGCCCAGCTTGTCGTCGCCGCCGAAGGTGTCGAGGTCCCAGAGGGTCAGGGTGCGGGCCTGCTCCTTGCCGAGGACGAGGGCGGCGTTGCCGTTGCCGTCCGCCATGGAGCGGACGTAACCGCTGCCCATCGTCTGGTACTTGATGCCGTTGCCGGGCCACACCTTGACGGCGTTGCCGTTGGCGTCGGTGATCTTGAGGTAGGCCTCGTCGTGGTCGCCCTCGCTGTTCTGCTGGCAGTGCAGCTCGACCAGCTCGATCCTCACGTAGTCGATCGGCTCGGCGTGCGCGGTGCCGGCGAAGGCGCCGAGGCTGCCGAGTCCGAGCAGGGCGGTGGCGGCGATTCGGACGGCTCGGTTCTTGCGCATGTGGTCCCCCCACACATCGGGTCACGCGTGTGACGTGGTGTCCGGTCCGCCTTCCCCGGCGGTCCCGGTGTGCCTTTTCCCCCGGCACGACACCCACTGTGCCCGGCGGGCCCGCCTCTGCTCTACGCGCGTTCCACTGGGCGGAACAGCCCCTGAAGCAGCGCGGCTAGAGCACGAGTGCGGCCGGCGGGACCGGTCTTCGCTGTCCGCTCCGGGCGAGCGCGCGCGTGATCGCGGCGCCCGCCCCGGCGACTGCCTGGGCGAGCGCGTCGAGTCCGCGGCCCGCCGGGACCATGGCGGCGAGCGCGGCGATCGTACGGCCGTCCGGGGCGCGGACCGGCAGCGAGGCGCAGCACACCCCCTCCATCACGTCCTCCCGGTCGAGCACCGGGCCACCCCTGAGCGGTCCTCGCAGCGCTTTGCCGGCGGCGGTGTCGAGGCGGAAGGTGATGCCGTCCCGTACGGGGAGCAGCGGCTCCAGGTCGCCCGGCACGGAGCTCACCGTGATCGCCATGTCCTCGCGCATGACGGTGAGGACGACGCTGGCGCCGGTGACGGCCCGGAGGCGCTGGAGCGGCAGCCGGGCGGCGGGGCGCAGGCCGGGGTGTGGTTCCCAGGCCTGGCCGAGGCGGTAGAGCTGCGGGCCGACCCGGTAGCGGTTGCCCGTGCGTTCGACGGCGCCGACCGCGACCAGCTGGTCGAGCAGCCGGTGGACGCTGCCCTTGGGCACCCCGCAGGCGAGCGCGAGTTCGGTCACGCCGGCCTCGTCGCCGTTCCGGCGCAGGGCGTCGAGGAGCGCGAACGCTCCTTCCAGTACGCCCCGGCCGCGCTCCTGCCGCCCCGGCGCGGCCGGCTCCGCGACGCCGCCCGTTCCGCGTGCCGTTCCGGTGTCCATGAGTCCCCCTGACTCCGTAGGCCCGGCCGTGGCCCCCCGATGGCACGGCTCCGGGCGCACGTCCCACGATGCCGCAGACCGGACGATTCGGTGAAAGGGTTGCGCGACCGGTCGTGTCGCGGCGTGTCGGTCGTAGGCGTCCAGGATTTGTCGACTCGTCACGTCCCGTCCGGTGTGGGGCCCCGGCAGGGCCGCCGTCCGTACCTAAGCTCTGCGTCCATGAACCACCTCCCGCCCCGCGCGCCCCGGCCCTGGATCCGCCGGCGCTTCGGTTACGGCCCGGCGGTGCTCGCCGCGGCCCTGGTCCTCGCCGCTCCGCCCACGCTGACCGCCGAGCCGGCCGCGTACGCACCCCACCCCGCGGCGCCGCGGCACGCGCCGGCGGGCCCGCCCGCGGCGCGCCACTGGATCCGCGCGGCCGGGGCTCCGCTCACGGTGTTCGCCCACCGGGGCGCGTCGTCGGCGGCGCCCGAGAACACGCTGGTCTCCGACGAGGTGGCCCGGCGGGGCGGGGCCACGTGGATCGAGAACGACGTCCAGCCCAGCAACGACGGCGTGCCGTACATCCTGCACGACGGGACCGTCGACCGGACGACCGACGGGACGGGCACGCTCCGCTCCCTGACCTCCGCCCAGGTGGACGCCCTCGACGCCGGCTCCTGGTTCGCCCCCGTCTTCGCCGGTACGCGCGTCCCGACGCTGGCCGCCCAGCTGGCGGACCTCCGGACGCGCGGCGGCAACCTGCTCCTGGAGATCAAGGGCCGGCAGACCGTGGCCGAGATCGCCCGGATCGTGGGGGAGGTCCGTGACCAGGGCATGACCGACCGGGTCTTCGTGCAGAGCTTCGACGTCACGTCCCTGCAGCGCGCCCACGCGCTGGCGCCCGAGCTGCCGCTGGGTCTGCTGCGCGACAGCCTGGACGCCGATCCGGTCGCCGTCGCCGGGGACCTGCACCTGGCCGCGTACAACGTCTCGGACAAGGGGCTCTCCGTGCGTCCGGCCGCCGTCGACGAGCTGCACGCGGCGGGTGTGGCCGTGAACGTGTGGACGGTCAACGGTCCGGCGCGCTGGAAGGTCCTGGACGAGCTGGGCGTGGACGGTGTCATCACGGACCGTCCCACGGAACTCACGGGCTGGATCGCCGGCCGCCGGTCGTGAGGTCCGCGGGGGCGGTCAGGCCCGGACATCCCTCCGCCCGGTCAGGCCGTCCCCGTCAGTTCGTCGAGCAGTCCCGGGTTCACCACCCGGAGGATCGTCGCGATGTCCCCGGGGTCGGCCGCCGGCCACAGGACGGCCCTGGCGGCGCGGTACTTGGCGGCGAGCCGCTCGCGTTGCGCGGGCGGCAGGGCGGCGGCGCGGTCCGGGCGGCTGTTGTGCGCATTGTCGGCGATCTTCACGAGGGTGGCGTCGGGGTCCTCGGTGATGCGCCGGAGCATCTCCTCGTAGGACGTGTCCGGGTGGTGGGTGACGGCTTCGACGAGGGCGACGACCCTGTCGGGGATCCCGGCGGCTCGCAGCCTCCGGGCCGTCCACCCGGTGTCCTCGATGACGTCGTGCAGCAGTCCGGCCATGGCGAGGTGCGGGCCGAGCGGCTCCAGTCCCGCGGCGACGGCTCGGACGTGGGCCACGTAGGGGGCGCCGGTCTTGTCGACCTGCCCCGCGTGCGCGCGGTCGGCCAGTGCGTCCACTTCGGCGAGCGTCTTCATGGGCCCCATCATCCCTGCCACACGCTGTTCACACGGAATCGGGAATGACGGTCCCGTGGCCGCCGGTTGCCGGGTGCATGACTCTTGGAGTGACGCTCGGTTCGACCTCCCGGCAGCTCCCGATCGACGACACGGTGCGGCTGGCGCGGGAGGCGTACGACGCCGGTCTGCACTCGGCGTGGTTCGGCCAGTCCTTCGCGTACGACTCGCCCTCGCTCGCCGCGATCGTCGGGCGCGAGGTGCCCGGCCTGCACGTGGGGACCTCCGCGATCCCCGTCTTCGGCCGCCATCCGCTGCTCGTCTCCAGCCAGGCGCAGACCGCCCAGGCCGCCACGGGCGGCCGCTACCACCTGGGGCTCGCCCTCGGCACCCGGCATCTGACGGAGACCGGGTTCGGTCTTCGGTACGAGCGGCCGATCGGGCTGCTCAGGGAGTTCCTCACCGCTCTGCGGCCGCTCCTGGAGACGGGTGAGGCGGACTTCCACGGGGAGCTGCTGACCGCGACGACGCCGTACTCGGCGGCCGTTCCCGGGGCGCGGCCGCCGGTGCCGGTGCTCGTCGCCGCGATGGGCCCGCAGGCGCTGCGGGTCAGCGGTGAACTGGCCGACGGCATCCTGCCGTTCCTCGCGGGCCCGCGTGCGCTGGCCGAGCACGTCGTCCCGGCGGTGACCGCCGCCGCGGAGGCGGCGGGCCGGCCCGCGCCCCGGGTCGTCGCCCTCGTGCCGGGGGTGGTGACGGCGGACGCCGAGGGCGTACGGCGGAAGGCGGCGGAGGCTCTGGCGCTCTACGAGCGGATCCCCTCGTACCAGCGCGCGATCGAGCTCTCGGGCGCCGACGGGGCGGCCGGTCTTGCGGTGATCGGTGACGAGGAGACGGTCGCCGCCGAGGTGCGGCGTTATCGCGAGGCGGGGGCGACGGAGGTGGTGTTCACCGCGACGGACCTGGGCGGCGAGGACGACCGCCGCCGCACCTGGAAGCTGCTGGGCGAGCTGTCGCGCGGCTGAGCCGGCCGGCCGGCATCGCGTTCCGGCGTCCCGGCCGGTGGGAAGCCGGCGGGAAGCGGGTAGGAAGCCGCCCGGGACGGGCGGCCGGCCCGTGCCTGGCGCGAAAGGGGAGCAGCATGCGGGACGAGGGTTCCGGGCGGAAGCCGCTGTCGGCGGCGGAACTGTTCGACGATCTGGGCATGTCGTACGAGCGGGCCTTCGGGCGTCTGCCGGAGCAGTCGGCGGCGGTGGACTGGCTCACGGAGCGCCTGGGCGCGGGAGCCCGGGTCCTCGACGTCGGCAGCGGCACCGGGCGGCCGGTCGCCGACCGCCTGGTGCGGGCCGGGTGCGCGGTGACGGGCATCGACGTGTCCGGGGAGATGATCGGGCTGGCCCGCGCGCAGGTGCCGGGGGCCACGTTCGAGCAGGTGGACGTCCGTGACTACGACGCTCCGCCGGAGGGCTTCGACGCCGTGTGCGCCTTCTTCCCGCTGCTGATGATGAGCCGGGCGGAGGCGTCCGCCGCCCTGGAGCGGATGGCCGGCTGGCTGGTGCCAGGGGGCTATCTGGTGTCCGCCACGGTGCCGGCGGACGTGGACGGGGTGGAGATCGAGTTCATGGGCCGGCCGGTCAGGGTCTCCAGCTTCCCGGTCGATGAGTACGTGCGGACGCTGCGGGAGGACTGTGGCCTCGACGTCCTCCGGCACGAGGTGTCGGTCTTCCGGCCGGACGACGAGCGCGCGGTCCCGGAGGAGCATCTGTTCTGCTTCGCGCGGCGTCCCGACCGGGCCGGCGGCGGGGGCGTCTGAGCCCGGCCCGTGCGGGTGGTCCGCCGTTCGGGCGATCGTCTCGGAATGCGGAAGAGAAGAAGGTCACAGTCGTACGCCCTCCTGCACCTTTGTGGATCTCCCCTAGCATCCGAGCCATGACGGTCCTGCCTGATGACGGGCTCTCCCTGGCGTCCGAATTCCCAGACGCGCCACACGAACAGTGGCAACACCTCGTGGCGGGTGTCCTGCGCAAGTCGGGCAAGGAGGTCTCCGGCGCCGCCGCCGAGGACGTCCTGTCCACCCTGCTGGAGGACGGCCTCGGCACCCGCCCGCTGTACACCGCGCGCGACGCCGCGCCCGACCCCGGCCTCCCCGGCTTCGCGCCCTTCGTGCGCGGCGGGCGGCCCGAGGGCAACACGGCCGGCGGCTGGGACGTGCGCCAGCGCCACGTGACGGCCGACGGCGAGGCCGTCCTCGCCGACCTGGAGAACGGCGTCACGTCCCTCTGGCTCGGCGTCGGCGGCTCCGGCATCCCGGTGGCCTCGCTCGACGGTGTCCTGAACGGCGTCTACCTCGACCTCGCGCCCGTCGTCCTCGACGCGGGCGACGAGACGGAGGCGGCAGCCGAGCGGCTGTTCCGGCTGTACGAGGAGCGGGGCGTCGCCCCGGAGGCGGCCCGGGGCAACCTGGGCGCCGACCCCCTGGGCCACGAGGCCCGCACCGGCCGCCCGGCGTACACCCTGGCGTCCGTGGCCGGTCTCGCGCGCCGCTGCGCCGACGGCTACCCGGGGCTGCGGGCCCTGACCGTGGACGCCCTGCCGTACCACGAGGCCGGCGGTTCGGCCGCGCAGGAGCTGGGCTGCTCGCTCGCGACCGGTGTCGCGTACCTGCGCGGTCTGACCGAGGCCGGTCTGAGCGTCACGGAGGCGTGCGGGCAGCTGGAGTTCCGCTACGCGGCCACCGCCGACCAGTTCCTCACGATCGCCAAGCTGCGCGCCGCGCGCCGCCTGTGGGCCCGCGTCGCCGAGGCCTGCGGCGCCCCGGAGGCGGGCGCCCAGCGCCAGCACGCGGTGACCTCGCCGGTGATGATGACGCGCCGCGACCCCTGGGTGAACATGCTGCGCACCACCATCGCGACGCTCGCCGCCGGCGTCGGCGGCGCCGACAGCGTCACCGTGCTGCCCTTCGACGACGCCCTGGGCCTGCCGGACGCGTTCGCCCGCCGCATCGCCCGCAACACCTCCACCGTCCTCATCGAGGAGTCCCACCTGTCCCGGGTGATCGACCCGGCGGGCGGCTCCTGGTACGTGGAGCGGCTCACCGACGAACTCGCCCACGCCGCCTGGGACTTCTTCCAGACCATCGAGCGGGAGGGCGGCCAGGAGACGGCGCTGCGCTCCGGCACGATCGGCGCGCGGCTCGCCGAGACCTGGGCCGCGCGCAGCAAGAAGCTCGCCACCCGCCGCGAACCCATCACCGGCGTCAGCGAGTTCCCGCACCTCACGGAGAAGCCCGTCGACCGCGCCCCGGCGCCCGAGCCGCCCTCCGGGGGCCTCCCCCGCGTCCGGCGCGACGAGGCGTACGAGGAGCTGCGCGCCCGCTCCGACGCCCACCTGGCGGCGACCGGCGCCCGGCCCCGCGTCTACCTGGCCGCGCTCGGCCCTGCGGCCGCGCACTCGGCCCGGCTCACCTTCGCCGCCAACCTGTTCCAGGCGGGCGGCATCGAGGCCGTCACCGAGGGCACGTTCGAGGAGAGCGGCGCCCGCGAGGCCTGCCTCTGCTCCAGCGACGCGCTGTACGAGGAGCGGGCCGAGACCGCCGCCGGGGAGCTGCGCGCGGCCGGGGCCGAGCACGTCCTCCTCGCGGGGCGCCCCGGGTCGTACGCCGGTGTCGACACGTACGTCTTCGCCGGCTGCGACGCCGTCGCCCTGCTCTCCACGACCCTCGACCGCATGGGAGTGTCCTGATGTCCATCCCCGATTTCTCCGGGATCGAGCTCGGGGCACAGGCCGCCGCCGGCGGGCCCGACGAGTGGCGCTCGGCCGTCAAGAAGGCGGCGGGCGGTGACGACCTGCTGTGGGAGACCCCGGAGGGCATCGCCGTCCAGCCGCTCTACACGGGGCAGGACCTGGAGGGCCTGGACTTCCTGGACACCCGCCCGGGCATGGCGCCGTACCTGCGCGGCCCGTACCCGACGATGTACGTCAACCAGCCCTGGACGATCCGGCAGTACGCGGGCTTCTCAACTGCCGAGGAGTCGAACGCCTTCTACCGGCGCAACCTCGCCGCCGGCCAGAAGGGCCTGTCGGTCGCCTTCGACCTGCCGACCCACCGCGGCTACGACAGCGACCACCCGCGCGTCACCGGTGACGTCGGCATGGCCGGTGTGGCCATCGACTCGATCTACGACATGCGTCAGCTGTTCGACGGCATCCCGCTCGACAGGATGACGGTGTCGATGACGATGAACGGCGCCGTGCTGCCGGTCCTCGCGCTGTACATCGTGGCCGCCGAGGAGCAGGGCGTACCGCCCGAGAAGCTGGCCGGGACCATCCAGAACGACATCCTCAAGGAGTTCATGGTCCGCAACACGTACATCTATCCGCCCGGTCCCTCGATGCGGATCATCTCCGACATCTTCGCGTACACCTCGCAGCGGATGCCGCGCTACAACTCCATCTCCATCTCCGGCTACCACATCCAGGAGGCGGGCGCGACGGCCGACCTGGAGCTGGCGTACACGCTCGCGGACGGTGTGGAGTACATCCGCGCGGGCCGCGAGGCCGGGCTCGACGTGGACGCGTTCGCGCCGCGCCTGTCGTTCTTCTGGGCGATCGGCATGAACTTCTTCATGGAGATCGCCAAGCTGCGCGCGGCGCGGCTGCTGTGGGCGAAGCTGGTGAAGCAGTTCGATCCGCAGAACGCCAAGTCGCTGTCGCTGCGGACGCATTCGCAGACCTCGGGCTGGTCGCTGACCGCGCAGGACGTGTTCAACAACGTCACGCGGACGTGCGTGGAGGCGATGGCGGCGACCCAGGGCCACACCCAGTCGCTGCACACCAACGCCCTCGACGAGGCGCTCGCGCTGCCCACCGACTTCTCCGCGCGCATCGCCCGGAACACGCAGCTGCTCCTCCAGCAGGAGTCGGGCACCTGCCGGACGATCGACCCGTGGGGCGGCAGCGCGTACGTCGAGAAGCTGACGTACGACCTGGCCCGGCGCGCCTGGCAGCACATCCAGGAGGTCGAGCAGGCCGGCGGCATGGCCAAGGCCATCGACGCGGGCATCCCCAAGCTGCGCGTGGAGGAGGCGGCGGCCCGCACCCAGGCCCGTATCGACTCCGGCCGGCAGCCGGTGATCGGCGTCAACAAGTACCGGGTGGCGACCGACGAGCAGATCGACGTCCTCAAGGTCGACAACTCCTCCGTCCGCGCCCAGCAGATCGCCAAGCTGAAGCGGCTGCGCGAGGAGCGCGACGAGACCGCCTGCCGGGACGCGCTCGACGCGCTCACCCGGGCCGCCGGCGGCGACGGCAACCTCCTGGAGCTGGCCGTGCGGGCGGCCCGAGCGATGGCCACCGTCGGCGAGATCTCCGACGCCCTGGAGAAGGTGTACGGACGGCACGCGGGCCAGATCCGTACGATCTCGGGTGTGTACCGCAACGAAGCAGGCGAGTCCCCCTCCGTGGAGCGCACCCGGGCCCTGGTCGACGCCTTCGGCGAGGCCGAGGGGCGCCGGCCGCGCATCCTGGTCGCCAAGATGGGCCAGGACGGGCACGACCGCGGCCAGAAGGTGATCGCCACCGCCTTCGCCGACCTGGGCTTCGACGTGGACGTCGGCCCGCTGTTCCAGACCCCGGCCGAGGTGGCGCGGCAGGCCGTCGAGGCGGACGTGCACATCGTCGGGGTCTCGTCGCTGGCCGCGGGGCACCTCACCCTCGTGCCGGCGCTCCGCGAGGAGCTGGCGGCGGAGGGCCGCGAGGACATCATGATCGTGGTCGGCGGGGTGATCCCCCCGCAGGACGTGGCGACGCTCCTGGAGATGGGTGCGGCGGCCGTGTTCCCGCCGGGGACGGTGATCCCGGACGCGGCCCACGACCTGGTGACCCGGCTCGGGGCCGACCTCGGGCACGACCTGTGATCGGTCTCGACACGTACGTGAAGGGTGTGCTCGACGGGAAGCGGGCGGTGATCGCCCGCGCGATCACCCTCGTCGAGTCCACCCGTCCCCAGCACCGGGCCCTCGCGCAGGAGCTGCTCACCGAGCTCCTGCCGCACAGCGGCAAGGCCGTGCGGATCGGGATCAGCGGGGTGCCCGGGGTCGGCAAGTCGACCTTCATCGACGCGTTCGGCACGATGCTGACCGGGCTCGGCCACCGGGTGGCCGTGCTCGCCGTCGACCCGTCGTCGACCCGTACGGGCGGCTCGATCCTCGGCGACAAGACCCGGATGGAGCGGCTCGCCGTCGACCCGGCGGCCTTCGTCCGCCCCTCCCCCAGCGCCGGCACGCTCGGCGGGGTCGCGAAGGCGACCCGCGAGTCGATGGTCGTGATGGAGGCCGCGGGCTACGACGTGGTGCTCGTGGAGACGGTCGGCGTCGGGCAGTCGGAGACCGCCGTCGCGAACATGGTCGACTCGTTCCTGCTGCTCACCCTGGCCCGGACGGGCGATCAGCTCCAGGGCATCAAGAAGGGCGTACTGGAGCTGGCCGACGTGGTCGCGGTCAACAAGGCGGACGGCCCGCACGAGCGCGACGCCCGCGCCGCCGCGCGTGAACTGGCGGGCGCGCTGCGGCTGATGCACGGCGCCGACGCGATCTGGACGCCGCCGGTCCTCAGCTGCAGCGCCCGGGAGTCGGCGGGCCTCGACGAGGTCTGGGAGCGGCTGCGGCAGCACCGCGCGCTCCTCGATTCGACCGGCCGTCTCACGGCCAAGCGTCAGGACCAGCAGGTCGACTGGACCTGGACCATGGTCCGCGACGAGCTGCTCCGGCGGTTGAGCGCCGACCCGGCGGTCCAGGACGTCACGCCCTCCCTGGAGCGGCGGGTCAGGGACGGCGAGCTGACGGCGACCCTGGCCGCCGAGGAGATCCTCAGGACCTTCGGGGAGCGGCGGGACTGAGGCGGCGGGCCGAGGGCTGTGCCGGAGGACGCCTGGAGAAGGGCGCCTGAACGGGTTTCCCGTCAGGCGCCCTTCTCCGGTCCCGGGCTCAGGCGTCCTTCTCCATGCCCGGACGCAGCCGCGCGAGCAGGGCGTACAGGGTGGCACTGTCCTCCGCGCCGAGGGTGTCGAGGGCGCCGTGGGTGGCCTGCATCTCCTCGCGGACCCGCCGGATGACCTCACGGCCCTCGTCGGTCGCCACGACGTTCTTCACGCGCCGGTCGGAGGCGTCGGCCTCGCGGCGCACGAGACCGCGTCCCTCCAGGCGGTCCACGATCCCGGTGACGTTCGAGGCGTCGCAGACCAGCAGGGTGGCGAGGGCACGCATCGGCAGCGGGCCGTTCAGCTGGGCGAGGACCTTGGCCTGCGTGGACGTCAGCCCGTGGTGGGCGGCGGCCGCGGCGAAGTCGCGCCACTGGGCCGTGCCGATGGCGGCGAGGAGCTCAAGCAGCTGGAGCTTGGTGGGCGTCTCGGGGGTCGTCGCGGTCATGCTGCGAGCGTACTCACGATCCTTGACATTATCAATTGTTTACTTAAGCACCTCAAGCAATTACTTGACCCTCTCAAGCATCGGGCCTACCGTCGTCGTATTACTTGATGACATCAACGATCGACGACCTGAAGCACCGAGAAGGCCCCCACACATGAGTCAGACCACCCCGCCCGCCACCGATCCCCGGCGCGAGACGCTCATCGTCTTCGCGCTGAGTCTCGCCGCCATGGTCGTGTCGATGATGCAGACCCTGCCGGTCCCGATCCTCGGCCTCATCCGCGCCGACCTGGGCACCTCGGTCGCGAACGTCAGCTGGGTCACCACCGCCACGCTGCTCTCCGCGGCCGTCTTCACCCCGCTGCTCGGCCGCTTCGGCGACCAGCACGGCAAGAAGCCCACCCTGGTCGCCGTCCTCGGCGTCATGGTCGCCGGCTCCGTCGTCGCGGCCCTGGCGACCTCGCTCCCCCTGCTGATCCTCGGCCGCGTCCTCCAGGGCGCCGCCACCGCGATCTTCCCGCTGGCCCTGTCCGTCCTGCGCGAGGAGGTCCGCCCGCAGAAGCTGCCCGGCGCGATGTCCCTCGTCAGCGGCACCCTCGCCTTCGGCAGCGGCCTCGCGCTCGTCGCCACCGGCCTGCTCACCTCCGGCTCCGACGCCGACTACCGCAGCGCCTTCTGGATGGCCACCGGCTTCGCCGCGATCGCCCTGCTCGCCGTCGTGCTCCTGGTCCCCGCGACCCGCCACAAGACCGGCGGCCGCACCGACTTCCTCGGCGCGCTCACCCTCGGCGCCACCCTGCTGCTGCTCCTGCTGCCGATCTCGCAGGGCCACGAGTGGGGCTGGACCTCCGGCCGCACCCTCGGCAGCTTCGCCGGCGCGGCCGTCATGACCGTCGTCTGGGTCCTCACCGAGCTCAAGGTCCGCGAACCCCTCGTCGACATGCGCATGTTCGTGCACCGTCCGGTGCTCATGGCCAACCTGGCCGGCATCCTGGTCGGCTTCGGCATGTTCGCGAACTTCCTGGGCGTCTCGTACCTCGTCCAGATGCCCGAGGCCCTCACCGGCTACGGCTTCGGCGCGTCCATCCTCCGCGCCTCCGTGGAGTTCCTGCTGCCCGGCGCGATCGTCTCGCTGCTCGCCTCCCCGATCGGCGGCCGGCTCGTCCGCCACCGCGGCCCGCGCACGGCGCTGACCCTGGCCGCCGCCCTCGGCGCCGTGGGCTTCGCCTGGCTCGCGATCGACCACGGCCACACGGCCTCGGTGATCGGTGCCGGCGTGATCGTCGGCGCGGCCGTCAGCTTCGGGTACGCGGCCATGCCCGCCGTCATCATGGCGAGCGTCCCGCACCACCAGAGCGGCATCGCCAACGGCATCAACTCCATCTCCCGCTCCACCGGCAGCGCGATCGGCAGCGCCGTGGTCACCACGATCCTGGCCTCGAAGACGATCGAGCACCTGCCCGCCGGAGTCCCGGCCCTGCCCGCCGAGTCCGGCTTCACCCTCACCTTCGGAATCGGCGCCGCCGCCTTCGCCCTCGTCGCGGTCATCGCCCGCCTCGGCCTGCGGGCCGGCCAGGCGCCCCGTACGGAACGGGTGAGCGCCCCGGCCACCGAGACCCCCGTGAAGGAGAAGGCCCCGGCCGCATGACGCGAGGGGCGGGTCCGCCGATGGACGGACCCGCCCCCTCGGTCGTGGGCCGGGACGTCAGACGCGGTCGGCCGCGATCAGGACGTACTGGAACGAGCCGTCCTTGTACGACTCGATGAACGCCTCCTCGATGCCGGTGACCAGCGAGGACGTGGCCCGCAGCTCCCAGTAGGGCAGGGTGTCCGGCGTCAGGTCGATGACGGCCTGCGGCACGAGCCGGTTGTCGGCCATCGCGCGCAGGTACTCACGGCGGGAGTGGATGTTGCACTCGAAGTGCGCGTTGATCTGGGAGACCCACTTCGAGGGCTGGCCGTACTTCGGGTTCCAGCAGCCGGTGATGGTCACATAGCGGCCGCCGACCTTCAGGAAGCGCGAGTGCTCGGCGAAGAGGTCGTCCAGGTCGACGTACATGCTCGACTCGTTGTTCCACGAGGCGGCGATGCTGCCCTTCTCGAAGGGGGTGTCGAGCATGTTGCAGACCTGGGCGCGGACGTGGTCCTGGATGCCCAGTTCCCTGGCGCGCCTGTTGGCGAACTCGGCCTGCGCGGAGGAGAGGGTGACACCCTCGACCTTGCATCCGAAGCGCTGGTGGGCCATGACGCTCGAACCGCCGCGGCCGCAGCCGGCGTCGACGAGGGTGTCCTCGCCGGTGATCGCACCCAGGTGGTCCAGGAGGACCTCGGTCTGCGCCGACTCGAGCCGGTGCAGCTCGGCGATCAGCTTCTTCTCGTACTCGCTGTCCTCGATGTCCCCGAGGGCGTCGTGGTCGACGGCGCCGATGCCGTAGTGGTGGTGGTACAGCCCGTCGACGTCACCCAGGCGCAGGTTCACGGGCCTGGCCTCGGCGTTCCAGTACCGGGCGATGTCTCCCTGGTACGGCGTCGCCGGGCCGGGAACGAACGCGGAGGTGCCGTGGACGGTGGGGAGCTCGGTGTGGGTCACAGATGACATCCGTTCTTACCAGAAATCGGGCAGGCTGTAGCGGTAGGTGTTGGTCTGGTGCCAGTAGTGGTTGCCGTCGACCCACACGGCCACTCCCCGCAGGAAGCGGAGGACGCTCGGGACGGGGCAGGCGTCGGCCAGCTCGGCGGACGCGGCCTCGAAGTCGCGCATGAGGTCGTTGTGGACCTCGACCGCCTTCAGGTAGGCGTCCCTCTCCGAGAGGGACTCCCGCTCGGCGAGCACCACGGGCAGGTTCATGTGCCGGCCGGGGCTGGCGAGTTCCTT
Organism: Streptomyces sp. NPDC034084; assembly: GCF_055575535.1. NCBI lineage: Bacteria > Bacillati > Actinomycetota > Actinomycetes > Kitasatosporales > Streptomycetaceae > Streptomyces > Streptomyces sp. NPDC034084. The sequence continues at coordinate 736,696 of NZ_JBVISK010000002.1, forward strand.
GGTGTACGAGTACAGGTCGTTGACGATGGTGCTGGCGTTGCCCGCGAGCGCGAGGACCCGTTGCATGGCCGGCTGGGCGTGCAGGTCGGCGGGGAGTTCGTAGCCGCCGACGGTGTCGGTGATGGTGGGGCAGGGGCGGAAGTTGTTGAACTGACGCATCACGAGGTACTCCCAGACCTCCGGCACGTGGTTCGTCTCGTCCCACGCGGCCTCGGCGAGGTAGCCCAGGTGCAGCCGCGCCATGTCGTGCCGGAACCGGTCGGCCTGGGAGGGGGTCGCCTGCCGGACGAAGTACTCCATGGCGGAGCGGTAGGCGCGCCGGGGCGCGTCCGCGTGGAGCGACTTCGCCCACTCCGGCTGGTACTCGGCGGTCGAGTGCAGCGGGTCCAGGGCGGTGTGGGCGAGGAGGAGACGTCCGCCCAGACCGATGGGCGAGCCGCCGAGGTCCTCGCAGTAGCAGTCGTCCACGGCGTTCTCGGCGACCATCAGCCGGGTGGCGACCATGAGGTGGTCGACGGTCGGGGCGTCGGGGTGGCAGGCCACCATGTAGCGCCCGACGTGGAACCCGTCGAAGTCGCCCTCCCAGTCGTCGGGGAAGAGCTGCACCTCGTCGACGGCCCAGGACTTGATGCGGCGGCTGACCTCCGCCACGCGCACCGGGTCGGGCTCGGGCACCGGGTGCCAGTAGAGGCCGGGGATGATCAGGGCGTCCGCCGGAGGCGCGGGGGCCGCGGGAGGCTCCCTGTGCGGTCCCGCCGCCGGAAGCTCCGCGCGCGGGGCCAGGGAGAGGCCGGCCGTGCCGAGACCGGTGGGCCCGCGCGGGACCCACGCCGCCCCCTCCCCACCCTGAACGGGCGGTTGTACGCCCCCGGTTGCGGCCGCCGCGACCGGGGAGGCGCCGAACGGCGCGGAGGGCGGGGCCGATCGGTCGGCGCCGGGCTCGGCGACGGGGGCTTCGGTACCGGTTCCGGCGGGCGGCCCGGCCGGGGCCACGGCCCGGACCTGGGCGGCGGTGGCCAGCGGGGGGTGTCCGAGGGCGAGGGCCTCGGCACGGGCCGCCGCGGCGGCGAGGACGTCGGCCCCGAAGTGGGCGGCGGCGTCGGGCAGGCTGGACTGCAGAGGGGAAAGCCCGGGATCGGGCATCCGTGACTCCTTGGAGAGGGCGGGTGGGCCGTCCCGGATTCCGGGCACGCCGGCCCGGCCCGGGTGGTCCGGGTGGTGATGGCCTGCGGGGGGGGGAGCCCCGGGCACGTCCTAGTCGCGCCTGCGCGCGATCTGCACGTTCTCCAGAACGCCGAGCGCGTTCGGGACGAGGACGGCGGCGGAGTAGTACGTCGTGACGAGGTACGACATGATCGCCTGCTCGTCGATCCCCATGAACCGCACGGACAGGCCCGGCTCGTACTCCTCGGGCAGACCGGTCTGGCGCAGACCGATGACGCCCTGGTTGTCCTCGCCGAGACGCATGGCGAGGATCGAGCTGGTGTTCTCCTTGCTGATGGGGATCTTGTTGCAGGGGAGGATCGGGACCCCGCGCCAGGCCGGGACCTGGTGCCCGTCGAGCTCGACGGTGTCCGGGTAGAGCCCGGCGCGGTTCCACTCGCGTCCGATCGCGGCGATCGTCCGGGGGTGGGCGAGGAAGAGCTTGGTGCTCCGGCGGCGGCAGAGCAGCTCGTCCAGGTCGTCCGGGGTGGGCGGGCCGGAGTGCGGCTGGATCCGCTGCTTGAAGTCGGCGTTGGGGAGCAGGCCGAACTCCGGGTTGTTGATCAGCTCGTACTCCTGGCGCTCGCGCAGCGCCTCGACGGTGAGCCTGAGCTGCTCCTCCGTCTGGTTCATCGGCCCGTTGTAGAGGTCCGCGACGCGGGTGTGGACCTTCAGGACGGTCTGGGCGACGGAGAGTTCGTACTCGCGCGGGTTGAGCTCGTAGTCGACGAAGGCGCCGGGGATCTCGGCCTCGCCCTTGTGGCCGGCCGACATCGCGATCTCGGCCTCGCCGTGCTTGTTCTGCCGCTGGAGGGGCAGCGAGCCGAACTCCTGGATGTGGGCCTGGAGGCTCGGTGCCGAGGCGAGGATGTTCGCGAAGTCGGCGCGGGAGAGGGTGAGCAGGGTGCCGGAGGTCTCGGCGGTCGCGGTGTAGTCCCAGCCGGCGTCGGCGTCCAGCAGGGCGTTCTCACCGAACCGGTCGCCGTCGGCGAGAACCGCGACCGCGACCTCGTCGCCGTACTTGCCGACGGATGTCTGGCTGACGCGGCCGTGGGCGATCAGGTGGATCTTCTCGGCGGGCGTACCGCGCTGGACGAGCACCTCGCCGGCCTGGAAGTCGCGCTGGACGCAGCGCTCGGCGAGGGCGTTCAGCACGTCGATGTCGTCGAAGCCCCGCAGCAGGGCCAGTTCGCCGAGTTCGCGCGGGATCACGCGGACGCGGGAGCCGTCCTGCACGAACTCGACGCGTCCGTCGCCGACGGTGTACGTCAGCCGGCGGTTCACCCGGTAGGCGCCGCCCTTGGTCTCCACCCAGGGAAGCATCCGCAGCAGCCAGCGGGAGCTGATCTCCTGCATCTGCGGGGCGGACTTGGTGGTGGTGGCGAGGTTGCGGGCGGCCGTGGTGCTGAGACTGGACTGCCGGGGCGGCGCCGGCTGGACGTCCGGGTGATCGTCAACGGTCATCGGGCGGGCTCTCTTTCGCACAGGCGGATTCCGGCGCGCGGGCGCGCTGAAATCCGGTGAAAGAAGACGAGGGGGGGCGAAGATCCGGGAATCCGTCCAGATCCCGGGGAACAGTAACGGCCGTCGAGCCCGCCTCACCCTTGGACTCCGGGGGCATTACCTCCATGCAGTGATCTTGCTTGAACGATGTTTATCCCGGCGATCAGCAGGGTTCCGGCCACTCACTCGCGAGTCGGCCAACGGCGCGCGACGGGCCGGCCGGTTCGTGCGCCCGTTCGGCCCCCCGGTCCGGGGGGCCGGGGGGCCGGGGGCGCATGGCTCGTCCGTGCGTGTGAAGTGTCGGCCTTCCTCTGCGTCGTGTTGACCAGGGGTCAGCGCTTCAGCTGGGCATCCAGCCACTCGACGACCTCGGGCGTCACCTGGTCCGTGAGGTCGGCGAACTCCTCGTGCTTCTTGAGGAACTTCGCCACGTAGGGGCAGACGGGGACGATGCGCATCCCGGAGGCGCGCACGTCGGTGAGGGCCTGCTCGACGAGGATCGCGGCCAGGCCCTGTCCGGCGTAGGCGTCGTCGATCTCGGTGTGGAAGAACACCCTCCGGTCGTCGCGGTCGCGGTACGCGGTCAGGCCGGCGCGCTTCTCGTCGACGAGGATCTCGTACCGGTGCCGGGGGTCCACGCGCCGGACCACCGGGTGGGTGGTGGTGGTCTGCTCGGTCATGGGAGTGCCTTTCGTGGGGTGGGAGGAGGTGCGGGGGAACGGGGCTTCGGCGGGCCGGGCGTTCTGGCGCGGGGCGATCAGGACGTCGGCCGGGGCTGGGGCGGGGAGCCGGTAGCCCGGGTAGCCCTCGACCGCGCGGCCGCGCTGACTGCGGCTCGACGACGTCCTCGTGGCCGCGGCCGGTGAAGTTCCACCACAACCCCCGTGGAAACCGCATCATCACAGGTCAGCACCCTTTGCGCCAGGCAGCGGTCGGCAGGAGGCCGGCATCGGCGCCTGGGGTCGTGTCGGCCCTGTGGTCGGGCAAGCCAAGTGGCCTGGTCACGGGTAGTGCCGTGGTGCCGTACAGTTGGGGCTACCGACGCGGGGTGGAGCAGCTCGGTAGCTCGCTGGGCTCATAACCCAGAGGTCGCAGGTTCAAATCCTGTCCCCGCTACTGAAGTGTCATGAGGCCCGGATCCTGTGGATCGGGCCTCATGCGTGCGCCTGCACCTCAGGCTGTCCGCCCGGTTCTCGCGGGGGCTTTCGCCGTGCGGTGCAGGGAGCGAGGGCTTCTCAGGACACGATGAGGGCCCGGGTTCCGCCGGGGTGGGCGGCGGTTACGGTCGCCGGTCACGACTCGTCGCTCTCAGCGCGGGCGTGCGGGATCAGTCGTGATCCGGCGGTATCCAGCTCGGACTTTCGCGGCCGGTACGGCCGAGCCTACGGCTTCGGGCGGTCGGCCGAGGCTTGGCGGGTGTCCGCCCCGGAGCTGACGTGCCGCTGGGTCTCCTGCGGACCGTGCCAGTCCAGACACATCACGGTGGCATCGTCCTCCAGGCGGTCGCCGGCTGCGTCCCGTACCGCCGACGTCATCGCCAGAGCGGTCTCGCGGGGGTGCAGGTTCCGGGTGCGTTCCAGGAGGCCGGGCAGATCGACCTTCTCTCCGTGGCGCTCGAGCATGCCGTCGGTGAACATGAGCAGTCGGTCGCCGGGGCGCAGGTCGACGTCCTGAGCGCGGTACGGGTGGGGCATGGGCACGGACAGTCCGAAGGGATGGTCCACCTCGCAGGTGATCGCCTTCGCGACCCCCTGGCGCAGTCGCAGTGGCCAGGGGTGACCGGCGTTGACGAGCTGGGCCCGCCCGGTGCGGAGGTTGATGCGCAGCAGCTGCCCCGTGGCGTGGCCCTGGCCGTGGTCGGCCAGGGCCTGGTCCGCCAGATGAGCCTGCTCCACCAGGCCGGCCCCTGCGCGACGGGCTCCCCGCAAGGCGCCGACCAGCACGGTGGCGGCCAGGGCCGCGTCGATGTCGTGCCCCATGGGGTCGGTCACGGACACGTGCAGGGTGTCGCGGTCCAGGATGTAGTCGAAGGTGTCGCCGCTGAGGTCTTCGGAGGGCTCGAGGCTCCCGCACAGGGTGAACTGGGCCGCTTCGCACGACAGGGCCGGGGGAAGCAACTGGTACTGGATCTCCGCGGCCAGCGTGGGCGGCCTGGAGCGCTTGCCCCAGGTGTAGAGGTCGGTGAAGCGACCGTTGGCGATCACGACGTAGGCCAGGACGTGCGCGGCCTCCCCGACCGCGGTGAGGGTGTCCTCGCCGGGTCCGGCCGGCAGAAGGAGTTCCAGGAGCCCGATCGCGTCCCCTCGGTTGGTGACGGGCGCGATCACGCGGTGTCCGCGGTGGGTCGCCTCCTGGTACAGCCGCTGGGTACGGATCACATGTTCGTACACGCTGCCGAACAGTGGAATGCGTTCCGCTCTCCGGCCGCTCTCCCCCACCGCGGTGGTGGACAGCCGGGCCACCGCCTTCCCCGTCAGGTCCACGATGAGGAAGGAGACCTCGACGGCCTCGAACCGCCGTCGCAGATCCCGCGCGACGACGTCGACGGCGTCCACCGGCGCGGCCGTCTCCGCTGCGGTCAGAAGCCGAGGAAGCTCCCTCTGCCCTTCACTCACGGCCACGGTCCCTTCGACGAGCCCGCCCTGCGCCGACGCGGTGATCCGCCAGGGTGAGCGCCACAGCCAGGCCCTTCACCTAGACATCATCCACCCGGAGAGAGCCGACCACAGGTCTGCCGCGTCGCGCCGTAGCACGGCGCGGCAGGTTACCGGCGTGTAAGGCCCCGGCCGGACGCCGATGCAGCTCTGGCGACGGGCGCACGCGCCTCGACCAGCGCCTTCCGGCTCAGGTCACCTCGGCATCGCCGAGCCCCCGGTCCGTTCGTTCCGCAGTGTCAACCACAGCGTGAGTGCGTTCCGGGGACACGCGGATCGGGGTGCGCAGAGCAGCGGCGCGTCTGGAGTCCGGTGCCCCCGGTTTCGCCGACGGGGTGGTGACGGATCAGGCGAGGGAGATGTTCTCCGCCTGGGGGCCCTTCTGGCCCTGGGTGACGTCGAACGTCACGGCCTGGCCCTCCTGGAGCTCACGGAAGCCCGAGGAGTTGATCGCCGAGTAGTGGGCGAAGACGTCCGGGCGGCCGCCGTCCTGGGCGATGAAGCCGAAGCCCTTCTCCGCGTTGAACCACTTCACAGTTCCCGTAGCCATGTCTCATGCCTTCCAGTCGATGGACGCCGCCCACACGGTGTGGGAGGCGGAGGTGATCGCCCTGGTTCCTGCGGCACAGCACAGCAAAACGCCCACGCCGAAAGCGTGGGCAAAGGGAACGTCCGAACCACGACAGCTAACGGGGACGGTACACGCCCGCACACCCCGTCACCAGAAGGGCTCCTCCAAGTGGGAACGGTCCGCCGAGGGACGGCGGGGGGCGCACCGTCACAGGCCGCGGCCCGCGGGTCGGACCTCTGCCCCCGTAAACAAGGTCAGCCACATGCGCACCCGGGCGTTCCTCATCCCCTCCATCGACTCGACAGAGAAAGACCCAGGTCAGCCGAGCGCCGGGTTCTTGCGCGGGGCGATCCGGGCATTGGGGAGGGCGGGGGCGGGGAGGCGGTCGCCGGGGTAGCCGTCGACCTCGCCGAAGCGGTCGGAGGCCTTCTCCCACTCCTCACGGGCCTCGACGATGTCCTCGTGGCTGCGGCCGATGAAGTTCCACCACATGACGATCTCCTCCTCGAACGGGGTCCCGCCGAGGAGGACGGCGCGGGCGGGGGCGTCCGACTCGTTGGTGAGGGTCAGCTCCTCGGCGCCGGTGCCGGCGTATCCCAGCTCGGCCGGGCGCAGGAGCGTTCCGGCCAGGCGGACCTCTCCGCTGTCGACGAGCAGGCCGTGCTCGAAGGCGGCGTCCGTGCGGAGGGTGACGGTCGCGCCCGGGTCCAGGAGGAGTTCGGCGCCGAGCAGCGGGGTGAAGGTCGGGACCGGGGAGGCCGAGCCGGCGAGGGAGCCGAGGAACACCCTGAGGTCCGCGCCGTCGACGCGGACCGTCTCCGGGGCGTAGTGCTGGAAGTTCCGGGCGGTGTCGCGGTGTTCCCCGGGGAGTGCCACCCAGAGCTGCACGCCGTGCAGGGTGGTGGTGCGGGCGGTGGACACCTCGGTGTGGCTGATGCCGTGGCCGCCGGTCATGAGGCTCAGCTCGCCGGGGCGTACGTACGCGTGGCTGCCCAGGCTGTCGCGGTGCTCGATCTCGCCGCTGAACAGCCAGCTCACGGTCTGCAGTCCGATGTGCGGGTGGGGTGCGACGTCCATGCCGCCGGATTCGGAGACGTCGTCGGGACCGTAGTGGTCGGCGAAGCACCAGGCCCCGATCAGCGTCCGGGCCCGCTGGGGGAGCGTCCGCCGTACGGTCATCGCGCGCGGCCCGCCCAGGGGGACGTCCCGTGCCGTCAGGACCTCGATCTCCGCGATATCCATGCCGACCCCTCCGAAATTAGTTCCATTTTCAACAATCATGGATCATGATAGCTCCTGCGACGGTGACGCGCACCGTCCGGTGACGCGGCCACGAAGGCCCGGAGGGAGCGCACGGTGAGCGACACGGCAGGAGCCCCGGCGGACAGGCGGATCCACCTCGACAAGCAGAGCCCCGACGCGTACCACGCACTGCTGCGGACGGCCAAGGCCGTGCGCGCGACGGCCGACGAGGCGGGGCTCGACCGCATCCTGGTGGAGCTCGTCAACGTGCGTGTGTCCCAGATCAACGGCTGCGCGTCCTGCCTCGACGCGCACACCGGGGCCGCCCTGCGCTCCGGCGAGACGCCCCGCCGCCTCGGCGTGCTCGCCGCCTGGCGCGACACCGAGCTCTTCACGGATCGGGAGCGCGCGGCCCTCGCCCTGGCGGAGGCCACCACCGCCCCCGCCGACGCCCTCGCGCAGGAACGCGCCTACGCCACGGCCCGCCGGTCGCTGAGCGACGACGAGATCTCGGCGGTCATCTGGGTGGCGATCACGATCAACGCCTTCAACCGGGTCTCGATCCTGAGCAAGCACCCCGTACGGGAGACGCCCGCCGCGTCCTGACCCCGCCGGCGGAACCGGCGAAGGTCCGGCGCCACCCGGGCACCGGACCTTCGAGAGGAACGCGGCGGCGGATCGAGGAGATACGCCGTGTCGAGGTCGCACCCTCACGACGGGCCGGGCTGCCGCGGGCCGCGGTCCTCCCCCGCCTCAGCGCCCGAACGGGAATCCCGGCGCCTCCGGCCGGCTCAAGGGGTCGTACGTACGGGGAAGCTGAAGGTGTGTCCGCTCTCCTTGAGCCACGGCAGCACCTGGCGCAGGGCCGCGACGGTCTGGCCGCGGTCACCGCCGCCGTCGTGGAAGAGGATCGTGGGCCCGTTGGACAGCTCGTTCTTGACGGTGTTGACGATCGAGGCCGTGCCCGGCTGCTCGAAGTCCTTCGTGTCCACGTTCCAGCCGAGCGGCCGCATCCCCGCCGCGGCGGCGAGCCGCCGGCTGTCCGGGGTGAACGCGCCGCCCGGCGCCCGGTAGTACTCGACCTTCGCTCCCCCGGCGGCGTCCTCGATCATCTTCCTCGCTTCGAGGATCTGCTGCTTCTGGTACGCGACGGGCTTCTTGTCCATCGTCGTGTCGTGGGACACGGTGTGGTCGCAGAGCCGATGGCCCTCGGCGACGACCCTCCTGACGAGGTCGGGGTGTTGGCGGGCCTGCGGGCCGACCATGCAGAACACGGCCTTGACGCCGTTCTGCTTGAGGATGTCCAGCATCTGGGGCGTCCACCGCGGGTCCGGCCCGTCGTCGATGGTGATGTTCACCGCCGATCCCCCCGCCTCCGCGGCGTGCGCGATGCTCTCGGGCACCTTCTGCGGCCGCACCTCGGCCGGCTCCCCCGGCTTGCCGGCGGGCGCCTGCGAGCTGGGCGCGTCGCCCATCTTCGCGGCGGCCTCACTGTCCATCAGCGCCGCGGCACCCCACACCGCCAGACTCAGCCCCACCGCCGAAGCCACCACGGCTATGTGCGCGGTGTACTTGCCCTGCCCCATGGAAATCCCCACTCCCCGTGTTCCGATCATCTCCCTGGTGAGAGGACGGTACGAGGAGTCGCAAGGTTTCACCGAATCCCGACCAACTGCCGGGACGTGTGCGCGGCGGGGGCGCTCCGGCCCGCTGACTGCCGCTCAGCTCGCGGCGAGCGGCAGGTGGTACAGGGCGAAGGCCCGGTCGATGACGGGCTGGGCGACGTTGCGGACGCGCACCCCGCCGGCGGTCATGCCGTGTTCGGTGCCGAGGTGGGCGTGGCCGTGCACCGCGAGGTCGGCGCCCGCCCGGTCGATGGCCTCGGCGAGGTGGTAGCTGCCCAGGAAGGGGTAGATCTCGACGGGTTCGCCGGCCAGCGTGTCGGGCACGGGCGCGAAGTGGGTGAGGGCGATCCTGGCCCCGCAGCCGTCGGCGCCCACGTCGGCCAGCGCCCGGTACAGGCCTTCGGCGCTGCGGCGCGCGCTGCGTACGAAGTCCTTCATCTCGCGCTCGCCGAACTCCCCGGCGCTGCGGCCCGCGAAGCCGCCGCAGAAGCCTTTCGCCCCGGCGACGCCGACCTTGCGTCCCGCCACCGGCAGGACCACGCCGTCCCCTTCCAGGACCGTGACCCCGGCCTCGGTGAGGACGCGGGTGACGTCGGCCTCCCGCTCGGAGTGGTAGTCGTGGTTGCCGAGGACGGCGACCACGGGGACGCCGATGTCGCGCACCTCGTCCGCGACCACCTCGGCCTCCGGGACCGTGCCGTGCCGGGTGAGGTCGCCGGCGAGGAGCAGCAGGTCCGCGCAGAGCGGGAGGGTCTCGAAGGACGGGCGGAGCAGGCCCCGGCAGTCCGGGCTCAGATGGATGTCGCCCACGGCCGCCACACGGACGACGGCCCCGTCCCCTTCGGCGTCGGTGGTCACGACAGGTCCTCCGAACGGTCGGGGGGCTCGGCGGAGGCGACCAGGAGATCCGCGTGGAGGGGGATGCCGGCCAGCTGGACGCCGGCGAGGCGGAGGATCTCTTCGCGGCGGTCGGCCGTGGGGAGCGTGCCCGTCAGGACGACGGCGGCGCCGCGGACCTCGACGCGCACGCCGAGTTCGGCCACGTCCTCGCGTGCGAGCCGTTCCCTGAACCGGGCGATCTGGTACTCGCTCTCGCCGCCGTTCATCGCGGTCCTCCGTCCTGGGGGCGGCCCGACGCTACGCGCCGGACCGGGCCGGGTCCTTCGGTGCGTGTCGGTGGGGCACGCGGGCCGGCGCGTGCGTGCCGTTCCGCGAGATGCGGTTGCCCGGAGGGCGGTCGCGCAAACCCTCCGGGCGGAGGCCCCCGCCGCTGCCACGCGCGGAACACTCTCTAGGCCGCCGGGACGCTCTTGAAGGGGCTCGTGTCCAGGTGGGCGAGGAGGTCGGCCGGGTCGGCGTACACGGAGGCGGCGCCCGCTTCGGTGAGGTCGGCCCGCGGGATGCCGCCGCACAGCAGCCCGGCGCACACCACGTGCGCGCGGCGCGCGGCCTCCATGTCCCAGACGCTGTCGCCCACGAACACGGCCCGGTCGGCGGGCACGCCGACGAGGGAGAGGGCGTGTTCGATCGGGTCGGGGGCCGGTTTGCCCTCCTCGACGTCGTCGGCGGTGGCGGTGTCCGTCAGGGCCTCGTCGGCGTCGATGGCGCGGCGCAGCGCGGCGAGCTCGCGGTCTTTGGCCGAGGTCACGAGGACGACCTTCCACCCGTCGTCGGCGAGGGTGCGCAGCAGCTCGCCGGCCCTGTCGAAGGCCTGCAGCCGCTCGAAGAAGGAGCCGTAGAGGGTGTCGTGGGCGGCGCTGAGACGGTCGTCGTCCGACCGGTCGCGGGACTCGCCGAGCAGATGGTCGATGAGCTGCTCGCCCGGCAGGCCGATCGCGCGGTGCACGGCGTGCGTCGGGACGCGGTGGCCGCCCTGCCGGAGGGCCTCCCACCAGGCGACGACGTGCAGGTGGTTGGTGTCGACGAGGGTGCCGTCGATGTCGAAGAGCGCGGCGCGGTCCATGGACGGGCTCCCTAGAGGTCGCGGAGGGCGGGCAGCAGGGTCGACTCGGCCCAGCGGATGAAGGGCAGCTGGTGGTCGCCGCCGATCTGGACGAGGGCGAGGTCGGTGAAGCCGGCCTCGGCGAAGGGGCGGGCCGCCTCCAGGACGGCGTCCACGTCGTCCCCGCAGGGGATGCTCTTCGCCACGTCTTCCGGACGGGTGTGCTCGGAGGCCTGCTCGAAGCTCGCGGGCAGGGGCAGCTCGGCGTTGACGCGCCAGCCGCCCAGCGCCCACCGGAACTGCTCGTGGGCGCGGGCCGTCGCCGCGTCCTTGTCGGGGTCGTAGCAGATGGGCAGCTGTCCGATCCGGGGCTTTCCCGCACCGCCCTGGGCGTCGAAAGCGTCGAGCAGCTCGCGTTTCGGCTCGGTGGCGATCACCAGGTCGCCGTGGCGTCCGGCGACCGCGCAGGACCGGGGCCCGGACACGGCGATGCCGAGGGGCGGCGGCGTGTCCGGGACGTCCCAGAGTTTGGCGTCGGCCACCTGGAAGTGGGTGCCGTGGTGCGTCACGTACTCCCCGGTGAACAGCGCGCGGATGATCTCCGCGGCCTCGTCCAGCATGGCGAGACGGACGCGCGCCGAGGGCCAGCCTTTCCCGACGATGTGCTCGTTGAGGTTCTCGCCGGAGCCGAGGCCGAGCCGGAACCGCCCTTCGGAGAGGAGTTGGAGGGTCGCGGCCTTCTGTGCGATCACCGCGGGGTGATAGCGGAAGGTCGGGCAGGTCACGTAGGTCATGAGCGGGATCTCGGTGGTCGCCTGCGCCGCCGCTCCGAGGACGCTCCACGCGTACGGCGCGTGTCCCTGGGAGGGCAGCCAGGGGAAGGAGTGGTCCGAGGTCACGGAGAAGTCGAATCCGGCCCGCTCCGCCTCGACGACGTGTCCCACCAGCTCACGGGGGCCTGCCTGCTCGGTCATCATGGTGTACCCGATGTGCATCATGTCCCGCGACTTGCCACGACCGCGGTGTCCGAAACGGGAGAAACGGAAAGGGGCCGGCCCCCGAGGGGCCGGCCCCTTTCCGTTCGGACCACGGTGGGGTGAGGGTCAGCGCATGCCGGGCTCGTCGTCGGGCGGCGTCGGCCAGGACCGCGGCTCGCCGGCGGCGGGCGTCGAGCCGGGCATCTGCACCGGTCCCGGGGCCTCCCTCATCGCTTCGGGATTCGCGCTGGTCCCCATGGACGGGTCCTGGCCCATGGTGCCGTCACCGGCGGTGCCGGCCTCTCCGGGGCGGATCCGGCCGCGCCAGCCTCCGGTGGCGTCCCCGCGCTCCTCGATGAAGCCCTTGAAGCGCTTGAGGTCGCCCTTGACCCGGCGGTCGAGCATCCCCATCGCGTCGGCGGCCTTCTCCGCCATGCCGTGGGGCTCCACGTCCATCGCGAGCCGGACCCGGGTGTGCGCCTCGTCCAGGGGCTGGAAGCTGACCACGCCCATCTGCTTGACGTCGCCTCCCGTCGTACGCCACGCGATGCGCTGCTCCGGAAGCTGGTCGACGATCTCGGTGTCGAACTCGCGCCGGACCCCGGCGATCTTGGTCCGCCAGTGACAGTGCCGGTCGTCGGTCTGCCGGACGTCCTCGACGCCCTCCATGAAACTCGGGAACTCCTCGAACTGGGTCCACTGGTCGTAGACGTTCCGCAGCGGCACGTCCACGTCGATCGTCTGCTCCACCTTGCTCATGGTGCGGCCTCCTCAGGTCGTGCTCTCGTGGCCGCGTCTGCCCGCTCCGGGCGAGCCGAACCGGCGGGAATCCGACCTCCGGCCGCGGAATCCGCCGGCCCGCCGTGCCGGGGGGCGCGGCCCCCGCTCACAGGGCGTCCGCCGCCGTCCGGAGGTCGGCGACGAGTCCCGCGTACATCTCCTGCCGGTCTCGCGCCCGCAGGACGGCCGAGGGGTGGACGGTCGCGAGGACCTGGATGCCGTCGTCGGCGTCGGGCAGCGGTCTCGGCACCCCCCGGTCGCTGCCGACCCGGAAGGAGGGCCCGAGGAGGGCCCGCCCCGCCGTGGCCCCGAGGACGACGATCAGCTCGGGTGAGACGAGCCGGATCTCGGCCGTGAGCCAGGGCCGGCAGGCGAGGGTCTCGCGCAGGCTCGGCGCCTTGTGGATGCGGCGTTTCCGGGTCTCGTCGACAGTGAACGTGAAGTGCTTGACCGCGTTGGTGACGTACAGGTCGTTCTCGTCGATCCCCGCCTCCGCCAGGGCGCGGTGGAGCAGTCGTCCGGCGGGCCCCACGAAGGGGACGCCCTCGCGGTCCTCCTGGTCGCCGGGCTGCTCGCCGACCAGCATCAGCCGTGCGTCCGGGTCGCCCCGGCCGAAGACGGTCCCCGTCGCGTCGCGGTGGAGGGGGCAGCCCCGGCACTCGGCCGCCGCCTCGCGGAGCGCCGGGAGTCCGCCGCGGCCGGGCAGGAAGGGCGTGGCGTCGTACGCCTCGGGGGTGAGCCCCCGGTCCTCGGTACCGGCCATCGCGCACCTCCCCGCAACGGGCCCGCCGGCGCCGGTGGGCGCCGGTGCTTGCCGCTGACGCGCGGGCGAGTGCCCGCACGGCATGGGGCCGAAACGGTCGCGTGCGGACGGCGGGGGTGGGCCGGGTGGGCGGGACCGCGGCATGGCGGGCTCGCTTCCGGGTACTCGCGCCCCGACGCGAGGAGCGGTGATGAAGATCCTGACCATGGGTGTCGAAGAAGAGTTCGTGCTGGTCGACCGCGTGACGCGGGCCCCGGTCAACCGGGCGCCGGAGGTCATCCGACGGGCGAGTCACGAACTCGGCGAGCAGGTCCAGACGGAGTTCTTCAACGCGCAGATCGAGATCTGTACCCGGGCCACCGCGAGCCGCGACGACCTGCGCGAGGAGCTCGCCCGGTTGCGCGCGGCGGTGGGCGCGGCCGCCCGCGAGGCGGACTGCATGCCGGTCGCGTCCGGCACGCCCGTACTGCCGCCCGGCGAGCCGCTGACGGTGACCGACACCGCGCGGTACCGGCTGATGGCCCGGCGCTTCGCGCCCCTGGTCACCCGCGAGGACGGAGTCGCGCGCGACGACGGACTCGTCTGCGGCTGCCACGTCCATGTCGGGACGCTCACCCACGAGCAGGCCCTCGCGCTGGCCCAGCACATGCGGCCCTGGCTGCCCGTGCTCCAGGCGCTGGCAGGGAACTCGCCCTACGCCGGGCGGCAGGACACCGGCTACCAGAGCTGGCGCGCCGTCGAGCACGCCAGGTGGCCCACCGTCGGCCCGACGCCGGTCCTGGACGAGGCCCGGTACCTCGCCCATGTCGCCCGCCTCGTCAGGGACGGGACGGTGCTCGACAACCGGATGGTGTACTGGCACGCCCGGCCCTCGGAGCACGTACCGACCCTGGAGATCCGGGTCGCCGACGTCAACGCGGACCTCGACACGGTGGTGCTGCTCGCCCTGCTGGTCCGCGGTCTCGCCGCGACCCTGCTGCCGCGCGTCGACGCCGGCGTCCCCGCGCCCCTGATCCCCCGTTCCGCGCTGCTCCGGGCCCACCGGCTCGCCGCCGTCCAGGGCATCACGGGCACCGGGCTGGATCCGGCCGACGGCTGTGAGCGGCCGGCAGCGGCGCTGCTCGACGCGCTGATCAGCCTCGCGCGGCCGGGGCTCGACGCCACCGGAGACACCGCGTGGGTGCGCGAACAGTGGGAGCGGATCCGCACGGACGGCGGCGGTGCGGCACGTCAACGTGCCGTCTTCCGGGAACACGGCAGGCTGAGCGCGGTGGTCGACGACCTGGCCGCTACCACGGTGAGGGGCTGATCGCATGGGTTCCGCTGTCTTCGACGGCCGTTCCGTCCTCGAAGGGGAGCACGAGGCCGGCCTCCGGGTCTGCCGGCTCCCCGGGGTGTACGCGCCCCAGGCAGACACCGGGCTCCTGGTGGAGCAGGTGCGGCGGGAGAAGCTCCACTCCGGCGCGCGCTCCCTGGACCTGTGCACGGGAACCGGCATCGTCGCGGTCGCCGCCGCCCTGCGGGGCGCGCGGGCCACCGCCGTCGACGTCTCGCGCGCCGCGATCGCCGCCTCCCGGCTCAACGCGCTGCTCTACGGCTGCCGGATCCGCGCCCTGCGCGGCGACCTGGACGCCCCGGTCGCGCGGGAACGCTTCGACCTGGTCACGGTGAACCCGCCGTACGTGCCGAGCGAGGACCCGGACCTGCCCGCCCACGGCCCGCGGAGGAGCTGGGACGCCGGATCCGACGGCCGCCTGGTCCTCGACCGCGTCTGCGAACGGGCGCCGGGCCTCCTCACGCCGTCCGGAGTGCTGCTGCTCGTGCAGTCGTCGCTCTCCGGGGTCACCGCCACGCTCGACGCGCTCGGGCGGAACGGGCTTCGGGCCCAGGTCGTCGAGCGACGTACCGAGCCGTTCGGCCCCGTGATGTCGGCCCGCGCGGAGTGGTTCGCCGACCGGGGGCTGGTCCCTCCGGGGACGCTTACCGAAGAGCTCGTGGTGATCCGCGCGTGCCGGGCGTGATTCGGGACAGAAGAGGCCGGGCAGTCGCGCGATACCGACGCGGAGACCGAACCGAAGGGTGGTGTGGGTGATGTCTGCTTCCCCGAACGAGAGCGGCCCGTCGGCGGGGGCCCAGGAGGTCGGTGGACGGGAGGGTCCGGGCAACGCCCGGCCCCGGACGTCCCCGACCCGGTTGAGTCCGCTCCCGGAAGGCCCGCTGCTCGTCGAGGGGCCGGCGGAGATCGTCATGCCGGACGGTTCGGTGATCCTCTGCGAAAGGCCGGTGATCGCCCTGTGCACGTGTCGGCGGAGCCTGCGGGCGCCGTTCTGCGACACGAGCCACCGCCCGCGCCTCCGTCGCCGTGCGGGCACGGCGGCCACGCGAACGACCACCGGCCCCTCACGCGCGACGCGGGGCCCGGCCGAGGAAGAGGAGGAGACGTCATGACCCTGCTGGCCCCACCGGCCACCGCCACGCTGCCCGAGGCGCCCGAGGCCCGCGGCGAGATCTCCGAGGCGGTACGGAACCGGCTGCTCGGCGGCGGCTCCGACCGGCTGCCCCGGTCGGCCGACATCGCGCGCTGCTCCCCCTACGGCGAGGATCTCCAGCTCGCCCTCCACCTCTGCTACGAGCTCCACTACCGGGGCTTCGCGGGCGTCCCCGACACCCTGGAGTGGGACCCCGGCCTGCTCGGACTCCGGGCCCTGATGGAGGACCGCTTCGAGAGCGCCCTGCGCCACGACTGCCGCGACCGCCCGAACGTCGAGGAAGGGCTCGCGGAGCTGCTCGTGGAGCCGGCCGACGGCACGGGCGTCTCCCACTTCCTGGTGTCGTCGGGCGAGCTGTGGCACCTGCGCGAGTACGTCGCACTGCGTTCCGTACACCAGTTGCGCGAGGCCGATCCGCACCTGTGGGTGATCCCCCGGCTGCGCGGCCGCGCCAAGGCGGCGATGGTGGCCGTCGAGTACGACGAGTACGGCTGCGGGCGGGCGGAGCGGATGCACTCCCAGCTCTACGCGGACCTGATGGCCGATCTGGGTCTCGACCCCTCGTACGGGCGCCACGTGGACGTTGCCGGGGCCGAGACGCTCGCGGCAGCGAACCTGATGTCGCTGTTCGGTCTGCACCGCAGGCTGCGCGGGGCGCTCGTGGGTCACTTCGCCGTCCTGGAGACGACGTCGTCGCCCGCCGCCGCCCGCATCGCCTCCGCCATGCGCAGGACGGGGGCCGGACCGGCCGCCGAGCTGTACTACGACGAGCACGTGGAGGCCGACGCCGTCCACGAGCAGCTGGTTCGCCGTGAGGTCGTCGGCGGGCTCCTGGAGGACGAGCCGGACCTCGCTTCCGACGTCGCCTTCGGCATCGCCGCGACCGGCTTCGTGGAGGACCGGCTCGGCGGCCACGTGGTCGACGCCTGGTCGCGCGGCGAGACCGCCCTGCGCGCGCCGCTGCCGGAGGCACCCGGGAACGAGAGCTGAGGCACCGGCGGGCCCGTGGGACCGGGGGTGCAGTGGCCGGCAAGGAGGGTTCGGGTGATCGTCGGGTGCGCCGCGCGCACGGGTGGCGGCGGATGGGGTTCCCTGGGAGGGACAGACGCTGGTCCCTCCGCGAGGGCGTCGCGACCAGCCGCGAGGAGAGGAGCATGCCATGAACCTCACGGAAGGCCCGGCCGCACACCTGGCGGCAGGCGGATCGGCATCCGCGTCCACCCCGCACCGCTCGCCCGCGCACGCGGCCGACTCCCCGTCCGCCGCTCTGCCGCCCGACCACACCCAGGCCATTCTGGAGGCGACGAAAGAGGTCGGCGCGGTACTGAAGGCGTCGGGCCGGCCGTTCGCCCTGGTCGGCAGTGTCGCCTCGTACGCTCACGGCATCCCGGTCCGGCTTCAGCACGACACGGACTTCGCGGTCCTGCCGGAGGACGCCGAGGCCGTGGCGGAGTACCTCCGGGATCATGGTGTACGGATCGTCGACCCGCCCGAGGACTGGCTCGTCAAAGCCAGTGCGGGAGGCGAGCAGATCGATCTGATCTTCGCTCTCGCCGGACGGCCGGTCACGCCGGAACTCCTCGACCGGGCCCAGACGCTGCCGGTGGATTCCGTGCACATGCCGGTGCTCGCCCCGACCGACCTCATGGTGTGCCGTCTGCTGGCACTCTCCGAGCACCACTGCGACTTCGGCCCCCTGCTGCCGGTGGCCCGGGGGCTGCGTGAGCGGATCGACTGGGAGCGCGTGCGCGAGGAGACCGCCGGCGCCCCGATGGCGGAGGCCTTCCTGTATCTGCTCGGGCTGATGGACGTGCTGCCTCGCGGCTGACCTGAGGCGGCGGGTCCTCCCGGCTGTCGGCGTCGGCGCCGTCAGGAGTCCGTGGAGACCGTCCCGAGGAAGTCGCCGACCTGCCGGTCCGGCATGGCGCGGGCGAGGTCGGCCTGGGCGATGATGCCGACGAGCACGTGCTCGTCGATGACGGGGACCCGCCGGATCCGGTGGCCGCTCATGACGCTCAGCACCTGCTCCGCGCTGTCGTCCACGCCCACCGTGACGATCTCGTCCTGAGCGAGCTCGCCGGCCGTGCACTGCGCGGGGTCCTTGCCCTGGGCGACGACCTTCACGACGATGTCGCGGTCGGTCAGCATGCCCTTGAGCTTCTCGTCGGGGCCGCAGATCGGCAGGGCTCCCACGCGCAGCTCGGCCATCTTCCGCGCGGCGTCGACGAGGGTCTCGTTCCAGCGGACGCAGGTCGCGTCCGGTGTCATGAGGTCGCGTGCGGTGGTCATGGCCCTCACCTGTCCCTGTGTCTGCGGCTCGGTGGTGTGTTCTCAACGGCGCGCCTGCCCGGTGCCGGGGGCCTCAACCACGGACGGGCGGGGGTGGGTCCGGCGGACGCGGCGGGGCACGGCGGGCCGGACGCGCGTGCGGACGCCGCGGGCCCCCGGCGGGAAGGGGATCCGCCGGGGGCCCTGGCGCTGCCGCTCGCACCCGTGGAGTTCGCGCGCCCATGCCGCTGCGTACGGCTGCTCGTCCGTCTCAGGAACGGCGCCGCTTCAGGGCGTCGCCGGCCTTCTCGGTCGCCTCACGGGCCTTGTCTCCGGCTTCGCCGGCCCTGCCCTTCGCCTGGTCGGCCTTGCCCTCGGCCTCCATCCCGCGGTTACCCGTGGCCTTGCCGATGGTCTCCTTGACCTTGCCCTTGCCCTTCTGCATCCCGCTCTTGGCCATGAGGGGTTCCCTTCTCGTCACTTGCCGTTCCCGCTGCCCGCGAGGGCGCTGACGAGCGCCGCCGAGAAGGCGTCGAGGTCGTCCGGCTTGCGGGAGGTGATCAGGGTCCGGCCCCCTGAGGTGTCGACGACGACCTCGCGGTCCTGCCAGGTGGCACCCGCGTTCTCCAGGTCCGGACGGAGCGAGGGGTACGAGGTCAGTTCGCTGC
Organism: Streptomyces sp. NPDC034084; assembly: GCF_055575535.1. Taxonomy (NCBI): domain Bacteria; kingdom Bacillati; phylum Actinomycetota; class Actinomycetes; order Kitasatosporales; family Streptomycetaceae; genus Streptomyces; species Streptomyces sp. NPDC034084. The sequence continues at coordinate 755,381 of NZ_JBVISK010000002.1, forward strand.
CCTCGGCGAGCCCGCTGTCGACGAGAAGCCACGGGCCGTGGCAGATGGCCGCGACGGGCTTGCCGGCTTCGGCGAAGGCCGAGACGAGGCGCCGGGCGTCGGCGTCGGTCCGCAGCTGGTCGGCGTTCACGGTGCCGCCCGGCACGATCACGGCGTCGTAGTCCTCGGCCCTCGCCTTGGCGAGGGTCATGTCCGGCTGGACGACCGCCCCCGGACTGCGGTCGGAGACAAGGGTCTGGACCTCCTCGTCCTTCTGCGCGGCGACCGAGACCTGGGCTCCGTTCTCCCGCAGGACGGCCACCGGCTTCTGCAACTCGTCCTGCTCGGTCCCGTAGTTGGTCGTCAGGACGAGGACGTTCTTTCCGTCGAGCTTTCCGTCGGACGGCACGATGCTCTTCCTCTCCGGTGTGTCGCGGCCCCCCGTCATGTCTGCGCCTCACCGCGCACGCGCGGCTCAAACGTCGCATCACGTGCGGGCCGAATGCGGCGCCGTGGGACCCGTCCCTCACTCCCGCGTGCGTGATGCGGCCGCCCTGCGCCGGGTCCAGCGCACGACCAGGATCAGCAGGCCGACCAGGGTCAGCACCCACACGGCGGCGAACGCCCAGGTGAGCGCCGGGGACCCGGTGGCGACCGCGAGGCCGAGCAGGACGAGGGTCAGGGCGCCGAGCGCGGCGACGCCGAAGGAGGGAAGGTGACGGCGGGCTCCGGTGGACGGGAACGACGGCACGGGCAGGCGCGGGGCCCGTCGCATCCTGCGCAGACGGCGCGCGAGCGGCTCGTCCCGGTCCAGTTCTTCCTCGATCTCCGCCAGAACGCGCCGCTCGTGCGCCGAGAGCCGGGCCTCGTCCATCGCGGACACCTCCTCCAGCTCTTCCACGCGCCGGCACGGGCGCGTCGTCCTACTGCGGCTTCCCCCGAGAATCGTGTCAAACCATCCCAAGACGGGCATGATGTTCTCAGGACGTTCGATCGACGCACCTCCGCCGTCGCTCGCACAGCGGCGGCACGGGCCTGTCGCCGCCCTGCCGAAGGAGCACCCATGTCCACCGCCGGAGACCGCTCCGAGTTCTCCCCGACCCCCAGCGCCTCCGGACCGCGTTTTGGTCCCACGGGGACACGGGCCCTCGCGGGTGCCGGAGCCGCAACCCGCCGCAAGGCACTGGACGGGCTCCCCGAGCCGGCCCGCCCGACGGCCGTCTCCACGGACGACGCCCGGACCCTCTCCGTGGCGCTGTTCGCACGGCTGCGGGTACTGGAGGAAGGGACCCCGGAGTACGCGTACGTCCGCAACACGCTGGTGGAGCTCAACCTCAGCCTCGTCAAGTTCGCGGCCCGGAGGTTCAGGAACCGCGCCGAGCCCGCCGAGGACATCGTCCAGGTCGGCACGATCGGCCTGATCAAGGCGATCGACCGCTTCGACCCCGACCGCGCCGTCGACTTCTCCGCCTTCGCGCTCCCCACGATCGTGGGCGAGATGAAACGCTTCTTCCGGGACACCAGCTGGGCCGTGCGGGTGCCCCGCCGGCTCCAGGAGCTCCGGATCGACCTCGCGAAGGCCGCCGACGCCCTGGAACAGAACCTCGGCCGCCGCCCCACCCGGGCGGAGCTGGCCGTGGAGCTGCACCTCACCGAGGAAGAGGTCGCCGAGGGCCAGCTCGCGGCGCACGGCTACGCGGCGCGGTCCCTGGACATCCCCGCGGGCGAGGAGGACTCCGCCCCCGGCGCGGCACCCCGCCATCTGGCCGACCTGGAGCCCTCGTACGAGCTGATCGAGTCGCTGACCGCGCTGCGGCCCCTGCTCGAGCGGCTCGACGACCGCGACCGGCGCATCCTGGAACTCCGCTTCGGCGACGAACTCACCCAGGCGGAGATAGGCCAGCGGATCGGCCTGTCCCAGATGCACGTCTCACGGCTGCTCGCCCGCATCCTCGGCGAACTGAGGGACGGCCTCCTCCACGACGGCCCGCCGCCGGACGACGCGGGATCCGGCGTCCGGCCCGCGGAGGACTAGGGCGCCGACGACAGCGCCGAGGCCGGGACCGGCGGCTGCTCAGGCCGGGACCGGCGGCGTCTGCTGGTGCACCAGGCGGAAGCGGTGGTTCTCGAGGGCGAGCACATGCCCCTCGCCGTCGACGAACCGGCCCGTCACCTCGTACGTCCCGCAGTTCGCCCGGCCTACGGGCAGCCGCTCGGGCGGCAGGTGGATCTCGTACGGTCCACCCGCCCGGAATCCGCCGAGCACGGTCCGGGTGGTGGCGATGACGTCCCCGGCGTAGCGCCGGGTCTCCTCGAAGGTCAGCCCGTCGATGTCCTCGTCCAGGCGGAAGGTGAGGGCGACGCTGATCGTCGCGCCTTCCGGGACGTCGACCGGCTCGCCACCCCGCGTGTCGAGGGACAGCGGGCGGGGGCGCCGTTCGTCCGGGGCGAGGGCCAGATCCATCAGTTCGAAGAGCGCCATGTCGCCCTCACGTCCTCATTCCGGTGGGGCCCGCGCCCGGGTGGAGCTCGGGACGGACGATCACGTCGGGGCAGGACGCGTGCGGGGCGCGCTGCCGGCCGACGGACTCCAGGAGCGGGCCGCCGAAGCCGCCCGCTCCCCTGCCGCCCGTCACCAGCAGCTCGCCCGCCGACGCCTCGGTCAGCACCGCGGCGGGATCGCCCCGCACCACGCGCTCACGCAGGGGCACGCCGTGGGCCCGGACGAGTCCGGTCCGGATCAGAGCCCGGCCGGCCTGCTCCTCGTCGAAGGTGGCGCCCACGGCGGGGGCGGACCAGCCCGCCGCTCCGGGCACCTCGTACGCGAGCCGCGCGTGGCGCACCGCCTTCCGCGGCGCCTCGTACGACGCCGGCGATCCGTCCGCCCTGACCATCCCACGACGCCCGCGCTCGCTGGTGTCCATGGTCCGCTCCCTCCTTCAGCCGGGCGGCTACCCCCGTCGCGGAACCGTAGACCCGGAGACGGCCACCGATCCGGATGTCAGAAACGGATGAAATCGGGCAGGGGCTCGATGGGAGCTTCCGGATCCGGAGTTCCCCGAGCAGGTGTGAGGAGGCGGGTGGGCCCTATGGAGGACGGAAGCCGGACGGATGTAACGAGGGCTTCGCGGGCGGACCGTCTCCTCGTGGAGACCAGGCCGCACCGGCGGGCCGGCACGGTCGTGGTGACTCTCGACGGCGAGCTCGACCATGACACGGCGGGACCGCTCCGCACGGCCCTGGAGCGGACCTCGGGGGCCGTCCGGGTCGTGGTGGACTGCTCAGGGCTGCGGTTCTGCGACTCGACCGGGCTGAACGTCCTTCTGAAGACGCGGCTGCGGCTGCTCGCCGAGGGCGGGCGCCTGGACCTCGCGGGGCTGGGGCCGCCCGTGGACCGGCTCTTCGAGATCACCGGGGCGCTGCAGGTCTTCGGGGTGTACGAGGACGCCGACACCGCACTCGACGCCCCGCGCTAGCCCCGGCGTGGGGCCGCCCTCCCCGTCCCACCGCCAGCCCCTCCCGGGAAGTGGCGCCCCGCATGATTCGGCGCCGCCGGCCGGGGAAGCCGCAGCCGTATGACCGGTCCGCGCGTCCCGTGTGCGAGCCCCCGCAGCCGCCGCTACGAGCTGGCGGCCGGTCCCGGGGTGGTGGGAGAGTGCCGCGAGCTCACGCGGCGGGCGCTGAGCGAGTGGTTCGGGACGGCGGGCGCGCCGGGTCAGGTGGCCGCCGAGGACGCGCTGCTGCTCGTCTCCGAGGTCGTCACGAACGCGCTCACGCACGGCGGCGTCCCGTACGAACTGCGGCTCGACCGCACCGAGGGCCGTCTGTGGGTCCAGGTCAGCGACACGAGCGCGGCACGGCCACGTCCCCACGGCCCGCACCGCCCGGGCCGCCCCTCCGGCCACGGCCTCTACCTGCTGGGCCGGCTCGCGGCCGCCTGGGGCAGTGTCCCCCGGGGCAGCGGCAAGGCCGTCTGGTTCGAGGTGGAGGTGCCGCCGCCCCGGGCCGAAGGACACGCGCCGGACCTGGAGTGAGGGGGTGCGGTCCTGCGTGGCCCGCGCTTCGGCCCGGACTCCGGGAATCCGCTGCCGGGCCGCGGCCTCGACGACGGCCACGCCCCCGTGTCCGGCGAGCCGCCGGCAGTCGTGGTCCGGCGGAGCCGGAGACTGTCGGCGCCGAGCAGGGCGAGAGATCCCTCCCCCCGGAGACCCGGCGGGCCGCCGGGGACCCGTCACCACGACCTCCCGTCCGCCTCCGCGCGGACGTCCGGGGCACGCGTTCGGATCGGCTCCGGATTCTGCCCGCAGCCTGAGGCCGCCCGACCGTTCGCGGCCGGGCGGCCTCAGGCCGCGAGGGCATCGACGACCTCGGCACACGCCAAGAGCGAGGGCCCGCGGCCCTCTCGTACAGCTCGGAAGGGCAAGGGCAGCTCGGAAGGGCGAGGGCTCACCGGCCTCGTCAGTCAGCCGGTTCCTCCGGCGCGGGGTGCTCGGGGTGGACGGTGCCGTCCTGGGGCCGCCCGCGCGGTCCCGTGCCGGCCTCTTCCGTGTCCGGGGGCTTCGCGGCTCCGGTCTCGTCGGGGACGGGTACCGAGAGTGCGTCCTGCCCGCCCGACTGCTGGTCCTCGGGGTCGCGCGGGAGAGGCTCGTCCGCTCGTGGTTGGTTCTGCTGATCGCTCATCCTGCTCGCCTTCCCTCCGGCGCCCCGCCGTCCACGTCTCTGAGCGGCATGAGCGCGATGCATTCGGCGTCGATGCGGTCGGCGACCTCCGTCAGCGCGTCGGCCAGGGCCTGGACCGTCTCCGGTTCGAGGCCCGAGTCGCCGACCTCGGCCGAGTCCAGCCAGTGCGAGCCGAGCCGCCGCAGGAGGCGGGTCACCTCGTCGGCGGGGAGCAGGAGAGGACCTCCGGGGACATGCACGAGAGACATCGACGCGTTCATGAGGAACCGACCTCCGCGGTACGGGACGGGCGTCCGTCAGGGAGCCGTGTCCGTCGCGCCGGCGGGAGTGGGCCGTCGGCGCCCCGGACCACGCGGGGGGTGCCGTCGCCGAGGTTCACGATCGTGCTCCTTCCCGCTCACGTTGTCCATCGGGCCCGAGGGAGCCGGAGCGGTCCCGGTTCCTCTCCCCCGGCCGACTACCCCGCGCGCCGTGCCGTACGCGTGTACGCGTGAGGGCGGGGCGGGCGGGTAGACGCGGCCCGAGGGAGCAGAGGCCGGTGGCCCGGCGCACGAGGTCCCGTGGACGCGGAGGAGGGTTCCCATGGACACCGCCCAGGCGGTCGCGCGACTGCTGCGCGAGCACGGGCGGACCTATGCCGACGAGGCCGGCATCGCCCTGCGGGACGAGCCCGCCCCGCTGTACCAGCTGCTCGTCCTCACGGTCCTGTGCTCCGTGCGGATCAGGGCCGGGACCGCCACCGCCGCCGCCCGTGAGCTGTTCGCCGCGGGACTGCGGACCCCCCGCGCCATGGCGGACTCCTCCTGGCGGGCACGCGTGACCGCGCTCGGGCGGGCGCACTACGTCCGGTACGACGAGAGCACGGCCACCGCCCTCGGGGAGGGCGCGACGCTGGTCCTCGACCGTTACCGGGGCGATCTGCGGCACCTCCGCGAGGAGGCCTCGGGCCGGCCGGAGAAACTCCGCGAACTGCTGCGGGAGGTGCCCAGGATCGGCCCGGTGGGCGCCGGCATCTTCTGCCGCGAGGCGCAGGCCGTCTGGCCGGAGCTGCGCCCGTACTTCGACGACAGATCCCTCACGACCGCCGGCGTCCTCGGCCTCCCCCACACCCCGGCGGGCCTCGCCCGCCACGTCCCGCCGGAGGACCTGGCCCGCCTGGCGGCCGCCCTCGTACGCGCCGGGCTGTCGGGCCTGACGGTGCGGGAGCTCCGCGCGGCGTGAGAGCGGCAGCCGTTCGGGCCGCCGCCCGTGACGTACTCCGTGATGACCGGAAAGGACCCCGTGATGACCGCACCTCCTCTCACCACGCTCGGCCCCCGCAGCGATCTCTCCCAGGTCTTCGAGCTCGCGCAGCAGTTGCGGGTGGACTCGGTGCGCGCCAGTACGGCCGTGGGCTCCGGGCACCCCACCTCCAGTCTGTCCGCGGCCGATCTGATGGCGGTCCTGATGACCCGCCATCTCCGCTACGACTGGGAGGCGCCGGACAATCCGGCCGCCGACCACCTGGTCTTCTCCAAGGGCCACGCGTCGCCCCTGCTCTACGCGATGTTCAAGGCCGCCGGGGCGATCGGCGACGACGAGCTGATGACGACGTACCGCCGCTTCGGCCACCGACTCCAGGGCCATCCCACCCCCGAGCTGCCCTGGGTGGACGTGGCCACCGGCTCACTGGGCCAGGGCATCGGCTACGCCGTCGGAATGGCGCTGGCGGTCCGGGACCTGGAGCGGCGCCCCTCCCGGGTGTGGGTGCTGTGCGGCGACAGCGAGACGGCCGAGGGCTCCGTGTGGGAGGCCCTCGACAAAGCCGGGCACCACCGGCTGGCGAACCTCACGGTCCTGCTCGACGTGAACCGCCTCGGCCAGAGCGGGCCCACCGAGCTGGAGTGGGACACCGACACCTACGCCCGCCGCGTCGAGGCGTTCGGGTGCCGGGCGATCGTGGTCGACGGACACGACCTCGAAGCGATCGACCGGGCTCTGATCACGGCCGCCGACGGGCGGGCGCCCACCGTCGTCATCGCCAGGACCGTCAAGGGTCGTGGTGTGACGGAGGTGGCCGACAAGGAGGGGTGGCACGGCAAGGCCCTGCCCGAGGACCTGGCGGAACGCGCCGTGGCCGAGCTGGGCGGCGTACGCGATCTGCGGGTACGCGGCCCCCGGCCGCCCGACGACCCTTCACCGCGACCCGGCGGACCGTCCGCACGCCCCGGCGGCCGCGCCGAGCCGGTCGAGCTGCCCCGCTTCGAGGTCGGCGACGAGGTCGCCACCCGCGTGGCCTTCGGTGCTGCCCTGGCGGCCCTCGGTGTCAGGCCGGAGATCGTCGCCCTGGACGCCGAGGTGGGGAACTCGACCCACGCCGAGGACTTCGGTAAGGCCCATCCGGAGCGGTACTTCCAGACGTACATCGCCGAACAGCAGATGATCGCGGACGCGGTCGGCATGGCCGTGCGCGGCTTCCGCCCGTACGCCACCACTTTCGCCGCCTTCCTCACCCGCGCGCACGACTTCATCCGGATGGCCGCCGTCTCGCGGATCACGATGGCCTTGTGCGGGACGCACTGCGGCGTCGAGATCGGCGCGGACGGGCCTTCGCAGATGGGGGTGGAGGACCTCGCGATGATGCGGGCGGTCCTCGGTTCCACCGTGCTGTATCCGAGCGACGCCACCTCGGCGGCCGCCCTGACCGCGGCCATGGCCGACCTGGACGGGATCTCCTATCTGCGCACCACCCGCGGGGCCTACCCGGTCCTCTACGGCGAAGGCGAGACCTTCCCGGTGGGCGGCTCGAAGACCCTGCGCCAGGGCGCGGACGACCAGGTCACGCTCGTCGGCGCCGGGGTCACCCTGCACGAGTGCCTGGCGGCCGCCGAGGAGCTGGCGGAGGAGGGCGTACGGGCCCGGGTCGTCGACCTGTACTCCGTCAAGCCCGTCGACGCCGCCACCCTGGCCCGCGCGGCCCGGGAGACCGGCGCGCTGGTCGTCGTCGAGGACCACCATCCCGAGGGCGGGCTCGGCGAGGCCGTCTTGTCGGCCCTCGCCGCGCAGGGCGTCCACCCCGCCTTCGCCCATCTCGCCGTCACGGAGCTGCCCGGTTCCGGCACCACCGAGGAACTCCTCGACGCCTGCGGCATCTCCCGCACTCACATCGCGCGGGCCGCCCGGGCCCTGGTCGCCGGGTAGCCACCTGCCCGGTCGGCCCGCCTCATCGGCCGGAAAGTCACTCCTTCCGATGATTTCCGTCGGTTGGCCGGGCTCTGCGTGTTATCGCGCCCGCGCGGTCCGCCGTAGGCGACCATGACGGACGCCGAAACCGTCACGATGAGCGGAAGAAGGACCCACGTGCCCGGCAGCGAGAGCGAGAACCCGGCGATCCCCTCGCCCACCCCCACCGAGACCCGGCCCAAGACCAACAGGGACTGGTGGCCGAACCAACTGGACCTGCAGGTACTCCATCAGCATTCGCCCCTGTCCGATCCGATGGGCGACGACTTCGACTACGCGAAGGAGTTCGCGGGCCTCGACGTCGACGCGCTGAAGCGGGACGTCTTCGCGGTGATGACGGACTCCCAGGAGTGGTGGCCCGCCGACTACGGCCACTACGGGCCCCTCTTCATCCGGATGAGCTGGCACGCGGCGGGCACGTACCGCATCGCGGACGGCCGGGGCGGCGGCGGGCGGGGAGCCCAGCGGTTCGCCCCGCTCAACAGCTGGCCGGACAACGCGAGCCTCGACAAGGCGCGCCGGCTGCTGTGGCCGGTCAAGCAGAAGTACGGGCGGAAGATCTCGTGGGCCGATCTGCTGGTCTTCGCCGGCAACTGCGCCATGGAGTCGATGGGGTTCAGGACGTTCGGGTTCGGCTTCGGGCGCCCCGACATCTGGGAGCCCGAGGAGATCTTCTGGGGCCCCGAGGACACCTGGCTCGGGGACGAGCGCTACAGCGACGACCGGGAGCTCACCGGCCCCTTCGGCGCGGTGCAGATGGGTCTGATCTACGTCAACCCGGAGGGGCCCAACGGCAATCCGGACCCGGTCGCCGCCGCCCGGGACATCCGGGAGACCTTCGGGCGCATGGCGATGAACGACGAGGAGACCGTCGCGCTCATCGTCGGCGGCCACACGTTCGGCAAGTGTCACGGCGCGGTCGATCCGCAGTACATCGGCCCGGAGCCCGAGGCCGCCCCCATCGAGCAGCAGGCCCTCGGCTGGAGGAACGCGTACGGCACCGGCACCGGCGCCGACGCGCTCACCAGCGGGCTCGAAGGGGCGTGGACCACCGAGCCGACGAAGTGGGACAACGGCTACCTGGACAACCTCTTCCGATACGAGTGGGAGCTGACCAGGAGCCCCGCCGGCGCCCAGCAGTGGACCCCGAAGGACGCGTCCGCGAAGGACACGGTGCCCGACGCGCACGACCCGTCGAAGCGGCACGCCCCGATGATGCTCACGACGGACCTCGCGCTGCGGATGGACCCGGTCTACGCGCCGATCGCGAAGCGCTTCCACGAGAACCCCGACCAGCTCGCGGACGCCTTCGCCAAGGCCTGGTACAAGCTGCTGCACCGCGACATGGGCCCCCTCTCGCGCTACCTCGGCCCGTGGGTGCCCGAGCCGCAGCTCTGGCAGGACCCCGTGCCCGCGGTCGACCACCCGCTGGTCGGGGAGGCCGACATCACCGCTCTCAAGGCCAGGATCCTCGACTCCGGCCTCTCCGTCTCCCAGCTGGTCACCACCGCCTGGGCGTCGGCCGCGACCTTCCGCGGCACCGACAAGCGCGGCGGCGCCAACGGGGCGCGGATCCGGCTCGCCCCGCAGAAGGACTGGGAGGTCAACGACCTGCCCGAGGTGGCCCAGGTAATCGAGACCCTCGACGGGATCCGCGAGGACTTCGAGGGCTCTTCCGGCGGGACGAGGATCTCGCTCGCGGACCTCATCGTCCTCGGCGGGTGCGCGGCCGTGGAGCAGGCCGCGAAGAACGCCGGGCACGACCTCACGGTCCCGTTCGCGCCGGGGCGCACGGACGCCTCGCAGGAGCAGACGGACGTGGAGACGTTCGCGGTGCTCGAGCCCCGGGCGGACGGCTTCCGCAACTACCTCCAGGCGGGAGAGAAGCTGTCGCCGGAGACCCTGCTGCTCGACCGCGCCAGCCTGCTGACGCTGACCGCGCCCGAGATGACGGTGCTCGTCGGCGGCATGCGGGTGCTGGGCACCGGCTTCCGGCAGTCGCCGCACGGGGCCTTCACCGACCGGCCGGAGTCGCTGACCAACGACTTCTTCGTACAGCTCCTCGACATGGGCACGGAGTGGAAGGCGTCGACGACCGACGAGAACGTCTTCGAGGGCCGCGACCGCGCCACGGGCGAGGTGCGGTGGACCGCCACGCCCGTCGACCTCGTCTTCGGCTCGCACTCCCAGCTGCGGGCCCTCGCGGAGGTGTACGCGGCCTCGGACGCGGGAGAGAAGTTCGCGCGGGACTTCGTGGCCGCGTGGGACAAGGTGATGAACCTGGACCGGTTCGACCTGCGCTGAGCGCGGAACGCCCCGCGACGCCCGGGCCGGCCGGGCGTCGCGGGGCGGCTGTCGGCGGCTGTCATGGGTCAGGTGGTGAGCAGCCGATGGGGTCAGCCGGTCGGGTCAGGTGGTGAGCAGCCGGTTGAAGAACGAGCGGTACTGGCGCAGGGCCGTGCGCAGGCCCTCCGTGTCGACGTCCTCGCCCTCGCTCCACTTCCCCTCGAGCTCCTTCTTGCGGTCGGCGAAGGTGTCGGCGAGCTTCCGGATCACCTCGGTGACCAGTTCGTCGGCCTCGTGCACGGCTCCGCGGGGGTCGTCGACGAACCGGCTCTGGATGTCGTGCCAGCGCGTACGGAACGCCTCGTCGTCATCAGGGTCCAGCAGGCGCGGCAGCTCGCCGTCGGAACCCTCTTCCCGAGTCCCGTGCGTCTCCTGGGTCTCCTGGGTCTCCTGGGTCTCCTGGGTTGCGTCGTCGCGGAACGGGGTGTCGGTGCCGGAGCGGGCGGGCGCCTGGCTCTCGGCCTCGGCTCCGGTGTCTGCGCGGCCGGTGTCCGTCCGGGTGTACGGGTCTGTGTCGGCGTCGGTTCCGACCTCTGTTCCGGTGCCGGTGCCGATGCCTGTGTCGGCCTCGGTGCCGGTGTCGGTGTCGGCCTCCGTGTAGGGGCCGGTGCCCGTTTTCGTACGGTCCGGGAGGTCGGTGCCTTCCCCGGGATACATGGGCGGTGCGTCGGGTCCGCCGTCCCGCGCCGGTGTGTCGTACTCGCGCATGGCGCGTCCTCCTGTTCAGGTCAGGTCCGGTCGGTTCCGGGCGCGTCGCCGTTGGAGAGAAGCTCGTCGAACAGGGCCCTGTAGTGGACCATCGCGCCTCTCAACTGCTCGGTGGTGGCCTGCCGCGAGGCACTCAGGGTGTTGATCTCGTGCGCTGCCTGATAGTGCTCCAGCGTGCGGCCGTGCTCCACGGAGAGGTCCCGCATCTGCTGCTCGAAGCCCTCCGTGGGATAGCCCCGCTCGCGCATGAGCGAGGTCACCAGCGTGTCCGCGTCGTGCACCGCGCCCTCGGGGCGGTCCACGAACTCCTCCTGCACACTGCTCCACCGCTCGGCGTAACGCTCCCTCGCACCGCTCGGCAACGGCTTGATGTCCAGGTCCTCATGGCGCTTCTCGCGGTCCCCGAGGTCGCGCTCGGCGGCCCTCCTGCTTCCGGTCTCCTCGACGGCGCGGTCGTACTCGGGTCCGAAGCGCTCGCGGAGGCGGCGCCGGCGCCGCCTGTCCAGGGCGATGGCCAGCACGATCAGCGCGATGACCACCACGACGGGTATGACAATGGCCAGAATCGTTCCTGTCGACATCGGCCTCGTCACCTCGGCTCTCATCGATCTCCCCGGCGGCTGCCCAGGCAGGCGGGCCTGAAACGGCGGCGGCGGCGCGGGTACGGGATGGCTGCCTGGTGGTGTCGACACCAGGTGTGGCACACACTCCCGGCCGGCCGCCGGGCACGCCACTGTGGTGGTCATGACCCACACCACTCTGATCACCGGCGTCACCCATGGCATGGGGCGCGCGCTGGCGCTCGACCTGGCGCCGCGCGGCGGCACCCTCCTCCTGCACGGCCGGAACGCCGAACGGCTGGAGGGCGTGGCCGTCGAGGCTCGTGCCGCCGGTCCCGGCACCACCGTCCGCACCTACCTCGCCGACCTGTCCGATCTCGACCAGGTGCGGTCGATGGCCGCCCGGATCCGGGCGGCGGAGCCGCACCTCGACGGCCTGATCCACAACGCGGTGGCGGGCGGCGGTTCACGGCCGCTCGTCCGGGAGATGAGCCGTCAGGGTCATGAACTCCGCTTCGCCGTGAACCACTTGGCACCGTACACGCTGACCCGCGCCCTGCTGCCGCTGCTCACCGCCTCGGCTCCGGCGCGGGTCGTCAACGTCGCCTCGATCGGACAGGAGGCCATCGACTTCGACGACGTGATGCTGGAGCGGGACTACGAGGGGCTGCGCGCCTACTGCCGGAGCAAACTGGCCATGATCATGGCGACGTTCGAGCTGGCCGCCGAGCTGGAGGGCACGGGGGTCACGGTGAACGCCCTCCACCCGGCCCATCTGATGGACACGCCCGGCGTCCGCTCCTACGGCCTCGCGCCCGTCACCACCACCGAAGAGGGCGTCCGCCCGACCGTACGACTACTCCTCGACCCGGAACTGGCGACCGTCACGGGCCGCTACTTCGACCGGTTCACCGAGGCACGGGCCCACGAGCAGGCGTACGACACGGGTGCGCGCGAGCGTCTGATGAAGGTGACGCACGACCTGATCGGGAGCCCCCGCTGACCGGGGCCCTTCAGGTCGCCCGCCACGCGCTTCCGGTACCGGGGCCGGAGCGGCGGCGACGGGGGCAGGCGCATCGGCCGCCTCAGACCGCCGCCGACTCCCCGTCCGGCGTGTGCGCGGCGGTCTCGGCCGCGGTGAAGGAGGAGGTGAAGGTGAACGCGCGCGGGGACGGTCCGTGGGCCCGCAGGTCCGCGAGCCGTTCCAGGGCCTCGGCGACGGTCGGGATGTGGCCGGCGGGGACCCACCAGAGCACCAGGTGCGCCTCGACGTGCCGGTGGAACCAGTCACGGCGCTTCCGCATGACCTCCAGGTGCCCACTGCGGTACGCGAAGCCCCACAGCGCTTCCCGGCTCTCCCACACCGACAGGTTGACGATGACGTCCTCGCCCAGCGGGCGCAGGCCGGTGGCGTCGGCCTCCCCGTCCTCCACGAGCCGCCACACGAAGCCCGGCGCGCCGTCGGCGGCGGCGTTGACCGGATCGAGCATCTCGACGAACGGCGCCACGCGCGGATCGTCGAGGGGGTGCCGAAGCGTCGCGACGTTGAGCTGGGCGAGGTGGACGGAGTGCGGGGATGTGGTCATGGCCTCATCCCAGCACGCACCGCTTTTCTATGTCAATCCACATTGTTTTTAGAAACCTCGACCACCACGCAGCACTCCCCCGGCCGGGCGTCCATGCGGGCGCGCACGGGACCGTCCGCGCCGAGCAGCCCTTCGAGAAGGGCGAGGTTCATGCCGCAGACGAGCGGCGGAAAGCTCTCGGCGACGACATGGAAGGGGCAGTTGCGCATCCGGACGGCACCCGCGGCCTCCCCTTCAGCGCCCTCCAGGTACGGCTCGTAGCCCCGGCCCGCGAGTATCTCCGCGGCTTCTTCGAGGCTGCCGCAGGGCCCCGCCGAGCCGCGCAGGGCCTCGCCCCGGCGGCGCGCCGACGCGCAGAGCCCGGCGTCGAGCCCGGCCTGCTCGGCGGCTTCGGCGAGCAGCTCGGCGGCGGTGCGGTAGTCACGGGCGGGCAGTGACACCGACCGCTCACCCGGGGCTCGCGTGTACACCTTGGCAGGGCGGCCCGCGCCCGGTCCCGAGCGTCCCGACAGGCGCCGACTACCGCTCTCCAGCAGCCCGGCCGCGGTCAGCTTGTCCAGATGGTGCGCGGCCAGGGTGCGCGTCACCCCGGCCGCCTCGGCGGCCTCGTTGCGCCCGACCTCGCGGCCCTGGGCCACCACGTACTCGTACAGGCGGCGCCGTACAGGATCCTGTAGCACCGCGATCGCGTCGATGTCCTCCACGAGACCAGTCTAGGAACAACGCGCATAGGCGATAGAAGCCGCCCACCTGATGAAATTGTTCATTCAGACCCTTGATACCTGTTGATCCCTATGCGAGATTCGGCGCACCGCAGTGCGGGTCGCGGCTGCGGTTCGTCCGGATCCACAGGAATGCCGCGGAGAAGGGTCTCCCACATGCCGGTCCAACACGCCCCCGGGGAACGCCTCGCGATGGAGAGGCGCACCATCGAGGTCATCCCCGACACCGAGCGGCACGGGACGCCGCGCAGCCAGTTCACGCTGTGGTTCGGCGCGAACATGCAGATCACCGCGATCGTCGACGGCGCCCTGTCCGTCGTCTTCGGCGCCGACGCGCTGTGGGCCATACCCGCGCTGCTCATCGGCAACGTGCTCGGCGGCATCGTGATGGCGCTGCACTCCGCGCAGGGACCGCGGCTCGGCGTACCGCAGATGATCTCCAGCCGCGCGCAGTTCGGCGTCCACGGCGCGGTCCTGCCGCTGCTTCTCGTGATCCTCATGTACCTCGGTTTCGCCGCGACCGGCAGTGTCCTGGCCGGCCAGGCGCTGTCCGAGCTGCTCCACGTCGACGACACGCGCGTCGGCATCCTGGTCTTCGGCGTGCTGACCGCCGTGGTCGCCGTCACCGGCTACCGGCTCATCCACGCCGCCGGCCGCGTCGCCACCGTCGTCGGCGTGCTCGGCCTCGGCTACCTCCTCGTGCGGGTGTTCACCCAGTACGACGTCGGCGCGCACGTCGGGAACAAGGACTTCGAGACGGCGACCTTCCTGCTCGCCGTCGGCCTCGGCGCCGGATGGCAGCTCACGTTCGGTCCGTACGTCGCCGACTACTCGCGCTATCTGCCACGCGACACCAGCACGCGCGCGACGTTCTGGTCCACGTTCGCCGGTTCCGTCATCGGGTCCCAGTGGGCGATGACGCTCGGCGCGCTCACCGCGGCCGTCGCGGGCAAGGCCTTCCTCACCGACCAGGTGGGCTTCCTCGGCGACCTGGCAGGGCCCGCGGCCCTCGCCTTCCTGATCTACCTGGTGATCGTGGTCGGCAAGCTGACCGTCAACTGCCTCAACGCGTACGGCGGCTTCATGTCGATCCTGACGACCGTCACCGCCTTCGACGGCCGCTCGCGGATCTCGGCCGCCGCTCGCGCCGCCTACATCGTCGGCTTCACCGCGGTGTCGATCGGGATCGCGCTCGCCGCCAGCGCCGACTTCCTGAACAACTTCAAGAACTTCGTGCTGCTGATCCTCATGGTGTTCACCCCCTGGAGCGCGATCAACCTGGTCGACTACTACCTGGTCTCCCGCGAGCGCGTCGACATTCCCGCGCTGTACGACCCGGAGGGCCGTTACGGCCGGTGGAACGTCACCGCGCTGACCTGTTACGTCGTGGGCGTCGCCGTACAGATCCCATTCCTGGCCACCAAGCTGTACACGGGCGCGATCACCAAGAAGCTCGACGGCGCCGACATCTCGTGGATCGTCGGTCTCGCGGTCACCGCGGCCCTGTACTGGCTGTGGGTGCGGCGCACCGCGAACCCGCCCGCAGAGACCGTGCATCCGGCCACCACCGGAGACGGCGAGCGGTCGGCGGCTCCCGTCGGCTGACCCGTACTCCTCGATGTTTGAAATCGGAATTACGGTGCATACGCACCCGTGGACAGGGTGAACCACCGGGAGTTCGCTACGGATCCGGTGCTCCTGGCACCCTGCCGACGGCAGGTGATACCCGTGACATTCGGTGTGGGGCGACATGGCAGCCATCGGGGCAGCGCGCCGGCCCGATGGTTGCCCATGGCCCTCAAGTACCGGGCCCTCGTGCGACTGACGAAGTGGGGGCTTCGTCTTTTGGCATGGGGAGCTCGGCTGGCGGTGCGGCGGGGTGTGCGCTCGATGACCCCGACCGCTCTGCGGCACAGAGTGTGAAGGACGACGCATGAGCACGTGGGAGAGGGCGAAGGCCCAGGTGGAGGAAGTCGCCGGGAAGGCCGTCAGGAAGTCCGCGCACGCGATGGGCAAGGAGAAGCTGGCGGCCAAGGGCGGAGCGCTGGAAGCGCGAGGCAAAGCGCGCGAGCTGAAGGAGAAGGCGAAGCACGAGCTTCCCTGACCCACGGCGCAGACGGGGTTTACAAGTCGAAGGCCGGTAAACAAGCCGCGGGGAACCACATTCCCCAGCAGGAGACAGGACGGAATCATGGGCATCATCGCTTGGATCCTCATCGGGCTTCTCGCGGGCATCATCGCCAAGATGCTGATGCCGGGGAAGGACCCGGGCGGCATCATCATCACCACGCTCATCGGTATCGCCGGCGCCCTGCTCGGTGGATGGCTCGGGAAGGTCCTCTTCGACGTGGACTCCGTCGACGGGTTCTTCGAACTCTCCACCTGGATAGCCGCCATCGTCGGCTCGCTCATCCTCCTCGCGGTCTACCGGCTGCTCACGCGGCACCGGTGACGGGCGCGACCGGCGCCCCACCGGCACCACACGGTCCGACGGCCTCCCCTCTTCCGAGGGGAGGCCGTCGGACCGTGTGGTGCTCAGTGTTCGGGGGGAAGCAGGTGGCCGAGGGGGCCGAGGTCGAGGTTGAGGTCTTCGAGACGGTAGCCGTGCTCGGCGCACAGCTCGGTCATGCGGTCGTGCAGGGCGAGGAGGGTGGCTCCCAGCTCCTCCTCCTGCGCGTCGCTGAGGTCACCCGCGTCGACGCGGCGCAGGGCCTGGCGTTCGATGAGCTGGCGCAGGAGCTCGACGACGGTGAGGACGAGCTTGAGGAGGTCCTCGCCGACGGTCTCGGGGTCGGAGCGCATGCGGTGGGCCGGGGGGCGGGATTCCCCGGGAGCGGCCGGAGGTGCCTGGAGCAGGCGGAAGGCCTGGGCGAGGGGGGTGCCGAGCGCTTCGAGGTCGGGACGCGTGGCTCGGGGGTCGCGAGGGGCGGTCACGGCCGGTCCCCGGGAGCGAAGGGGTCGTCGGACGTCGTGACGGAGGTGATGAGGGCCCGCAGGGAGATGCGTACGAGGTCGATGTCGGCGATCGACAGGACGATGTCGCCCGTGATGACGACGCCGCCGGCCAAAAGCCGGTCCAGGAGGTCGACGAGGGCGACCTGCCGGCCGGGCAGGGGTTCGTCCCGCGCGGTGAGGCTCATGACGGCGCGCCGGGGTCGTCCGGGGGCGGGTCCTGCGGCATGGCGAACGAGTAGGGCGCCCAGGGGCCGGTGACGTCGATGCGGATGCCGGGCAGGTCCCGGCCGGCCTCCTGGAGGGCGGCACGGAAGGCCTCGGCCTGGTCGTCGGGAACGAGATAGGCGTCGTTGAGGACGTTCTCGCCGTGCTCGCCGCGGGTGAGCGGTCCGGTCTGCACGGGGTGACGGACGGCGTGGGTGGCGTGCCGGGCCGCGGTGGCGGCGATGCGGTCGGCTGCCTGGCGGGCTTGCAAGTGGCGGTCCTCCCGGGCGTGGTGCTGGGCCCGTCGGGCTTGCAGATAGGCCTTCCCGGGGCCCGCGGAGGCCGGGGGTGCTGCGGGGGTGTCGGCCGGGTCGGCGCCGGGGGCGACGTAGACCTTGACCCCGTACTCGGTGTGGTGGGCGAGGAGCGCCAGCCGGGCCGCGAAGGCGTGCTGCTGCTCGCGCAGGGCGTCCCGTGCGCGGTCGCCGTCCTGGTAGAGGGTGGCCAGCCGCAGGGGCAGTACGACCGTGTGCTCCGCGAGGACCTGGATGACGTGGTGGTGGGCGCGGGCGGTGTCCTCCAGCCAGGCGAGGTCTTCGAAGCGGGACCTGAGGGCCTCTTCCCCCCACTCCCCGGCGGGGACATCACTGACGACGAACGCCGGTCCTGCCGGGTCGCCGCCGTGGGGCGACAGGAGGGCGACCGGTGCGTCGCCGACCCCGCGCAGGCCGGCCAGCGGCTCGCCGAGCCGTGGGGCGGGCACGGCCACGGCGTAGACGTAGGTGAGACCGGGCTCGCCGGTGGTGATGCTCGGCTCGCCGGTGGTGCGGCTCGGCTCACCAGTGGTGAGGCCGGGTTCCCCGGTCACGCGGCTCGGATCCCCGGTCATGCGGCTCGGCTCGCCGGTCATGGTGCGGGCCTCTGCCGCCTGGTGGCGCCGGGCCGAACCGTGTCGTCCCGCTCCGGGCTCTCCTCGGCGTGGCCGGGCGGGGCGGCGTCCAGCCGCTCGCGGCGGAGGGCGTCCAGCTCGGCGCGCAGTCGGCGGTTCTCCTCCGCCAGCGGATCGCCGCTGTGGCGGGAGGAGAGCGAGGGGTCGTGCTCCCACCAGTCGATGCCCATCTCCTTGGCCTTGTCCACCGACGCGATCAGAATCCGCAGTTTGATGGTCAGCAGTTCGATGTCGAGGAGGTTGATGCGGATGTCACCGGCGATCACGATGCCCTTGTCCAGCACGCGTTCGAGGATGTCGGCCAGGCTGGCCGACGAGGACGGCGGGTACGACGCCGGCGTCGCCCGGGAAGGCAGCGGGGCGATCCGGTGGGCAAGCGGGTCAGTCACGGGATCCGACCTCCTGGGTCACGGCCGGCTGTGCCGGAATTGCGCGATCTCGTCGAGACGGTCGAGGAGTTCGTCCTCCTGGCGGTCGAAGGCGGCCTGGTCGATCTCCCCGTCCTGGAGAGCGCGTTCGAGCTCGGCCAGGGCCGCGTAGACGGGCGCGGGGTCGTAGTACTCCGCGTTGGCCTGGTCCAGGGCCTGCTGCGCCGCCCACGTCACGAGCCGCACGGGCATCAGCGGCGCGGTCAGCAGCTGGGTCAGTATCCCCATCACTCCTCCTCGGCGCTTCTGTGGCCGGACCTCACCGGCCTGGACCCGGCTACACGAAGCTGTAGGGGGGCAGCGGGCCGTTGAAGCGGAACTCGACGTCCTCGACCTGCTCCGCGAGGCGGGCCTGCGCCTCCAGGAAGGCGTCCTTGTTGTCGTCGTGGACCAGCAGGGAGATGCTGAGGATGTCGCCGCCGGCCGGAGCGCGGACGCTGTGGTCCTCCGCGAGGGAGACCAACGCCTGCACAAGCCCCGCGGCGAGGGATTCCTGCCTCTCCTGCACTTCGTTGGCGACGATCTCCCCGAGCTCCATCGGCAGCCGCGGATCGGTGTCGCCCGACCGGATCCGGTCGTTGAGCTCCCGGGCCCGATCCGAGTCGAGGAGGATCTCGCGGAGGAGAGCTTCTTCGTCCTGCGAGGCCTTCACGTGGTACTCGGCGCAGCCCTCCAGCCGCTCCAGAGCCTCCAGATAGCCGTCCGCTCGCTCCAGGAGCACCTGGGTGACCGCCTGGTCGTCGGGCGCCGTGTAACCGAACTGCAGAGGAAGGACCGATCCGTCCGCCATGAGCCGTTCCTGCACCTCCTGGTGGGCGGACAGGTCCCGGCGCCTGGGCCGGATCTCCTCGTCGACATCGGAGACGACCGCGCGCAGCTGCCCGGCGGTGATGGCGCGCAACGGCGCGGGATCCGACCCGACGCCCGTCAGCCCGTCCAGACGACAGGGGTGCGAGGCGGCGATGACGGAGTACACGTAGAGAGGCATCGTCTACTCCCTCTCTCGGCGGGCGGGGCGCCGGGCGGGCCGACGGCGGCGGGGAGCCTCTTCCTCCACCGCCTCTTCTTCCGGCTCTTCCTCGTCGTCCGACCTGCCCGTGAGGGACTGCGTCACCGCGTCCACCGCGCCGCCGATGGCTCCCTTGGACTTGCCGCGCGCCCCGCTCTCGACCGTGTCGCCGACGATGTCGGTCAGTTGCGCGGGGGCCTTCCGGCCCGACTCCAGGTCGAGGCGGTTGCAGGCCTCGGCGAAGCGCAGGTAGGTGTCGACACTGGCGACGACGATCCGTGCGTCGATCTTGAGGATCTCGATGCCCACCAGGGAAACGCGCACGAACACATCGATCACGAGACCGCGGTCGAGGATCAACTCCAGGACGTCGTAGAGACTCGTGCCCCCGCCGCCGGCAGTGGTTCTGCTGACGTTGCTTCCGCCCTGCGGCACCACAGTCATGGCCGCTTCCCTTCGCAGGGCCGGCCCGATCAGGTCGGCCGGTCGATCATGCCCCGGCTGTACCGCCGGGTTCGTTCGTACGAGATCAACTCGCCTTCCTCGTCCATGGTGACCTTGTAACTGGCCAGGATGCTGGTGGTGTCGGGGATCCGCTCCAACTCGAGCACCTCGACCTGCGCCTCCCACCCGTCCTCGCTCGGCCTGAGCGACGAAACCGATTCGGGGACGCGCCCCAGCAACTCCGACAGCTGCTCCACGGCGGAGCGCATCGCCCCGGCCGCGCCGGTCACACCGCGACGCGTTGGTGCCTTGCGCGCCGGCGTCTTGCGGGCCGCGACCTTCCGAGCGGGCCTGGCGGCCCGTCTCTCGCGGTCCTGGCCGTCCTCCGGTGGAGGACGGCGGCTGCGGCCCGGCTCTGCTGCGGCCATGAACCTGCTCCCCTCGCGGACTGATCCGTACGCCTGCCCCAGCAGATCTACAACAAACGCCCGAATTCGTACGAGATCTCTATTATCCCAGCATTCCATGCATATCTGGCATCGGGCCGAGCAGTCCCCGTAGTAAGCGTGCGAGCGGAAAGGAACGGCTCATGGAGGACACCACCAAGATCGCCTTGGCGGCCGCGGTCGCCGGGGGCTACGTACTGGGGCGGACGAAGAAGGGTCGCCTCGCTTTCTCCCTGATCACGTACGCCGCGGGTCGCCGCATGGGCCTCGACCCCCGAGCGATCGCGACGGAGGGCCTGAAGAAGCTGAGCGAGATGCCGCAGGTGGCCGAGCTCGGCGACCAGATCAAGGGCGAGGCACTCGACGCGGGACGTAAGGCCCTCGTGGCCACGGCGAACCGCCGCATGGCCGGACTCGCCGACTCGCTGCGCGAGCGCACTCTCGCCCTGGGCCGGACCGACGAGGACGAGGAGGGCGAAGAGGGCGAAGGGGAGTACGAGGAGGCGGAGGACGGCTACGAGGAGGAGCCCGAGGAGGGCGAGCCCTACGAGGACGAGGAGGGCGAAGAAGAGGAGCCGGAGGAGGAGGAAGAAGAAATCGGGCCCGAAGAGCCCGCGGCCGAGGAGGAACCGGAGGAAGAGGAGGAACCCGAGGAAGAAGAGGAACCGGAGGAAGAAGAGGAAGAGCGCGAAGAGCCGGAGGAGGAGCCCGAGGAAGAGGAAGAGCCCGAGGAAGAGGAAGAGCCCGAGGAGGAGGAAGAGGAGGAGGCTCCGCCGGCCCGCCGTCGACCCGCCCGCCGTTCCGCCCCCGCGTCCAAGACTGCTCCGCGCCGCACCCCGGCCCGCAAGACCGCGCCGGCCAAGAAGGCGGCTCCGGCCAAGAAGGCGACTCCCGCCAAGAAGGCGGCCCCGGCCAAGAAGGCGGCACCTGCCAAGAAGGCTGCCCCGGCCAAGAAGGCCACGAGCTCCGGGACGAAGGCTCCGGCGCGCAAGACGGGCACCGGCTCGGCGAGGAAGAGCGCGTCGAGCGCCACGAAGCGCAGCGCCCCCGCGAAGAAGACCGCGGCCAAGAAGAGCGCGTCGAAGCCGGCCGCGAAGAAGACGGCGGCGAAGAAGAGTACGGGGCGCGCCACGGCGTCCAAGTCCGCGGCGAAGAAGACCGCCGCCACCAAGACGGCCCAGCGCAAGCCGACCGCGCGGAGGTGAACCATGGCCACCAATCGTGCGACCGACGGCGACAAGTCCGGGTTCGACCGGCTGATGGAGGAAGCGTCCGCGTTTCTGTCCACGCAGGCCGAACACCTCGCGGACAAGGCCGTGGACAAGGTGAGCGACCTGACCGAGGGGCTCAACGACGTCGCCGAGAACGGCGGCCAGCTCGCGGGCCTCGGCGGCCGCCTGCTCAAGGGCGACTCCCCGACGAAGGCCGTGCTCGGTCAGGCGTTCAGCGGGCTCAAGGACAAGGTCAAGGACGCCGGCTCGGGACTGTTCGGCGGCAAGAAGAAGAACCGCAAGAGCGGGGGCAAGGCCATGAACATGGTCGAGACCCTCGACGTCGGCGTACCTCTGCGAACCGCCTACGACCACTGGACGCAGTACGAGAACTTCAGCAGCTTCGCGAAGGGTGTGCGGAGCGTCTCGCAAGGTGACGAGACGACCACCGACTGGAAGGTCAAGGTCGGCCCGTCCACCCGCGGCTGGAAGGCCACCGTCCAGGAACAGGTACCCGACGAGCGGATCGTCTGGACGTCAGAAGGCCCCAAGGGCTCCACGCGCGGATGCGTGAGCTTCCACGAACTCGCCCCCTCCCTCACGCGGATCCTCCTGGTCGTGGAGTACTACCCGGCCGGGCTCTTCGAGAAGACGGGCAACCTGTGGCGGGCCCAGGGCCGGCGCATGCGCCTGGACCTGAAGAACTTCGGCCGCTTCGTCACCCTCGGCACCGAGGAGCCGGAAGGCTGGCGCGGGGAGATCCAGGACGGCGAGGTCGTCCGCACCCACGAGGAAGCCGTAGAGGAAGAGGGCGAGGAGCAGGAAGAGGGCGAAGAGCAGGACGGTGAAGAGCAGGAAGAAGGCGAAGAGCAGGCAGAGGAAGGGGAGGAGTACCCCGACGAGGAGGAAGAGGAGGACGACGAGGACGCCTATGAGGACGCGGACGAAGAGGAGGACGGAGACGAGTACGAGGACCAGGACGAGGACGAGTACGAGGAGGAAGACGAGGAGGAGGACGAGGAACCCCGCCGGGCAGGCCGTCGGCGCTGAACACCGGGCGGGACAAGGAGAGGCCGACGGCTCGCGCCGCCGGCCTTCTCCATTGTCAAGGATCAGTGCTTGAGGGCGTCCTTGGCCTTCTGCGCGGCCTGCTTCGCGTCGCCCGCGGCCTGCTCGGCGCGGCCCTTCGCCTCCAGGCTCTCGTTGCCGACGGCCTTGCCGGTGACCTCCTTCGTCTTGCCCTTGACCGTCTTGCCCATGTTCTTGGCCTTTTTCCCAGTGGCCATCCCAGTCACCTCCCAAGGGTGCTATTGGTCCGTTACCCCAGGAAACACGGGCGAAGCGCCCATAACGGGGCGGTCTCACTCCACGGGTCGCCCCGGCAGACGGAAGCCGTCGAACAGGTCGTCCATGCCGCGCAATGCCAGCCGCGTGGGGGTGGCACGGACCGCCAGGTCGCGGGCGGCCACGGCGAGCGGGTGCCGGAGGGCGCCCAGACGGCCCACGCGGCGGGCGCGGACGCGCACGGCGTCGGTGCGGTCGCGGCGGGCGTCGGTGTACGCGGAGAGGGCAGCCGCGATGCCGTCGGCCCCGTCAGCGCCGTCCCCGGCGGGCAGCAGGTGGGCGAGCACGACCGCGTCCTCGACGGCCTGGCAGCCGCCCTGGCCGAGGTTCGGGGCCATGGCGTGGGCGGCGTCGCCGAGCCAGGCGATCCGCCCGTGGTGCAGCCGCGGGAGCGGGGCGGCCAGCTCGTGGAGGTCGTGGTGGAGGACATCGGCGGGGGCCAGACGGTCGACGCGGTCGAGCAGGGCCGGAATCGGGTCGTGCCAGGAGCCGAAGCGTCGGCGGAGTTCGGCGCGGGGGTCGGCCGGCCGTGTGCCGGCCGGGACGGCCGCGGTGGCGTAGAGGTAGAAACGGCCGTCGGAGAGCGGGGTCACGCCGAACCGCTCGCCGCGCCCCCAGGTCTCGCTCATGTCCCGGATCCGCAGGCCGGGGGCCTCCACGAGGGCCCGCCAGGCTACCTCGCCGAGGTAGCGCGGGCCGGGGTGGGCGGGGAAGTAGGCGCGCCGCAGGGGGCTGTGGATCCCGTCGGCGGCGACGACCAGATCGGCCGGGAGGCCCGGACCTTCTTCCGTACGAACGACCGGGTGGCCCGCTGCGTCGTCGATGGCGGTCACGACGGTGCCGAGGCGGAGAGCCTCCACGGGCAGGGCGGCGGAGAGGGCGAGGGCGAGGGCCGGCCGCGGGACGGCGAGAGGAGGCATCCCGTACCGCACCGCCATATCGACGGTGGCTGTCCGGACGAGCCACCGGCCGTCGGAGCGGCGTACTCCCATCGTGGCGGGCACGGCGCTGCCGGTGACCCGGGTGACGTCGACGCCGATGGCGTGGAGTGCGCGCAGCGCGTTGGGCGCGAGGCCGATGCCGGCGCCGGTGGCGGCGGGTTCGGGGGCGCGTTCGCAGACGGTGACGTGCCAGCCGCGGCGGTGGAGTGCCGCCGCGGCCGTGAGGCCGCCTATTCCCGCGCCGACCACTACCGCGCGACGTGTCGGCACGGAACCTCTCTCTCCGGTCGGGGCGCTCGCCGACGGGCCCGTACTCATGTCGTGGGCGCGATGTCCGCCCAGAGGCCGACGGCGTCGGCCGAGAGCGGTGTGATCGCCCGGCCCGGCGCCGCATCGTCCTCGTCCCACCACACGCCCTGTCCGGCGGCCAGAGGGCGGCCCTCGGCGCCGGGCCGCCACTGGCCGCGCACCACGGAGAACACCCCGGCGTGGCCGTCGGGCGGTACGACGGGCCCGGTGACCCGGTCCACCCGCGCCGCCCGGCGGCCGCGTCGCACCATGACGTTGAGCACCCGGCAGGCACCCCCGAGGAGTTCGGCGGCCAACTCCAGGTCACCGGGGAACCCGAGGGGCTCTCCCGCGCGCGCCGTCCGGTCGAACGCCCCGGGGGCCGTCAGCCGCACGCCGTCGCCGGCCAGGAGGGTGAGCGTCCGGTCGACCCCGGGGAACGCCGAGAACGGCCCGTCCCGGTCGATGTCGGCCACGCTCGCTCGCCACTGGAACTCCGTGGCGCCCTCCGGCCGGGAGACGATCTCCCGAGTGGCACCCCCGCCGTTGCGCCACCGGCCCGCCGCCAGATCCTCGACATCGAACCGGTGCATACGGGCTCCTGAGCTGCGTGCGGCAGGGGTGCGGATCACCCCGGCCCCGACCACGATAGGTCCCTCAGAGGGCGCCCACGATGTCCTCGACCCGTGCCTTCGCGTCGCCGAAGAGCATCGAGGTGTTCTCCCTGAAGAACAGCGGGTTCTGTACGCCCGCGTATCCGGAGGCCATCGAGCGCTTGAACACGATCACCTTGTCCGCCTCCCAGACCGTGAGGACCGGCATGCCGGCGAGCGGGCTGCCGGGGTCCTCGGCACCGGCCGGGTTGACCGTGTCGTTGGCGCCGATGACGAGGACGACGTCGGTCTTGGCGAAGTCCTCGTTGATCTCGTCCATTTCGAGCACGATGTCGTACGGCACCTTGGCCTCGGCCAGCAGGACGTTCATGTGGCCGGGCAGGCGGCCGGCGACCGGGTGGATGCCGAACCGTACGTCGACGCCCTTCGCGCGCAGCTTCGAGGTGAGTTCGGCGACCGGGTACTGCGCCTGCGCGACGGCCATGCCGTAGCCGGGCGTGATGATCACCGACCGGGCCGAGCCCAGGAGTTCGGCGGCGCCCTGGGCGGTGATCTCGTGGTGGTCGCCGTAGTCGACGTCTCCACCCGAGGGTGCCTCGATGCCGAAGCCGCCGGCGATGACCGAGAGGAACGAGCGGTTCATCGCCCTGCACATGATGTACGAGAGGTAGGCACCTGAGGAGCCGACCAGCGCGCCCGTGACGATCAGCAGGTCGTTGCCGAGCAGGAAGCCGGAGGCGGCCGCGGCCCAGCCGGAGTAGCTGTTGAGCATGGAGACCACGACCGGCATGTCGCCGCCGCCGATCGAGGCGACCAGGTGCCAGCCGAGGGCCAGCGCGAGGACGGTCACGGTGATCAGCAGCCAGAGTTCCGGCGTGATCACGAACCACACCGTCAGGGCCACGAACAGGACCAGCGAGCCGAGGTTGAGGGCGTTCTTGCCCGGCAGCACCAGCGGCTTGGAGTCGATCTTCGCCGAGAGCTTCAGGTACGCCACGATCGAGCCGGTGAAGGTCACCGCGCCGATGAACAGGCCGATGAACACCTCGGCGTGGTGGATGCCCAGCGTGCCGAGCGCGTCCAGGGCCTCGGCCTCGTGGCCGTCCGGGTCGTGCTCGACGTTGAGGAAGCCGTTCCAGCTGACCAGTACGGCCGCCAGACCGACGAAGGAGTGCAGCAGCGCGATCAGTTCGGGCATGCCGGTCATCTCGACACCGCGGGCTCGCTGCAGACCGATCAGGGCGCCGGTCAGCATCGCGACGGCCATCAGACCGAGGCCGGCGGTGCTGACGTCGCCGTCCACCGCGAGCACGACCGTGGCGACGAGCGCGACGCCCATGCCGAGCATGCCGAACGCGTTGCCGAGCCGTGCCGACTCGTGCTTGGAGAGTCCTGCCAGCGCCAGGATGAACAGCAGCGCGGCAACAAGGTAGGCCGCCTGTGCGGCGAGGGTCGCAGACATGTCAGCTCCGGTTGAACATGGCGAGCATGCGACGCGTCACCGCGAAGCCGCCGAAGACATTGATACTGGCCAGAAGGATCGCCACCGACGACAGCACCGTGACCGCCGTACTCGCGTGGCCGATCTGCAGGAGCGCGCCGACGACGATGATCCCGGAGATCGCGTTCGTCACCGACATCAGCGGCGTGTGCAGGGCGTGGTGCACGTGCCCGATCACGTAGTAGCCGATCACGATCGCGAGGACGAAGACCGTCACGTGGGGCAGCAGCGCCGCGGGGGCGAACCCCGCGACGAGGAACAGCGCCAGCGCACCCAGGGCGACCCCGCCGAACTTCCCCCGCGCCGTCATCGGCGTCTTCTTCGGCGCGGGCGGCGTCGCGGCCGCCGCGGGCGCGGGGGCCGGGGCCGCGGAGACCTGGACCGGCGGAGGCGGCCACGCCGACTCGCCCGCGCGGACGACGGTGATCGAGCGCTGCACCGGGTCGTCCCAGTCGAGGACCAGGCGGCCGTCCTTCTCCGGCGTCATCAGCTTGAGGAGGTTCACCAGGTTCGTGCCGTAGAGCTGCGAGGCCTGCGCCGGCAGCCGGCCCGCCAGGTCCGTGTAGCCGATGATCGTCACGCCGTTCTCCGTGACGACCTTCTCGCCCTTGACGGTGCCGACGACGTTGCCGCCGTTGGCGGCCGCCATGTCGACGATCACCGAACCCGGCTTCATGCTCGCCACCATCTCGGCGGTGATCAGCGTCGGCGCCGGGCGCCCCGGGATGAGCGCGGTGGTGATGACGATGTCGGCCTCGCGGCACTGCGCGGCGTAGAGCTCGACCTCGCGCGCCTTGTAGTCGTCGCCCATCTCCTTCGCGTAGCCCGTCGCCGAGACCTCGACCTCGGGAGACTCGATCGACAGGTACTCGCCGCCCAGCGACCGGACCTGGTCGGCGACCTCCGGACGCGGGTCGGTCGCCCGCACGACCGCACCGAGGGACCCGGCCGTACCGATCGCCGCGAGGCCCGCGACACCGGCGCCCGCGACGAGGACCTTCGCCGGCGGCACCTTGCCCGCCGCCGTCACCTGGCCGGTGAAGAAGCGCCCGAACTCGTGCGCGGCCTCCACCACCGCCCGGTAGCCGGCGATGTTCGCCATCGACGACAGGACGTCCATCGACTGCGCCCGGCTGATGCGCGGCACGGCGTCCATCGACAGCGCGGTGAACGGCCGACGGCCCAGGTCCTCGACCATCGCGGGGTCGAAGGCCGGCGCGAACAGGGCGATCACCGTCGCCTCCGGCCGTACCCGGTCCAGCTGCGACGGGGTGGGGGCGTTGACCGCGAGCACCACGTCGGCGGCCGTAGCGTCGCCGACGGTGGCGCCGGCGGCCTCGTAGGCGCTGTCGGTGAAGCCCGCCGCGGCACCCGCGCCCGGGTCGACGACGACCTCGTACCCCAGTTTGCGGATCTGTTGGATCGTGGCCGGCGTGGCGGACACACGACTCTCACCCGCCCGCACTTCCTTGAGGACTCCGACGATCACGAGTGTTCTCCGTTTCGCTGCTGTGGCTGTCAACGGCGTGTTCTCAACAAGATCAGAAAAGCGCGCCCCTGATCCGGAGCACGCCGCTCAGCTTGGCGGCCGAGAGCTCAGCTTGAACAGCACCCACCGGTGAGGCACACGCAACACTCGACAAACCCGGACCCCGGTGCGTGGGTCCCACATGCCCCCAAAACGGTCGAGGCGCCGTTGGGGAAGCCCTCGTGGGGCGAGCCCCCCGTGCCCGCAGCGCGCCCGCACACCGATCATGCCCAGGTCCAGCCGCTCCTGAGAGAGGACATGAGGGACGGCGAACGACACGGCCGCCACGAGGCATCCAGCCCCCGAAGCGTTCGGAGTCGCGTCCCGGACGGCGTCGGTGGAGGGGCGGGCGTCGTCCGTCGAACGCAGCCCTTCCGCGCGCGCGAGGTTGCCGCCAAGGCGTAGCGGACGATGCCCCGACCGGTGATCTGGGTGCAGAGCGCGGGCGGGACGGCGCGGGGCCGCGACCGGCCCCCTGCTCCGGTCGCGGCTCCGCGGGGGTGAAGGTCGGGTCATCGAGAGATCAACAGCATCCAGTGGCGGCGACCGGTTCACCCGCCTCGTCGTCGACGGTGGCCCCCGTGCCTTCGCAGCAGGTACTGCCCTGTTGCCTGGCCAGGGTGCCGGTGTCGGCCTTGACCACGTACACCTCCCACGGTTCGCGGCCGGGGCCGTGGACCCACACCTTGTCCTGGAGGGCGTGACAACAGGTGGTGTCGCTCTCCTCCGTCGTCGGCAGACCGGCCTCAGTCAGGCGGGCGGTGGCGGCGTGGACCGCCTCGGTGGTGTCGACCTCCACGCCGAGGTGGTCCATGCGGGTGTCCTCGTTCGCGGCGCCTTCGACGAGGACGAGCTTGAGCGGCGGTTCCGCGACGGTGAAGTTGGCGTAGCCCTCACGGAGCTTGGCCGGCTCGGCGCCGAAGAGTTTCGTGTAGAAGGCGACGGACGCCGCCAGGTCGGGAACGCGCAGGGCGAGCTGTACGCGGGACATCGTGTCCTCCAGCCGCGGGTGGGTGGATGAGGCAGGGTCAGCAGCCGCCGGAGGCGGCCGGAACGCCGACGCCGACCTGGAGGGCGACCGGGGTCGCGCAGCAGCCGCCGCCTCCGGTCTCGGTGTCGGCGGACTGGTCGAAGAGGCCGGCGCCGCCGCACACCCCGGTCTCGGGGAGTACGAGCTCGACGCGCTCGGCGGACTCACGGTCACCGGCAAGGGCGGCGACCACGGAGCGAACCTGCTCGTAGCCGGTGAGGGCGAGGAAGGACGGCGCGCGGCCGTAGGACTTCATCCCCACCAGGTACACGCCCTCCTCCGGGTGCGACAGCTCCTTCACCCCGTGCGGGTAGACGGTTCCGCAGGAGTGCTGGTTCGGGTCGATGAGCGGAGCGAGTTCGACGGGGGCCTGGAGGCGGTCGTCGAGACCCAGGCGCAGTTCGTCGAGGAAGGTCAGGTCGGGGCGGAAGCCGGTCAGGACGATGATCTCGTCGACCGGGTCGAGCCGGTGGCCGTCCTCGGCGACCAGGATCAGGCGCTCGCCGTCGCGCTCGATCGCGTCCGTGCGGAAGCCGGTGACGGGCTTCGCGTACCCCTCGTCGACCGCGGCCTTCGCCGCGAGGCCGAGGGCGCCACGGGCGGGGAGCTGGTCGGCGCTGCCCCCACCGAACGTGTCGCCGGAGATGGCGCGCCGCAGGATCCAGGTCACACGGGTGTCCGCGCCGTCCTGGGACTTCGCGAGAGCGGCGAGCGAGGCGAGCGCGGTGAAGGCGGAGGCTCCGGAGCCGATGACGGCAGTGCGCTTGCCGGCATATCGGGCCCGCACGGCGGGGTCCTTGAGGTCGGGAACGCGGTAGGAGATCCTGTCGGCCGCCGCGCCCTCGCCGAGGGCCGGGAGGCCGTCGCCGCCGACCGGGCTCGGGGTGGACCACGTACCTGAGGCGTCGATGACGGCCCGGGCGAGGACACGCTCCTCGCGTCCGTCGCCGTAGCGGACGTGCACGGTGAAGGGCTGCTGCGCGCGGTCGGCGTCGACGACGCGGTCGCGTCCGGTGCGGGAGACGCCGGTGACCCGGGCGTCGAGCCGGATCCTGTCGCCGAGGACGTCCGCGAGCGGCTGAAGGTAGTCGGCCGCCCAGTCTCCGCCGGTCGGATACGTGTCCCCATCGGGCTTCACCCAGCCGGTCGCGGCCAGGAGCTTCTCGGCAACCGGGTCGGTGACCTCGCCCCACGCCGAGAAGAGCCGCACGTGGGACCACTCCCGTACAGCCGCTCCCGCCTGGGTGCCGGCCTCCAGGACCAGGGGCTCCAGCCCCCGGTCGACGAGGTGCGCGGCAGCGGCCAGACCGGCAGGTCCGGCTCCGATGACCGCGACGGGCAGCTGGTCGGTGACGTTCACGACTCTTCCCCTTTGATTCGACGTTTGTCGATCTCGTGTGCCTTCAGTATGGCACTTGATTAGACAAGCGTCAACATAGACATTTATCTAATCAAGGCGGGTATCACCCCCGGACCGGGCCTGCGCTCGCACGTCGGGTCCGCCGACCGCCCTCCCCGGCGACCGGACTCCTGGTTCGACATGTGTCAACATAGATACATGTCGAATGCGAAGTCGCTGCCGGTGCTGGAGCCCGAGATGGCGCCCTGCTGCCCGCCTCTGAACGAGCGGCCGCTGACCGCCGAGGAGGCCGAGCGGACCGCTCCCCTGTTCAAGGCGCTGGGCGATCCGGTCCGGCTGCGGCTCTTCTCCTCCGTCGCCTCGCACGAGGGCGGGGAGGCATGCGTCTGCGACATCTCCGACGTCGGCGTCTCCCAGCCCACGGTGTCCCACCACCTGAAGAAGCTGAAGGAAGCCGGGCTGCTCTCCTCGGAAAGGCGCGGCACCTGGGTCTACTACCGCGTCGAGCCCACTGTCCTCGCGGCCATGGGAGCCCTCCTCACCAAGGCAGCCTCGGCCTGACCTCGTTTCGCGGTCGCCGTGGTGCCGCGGGCGCCGTCACGTGACGTCGCTCGTGGGCGAACCGCGCGTCGCGCGGCCGACGCGCTGGGCACGTCGTGATCTTCCCCGAGTTCGACCGCCCGGGAGATTCGCTTGTCCGTTCACGCGCGGGGCCGTGCCACCGACCCCGTTCTCATGGAGCGATCCATTAGGCCGGCATCGGCGAGGGCAACGCCTTCTTCGAGACCGTCGCCTCCGCCTGCGGGGCGGCAGTTGGACGCGCCCAAGCACGCAGGCACGTTACGGCCGAACCGCGCCGCAGCCCGAGTCAGGGGCGGCGGCGCCGAACGTCGGGAGGGCCGGGTCGCCAGAGAGTGATCCTCCTTGCCGGCCTTCTCGGTGCCGGCGAGAAACGCGCCCCGCGAGGCCAGGACGCCCGGCGCAGGACGGTAGTGCACCCAGGTGTCGCGAGCGACACCGTCAGGTCACAGACACAGAGCTCTCCGGCCGGTGCCCGGTCGATGAGGTGGATGGTCCGCAGACGAGTCTGGTCAGCCATCGCCTTCAACTGGGCGGTAAGCGCCTTGACTTCGTCGCGGTCGATCAGCCGCGCCAGGCAGAGCAGGGCACACAGCGCTCCTCGTTCACGTCCTCGATCGGTATGCCCGCCGACGGAGTTGCCAGGCGGACACCATACGAGCAGACAAGATCGCACGGTGAATCCGGGTATCGGCATCCGGCAGGCGAGGGATGAAGGCGGGGCTCTCCGGCGGCTTCCGTGCCCTGGGTGGGGATGTGTCCGCGAGGCCCCCTGAGTCCGAGCGGGGCGAGGTGGGCGAGAGCGGGGCGGAAGCCGGTGCACCAGATGATCCCGTCGGCGTCGGCCCGCGTACCGTCGGCCCATTCGACGCCGGTCCTCGTCAGCCGCGTGAACATCGGCTGTGCCTTTGCGCTCCGGAGTTCCCGCCTCCGACGACGATGATCCGCATGCCGGCGAACTCACCCGGCGTGCGGTACTCGACGGTGTGGAGCTGCCGCCCCCGAAAGGCGTCGCGTCCCGGGACGGAGGGAAGGAACGGCCGTGACCACGTTCCGGTGGCGCTGACGACGGCGCGGGCGCGCCCCGTACCGGAGTCGGTCTCGACGTGAAGGCGCTCGCCGTCGCGGCGGACCGCCTGAACGCGAACGGGCCGGTGGACCGGAAGCTCGTACCGCTGCTCGTAGTCGGCCAGGTACTCGACGACGTGGGCTGTGTCGGGGTAGGTCTCCCCCTGTTGCGGCGGCATGGGGCGACCGGGCAGGGACGAGTACGCGGCCGGCGAGAAGAGGTGCAGCGAGTCCCACGTGGGCTGCCGGGCACCGCCCGGGGTGGGCTGAGCGTCCAGGACAGCTAAGTCGAGGCCGCCGAAGCGCCGCAGGTGATAACCGGCGGCAAGTCCCGCCTGACCGCCACCGATGACGACGACGTCAAGTGCCTTGCTCATCTCCTCGACTTCCCTTCATCCGGCCGCGCCTCGCCCGGTCGGAGGGGTGAGCCGCACAGTAGCGATACGGCGGGGCTACCGCTGGGCGTGGGCGAACTTCTTCCGCCAGGCCAGCGACACGTACACGAGCGCGACCAGGACCGGGACCTCGATGAGGGGGCCGACGACTCCGGAGAGGGCCTGTCCGCTGGTGACGCCGAAGGTGGCGATGGCGACGGCGATGGCGAGTTCGAAGTTGTTGCCGGCGGCGGTGAAGGCGAGCGTTGCGGTGCGGTCGTAGTTCAGGCCGATGGCCTTGCCGAGGGCGAAGGTGCCGAACCACATGACCGCGAAGTAGACGAGGAGCGGCAGCGCGATTCTCGCGACGTCCGACGGCTGGGAGGTGATGGTCTTCCCCTGGAGGGCGAAGAGGATGACGATCGTGAAGAGCAGTCCGTAGAGCGCCCACGGTCCGGTCTTCGGCAGGAACTTCGCCTCGTACGACTCCCTGCCCATCCGCTGTTCACCGATCCGGCGGGTGAGGAATCCGGCCACCAGCGGAACGCCGAGGAAGATGACGACGTTCAGGGCGATCTCCCCCATCGAGACGTCGAGCCTCTTGCCCTCGCCGAGGCCCAGCCAGCCGGGCAGCAGGTCGAGGTAGAACCAGCCCAGGACCCCGAAGGCGACGACCTGGAAGACCGAGTTCAGCGCGACGAGGACGGCGGCCGCCTCGCGGTCGCCACAGGCCAGGTCGTTCCAGATGATCACCATGGCGATGCAGCGCGCCAGGCCCACGACGATCAGGCCGGTGCGGTACTCCGGAAGGTCCGGCAGGAAGATCCAGGCGAGGGCGAACATGAGCGCCGGACCGAGGATCCAGTTGATGACGAGCGACGAGACCATGAGCTTCCGGTCGCCGGTGACGGCGTCGAGCCTGTCGTACCGGACCTTGGCGAGGACCGGGTACATCATGATCAGCAGGCCGACGGCGATGGGCAGCGAGATGCCACCGATCTCGACCTTGGCCAGCGTGTCGTTCAGGCCGGGGATCAGCCGCCCGAGCCCGAGGCCGAGGCCCATGGCAAGGAGGATCCAGACGGCGAGGAAGCGGTCGAGCGTCGACAGCCTCGCGACGACCGAGGAGTCCGCCGCCGGCGCGGGCGCTTGGGTGGGGGTCACGGGCAGGCCCTCTTGTTCTCGGCAGCTGAACGGGCGGACTCGGCCAGGTCGGCGAACTGGGCCGCGAGCTGGGCGATGACGTCCGGCTTCAAGCGGTAGTACGTGAAGCGACCGCATGGCTCGGTCTCCACCACACCGGCCTCGCGCAGCACGCGGAGGTGGTTGGAGAGGTTGGTCTGCTTGGCGCCCGT
Source organism: Streptomyces sp. NPDC034084 (assembly GCF_055575535.1). Classification (NCBI taxonomy): domain Bacteria; kingdom Bacillati; phylum Actinomycetota; class Actinomycetes; order Kitasatosporales; family Streptomycetaceae; genus Streptomyces; species Streptomyces sp. NPDC034084. The sequence continues at coordinate 788,812 of NZ_JBVISK010000002.1, forward strand.
CTCCTCGACGAGGTGGGTGGTGCAGAGGGTTTCGCGGGCGAGCAGGGTCACGACCTGGAGCCTGAGGGGATCGGCCAGAACCCGGATCAGATCAGTGTCGACTGACGTCATCATGGACTGATATTTTCACATCACTCGCCGCTGATACCAGCCGGGTCTGACCTCTTGCCCGCAAGGAAGAACCGATGACCACCGCTCCGCTCGCCTCCGTGCTCTTCGTCTGCGTCCACAACGCCGGTCGCTCCCAGATGGCCGCCGGATTCCTCCGCCGGCTGGCAGGCGACCGCGTCGAGGTCCGCTCCGCGGGTTCGGTTCCGGGCGACCAGGTCAACCCGGCGGCGGCCGAGGCGATGAGGGAGGTCGGGGTGGACATCTCTGACCAGAGGCCGAAGGTGCTGACCACCGAGGCCGTCCAGGCGTCGGACTACGTCATCACCATGGGCTGCGGCGACGCCTGTCCGGTCTTCCCCGGCAAGAACTACCTGGACTGGGCCCTGGAGGACCCGGCCGGCCAGGGCGTCGAGGCCGTCCGGCCGATCCGTGACGAGATCAAGGTCCTGGTCGAGGGCCTCATCGCCGAGATCGACGCGAAGCGGGCGGCGCGACTCCCTTGACCGAACCGAATGCGGGGACCGGGGCGTCGTCCCGAGGCCATCGTCACAGGCTCCGGCCCCGCCGAATGCACCGCCGCCCCCCGCACCGCCCGCGCCCAGCTCAAGCCGCTGCCCTTCAGCAGCTCGATGTTCGCCGGCGGCTCTGCGGGCGGCGATCGGGCACGAAACCGCCGAGCCTCAGCGGCGCCCCGGGGGTGAGCGCGTTCGCGTGTCGTCGGCTGGAGGACTCGTGTCGTCATCCGCGGCCAGCCGGGGGAAGAGGTGCTCCAGAAGGGCGTCCGTGGCGAAGAGGAACGCCACCATGAGGGCGGGCACGAGCAGAGCGAGCAGGACCACGGGACCTCCCTGGGGCGGCCGGCCTGTGGGGCCGATGGTGCTGTTTCTCAGGATGGGACCGAATGGCGTAGTGCGCATGTCGCCGCGTCCCGTCGGCACGGTTTCCCGCCCCGTACTGCGCAGGTGGGTAGGCTCGCAGGCGGCGCCAGCCACGCCGCGCCTCAGTGCGGGCGGACGGTGTGCCCCGAGCCCCGAGCCGACGGGGAGCCTGCCCTGCCCGCCGCGTGCCCGGGCCGCCAGCGCGATGTCACCGGCCGACCCGGCCGGTACCGCACCAGGCTGACCACCATTCGGCGTCCGTGAAGGCAAGGGGCATGCGTCGCCTTACAACCAGCGCGTACGCCCGCCGAACGAGTGAAAATCGGCGGTGCATCGGATCGGGTGGGACAGGTCGATCACGGTCGGGGGACGCTGGTGCGCATCCGCCCCGCCCGATGCCCCGCTGCCGGCTGCAACGGGGTTCGGGAGGGTCGGAAAAGCTCCCCTTTTTCTGCCACTCCCGCAGAAGCGGCCGATTCCCGGGACGCTGCACGCCGTGCCGCCGAACCCGGCCATCGACTTCGCCTCTCTGGGGCTGGAGCCGGCCACCGAGCGACGGTCGCTGCACGCGAGCGGCCGGGGCGTCATCAAGAAGGACGCCACCCCGTCGGCGGCTTCGACGTGCGCCCAGGGCGAGTTGCAGCGAATACCGCGTTCCAACTGTTCACCGCGGGGAGCAACGTAGAGTCACGATCATGGAGACATTGACCGGAACCCCACCGATCAGGCACCGGCGAACCCCCACGCCGCCGATGACATGCCGGCCACTCAGCCGGTCGGCTGGTGCGGTCTGACCCAGGCCGCCGTCACCGGGTATCTGCGTGGGGCCATGGCCAGTTCGACGTCACGCAGCCGCAGTACCGGATACTCAACCGCGTGAACGGCGGCCCTGCGGCGCCGAGTCGCGAGGAGGTCGTCGCGCAGCTGACACACCTTGCCGACGGACCGCACGAAATCGCCAGGGGCATCGACCAGTTGCTCCATCGCGAATGGCTCCGACTCGATGACGGGCAGCGACTGCACCTGACAGATGCAGGGGACATCGCCAGAGCGAGGATCCGTGAGCTGGCTACTGAGATACGCGCCGCGGTCCACCGGGGTATCAGCGACGCAGCATAGGTGGCCGCGCTCAAGGTGCTGCGCGAGATGGCGGCCAACGTGGAGGGCGACGATATTCCGTCCTGATCTTGCGATCTCCTCACGGAGCCGACCAGGAACGATGCGGCCATCGCGTGATCATCGGTTGGCATACGGCCTGTATGGGCCACCGCGCGGCCACCTCCACCGCCTCCGCGAAGCCCTCCACAAGCTCCGCTCCCCCGCACCACCCGCCACCCGCCACCCGCCACCAGTGCCACGGCGAACCGGCCCCAGTCCGGGCGCGCGACCACACTGCGACCACCACGCCCCGGGACGCACCAAAGGCCGTCCTCTCGTGGATGAGAGAACGGCCTCCGACCTGTGTTTCCGCACAGTCGGGACGACAGGATTTGAACCTGCGACCCCTTGACCCCCAGTCAAGTGCGCTACCAAGCTGCGCCACGTCCCGATGCCCGTCTCCGCGGGGTTTCTCCCGCGTCGGCGTGCAGGGAAAACATTACCTCACTCCGCAGGGCGGGATGACGCACGGGCTGTCACCGCGTCGGGGTGAGGAGGTCGGCGCCGCAGGTGGCGGCCAGGGCGGTGGCCTCGGCGAGGGCGGCGGTGGAGCCGGTGGCGTGCGCGAGGTCGAGGCGGGCGCGGGCTTCCTCGTAGCGGGACGGCGACGCGGCGAGGTGCTCGACGGCCCGCTCCAGGAGGCGGCGGGACTCGGGTGGGTCGGCGAAGAGGGCCAGGCAGCGGAGGGCTTCGCCGAGGGCGGTGTGCGTGCCGAGGCGTTCCGCGTGGCCGAGGGCCTCGTGGGCGATCCGGGCCCCGCGGTCCGGGTCGGTGGGCGCGAGGGCGCGGGCGAGGTCGAGCGGCCAGGGCGCCCAGACGATGTGGTGGCGGCCCCGGACGGCCAGCGCCTCGGCGGCGCCCTCCAGGGTGGACACGGCCTCGTCGACGCGTCCTTCGGCGAGCAGTAGCCGGCCGAGGACGCTGGGGCCGTCCGGCAGGACGATGGCGCCGGGCCAGGGCGGGCCGAAGGCGTACCGGTCGGCGACCTTGCGCGCCTCGGCGGTACGGCCCCGGGCGACGAGGGTGTCGACGAGGAGGCAGGCGGTGTCCCAGTGGACGGGAAGGCCGTCGCCGACGCGGTCGGCCAGCCGGAGTCCCTCCTCCAGGTGCTGCTGGGCGCGCGGCAGGTTGCCGCGGCGGCGGTGGACCAGGCCCAGGAGGGTGTGGGCGAAGGCGAGGTGGGCGCCGCTCCAGCCGGAGATCTCGAAGGCGCGGACGGCCTCGGTGAAGAGGGCCTCGGCCCGGTCGGGACGGTCGGCGAAGGCGTACGCGATGCCGGTGAGGGCCGGGATCTCGAACCCCCAGACGGGGTCGGTCCAGCCGAGGCCGCGGGCGGGCGCGCCGTCGACGAGGGCGAGGTCGCAGAGCCGTACGACCTCGGCGGCGGGTTCGCCGCGCATCATCGCGTCGAAGCCGCGGATGGTGATGAGGGCCCGTTCGGAGTTGTCGGCTCCGGTGAAGCCCGCGGTGAGCTCGGCGAGGCGGCGGGATCGGTCCGGGCCGTCCGCCTCGGCCGCCTGGAACCCCTCGTACATGAAGTGCGCGGCCTGGAGCCGTCGTCGGCCGGTGCCGGGCGGCGTCCGGGCGTGTTCGACGGCGGCGGCGCGCGCGGCCTCCTGGAGCTGGTTGTTGTGGGCGAGGGCCTGGGCGAGCCGGTAGGTGGCGTCGATGCGCAGTTCGTCGTCGAGGCCGGGCAGGTCGAGCGCGGAGCGCAGATGGCGGACGGTGGCGGCGGGCGCGGTCAGCAGGGAGGCGCAGCCGAGTTCGTACAGGACCCTGGCGTACGTGTCGGGGCCGGGCGGTTCGGCGAGCGCCCGCTCCAGGCAGCGGCGGGCCGCGTCGGGGGCTCCGACGGCGAGGTGTTCGACGGCGGCGGCCCGCAGCCGGCTCACCACGTCCTGGTCGTCGTCCGGGTGGACTTCGAGGAGGTGGCGGGAGACGGCGGCAGGTCCGTGGCCGGCCTCGGTGAGCGCCCAGGCCGCGAGTCCGTGCAGGGCGGTCCGTACCGCCGCGGGCACGGAGCCGTACACGGCGGTCGCGATGAGGGGGTGGGTGAACTCCAGCGGGGGGACGGGCGCGAGGGCGAGACCGTTCCGGCCGGTCGGCGCAGGCGACACGATCCTGGCGGCCCGGAGGCGTTCGGTGTCCTCGGCGACCTGCTGCGCGCTCGTGCCGGTGAGGGCCGCGAGGAGTTCGGGCGTGCTGTCCGCGCCGAGGATCGCCGTCGCCCAGGCGAGGCGGGTCGGACCGGTGCCGAGCTCCTCCAGGCGGGCGACGAGTCCGCCGCCGCGGGCCGCGGCGCCGAGGTCGCGGAGGAGGCCCGCGGAGCCGGCGACGGGTTCGAGCATCCGGTCGCGGGCGTTGGCGAGCAGCTCGACCGTCTCGTACGGGTTGCCGGAGGTCACCGTCCACAGTTCCTGGCAGAACGGCTCGTCCGCGTGCTCGCCGAGCGCGTCCCGGGCGAGGGCGGCGGTGGCGCCGGAGGTGAGGGCGTTCAGGCCCAGGGTGAGGACGGCGCGGCCGGCGAGCGCGGCGAGCGTCGCGTGCGCGCCGGGTCCCTGCGGCACCCGGACGAACGGGCGGTGGGCGAGGACGACGAGGACGGGCAGCCGGCCGTCGGGACGGGTCCGGGTGAAGGCGTCGAGCCAGGCCAGGGATTCGGCGTCGGCCCAGTGGACGTCGTCCACGAGGAGGACCGGGGGCCGGTCCCGGAGCCGGTCCGCGAGACGGTCCAGGAGCCGGGCGAGGCCCAGCAGCACGCCCTGCGGGTCGGCGGGCGCGTCCGAGGACGGCGGGGCGATGCCCAGCGCCGGGGCGAGCAGGTCGAAATGGTCGTCGAAGAGGTCGCGCACCTCGTCGGCGTCGAAGCCGTCCAGGGCGGGCTGGAGGAGCTGGCGGGTGAGGTGGAAGGGGACGGAGGTGAGGGTCTCGCCGCCCCGGGCGGTCAGGACGGTGCATCGGTCCCGGGCGGTGCGGTGTATCTCGGCGAGGAGGGCGGTCTTGCCTATGCCGGGCTCGCCCCGGTAGACGAGGATGCCGCCGCGGGCGGGGCCGCCCGCCGTCGCCCCGGCGACGAGTTCGTCGACGGCGTGCGCGGCCGCGGCGAGCTCCGAGCCGCGCTCGAGGAGGCCGCCACGCTCCGCGTCGGAGGCTGCCCGCGCGAACGGCGTTGCGGGCGGCGACTGTTCGGGATCGGTCGGCACCGGTGACTCACTCCCCACACGAACTGTTGGTATGACGCGTCCGGCACCACCCGCGCGGACCGGAACAGCGCCGGACCGTCGAGCCTAGCGCTCGTGATCGTCCGTGGGGCGACAATGGACGGGTGAACCGGACAACGGGTGACCAAGACGACGAGCGTGCTGACGGGCGCGGCAGGGATCGCGACGAGGAGGGGCGTGCCCGCAACGCCCGTCCGCGCGACGGTCTCGGTCGTCCGCTGCCGTACGGGGCGGAGGGCGTGCCCCGGCAGCCCGAGGGGGTCGTCCGCGGGCCCGAGGAGACCGTGCGCGAGGCGCAGCGGCTGCTCGACGCCGGGATGCCCTTCCACGCGCACGAGGTCTTCGAGGACGCCTGGAAGTCCGGCCCGGAGGCGGAGCGGGACCTCTGGCGGGGGCTCGCGCAGCTCGCCGTCGGTCTGACGCACGCGGCCCGTGGCAACACGGCGGGCGGGGCCAGGCTGCTGCGCCGGGGCGCGGACCGCCTCGCCGGCGGGAGCCCGGTCCCCGACGCGTACGGGATCGATGTCGGCGGACTCGTCGCCTGGGCGCGGGAGTTGGCCGAGCGGACGGAGGGCGGGGCCGAGGTGGACGCCGCCGCGCAGGCGCCCCGGCTACGCCCCTAGGGGCTGTCTGACCATTGGCGTCGGATCAGGCCGGGCCGTGCGGTGCGTGCGATCGGGGCGCCCTAGTAGCGGAGCTACGTGGCGTTTCGGCGTGCCGGAGGGGCTACGGGGGGGGTGCGTGCCGGGCGGGCCGGACCCGACGGGAATCGTCAGACAGCCCCTAGGGCACGGCGCAGTACGGAGGTGTGGCCGGCCGATGGGTCCTTCGCGGCCGTCAGGAGGGTGACGGTCTCCCGGGCCGCGAGGTCCCGGAGCCGGCCGAGCGCCGCGGCGGCGTCCGGGGCGTCGAGCTCGGCCTCGTAGCGGCGGCAGAACTCCTCGTACGTGCCCTCGGGGCCGTGGTACCACTGGCGGAGTTCCGTGGAGGGGGTGAGCGCCTTGGGCCACTCGTCGATGCGGGCGTCCGTCTTCTTGAGGCCGCGCGGCCAGAGCCGGTCGACGAGGACGCGGACGCCGTCGTCGGGTGACGGCTCCTCGTAGACGCGGCGGACACGGACGGCGGGGGTGCGTGCGGCCATGCCTCCAGGGTGCGGGACGGGGGCGCGCCGGACCTCCTACGACGCGCGGAGCGGGGACGGGAGCCATGACGCGGCGCGGGGGCGGGGCTCACGAGGGGACCCTCGGAGCGGCGTGCGAGGCGGCTCAGCCCTCGACGCCCAGGGCCGGGAGGAGGACCGCGTCGACGAAGGTGCGTATGGCCGAGGCGTCCGCGAAGCGCTCCTCGAAGAGCCGCTCGACGCGGAGCATGCCCATGAAACCGGGGGCGACGAATCCGATCGCCGGGTTGTCGGCGTCGACCTCGCCGCGCTCGACCGCGCGGGCCACCACGGCGTCGATGGCCGCGACCTCGGGGGCGATGACGGTCTCCCGCAGGGCCGCGCGCAGGTCGGGGTGCTGGATGTAGGCCTGGGCGACGGCCTCCATGAGTTCGGCGTCCCGCTCGCGGCGGGAGGCGGCGACCCGGGCGGCCTCGCGCAGGTCGCCGGCGAGGGTGCCGGTGTCGATCCCCGTGAAGACGGTGCAGCGGCGCTGTGCGAGGGCGGCGGTCACGAGCTGCGCTTTGGTGCCCCACTGCCGGTAGAGCGTGGCCTTGCCGCACTTGGTGCGGGCGGCGACGCCCTCCATGGTCACCGAGTCGTAGCCGCCTTCGCGGAGGAGGCGGAGCACCGCGTCGTAGAGCTCCGTCTCACGCTCCGGCGTGATCTTGCTGCGACGGGCTGCCGCGGTCGCGGCCTGTGTGGACATCGATCCCTCCCGGACACCTCTGTCTCTGCACATACGAGAGTAGGGGGTGCACAATCGAGACGCAAACGTATCGAGACGCTTGCGTCTCGCTGAAATCGGATCTAGGCTCACTCCGTTTGCTGGCGATTTGACGGATTAGAGGGCCGCGCGATGGCTGTCGGGATACCCGGGACACGAGAACGACGTCCCGCAGGACCGGGGGCGCCCGCCACCCCCGGCCCCGCCGGACACGACGGGACCGACGCCCCGGAGGCCGGGCCCGGGTCCGGGCGGCCTCCGCTCCTGCGCGAGTTCCTCCTCGTCACCGCGCTCTTCCTCGTCTACAAGTTCGGCCGGCTCTTCGCCAACGGGCACGAGACCCGCGCCTTCCGGAACGCCGACCGCGTCTGGGACGCCGAGCGCGCGATCCACCTGCCGGGCGAGGGAACGATCCAGCACCTGCTCCTGCACGGCGAACCGCTGGTACAGGCGGCCAACACGTACTACGCGGCCGTGCACTTCCCGGCCACCCTCGCCTTCCTGGTCTGGCTGTACTGGCGCCGGCCCGCGCACTACCTGTGGTCGCGTCGGGTGCTGGCCCTCGTCACCGGCGCCGCGCTGGCGCTGCACCTGCTGATGCCGCTCGCCCCGCCCCGGATGCTCGCCGCCTCCGGGCTCGTCGACACGGCACGCGTCTACGGCCCCTCGGTCTACGGGGCGACGCCGGAGACGGACTCGATGGCCAACCAGTTCGCGGCCATGCCGTCACTCCACTTCGGCTGGGCCCTGATGGTCGCGATCGGCCTGATCGCCGCCACCCGCTCCCGGTGGCGGGTGCTCTGGCTGCTGCACCCGCTGCTCACCCTGCTCGTCATCGTCGGCACCGCCAACCACTACTGGTTCGACGCGCTCGCCGCCGCCGCCCTCCTCGGCCTCGCGCTGCTCGCCGTCCGCGCCCCCGGCCGCCGGACGGCGCCCCCACCCGTACCGCGCCCGCTCGGCGCGGCGCCCCTCACGGTCGGAGCCCTGCGATGAACCCCGCCGCCGGCACCGCGCTCGCGGTGCTCCTCTCCCTCGTCTCCGCCGCCGGGTACGCGCTCGCCGCCGTCGCCCAGGCCCGGCTCGCCGCCGCCTCCCCCGCCACCCCCGACGGGCGCGGCGCGCTGCGCGCCCTCCTCGCCCGCGGGCAGTGGTGGTGGGCGGTCGGGCTCAACGCGGCCGGAGCCCTCGCCCACGTGGCCGCCCTTCACTACGGGCCGCTGACGCTGGTGCAGCCGCTCGGCGCGCTGACGCTGGTGGCGGCGCTGCCGCTGGGGGCGTACTGCGCGCGCCGCCGGGTGACCCGTACGGAATGGCGCGGAGCGCTGTGGACCCTGGGCGGGCTGGTCGGGCTCGTGGCCGTGACCGGGCCCGCGGCCCCCGGCGAGGCGCTCAGCCTGCGCGAGTCGCTGGCCGTCGCCGCGGCGACGGCGCTCCTGATCGCGGCCCTCGCCTCGGGCCGCCGCCACGGGAACGGCGGGCGGGCCGGACGCGGACTCGGGCACGCCACGGCGTCCGGGATCGCCTCCGGCGTCGCCTCGGCGCTCACCCAGACACTGACGGCGGCCCTCGCGCTCGACCTGCCCGGCACCGAACCGACCTGGTGGCAGACCGCGCTGCTCGCGGTGCTGATATCCGGCTTCGCCACCGGCGGCCTGCTGCTGTCCCAGGCCGCCTATCGGGGCGGGCTCGCGGCGCCGCTCGCCGTCGTCAACCTCTCCAACCCGGCGGCCGCCGCGGTGATCGGCGTGGCCCTGCTCGGCGAGACGTTCCGGGCGGGCGCCTGGGGCTGGCTGGTAGCGGCCGGCGCCTCGCTGGTCGCGGCACGGGGCGTAATCCTGCTGACGAAGGGCGGGCCGGCGGCGCCGGAGGCCGTACCGGCGACAAAGGCCGCAACGGCTCCGGTGTCGGCGGTGGAGTCCGGGGCTTCGAGCTTGGTGCCGACGACGCCTCCCGCGCCGGCTGGGCAGGCGGGGGCGCTGCTCGCGGGCATACCGGCGCCTTCGCCCCGCGCGACCGATCTGGGCGCTCCGCAGGGTGAGCCGGTGCCGACGCCGGTCGCGGGGTGAGGACGAGCCTCTTAGAATTCGTCACCTTGACGACAACCCCGAGACCCCCTATCGTCAACATGACGACAAGGGGGTTTCCATGGCCGACATCACCCGGCGGGCCGGCTGGCGCCATCTGCGCTCCGCGCCCACCGCCCACATCCGCCACCAGCGCCGCGGCCGACTCGTCCACGACGGCGAAGGGCTGAGCTTCTGGTTCCGGCCGCTCACCGCCGCGCTCTCCGAGGTGCCGGTGAACGACCGCGAACTCGCGATGGCCTTCCACGCCCGCACCGCCGACTTCCAGGACGTGAGCGTGCAGTCCACCGTCACGTACCGGATCGGCGATCCGGGCGCGGCGGCCACCCGGCTGGACTTCTCCATCGACCCCGACACGGGCGCGTGGCGCGGCGCCCCGCTGGAGCAGCTCGCCACCCTCCTCACCGAGACCGCCCAGCAGCACGCCCTCGACGTACTGGCCCGCACGACGCTCGCCGCCGCGCTCGTCGACGGCGTGGCGGCGGTACGGGACCGCATCGCGGCCGGACTCGCCGCCGAGCCCCGCCTTCCGGACACCGGCATCGAGGTCGTCGCGGTCCGGGTGGTCGCGATCCGCCCCGAGCCGGAGGTCGAGCGCGCCCTGCGGACCCCCGCCCGCGAGCAGATCCAGCAGGAGGCCGACCGGGCCACGTACGAGCGGCGCGCGGTCGCCGTCGAGCGGGAACGCGCCATCGCCGAGAACGAGCTCGCCAGCAAGATCGAGCTCGCCCGGCAGGAGGAGCGGCTCGTCGAGCAGCGCGGCACCAACGCCCGCCGGGAGGCCGAGGAGAACGCTGCCGCCGACGCGGTACGGGCCGAGGCCGAGGCCGTACGGAAGGTACGGCTCGCCCGTGCCGAGGCGGAGGCGGCGCGGGAGGTCGGCGAGGCCCGCGCCGGAGCGCAGTCCGCTTGGCTGCGGGCACACGCGGAGGCCGACCCGGCGACCCTGCACGCCCTGGCCGTGACCCGCGCGGCGGAGAACCTGCCGCGCATCGAGCACCTCACGCTCTCCCCCGACGTGCTGACCGGGCTGCTCGCCAGGCTGGGCGGCGAGGGAGGGGCGCGGCCGTGAGTCTCGCGCCGCGCGCGGTGCTCGTGCACCGGACCACGGAGTACGAGGAGTTGCTCGCCCGGCACGGTACGCACGGGCAGGCCTCGTTCTTCCTCTCCGCGCGCGGCCGCTCGGTCGACGAGGTGCGCGAGCGGCACGAGCGCGCCAGGCGGGCGCTCTCCGAGGTGGCGGGAGCGGTGCCGCTGACGTGGCGCCAGACCCGGGTGGAGCGCGCCGATCTGGACCGCTTCCTGTTCGGACCCGAGGACGTCGTGGTCGTGGTCGGGCAGGACGGGCTGGTCGCCAACGCGGCGAAGTACCTCACGGGGCAGCCCGTCGTCGGCATCGACGCCGACCCCGGGCGCAACCCGGGCGTCCTGGTCCGGCACCGGCCGGACCGGGCGCGGCGGCTGCTCCCGTACGCGGCGGGGGCGGGGGCGGCGGTCGACGAGCTGACGATGGTCGAGGCGGTCACCGACGACGCGCAGCGGCTCCTCGCCCTGAACGAGATCTACGTCGGTCCCCCCGGCCACCAGACCGCTCGCTACACCCTCGGGCTCGACGGCACGGAGGCCCCGCCGGAGCCCCAGGCCTCCTCGGGCGTCCTGGTCGGCACCGGCACGGGCGCCACGGGCTGGCTCCGGTCCCTGTGGGAGCAGCGCGCCAGTACGCTCGCCCTGCCAGGACCGGCGGACGCGCGGCTCGCCTGGTTCGTCCGCGAGGCCTGGCCGTCGCCGACGACCGGCACGAGCCGGGTGGAGGGGCTCCTCGACGCGGGCGCCGCCCTGAGCCTCACGGTCGAATCGGACCGCCTGATCGCCTTCGGCGACGGCGTCGAGTCGGACGCCCTGGAACTGACCTGGGGCCAGACGGTCCATCTCACCACGTCCTCCACCCGCCTCCGCCTGGTCCACTGAGCGGGGACGAGCAGGCCGGCACCCCCGTCCACCGCGCGGCTGGAATCGTTCGGTCGGGCGGGCCCGGGGGACGCCGCGCCGTTATGCTCGGCGCGCTCTGCCCGGGCGCCTGGCGACCGGGCTCCGCCCGCCCCCGGCCGTCGAAGGGCAGCCCATGATCTCCGTCTCGTCCGCCACGCCGCAGGAGTGGGCGCTCGTGCGTTCCTGGGCCGCCGAGGAGGGCTGGAACCCCGGACTCTCCGACGTTCCCTCGTTCTTCGCCCAGGATCCCGCCGGCTTCTTCCTCGGACGGGTCGACGGGGAGCCGGTCTCCGCCATCTCGGTCGTGAACTACGACGACTCGTACGCCTTCCTCGGCTTCTACCTCGTCCGCCCCGAACTCCGCGGCCTCGGGCACGGACTGGCCACCTGGCGGGCCGCGCTCGCCCACGCGGGCGGCCGGGCCGTCGGGCTCGACGGGGTGCCGGCGCAGCAGGACAACTACCGGCGCTCCGGATTCGCCACGGCGTACCGCACCGCGCGGTACGTGGGCGAGGTCCCGGCCCCGGACCGCCCCGTCGCCGGCGTGGTGGCCGCCGAGCGGGTCGATCCGGCCGTCCTCGCCGCGTACGACGCCGTCTGCCACCACGCCGACCGGCCCCGGTTCCTGCACACCTGGCTGACCACTCCCGGCCATCGGGCGCTGGCCCGCGTCGTCGACGGGCGATTGACCGGATACGGGATGGTTCGTCCCGCGGAGGACGAGGCGCGGGTGGGGCCGCTGTTCGCGGACACCCCGGCGGACGCGGCGGCCCTGCTCGACGCACTCGCCGCCGCGGCACGGGAGTTCGGCGCGGCCCGGATCGCGGTCGACATGCCGGAGGCGAACCCGGCGGCGGCGAGGCTGGCCCAGGAGCGCGGTCTGGAGCCGACGTTCGAGACGGCCCGGATGTACACGGGCCCGGTGCGCCCGGTCGCGCGGGACCGCGTCTTCGGCGTCACCACGCTCGAACTCGGCTGAGATCTCGGCGTCACCACGCCCGAAAGCGGCTGAATCGTCGGCGTCCCAAAGGGCTCGAACCCGGCTGAATCGTCGGCGTCACCACGCTCGAAACCGGCTGAAGCACCGGCGCCCCACGCTCGAACCCGGCTGACACCACCGCCCTCCGCGCCGTCGGCCGACGGCCTCCCCGCCCGCCCCGCGCCTTCGCTTCCGGTCCCCTCGCGCCCTCCCCTCACCGGACCCCCGCCGCCCGGTGAGGGGTGACAAGGGTTTTCCCCGTATCGGGTTCATCCCCCCGTTCCCTACTGTCCTCCGCACCGGCAGATATCATCCCCCGAGCGCACCCTGACAGGTGCATGCGGAGGGTGCTGTCCGCCGGTGACGGCCTTGACCCGGGCCGTCGCGCCGGTGGCGGCGCACGGGCCCCCCAAGCCCAGGGAACGGCGGATGCGACCCCACTTCGCCCCGCGCGTCCCGCGCCGCCGCCACTGCTCCGCAGTTACGTCGTACTCGAAAGGGCCACACCTTGAACGGTTCCAGGCGGAGAGTCATATCCGTGGTCGCGAGCGCCGCGATCCTCGGCGCCGCTGCCACGACCTCCGGTGCGTTCGCCGCCGCCCCGGTCGCTGCCACCCCGAAGCCGGCCCCGGCTTCGCAGACGATGCGGGCGCTCCCCAGCGCCCCCGTCGAGAAGGTGATCGTCACCTACAAGAGCCGGGCCGCCGAGGCCGGTTCCAACACCGCCGCGAAGAGCGACACCGCCGAGAAGGCCGCGAAGACGGGCGAGAAGCTCTCCTTCGAGCGCCGCCTCGCCGGCGGTGGCGCCCTCGTCGACCTGGGCGACAGCGCGACCAAGCAGGACGTGACGGAGGTCATGGACGCTTTCCGCGCCGACCCGTCCGTCGCCTCGGTCGAGCCCGACATCCGCGCCTACGCGATGGCGGTCACCCCGAACGACACCGACTACGCCAAGCAGTGGGACCTCTTCGAGCCCACCGGCGGCATGAACGTTCCCGCAGCCTGGGACAAGACGACGGGCTCCGGCGTCACCGTCGCCGTCATCGACACCGGCTACGCCGCCCACTCGGACCTGGCGACCAACATCGTCTCCGGCTACGACTTCATCTCGACCTCCGCCGACGCGCGCGACGGCAACGGCCGCGACGCGGACCCGAAGGACGAGGGCGACTGGAACGCCACCGCCGGCGAGTGCGGCACGGGCTCCACGGCCTCCAACTCCTCCTGGCACGGCACCCACGTGGCCGGCACCATCGCCGCCGTCACGAACAACACCAAGGGCATCGCGGGCATCGCGTACAACGCGAAGATCCAGCCCGTGCGGGTGCTCGGCAAGTGCGGCGGCTCGTCCTCCGACATCGCCGACGCCATCACCTGGGCCTCCGGCGGCACCGTGCCGGGCGTCCCGGCCAACCCGAACCCCGCCAAGGTCATCAACATGAGCCTGGGCGGCGCGAGCTCCACCTGCCCGAGCGTCTACCAGACCGCGATCAACGGCGCCGTCTCGCGCGGTACCACCGTCGTCGTCGCCGCGGGCAACAGCAACGCCAACGCCTCCGGCTTCACCCCCGCGAACTGCTCCAACGTCATCACCGTGGCGTCGACCAGCCGCGAGGGCAACCGGTCGTACTACTCCAACTACGGCAACATCGTGGACGTGGCCGCCCCCGGCGGCGAGACCCGTCGCTCGACGGACACGCCCGGCACCGTCACCACCCCCGAGAACGGCATCTACTCCACGCTGAACTCGGGCGCGACGACCCAGACGACCGAGACGTACAAGCCCTACCAGGGCACCTCGATGGCCGCGCCGCACATCGCCGGCCTGGCCGCCCTGCTGAAGTCGGCCAAGAGCACCCTCACGCCGGCCGAGATCGAGTCCGCGATCAAGAACAACGCCCGTCCGCTGCCCGGCACCTGCACCGGCGGCTGCGGCACCGGCATCGCCGACTCCGCGAAGTCCGTGGACGCGGTCCTCAACACGACCCCGCCGACCGGCACCGTCTTCACCAACGCGACGGACGTGCAGATCCCGGACAACACCACCGTGTCGTCCTCGATCGCCGTCACCGGCCGCACGGGCAACGCCCCCGCCGCCCTCAAGGTCGGCGTGGACATCAAGCACACCTGGCGCGGGGACCTGGTCGTCGACCTGGTCGCCCCCGACGGCACCGTGCGCAACCTGAAGGCCTCCTCGTCCTCGGACAGCGCCGACAACGTGATCGCCACCTACACGGTCGACGCGTCGAGCGAGGTCGCCAACGGCACCTGGAAGCTCCAGGTCCGCGATGTGGCCTCGGGTGACACCGGCTACATCGACTCGTGGAGCCTCACCTTCTGACGCACCACCGCACCACCCCTGAACCACCCCCCACATCAGCATCATTGCTGGTCAGCGACGCGCCCGTGGTCTACACCACTGGCGCGTCCTGGCGTTGTGGGAGCGCGCACGCGGCAAGCCCGCTGTCCGTATGCCGGACAGAGGGCCTGGACTGTGCCGGTGGGCTCCGTATTCTCTGCGCACGGGGTTCATGGGCCGGGCCCCGCGGGGCCGGAGGTGGTGGACAGTGACGACAGCTCCACAGAGCCCTGCCCCGGTGGGCCGGGAAGAGCTTCTGACCCGGCTCGAACGCGTCCTCCACATCCGGGGCCGCGCCCTGCTCACCGGACCCGCCGGCGTCGGAAAGACCGAGGTCGCGCTCGCCGAGGCCGCCCGCGCCGAGGCGCGCGGCGAGACCGTGCTGTGGCTCGCGACCCTGCCGTCCGACCGCGAGATACCCGGTGCGGCCGCCGCCGCGCTCGTGGCCTCGGTGGCGGCGACCGTGACCTGGCCGGGGCTCGGCACCAGCCGTCCCGAACCGCCCGCCGTGCCCGCCCACGCCCTCCCCGCCGCCGCCGAGCCGTACCTGCCGGGAGCGGCGGCCGGGGCCGACCCGGGCCCGCCCGGCTACGGCGCCCCCGGCGCCCTCACCTCCGGCATCCTGACCTCCGGGGTGCTCAACTCGGGGATCTTCTCGTCCGGGGTCTTCGACCAGCTGCCGGGCCCCCAGCGCACCGCCGTCGCCATGCTCTGCCGCGAGGCGCCGATCGACGCGGGCGGCTGGGACCCGATCGCGCTGCGCCTCGGCATCGCCCGGATCCTGCGCGCCCTGACCTGCGGCGGCCCGGTCCTGCTCGTCGTCGACGGGGTCCAGCACGTCGACGCGGACAGCGCGGACCTGCTCCGCTTCGCCCTCCACCTGGCCCCGCCCGCGCTGCGGGTGGTGGCGGTGGAGACCCCCGAGCCGTACGCCGAGGCCTACGAGCCGTACCGCGAGAGCCATCGCTCCGAGGACCCGCACGCCGCGCACCTCTGGGTGCCGTCGGAGGCGGACGTGCTGCGCGTCCCGCCGCTCCAGGCCGACGAGATCGCCGAACTCCTCATCCACCACCGGCTGCCCTCGCGGATGGCCGGCCGGATCCACCGCGCGAGCGGCGGCAATCCGCGGCTCGCGCTCGCCGTGGGCCGTTCGCTCGCCGACGCGCGGACCCCGGTGCACCACGCGGAGGCGCTGACGCTCTCCGGGCGCGCCCGCGACCTCGCCCGCCAGCTCCTGAGCGCCGCGCCCCCTGCCGTACGCGAGACGCTGCTGCTCGCCGCGCTCGCGCTGCGCCCCTCGGCCACGCTGATACGCCGCGCCGGGCGGCCCACCGCGGAGGCGGACCTCGCCGCGGCCGAGCGGGCCGACCTGGTGTCGCTCTCCGAGGACGGTTCGGTGACCTTCACCGCCGGGCTGCTGCCCTCCACGCTGGTGCACGACGCCTGCTGGGCCGAGCGGAGCGCCGGGCACGCGGCCCTCGCGGAGGTCGTGGACGACCCCGTCGAGGCGGTACGCCACCGGGCGCTCGCCACCGAGCGGCCGGACGAGGAGCTCGCCGCCGAGGTCGCGGCCGCCGCCGATCTGGCCCGGCGGCGCGGGAACAGCGCGCTCGCGGCCGAACTGGCCCTGCTCGCCGCCGAGTCGACGCCCGGCCGGCACGGGACGCGGCGGATCGCGCGGCTCGTCGACGCCGCCGAGGAAGCCGCCCGCGCCGCCCGCGCCGACCTCGCCATGCGGGCCGCCACCGATCTGCTCGCCCGGGACGCGGTGCCGTCCGACCGGGTCCGGGCCCGGCTCGCCGTACTCGACACGGCGGGCCAGGGACTCACGGGGCTCGACGAGATGTACGTCCACGCCATGGAGGACTCCGAGGGGGACACCGCCCTGCGGGCCGCCGTGCAGCTGCGTCTGGCCGTCAAGTACGTTCTCGCGGACGGCGATCCGGAGCGCTCGCGGTCGGCGGCGGTCGAATCGGCCGCACTGGCGGCCTCGATGGGCGATCCCCGGCTCGCGGCGCAGGCCCTCACCGTGCAGGCGCGGATGGAGCGGGCCCTCGGCTTCCCGGACGCCGAGGCCGTGCTCGCGCAGGCCCGCGCCCTGGAACTGGCCGAGCGTCCGCTCGGGATCCGCAACGCCGCCCAGATCCTGACGATTCGTCATGCCCTCTTCGACGACCGGCTCACGGACGCCCGGGACGAGCTGAACGCGCTGCTGCCCCTGGTGCAGCGGCGCGGCTCGGTGGAGGACACCATCGAGCTGTTCTCCACGCTCGCCGCGATCGAGTCCCGCAGGGGCGCCTGCGCGGCCGCCCTCGCGCACGCCGGGCAGTCCCTCGCGCTCACCCTGGAGGCGGGCCTCTCCCCCGGCCCGGCCTGGTACACGCTGGCGCTCGCGGAGACGGCCGGCGGCAGCTTCGCGCGGGCCGCGAGCTACGCCCGCCGCAGCGTCCAGGCCTCGGAGGAGGAGGGCGACCGCGTCTTCCTCTCCCGCAGCCGGTACGCGCTCGGCCGCGTCCAGCTCATCAACGGCGAGCCCGCCGCCGCCCTGGAGACCCTGCGGCGGGTCCAGGCCGACGAGCGGGCCCAGTCGACGGTGGACCCGTCGATGCTGCGCTGGCACGAGGAGCTGGCCGAGGCGCTGCTCGCCCAGGACGCGGGCGACGAGGCCCTGGCGCTCCTCGCGGAGGTACGGCCGGTGGCGGAGCGGCTGGGCCGGTCCACGGTCCTGCTGGGCTGCGACCGGGCGTACGCCCTGTGCCTGGCGGCGGAGGGGCGGACGGACGAGGCGGCCGAGCTGCTCACCCGTACGGCCGAGAGCTTCGGCCGGTCCGGGCTGCCGCTGGAGCGGGGCCGGGCGCTGATCGCCCTGGCCCGGGTCGAGCGGCGCCGCCGGCGCCGGTCGGCGGCGCAGTCCGCCCTGCACGAGGCGGCCTCGGTGTTCGAGCGGGCCGGGGCGGCTCCGTGGCTGGCGCTGGCGAGCGAGACGCCGGCGGGCGAGGCCACCGGTCCCGGCGGGGGCGGCGAGGAGTCGGTGCCCGCGCTGTCCTCGCTGACGGAGGCGGAGCTGCGCCTGGCCCGTCTGGTGGGCCAGGGCGCGAGCAACCAGGAGGCGGCGGCGAAGCTGTACCTGAGCGTGAAGACGGTGGAGGCACGGCTGACCCGCATCTACCAGAAACTCGACGTCCGTTCCCGCGCCCAGCTGGCGACCGCACTGCGCCCGTGAACGGGAGGGGGCGACCCCGATCGCGGTACGCCGCCCCCACCCCCCGGGCGCCCCCGCACCCGCACGACCGGCCCCACCGGAACCCCCCGCCGACCCGCCCACCCCGATGCCCCACCCACGGCAGCCCCGCGCCGAGGCCCCGACGCGCGGCGCCCGAGGGACAGGCCCTAGACCTCCGTCGCCGCGCCGAACCACTCGGTCAGCCGGTCGGCGAGGTCCTCCTGGTCCTCGCCGACCCAGACGACGTGCCCGTCCGGCCGCAACAGCACGGCGGGCGCGTCCAGTTCCTCGCTGACGTCGACGACGTGGTCGACGCGGTCCGCCCAGCCCTCCACCGAGAGCCGGCCGGTCTGGTCGAGCAGCAGGCCGCGGCCGGCGTGCGTCAGCTCGTAAAGGCGTCCCCGCTTCAGCGGCAGGTCGCGCAGGCGCCTGCCGAGGAGTTCATGGCCCTCGCCGAGCTCGTAGCGGACGTCGACGGCGGTGATCATGCCGGTCACGTACCGGTTCACCTCCTCGAAGTCCATCAGCTTCGAGAACAGCTCGCGCAGCGCGGTCGCCCCGGGGCCGGTGCCGAGCAGCGTCATCTGAGCGCGGGTGTTCTCCACCACGCGGGCGCCGACGGGGTGGCGTTCGGCCTCGTAGGTGTCGAGGAGCCCTTCCGGTGCCCAGCCGCGGACGGCGGCGGCCAGCTTCCAGCCGAGGTTGAACGCGTCCTGGATGCCGAGGTTGAGGCCCTGGCCGCCGGTCGGCGGGTGGATGTGCGCCGCGTCACCGGCCAGGAACACCCGGCCGACCCGGTAGCGCTCGGCCTGCCGGGTGGCGTCGCCGAAGCGGGACAGCCAGCGCGGGGTGTGCACGCCGAAGTCGGTGCCGGCGTAGGCCCGCAGCCGGTCCTTGAACTCGTCGAGGGTCGGCGGAGTCGTGCGGTCCTCGGCGACGCCGTCGGCGGGCACCACGATGCGGAAGAGCCCGTCCCCGAGGGGGGTGGCGCCGAACCGCAGCTGGGTCTTGCGGACCTCCGCGACGACGGCGGCGATCGTCTCCGGGTCCGCGGTCACCTCCATGTCGCCGAGAAGCGTCTCGACCGTGGCGGGCTCGCCGGGGAAACCGACGCCGAGGAGCTTGCGCACGGTGCTGCGGCCGCCGTCGCAGGCGGCGAGGTAGCGCGAGCTCAGCTCGGTGCCGTCCGCCAGCTCGACGGTCACCCCGCCCTCGTCCTGGCGGAGCCCGACCACTTCGCTGCCGCGCCGGATGTCGGTGCCCAGTTCGAGCGCGCGCTCGTGGAGCAGCCGCTCGGTGACCGGCTGCGGCGTGGCGAGGCCGTAGGGGTGGGCGGTGTCGAGCCGCTCGGGCCACGGCTTCATCACGCCGCCGAAGAGGCCGCCGGCCTGGAACCTCTCGCTGACCTCGGTGAACCGCTCCAGGAGGCCCCGCTGATCCATCATCTCGACGCTGCGCGCGTGCAGGCCCTGTCCGCGGGACTCCCGGGTCGGCTCGGCCAGCCTCTCGAGGACGACCACCTCCACGTCGTGCAGCCGCAGTTCGCTCGCCAGCATCAGGCCGGTCGGTCCGCCGCCGACCACGATCACATCAGTCATTTGCACGCCCCGTTTTTCCGCGGTTCCTTGCTTCGAACGGAGATTCTGCGCGACGAGGGGGGCCTTGCCGCAAGGCCCCCTGTGCGCTATACCTTGAGCATGGCAAGGAGAGATCGATTCTCCTTGCCTTTGTCGTTGTCCGGACCGTCGCGTGGGTGTCCGGACCGTCGCGCCCTCAGATCGTGAAGGGGCGCTGGTTCAGGAAGTCCGCGGCCGGGGTGCCGGTGAGGTGGAGGTTCGGGCTCTGGGTCGGCGGGAGCCGGCGCTGGATGGCCCGGTGGAAGGCGCGGTAGCCGCCCCTGAAGGCGCCCTCGTCCCAGACCTGCAGCAGGGCCTCGGTGAAGGCGCCGTTGGTGGCGCCGTCGGCGGCGACCTGATTGTCCTGACAGGCCGAGACGAGGAGCGCGTCGGGTTCCGTCCCGTCGGCGGGGGCGTCCTTCGCCAGGTTCCGCTGGAGCTCTTCGAGCCAGGCCCGGTCGCGCTCGTACAGCTGTCGCTGCCGGGGCTCCGGCAGGTACCGGCCCCTGGTCTGCGCCTGGGCGCCGCCGGGGAGTTCGATGCTGCTGCCGCTGTGGCAGCAGTCGAAGAGGGCGACGATCCGCACGTCGTCGGCGAAGGCGCGGAAGGCCTGGTGGACCTCGTCGTCGAGGAACTGACGGTCGTAGAGGACGAGGGTCTCGTCGAGTGCGTCGGGCTCGTCGTCGGAGCCGGTGACATCGGGCACCTGGCCGCCGTGGCCCGAGTAGGTGAAGAGCAGGACGTCGCCGGGGACGAGGCGGGCGGCGGCCCCCTGGAGTTCGGCGGTGACACGGTCGACCGTGCCGTCCTCGGTGAGGAGGGTCGTGGTCTCGAATCCGGCGGTACGGGCGATCCGCGCCATGTCGTGGGCGTCGTTCTCGCAGGCGATCAAGGTGCCGGCCCAGCCCTCGTACCGGGCGGGGTCGACCTGGTTCAGTCCGACGTGCAGGGAGATTCCGGTGGCCATGGGGTGCCTCCTCGTGCGGGGCGGAGGGATGGCGGGGCGGGGCGCCGGGGCGTCTGATCGAGTGGCCTGTGGTCCGGCGCCGAGCGCGACCCTCTCCACGCGGTACTTACATCGTATGAATCCTTCCGGTCCCCCGCTCCCCTCCGATCCGCCGCCCCCTCCCGCCCCGCCCGGCGCCGCCGGGACAGATGCCCGCCGTGCCACCCTCGCCGGCCGCGCCGGCTACGACGAGACCTTCCTCGGCCCCGTCGTACCGCTCGCGCTGCCGGTCCGGGAGTCGGTGGAGACGGTGATCCTGCCGTACACCCACTTCACGGTGGTGTTCCGGCCGGACCGCCGGCTCGCGGCCTCGACCGCGGTCTGCATCGAGGGGCGGGAGCTGGTGGAGGACATGCCCCGGGACGACGTGTGGGAGTTCGATCCCCGGTTGCCGGAGGAGCAGCAGGCAGGCGACGAGATCTACCGGAACAACAGCCTCGACCGGGGGCACCTGGTGCGCCGGCTCGATCCGGTCTGGGGCCCCGCGGCCGTGGCGTCCCTGGCCAATACGGACACCTTCCACTTCACCAACGCCGCTCCCCAGGCGGACGTCTTCAACCAGGGCAAACAGCTCTGGCAGGGCCTGGAGAACTACCTGCTCGACCATGCCGCCGAGTATGACCGGAAGCTGACGGTCCTGACGGGCCCGGTGCTCCAGGACTCCGACCCGCCGTACCGGGGAGTGCAGGTGCCGCTGCGGTTCTGGAAGGTCGCCGCGTTCATGCAGGACGGGGCGCTCGCCGCCGCCGCCTACGTCCTCGACCAGAGCCCCGACCTGAGCCGGGACGCCGAGCGGGCCCTGGCCGGGGCGAAGGCCGGTGCGCCGCCGCCGCTGGGCCCGTTCCGTACGTACCAGGTGCCCGTGTCCGACGTCGCCGAACTCACCGAGCTGGAGTTCGGGCCGCTGCCGGACGTGGACGTCATGCCGGTGTCCCGCGCCCCGGAGGAGCGCTGGCGGCGCCTGGAGTCGTACGAGGACATCGTGCTGCACCCCTGAGGCCGGTGCGGAGCAGCGATTGCGACCGTTCCCGGCCGGTGGAACGATGGGAGGGATCAGCCAGTTCGCCTGGCCTCGACCGGACACGGCCGGTCACGACTGATCTCGTCAGGTCCGGCGCCGGAGCGACCGGCGCTGCGCGAAGAGCGCCGGCAGGTGCGTATGCCGCTCACCGAGACGGAGTGGGGGCTCGTCGCCAGCTGGGTGCGGGACCACCTCCTCGACACCCCCCGACCCCTGGACCGGCTGCTGCGCGCGGGCCTGCCGGCCGACTTCGTGGAGGACCTGCCGCTCACCCCCGACCCCGGGCGGAACGCCCTGCTCGTGGTCTCCGCCGCCCGCCGGGACATCGCCCACCAGCGCCGGCTGCTCTCCGTGCTCGCCGGTCTCGACGCGCTGGCCGCCATCGACGACCCGCACGCCTTCGAACAGGGCGCCGAGGCGCGGAACCTGCTGACCCGGCTGCGGGAGGACGAGCGGCTGCGCCGTTCCCCCCGGGACCCCTTCCACAGCACGCTCCTCAAGCACGGCACGGAGGTGTTCCTGGACCGGGGCGAACTGCGCGAGACGCTCCGGGGTTTCCTGGCCGACCCGGAGCAGACGGTGCTCGTCGTCGACGGGCCCCCGGACAGCGGCCGCTCCTACACGTACGAGCTGATCCGCCACCTCGGCCAGCACTGCGACTTCCGTCCGGTCCGGGTCACCCTCTCCCGCACGACCACGGCGGCCCGCCTGATGGAGCGGCTGTCGGCCTTCGTGGCGGGCCCGGAGGCCGACCGCACACCGCTGGATCCCACGCGGCTGAACGATCCACTGCCCTCCCTCGAGGACGCCGCGCACCGGATCGTCGCCCGCGCGACCGCCGCCGAGGAGCGCTTCTGGCTGGTCCTCGACGACTGCGACCGGCTCGACCCGCATTCGGACGTGTGGGACTGCATCGGCGTCCTCGCGCGGGCGATCTACGAGCACACCCCGGTCCGCGCGGAGACCGTGCCCCGCCTCGTCCTGCTCGGTTACGCGTCGACGATGCGACAGCTGCCGTACGAGATCCGGAAGAACGAGTGCCGCGACACGACCCGTCTCGCCGACGAGAGCGATCTCCGGGCGTTCTTCGGGGAGTTCTTCGAGGACACCGCCCCCGAAGGGCAGCAGGACACCGTCAGCGAGCTCACCGAGACGGCCGTGGCCGAGGTGCTCCGGGCCGTCGAGTCCGCGGACTCCCCGGCCGGCGGCGACAGTTACATGCGCCGGCTGTGCACGGCCGTGGAGGATGTCGTACGGCTCCACCGGGCGCTCCCCCCGGCGTCTCCGCCGCCGGGCGAGGCCGGCCACGTCCTGCGCGACGCCCTGCGCACCAGCCTCGCCGCACCCGCCGCCACGCCGCCCGGTCTGCGCGCGGCCTACCGCGAGGCGGCCTGTCTGCTCCAGGAGTTCGACCCGGCGCGGCTACGGCTCCCCGGTGAGGAGCAGGCCACCGGGCGAGCCGTCCTGGAGCTCGTCGACGACTGCACCGCCCTGCCGGCACCCGGCGCCACCGTGTGGACGCTCAAGCCGGAGATCCGGGACGCGGCCCTGGCGGGCCTCGCGGGCCCCGGCGCCGCCCTGCGCGTCCTCCGCGCCAATCTCGGCCTGCGCCCCGGGCGGCCCGGCCCGGAACGCACGGCGCTCGCGCTGCTGACGGGCGCGGGACTGCCGCCGGCCGGGGCAGAGCCCACGGGGTCGGGGCCGGGTCGGCCCGCCAGGGACGAGGTCGAGGTGCTCTCGGACGCGCTCCAGGCCACGCTCTGGCTGAGCCGGGTCCCGGGCGTGACCGGGCTGCCCGACGTCGACGACGTGCAGCAGCGCCTGGAGCGGGCCCGGCTGCTCCAGCCCCTGCGCCGGCTGGTCCAGGGGACCTTCCACGGCCGCACCGCCGAACTCGACGCCCTGCACGCCTATCTGGCGCTGCCCGAGGAGCCGGCGGAGCCGCCCGTCCTCCTGCACGGCGTCGGCGGCATCGGCAAGAGCACCCTGCTCGCCAAGTTCGTCGTCGACGCGCTCGCCGCCGCGGGCCCCGCCGGATTCCCCTTCGCCTACATCGACTTCGCACGCCCGACGCTCTCCATCCACGAACCCGCCACCGTGATCGCAGAGATGGCCCGGCAGTTCGGCATCCACCATCCGTCCCACCGCACCGCCTTCGAGGAGCTCGCCGACGAGTGCGAGCGGACGGCGGCGCTCCAGCGCGGCGAACGCAACGAGCTCGACGAGCTCTACCAGCTGGCCGGCACCCGGGCGACGATCGGCCGCGACTACTCGTCCGACTTCCACGCCCGGGCCAGCGCCCGCGAACAGGAGCTCGCCCACCGGGCCGCGTCCCTGGTCGCCGAGGCCGTACGGCCGGCGCCGGGGGACCCGCCGCCGCCGCTGGTCGTGATCATCGACTCGTTCGAGGAGGCCCAGTACCGGGGCTCCCCCGTCATCGCCCGCATGTGGGCGGTCTGGACGGCCCTGCGCGCGGCCTACTCACGTCTCCGCTTCATCGTCTCCGGGCGCGCGCCGATCGACCATCCCGCCCGGGTCCTGACCCTGCGCACGATGGAGCTGACCGAACTGGACCACGAGGCCTCCGTGGACCTCCTGATCTCCTCCGGGGTGGCCGACGAGCCGCTCGCCGAGGACCTCGCCGACCGGATCGGCGGCCATCCGCTGAGCCTCAAGCTCGCGGCCCGGACGGCGGTCGCCCTGGGCGCCGACTCCCCCTCGCTCGGCGAGCTGCTGCGCGGACTGCCCTCCCGGCGCCGCTACTTCGACCGGCAGGTCGACCAGATGCTCATCCAGGGCACGCTGTACGACCGACTCCTCAAACACATCGCGGAGGACGACGTCCGGGCGCTCGTCCAGGCGGGTCTGGCCCTCCGCTTCATCACCCCCGACCTGATCCGGGAGGTCCTCGCGGAGCCGGCGGGGCTGCGCGTCGACAGCCCGGGAGAGGCCCGGCGGCTCTACGGGCTGCTCACCTCCCGGGTCGACCTCATGGAGTCGGCCGGACCGGGGGCCATCCGGCACCGGACCGATCTGCGGGCGATCATGCTGCGCCTCTCGGACAGCGCGCGGACCGATCTTATGCGCGCCGTGGACCGCAGGGCCGTCGCCTACTACGCGGTCCGCGAGGGGCCGAGGGAGCGTGCCGAGGAGATCTACCACCGGCTCCGGCTCGGCGAGAACCCCCGTACCGTGGAGGCCCGTTGGGAACCGGGGGTCGCGCCCTACCTGGGCGGGGCGACGCACCTGGAGATGGCGCACCGCGCGGCCGCCTTCCTCCTCGGCCGGATCGGCGGCCACGTGCCCGACCAGATCATGACCGAGGCCGACCAGGAGGACTGGGAGCGGATCGCGGCGCGCGAGGTCGAGGACCTGCTCACCCAGGGGTACGTGGAGGCCGCGGGACAGCGACTGTCCGAGCGGCGGCCGTGGACGCCGTGCAGCAGGCTGCATGTGCTGCTCGCCGAGACCCTCGCCCGGTCCGGGCGGACGGCGGAGGCCCGCGCGGGCGCCCAGCGCGCCGTGGACGGGGCGGAGGAGGCCGGCTGCGCGGAGACCCAGCTCGCCCTGCTCCAGCTGTCGGCCCGGCTCGCCCAGGACTCGGGCGACTTCGCGGAGGCCGACCGGGACCTCCAGGAGGCGGAGGAGATCGCCGCGGGCCTCGGACTGCGGTACGAGTCGCTGGGGGTCCTGGTCGCCCGGTCGCGTCTCGCGGCGCTCGCGGACGTCGACGTCGCCCCGGCGGAGGAGCGGCTCGCCCGGACGCTGCGCGGGATGCCGGACGCGGACCTGGCACGGCAGCCGTCCCTGGCCCGTACGGCGGCGGCCACGGCCTGCCGTGCGGACCCCCGGCTCCTGGAGCACACGCTGCGGCTCGTGGGCCTCCCTGCGGACGAGGAGGCGGTGGTGACCGAGCTGGCCCGCTGGATCGACACCACCCTCGCCGAGGAGCCGGGGCTCCGCGCGCCGCTGACCCGCATCCTGGAGTCCGCCGCCGGGTCCGGGGACGAGACGGGGCCCCGTCTCCTCGGCGAGGGCCGTCCGGACCTGGAGCGGATCGAGCGGAACCTGCGGGAGGCGCGGCGGCGCGGGACCCTGGACAGCGTGGCCCGGGAGGCGCTCACGCTCCGGGACGGCAGCGGGGCACTGCTGCTCGGGGTGGCCTCCGCGATGGACGCGGGGCCGGCCGGCCACGGAACCGCCCCCGCCGGCCAGGGCCCGGAGCAGGGGCCCCGGAGCGGCCTGTGGACCCGGCCGCCGCCGAACGCCGCGGGGGCCGCGCTCCGGAAGGTGCCGTTCCTGCCGCAGGAGGAACTGGTCCGGGTCCGCAACGCCGCCATGGAGGCGGGGCTCGCCGACAGGGCCCTGCGCCCCGCCCTGCTCAAGGGCATCCCCGGCTACTTCACGGCCACCCTGGAACCCCTGGACGACCCCAGGGAGCAGACCCACGCCGACCTGAACGCGATGAACCAGGTCGAGCGCCTCCTCGACGGGCTGGTGCCGCTGGAGATCTGGCTGCACAACGCGATCGAGCAGACCCACGAGCGGGGCCCGCGCGCGGTGCTCCAGGGCGCCCTGGACGCCGTGGCCCGCGCCATCACGGGCGAGGCGGAGCTCCCGGCGGAGATGATGCCCGGGGAGATGAAGGAGGAGATCGTCCTCCAGGACGACACCGTGCCGTACGAGTTCCTGCACGGTGGCATCCGGGCCGGGGCGTCCGTGGCGCTGCTGCGGATCCCGCCGTACGAGTCGGGGGCGCCGCTGCTGCCCTCGTACCCGCACGGCGGCACCGGCTGGATGATCGCCCCCGGTCTGCTGATCACCAACCACCATGTGGTGATGGCCCGTTCGTGGGAGTCGGGCGTCCGGCCGTACGTGAGCGACGAGGACCTGCGGCTCCAGGCCCGGATGTCTCGCTCCCGCTTCGACTTCGTGGAGAACGCGGCGGCCGCGGCGGAGGCGACGGCGGGGGAGCTGGCGGCGTGGGACGCGGCGCTCGACTACGCGATCGTGCGGCTCTCCACCGAGCAGCAGGAGCGGCCGACGCTCCGTGTGTCGACCCGGCCGCTGCTCGTCCGGGAGCGGCAGCGCGTCCCGGTCAACATCATCCAGCACCCCGGCGGGCTGCCCAAGCGGGTCGCGCTGCGCAACAACCTGGTCTACCGGGCGGACGAACACGACATCCTGTACTTCACGGACACCCGCGGCGGTTCCTCCGGCTCGCCGGTCTGTCTGGACGACTGGACGGTCGTGGGGCTGCACCGGGGGACGCGGAAGGTGGACGAGGTCGAGTTCCAGGGCGTCCGGACCCGGTTCGTGAACGTGGGCACCCAGATGAGCGGCATCCTGGCCCATCTCAGGGAGTTCAGGCCGGAGTTGTACGAGGAGATCATGGCGTCCCAGTCCGGGCGGCAGGCCCGGGGGGCGGCGAACGCGAAGCCGAGGTGAGCGACCATGCCGAACGGACCACGGAGCGTGTCGCCGGTGGCGACCGGTGCCGAGCGGATCTTCGGTGATCTGCGGGAGGTCGCCGCGCGGGTGCGCGCGGAACTCGAGGCGGAGATCGCCGAGTCCGCGCTCGAGCTTCCGGCCGGCGTGGCACCCGCGGCCGAGATCTCCCGCTTCGCCCGGGAGGAGCGGGCCCGCGTCCTGGAGGCCGGGGTCAGCGGCCTGGAGAAGCTGGCCGGCCACCGCGAGGACGAGCTCGACGGGGACGAGACCTTCGGTGTGGAGGCGATCGTCCTCCTGGAGGGCCGGCCCGCGATCCTGGTCCAGCGCCAGGACTTCGCCCCGCAGCGGGACGAGTGGGCGGTCCTGGAGCCGCAGCGGCCCGCGATCCGGGAGTCCCTCGCGCGGGTCGGCCGGGTCGAGGTCACCGGGCACCCCAGCCTGGACTGGATCGGCACGGCGTTCATGGTGGGCCCGCGCACGGTGATGACGAACCGTCATGTGGCGGCGGAGTTCAGCCGTCTCGAGGGCGAGCGCTGGGCGCTGGAGTTCGGCATGTCGGCCCGGGTCGACCCGGCGGAGGAGCTGCCCGTCGAGGGCGAGCCGCCCGGGCCCTCGGTGCCGTACGAGATCACGGACGTCATCGGCATCCACCCCGACATCGACATGGCCCTGCTGAAGGTCGAGCCCGCGACGGACGACGGCCTGCCGACGCCCCTGGCGGTGGCGGCGGACGCGCCGGCGAGTCTGCCGGGCCGCCCGGTGTACGTGATCGGCTATCCGGCCTGGGACGGGCGGCGCAACGAACCCGAGTCGATGCGCCGGATCTTCATGGACGTCTACAACGTGAAGCGGCTCCAGCCGGGCGCCACCACCGAGTTCACCCCGGGCGGCCTGGTGATGAAGCACGACTGCTCGACGCTCGGCGGCAACAGCGGCTCCCCGGTGTTCGACCTCACCGACCACCGGGTCCTCGGGCTGCACTTCGGGGGGCGGTACCGCACGGGCAACTTCGCCGTCCCGCTCTGGGAGCTGGTGGACGATCCCCTGCTCGCCAAGGCGGAGGTCAACTGGGTCTGATCCGCGGTTAGTCGGCGAGGGCGATGGCGTACGCGCCGCGCGCGGTGGTTCCGTCGGGGAGCTGCCACTCGGCCGTGACGCGGCCTCGGGCCGGTCCGCCGTCCGCGCCGGGGCGCAGGACGCGCCGCACCCGGAGCGTGAGCGGTGCGGCGGCGTCGGTCTCGCGTACCACCACGTCGGTGTGGTCGGGGCCTTCCACGACCCGTACCAGCTCCGCTTCGGTGCCGGCGGGCGTGAGGGTGGCGGAGACGGTGGGGTCGGGCGTGGCGTCGACCGACTGGTCCTGCGCCTCGGCCCGTCCGGCGAGCAGGGCGTACAACTGGGCGACGAGCACCGGGTCGTGGGCGCCGTCGTAGATCCAGCGGGTGCCGAGGACGCCGTGTTCGGAGGTGCCGATGAGGGCGTGCTCGGCGCCCTTCAGGGGTGCGCCCCGGTAGGTCAGCGGGACGAGGTAGGTGACCGAGTCCGGCCCGGCGCCGTCGGTGACCGCCATGAACTCGATGCCCACCTCACCGGCGGGGTCGTCGAGCCGGAAGCCCCCGGCCTTGGCGGGGCGCGGGCCGCCGTCCCCACCGGTGTACCAGGTGCGGGTGGGAAGCCACTCGGCGAGCAGCTCCAGTTTCGTGGG
Source organism: Streptomyces sp. NPDC034084 (assembly GCF_055575535.1). Lineage (NCBI taxonomy): Bacteria > Bacillati > Actinomycetota > Actinomycetes > Kitasatosporales > Streptomycetaceae > Streptomyces > Streptomyces sp. NPDC034084. Next base: position 817,502 of record NZ_JBVISK010000002.1, read on the forward strand.
CTGCATCGTGGTGTGGTGGATGACGGCCATCGTGCGCATCTCCCTGTCGACCTGGGCTCGGAGAACAGCAAGGTTACCGACGGGCTCGGCCGTCGTGCGAGGGTGTCCCCGCGGATCTAGCCTGGAGGCGGAGTGTTGTCCCCGGCCGGCAGGAGGGCCGCCGTGAGGTACTCGCACACCCGGATCCGGCGCGTCTGCACGACCTTCGCGGCCCTGGGCGTCCTCGTCGCCCCGGTGGGCGCGGGTACGGCCCTGGCGGCCGAACCGTCCGGCCCCGCCGCCCTCGCCGCGGCGGCCCCCTCCCCCTCCCCCTCGGCGGACGCGGACTTCCCGGAGCTGACCCCGGCCGTCGCCGCCCGCCTGGACCGGGCGGTCCAGGACGTGATGAGGGAGACGGGCGTCCCGGGCGTCACGGTCGGGCTCTCGGCGCCCGGCAAGGGCACGTACATCCGCTCCTTCGGCGTCGCCGACAAGGCCACGGGACAGCCCATGAACCCCGGCCTCTCCATGCGGATCGGCAGCGAGACGAAGACGTTCACCGTGACCGCCCTGCTCGAACTGGTCGACCAGGGCAAGGTGAGCATGGACGACCCGATCTCGAAGTACGTCGACGGCGTGCCGAACGGCGAGGAGATCACTCTGCGCAACCTCGCGTCCATGCGCAGCGGGCTGTTCAACTACTCGGCGGACGAAGGCTTCTACCAGGCGTTCACGTCGAATCCCGACCGTCCCTTCACCCCGCGGGAGCTGCTCGCCTACTCCTTCAAGCATCCGGTCCAGTTCCGGCCTGGCGCCGAGTTCGACTACTGCAACACGAACCTGATCCTGCTCGGACTCGTGGTGGAGAAGGTCAGCGGGACGCCGCTGAACGAGTTCCTCCAGAAGAACGTCATCGAGCCGGCGGGTCTGCGCCACACGGTCTTCCCCACGGACGCCGCGTTCCCCAGCCCGCACGCCCACGGCTACACCGAGCAGACCGCCTCGGGAAAGCCGGCGGACGCCACCGACTGGAACCCGTCCTGGGCCTGGGCCGCCGGCGCGATGATCTCCGACCTCCAGGACCTGCGCACCTGGGCCCGGGTGGTCGCGACGGGCACCCTGCTGACCCCGGAGACCCAGGCCGAGCGGCTCAGGACGTATCCGACGGGCATCCCCGGCGCCGGCTACGGCCTCGGCATCTTCGACGTCCAGGGGTGGATCGGCCACAACGGCTCCCTGCCGGGGTACGAATCGCTCACCATCTACCTGCCGGAGGGCGAGGCGACCCTGGTCGTCGTCCTCAACACGGACGTTCTGCACGACGGCAACGAACCCAGCACGCTCTTCGGCCAGGCCGTCACCCGCGTCGTGACCCCGGACCACGTCTTCGACATCCCGGTGACGCAGTCCAGGCCGAGTCCCAGCGGGAGCTGACGCGCCCGCCCGCCCGACAAGGAAGCAGCAATGACCTCTGGACCCGAGCCCATCAGCGCCGTCGCCCGCGAGGACCTCGAGCGCGAGCTCGCCGAACTGCGCACCGAGCGCGAGGCCGTCGCCGTCACCCTGCGGGGCGGCGGTGGTGACGAGGTCGGCGACCGGGCCGACCAGGCCGACGAGTTGCAGCGCGCCGACGACCTCGACCGCCTCGACTCCCGGATCGACGAGATCGAGGGGCGGCTCCAGGAAGGGGCCGCCGCGGGCGCCCCGTCCGGTGACACGGTCGGTGTGGGCAGCAGCGTGACCGTGCGGTTCTCGGACGGCGACGAGGCGAGTGTCCGGATCGGCGAGCTCGCGAACGCTCTCGACGCGAGCCTGGTCACCGCCGACAGCCCGCTCGGCCGGGCCCTGCTCGGCCATCGCGCCGGCGACACCGTCACGTACGAGACACCCGAGGGCCGGGCGACCGCGGTCGTCGTCTCGCTCGGCTGACCGGCGCCGCGCGGGAGGCGCGCGTCAGCCCGTGACGATCCCGGTGACGAGGTTGATGGTGGTGGCCAGGATGCTCGCCCCGAAGACGTACGACAGCAGACAGTGCCGCAGGACGATCGACCGGACCGTGGGGCTGGAGACGTTCGTGTCGGAGACCTGATAGGTCATGCCCAGGTTGAAGCTGAAGTAGAGGAAGTCGCTGTACTTCGGAGGGGCCGGGGAGTTGAAGTCGATCCCGCCGCCCGGTGTCAGGGCGTAGTAGAGGTACGCGTACCGGGTGGCGTACATGAGGTGGAGCGCCGCCCAGGCCATGAAGACGCCGCAGAGCGCCGTCGCGGCGGCGGCGTGACTCAGGTCGGTGCGGCCGACCAGGAGCAGGACGACGATGCCGATGAGCCCGCCCAGGGAGGTCGCGACGACGACGAACTCCTCGACGACGGGCCGGAACTCCTCGCGGCGGACGTTCCGGTGGGTCGTGGTGGCGTCCATGGGCCACAGGACGAGCCAGCCGGTGACGACGAAGAGGGTCTCGGCCCCGGCGATGCCGGCGAGGACGCCCAGCGGCGTGTGGGTCAGGGCGGCGACGACCGCGCCGACCGCCGCGCCGGCGAGCGCCGACACGGCGAGCCGGGGCACGGCGCCGGACAGCCGCCGGTCCACGGCTCAGGGTTCCAGGACGACGACGGCCTCGTCCGTGTAGGCCAGGAAGGTCAGGGTCTCCTGGAGGTACAGCGCCACGCTGCTCGCGTCGTGCGAGGTGTAGCCGATCGCCACGTCCTGTCCGATGCGCAGTTCGAAGTCGCCGCCCCGGGTGGAGAGGACGAAACCGCCGTCGAGGGCGGGCGCCCAGATCGGGGAGCCGTCGAGCATCCGGGCGAGGTGGGCCGCGACCGGGTAACCGTGGTCGGACGTCTCGCTGACCGCGAGGTACTGGTCGGCGCCGAGCAGCAGCGCGTACGGCCCGTCGACGCCGGCGAGCCGCAGGGAGGTGAGGGCCCTGCTGACCGCGTCGGGATAGTCGCGCGGTTCGGTCGGCAGCCGCAGCACCGGGTTCGAGCTCCGGCCACGCAGCCCGTCGACACCCGCCGCCCCGTACCCCTCGAAGACCATGCGGTCCTCGATGAACGCGAGGGAACGGGCCGCGTCCTTGACGGGCTGCCAGTCGGAGTCCTTCGAGCCGCGCTCGACGTCGTCCACGGCGGCCCGGTCGACGGTGAACGGAACGCGGAGTTCGACGAGGGGCCGCGCCTGGCGCAGCCGCGCCGTCACCCCGGGCGCGGGCGCCGCGAGGTCGGAGAGGTGGCCGGTGCCGACGGCGGAGAACTCCGGGCCTGCCGGATCGGGGACGTCGACGACGCGGCGGCCCGCGACGTTGCGGCGGAAGGTGCGGCGGGCCTCCTCCTCGATCTCGGCCCACGCGGCCGCCGTGATCGGGGCGAGCTCGCGGTGGAGGTTGCTGGTGGACTCGGGGCTCGTCATGGGGCTCAGGCTCCTTTCAGGCTGCCGATGCCCAGGGACTCCCCGGGAGCTGCGGCGGCCGCGGGGGCGGGGAGGTCGTCGAGCAGGTCGGCGCTCGGCACGAAGAAGAGGCCGCCGGTCACGGCCCGGGAGAAGTCGAGGATGCGGTCCGTGGTGCCCGGGGGATCCCCGAGGAACATGTTGCGGAGCATCCGCTCGGTCACGGCGGGCGTCCGCGCGTAGCCGATGAAGTAGGTGCCGAACTCGCCGGTGCCGACCTGGCCGAACGGCATGTTGGCGCGGAAGATCTGCTGCTGGACGCCGTTCTCGTCGGTGATGGTGTTCAGGGTGACGTGCGAGTCGGCGGGCTTGGCGTCGTCGGACAGTTCGATGTTGGAGCCCTTGGCGCGCCCGATGACGTGCTCCTGCTGCTCGACGGTGAGGGTGTCCCAGGCCGCCATGTCGTGCACGTACTTCTGGACGATCACATAGCTGCCGCCGCGGAAGTCCGGGTCCTCGTCGCCGATGTGGACCGCGTCGGCGGCCGTCGTCCCCTCGGGGTTCTCGCTGCCGTCGACGAAGCCGAGCAGGTCGCGGTCGTCGAAGTACGCGAAGCCGTGGACCTCGTCGACGACGGTCACCGCGGCGCCGAGGGCGGCCACGATGTGTCGGGCCAGTTCGAAGCAGAGGTCCAGGCGCCGGGCCCGCAGATGGAAGAGCAGGTCGCCGGGGGTGGCCGGCGCGCGGTGACGGGGACCTCGCAGGGCCGGGAAGGGGTGCAGCTCGCGGGGGCGGGGACCGCCGACGAGCCGGTCCCACCCCTCGGAGCCGATGCCGGCGACGCAGGTGAGGTACGAGTCGGGGGCGCGGAACGCCACCGAACGGGTCAGCCCCGTGATGTCCCGGAGCGCCTCCCGGACCGCGGTCTCGCCGCCCGGGTTGACGGTGGCCACCAGGAAGACGGCAGCCTGCGAGGGCGGGGCGACGACGGGCTGGGGTACGACCATGGCGCTCCCACGAGAGATCATCGAATGCGGATAGTAAGGGCAGAATGAGACAAAAAGGACAGCGCCAGCCTAGGTGCGCGGGATCCGGTACGCAGCCCGGCGGGGGTCCTGCTTGTGCGCGGTGGCCGGTCAGGCCACCGCGGCGCCGCTCCCCACGTCCTCGTGCTTGCGGACCGTGCAGCGCAGTGAGTCGTCCACGACGTCCGCGACGATCGTGTCGCCGGGGTCGGCCTCGCCGCCGAGCAGCAGGGAGGCGAGGCGGTTGTCGAGTTCCGTCTGGATCGTGCGGCGCAGCGGCCGGGCGCCGAACGCCGGCTGGTAGCCGTGGGCGACGAGCAGCTTCTTCGCCGCCTCGGTGACCTCCAGGGTCATGCCCTGGGCGTGCACCCGGTGCTTGCTCCGGTCGAGGAGGTGGTCGACGATCTCCGACAGGTCCCCCTCGGTGAGGCTGTGGAAGACGATGATGTCGTCGATGCGGTTGAGGAACTCAGGCAGGAAGCGCCCCCGCAGGTCCTCCATCAGCTCGTCCTTCAGCTCGGCCGCGTCGCCCTCGTGGGCGAGGATGCGGTGGGCGCCGATGTTGGACGTCATGATGACGACGCAGTGCCGGAAGTCGACCGTGCGGCCCTGCCCGTCCGTGAGGCGCCCGTCGTCGAGGATCTGGAGCAGCGTGTTGAAGACGTCCGGGTGCCCCTTCTCGATCTCGTCGAAGAGGACGACGCTGTACGGGTGGCGCCGGACCTTCTCGGTGAGCTGGCCGGCCTCCTCGTAACCGACGTATCCGGGAGGCGCGCCGACGAGCCGGGCGACGGTGTGCTTCTCCTGGAACTCGCTCATGTCGAACCGGATCATGCGGTCCTCGGAGCCGAACAGCAGCTCGGCGAGGGTCTTGGCGAGTTCGGTCTTGCCGACGCCCGTGGGTCCGAGGAAGAGGAAGGAGCCCACGGGCCGGTTCGGGTCGCCCATGCCCGCCCGGTTGCGGCGCACGGCCTCGGAGACCGCGGTGACCGCCTCGTCCTGGCCGACGATCCGGGCGTGCATCTCCTCCTCCAGCTTCAGGAGCTTCTCCTTCTCGCTGGCGGTGAGCTGTGAGACGGGGATGCCGGTACGGCGGGAGACGATGTCGGCGATGTCGGAGGCCGTGACCGAGACGACGCCCTCGCGGCGCTCCTCGATCCCGGCCAGCTCACCCTCGACCTCGGCGATCTGCCGCTTCAGCTCGGAGGCCTTCTCGAACTCCTCGCCGGCGACGGCCTGGTCCTTCTCGCGACGCAGCCTGGCGAGCTTGTCCTCGCGGCTGACGACCTCGGTGGAGCGGCCGCCGCTGCGGAGCCGTACCCTCGCACCGGCCTGGTCCATGAGGTCGATGGCCTTGTCGGGCAGGAAGCGGTCGCTGATGTAGCGGTCGGAGAGTTCCGCCGCCGCCGTGAGGGCGCCGTCGGCGAAACGGACCTGGTGGTGGGCCTCGTACGCGTCGCGGAGTCCTTCGAGGATCTGCACGGTCTCCTCGACGGTCGGTTCCGGGATCAGGACGGGTTGGAAGCGGCGCTCGAGGGCGGCGTCCTTCTCGATGTGCCTGCGGTACTCGTCGATGGTGGTCGCACCCACCACGTGCAGTTCGCCGCGCGCGAGGGCGGGTTTGAGCATGTTGCCGGCGTCCATCGAGCCCTCGCCGGTGGCGCCCGCGCCGACGACGGTGTGCAGTTCGTCGATGAAGAGGATGATGTCGCCGCCGGCCTCCTGGACGTCCTCGATGACCTTCTTGAGGCGTTCCTCGAACTGTCCCCGGTACTGCGCTCCGGCGACCATGCCGGACAGGTCGAGGGAGACGACCCGCTTGCCCTTCAGGGTGTCGGGGACCTCGTCCGCGACGATGCGCTGGGCGAGACCCTCCACGATGGCGGTCTTGCCGACGCCGGGCTCGCCGATGAGGACGGGGTTGTTCTTGGAGCGGCGGGAGAGGATCTCGATCGTCTGCTCGATCTCCTCGGCCCGGCCGACCACGGGATCGAGCCTGCCCGCCCTGGCCTCCTCGGTCAGGTCCCGGCCGTACTCGTCGAGGGTCGTGGCCGGCTCCTTCGCGGCGGCGGATGCGCCCCGCGGCTCCGGGCGGGCCGTCTGGTCGGTGAGGCCGCGCAGCTTCTTCACGTCCAGGTCCTCGGCCCGCAGGAAGCGGGAGGCGCCGGAGTCGGCGTCGCCGAGGAGGGCGCTAAGGATGTGCTCGGGGCCGATGTACGAGACGCCGGCCGCCTGCGAGTAGGCGTGGGCGGTGGCGAGGGTCCGCTTGGCCGCCGGGGTGAGTCCGGGCTCAGCGGACGGCTCGGCGGACTCCTGGGGAAGCACCTCGGCGAGTTGCTCGGCGAGCTTGTCGGGGTTCACGCCGCCCTGCGAGAGCAGCCGGCGACCCGGCTCGACCTGGGTCGCCGCCCACAGGAGGTGTTCCGTGTCGAGGTCGGAGCTGCCGTCCTCCACGGCCTTGCGCGCGGCCGTGTTCAGCAGTTCGTGGGAGGACTCGGTCAGCAGCCGCCCGATGGGCACGCGCTGGACCGCCGGGGGCGAGGAGGCCGGCGACATGCCGAAGAAGCGGTCGAACAGGTCGCTGAACGGATCCGACGAACCGAAGGGTGAACCGAACGCCATCGACATGGCAGCTCCTGAAAGCGCGAAAAGGGTCGCCCTCACTCAAACCCGGCACCAGCCGCTCCGCAATCGGAGCAGAACCGGCGCCGCACCTGACAGGCCGCTCCCGAACCGGGGCCCGCGCCGCCGGCGCGGAGGGGCCCGACGCGCCCGCTGCGGACGCAGGGCCCCAAGCGCACCGGCGCCCGACACGCCTGCCCGACGCGCCCGACGCCGTACGCCCCCGTCGCGCCTGCCCCAGACACCCACCCCGTACGGCAGCCCCGTAGGGCCCCCCGCACGGCAGCCCGACACGCCCGCCCCGTACGAGCGCCCGAAATGCCCGGATCGCGGCCTCGCCCGCCGACGATGGCCCCATGACCTCCGCGAACGACCCGATCCCCCCGGACGACCCGAGCGACCCGCACGACCCGAACGCCCCGAACGCCCCGGCGCCCGGCCCCCAGGTCCGTGCCACCACGCTCGTACGCCACCCCAGGCTGTGGCTCGTCCCGACCCTCCTGTGCGCCCTGGTCTCGCTGCTGCTGTCGCTCCTCTACATGGGCGGCATCCTCAGCCCGAGCGACCACCTGGACCGGCTGCCCATCGCCCTGGTGGACGGGGACGAGGGTCGTCCGCTGCCGGGACAGCGGGAGAACCTGGGGAAGCAGATCACCGACGCGATCGTCTCGACCGGCGCCTCCAAGGCCACCGTCGACTGGCGCCGCCTCGACCGCGCGGCGGCCCAGGACGCGATGTCCTCGGGCAAGGTCTTCGGCGCCCTGGTCGTCCCTGCGGACTTCACCGCGTCCGTCGCGGCCCTCACCACGGACCGGGCGACGGCCCGCCCGACCCTCACCGTGCTCACCAATCCCGGCCTCGGCAGCCTGGGATCGTCACTGGCGTCCCAGATCAACCAGAACGCGGCACACCAGGCGTCTCTGACCATCGGCAAGCAGCTCTCGGCCACCACCGCCGTACCGACCACCCGTGCGCTCCTGGCCGACCCCGTCGCGGTCACCACCCGCGTCGGCCATCCGATCGGCCGGCACAGCGGTCTGGGTCTGACCGCCTTCTACTACACGCTGCTGCTCGTCCTGGGCGGCTTCATCGGCGGGAACCTCGTCAACAGCGGCGTCGACACCGCCCTCGGCTACACCGACAGCGAAATCGGACCGTGGCACACCCGCCGCCCTACCGTCCCCATCAGCCGCACCCAGACGCTCGTCCTGAAGATGCTGATGACCGCCGGGATCTCGCTCCTGACCACCACGCTGGTCATGGTCGCCACCATCACGATTCTGGACATGGACGCCGCCCATCTGCCGATGCTGTGGCTCTTCTCCTACTGCGCGACCGTCGCCGTCGGCCTGGGCGTCCAGGCCATCAACGCCGCCTTCGGCGGCATCGGCCAGCTCGTGTCCATGTTCGTCTTCATCGCGCTCGCCCTCCCCTCCTCCGGAGCGACCGTCCCCCTGGAGGCGACCCCCGGGTTCTACCGCTTCCTGGGCGTCTTCGAGCCGATGCACCAGCTCAGCTCGGGCATCCGGTCCATCCTGTACTTCGACGCCCGAGGCGACGCGGGCCTCGCCCGCGGCTGGATCATGATCGCGGTCGGCGTGGTGGCGGCCCTGGCGTTCGGCTTCGCCATGACCCACTACTACGACCGCAGGGGGCTGCGCCGTCTCACGCCGCAGCCCGAGTGAGTCCCGGAGACAGCCGGAGGCGGGATCGAATGTCTCCGGTACGGCCTCCGGCAAGCGGGGTGCCCCGGCCTACTCGTCCTCGTCCCACGGCGGTTCGAACTCGTCCGGGTCGAACGGCGGCTCCTCGTCGTACGCCGGCGGGACGTCCGGCTCCGGCTTCCGCACCGGCTCCGCCTTCCGCTCCGGCGGCGCGGCGGCCGGAGCGGCGGGCACGGATGCGACGTCCCCGTCCCCGGCCGCCGTGCCCGCCCCGGTGCCACCGGACTGGGCAAGGGTGTCGAGGACGCCCTCGGCGTACTTGGTGAGCTTGGCCTCTCCGACGCCGCCGATGGTGCCGAGCTCCTCGACGGTGGCGGGCAGGCGCGTCGCGATCTCGCGGAGGGTCGCGTCGTGGAAGACGACATACGCCGGCACGCCCTGCTCGCGCGCCGTCGCGGCCCGCCAGGCCCGGAGGGCCTCGAAGACGGGCACGGCGGCCGCGGGCAGATCGACCGGGACGCGCGGGCCCTTGCCGGAGCGGGCCCCGGACTCCTTGCGGGTGGGAGCGGCGGCCGCCTTCTCCTTCCGCATCGGGACCTTGCGGCGCCCGCCGAGCACCTCGCCGCTCTCCTCCGTGAGCACCAGCGTCCCGTAGTCGCCCTCCACGGCGAGCAGCCGCTGCGCGAGGAGCTGGCGGACGACCCCGCGCCACTCGGCGGTGCCCAGTTCCGCACCGACGCCGAACACCGAGAGCTGGTCGTGGTCGAACTGGATGACCTTGGCCGTCCGCTTGCCCTGGAGGATGTCGATGATCTGGCCGGCGCCGAACTTCTGGCGCCGTTCCTTGGCCAGCCGCCACACCGTGGACAGCAGTTTCTGCGCGGCGACGGTGCCGTCCCAGGACTCGGCCGGCGTCAGGCAGGTGTCGCAGTTGCCGCACGGCTTGCCGGACTGCCCGAAGTACTCCAGGAGGCGCACGCGGCGGCAGTCGACCGTCTCGCAGAGGGCGAGCATGGCGTCCAGGTGCATGGCCAGGGAGCGGCGGTGCGTCTCGTCGCCCTCGGAGCCGTCGATGAGCTTGCGCTGCTGGACGACGTCCTGGAGGCCGTACGCCAGCCAGGCGGTGGCCGGCTCGCCGTCGCGGCCCGCGCGGCCGGTCTCCTGGTAGTAGCCCTCGACCGACTTGGGCAGGTCGAGGTGGGCCACGAAACGGACGTCGGGCTTGTCGATGCCCATGCCGAAGGCGATGGTCGCCACCACGACGACGCCGTCCTCCCGCAGGAAGCGGGACTGGTTCGCCGCCCGCGTGCGGGCGTCCATGCCGGCGTGGTACGGGACGGCGTCGATGCCCTGCTCCACGAGGAGGGCCGCCGTCTTCTCCACCGAGGCGCGGGAGAGGCAGTAGACGACGCCCGCGTCCCCGTCGTGCTCGGTCCTGATCAGCTCGAGGAGCTGCTTGACCGGGTTGTTCTTCGGGACGATGCGGTACTGGATGTTCGGCCGGTCGAAGCCCGCGACGAAGTGCCGGGCGTCCTCGAGGGCCAGCCGCTTCGCGATCTCGGCGTGGGTGGCCTCGGTGGCCGTCGCCGTCAGCGCGATGCGCGGCACCTTCGGCCACCGCTCGTGCAGCATGGAGAGGGCGAGGTAGTCGGGCCGGAAGTCGTGACCCCACTGGGCGACGCAGTGCGCCTCGTCGATCGCGAAGAGCGACACCGTGCCCCGGTCGAGCAGACGCTGGGTTCCCTCGGTGCGGAGCCGCTCGGGGGCCAGGTAGAGCAGGTCCAGCTCGTCCGCGAGGAACGCCTGCTCGACGGCCTGCCGCTCGTACGGATCCTGCGTCGAGTTCAGGAAGCCGGCCCGCACCCCCAGCGCCCTGAGGGCGTCCACCTGGTCCTGCATCAGGGCGATGAGGGGCGAGATCACGACGCCCGTTCCCGCTCTGACCAGGGCCGGGATCTGGTAGCAGAGCGATTTCCCGCCGCCCGTCGGCATCAGGACGAGCGCGTCGCCGCCGCCGACGACCTGCTCGATGATCTCCTGCTGCTCCCCGCGGAAGGAGCTGTAGCCGAAGACGCGGTGGAGGACCCGAGCGGCGTCGGAGACCTCGGCGGCGGCGTCGGGAGCGGCAGGAGCGTCAGCAATGTCAGGGGCGTCGGAAAGGGCCATTCGTGAAGCGTAGCCGTCCGCGCCGACACTCCGGCCCGCCCCTGATCAACCTGTGGAAAACCCTCCGCGGCCGGTCTCAGCTCACCGGCGCCCCCGCCGGGGTGTCGTCGAGGAAGCCGCCCGACTGGTGCTGCCACAGCTTCGCGTAGGCGCCCTCGGCGGTGAGCAGCTCCTGGTGCGTGCCCTGCTCGACGATCCGGCCGCGGTCGAGGACGACGAGCCGGTCCATGGTGGCCACCGTGCTCAGCCGGTGGGCCACGACGAGCGCGGTCCTTCCTTCCATGAGCCGCCACAGGGCGTCCTGGACGAGCATCTCGCTCTCGGAGTCCAGGGCGCTGGTCGCCTCGTCGAGCAGCAGGATCGGGGCGTCGCGCAGGATGGCGCGGGCGAGGGCGACCCGCTGGCGCTGGCCGCCGGACAGCTTCACGCCCCGCTCGCCGACCATGGTGTCGAAGCCTTCGGGGAGCGCGTCGGCGAACTCCGTGACGTGCGCCGCCTCGGCCGCGCGCCGGATCTCGGCGTCGGAGGCGTCCGGCCGGGCGAAGGCGATGTTCTCCCGCAGGGTGCGGTGGAACATGGCGGGGTCCTGCGGCACGTACGCGATCTTGCCGCGCAGTTCGGTCTGCCGGAGCCGGCTGATGTCCTGGCCGCCGATCGTGATCCGGCCGCCGTCGATGTCCGTCATCCGCAGCAGCAGCCGGGTGAGCGTGGTCTTGCCGCCGCCGGAGCGGCCCACGAAGCCGATCTTCGCGCCGCTGGGCACGTCCAGGTCGAGACCCTCGAAGAGCGGCTTCGCGCCCGCGTGGGCGAAGGTCACCTTCTCGAAGCGGACGTCCGCGCCCTCGGGCCTGAGGGGTTCCGGGGACTCCGGGTCGAGGACGGTCGGCTTGTCGAGGAGGAGCTCGGTGAACTGCGCGGCCTCGGTCATCGAGCTTTCCAGGCGCCGGTAGATCTGGTTGAACTCGAACATGATGCGGGTGGCGTTGGCGTAGTACGTGAAGGCGACGATGACGGCCTCGACGCCGTGCTCTCCCCCGCCGAGGGTGACGGCGAGGACGAGTCCGAGGACGTTCGTCAGGACGGACATGGGCGCGACGAGCGTGTCGATGCGCAGGTTGCCGTAGTCCCAGGAGCGCAGGGTGAGCCGCCGCGACTCCGCGACCCGGGAGCGGTGCTCGGCGGCCTCGCGCCTCTCGGCGCCGAAGGACCGGACTGTGTCCATGTTCGTCAGGCTGTCGGCGACGTGGCCGGAGACCCGGGCGATCGCCTGTTCGCGCTGGGCGACGAGTTCCTGCCGGCGCCGGATCAGCGGCGCGACGCCCACGCCCGTGACCGCGATGAGGACCAGGAGTCCGACCACGAGCAGCGGGTCGTACTGCCAGAGCACCACCGACGCGAACACGAGCGGTACGAAGCTGCCCATGACCGAGAAGGTCAGGGTGTCGACGCACTCCTCGAAGCGGGAGGCGAAGCTCAGGACGCGTTTGGTGAGCGAGCCGGCGAAGTTGTCGTGGAAGAACGCGGCGTCCTTCGCGAACAGTTCGTCCATGCCGATGACGTACAGGTTCTCGATGCCGCGCGCGTCGAGACGGTTGAGGCAGTGCAGGCCGACGCGCCAGAGGGCCTCGCCGAGCAGCAGGACGCCGGCGAAGACGAGGACGTACGGAAGCAGAGCGCCGAGCCCGTCGCCGGCGCCGTCTCCGGCGATACGGCCCACGAGCTTGGCGACGATCAGGGGGGCGATGTAGTTGATGCCGATGTTGCCGAATGCCGGCAGGAGCAGGGCGGGAGCGGCCAGCCGTCGGAGGCGGACCAGTTCCCGTCCGTAGAAGCGGACGGCGAGAAGTACCGAACCTTTGTTCGGCAAACCTTCGCGCGATTCAGGTGATCCCATACCCAACCCTGTGTTGTCGTACCGAAGGTGAGCGAAAGGGAGTCTCCCGCGCGGGCGGTCTCGCGGTCCAAGGGTTTTCCGGCCGAGCGGCCGGCACGCTGACGTCAGGTCAGGAAGTCTTCACGGCAGTCGGGTTGACGGCCCCGAAGACTACGGGGCCCGGTGGACGTCACCGGTGGCCCCTCTTCCCCGACAGGCGCCCAGGCACACGAAAACACCACGTGGTGACCGGGAGGAATCCCCACCACCACGTGGTGTGTGTCGTGTGTCCGAGGGGGGACTTGAACCCCCACGCCCGATAAAGGGCACTAGCACCTCAAGCTAGCGCGTCTGCCATTCCGCCACCCGGACCGGTAGCCTGCCGCGATCCCGCATCTCTGCTCGGCCGCGGCGACGAAGAACAATCTACCAGGCCTCCGGGGTGCTCTTCACCCACGTTTCCGGTGGTCAGCGGGGGTGGGGAGCAGACATCACGGCGAGACCGTGGCGGCCGGTGGGGTCCAGCGGTGGGTGCGGGGTGGGGTGGGCGGGAGGCCGTAGTCCTGCTTGAGGTGGTCGGGGATGGCGTAGTGCATGACGCGTCCGCGGGTGAGGGAGGACAGCTCCAGGACGGTGGTGAGGTGGCCGAGCCGGTCCAGGGCCCACGCGCCGAGCGGCGAGCGGTCCTCGATCGTCTCCAGGACGCCGAGGAGAGGGGGGACGGCCTTCACGACCGTGTCCCAGGGGGTGCGGGGAACCTCCAGCCAGTCGCCGCAGGTGTCGCCGACGAGGTGGCGGATGAGCGCGGAGACGATCGGGTCGAAGAAGGTGCCGGGGACGACCTCCTCGTAGAGGTCGATGAGCTGCCGGGTGAGGTGGACGCCCTCGGGGGACGGGCCCATGTGGCGGATCATGTAGAGGTCGAGGAAGCGGCGGGCCTCGTCGAGGGTCTTGGGGACGGCGTCCTGGTCGACGCCCAGCATGGCGCCGACCACGCGCCAGGCGTAGTAGTAGGCGTCGGCGCCCTCGGAGGACATGTGGATGCCGAGGCGGTGCAGGCTGTCGAGGACGAGCATCGAGAAGAACATCTGGCCGCCGATCAGGTCCTCCTGGCAGATCGGCACCCCCTCCGCCTCGACGTCCCAGCGGTTCTCGCGCCTCAGGTGGTGCCGGATGGAGGCGTGGAGCAGGCGGACCTTCTGCGTGGCCGGAATGAAGCGGCTGCCGGCCTCGAAGGCGTCGGGCCGCATCAGGTGCACCGTGAACTGGCCGGTCTCCGCCATCCGCTTGGAGGGGTACTTCAGACCGTGCGTCGCCGAGAGCAGCCTCGCCACGTGCGGGACGAGGTAGCAGGCGGGCATGGAGGCGAAGGAGAGGGCGGTGGAGATGTGCACGTTGTTGTCGAGGAAGAACAGCCGGGCCTTCTCCATCTCCCCCCAGTCCACCCAGGACGGCGGGGCGCTCGTGGCGTGCAGATACTCCCGGGCGACGTCGGGCAGCCCCTCCGGCAGGGGCGAGCCCGCGGTGGAGACGTACCGCATCAGGGTGTTGAACGTGCCCACCTCCCCACGTGCGAAGAGCGCGGCGACCGTGGCGTCGGCGAGTTCGTCGCCGGTGTGCCGCAGGGCGTCCATCGACGCCTCGGTGATGCTCATGGGCAAGGCTCCTTGTGTCGCTTCACGAACGGCGGACCGCCGCCGAGTGGGCCAGGGCGGTGAGCGCGGCGGCGGGGGCCGCGGGCAGGTTCAGCCCGTCGAGGGCGCGGAGGGCCTCGTCGACCCGCTCGGTGATCATGGCCTCGACGCGGTCGGGCGCCCTCAGGCGCCGCATCACCTCGCGTACGGCCTCCAGGGCGTCCCCGTCGGGCTCGCGCCGGCCGAGCAGCTCGCGCAGCCGCCCGCGTTCCTCGTCACCGGCGAGCCGCCAGGTCTCGGCGAGCAGGGCCGTGGGCCGGCAGCCCCGTACGTCGTCGGTGTCGGCCTTGCCGGTGGCCTCCGGGTCGCCGAACAGACCCAGCAGATCGTCCCTCAGCTGGAACGCCTCGCCCAGCGGCACTCCGTACGCCGAATATCCGGCGCGCAGCCGCCCGCCCGCCCCGGCCAGGGCGCCGCCGATCAGCAGGGGCTGTTCGACGGTGTACTTGGCGGTCTTGTAGCGGATCACCTTCAGCGAGGCCGTGGTGTCCGGGGCGGCGCCCGTGTGCAGGATCTCCAGGCACTCCCCGGCGACGAGGTCCCGGGCGAGGGCCGCCCAGAGCGGACGGGCCCGGCCGAGGTAGGCGGCGGGCAGGCCGCTGGTGACGAAGAGCTGGCCGGCGAGCGACATGAGCAGGTCGCCGACCAGCATCGCGAGCGACCGGGCCCCCGCGGCCGGCCGCGGATGGTGTCCCACCGCGCCGCGCAGGGCCCTGTGCGCGGTGGGCCGGCCGTGCCGCAGTGGACTGTCGTCGATCAGGTCGTCGTGCACGACGGCGGCCGCGTGCACGAGCTCCATGGAGGCCGCCGCCCGCACCAGCGCGTCGCTGTCCGGCTGCCCCACCGCGCGCCAGCCCCAGTAGCAGAACGCCGCCCGCAGCCGCTTGCCGTCGGCGACGGCCGCCTCCAGCTGCTCCGCCACCGGGCCGAGGGCCGCGTCGACCGCCGTGAGTTCCTCGGCCTCGTGGGCGACGTGACACCGCAGCAGCGCGTCCACCCGCGCCTTGAACGCGCCCGGCTCCCACCGCTCAGCCGCCATCGCCGGCCCGCCGCGCGATCACGTGCCGGGCGAGCACCTCCAGGTGGGCCGGGGGCGGGGACGCGTACCGGTCGATCACGAGGCGGCCGCGCGCCTCCAGGTCCCGCTCGGCCTCGGCCGCCAGCTCAACGGCGTCCGATCTGCGCAGCAGCCCCCGTACGAGCCCGAGGCCGGACCCCAGCGTGCTGACCGCCAGATCCGCGAGGCCCGCCGCGAGCAGCACGGCCCGCTCGTCCAGTCCTCCGCGGGATCCTGATCCTCGCGTCACACCCACTCCCCCGGTCGCCGGTCGTCACTCACCCCAGCGTCGCGCCGGTCCGGCGACCGGCGCGGCGGAACTCACCAACGAGTGAGCGAATCGCTGAGACGTACGACTCCGGCGGGAGGGGGCCGCACGGGCCACGCGGTCGCCTCCCGGTCCCGCCGCACCCCGGGGCGGGCCGGACGGCTCCCGGTCCCGCCGCACCCCGGGGCGGGCCGGACCGCTCCCGGGCCTCCGGTGAGTAACCCCGCGCACCCCGGGTAGCCGCCGCAGCGACATCGCCGAGCTCCGGGGCGAGGGAGTGCCCGTCGTCCCGGACGGACGGGAAGGTGGCCGCCATGAAGGCCGTCACGTGGCAGGGCCGGCGGAAGGTCTCGGTGGAGCGCGTACCGGACCCCGTCATCCAGGAGCCGACGGACGTGATCGTACGGATCACCTCGAGCGGGCTGTGCGGTTCCGATCTGCATCTGTACGAGGTGCTCGGGCCGTTCCTCGACGCCGGCGACGTCCTCGGGCACGAGCCGATGGGCGTGGTGGAGGAGGTGGGCGCGGAGGTGCGGCGGCTCCGGCCGGGCTCTCGTGTCGTGGTGCCGTTCAACGTGTCCTGCGGCAGCTGTCCGATGTGCTCGCGGGGGCTGCACTCGCAGTGCGAGACCACGCAGGTGCACGCGTACGGCATGGGCGCCGCCCTGTTCGGCTACACGAAGCTGTACGGGCAGGTGCCGGGCGCCCAGGCCGAGTACCTGCGCGTGCCGTTCGGGGACACCCTGCCGATCCCGGTGCCGGAGGGGCCGCCGGACGACCGCTTCGTCTACCTCTCGGACGTGCTGCCGACGGCCTGGCAGGCCGTCGAGTACGCGGAGGTGCCGCCGGGCGGCTCGGTCGCGGTGCTCGGCCTGGGCCCGATCGGGGACATGGCCGCCCGGATCGCCCTGCTGCGGGGCGCCGGCCTCGTCGTCGGCATCGACCCCGTGGCCGAGCGCCGGCAGCGCACGGCGGCCCGTGGGGCGCACACCCTGGACCCGTCCGACGCCGGAACCGAGCTGATCGACCAGGTGAGGGACCTCACCGACGGGCGGGGTCCCGACGCGGTCATCGACGCGGTCGGCATGGAGGCGCACGGCGCCCCGGTCGCCAAGGGCCTGCACTCGATGGTCGCCCTTCTCCCGGACGGGCTCGCCCGCCAGCTGATGCGCCGCTTCGGGGTCGACCGTCTGTCCGCGCTGCACCTGGCGGTCGAGCTGGTGAGCCGGGGCGGGACGGTGTCGCTCTCCGGGGTCTACGGGGGCGCGGCGGACCCGATGCCGCTGCTCGTGATGTTCGACAAGCAGCTCCGGCTGCACATGGGCCAGGCCAACGTCCTGCGCTGGGTCGACGACCTGCTCCCGCTGCTCACCGACGACGATCCGCTGGGCGTCGACGGCTTCGCCACGCACCGGCTGCCGCTGGACGCGGCGCCCGACGCGTACGAGATGTTCCAGACCAAGCGCGACGGCGCCGTGAAGATCCTCTTCACGCCGGAGGCGCGCCTCCCGGGCGACGGAAGGAGCGTGGGGGCCGCGTCGGCAGCCGCCTGATCCCGCGCGAGGACCACAGGGCCGCTTCGGACCCCTCCGAGGCGGCCCTGTCGTGTCCGTCCTCAACCGGGCATGCGGTCTTGCCAGTTGGGGTCCCCCCTCAAAAGAATGTGCATGACAACCGAAGGATCTTCGGTCGCGCATTCATCAGAGGGGAACCCCCACATGAAGAAGCCTCTCGTCGGCGCCCTGCTCGCCCTGCTCCTGACAGGCGCCGCAGCGGCCCCGGCCGTGGCCTCCGCACCCTCGGAAACGGTCACGCGAGCCCGGACGCCTCAGGCCCAGGCCGTCACCGCCGTCGACTTCGCGGGAACGGTCGCGCTCAGCAACTGTTCCGGCTCCGTCGTCCGCACCCCCGGCTCCCAGCCGAACGACCCCGCGCTCGTCCTCTCCAACGGGCACTGCCTGGAGACCGGCTTCCCGGGAGCGGGCGAGGTCCTCAAGGACCAGCGGTCCAGCCGCTCGTTCTCGCTGCTCAACTCGGCCGGAACCAAGGTCGCGACGCTGCGGGCGAGCAAGATCTCGTACGCCACGATGACCGACACGGACATCTCGATCTACCAGCTGACCAAGACGTACGCGCAGATACAGAGCCTGTACGGCATCAGCGCCCTGACCCTCGACGACGCCCATCCGACCCAGGGTTCGTCGATCAAGGTCGTCTCCGGCTACTGGAAGCGGACCTACAGCTGCGCCATCGACGGCTTCGTCTACCGCATGAAGGAGGGCGAGTGGACCTGGAAGGACTCGGTCCGCTACACCTCCGCGTGCAACACGATCGGCGGCACGTCCGGCTCGCCCGTGATCGACACGACCACCGGAAAGGTCGTCGCCGTCAACAACACGGGCAACGAGAGCGGTGAGAGCTGCACCGTGAACAACCCGTGCGAGATCGACCAGAACGGCACCGTGACCGTCCGCCAGGGCATCAACTACGCCCAGGAGACGTACACGATCGTCCCCTGCGTCGGTCCCGGGAACGTGATCGACCTGAACCGCGCCGGCTGCCTCCTGCCCAAGCCGTAACGCCCCTGCCGTCTTCGCCGGTCGTCCGGATCGATCCGGACGACCGGCGAAGACGCTGCCCGCGGGTCAGGGCCTCATCTCGTACGCCCCCGACAGCGCCTCGACGCGCTGCCAGACGCGCCCCGAGCGCGCCTCGTCGACGACGGGGCGCCGGACGGCGCCGAGGGCCCAGAGCTGCTGCTGCTCGGTCGCGGAGTCCTTCCCGTGCAGCTCGACCGCGTGCGCGGAGAAGTCACGGACCAGGACGGCGAACAGCTCGTCGAGGACGTCCTCGTCGAGCCCGGTCAGGGCGGCCTGCTCCAGGACCAGCTGCCCGTGGACGACGAGCGCGAAGAGCTGGCCGACGGCGAGGAGCAGGTCGAGGTCGCGGCTCTGCTCCTCGTCGGGGGCGGCCTTCAGCACGAACTCGCAGAGGGCGTCGGCCTGTTCGCGGAACCGCGCGACGTTCGGCACGTGGGCGTACGCCTCGTAGGCCGGGCGCCAGTCGTGGAAGCGGACCGAGCCGAGACCCCGGGCCGGGCCCTGGCGGAAGAGGAAGGTGTCGTCGGCCGCGTCCAGACGGGTCGGGACGGGCTCGTACGAGACGGGGTCGAGGAGGTGGTTGCGCATGAATTTCAGGATCAGCGCCAGGTTGACGTGGACCGTGCCCTCCAGCTTGGGCAGGCCGCGGATCTCCACGGCCGCCTCGGCGAAGTAGTTGTCCTTCTCGAAGCCCTTGGCGGCGATCACGTCCCACATCAGGTCGATGACCTTCTCGCCCTCCGTGGTCACCTTCATCTTCGTCATCGGGTTGAAGAGGAGGTAGCGGCGGTCGTCGGGGCCCGCGGTGCGGAAGTAGTCGACGGCGCGGTCGCTGAACAGCTTCATGCCGACGAGCCGGACGTACGCGTCGGTCAACTCGCGCCGTACGTGCGGGAAGGCGGTGACCGGACGGCCGTAGAGGACGCGGTTCTGCGCGTGCGTGACCGCCTCGTACATCGCGTGCTCGCAGATGCCGATCGAGGCGGTGCACAGGTTGAACTTGCCGACGTTGACGGTGTTGAGGGCGGCGTCGAACGCGGCGCGACCGGTGTGCAGCACGTCCTCGGCGGCGACCGGGTACGCCTCCAGGCGGAACTCGCTGACGTACTTCGAGGAGTCGACGACGTTCTTGACGAGGTGGTACGCCGGGTGGCGGCTGTCCGCGGCGAAGAAGACGTAGCCGTCGGGGCCCTCGACGTCGGTGCGGCGGCCGAAGACGGAGACGAGCCCGGCGGCGTTGCCGTTGCCGATGTAGTACTTGGAGCCGGTGGCCCGGAAGCCGCCCGAGCCGTCGGGCTCCAGGAGCATGTCGGTGGAGTAGATGTCGGCGCCGTGCGACTTCTCGGAGAGGCCGAAGGCGAACACCTCGCCCTGGGTGAGGAGTTCCGCGGCACGGGCGCGCGCGGCGTCGTTGTCGCTCTGCCAGACCGGGCCGAGGCCGAGGATGGTGACCTGCCAGGCGTACCAGTAGTCGAGGCCGTAGAAACCGAGGATCTCGTTGAGCGCGGCGATGCGGGCGGTGTCCCAGCGCTTGTCGCCCTCCTGCTCACCGGCGGCGGACGACGGCGTCAGGAAGGTCGCGAAGAGCCCTTCCTCCGCGGCGAAGGCGAGGAAGTCGCCGAGCCAGGCCCGGGTCCGGTAGTCCTCGATGATCCGGCGCTTTCCGCGCGCCTCGAACCAGTCCACCGTGGCGCGCAGCAGCCGGCGGGTCTCCGGGTCGAAGTGAGCGGGATCGTAGGTGTGCGGGTTGAACAGCAGCGCGTCGGCCATGACGTCCGCCTTTCCGGCTCGGGATGAGGGTGGTGGTACGGGAGGGTGGTTCAGTGGCCGGTGTCGAACCGGCCGAGGGTGGCGAGGACGTCGTCGAGCCAGGCGATCATCATCCGCTCGTACGCGATGCCGCCGCGCAGCACGACGTGCTGGAGTTCCCGTTCGGCGTCGAGCGGTCCGGCGTCGGGCCGTCCGCCTCCGGACGGCTCCCCGAAGTCGCGCGTCTCGCCCGCGAGGTAGTGCTCCAGGCGATCGGTGTGCGCCCGCCTGTGCCGCTCGACCTCGCCGATCAGGGCGGCCGGATCGTCGAAGGCGGCTCCCCGGATCTTCACCGCCAGGTCGTGCCGCACGCTCTCGGGCTCGATCGGCGCGTGCAGCCAGGCGGAGAGCGCGTCCCGGCCGGGGCCGGCGACGGAGTACTCCTTCTTGTCCGGGCGGCCCTGCTGCGGCACGTCGCGGACGTCGACCCAGCCGTCGCTCTCCATGCGCTTGAGCACGCGGTAGATCTGCTGGTGGGTGGCGGTCCAGAAGTATCCGATGGACCGCTCGAAGCGCCGGGCCAGCTCGTAGCCGGATCCGGGCTTCTCGAGCAGGGACACGAGGATCGCGTGGTCGAGCGCCATGCGCCCGATCCTGCTATGCAACGAGTTGCATAGCAAGGTGGTGCGGGTCGGGTGAGACGCGGCTCACCTCGGAGCGAGGGCGTTGTCAGTGGTGGGCGATAGCTTCGAGGACGTTCGGAAGGTTGCTCGGGAGGGGGAATCCGTGGGTGTCGAGCGTGCGTTGAAGGTCGTTCTCGTCGACGTCAACGACGAGGTGGTGGCGGCCTGGCGGTCCGCGTTCGCGGACACGCCCGGGGTGGAGATCCGGCGGGGTTCCGTGCTCGACGTGGACGCCGACGCGTGGGTGTCCCCCACGAACGCGCGGGGCCGGATGGACGGAGGGGTCGACGCCGTCGTCAAGCGCCACCTCGGGGCCGGTGTCCAGGTGCGGGTGCAGCGGGCGATACGCGAGCGGTTCGGCGGCAGCCTGCCGGTGGGCAGCGCCGTGTGCGTGCCTTCCGGCGCGGCGGTGCCGCGCTATCTGATCTCGACGCCGACCATGCGGCAGTCCTCGCAGAACGTCAGCGAGACCATGAACGTGGCGCTGGCGTGCGCGGCCGCGTTCCAGGCGGTCCACCTGCAGAACCTGGCGAAGCCCGGCAGCATCCGGTCCGTGGCGCTCGTCGGTCTCGGCGCGCGGACGGGACAGGTGCCGGCCCAGGTGTGCGCCAACCTCATGTGGACGGGCTACACGCTGTTCCACGACCACGGGTTCGCGGACTACGACGCCTTGCGGGCCGCGGTACTGGGGCAGCTGGACGACATCGAGGGCGCGGGGCCGGCCCAGCGGGTCCGGATCAAGGTGCCGGCGCAGCCTTCCGTCGCCCCGGCCGCGGACCCCCTGGGGCTCGCCGAACTGTTCACCGGCGGAGGTGAGCCGTGGCTGCCGCTGCTCGGCCCGGTGATCGAGGCGCAGCCGGGGGCCGGCGCCTTCGTCGGACCGAAGCGGAGCCCCGAGGTGGTTCCGGTGCGCGAGCTGACGTTCCAGGCGCTGAAGCCGCATCCGCCGCACAAGTGGAAGGTGGTGGCCTTCGGGCAGAACCCGTACCCGCGGGCGGAGAGCGCGACCGGCATCGCGATGTTCGACAACACGTTCCACGACTGGAAGGACAGTCAGTTCGGCCGGGTGGTCAGTATTCGCTGCCTCATCAAGGCGGCCGCGATGTGGAAGTACGGCATCGCCAGGAAGACGCCGATCGCCGGCGTCCGCGCCCTGCTGGAGAAGGAGGACACGGTCCAGCCGCCGGAGTGGTTCCAGGCGATGCTCACCCAGGGCGTGCTCCTGCTGAACGCCTCCCTCACGGCCAGTGCGGACGGGGCGGCGCCGACCGATCGGCACACGTCCTTCTGGCGGCCCGTGGTCGAGCAGATCATCGAGGAGATCCTCCGGGCGAAGCAGGATGCCGGCGAGGAGGACCGCGGAGTGGTGTTCGCCTGGTGGGGCGCGCACGCCCGGAGCCTGAAGCGGGTCGTCCAGCGCCTTGAGAAGAAGTACCCGGGGGTCGAGGTTAGGCACCTGGACCACGTGAATCCGGCCGCGCAGGGGGACGCCTTCTGCGAGGGGGACCACTTCACCTGGGTGAACGACGCCCTGGCGGCGGTGGGGGCCGAGCCGGTGGACTGGCTGCCGAGCAGGGGGTGGGACCAGCACACGCCCGACGCCGCCGGCTCCGAGCGGATGGGCGCGTTCATCGCGTCGACGATGGAGCTGCACCAGCTGTATCTGGAGCGGCTCACGAGCGTCAAGGACGAGGGTCTCGTCCTGCCACCGATCACCGGAGTCTTCGACACGCCGGTGATGGACTTCCGCAAGGCCGTCGAGCCGGTGACGCGGGTGCTCGCGAACCTGGACCGGTACGTCGAGCGGTCGAGCCGGTTCGCCGAGGCCAAGGTGGCGCAGGCGGAGGCCGCGGGCGGAGCGTCCGGGGCCGGCCTGTCCGCGGACGCGATCTCGGCGCTGTACCTGTACACGTGCGAGTCGGCGTTCTACCGGGAGATCAACGCCGTGCTGCGGTCCCCGGACCGGGAGCGGCTGGTGCCCTACCTGCCGTATCTGCGGCTGCTGTTCTCGGCCGTCGCCGAGCTGCCGGCGCAGACCCGGCCGTTGTGGCGGGGAGTGTCCCTCGACCTGCGGTCCCAGTACCCGCTGGGGCGGACGGTGACGTGGTGGGGCGTCTCGTCGTGCACGTCCGAGCCGAGCGTGGCCCGGGCCTTCCTCGGCAGCCGTGGCCGGCGGACGCTGTTCGAGGTGACGCCGGCGCGGGCGGTGGGGATACGGCGGTTCTCCGCGTTCACGGGCGAGGAGGAGTACATCCTCACCCCCGGCACCCGGCTGAAGGTGACGGAGGTGAGCACCGAGCGCGGCGGGCTGTGCACCGTACGCCTGACGGAACTGGAGGGCCAGGGGCTCGTCTCGTAGACCGCCCGAGGGCGGCGAAGCGGCGTTCAGCCGCCGGCTGCCGGAAGCACGCACGTCACACCCTCCGCCCCGGGCGGCTGCGCCGGCGACGTCGCATGCCGGTCAGCCGGAGGCGGTCCTTCTGAACCAGCCGCTGAAACTCGACGCCCCGGCCTCGGAATCGGCCCCCGGTCCGCTCGCGGCGCACACTCCGGTGCCCGCGCCGTCGGCATCGCGCCGGACGGCCCTCGCCAGGACCCGCTCCGCCTCGGCACGCCAACTCGCCGCGGTCGCACGGGGCGGCGGCAGGAAGGGGCCCCGCTCCGGCGCGTCGGCGGCCGCTCCGAAGAAGTCGCCGCCCTTGCGTTTCACGTCGTCCGTCCCCCAGGAGCGGCCGGAGTCGCGCGCGGGGACCCTCTGCAGGTGGGGGATGTGCTTGGCGCAGTGGATGTACGCCTCTTCGACCGTGATCTCCACCCAGACGCGGGCCCGCCGCCCGGGCACGGGGTCGGTCGCGAGCGTGGGGTGGTCACGGCGCATGTCGTCGTCGGCCACGATCCTGGCCCGGCCGTTGACGTGGAGTCCGATGCGGTCGCGGAGGAAATCCACCATGAGGACGCCGACGTGCGGGTTCTCCTCGATGTTGCCCAGGCTGGCGTGGACGCCGTTGCCCCGGTACTCGGGGTAGGCGAGCGTCACGTCGTCCAGGACGTGGAGGAAGCCGGGCGGGCCCGCGCGGAAGGTGTTGTCGCACTCGCCGTGGCGGTCGGCGGTGGCGAGGAAGAACATCTCCTGCCGGGCCGCGAACTCCCGCATCCGCGGGTTCAGGTGGTCCAGGACCTGCTCCGCGTAGAACCGGTCGGCGCGCTCCGCGGTGCCCAGGCGCTGCTGGATCAGGTGTTCGCCGTCGCTGCCGGGGCGGGTGGTGCGCAGAGGCGCCGTCACTGTCTGCCGCTGCTCAGCCTGTTCGAAAGTGCTCACGTACTTGCCCCGACCAGTCCTTCGATGGAGTCGTGCCGTATGCGACGGGAGGGGACGCCCATGTCCAGCAGGGTGTCGACGCCGCGTCGGATCATGCCGGGCGGGCCGGACAGGTACACGTCGTGGGTGTGCCACGAGCCGTACTCGCGTACCGCCTCGGGAAGTCCGCCGGACAGGCCGGCGGGACCGTCGTCGACGACCGGCCGGACCGAGAGCCAGTGGTGCGACTGCTGGAGCCGCAGCATGGTGTCGAAGTCGTACAGGTCGTCGTTGCGGCGGGCACCGTAGAACACGTCGACGGATCTGTGCCGGCCGTGCTGCGCGACGTCCTCCACCAGGGCCTTGATGGGCGCGATGCCGGTACCGCCGCCGAGGCAGAGCAGCCCGCTGTCGGTGGTGTGGTCGATCGTCATGGAGCCGGTGGGCGCCCCGAGTCGGATGACGTCACCGGGACGGGCCCGGTGGACCAGGGCGTTGGACACCCAACCCGCCGGCACGGCCTTGACGTGGAAGGAGAGCAGGCCGTCGGAGCGCGGGGCGGAGGCGAAGGAGTAGTGGCGCCAGACCCGTGGCCACCAGGGCGTCTCCAGGGCGGTGTACTGCCCGGCGAGGAAGGGGTACGGCTGGTCGGGCCGGACCGTGACGACCGCGATGTCCTTCGTACGCATCTCATGGGCGACGACCTCCGCCTGCCACCAGGCGGGCGCGCGCAGTTCGTCCGCGGTCGCCGCGTCGATCATGATCTGGGAGATGGTCGTGTAGGCACTGACCCACGCGGCCTGGGTCCTTGGCCCCCAGTTCACGGGCGCGTACCGGGTGAGGGCACCGATCAGGGCCTCGCCGACGGCCGGATAGTGCTCGGGCCGGGTGCCGTACTTGCGGTGGCCCCGCCCGAGGTGGGTCAAGTACGTGGTCAGGGTGTCGGGGTCGTCCGCGTGGGTGGCGGCGGTGAGCAGCGCTTTGAAGAGCCGGTCGCGCTGGGTGTCCATCGCCGCGGGGAAGAGCGCCCGAAGGTCGGGGTGGCGCAGGAAGAGCAGCGCGTAGAAGTACGAGGTGACCGTGTCGGCGATCGGCTCGATCTCTGCCATCGTCCGGCGCAGCAGTTCCGTGTCGGAAGCCTCCGCGGGTGCGGCGGGCGGCTCCTCCGGGTGGCGCCGCTGCGGCGGTACGGAGCGGGGCGCGGCCGTGGCCCTGCCGGGGCTTCGCGCGAACCAGCCTCCGCCGCCCATGCCCCCGTCGGTCCGGTCGCCGTCGGCCGAACCGTTGGCCGGAACTTCCATCGGTCTGCCTCGCCTCGAACGTCTACGGTCGGTCTTTCGTCCTGGGCCGGTCGTCACACGGGGCCCACAGGCCCCTGGTGCCCCACTTCTCGTTCACCATTCATCCGATCAGATGAACGCGGGCAGACCATACCCCGTTCGAGCGAACATGGCGCGGGCACTCCGTCACGTCCGCGACCTGCGTGTTTTCGCTGGTCAGCTCGGGGTTACTGACGAGTCGGGTGGGCACGCCGTCCCCTTCGACCCGAGTCGGCACGCGATTCGCCGACAGAAGACTCACGGATTCACCAAATCTCCTTCACATTTACGGGCCGGTGTAGACCACGCCCCCTCAAGACGCCGCCGACCGTTGTTCCTGACCGCCCTCCGACGGAAGAGAGAACACCTCCGACCTGCGTTTCGGGCCGCCGCCGCGCGAGCGGTCACTCGCCCCTGCGGCAGCGGCATCCGGACGGTCACCTCAGGAACCTTCCAGCAGACCGCTCAGCGTCTCGGCGGCGCGTACCGCGGCGTCACCGCAGCAGTTGTTGAACAGGACGTGCAGCTGCTCGGCCCGGTCCGCCAGAAAGCGCAGGCGCGGCAGCCAGGCGGCCAGTTCCCCCCGCGTGTAGGAATGACGGAAGCGGTCCTCCTTGCTTCCGGTCCCCCACGCGGCGCTACGGCCGTGGAAGCGGACCACTGCGAGCCCCGAGGACGTGACGGGTGTGACAGGAGGCATCGAGTGGGGCAGCCCTTGGACCGTGTCGACGGCCACCGCGGTGGCGTCCAGGTCCCTCAACAGCGCGGTGGTGCGCTCCCGCTGGTCCTCGCGCCACCAGTCCGGATGGCGGAACTCCACGGCCATCGGCCACTCGTACGCCCGTTTCCTGGTGGCATGGAGCACGGTCTCCGCCCGCGCGCCCGGACCGAACCACGGCGGGAACTGGAACAGTACGGCGCCCAGCCGGCCGGATTCGCGCAGGGGTCGCAGGGCCGCGCCGAAACGATGCCAGACCTCGTCGAGCAGCTCCGGGTCGCCGAGGGCGTGGTCGCGCAGGTCGGCGGGCAGGGCGGTCTTGCGGGTCGGGTGGCCGGTGAGGAGGGAGAACGCCTTGACATCGAACCGGAAGCTCGGCGGCGTGCGTTCGCTCCAGAGCAGACTGTTGCGCACGCTGGGGAGCGCGTAGTAGCCGGCGTCGACCTCCACGACGGAGAAGCGTTCGGCGTAGTGCCGCAGCCTCCCTTCCGGGTCACGCCGCCCGGGCGGGTACCATCCGCTGGCTACCAGCGCCTTGTCCGTCCACGAACACGTCCCGATCAACAACTCGCCCATACCGGCCGTCCTTTCTTCCTCGCCCCTCTACCCGCGAAAGCCCTCACCTCGCTCCGTGACGAACGGCGGGTTCACGTGTGAGGCCATGGCATGGCGCGACCGCCATGAAGTCGTCCACCGCACCACTGGAAGACGTCGGACGCCGAGGCTCCGGCGATCGGTTACGGAGGGGCCGCGCGCCTCGAACTGCACCCAGAGCCCGGGGCGGAGGCCGGGCTCCTCGGAGCAAAGCGCCGACTCCTCGAGATGTCTCCGCACCTGCCGCAGATGCGGGGTGCGCGGCGCGGCTCTGGCAGGCCGCGGCTTGCCCACCGACAGGTGGATGACGTCGCGCGATCGGGCCCCACGGCCGGTGGCTCGGCCCTGCCGGGATGCGGGAGCCGTCGCTTCCACCATGCGGGCCGCGAAGCACCGGCCCTGCCTGCGTCACCAGGAGGGCCGGTGGGCCGGATGTCCCTGAGGAAAGCCGCTCGGGGGTTCTGTCAGAACGCGAAGACCGTGCTGTCCGCCGTACGGGCCATCAGCTCGCACGGGTTGGCGTAGGTCGCCGACCAGTTGACGCGCCGGCCTCGCCAGACGCCGTCACCTGTGATCGTGACCGGCTTCCACTCGCGGGTGCAGGGGCGGCCTTCCCGTAAACCGGTCAGGCTCGTGAAGTCGCCATCTGCGGAGGCCAGTTCCGCGCAGGCCTCCTTCGGCGCGGGGTGGCTGCCGGACGGTACGGGGGCGCAGGTCAGGGTGACCGCACGGACGACGGTATTGGTCGCCGCGTGCTCACCCTCACTGAGGGTGAGCACGAGTGCCGACGGCGCATAGAGGCTCGCGGGCGCCGCCTCAGCGGCGCCCGTGCCGGTGAAGGCGGTGCCGACGAGCGCGAGGCCGGTCGCGGTGGCGAACGCGGTGGCGCCGAGGGTATGGAAGTAGCGCACGGAGGTGTCCCTTTCGTGGGGTGACAGGGGTGGTGATGCGAGCCGATCGGCTGCGCACCGGAGTCTTGTCGAAGCGGAGGGTGATCGCACACGTGGTCGTAGCTTTCCGGCCGCGCCCGCAACAGCCACCTACCGATTGGTCGTTCGGCCAGTTGAAAGGGTGTGTTCCGGTACTCCGCCCCGCTCCCCGGTCGCGGACGACACGGGAAGTCCAAGCTCGAACGATCCGCTGACCTGCACCGTCGCGGAAAAAGTTCGGGATTTGACCGCCCGTACCCACGCGTCATCGTCCGGAACCCAAGACCTCGGCTCCTCCAGCCGAACCGGGCTGGCCCTCACCACGGCCCCGCCCGGGCTCTGCTGTGGTCCTGCCCCTTACCGACAGCCGCCAGGATCTCCGGCAGCCGCTGGAGTTGCGGCCACGTCGACGGTCACCGCGAAACGTCCGTCCTGAGCGAGGCGGGCGTCGACCGCCCATCCGGGAACGAGCGCGTCGGAGTACCGGCCGTCCGAGATCGCGCGCTCGGCCCGGGCGACCAGTGTGTGCGTACCTGCTCGGCGGTGCTGTTCAGGCCGGACTGCGGCGGGGCCGGCTGCCCGTTTCGGTACCGGTCCCGAGCAGGAGAACGATGGTCCCCGCGGTTCGTGCGGAGCCCGCTTGTCGTCGGCCGCTGACGGCGGAGGCGGGGTGGTCCCCCACTGGTCCCCAAAAATGATCAAGGGGCCGTTTCAGATTACTCTGAAACGGCCCCTGACCTGCGACTCTTTCGAGTCGGGACGACAGGATTTGAACCTGCGACCCCTTGACCCCCAGTCAAGTGCGCTACCAAGCTGCGCCACGTCCCGATACCCGTCTGACCTGGGGTTTCCCCTGGCCGAACGCGCATGAGAACAATACCGCACTTTCTCCGGTGGTCACGTCCGGGTTTCCGACCCGGCCACGCACGCCGGTCAAACCCGTCATACCCGGTTCACTCTCCGTGACGCGCCTCCACGCCCCCAAACGCGCCCGCGCCCCTGCCGCACGAGATCGGAGGCCGGTGTCACGTGGGCAAGGAAGGGGTCGCGGGGGCTCGGGAGGCCGCTCCCCTGGGGAAGCGGGGGCTCATATGGCGACACCAGGCAGTCCCCACGCCATATGCCCGCACCTTCGTTGCCGTTGGCATGTGGCAGAAAGCTGACCGTCGGAAATCGACTGTCGACCGGCTCGAGCAGGCCGAGACCACATGAAACATAGTCAGAAAGGGACGTCAACCATCCAGGTTTCGGACAAACTTGGTGGCGATATTGATCCGTTCCGGAAAGATCAACACCATGAAGAGGTCGGCCTGTTCGGGACGGGACCACTGCCGATGCACCACCTGCGCGGACAACTAGACGAGCAGGCGTTTCGCAGAGGAGAACTCGGATGGACAGCTACTTCAGCAGCCGACTGCATCATGAGCTCAGGCAGACGGTCCGCGACTTCGCGGAGCGTGAGGTTCGGCCACGGATAGCCGAGATGGAGGCCTCCCGGACGGTCCACCACGAGCTCTCCCGCAAGATCGCCGAACAGGGCTGGCTGGGCGCGACAATCAGCCAGGAATACGGCGGTATGGGCGCCGGTCACCTGGCCAAGACGATCATCATCGAGGAGCTCTCCCGGGTCAGCGGCGCCATGGGCGCCATGGTGCAGGCCTCCCAGCTGGGCACCGCCAAGATCGTCCACTTCGGCAGCGACGAACAGCGCAAGACCTGGCTTCCGGAGATCGCCGCGGGCGCGTGCCTGCCGACCATCGCCGTCACCGAGCCCGAGTCCGGCGGTCACGTCCTCGGGATGAGCGCGAGCGCGGTCCGGGACGGCGACGACTACATCCTCAACGGCAGCAAGGTCTTCGTCGGCAACAGCCACGTCGGCGATCTGCACGGCGTCGTGGTCAGGACCGGTCCGGGATCGAAGGGGCTCACGGCCTTCCTGGTCGAATCCGATCGCCCGGGGTTCAGGCTCGGTCCCCAGCAGCAGGCCATGGGCCTCCACGGCTTCAGCTTCGGCGAGCTGATCTTCGAGAACTGCCGGGTCCCGGCCTCGAACCGGCTCGGCGACGAGGGCGACGGCCTCGCCGTCGCGTACTCCTCCAGCGTGCTGTACGGACGGGCCAACCTCACCGCCGTCTCGCTCGGGATCCACCAGGCGATCCTGGAGGAGACCACACGGTTCGCCTCCGAGCGCATCCGGTACGGCAAGCCGCTCCACGAGCTCCCCACGGTCAAGCTGAAGCTGGGGCAGATGCAGTCCCGGCTGATGACCGCCCGGCTGGCCGCGTACCACGCCGTGCACCTGCTCGACCAGGGGCTCTCCTGCGACACCGAGCTCATGAACGCCAAGCTCGTCAACGTCGAGTCGGCGATCGACTCCGGCCGCAGCGCCATGGAGATCCACGCCGCCGCCGGCCTCTTCACGGACCGGGCCATCGAGCGGTACCTCCGCGACGCCCACCACATCTTCGCCCCGGCCGGCACCTCCGACATCCAGCTCCTGCGGCTGGCCGAGGTCGCTCTCGGCCAGGACAAGGGCAGCTGGTCGGAGCGGCTCTCCGACCTTGTCCGCACGCCGGCGCCGGAGCCGGCGCACATCTGATCTCCCACCCCCACGGACCGGGAGCCCCGGTACGGCAGCGGCCGTACCGGGGCTCCCGGGCGTCCGTCGGGACGGATCAGAACATGCCGTCCTCGCGGCGGTGGATCTGCTCCATGAGCTCCGCCGCCATCGCCTTGATCGTCTCCAGACCGGCGCGCCCCCACGGCCGGACGTCGGTGTCGACCACGCAGATGGTGCCCAGCGCGACACCGGTACGGTCGATCAGCGGCGCCCCCATGTAGGAGCGGATGCCGATCTCGTCGACGACCGGGTTTCCCGCGAATCGCGGGTAGTCGCAGACGTCCTCGAGGACGAGCGCCTTGCGCCGTACCACGACGTGCGGGCAGTAGCCGTGGTCACGGGCCATGAAGCGGCCGACGCCGCCCCCGCCCGCCGCCGCTGCGCCCAGGTCGCTGCCCGAGTGCGTGCCCTCCGGGGTGTGCAGCCCCGCGAAGAACTGCCGGTTCTCGTCGATGAAGTTCACCATCGAGAACGGCGCGCCGGTCACCTCGGCGAGCCGGTGGGCGAAGTCGTCGAACGCCGGGTCCGGCCGCTCCCCGAGACCGAGTTCGCGCAGCCGCTGCACGCGGGCGGGCGCCTCCTTGTCGATGGGGGTCAGCAGGAGGTGAGCGGTCGGGTCGTAGGTCATGGCGTGGCTCCGTAGCTCGGCACGGTGTCCGGGATGGTGGTGAGCAGATGCTGCACGAGGGTCAGCAGGGTGCGGATTCCGGAGCTGGAGATCCGGGCGTCGCAGAGGACGACCGGCACCTCCGGCTTGAGGTCGAGGGCGGCTCGTACCTCGTCCGGTTCGTAGCGGTAGGCGCCGTCGAACTCGTTGACCGCCACGACGAACCGGATCCCCCGCCGCTCGAAGAAGTCCACGGCGGAGAAGCACTCCTGGAGCCTGCGGGTGTCGGCCAGGACGACCGCCCCGAGCGCGCCCTCGGAGAGCTCGTCCCACATGAACCAGAAACGCTCCTGGCCCGGGGTTCCGAAGAGGTACAGGACATGACGGTCGTCGAGCGTGATGCGGCCGAAGTCCATGGCGACGGTGGTCGTGGTCTTGGACTCCACGCCCTCCAGACTGTCGGTGGCCGCGCTGACCGAGGTGAGCAGCTCCTCGGTGCTCAGCGGTTCGATCTCGCTGACCGCGCCCACGAGGGTCGTCTTGCCGACGCCGAATCCGCCCGCCACCAGGATCTTGAGCGCGGTGGGGAAGGGGTCGGCCGCGAGACCGTCGTGGCGCTCAGAGCCGTTTTCGTAGGCCATCGAGCACTGCCTCCAGCAAGGAACGGTCGGTTGGGTTGGCGTGGAGGCGGGGAGCCCGGGCGGTCAGCGCCCCGCAGTCCACGAGGTCGGAGAGCAGGACCTTGGTGACGACGGCCGGGAGCCGTAAGTGCGCCGCGATCTCGGCCACCGAGGTGGGCCCCTCGCACAGCCCGAGGGCCAGGCTGTGTTCGGGGCCCATGTGCGGCTGGGGTGACGATCCGGTCGCCATCACCATGGACAGCAGGTCCAGGGCGGTGGTGGGCTTGGTCCGGCCGCCGCTCACGGTGTACGGGCGGATCAGCCGCCCGGCCGCGTCGTCGAGCCAGGGCCCGTCCTGATGAGACGTCACGACTACTGCCCGAGACCGCCCACCGCGCCGGCGGCCTGCCGGGCGGGGGTGACCAGGTACGGCCGGACGCTCTTGACGAGCATCGCCATCTCGTACCCGAGGACGGCGGCGTCCGCCTCGCGCCCGGCGAGGACGGCCAGGCACGTGCCGGAGCCCGCGGTGGAGACGAAGAGGAGGGTGGAGTCGAGCTCCACGACCACCTGGCGGACCTCGCCGCCGTCGCCGAACCGGGCGCCCGCGCTGCGGCCGAGCGAGTAGAGCCCGGAGGCGAGGGCCGCCATGTGGTCGGCGGCGTCGGGGTCGAGACCGTGCACGGATTTCACGAGACCGTCGGAGGAGAGGAGGACGGCGTTGCGGGTGTACGGGACCCGCTGGACCAGTCCGCTGAGCAGCCAGTCGAGGTCCGAGGAATGGCCGGTGGGCACATTGCTCGCCATGGTGCATCTACTCCTTGTGCGCGTCGTCGGGACGCGGCGATTCATGGGGGGCGGGCTGGGATTCGGCGAGGCCGATACCGCGCTGGAACGCGGCCATCAGGCCCGGGTCGTGCAGAGCGTGCTCCTCGGTCCTGCGGGTCACGGGCTGGTCCCGCAGCTGCGGGACGATGTGCTCCTGTGCGCGCCGCTTGGGGAGCAGGGGCCGGCCGTCCTCATCGGCCCGGGGAGCCGGGCGGAGCGGCGAGAGCAGGTGCTCCGGGGGCCCCGGGCGCTCGGCACCGGACTGCCGGGCCGGTACGGGGGCGTGACCGGGGTCCCCGTACGCGCTCGGCCGCTCGCTCGTGCGGGCGTAGGGGTACGACCCGGGCGCGGGGCTCTCCTGCTGAAGCGGTGCGGCCCGCTCGGGGGAGGGCGAGGGTACGGGGGCCGTGGCGGCCGTCCCGTTCATGGCCGGTGTCCCGTTCATGGCCGGTGTCCCGTTCATGGCCGGTGTCCCGCTCATGGAAGCCGGCGCGGGCGCTTGCAGGTGGCCGGAGACGGGGCCCGTGGTGTGGCCGGAGGTGTGCGCCACGACCGGGGCCGGGGCATGGCTCGGCGCGGGGGCCGGGGCGTGGGCCGGGAGGGGACTCGGCGCGGGGGCGGGGGCCGGGGCGGGGACATGGCTCGACGCGGCGGCCCCGGGCAGGCCCTGCGGCTGCATCTGCACCTGGCCGGGCGGGATCGCCGCGGAGCCGACGGTCGCGGCGGTCTGGCGCTCGTGCTGCGCGAGGCCCTCGGGGTCGGAGCCGAGAAGGCCCTGCGGGAGGACGAGGACGGCCTGGACACCGCCGTAGATGTTGGACTGGAGGCGCACGGCGATGCCGTGCCGGCGGGCGAGCGCCGAGACGACGAAGAGTCCGATGCGGCCGTCCTGGAGCAGATGCGCGACGTTGACCTGGTCGGGATCGGCGAGCAGGGCGTTCATCTTGTTCTGCTCGGTGACGGGCATGCCCAGTCCCCGGTCCTCGACCTCGATCGCGAGGCCCGCCGTGACGTACTGGGCGCGCAGCAGCACCGTGGTGTGCGGCGCGGAGAACAGCGTCGCGTTCTCGACGAGTTCGGCGAGAAGGTGGATGACGTCGGCCACGGCATGGCCCCGGAGCGTACCGTCGATCGGGGGGACGAGCTTCACGCGCGGGTACTGCTCGACCTCGGCGATGGAGGAGCGCAGCACCTCGGTCATGGTGACCGGATTCGACCACTGGCGGCGGGAGATGGCGCCGCCGAGCACGGCGAGGTTCTCGGCGTGGCGGCGGATGCGGGTGGCCAGGTGGTCGACGTGGAACAGGCCCTTGAGCAGCTCCGGGTCCTCGACCTCGTTCTCCAGCTCGTCGAGGAGCTGGATCTCGCGGTGGACCAGGGACTGGAGGCGTCGGGCGAGGTTGACGAAAACCTCGACCTTCTGTTCGTTTCCGACGCTGCTGGAGAGCCGGGACGCCTCCACGACGGCTGCCACGGCGGCCTCGTGAGACCTTGTCAGCTCCTGCGACAGCAGATCGAATTCGTCACCGGACCCGGGGGCGGCCGGCTGCGCGGGACGGGGCGGGGGGCCTTCGCCCCTGCGCAGTTGTTCGACGACCGTCCGGAGTTCGCTCTGGCCGCGGGCGCTGGCGCGGCGCAGGGAGTTGCAGCGGTCCAGGACGGCCTTGGCGGCCCGGTCGGCGCCCAGCGCGGCGGCCGTCAGGGAGGCGACGGTGAGGGCGGCGGCGCCGGTGAGCGCGGCCCAGAGGCCGGGCGTGGGAGTGGCTCCGGTGGAGCGGATGGTGAAAAGAACGGCCGCTGCCCCGCCGAGGGCCACCGCGACGGCGGGGAGGACGGAGGTGCGCAGGAGCTGGGGGCGTATGCGGGCTTCCGCGGGAAGCGGTGCGCTGGTCTGCGCCGGGGGGTTGCTGTGGGTACCGGTGGCGGAGCGGGCACCTGGCCGGCCGTGCCGTCCGCCCTCGCGTCGATCGGACCGCGAGGCGGGTGCGCGAAGTTGAGACATGAGTGTCCTTGGTACGTGCCCAGGATTCGGCGTACTGCGGGGGGCGTTCTGCAGGGGGTCGACGGGGGAGGTTTTCTACAGACGTGCGACGAGCCTACCGATGATCATCAACCACACACTGTAGTCGTCAACCGTTCATGTGCGGTGCGCAGTTGGCAAACTTACCCGTAGAGCGGGCCGCTCTGGTATTGCCCCTGGTACGACAGGCCGAGAGCGATCGGCCGAAAGTCGCCGCTCCGACCCGGAGGGGCTGCGGCGAGCGGGAGCGGAAGAGGGCGGAGGCGTTCTCACGCCTCCGCCCTCTGCGGAAATCGTCTCCGACCGGAATCCTCTGGAGGAGGGCGGCAGGGCCGGCCCCCAGGGGGTACGCGCGCACCCGCGTCTGGCTCCTGCGTGGCCCTCCGTCCCGGGGAACGGGAGCGGCTCAGGCCCACGGACCTAGGCGTACGCCGTCCTCGCCCCGACCGTCCGGTGACGGTCGGTAAGAGCGGAAGCTCCCCGGCCACCCGCGAAGCCGACCTCCGGCCCTGGCGGACCGTGACCGGTCCCCCGGCCCGACAAAGCCCTGTGCGGGGTGACCCAAGGCTCAGACCGACCCGCGCCAGGCCCCCGTCTCCTGGCCGCCGCGCTGCTCGATGAAGGACTTGAACCGCTTGAGGTCGCCCGTCACCTGCCGCTTGACGAGACCGAGCTTGTCACCGACCGTCTCGGCGACGCCCTCGGGTTCGAAGTCCATCTGGAGCATGACCTTCGTGCGCGCGTCGCTCAGGCGGTGGAAGGTGACCACGCCGGCCTGCCCGACCTCTCCGTCGACCGTCGTCCAGGCAACCCGCTCGTCCGGGATCTGCTCGGTGATGACGGCGTCGAACTCCCGCCGCACGCCGTCGATCTCCGTCACCCAGTGCGTCAGCGTGTCCGTCCGCTGCTCGATCCGCTCCACCCCGTCCATGAACCGGGGGAACGTCTCGAACTGGGTCCACTGGTCGTACGCGGCGCGGACCGGGACGTCGACCTCGACGGACTCCTCGACCTTCGACATGGTGAACACCCTTCTGCTGATCGGATCGTGCCGGGTATGGCACGGATTGCTTGTCTTCGCGTATCCCGTACGGCGCCGCTCACACCTCATCCGACCCGCGGCATGCCCGCCGCCACTCAGCGGGCGGCGTCGAGGGCGTCGCTCCGGTCGTCGCCCTCGGCCTCCGGGGCCGGTGCGTCCCATGGGGCGGGGGCCGCCGATGCGGTCCAGTCGTCCAGGGCCGCGCCGTCGACGCAGAGGATGCCGCTCATGGCTGCGTACTCCAGGGCCGGCGCGGTGAACGAACTGGTCGTCACGATGACGGCCACGTCGGCCTGGTGGACGGTGAAGCAGGTGCCGCCGAAGCGCTGGAGGTCCTGGGATCCGACCCGGTGGTCGTCCGCGTAGTGCTTGCACTGGAGCACCGCACGGCGTCCGTCCGCGGTCGTCGCGACGACGTCGGCGCCGAGGTCGCCCGCACCCCCCACCACCTCCACGGCGGAGCAACCGTCCCGGGCGCAGAGCGCGGCGACGGTGTGCTCGAAGCCGTCGGCGTCGACGGACGCGTGGTCCAGTGCGTCGGTGCCGACGGGGGGCGGCTCGACGGGGACCTCGGGCCGCGGGTGGGGACGGCGGCGGGTGGGGGCGACGCTCCAGCGGGCCATCGCCAGTCCGAGGCCGAGGACCGCCACGAGTGCCACGGGTATGAGGGGCATCCCCGCCCCGGTCTCGTGGGCGGTCTTGAGCAGCAGCAACGCTCCGCCGCCGACGGCCCCGGCGAGCCCGACCGCCAACGCCACGTCGCGCCCGGTCCTCCCCGAGCCTTTCCCGACCGCGCTCCTGCCCTTGCCGCCGACCATTGCCATGCGGGCCCCCTCCTGGTGTGCGACGCGTTCGGCCCTCGCTCCCGCCCTCAGGCCGGGGCTGCGGGACCGCGCCGGTGTGGCCGACTCCCGTCTAACCCCGTACGCCCTTTCGAAACGACAGCGCCTCCGATGCCTGTGCCGGACCACCGCCCTGAGCCCCGGACGCCGTCCCCACGCGACGACGGCGACCTCACCACCAGCGTCGAAACCGGCGGTACCGTCCTCCAGTTGGGCCATGTGCGCGGTGACACCACCCTGCGGCAGCCGACGGACACCGGACCGGCGTTTCCCCTCGCCATTCGCCGACCACTACTCCTGGAGCCATCGTGTTGATCCGGATACGACCGGGCCGCCTGGCCGGTCTGCTGCTGTCGACCGCACTCGCCGCCGGCGGCCTGACCGGCTGCTCGTTCCTCTCCCCCTTCAAGAGCTGCGAAGGAACCAAGAGCCGGGTGAAGGACCTGGGATCGCTCCCCATCCTCGAATCCAGGCCCGCGAGAGCGACCGTCCCCAGGGACTTCGAGGACCTCGCCCCCGGGTGCCTCGACGACAGCGGGGACGCCTGGCTGTTCGCCGAGCGCACGTACGCCTTCCCCGGCACCAGGTCCGAGGTGCTCGAGCACTACCGAACGGCGGCGGAACGCGACGGCTGGAAACTGGAGCCGGACCCCGGGCAGCCGCCCGTACCCGCGGAGACGGCGGGGCTGTGTTTCACCAAGGGCGCGGACGGGGAGGCCATGATGCTGACCGTCTCCTTCATGACGGCCCGGGAGTTCGCGTTCGAGGGCTACAAGGCCGGTCCCGAATTCGCCTCGGGATCCGGCTTCCGCATCGCAGCCGGTTCGGAGACCGACGGCGCGAGGACCGGGTGCTGGGACTAGGGGGTGTCTCGTCGATCATGCCGGGATCGCCCGGCACCGCGCCGCGGGCCCCGTCAGTTCGGGAAGGAGAAGTAGAGCGCCTCGCTGTAGAAGGACGCGAAGTGCCTCTGCCAGTCGGCCCGGACCGAGGCCAGCCAGTCGTCGTTCTGGCCGACGATCGCCGCCTCGGCCTTGGCGACGGCGTCGGGGATGTCCTCGGCCACCAGACGCCGCACGCTCGCTGCCGGATCCTCGCCCGTCATCGAGATGATCTCCCCGGTCTCGAGGACGAAGTACTGTGCCTGCTGCTTCTCGAGGTGGGCCGTGGTCCTCGCGGCGCATTCGGCGAACTCGGCGTCGTCCTCCAAGCCCTTGCCGACCGCGTGCAGGAGGTCACGGAGCAGGGCCGCCCCGGCGGCGTACTCCGCGGCGATGCCGATCGGAGGATTCCAGATCATGGACGGGACGATCGTCGTTCCGCGCCCCGCCATGAGTTTGTGCGCGAGCGGGATGTCCCAGTTGTGCTCGGATATGCACCGGATCCGCTGGGGGAGCTCCGCCTCGCTCGGCATCGAGTCCGCGGAGTAGAGATAGGAACGGTTTGCCATGGCGGGGACGCTAGCACCGGGATCCGACACTGCCGGCTCCGTCGGACTCCTGGGCGTCTCGTCGGGTACACCGCGAGCCCGGC
The DNA here is from genome assembly GCF_055575535.1 of Streptomyces sp. NPDC034084. Taxonomy (NCBI): domain Bacteria; kingdom Bacillati; phylum Actinomycetota; class Actinomycetes; order Kitasatosporales; family Streptomycetaceae; genus Streptomyces; species Streptomyces sp. NPDC034084. The sequence continues at coordinate 855,239 of NZ_JBVISK010000002.1, forward strand.
CTGGTCGGCGCGACGAAACCCCGCCGCGCCGACGGCGGTACGCCGCGCGCCGCCGCGCCGGGCGGTCGAAGCGGCACCCCGAGCGGCGGACGACACCGCTCCGCGCCAGAATGGAGCCCACCCGCACAGTGTGCTCGGCCGAGCTCTCCGCGCTGCGCGGGCACCTGCCCCCGTACCCGAGGAGCTGACCGTGGCCGGCCTCGACGGCTTCACCGACGTACTCGACTACCCGATGTACGCCGTCACGGCGTCGGCCGACGGCGAGCAGGGCGGCTGCCTGGTGGGCTTCGCCTCGCAATGCTCGATCGACCCGCCCCGTTTCATGGTGTGGCTCTCCACCGCCAACCGCACCTACCGCATCGCGCGCCGCGCCTCGCACCTCGCGGTCCACGCCCTGCGCCGGGACCAGAAGGAGGTCGCCGAGCTGTTCGGAGGCCGGACCGGCGACGACATCGACAAGTTCGGCCGGATCGCCTGGCGTCCGGGGGAGGGCGGAGCGCCGGTACTGGACGACTCCTGCGCCTGGCTCGTGGGCCGGGTGGAGAACCTCGTCGAGGGAGCCGGAGGAGACCACGTCGGCTTCCTGCTCGTCCCCGTCACGCAGAGCCCGCCCGGCCCGGTCAGGCCGCCGCTGCTCCGGTTCAGTGACGTGGCAGACCTCTCGCCGGGTCACCCGGCCTGAGATCACGGTTCCGGATCCTCCCTGCCGAAGCTCCGCTCCCGGAGGCCGCAAGCGGAAGAGACGCCTACTCTTGGATTGAAGCCTCAGCGGAATCGGAGGACACCATGATCGTCCTCGGCATCATCTTGCTCGTCATCGGCTTTGTGGTCGGCATCAACATTCTCTGGACCATCGGGATCATCCTCGTGGTGATCGGCGTCATCCTCTGGATCCTGGGCGCGGTCGGTCACCAGGTCGGTGGGCGTCGGCACTACTGGTAGCCAGCCCGAACAGTCCCGGCCACCGGCGTCTCCGGTGATCGCGATGCCCTCCGGCGCCGAGCCACGGGCCGCGTCGCCCAGCCACCGCGCGTCCGGTCGTGGTCGCCTCCCCGAAGGCGCCCAGTGGACGGGTATGCGAAGCCCTCGTCGAGCGCTTGGACATCCCGGCGTCGTCGATGCCGTACTTCGCCGTCGACGACGCCGCCCCGAACGGCCGCCCGGATCGGCGAACGCTGTGCCGCCATGACCGCCTCGGGACCGGGGGTCGGCCGGTGCGGTCCTTTCGGAGCGGTTCAGGTCGACGCCCGGACCAGCCGCGCGGTGGAATCCTCAATTCGCTTGCGACTGCCCAGGTGAGCTGGAGCAAGATGCTCCCATGGACGTGGAAAGCTGCGTGGCCGAGGTCATCGAGCGAGAGCTGCAGTTGCTGAGTCCGGCCGGCCGGTCCTCCAGGGCACTGGCGGACGAACTCCTCGATCCGGAGTTCGTGGAGGTGGGGGCCTCAGGGCGCAGGTGGGATCGCCCGTCGATGCTCTCGGCGCTGCCGGACATGCAGGGTGCGGCCGACGATGGCCCGCAGTATGTGCCCACTGAGATGACGGGCACCGTACTGGCGCCCGGGGTGGTGCATCTGACGTTCGAAACCATGATCGATGGCAGACGAGCCCGGAGGAGCTCGATCTGGCGGAAGTCGGACGAGGAATCCGGGTGGCGGATGTATTACCACCAGGCCACGCCCGTGCCGAACGCATGAGGCGGTGAGCCCGTTCCGGCGGCATTGCTGAGCGAGGCGCCGTAGCGCTGCACACCCGCGGAGCCGGCTCACGGGTCAGCCGTCGTTCCGTCCTTGGAAAGAGAGCTGACCCGCTCCTGGCCGACGGGTATGGTGCACGCATCCTCGTCGTCCAGCGGCCAAGGACACCGGTCTCCGGTTCGCCCGGAATCGGAACCCGGGTTCAAATCCCGGCGAGGCCATCCGGGAGTGATCCCCCTCCGATCGGCGAGGGCCCGGACCACCGGGTGGTCGGCAGGCGCACCGGTCCCGCCGGTGTCGTCCTCGCTCGGCGTCACCGATCGCCCGCCAGGTCGAGGTCGTCGCTGCGCGTGTCCTCCGTCGCGACCTCGATACCCCGGGGGCCGAGCCACGGGCGTTCGATCGGACGGGACACCGGCAGCCACCACGGCTCCTCGGGCAGCTTCCCCGCCGGCTCGAACGGCTCGCCCGGCCGGGGGGTGGCCACCGCCTGGCCGGCCTTCTCGGCCGCGTCCCTCGTCCACTCCCCCGGCTCCGCCCAGGCGTGCGGGGCGAGGTTGAAGGTGCCCCAGTGGATCGGCAGCAGGACACCGCCCGGGGTGCCTCCCTGCAGGTCGAGGTGGGTCTGGACACCCTCGGCGGGCGTCATGTGGATGTCGGCCCAGAACTCCGAGTAGGCACCGATCTGGATCATCGTGGCGTCGAAGGGGCCATGCGCGGCGCCGATGTCCTTGAAGCCGGAGAAGTAGCCGGTGTCGCCGCTGTGGAAGATCCGGTGGGACGGTCCCGCCACGACCCAGGACGCCCAGAGGGTGTGCTGCTTGTTGCGAAGTCCCCGGCCGCAGAAGTGCCGGGCCGGGGTGGCGGTGAGCCTCAGCTCGCCGATCTCGGTGGACTCGTTCCAGTCCAGCTCGCGCAGGCGGGAGGCGGGCACTCCCCAGTGCTCCAGGTGCGCACCGACGCCCAGCGGCACCGCGAAGAGCGTGTCGGTGCCGGCCAGGGCCTTGATCGTGGGCAGGTCGAGGTGGTCGTAGTGGTCGTGCGAGATCACGACCACGTCCACCGGGCCGAGTGCGGCGAGCGGCACAGGCACCGGGTGGAGCCGCTTGGGGCCCGCGAAGGGGAACGGCGAGCAGCGGTCGCCCCAGACCGGATCGAAGAGGACCCGGTGGCCGTCGATCTCCGCCAGGACGCTGGAGTGCCCCATCCAGGTCAGGCGCAGACCGGTGGCCGGCGGCCTGGCCAGGTCGGCGAGGGTGGTGGGGTGGACGGGGATCGCGCCGGTGGGGGCTCGGCGCGCGCGCCCCTCCTTCTCGAAGTAGATCTTGGCCAGCTCGACGCTTGACCCGGAGGGGCCGCGTCGCGCCGGTTCGGGGTTCTGGAAGATCCCGTCCGCGAAGTTCGGCGAGCGGCGGATCCGGGCGAGACGCTCACCCGTGGGATCCGCGCCGAAGGACTCGGGGCGCAGCGCGCGCAGCCGGGCCCGCGGGGAACGGTCGGAGCCGGTACCGGTCACAGGACCTCCTGATCTCTGGGGGTCGTTCCATTATGAGCGGCCCGCACCGGAGTCGGCCGGGCGGTCGGGCGGCCGGGCGGTCGGGCGGTCGGGCGGTCGGGCGGTCGGGCGGTCGGGCGGTCGGGCGGTCGGCCGTACTGAACCGCCGTTCAGTACGACTCGCCCTTCCCTCCTGGAGACACCCCGATGAACGCCCCTCCCCTGCTCTCCGTCGGCTGGACCGACCATGTGACTGGATGCCGGGGCCACCTGGTGGTCGACCGGCTGGTGCGCGGGGTGGCCGGCGGGGGTCTGCGGATGCGCGAGGGGTGCACGGCCGAGGAGGTCGCCGGGCTCGCCCGCGGCACGACCATGAAGGAGGCCCTGCACTACGACCCGTCCGCCCGGTACGTGCCGCTGGGCGGCGCTAAGGGCGGTATCGACTGCGATCCCCGTTCCCCCGAGGCGTACGGGGTGCTCGTGCGCTACCTGCGGGCGATGCGGCCGTACGTCGAGCGGTTCTGGACCGCCGGCGAGGACCTCGGGCTCACCCAGGACCTCGTCGACCGTGCCGTGGCCGAGGCCAGGCTCGTCTCCTCGGTCCAGGCCGTGTACCCGCTCCTGGAGGACGAGGCGGCGGCCCGGAAACGGCTCGCCGACGCCTTCGCGATCGACGTGGACGGCATCGGACTCGACGAGCCGGTCGACGGCCTCGGGGTCGCCGAGTCCGTGCTCGTCGCCCTCGACCGGGCCGGTCGACCGTACGCGGGGACCCGGGTGTCCGTGCAGGGGCTCGGCACGATGGGCGGGGCGACGGCCCGTTTCCTGGCCCGCGCCGGGCTGCGGGTGGGGGCGGTCGCCGACGTCCGGGGCACGATCGTCGACCCGGACGGCCTCGACGTCGAGGCGCTGCTCGCCGCCCGGGACGCGCACGGGACCGTCGACCGCTCCGCGCTGCATCCCGGCGACCGCGAGGAGCCAGGACCCGCCTGGCTCTCGGCCGACGCCGAGGTCCTCGTCCCCGCGGCCGTCTCGTACGCCATCGACACCGCGAACCAGGACCGGATCACCGCCCGCTGGATCGCCGAGGCGGCCAACACGCCGGTCCTTCCGGAGGCCGAGGCGGCGCTCGCAGCGCGCGGAGTGACCGTGCTGCCGGACGTGGGCGTGAACTCGTGCACCAACGCCTGGTGGTGGTGGACGCTCTTCGGCGACATCGAGGCCGACGCCGGTCAGGCCTTCGACCGGAGGCGCGCGGGGTCGCGTCCGTGCGGATCTCCGACGTGGCCTCCGCGCTCGGCGTGAGCAACGCACTTGTGCTCTACCACTTCTCGTCGAAGGAGCAGCTGGTCGCCGCGGCCTTCGCGCACGCCGCCGAGGCCGACCTCGCCCGGCTGCCGCGGCTGCTCGGACGGCGCTCCCCGGCGGTACGACGATTGCGGGCCGCGGTGCGCTGGTACGCCCCCACAGGCCGGGCCAAGGGATGGCGGCTGTGGATCGAGGGCTGGTCGGTCTCGCTGCGCGATCCGGAGCTGCGCCGGGTCGCGGCCTCCCTCGATCAGGAGTGGAAGACGGCGCTGACCCGGGTGATCGAGGAGGGGGTGGCCGCCGGGGAGTTCCGCTGCGCGGATCCCGCCGCCGCGGCCTGGCGGCTCACCGCCTTCCTCGACGGCCTCGCCGTCCAGACGACGGCCTACACCGGCCCCCTCTCGCGCACCACGATGCTCCGCTGGGCGGACGCGGCCCTCATCCGGGAGCTCGACCCCCCCGGACGAGCAGCCGACACCCGAACCCCCGCAGATCGAGACCGGTGCCGAACACGAGGACGACGCTAGGGCCCGGCACTGACAAACGGTCGGCAGCCGCCCCGGCGAGGGGCGTTGTCGGTGCCGCTTGGTAGAACTCTCTCCATCAGCCGAGCCGTCTCGACCGTTGTCTGGAGCGCCGTCATGACCGTTGGCACCTACCTGCAGGAATTCCACGGCCTGCCCGTGTTCGACTTCCCGGAGGCGGACGCGCGGGTCGAGCTGCCCGCGACGGAGACGGTCGCCTGGCGGATCTCCGCCCCGACGTACTCCGATCCCGGGGACGAGCTGTGGGGGCAGCGGTTCGAGCGCTTCCTGAAGACGGTCGACACGGCCCGGGTGCGCGCCCTGGTCGTCGGTGGCTGGGACGAGGCCTACGAGAACTCGTCCGCCGACATCGTGACCGCGCTGATCGGCGCCAACGACCGTTTGACGGCCCTGGAGGCGGTGTTCCTCGGTGACATGACCGGTGAGGACTGCGAGATCTCCTGGATCGTCCAGTCCGACGTGACGCCGCTCCTCGCCGCCTACCCGGCCCTCAGGGAGTTCGGGGTGCGCGGTGGCTCGGAGTTGGCGTTCCCCTCCCTGCGCCACACCGGTCTGGAGAGCCTGGTCGTGGAGACCGGCGGTCTGGGCGCCGAGGTGGTGCGCGGCATCGTGGGCAGTGACCTGCCCGCCCTGGAGAACCTCGAACTCTGGCTCGGCACCGACGAGTACGGCGGCGACAGCTCCCCGGAGGACCTGGCGCCGCTGCTGGCCGGCACGGCCTTCCCCGCGCTGCGCCGACTGGGCCTGCGCAACAGCGTGATCCAGGACGCCGTGGCCGCCGCCGTCGCGGGCGCGCCCGTCGCCGCCCGGCTCGAGCGGCTCGACCTGTCCATGGGCGTGCTCACCGACGAGGGCGCGGCGGCCCTCCTCGACGGGCAGCCGCTGACCCACCTCGCCCACCTCGACCTCTCCCACCACTACCTGTCGGAGGCGATGTGCGAGCGGGTCCGCGCCGCGCTCGTCCCGCACGGCGTGACCGTCGCACTCGACGACGCGCAGGTGGCGGAGGACGACGGCGACGGGGACGTCTGGCGCTACGTCGCGGTCGCCGAATGACCTGCGGCCCGCGTCTCGTGGTCGTCGGCGATCCGGCGGGCCGCCGCGTCGCGTTCTTCCAGGACGCGCTGCGGTCCGCCGGGCTGCCCGGGGCGCGGGCGGTGTCCTGGCCGGAGGTGCTCCGGGGCCGGGCACGGTTCGGCGGGGGCGAGACCGTGCGTCTGGACTCTCCCGGCGAGGATCCGGAGGCCGACCGGATGCTGCGCGGGGTCGACGATCCGGCCCGGGTCGAGGGCACGGGGCGCTGGTACGAGCGGTTCACCACCGCCGTGGCAGGGCTCGCCCGCTCCGTCGCGGAGGCGGGCGCCGTCCTGGTCGACGACCCCGACGAGCTCGCTGTCCTGTTCGACAAGAGGCTGAGCCACGGCCGGCTGCGGGCGGCCGGTGTCCCGGTGCCCGAGTCGCCGACCTCGGGTGCCGGCGCTCCACCGGTGCGCGGCTGGACCGATGTCAGGGCGCTGACCGCCGGGGCGGGGATGCGCAGGGTGTTCGTGAAGCCCGCGCACGGCTCCTCCGCCTCGGGGGTGCTGGCGGTGGAGACGAACGGCGCGGGCCGGGTCCAGGCCACCACCTCGGTGGAGCGTGCGGCCGACGGGCGGCTCTTCAACTCCCTGCGGGTACGGCGCTACACGAGCGAGCGGGAGGTCGCCGCGATCGTGGACACCCTCGCCCCCGACGGCCTGCACGTCGAGCGCTGGCTGCCGAAGGCCACCCAGGGCGGCCGGGCCGCCGATCTGCGGGTGGTCGTGATCGACGGGCGGGCCACGCACGCCGTGCTCCGCACCAGCCGTTCCCCCATGACCAATCTGCACCTGGGTGGCGCCCGGGGCGATCTCGACGCCGCACGGGCGGCGATCGCCGCGGCCGGGGGCCGCTGGGCGGAGGCGGTCGGGGTGTGCGAGCGGGCCGCCGCCGCCTTCCCCGGCACCCGGTGCGTGGGCGTCGACCTGCTGCCGGCGAGCGGCTGGCGCCGGTTCGCCGTGGGCGAGGTGAACGCCTTCGGCGATCTGCTACCCGGTCTCACGGGCCTGCCCGGCAGCGGCGCCGAGGGGCTCGACACGTACGGCGCCCAGATCGCCGCGCAGTTCGGGCGCGGCCACGACGGCGCCCGCGCCCCTGACCGTACGCACGACTCGCCCCGAGCCCACCGAGCCGCGCGGACCTCCCGAGCCACGCGCCCCACCCGCACCACCACAGGAACGAGCGCCACGTGAACCAGCCCGACATGAACGCGATCGTCGGCAGCCACGACCTGCTCCTGGTCACCCTCGACACCCTCCGGTACGACGTCGCGGCCGAGCTCGCGGCCGAGGGCCGCATCCCGAACCTGGCCCGTCACCTCCCCGGCGGCGTCTGGGAGCGGCGGCACGCCCCCGGGAACTTCACGTACGCCTCCCACCAGGCGATCTTCGCCGGATTCCTGCCGACCCCCGCGGCGCCCGGCCCCCATCCCCGGCTGTTCGCCGCCCGCTTCGCCGGCAGCGAGTCGACGGCCGACGGCACCTGGGTCCACGACACTCCTGACGTCGTGTCCGCGCTGGCGGCCGAGGGCTACCGGACGGTCTGCGTCGGCGGGGTGGGCTTCTTCAACAAGCAGCCGCCCCTCGGCTCCGTGCTCCCCGGCCTGTTCCAGGAGAGCCACTGGGAGCCTTCCTTCGGTGTCGCCTCCCCCAGCTCCTTCGAGTCACAGGTCGCGCGCGCCGAGGAGGTCGTCACCGGACTCCCGCGCGAGGAGCGCCTTTTCCTCTTCGTCAACGTGTCGGCGCTCCACCAGCCCAACTGGTTCCACCTGCCGGGCGCGACCCGCGAGGCCGGCGACTCCCGGGAGACCCACGCGGCGGCCCTGGAGTACGTCGACCGGCACATCGGGCGGCTCTTCGCCGCGATGAGCGGCCGCCGCCCCTGTTTCGCCATCGTCTGTTCCGACCACGGCACGGCGTACGGGGAGGACGGCTTCACCGGGCACCGGCTCGGCCACGAGGTCGTGTGGACCGTGCCGTACGCGCAGTTCGTGTTGCCCGGCCCCGAAGGCGAGGCGGCGGCATGAGCGACACCCCCCGCCCGTACCGGAGTTACGTCTACGCCTACCCGCACAAGACGGCATACCGCGCGCTCCCCGAGCGCCCGGAGCTCGCCGCCCTCTGGGCCGGGGAGCCGAAGGACGCGCTCTCCCTCTACGCGCACATACCGTTCTGCGAGGTCCGCTGCGGCTTCTGCAACCTGTTCACCCGGATCGGCGCCCCGGACGAGCTGACCACCCGTTACCTCGACGCCCTCGACCGCCAGGCCGCCGCCGTCCGCGAGGCCCTCGGGGACGGCTCGCCGGTGCGGTTCGCCACGGCCGCCTTCGGCGGCGGCACGCCCACCTTCCTCACCGCCGCCGAACTGGAGCGGCTCTGCGACATCGCCGAGAAGCGGATGGGCGTAGACCTGCGGGCGGTGCCGCTCTCCGTCGAGACCTCACCGGCGACCGCGACGGCCGACCGCCTCGCGCTCCTGGCGGAGCGGGGCGCGACCCGGCTCAGCATCGGCGTGCAGAGCTTCGTCGAGGCCGAGGCACGGGCGGCGGTCCGGCCGCAGCGCCGCGCGGACGTCGAGGCGGCGCTCGGCCGCATCCGGGACACCGGCGTGCCCGTCCTCAACATCGACCTGATCTACGGCATCGACGGGCAGACGGAGCGGTCCTGGCGGGTCTCGCTGGACGCGGCCCTCGCCTGGCGGCCCGAGGAGCTCTACCTCTATCCGCTGTACGTCCGGCCGCTCACCGGTCTGGGCCGGGTCCAGGACCCGTCGGCCGCCGACCGGGAGTGGGACGAGCAGCGGCTCCGCCTCTACCGCTCCGGCCGGGACCACCTCCTCGCGCGCGGCTACGAGCAGGTGTCGATGCGGATGTTCCGCCGGGCGGACGCCGGTCCCGCGGGGCCGGACGACTACGCCTGCCAGACGGACGGCATGATCGGCCTGGGCTGCGGCGCCCGCTCGTACACCTCGGCCCTGCACTACTCCTTCGACTACGCCGTCGACATGCGGGAGATCCGCTCGATCATCGACGCGTACGCCGGGACCGAGGACTTCTCCCGCGCCGAGGTGGGCCGGGCGGTGGACGCGGAGGAGGCCCGCCGCCGTCATCTCCTCCAGTCGCTGCTCCAGGCCGAGGGCATGCCGGTCGCCGGGTACGAGGAGCGGTTCGGCTCCTCGCCGTTCGCGGACTTCGGCGCGGAACTCACCCGGTTCGCGCGGTACGGCTGGCTGGACACGGACGCCCCGGAGGGGCTGCTGCGGCTGTCGCCCGAGGGGCTCGCGCACTCGGACGGGCTCGGGCCCGAGATCTTCTCCCCCGCCGTACGGGCCGCGATGGCCGCGTACGAGGCGAAGTAGGCGGCGGCCGTGGATCTCACCCTGCTCTACCGGGGCCCGCTCTCCTCCTGCGACTTCGACTGTCCGTACTGTCCCTTCGCCAAGCGCCGGGACAGCCGGGAGCAGCTGCGTGCCGACCGTGCGGCGCTGGAGCGGTTCACCGGCTGGGCCGCGGCGCAGACCGGGGACCGGCTGCGGATCCTCTTCACCCCGTGGGGCGAGGGTCTGGTCCGCTCCTGGTACCGGCGGGCGCTGGTCGAACTGTCCCGGCTGCCGCACGTCGAGCGGGTGGCGATCCAGACCAACCTGAGCTGCCGGGCCGAGTGGCTGGCGGATGCGGACCCGGAGAGCGTCGCGCTCTGGTGCACGTACCACCCGGGGCAGACGCCGCCCGAGCGTTTCCTCGCGAAGTGCCAGGAGCTCGCGCGGCGAAGGATCCGGTACAGCGTCGGGGTGGTCGGTCTGCCCGAGCACCGGGAGCACGCCCGCCGGCTGCGGGCCGCGCTGCCGGCGCACGTCTACCTCTGGGTGAACGCGGCCGAGGGGCACACGTACAGCGACGCGGAGGCCGAGGAGTGGACGGAGCTCGACCCGCTGTTCCCGTACAGCCGGCATCCGCACCGCTCGGCGGGGCTCCCCTGCCGCACCGGCGAGTCGGTGATCTCGGTGGACGGCGAGGGGACGGTACGGCGCTGCCACTTCGTCAGGGCGGAACTGGGGAACCTGTACGACGGTTCGTACCGCGCCGCCCTGCGTCCCCGCGCCTGCCCCCTCGCCGTCTGCGACTGCCACATCGGCTACGTCCACCTGGAGACGCTGCCGCTGTACGACGTGTTCGCCGGCGGGGTCCTGGAGCGGATCCCCGCCGCTGTGCCGCCTACAGGGGCATGAGGTCGGGGCGCTTGGCCGCGACGTGGTCGCCGGAGCTCTCGCCGCGCAGCCGGCGCCCGATCCAGGGCACGAGGTACTCCCTGGCCCAGTTGATGTCGTCGCGGCGCACCTCCAGGGTGCCGCGCTGCGGGACCGGCGGCCACGGCTGGTCCGGGTCGGCGGGCACCGGCAGGCCGAGGACCTGGGCGGCACGCAGGGCGACGCGGGTGTGTCCCTCGGCCGAGAGGTGCAGCCGGTCGCCGTCCCAGGCGCGGCGGTCCTGGACGGACTTCAGCGACCACAGGTCGAGGACCGGGCAGCCGTAGCGGTCGGCGATGGCCCGGACGTGGCCGTTGTAGGTGGCGATCTTGCCGCGCAGGTGCTTGAGGAGGGTCACCCCACGGGTGTCGAATCCGGTGGTCACCATGACGGTGCCGACGGCGGAGGTGAGGTCGGCGACGGCGCGTTCGAAGCGCTCGGCCACGTCGTCCGGGTCCGTTCCGGGGCGGATGATGTCGTTGCCGCCCGCACAGAAGGTCACCAGGTCGGGGGCGAGTTCCTTCGCCCGGGGGACCTGTTCCGCCACGATCTGGTCGAGAAGGCGCCCGCGTACGGCCAGGTTGGCGTAGCGGAAGGCGTCGTGCTCCGGCAGCTGGTCGGCGAGCAGGACCGCGAAACGGTCCGCCCAGCCCACGTACGTCCCGTCGGGCCCGGGGTCTCCGACGCCCTCGGTGAAGCTGTCACCGATCGCCGCGTACGACCCGAATACGTTCTTGTCTCTTGATCTCGAATCGTCTGCCACGGGAGCACATCCTTCCTCCTGGCCTGTGACTTACGCGACCGTAAGGAGGGGTTGACGGTGGGTGACATATGCCACCGATAAAGATTCCGCCAAGCCGGAATACGCCGGAGGCCCGGCACGTACGTGCCGGGCCTCCGGAAAAAGCGCTACTGACGTTCCGTCAGATGTTCACGCCGTGCTGGCGCAGGGTGGCCAGGGGGTCGATGTCCGAGCCGTACTCCGGCCCGGTGCGCATCTCGAAGTGCAGGTGCGGGCCGGTGACGTTGCCGGTCGCGCCGGAGAGGCCGATCTGCTGGCCGCCGCTGACGGCCTGGCCGGCGGAGACGGAGATCGAGGACAGGTGGGCGTACTGCGAGAAGGTGCCGTCGGCGTGCTGGATGACGACCTGGTTGCCGTACGCGCCGCCGTCGCCGGCGGAGTAGACGGTGCCGGGGCCGACCGCGACGACGGTGGTGCCGGTGGAGGCCATGAAGTCCACACCGGTGTGGTAGCCGGAGGACCACATGGAGCCCGCGGCGCGGTACGGGGTGGAGATGCCGCCGCTGACCGGGGCGACCCAGCCGGAGGAGGAGGTCGTACCGGCCGGCGAGGACTCCGCGGCGGACGACGCGGTGGTGGTGGCCTCGGCGGCGGCCGGGGCCGAGGGGCGCTCGCCGCCGCGGGAGGCGCGGGGGGTGTCGCCGTTCTTGCCGGAGCTCTGCGTGCTCTTGGGCGCGGCCTTCGGCGCGGCGGCCTTGGCGCTGTTCTTCGCGCCGAGGGTGAGCTTCATGCCGGGCAGGATGAGCGAGGGGTTCTCGCCGATGACCCGGCGGTTGTCCTCGTACAGCCGGTGCCAGCCGCCCGCGAGGTGGTGCTCGGCAGCGATCTTCGACAGGTAGTCGCCCCGGACGACGGAGTACGTCTTCGGCGCGGCCTTCGCGGTGGCGGGCGCCGCCTGGACGGCGGCGGCCTTCACCTGGGCGGGAGCGGCGGCCGGGGCGGCCTGCTCGGCGGCGTGGGCGCCGGTGGCTCCGAGGAGCGGGAGGGCGACGACGGCGCCTCCGGTGCCGGCTGCGGCGATGCCGCGGGTCAGGAGGTTGGACTTGGTGCGGCGGTGCTTACCCTTCGCGGGCATGGCGAATTCCTCTCCGGCGCCTGCGAGGTGAGCTGTCGGGTTCGGACTGGAGATGTCCGGTCGCGTGGACACGCGACTTCACCCCGAGCCGTCCTTCTTCGAGGGATCGGCGACTTACCTGGGTCCCCCGCTCCTGCCTTGTACGGGTGAGTGCGGATTCCGGTCGGTGGCAGGATTCGGCGGTCCGTCCGGATTGAGCGCGACGCTAGACGAGGGGGGTCGGCGCGAACAAGCCACAGTTTTCCCGCGCTCCCGGATGACGCGATATCCGGTCGGAATTCCGGTCACCCTCCGTGGAGGGCGGTCCCCGGATCCCCTTTTGCCGGGGGTATTTGGAAAAGACGATCAGGCACGGTCCGTCACGGTTATGACGCTGCTCACGCGTCGATCCCCATCTCCCCTGCAACCGGGGCGGGTTATCTCGAACTCCTCAATACGGACAGATCACCCATTCCCGTGCGAGGGGGTGTGTTCCAGGGGCCTCACCCGAGATGATTGCCCCAGGAACCGATCGACAGAACAGGAGCAGCCGTGACGCAGCAGCTGCCGCAGACCCCGCCCGCCGAAGCCGCCGAGCCCGAGCTGGCGGAGGTCCGCAACTTCCGGGACGTGGGCGGCCTGCCGACGACGGACGGGCGCGCCGTCCGTCCGGGCCGCCTCTTCCGCAGCGGCCATCTCGCCCACGCGACGGAGGACGACGCCGCCTTCCTCGCCTCGCTGGGCCTGCACACCGTCTTCGACTTCCGCAACGAGGCGGACCGGAGGGTCGAGGGTGCGGACGTCGAGCTGCCCGGCGTGCGGAACGTGAACATACCCCTCAACGACCCGGCCGACGGCAAGGAGTTCTGGAGGCTGGTGCGCGACGGCGAGACCGCGCAGCTGCGGGAGGTCCTCGGCGACGGCAAGGCGGCCGCCCGCATGTCCGCTTCGTACCGGAAGATGGTGGTGGAGCGGGCCGCGGAGCACAGCCTGATCCTCCACTCCATGGCGGAGGAGAGCGTCCCGGCCCTCATGCACTGCGCGGCTGGCAAGGACCGGGCCGGACTCGCCGTGGCGATCACCCTGCTCGCGGTCGGCGTCGAGCGGGACGCGATCGAGGCCGACTACGTGAAGTCCAACGAGCCGCACCGCCGTTACAAGGTGCGCCGCAGCTCCACCGCCCCGGACGCGATGTCGCCCGAGGTGATGGAGCTGCTCAGCCCGCTCTTCGACGCGCGGGTGGAGTATCTGCGCGCGGCCTTCGACACGATCGAGGCGACCTGGGGCTCGATGGACGCCTACTTCTCGGAGGGCCTGCGGCTGGCCCCGGAGACCCGCGAGCGCCTCCGCGAGCGGCTGCTCACCGAGGCGTGATCCCGGCCTACTGGTTCTGCCCGCCCAGCGTGAAGAGCAGGTAGAGGAAGCCGGCGAAGAGGTGGCCTGCGATCAGGTAGGCGAAGAGGCGGAGGACGAGGCCCTTGGGGAACTTGCCCTCACCCCGCTCCTCGCCGGTGACCGGTACGGACTTCTCGGACATGTCGGTCCTTTCCTGAGGAATCATCACGGAACGTCAGCGCCGGTGCGGGGTCCCGTCGCCGAGACACAGCTCGGCGGCGGGGCTCTGCATCAGGGTGTGGACGAAGAGCAGTTCGGCCCCGCCGGGGGTGTCGGCCCCGATCCGGTGCGGGGTGAGCGAGTCGAAGTGCGCGCTGTCCCCCGGATCGAGGACGTGGACGGCCCCGCCGAGCGCGAGCCGCACCCGCCCTTCCAGGACGTGGATCCACTCCTCGCCGGGGTGGACGCGCACGATGTCGGCCCGGGTGGCGTGCGGCACGTGGACGCGCAGGCACTGGAGGGCGCGCCCGGCCCCGCCGGCCTGGCGGTAGACCCAGCCGTCGGCCTCGACGGGTTCGGAGCGGTCGGCCCGGACGACGGGGTCGCGCTCGGGGGGCGCCTCGCCCAGGAGCTCGGAGACGGTCGTACCGTAGATACGGGCCAGGGCGAGCAGCATCGGCAGCGAGGGCTGCCGATTCCCCGTCTCCAGGCGCGAGAGGTGGGCCGGCGAGAGTCCGGCCCGCTGGGCGGCGGCCTCCAGGGTGAGGCCCCGGCGGCGGCGCAGCGCCCGCAGCTGGGGGGCGACGTCGGGCAGGCCGCCGGAGGTGGCGGGGTCCGGGGAGGCTTCCCCGGGGACGTGGTCCATGCGTCCATTCCGCCAGGATCGTGCCTCTGAGGCAAGTTTCTTGCCCCAGAGGCAAAACCCGGACGGAGCCGCCGGGTCAGCGTTGCGCGACCGCCTGCTTGACCAGCGTCTTCCCGAAGTCCCACATCAGCCCGCCGCCGCCGTGGGCGTCGTCCATGACCGCGGTGAAGGCCGTGACGAACCGGTCCACGTCCGCCTCGTCGATGATCAGCGGCGGGATCAGCTTGATCACCTCCAGATGGTCCCCGGAGACCTGGGTGAGGATGTGGTGCCGCTGGAGCAGCGGCACGACGACCATCTGGGCGAAGAGCCCCTTGCGGGCCGCCTGGAGCATCGTCCAGCGCCCGCGCAGTCCGAGCGAGGACGGCCGCCCGAACTCGATCCCGATCATCAGGCCGCGCCCGCGGATCTCGTGCAGCAGCTCGTACCGGGGGACGAGCTCCTTCAGACGGCCCGAGAGCAGCTCGCCGATCCGGCGGGCGTGCGCGACGGTGCCCTCGTCCTCCATGACCGAGAGCACGGCGAGCCCGGCGGCCATGGCCTGCGCGTTCGATCCGAAGCTCGCCGAGTGGACCAGCACGCGGTCCATCGACGAGTACACCTTCTTGAAGATCCAGTCCTTTCCGAGGGTGGCGCCGACCGGCACATAGCCGCCGGAGAGCGCCTTGGCGACGCAGACCAGGTCCGGCTCGACGCCCTCCTCGTGCTGGTAGGCGTAGAAGTCGCCGGTCCTGCCGAGGCCCGTCTGCACCTCGTCCGCGATGAGCAACGCGCCGTGCCGGTGCAGCAACTCCTGAGCGCCCCGGAGAAAGCCCGGCGGCGCCTCGTGGACGCCCTTGCCCTGGATGGGCTCGACGACGAAGGCGGCCACGTCACCCTTGCGCAGCTCCCGCTCCAGGGCGTCGAGGTCGCCGAGCGCGATCGCGGTGTCGGGCAGGAGCGGGGCGAATCCGTCCCGGAAGCCCTGCTCCCCGTTGACGGAGAGGGAGCCGGTGGTGAGCCCGTGGAAGGCGTGGGAGCAGTAGAGGACCCTCGGCCGCCCGGTGGCGTAACGGGCGAACTTGAGGGCGGTCTCCACGGCCTCGGTGCCGCTGTTGCCGAAGAAGACCCGGTCGAGGTGCGGGCTGTGGGTGAGCAGCCTCTCGGCGAGAAGGCCCGGCAGCGGCTGGCAGTCGAAGCGGGTGAGGTCGGCGAGCTGGGCGTCCAGGACGTCGTGGAGGGCCTTGCGGACGACGGGGTGGTGCCGTCCGAGACCCATCACGCCGAAGCCGGCGAGCATGTCGAGGTGGTCGACGCCGTCGGCGTCCCAGAAGTGGGCGCCCTCGGCCCGCTCGTAGACCTTGTCGAAGCCGATGGTGTGCAGCATGCGCGGCAGCTGGTGGTTGAGGTACCTGGCGTGCAGCTCGTACCGCTCGCCGCCGCGCTCGGAGAGCAGCGCCCGCAGGTCGAACCCGCCGGTCATGACTTGTCGGTTCCGGAGACCGTCTCCCGGATCGCCCGCAGGGACTCCTTGAGGGAGCCCATGGTGGCGAGGACGGCGGTGGGCTCGTAGCCGCAGTGCGCCATGCAGTTGGCGCAGCGCGGGTCCTTGCCGCGGCCGTACTTGTCCCAGTCGGTGTCCTCGACGAGCTCGCGGTACGTGGGGACGTATCCGTCGCTCATCAGATAGCAGGGGCGCTGCCAGCCGAAGAGCGAGTAGTTGGGAATGGCCCAGGCGGTGCAGGGGAAGTCCGCCTTTCCTTCCAGGAAGTCCAGGAAGAGCGGCGAGTGGTTGAGCCGCCAGCGGCGCCGGTTCCCGCCGGCGAAGGCCTTCTTGAAGAGTTCGCGGGTCTGCTCGACGCCGAGGAAGTGTTCCTGGTCGGGGGCCTTCTCGTAGGCGTAGGCGGGCGAGATCATCATTTCGTCGACCTGGAGGTCGTCGTTGAGGAAATTGAGCACCTCGATGATGGTCTGCGGGGTGTCGGTGTTGAAGAAAGTCGAATTGGTGGTGACCCGGAAGCCGCGCCGCTTGGCCTCCTTGATGGCAGCCACCGCCTCGTCGAACACGCCTTCCTTGGCGACGGACTCGTCGTGCCGCTCGCGCAGCCCGTCGATGTGGACGGCGAAGGCGAAGTACGGGGAGGGGGTGAACTTCTCCAGCTTCTTGCGCAGCAGCAGCGCGTTGGTGCAGAGGAAGACGTACTTCCGACGCGCGACCAACTGACGCACGATCTCGTCGATCTGAGGATGCATCAGAGGCTCGCCGCCCGCGATGGACACCATGGGGGCGCCGGACTCCAGGACGGCGCCGACCGCCTGGGCGACCGGCATGCGCTGCTTGAGGACACCCGCCGGGTGCTGGATCTTTCCGCAGCCCTCGCACTTGAGGTTGCAGGCGTAGAGCGGCTCCAGCTCGACGATCAGCGGGAACTTGTCCCGCTTGCGGAGCTTCTGTTCGAAGAGGTAGGTCCCGACCCGGATGGACTGACGGAGCGGCATGGCCATAACTCGCTCACCTCCTGGGGAGCAGCAAAGAACGGTGCCATTCGAAGAACGCGGGAAGGACGGCACGAAGAACACGGAAGGCCGATATTCCCCCGCGCACCGTGCCGATCCGGACCAGTTCGTGTTCCGGGGCGTCCACGACCACCCGGACGGCCGCAACGGGGCGGGCGTCCGGCCCGTCCCCGAACCCTCCGGCGGCCCTGGCGGTACGGAGCGAGGCGGCGGACTCCATGTCGACGGCGATCGCACCGCCGGCCCGCAGGGCGGCCCGCTCGGGGCCGCGCACCACGTGGTCGGAGCCGATCAGCGGCCCGGTGTGGACGGCGCGCCCGGGCACCGCCTTGACCAGTGCCTTCACCAGAAGGTCGGTCCCTGTGCACAGGGTCGTACCGTCGGGGGCGCGGGTCTCCCCGGCGACGATGAGGTCCCCCGGGTGCATGCCCGGGGCGAGGCCGGCGCAGAAGCCGGAGGCGATCACCGCGGCGTCCCGCCACTGCTCCTCGGCGAGCACTCGTGATACGGCCCGGCCCGCCCGCTCCGGCCCCATGCCGGTGCGCAGCACGGTCACCGGGCCGGGTGCGCCGCCCCGGTCGCCGCCGCGCAGGGCGAACCGCTCGATGCCGAGCGCGCAGGCGACCAGCAGCGCCGGGCCGGCGCCCGGGGCGGGCTCGCGACCCATCAGCCCTCCTCGCGCGGCGCGGGATCCCCGTACACATAGCGCCCGAGCGCCGTGAGCGGGAAGACCTGCCGGTAGAGGTGGTAGTTGATGGAGAAGTCCCAGGGGAAGCCGGTGCCGGTGAAGTAGGGCTCGTCCCAGGAGCCGTCCTCCCGCTGGGTCGCGGTCAGCCAGGCGACGCCCCGCCGGACGGCCTCGGAGTCCCGCTCGCCGGCGGCGAGGAGCGCGATCAGCGCCCAGGCGGTCTGGGAGGCGGTCGAGGGACCGCGCCCCACCCACTCCTCCTCCTTGTACGAGCGGAGGTCCTCGCCCCAGCCCCCGTCGTCGTTCTGCACGGACGCGAGCCAGTCGACGGCCCGGCGGATCGCCGGGTGGGAGCCGGGCAGTCCCGCGGCGACCAGCGCGGGGACCACCGAGCCCGTGCCGTACACGTGGTTGACGCCCCAGCGGCCGAACCAGGCGCCGTTGGGCTCCTGTTGGGCGAGCAGCCACGCGATGCCCCGGCGGGCGCGCGGGTCCTGGGCCATGCCCTCGTACGCGAGCATCTCGACCACGTGGGCGGTGACGTCGGCGGACGGCGGGTCGATCACCTCGCCGAAGTCGCAGAACGGCAGCTTGTTGGGGAAGCCGCTGGTGTTGTCGGCGTCGAAGGCCGCCCAGGCGCCGTTGCGGGACTGCATGCCGAGCGTCCAGCGGGCGCCCCGGGCGATGGCCGCCTCGACCCGGGCCGGGTCGGGGTGCCGGACGCGGCGCAGGGCGAGCAGGACCTCGGCGGTGTCGTCGATGTCGGGGTAGTTGTCGTTGTGGAACTCGAACGCCCATCCCCCCGGCGGGAGTCCGGGCCGGCGCACCGCCCAGTCGCCGGTGCGGGTGATCTCCTCGTCGAGCATCCAGTCCACGGCCTTCACGAGCGCCGGGTGGTCGGGGCGGAGTCCCGCGTCGGCGAGCGCGATGGTGGCGAGGCAGGTGTCCCAGACGGGCGACTGGCAGGCCTCGATCATCCGGGAGCCGTCCTCGCGCCAGACGGCGAACCGGTCGAGCGATTCCAGGCCGGCCCGCATGACCGGGTGCTGGAGGTCGTAGCCGAGGAGGTGGAGGGCGATGACCGAGTAGACGGCGGGGGGCTGGATGCCGCCCCAGCAGCCGTCGTTCTCCTGGCGCTCCACGATCCACCGGGCGGCGATGTTCATGGCCGTCGCGCGCACCCCGCGCGGGGCGAAGCGGTGGTAGACGTGCAGGGCCTTGTCGAGCCGCTGGAAGATCCCGTCCCAGCCGGTGGCCGGGGCGAGCGGACGGGGCGGGTGCGGCCGCGCCGGATCGGTGTGCAGCTCGTCCAGCGGGAAGGGCGCGGGCCGGACCGGCCGCTTCGCGGAGACCACGGTGAGGGGCACGATCGTCTGCCGGGCCCAGCAGCCGAAGTCGTAGATGTTCAGCGGGAACCACTTCGGCAGGAAGAGCAGTTCCGGCGGCAGTTCGGGCAGGTCGTCCCAGCGCCACCAGCCGAAGAGGGCCAGCCAGATCCGGGTGAAGACCCGGGCGGCCGCGATCCCGCCCCGGGCGCGGACCCAGGCGGAGGCGCGGGCCATGTGCGGGGCGTCGGGCGGGTCTCCGGCGAGCCGCAGGGCCACATAGGCCTCGACGGTGGCGGAGAGCTCGCCGGGTCCGCCGTAGAAGGTGGCCCAGGCGCCGTCCGGGCCCTGCCCGCGGCGGATGTGGAGGGCGGCGGCACGGGTGGTGTCGGCGTCGAGGATGCCCAGGAACTGGCGGAGTAGCAGGTCCTCGGCGTCCATGGTGACGTTGGTCTCCAGGTCGCCCTTCCACCAGCCCGCCGGGTCCTGCCGGGCGAGCAGGTGCTCGACGGCCCGTTCGGCGGCCCGCGCGGCGGCGCCGTCGAGGCCGGACGCGAAGGCGTCGGTGTCGTTCGTCTTGCTGGCCGCGGCTGCCCGGGGGCTCACGGCCCCGGCGCTTCCGTCGGTCGTCGCTGTCATGGCTTCCCCTTTGCGCAGTCGGTTCCTTCTGCTCCTGCGGGTCTGCCGTCGGCCGGCGCCGGATGGCACCGGCCGGCGACCGCGAACTCATATCAGGGTGATGGTGATCATCTCTTCCGTACGACGACGAAGTCGGCCAGTGCGGTGAGCTGGTCCCGCACCAGGGCGGGCATGTCCACCTCGTTGAGGGCCGCGATCGCGACGGCGTGCTGGCGGCGGGCCTCCTGGGAGGTCCACTCGCGTCCTCCGGCTTCCTCGATGAGGGCCGCGCGGGTGGCGAACTCCTCCTCGGAGAAGGTGTCGAAGTCGTTGGACTTGACGTCGGCGGCGAGCAGTTCACCGAGCCGCTCGGAGGCCGGGCCGCCCGCGGCGAGCGCGGCGACGACCGGGAGGGACTTCTTGCGCTGGCGCAGGTCGCTCCAGGTCTGCTTGCCGGTGGCCTCCGGGTCGCCCCAGATGCCGAGCAGGTCGTCCACGGCCTGGAAGGCGAGGCCGAGGTGGTAGCCGTACTCCTCCAGCTTGTCTGCCGTGCGGTCGTCGGCCCCGCCGAGGACGGCGCCGATGGAGACGGCGCAGGCGAGGAGGGCGCCCGTCTTGTTGCCCTCCATCTCCAGGCACTCCTCGACGGTGACCCGCTCGCGGTGCTCGTAGGAGATGTCCTGGGCCTGCCCGTCGATGAGCTTGCGACTGGCCGTGGTCAGCCGGCGGGTGGCCCGGCCGGCCTCCACCGTGCCGAGCTCCAGCAGGATCTCGTTGGCGAGGGCGAAGAGGGCGTCGCCGACGAGGATCGCCTGGGCGGGGCCGTGCACCTTCCACACCGTGTCGCGGTGGCGGCGCTGCTCGTCGCCGTCCATCAGGTCGTCGTGGAGCAGCGAGAAGTTGTGCACGAGTTCCACGGCGACGGCGCCGGGGATCCCGACCTCGGGCGCGGCGCCCGCGGCCTCGGCCGACAGCAGGGCGAGCGCGGGGCGGACGGCCTTGCCGCCGTCGCCGTCGGCGGCCCTGCCCTGGGCATCGATCCAGCCGAAGTGGTAGGCGGCCACGGTGTCCATGGGCGGCGCGAGGCGGTCGACGGCCGCCCGCAGTACGGGGGTGGACAGGGTCCGCCCCCGCTCCAGCAGTGCGGACACGTCCGCGGTGTCGACGGCCGGATTTCCCGGCGGCGCTGTCGGCACGGTCTCTCCTCTTGTTCCGGTACTCACACTCATACCGCTTCCTGCAGCGGATGGTCATGGCGGCGGCCGAGGGCGGAGAGCGCGGCACCCGCGGCGCTGAATCCGCTGCGGACGGCACCCTCCATGGTCGCGGGCCAGCCGGTGGCGGTCCAGGCCCCGGCCAGATACAGCCCCGGGGCCCGGGTGCGGGCTCCGGGCCGGAGCCGGCCGACGCCCGGGGCGGGTGCGAACGTGGCCGTCCGTTCCCTGGTGACGAAGAAGTCGCGGATCCCGGCGCCGCGGGCGGCGGGCAGGAGCCGCTCCAGCTCGGGGAGGTACTTCGCGCGCAGGGCGGCGACGGGTTCGTCGATCTCGTCCTGGGCGGCGGACTGGGAGACGGCGAGGTACTGGCCGCCGCCGGTGAGTCCAGAGGAGTCGGTGCGGTCGAAGACCCACTGCACCGGGGAGCCCAGCGTGGTGAAGAAGGGCCGCTTGAGCACCTTGCGGTCGTAGACGACGTGCAGGTTGAGGATGGGGGCGGTGTCGATGTCGAGGAGCCGGTCGGGATCGTCGAGGGCGCCCTCGGGCAGCAGGCCGTGGGTCTCGTGCTGCGGGACGGCGAGGACGACGGCGTCGGCCTCGATCCGCTCTCCCGGTACGTCGACGGCCCAGCGCCCCCCGTCGGTACGGGTGATCCGCTCGGCCTTGGTACGGAGCAGGGTACGGACGCCGAGGGCGTCGAGCTCCTTCGCGGCCCGGGTGTCGTGGAGTTCGCCGAGCGGGACGTGCGCCCAGCCGATGTCGGCGGCGCCGGGCTCGGACAGGAGCCCGGTCTTGAAGACCATCGCCGCCAGGCCCATGGAGGCCTGCGGCGCGGGGGCGTTGAGGGTGGGGATGCCGACGAGGTCCCAGAGCGCCTCGACGGTCCGCGGGGACTGTCCGTGCCGGCCGAGCCAGGTGGCGAAGTCGATGCCGTCCAGCGCGGGGTCGGCGGGGTCGAGCTTCTTGAGGGCGAGCGCGGCCCGGCCGACGGAGGCCCGCTCGGCGAGGGAGAGGTGCGGGTAGGTGGCGAGGCTGCGCACGAGGTGCAGCGGTACGGGCAGGTCGTCGCGGCGGATCCGGCCGAGCCGGGGGCCGCGGGGGTGCCCGACGTCGAGGACGGGGACGTCGAGGCGGTCCTGGAGGGGGGCCAGGCGGGCGCCGTCGACCCGGTCGAGGAACCAGCGGTAGGCGGTGCAGCAGCGCAGGTAGACGTGCTGGCCGTTGTCGACGGTGAGGTCGCCCCGGCGGAAGGAGAAGGCGAGGCCACCGAGCCGGGGCCGGCCTTCGAGCAGGGTGACGTGGACGCCGCTCTCCGCGAGCTGGAGGGCGGCGGTGATCCCGGCGAGCCCGCCGCCGACGACGACGGCACGGGGCCGGGGGTCGCCGCCGGTCAGGACCGCCCCGGGGCCGGGCGCGGCCGGCGGGGTGTTCCGCTCGGTTCCTTCGTGGTTCACGCGGCCTCCGTTCGGGTCGTCGCGGTCGGATTCTGGGGCGCCTCGGGCAGGGACGCGTGGGCGGCGCCCGGGGTTGCCCGGCCGCCGGGGGCGCGGGGACTCATCAGCCCAGCCCCCGGGTGCGCCGGGCGATGTGGCGGGTGTCGAGGCCGGAGAGCCCGCGCACCGCGACGTACGCCTTCTCGCGGCCCGGCAGCGAGACGCGGCCGCGGAGCACGGCCCCGGGGTCGCGCTCGATCCGGTCGAGGAGGCGGCGGTAGATGCCGGCCATGGCGGCGACGCAGGCGCCGCTGCGCCGGTCGAGCATGGGCAGGAGCCGGTAGCCCTCGGCGAACAGGGCGCGGGCGCGCCGCACTTCGAAGTGGACGAGCCCGTCGAAGTCGGCCCCGGGGGCGGGCGTGACGCCGTCGAAGCCGTCGCCGCAGCCGAACTTGGCGAGGTCGTCGGCAGGCAGGTAGGTCCGCCCGTTCCCGGCGTCCTCGCGTACGTCCCTGAGGATGTTGGTGAGTTGGAGCGCGAGGCCCAGGGTGTCGGCGTACTCGGCCGCCCGGTCGGCGCCGTGGGCGCCCGGCTGGGTGCCGAAGACGCCGAGGGAGAGGCGACCGATCGCGCCGGCGACGCAGCGGCAGTAGACCTTGAGGTCGTCCCAGGTCTCGTAGGTCGCGCCGCGCACGTCCATGAGGACGCCGTCGATGAGCTCGTCGAGTCCGTCGAGCGGGATCGGGAAGCGGTGGGCCGAGTCGGCGAGGGCGACGGCGACGGGGTCGGTGTCGTCCTCCTCGACCAGCCCCTTGCGGACCCGGTCGAGGACGTCGCGGGTGGCTTCGAGCCGCTCCCGCTTCTCCTCGGGCGCGAGCGTGCCGTCGCCGATGTCGTCCACGCGCCGCGAGAAGGCGTACAGCGCGGACATCGCCTGCCGCTTCTCGGCCGGCAGCAGCCGGATCCCGTAGGCGAAGTTACGGGCCTGCTGTCCGGTGACCGCCTCGCAGTAGCTGTAGGCGGCCTGGACCGGTGCGGACGGCTGGTGCTGTGCCTCCACGGTCACGCTCACCCCTCTTTCCGCGCCCGGAGCAGAACCGCTCCCGCCTGGCGCATCAGGCTCGGCTTGGTGGCCTTCGGTGGGCCGGTCAGCACGTCGTACCCGGCGTCGGTGATCGCGTCGAGCGCCGCGAGTCCGCCGGCGGTGAATCCGGCGAGGAGGAGGCGGAGCCGGCCGTGGACGCTGCCGACGAGTGGGGCGCCCGCGTGCAGGAGCGTGCGGGCCCGCTCGGCCTCGAAGGCGATCAGGGCCCGCACGGAGGCGCCGGCGGTGGGCGCGGCGAGGTCGTCCTCGGTGACGTGGAAGCGCTTCAGGTCCTCGGCGGGCAGGTAGATCCGGTCGCGGGCGAGGTCCTCGGCGACGTCCTGGAGGTGCTCGACGATCTGGAGGGCGGTGCAGATCTCGTCGGAGCGCCGGATCCGCTCGGGGGTCTCGGTGCCGGTGATCGCGAGGACGAGCCGGCCGACGGGGTTGGCGGAGAGCTCGCAGTACGCGAGGAGGTCGTCGTACGTCTCGTAGCGGCGGACCTGCTGGTCCTGCCGGTTGGCCGCGACGAGTCCGAGGAAGGGCTCGGGGGTGAGCCCGCACCGGCGGACGGTCGGCTGGAGGGCCCGCAGCAGGGGGTGGTGCGGGGTGGAGTCGAAGACCCGGTGGAGGTCGGTCTCGAAGGCGTCGAGGAGGACGAGCCGGTCCTCCGCGGCCGCCGGGTCGAGGCCGAGGTGGCGGGCGTCGGCGCCGCCGGGGGCGAGGTCGCCGTCGCCGATGTCGTCGACGAGCCGGGCGAAGCCGTAGACGGCCATGAGGTCGTCGCGCCAGGCACGGGGCAGGAAGAAGGGGGCCACGGGGAAGTTCTCGTCCGCGGCCTTGCCGAGTGTGGCGCGTGAGGAGGCGTCGGGGCGCGCCTGCCGGGTATCCGTCACTGGGCGCTTCCCGACGGGGGGACGGCGACACCCTCGTGGAGCTGGAGATTCTGCGTCATGGCCGTCACGACTCCCGTTCTACACTGCCGATCCAATCCATCCTATTTCGGACACGCCGCCGACCCCTGCCGTAGGGCCGCCGCCCGGGGCCCGATGGCCGCGGGGTATCGCCCTACTTGCCGCGAAACAGACCGGTCCAGCTTACGTCGTAGGACGACTGTCGCCGTTCCGGGGTGGCGGGCGTCGCGAACCTCACCCGTACGAGGTGTCAATCCGCCCGCACCGCAAGGAAGTTCGGGTTCAGCCGACGGCCGCGCCGGAGACCACCATGGCGAGGGTCGCCTCGACGACGACGCTCCTGCCCTGCGCGGAGAGGCGGCGGAGCGGCCCGTCGACCAGCAGGAGTGACAGGCCGTGCACGGCCGACCACGCGGCGGCGCCGGTGGCGGGGCGGGCGCCCGGACGGGCGGTGCCCGGCCGGGCGAGCGCTTCGAGCGCCTCCCTGAGCAGGGTGAACGCGCGGATCTCCGGCTCGGCGGTCGGCCGTTCGGGCGCGGGCTCGGCCACCCCGGCGGGACGGGGGACGCAGAACGCGGCCCGGTAGAGGCCGGGCTGCTCAACGGCGAAGCCGACGTACCCCCGGCAGAGGGCGGCGACGCGGCGCTCGGCCGCGAGGACGGGGTCGTCGGCGCCCGGCTCGCGGGCGGCGGCCCGCTCCATGGAGGCGGCGAGTTCCCGCCGGGCGTGGCTCCGGACGGCGCGGAGGAGTTCGCAACGTCCTTCGAAGTGCCGGTAGGCGGCGGTGGGCGAGACGCCCACCCGGCGGGCCGCCTCGCGCAGGACGACCCGCTCGGGGCCGCCGTCGGCGGCGAGGTCGACGGCCGCGCAGATCAGCGCGTTGCGCAGATCGCCGTGGTGGTAGGTCTTTCCCGCCGAGGTCGCTGCCATGGGCTCATCCTGCCCGAAGTTAACCGCATGAACATTCCAGGTGGAGGAGCGACGCGCGGGAAAGGGGGCCGGCGCGAAGCGCCTTCCGGCAAGGGCGGTGGTGGGAGACGGGTGGGCGGAGGAGCCCCCGCCGGGTGAATCCCGCGGGGGCTCCCCGCCGCCCTCAGCGCGCGGTCTCGCGCTCGTACGCCTTGAGGACCTCGTCCGTGGGGCCGTCCATCAGGAGCTGCCCCTTCTCCAGCCAGAGCACCCGGTCGCAGGTGTCCCGGATGGACTTGTTGCTGTGGCTCACCAGGAAGACCGTGCCGGCCTCCTTGCGGAGCTCGCGGATGCGCTCCTCGGAGCGGATCTGGAACTTGCGGTCACCGGTCGCGAGCGCCTCGTCGATGAGGAGGACGTCGTGGTTCTTGGCCGCCGCGATGGCGAAGCGGAGCCGGGCGCCCATGCCGGAGGAGTACGTCCGCATGGGGAGGCTGATGAAGTCGCCCTTCTCGTTGATGCCGGAGAAGTCGACGATGTCCTCGTAGCGGGAGCGCACCTCCTCGCGGCTCATGCCCATGGCGAGGCCGCCCAGGATCACGTTGCGCTCGCCGGTGAGGTCGTTCATGAGGGCCGCGTTGACGCCCAGGAGGGAGGGCTGTCCGTCGGTGTAGACCTTGCCGCTCTCGGTGGGGAGCAGGCCGGCGATGGCGCGCAGCAGCGTGGACTTGCCGGAGCCGTTGGTGCCGATGAGGCCGATGGCCTCGCCCCGGTAGGCGGTGAAGGTGACGCCGCGGACGGCGTGGACCTTGCGGACGCCCCGGGAGACCTCGGCCTTGCCGCGGCCGACGATCCGGCTGAGCGCCGCGGTGGCGCTGCCCTTGCCGCCGCCTCCGGTGTGGACGCGGTAGACGATGTGGACGTCGTCGCAGATGACGGTGGGGACGCTGTCCCGGGTCGTGTCAGCCACGGCCGTACCTCTCCTCGGCCTTCCAGAAGTAGACGAAACCGCCGATGCCAAAGGCCAGGGCCCAGACGAGGGCGGTCATCCAGACGTGGTCCGGCAGGTTGTGCGCGCTGTAGTCCTTGATGAGGGCGTAGCGCATCAGATCCATGTACACGGCCGCCGGGTTGTACATGAGGACGTCGGAGATCCAGGCCGGCTTGTCGGCGAGCATGGTCTGGATCGAGAACATCACGCCGGACGCGTACATCCAGGTCCGCATGATGAAGGGCATCAGCTGCGCCAGGTCGGGCGTCTTGGCGCCCATCCTGGCCACGATCAGGGCGAGGCCCGTGTTGAACACGAACTGCAGGAACAGCGCCGGGAACACCAACAGCCACCGGAGGGAGGGGTAGCTGCCGAAGAAGACCGCGATCGCCACCAGCACGATCATCGAGTACAGCAGCTGCTGGAGCTGCTGGAGTGAGAACGAGATGGGGAGGGTGGCGCGGGGGAAGTGCAGGGCCCGGACGAGTCCGAGGTTGCCCGAGATCGCCCGGACACCCGCCATGACCGAGCTCTGGGTGAAGGTGAACACGAAGATGCCGGTGACGAGGAAGGGGATGTAGACGTCCTTGCTCATCCCCTGTCCCGCGTCCAGGATCAGACCGAAGATCAGGTAATAGACCAGGGCGTTGAGCAGGGGGGTCGCCACCTGCCAGACCTGGCCGAGTTTGGCCTGGCTGTACTGGGCGGCCAGCTTCGCGGAGGAGAAGGCCAGGATGAAGTGGCGACGGCTCCACAGCTCACGGACGTACTCGAACAGACCGGCCCGGGCGCCACTGACCGAGAGGCCGTACTTCGCGGCGAGGGCGGCCGGGGCCAGGCCCTCCCCGACGGAGGACGGAGGCGCGCTGGTCGCGACCGCTCCGCCCTGGTGTGTGTCACTCACAGTCGAAACTTTCGTGTTCAAGATGCGCGGCACGTGAGGTACCACGATGTCAGACGACCGGGGGGCGACCCAGCCGGGTCAGCCGCCACACCGTACGCCACCTCATGGGGCGGCGCGGTCCGCAGGGCGTCGTCCAGCCCGCGCGGAAACCGCCGAACCACGCCTTCAGCGCGGAGAGCGAGGGCCGCCGGGCCAGGGTGAGCAGGAGCCAGACGCCGAGGTAGACCGGCACCAGGGGCGCGGGCAGATTGCGACGTGCCAGCCAGACTCGGTTGCGGGCCACGTTGAAGTGGTACGAGGCGTGCCGGGACGGGGCTGTGGTGGGGTGCAACAGCACCATGTCGGAACGGTAGTCGATCATCCAATCGGCGTCGAGCGCGCGCCAGGCGAGGTCGGTCTCCTCGTGCGCGTAGAAGAACTCGCCCGGCAGACCGCCCACTTCGGCGAATACCTTGGTGCGGACGGCGTTGGCGCCGCCGAGGAAGGTGGTCACCCGCGAGGAGCGCATCGGGTCGGACGCGCGGAGCCGCGGGACGTGCCGGCGCTGGGTGACGCCGGTCTCCGGATCGGCGATGCGGAAGCTGATGATGCCGAGGCGCGGGTCGGCGGTGAAGGCCTGCCGGACCAGCTCGGCGGTGTCCGTGTGGGCGAGCAGTCCGTCGTCGTCGAGGAAGAGCAGCACGTCGACGTCGGTGCCGCCGGGACCGAAGGCCTCGATGCCGACGTTCCGGCCGCCGGGGATGCCGAGGTTCTCGGGGAGGTCGACGGTCCGCACCCAGTCGGGCACCCCGGTGACCGGGGTGCCCTGACCGACGACGACGACCTCGACGGGGTCGCCCTCCTGCTTGGCGACCGAGTCGATGAGGGCGCGCAGGTCGTCGGGGCGGTTGCCCATCGTGATGATGACGGCACCCACCCTGAGCGGCGTACTCACGGCCGACCTCACTTCAGCCTGCTGGAGACCATGATCGACACCAGGTGCAGCACGGTCTGGAGCAGCGCGATGCCGGCGAGGACGGCGACGCCGAGCCGGGTGAAGAAGAGGTCTCCCCTGACCTGGTCCGCGATCGCCAGGACCACGATGAGCAGCGAGGCCTCGATGCCGAGGACCAGCCGGTGGAACTTGAGCGCGGCGGCGGCCCGGCGGGCCAACGCCATCCCGGAGGAGCGCGGCTCGGACGCCGCCTCCTTGACCGGCGGCAGACCGCCCTGGTGGCGGGCGACGCCGACGAGGTCGGTCTCCGCCTTGATCAGGATGGCGCCGAGGGCGGCGAGCGTGCCAAGGAAGGCCCACAGCCAGTCGATCCGGCCCGAGCCCCACAGGTCGGCGGCGCGCAGGCCGAAGCCGACGAGGACGGCCGCGTCGCACAGGTAGGCGCCGACCCGGTCCAGGTACACCCCGCCGAGCGAGAACTGCTTCTTCCAGCGGGCCACCTCGCCGTCGACGCAGTCGAGCAGCAGGTAGAGCTGGACCATGAGCGCGCCGAGCAGCGCGCCCGGGATCCCGGGCACCAGCAGGGCCGGTGCCGCGAGGACGCCCGCGAGCGTCATGACGTACGTGAGCTGGTTCGGCGTGACCTTGGTGCCGACGAGCCGCCGGGTGATCCTGAGCGAGATCTCCCGCATGTACAGGCGGCCGCCCCAGTGCTCACCGCTCCGCCGGTCCTTCACACCCGGGGGGTGGACGACCGGTCGGAGTTCAGCTACCGATGGCTTTGGCATAGTCGGCGTACGCGTCCCTGATCTCGTCGTCGGACAGGTCGAGGTGTTCGAGGATGGTGAAGCGGCCCGGTCGGGTCTGCGGGGCGAAGGACACCGCCTGGACGAACTCGTCCACGGTGAAGCCCATCTCCTCCGGCAGGACGGGCAGCCCGTGCCGGCGCAGGGTCTCGACCATCGCGCCGGAGGCGTCCCGCGCGCCGCGCAGGTGCATCGCGAAGGCCGCGCCGAGGCCGCACTGCTCGCCGTGGCTGGCGGCGCGGGTCGGGAACAGCAGGTCGAAGGCGTGGCTGATCTCGTGGCAGGCGCCCGAGGACGGGCGGCTGTCCCCGCTGATCGACATGGCGATGCCGGACATCACCAGACCCTCGGAGAGGGTGACGAGGAACTCGTCGTCGCCCACCCCGCCGGGGTGGCGGAGCACGGCCTCGCCGGCGCTGCGGGCCATGGCGGCGGCCAGGCCGTCGACCGGCTCGCCGGTCTCGCGGTGCGAGAGCTCCCAGTCCTCGATGGCGGAGAGGTTGGAGATCGCGTCGCCGATGCCGGAGCGGACGTAGCGCACGGGGGCGTCCCGGATCACGTCGAGGTCGATGACCAGCGCGATCGGGGTGGGCACACCGTAGGAGCCGCGGCCGTTGTCGTTGTCGAGCGTGGAGATCGGCGAGCAGATCCCGTCGTGCGAGAGGTTGGTGGCGATGGCCACCAGCGGCAGCCCGACCCGGGCCGCCGCGTACTTCGTCACGTCGATGATCTTGCCGCCGCCCAGGGCGACCACGGCGTCGTACCGCTTGCCGCGCATGGCGTCGGCGAGCTTCACGGCCTCGTCGATGGTGCCGCCCGAGACCGGGTACCAGTCGGCGCCGGGCAGCTCGGGGGCGAAGTGGTCACGCAGCTTGAGGCCCGAGCCGCCGCTGATGGCGACGGCGATCTTGCCGTTGCTGGAGATCCGCTGGTCCGCGAGGAGCGCGGACAGGTCGTCCAGCGCTCCCCTGCGGATGTCGACGACGACCGGCGAGGGGATCAGCCGAGTCAGTACTGGCACGCGATCTCACGGCCCTTCGCGAGGTCGTCGTGGTTGTCGATCTCGACCCACTTGACGTCGCCGATGGGGGCCACGTCGACGGTGAAGCCGCGGTTGACGAGCTCCTGGTAGCCGTCCTCGTAGTAGAGGTCGGGGTCGCGCTCGAAGGTGGCCTTGAGGGCGTCGGCGAGCTCCTCGGCGGCCTCGGCCTCGATGAGGGTGACGCCGATGTACTCGCCGGTGGCGGTGGCCGGGTCCATGAGCTTGGTGATGCGCTGGACGCCCTTGCCCTCGGCGGTGATGACCTTCATCTCCTCGTCGGCGAGGTTCTTCACCGTGTCGAGGGCGAGGATGATCTTCTGGCCGTCGCCGCGGGCGGCGAGCAGGGTCTTCTCTACGGAGACCGGGTGGACGGTGTCGCCGTTGGCGAGGATCACACCGCGCTTGAGGACGTCACGGGCGCACCACAGGGAGTAGGCGTTGTTCCACTCCTCGGCCTTGTCGTTGTCCACAAGGGTGATCTTGAGGCCGTACGTGGCCTCCAGGTCGTCCTTGCGGTCGTAGACGGCCTCCTTGCGGTAGCCGACGACGATCGCGACCTCGGTGAGGCCGATCTCGGCGAAGTTCTTCAGCGTGAGGTCGAGGATGGTGGTGTCACCGTCGACAGGCACGAGGGCCTTCGGAAGGGTGTCGGTGTAGGGGCGCAGACGCCGTCCGGCACCGGCTGCCAGTACGAGGCCGATCATGCTGTTTCTCCTTCGTCGTGAACGGCGGGTGCTCCGGAGGAGACCCAGAAGCGGATGGACTCCACGAGCACCACCAGCGCGACGGCGACCGCCAGCGCGGTCAGTGCCAGGGTGAAGTCGTCGCCGCGGTCCGCCAGCAGGGCGGCGAGGACGGTCACGAGGAGCGTGCGCCCCTCGTGTCCGCCGGTGACGCGCACCAGCCAGGCGGGCGGCGCGCCGGTGCCTCCGCGAATGCGGTACACCGTGTCGTAGTGATGGTAGGCGACGGCCGCGACCAGCCCGAATGCGGCGGGCAGGGCGTGGTCCCCGTGGGACTTGGCGGCGAGGATCAGGACCGTGGCGTACTCGGCGGCGCGGAAGACGGGCGGTACGAGCCAGTCGAGGGCGCCCTTGAGGGGGCGGGCGACGGCGCCGCCGGCGAAGCCCGCGTAGATGACCGCGGCCATGACCGTGAAGGGGCTGCCGAACGGTTCGAGCCAGACGGACAGGAGCAGGCAGGCCGCACCGACCAGGGCGATCGCCAGGGGATACCGGGTGAACGGCCGGACGCCCGGCCGCCGCGCGGCCTTGGCCACCAGCTCCGCCAGCGGGCCGCTGTCCGCCAGGTCCGAGAGAGCCTGGGCGGCCCGGTCGGTGCGCTTGGCCTTGCGGGTCAGGGAGCGCAGGACGCGGCCGGCCGTGGTGTAGCAGGCGCCGAAGGCGCAGCCGATGATCAGGGCCCAGAAGACGACGCGGGGGCTGGTGGCGGCGGTGAGGACGGCGATCATCGCCCAGCGCTCGCCGATCGGCAGGATGATCATGCGGCGGACCCAAACCGTCCAGCCGACGCTGTCGAGCCGGCTGGAGAGGGCGGCGGTCGGGCTGGTGTTGGCCGTGGCGTCGTGGTTGGCCTCGTTGAAGGAGAAGTCCACGACGTGCCGGCAGGTCATGAGGACCATGGCGCCGAGCGCGAGGGCCCACACGTCGTCGCCGTCACGGGCGGCGCCGATGGCGAGGCCCGCGTAGAAGGCGTACTCCTTGGCCCGGTCGAAGGTGGCGTCGAGCCAGGCGCCCATCGTCGAGTACTTGAGCGCGTAGCGGGCGAGCTGCCCGTCGGTGCAGTCGAGGACGAAGGAGACCAGGAGGAGGACGCCGGCGGCGACGTAGCCGCCGCGCTCGCCGGTCGCCGCGCAGCCGGCCGCGATCAGCGCGGTGAGCAGCGAGGCGGTGGTGACCTGGTTGGGGGTGAGGCCGCGGCGCGCGCACCAGCGGGCGATGTAGCGCGAGTACGGGCTGATGAAGAAGGTGGTGAAGAAGCCGTCGTGCGCCTTGACGGCCGAGCGCAGGCGTACGGCCTCGTCGTCGACGGCCTCGACGGCGGCGCGGGCCTCGTGGCGGGCCTCGGCGTCGGTGGGCACGGCGGCGACGAGGGTGCCGAGCTGGGGCCGGTGCACGGCGACGCCGTCGGCGTCGAGGGCGTCGGCGAGCGCGTCGGGGAGGCCGTGGGCGTCGGTGACGCCGAGCGGGGCGGGGAGGGCCTCGGTGAGCGGGCCGGTCCCGGTGGCGCCGGAGGGCGCGGCGACCGCGTTCAGGGCGCGGGCGAGCGCGGGGCGGGCCTCGCGCTGCGCGGTGAGCGCCCCCGGGGCGGCGGCCGCGGGGAAGCGGGGGTCGGTCAGGGCGAGGCGCAGCGCGTGCAGGTGACCGACGAAGCGGGGGTCGACGAGCGCGACGCGCTCGCCCGCCGGGACGTCGGCCAGCAGGGCGCCGGCCTCCTCGGCGCCGGAGGCGATCCGGACGTCGAAGCCGAGCGACCGCAGATCACCGTCGAGCGAGGATCCGGGTGCCGGCGGGCCGGTGAGGATGGCGGTCGACAGACGAACTCACTCCTTGGAGCTGACGGAGGGGCCGGCGGGGCCATGGCGGCCCCGGGCGCGGCGGTGTGGCCCGGCACCGGGCGGCGACACGTCGGCTGAGGCTATCGGATGAACGGAACGCGAGTTCACCGAGGCTTCTCCGCCAGGACTCCCCCGCGACCGTCCGTGTCCGCTCGGGTGCGCCGCGTCCCTCGGAGATCATCATGGGCGATCGGCGGCCCGCCCCACAAACCCGGCCGGGAGGCCGTCGGTGACGCCCGGCCGATCTGACGTCGTCGCAGGTCAGAGCATATGACAACGGTGTTCAGTACCGTGTTGCACATACCCCCCACCCGTAGTTCACTTGCGAACCGGGGCACAGAAGACACGACCGGGAGGCCTTGTCATGGGGGCTGGACACGACCACGGGCACAGCCACGGCGGCCCGCCGCCGACGGGCACGGCGGCCGCCGCGTACAGGAACCGACTGCGGATCGCGCTCGGCATCACGCTCTCCGTGATGGTGATCGAGATCATCGGCGGTCTGGTCGCCGACTCGCTCGCGCTGATCGCGGACGCGGCGCACATGGCGACCGACGCGGTCGGCCTCGCGATGGCGCTCCTCGCGATCCACTTCGCGAACCGGCCGCCCTCGGGGAACCGCACCTTCGGCTACGCCCGTGCCGAGATCCTGGCGGCGCTCGCCAACTGTCTGCTGCTGCTCGGCGTCGGCGGTTACGTGCTGTACGAGGCGATCCAGCGGTTCGTCGAGCCGGCCGAGACCAAGGGCGGCCTGACGATCGCGTTCGCGGTGATCGGCCTGGTGGCCAACGTGATCTCGCTGTCGCTGCTCATGCGGGGCCAGAAGGAGAGCCTCAACGTGCGCGGGGCCTATCTGGAGGTGCTCGCGGACGCGCTGGGTTCGGTCACCGTGATCGCCGCGGCCGGGATCATCCTGGCGACCGGCTGGCAGTACGCCGACCCGATCGCCTCGCTCGTGATCGGCCTGATGATCGTGCCGCGCACGGTCAAGCTGCTGCGCGAGACCCTGGACGTGCTCCTGGAGGCGGCCCCGAAGGGCGTCGACATGGCGGAGGTACGGGCGCACATCCTGGCCCTGCCCGGCGTCGAGGACGTGCACGACCTGCACGCCTGGACGATCACCTCGGGGATGCCGGTGCTCTCCGCGCACGTGGTCGTCGACCAGGACGCGCTCGACTCGGTCGGGCACGAGAAGATGCTGCACGCCCTCCAGGGCTGCCTGGGGTCGCACTTCGACGTGGAGCACTGCACGTTCCAGCTGGAGCCGGTCGGGCACGCGGAGCACGAGGCGAAGCTCTGCCTGTGAGTACCTCCGGCTGTTAGTCTCCTCGTACGAACGCGTGGGAGAGGAGCTGAGGTTGATGACCGTCGCGATGGAGGCCGCCCCGTGCGGCAACACCCGGTCGTCCCTCAGCCTCCGGGTCTCCGGCTGACCTGATCCCGGTCTTCTCACCGGTCCGTCACGTCGTCGGCCGGGACCCTCTCTTCCCCAGGGGTTCCACGTTGTCCGACAACGATCTGCACGACTCCTTCTTCGCCCTGCACCACGGCCTTCCGCGCCAGGGTCCGGGCTCCGACACCACCACCCGTCGGCTCCTCGCGCTCTCGGGGCCGCTCCCCGAGCGTCCGCGCGTGCTCGACCTGGGCTGCGGCCCGGGCCGTTCCGCGCTGCTCCTGGCCGCCGAGGCGGGCGCCGAGGTGACCGCCGTCGACACCCACGGGCCGTTCCTCGCGGAGCTGCGGGAGACCGCCGCGGCGCGCGGACTCGACGGTTCCGTCCGCACCCTCGACACCGACATGCGCGCGCTGCCGTTCCCCGACGGCTCCTTCGACCTTGTCTGGGCCGAAAGCTCGGTCTTCGTCCTGGGCTTCGACCGCGCCCTGGCCGACTGGCGCAGGCTCCTCGCCCCCGGGGGCACCCTGGTGATCACCGAGTGCGTCTGGACCACCGAGGAGCCGGGCCCGGCGGCCCGCGCCTTCTGGGAGGCCCACTACCCCCTCCGTACCGTCGTCGAGAACGCGGCGGCGGCGGTCGGGGCCGGCTACCACGTCCTGGGGACCGTCCCGCAGCCCGAGAGCGACTGGGCCGAGTACCACGTCCCGCTCGCCGCGCACGCCGACGGCGCGGACACCTCCCTCCCCGGCATGGCCGAGGCGGTGGCCGGGGCCCGCGCCGAGATCGCGCTGCGGCGCGAGCACGGAGCGGACTACGGGTACGCCGGCTTCGTCCTGCGGCCCGCCGATCCCCGCTGGCCCACGCGCCCGGAGGGTGACGGGGACGTCGCCGGGGTGCGGGCGGTCAACGCGGCGGCCTTCCCGACCCCGGAGGAGGCCGGTCTCGTCGACGCGCTCCGCGCGGACGCCGGGGCCTGGCTGCCGGGTCTGTCGTACGTGGCGGAGGCACCGGACGGCACGGTCGCCGCGCACGCGCTGATCTCCCGCTGCCATGTGAACGGGGTTCCGGCGGCGGCCCTGGGTCCGGTCGCGGTCGCTCCGGAGCACCAGAACGCCGGTGCCGGGCAGGCCGTCGTGCGGGCGGTCCTCGACGCGGCCCGGCTGCGGGGCGAGCGGCTCGTGCTCGTCCTCGGCCATCCGGCGTACTACCCACGGTTCGGGTTCGTACAGGCGTCCGCGTACGGGATCAAGCCAGGTTTCGAGGTGCCGGACGAGGCGATGATGGCGCTCGTCCTGGACGGTTCGCAGCCCGTTCCCTCGGGCATGATCGTCTATCCGGCGGCTTTCGGGGTGTAGAGGCCCGGGAGGGGGCGCCGCTCCCGCCGCACCGGTTGTACTCCGGTGTGGTGGGAGCGGCCACGTCCGGCCGCCGAAGTACGGACAAGCCGCCTTTGTACGGCAGACTGTGGTGGCCCCACCGGGCCGAGGACCGATGCGAAGGATGGGTATGCCGACCACACCAGCCACCGCGGCTCAGATCTCGCCGGAGATCGCGTCGAACGGTGTCCAGCCGTCCGGAGTCCCGGCGCCGATCATGCTCGAACTGGTCGACGAGGAGGGGAGGACCATCGGCACCGCGGAGAAGCTCACCGCGCACCAGGCGCCGGGGCAGCTCCACCGCGCCTTCTCCGTCTTCCTCTTCGACGAGTCGGGCCGGCTGCTCCTCCAGCGGCGGGCGCTCGGCAAGTACCACTCCCCCGGCGTCTGGTCGAACACCTGCTGCGGCCACCCCTACCCGGGCGAGGCGCCGTTCGCCGCGGCGGCCCGGCGCACCTTCGAGGAGCTGGGTGTCTCGCCGACGCTGCTCGCGGAGGCCGGGACCGTCCGCTACAACCACCCGGACCCGGCCTCGGGCCTGGTGGAGCAGGAGTTCAACCACCTCTTCGTCGGCCTCGTGCAGGCCGATCCGCGGCCGGACCCGGAGGAGATCGAGTCCACCGCCTTCGTGACCGCCGGCGAACTGGTCGAGCGGCACGCCACCGCGCCCTTCTCCGCCTGGTTCATGACGGTCCTGGACGCGGCGCGGCCGGCGATCAGGGAGCTGACGGGTCCGTCCGGGGGCTGGTGACCGCCGGCTCCGGGGGACGCCTCCTGGCCCCGGTGCCATCGGGGCCAGGGCCTGCCCGACGCGGGGCGCCGGACCGGTCGGAGAGCGTCAGGCAGGACCCAGCGGCAGCGCCGCCCAGATGATCTTCCCGCCGCTCGCGGTGTGCTCGACGTCGCAGGCGCCCCCGGACTCCTGGGCGATCTCGCGGACGAGGAGGAGCCCCCGCCCGCCGGTCTGCCCCCAGTCCGCCTCCAGGGCCTTGGGACGGTACGGGTGGTTGTCCTCGACGGACACCCTGATCCACTCGGGGCCGATCGCGACCTCCACCGCTATCTCCGGCGAGAGCAGCGCCGCGTGCCGCACGGCGTTGGTCACCAGCTCGGAGACGATCAGCAGCAGGCCGTCCATGATCTCCTCACGGACGGGAACGCCCTGGCGGACCAGCAGGTCGCGTACGGCGTGCCGGGCCTGCGGGACGGAGACGTCGACCGCCGCAGCGGTGAAGCGCCAGACTCCTTCGTAGGACGGTTGCCGGGCGGGGACACCTTCGTGGGTCTCCACCGTCCCGCTCCCACCCTCGTGCTCGATTCTCGCCACGGATCGAGTCTTGGCAATGCGCGCGGGCGGACCGACCTACTGACCAGAAGTCGACACTTATCGGCTACCTTCTGATCGGCCGAGTATGCCAACGTCAGTTGTTCGACCGATCCTGTGCGTTTTCTGGGGGCTCCGGAGGCGGGCCCGCGGCCGGAGCCGAGGGGGTCACCATACTGACGATGCGTCTGCCGCCGATCCCGATCGCGATCAGCCCCAGCCCGTCGAAGAGCAGGGCGAGCGAGAAGAAGACACCGAGGACGTACCGGCTGCTGTGCGGCCAGTCGAACAGCACCAGCAGACCGAGCAGCAGCCCGAAGGCTCCCTGGAGCAGCGTCCAGCCGAACTGCGGCCCGCGCACCACCACGCTCCCGACCAGCCGGAACAGCCCGCCGGTCAGGAACAGCAGGGCCGCGAACATCGTCAGCGCCTCCGCCGAGCCCTCCGGGTGACGGATCACCACGACACCGGCCGCGATGTTCAGGGCGGCCACCACCACGGCGAGCCAGAAGTAGCTCGTGCCGCGCGACTGGATGGCCTGCAGCAGCCCCACGACGCCGCCGATCAGCAGCAGCCAGCCGAAGAGCAGCATCGAGGTCAGGGTGGCGGCGCCCGTGTAGACCAGGCCGACCACACCGCCCAGCACGAGCAGGGTGCCGAGCGCCGCCAGCCAGCCGAAGCCGCGGCTGAGCCTCTTACCCTCGCGCGCCATCTCCCCGACCGGGTCCGGCCCCGTACGCGTCCCGTGGGCGTCCTTGGCCATGTACTGCCTCCTCGGAGCGACCCCTTCCTGATCGTACGTTCGGGCCCGGTGGATAGCATCCGGCCCATGGAGCCGCAGCTGAAGCACAGCGTCACGGACGGGCTCGCCACCGTCGTCATCGCCAACCCCGCCAAGCGCAACGCGATGACCGCCGGCATGTGGCGCGCCCTGCCGGGCGTCCTGGAGACACTCGCCGCCGACCCCGCCGTCCGGGTCCTGGTCCTCACCGGCGAGGGCGACACCTTCTGCGCCGGGGCGGACATCTCGGCGCTGCGGGAGCCCGGGGACGAGCAGCAGACGCTCGCGGTACGGGCCGAGGAGGCGCTCGCGGCCTTCCCCCGGCCGACCCTCGCCGCCGTCCGGGGCTTCTGCGTCGGGGGCGGCAGCCAGCTCGCCGCCGCCTGCGACCTGCGCTTCGCCGAGGAGGGTGCCCGCTTCGGGATCACGCCCTCCAAGCTCGGCATCGTCTACCCGTCCTCCTCGACCCGCAGGCTCACCGCCCTGGTCGGGCCCTCGACCGCCAAGTACCTCCTCTTCTCTGGTGAGTTGATGGAGGCGGAGCGAGCGCTGCGGACCGGCTTCCTGGACGAGCTGCACCCGGCGGGCGCGCTGGACAAGCGGGTGGCCGAGTTCGCCCGGGTGCTCGCCTCCCGCTCGCTGCTCACCCAGGCGGCGGCCAAGGAGTTCGCCGACGGACGCCTGGACCGGGACGCCCACTGGGCGGACCAGGCACGCGGCAGCGGCGACACCGCCGAGGGTGTCGCCGCCTTCCTGGAGCGCCGGCCGCCCCGCTTCACGTACGGGCTCTGAGACTCAGCCCTCCCGCGCGGGCAGCCTCTGTCCGCGCCAGTGGGCGACGATCGCGGCCGGGGCCTTCTCCGGCGAGCCCGCGTCGTACGGCGGCTGCGGGTCGTACTCGGTGAGCAGCTGGATCGTCTGGGCGGTCTCGTCCCCGGCGATGCGGCCGAGCAGGTGCAGCGCCATGTCGATGCCGGAGGAGACGCCGGCGGCGGTGACGTACTTGCCGTCGAAGACGACCCGCTCGCCGGTGGGCTCGACGCCGAGGGCCCGCAGTTCGTCGAAGGCGAGCCAGTGGGTGGTCGCCCGGCGGTCCTTCAGGAGACCGGCCGAGGCGAGGACGAGCGAACCGGTGCAGACGGAGGTGGTCCAGGTGCTGGTGGCGTCGGCGGTACGGAGCCAGTCGAGGATCTCCGGGTCGTGCATGGCGAGCCGGGCGTCGGGGCCGCCGGGGACCAGGACGATGTCCGGGCGCGGGACCTCGGCGAGGCTCCGGTCGGCGACGAGCGCGAGGCTGCCCTGGTCGTTGCGGACCGGTCCGGCCTCCTTGGCCACGAAGACGGTCTCGGCGCCGGGGAGGCGGGCGAGGAGCTCGTACGGGCCGACGGCGTCGAGGGTGGTGAAGCGGTCGTAGAGCAGGACGGCGATCTGCACGGGGTTCCTTCCGGTGGGTGGAAACGTCGATGACGGGCCCGGTCGGCCACGGATCAGGGGTGAAGGGCCGGTCCACGAAGGGATCGCCTCGTACGACGCCCGGGCGACCGACGATGGGGGAGGCTGACGGCCTGGGCGGACGGTCAGGACGGGACCGCGTGGAAGCGGCGGCGGTACTCCGCGGGGCCGGTCCCCAGGGCTTTCAGGAAGGCGCGGCGCATCGTCTCCGGCGTGCCGTACCCCGAGGCGCGGGCGACCTCCTCGACGCCGCGCGAGGTCTCCTCCAGGAGGCGGCGGGCGTGCTCCAGCCGGACCCGGTCGACGTAGCGGCCGGGCGGGGTGCCGGTCTCCGCGTGGAAGGCACGGGCGAAGTGGCGGGCCGAGAGCCGGGCGCGGGCGGCGAGCGCCTCGACGGAGAGGTCCGCCTCGGGATGCTCGCTGATCCAGTGCTGGAGGTCCCGCAGCGGCTCCCGGCGGGCGGTCTGGGCGGCCAGCTGGGCGCTGAACTGGGCCTGGTTGCCGGGGCGGCGGAGGAAGACGACCAGGTGACGGGCGACGGTGAGAGCCACGTCCCGGCCGAGATCCTCCTCGACGAGGGCGAGGGCCAGGTCGATGCCGGCGGTGACCCCGGCGGAGGTGGACAGCCGCCCGTCCCGTACGAAGATGGGGTCCGGGTCCACGTCCACCTCCGGGTAGCGGCGGGCGAGGTGGTCGCAGGCGATCCAGTGGGTCGTGGCCCGGTGCCCGTCGAGGAGCCCGGCCTCGGCGAGGAGCAGGGCGCCGGTGCAGACGGAGACCAGTCGTCCGGCCGCCGGGGCGTGAACGCGCAGCCAGTCGATCAGGGCCGGGTCGGGAGCGCGGGTGCCTTCGCCGCCGGGGACGACCAGGGTGTGCGGGGGCCCGTCGGCGACGGCGGCGTCGAGGGCGGAGTCGGGGAGCAGCCGCAGTCCGCTGTGCGTACGGACCGGTCCGCCGTCCAGGGAGGCGGTGCGGATCGGGTAGGCGGACGTGTTCCCGGCGGCGCGGCCGGCACCGGCGAACACCTCGACGGGGCCGGTCACGTCGAGGCTCTGGACGTCGTCGAAGAGGACGACGAGGACGGGTCGCTGCGTCATGTGTCCATCCTTCGCGGGGGCCGGGGCGTCCGCAACGACGTGAATCCCACCTTTTCTGCCATCCGGATGCGCGGATGGACACGATCCCCCTGTTCCCGTCGTACCGACCAGTCGGTAACGTACGGGTGCATGACCACTGCCCTTGCCCCGCGCGCGGGACGCCGCTGCCACAACGCCCTCAACCCGTTCCACTCCACGCTGTACTTCTCGCCGGACCTGGACCGCGAGTTCGCCGCCCTGGGCATCACCGACCGGAGCGCGATGCGGCTCGCCGCGCGGAGCGCCGCCCTCGGCGCGGTGGGCGCGGGAACGGTCGCCGCGACCTTCTACAACTACAACCACCAGCTGCTCGCCCAGCACCTCCCGGCCGTCTGGGAGACCGCCTCCCCCGCCGAGGTCCTGGAGGCGCGGCTTCGGACCGTCGACGCGACCCTGCGCCGGCTGCTCGGCGACGAGGCCGTCTCCTCCCCGGAGATGGCCGAGGCGGCGGAGCTCGCCCTGCGCGCCACCGAAGCCTGCACCCGGCACGGCCGGCCGCTCTACTCGGCCAACGCCGACCTGCCCGTGCCCGAGCAGCCCCACCTCGCCTACTGGTACGCCGCCACCCTGCTCCGTGAGCACCGGGGCGACGGCCATCTCACGGCGCTGCTCTCCGCCGGGCTCGGCCCCGTCGAGGCCGTCGCCTCCCACACCGCCACCGGCAAGGGCATGTCCCCGCGCTGGTTCCTCGGCACCCGCGGATGGCGGCGCGCCGACTGGGACGCGGCGACGGAGCGGCTGCGCGAGCGCGGGCTCCTCGACGCCGGCGGCGAGCTGACGGAGGCGGGCACCGCGCTCCGCGCCGAGCTGGAGGAGCACACCGACCGGCTGGACTCCGCTCCGTACGAGCACCTGGGCGCGGCCGGGGTCGAGCGGCTCACCGAGCTGGGACGCGGCTTCCTCTTCGCGGCGGCCGGCGCGGGCGCCTTCCCGGCGGACCTGGTCGGCAAGGACTGACCCGGCGGGCCGGGGACGCGCGCGGGACGGGTCGGTTACCGCGTCCGGGTGACCGACCCGGCAGAATGCACTCGCAAGCTTGAGGCACGAGAAGGCGAGTCGGGACACCGTGACGACGTCCATCGAAGCAAGGATCGCCGAGGAGCTCGGCGTACGCGAGCGACAGGTGAAGGCAGCCGTCGAGCTCCTCGACGGCGGTTCGACCGTGCCGTTCATCGCGCGCTACCGCAAGGAAGCGACCGAGATGCTCGACGACGCGCAGCTCCGCACCCTGGAGGAGCGGCTGCGCTATCTGCGCGAGCTCGAGGACCGCCGGTCGGCGATCCTCGACTCGGTGCGCGAGCAAGGCAAGCTGACGGCGGAGCTGGAGGCGAGCATCCGGGCCGCCGACACCAAGGCGCGGCTCGAGGACATCTACCTGCCGTTCAAGCCGAAGCGCCGGACCAAGGCCCAGATCGCTCGTGAGGCCGGTCTGGAGCCGCTGGCGGAGGGGCTGCTCGCCGACCCGTCGGTCGAGCCGGCGTCCGCCGCCGCGGCTTTCGTGGACGGGGACAAGGGCGTCGCGGACGCCGCCGCGGCCCTGGAGGGCGCGCGGGCGATCCTGGCGGAGAAGTTCTCCGAGGACGCCGACCTCATCGGTGAGCTGCGCGAGCGGATGTGGACCCGCGGGCGGCTCGTGGCGAAGGTCCGCGAGGGGCAGGAGGAGGCGGGAGCGAAGTTCGCCGACTACTTCGACTTCGCCGAGCCCTTCATGGCGCTGCCCTCGCACCGGGTGCTCGCCATGCTCCGGGGCGAGAAGGAGGACGCCCTCAGCCTGGAGCTCGAGCCGGAGGAGCCGACCGAGGGACCTTCCTCGTACGAGGGGATCGTCGCGGCTCGCTTCGGTGTCGCGGACCGGGGCCGCCCCGGTGACAAGTGGCTCCAGGACACGGTCCGTTGGGCCTGGCGGACCCGCATCCTGGTGCATCTGGGGATCGACCTGCGGCTACGGCTCCGGACGGCCGCCGAGGACGAGGCGGTCCGGGTCTTCGCG
The DNA here is from genome assembly GCF_055575535.1 of Streptomyces sp. NPDC034084. Taxonomy (NCBI): domain Bacteria; kingdom Bacillati; phylum Actinomycetota; class Actinomycetes; order Kitasatosporales; family Streptomycetaceae; genus Streptomyces; species Streptomyces sp. NPDC034084. Next base: position 897,055 of record NZ_JBVISK010000002.1, read on the forward strand.
GCGAACCTGCGGGACCTGCTGCTCGCCGCGCCGGCCGGCACCCGGGCGACGCTCGGGCTCGACCCCGGCTTCCGCACGGGCGTGAAGGTCGCCGTCGTCGACGCGACCGGCAAGGTCGTCGCCACCGACACGATCTACCCGCACGTCCCCGCCAACAAGTGGGACCAGGCGCTGGAGAGGCTGGCGCGCCTCGCGAAGGAGCACGCGGTCGAGCTGATCGCGATCGGCAACGGCACGGCCTCCCGTGAGACCGACAAGCTCGCGGCGGAACTCCTGGAGAAGCACCCGGAGTTGAACCTGACCAAGGTGATGGTCTCGGAGGCCGGCGCCTCGGTCTACTCCGCCTCCGCCTTCGCCTCGCAGGAACTCCCGGACCTCGACGTCTCGTTGCGCGGTGCCGTCTCCATCGCGCGGCGGCTCCAGGACCCGCTCGCCGAGCTGGTGAAGATCGACCCGAAGTCCATCGGCGTCGGCCAGTACCAGCACGATCTCGCCGAGGTGAAGCTCTCCCGCTCCCTCGACGCCGTGGTCGAGGACTGCGTCAACGGCGTCGGCGTCGACGTCAACACCGCCTCGGCGCCGCTGCTTTCGCGGGTCTCGGGCATCAGCTCCGGTCTCGCGGAGAACATCGTCGCGCACCGGGACACCCACGGCCCCTTCCGCTCCCGCCGGGCGCTCAAGGACGTGGCCAGGCTCGGCCCGAAGGCGTACGAGCAGTGCGCGGGCTTCCTGCGCATCCGGGGCGGCGACGACCCGCTGGACGCCTCGTCGGTGCACCCAGAGGCGTACCCCGTCGTGCGTCGGATGGTGAAGGCGACGGGCGGCGAGGTCGCGGCGCTGATCGGCGACACGGGCACACTGCGCTCGCTGCGGGCGGACGACTTCGTCGACGAGACCTTCGGTCTGCCGACGGTGACCGACATCCTGCGCGAGCTGGAGAAGCCGGGCCGTGACCCGCGTCCGGCGTTCCGCACGGCCACGTTCAAGGAGGGCGTCGAGAAGATCGGCGACCTGGCGTCCGGGATGGTCCTGGAGGGCGTCGTCACCAACGTGGCCGCGTTCGGCGCGTTCGTGGACGTCGGTGTGCACCAGGACGGTCTGGTGCACGTCTCGGCGATGTCGAAGACCTTCGTCAAGGACCCGCGCGACGTGGTGAAGCCCGGCGACGTGGTCAAGGTGAAGGTCCTGGACGTGGACATCCCGCGCAAGCGGATCTCGCTGACCCTGCGGCTCGACGACGAGGCGGCCACCGACGGCCAGGGCGGCGCTCCCCGGAAGGAGCGCGGCGACCGGGGTGAGCGTTCCGGCCGGCCGCCGCAGCAGCGTCAGGGCGGGGGCCGCCGGGCCGAGGCCGGGACCCGGAACGACCGCGGGGACCGGGCCGGCCGGGACCGCTCCGCGGCGCCCGCGCCCGCCAACAGTGCGATGGCGGACGCCCTCCGCAAGGCCGGCCTGCTCGGCGAGGGTGGGAGCAAGCGCCGATAAGCACGCAGGTCAGGTGTGGTTTCCCCCAGACCTGCCGAGGTCGCCCCCGCGCTCCCCGACCGGGAATGCGGGGACGACTCGGGCCAACCGGGCATCGCGTCAAGGTGATCCGTTTTGCCCGTTGACGCGCACACGGCAGGCGATCATGATCGTCTTCGGCCTCCACGGGGGAGGCGCACGGCGACGTTCCTGTCCCTGGAGGTCACACCACCCATGAAGAAGCTGATCGCGAAGGTCGCGGGCGTCTCCGCGGCCGCTCTGACCATGGCCCTCGTCCCGCTCGCGGGCACCTCGTACGCCGCCGGCTGCTCCGGCTCCGGCTGCGACAACCGCGGCCCCGTCTCCATGGGCTGCGACGCCGACGCCGTCACCAAGGGCAGCGCGACGTCCCGCACCCACTCCGGCCTCAGGGTCGAGCTGCGCTGGTCCCCCACCTGTCAGGCGGCCTGGGCCCGGGTCACCGCCACCGGTGAGCAGTGGTACGAGCGGTACGGCGTCATCGAGAAGTGGTCGGGCTACGGCACCGGGTTCCAGCGCAGCCTCCAGGTGACGTTCCCCAACCCGGGCACGGACTGGACCAACATGCTGGGCAGCCCGACCGCCTACTACCGCGCCTGCATCAGTGCCCCCGCCGCCACGGACGAGGTGGACTGCACCCCCTTCTGGTAGACCCGCCGGCCCCCGCGCCCACGTGAACGAGACGGCCCCTTGCGCCCGTTGACGCGGACAGGACAGTAGAAAAGATCAACCGCGGCCTTCACGGGGGTCGCGAGCCGTTCCCGCACCGGAGGAAAGCAACACACGATGAAGCGCATGATCGCGAAGGTCGCGGGCATCTCCGCCGCCGCGATGACCATGGCCCTGGTCCCGCTCGCGGGCACCTCGTACGCCGCCGGCTGCACCGGCGCCGGCTGCGACAACCTCGGCCCCGTCTCGCAGGCCTGTGACGGCGACGCCGTCACCAAGGCCTCCGTCTCCGACGGCATCGACAAGGCCGAGCTGCGCTGGTCGCCCAAGTGTCAGGCCGCCTGGGTCCGCGTGACCGACCCCTACGGCCCCGACAACTGGTGGGACCACCTCGGCTACATCGAGAAGCACAACGGCTACGCCGGCCCGCTCGTCCGCAGCCTCTCGGTCAAGATCCCCGACCCGGGCTCCGACTGGTCGAACATGCTCGGCGGCAGCGGCTACTACTACCGCGTGTGCCTCAAGGACACCGGCACGGGCGACGTCACCTGCAGCCCCTACTGGTAGACCCTGACCCCCGCCACCGCGTGAACGAGGCCACAGCCCCCCGGGCTGTGGCCTCTTCGCCTGCGGTCCGGTTACGGGAGGAAGCGCAGCGCCCAGTCGGCGCGGTTGGCGACGGAGAGGTCGTCGTCCTCCGTCATCGGCTGGAGCAGACCGCGGGCCGACGCCGGGTCGGCCTGGACCAGGTCGACGATCTCGGCGGCCAGACCGTCCTGGTCGTCCCCGAGGTCGACGGCGGAGGCGCGCACGAGGGCCGGAAGGGCGTCGGGGCCGCCGAGGGCGGCGAGGACACCGCCGAGGAGCTCACGGGCATAGGCGTTCCGCTCGGCCAGGGCGCGGTCCAGCTCCGCCTGGAGGCGCGGCAGGAGAGCGGCGTCGCCCGAGGCCGCGATCTCGTCGGCGAGGTCGATCGTCTCGTCCACGTCCGCGTCCAGGTCGTCCAGCATCTCGGTCAGCCGGGTCAGTAGGTCGGTCATGGTACCTCCTGGAATGCGCCGTCCACGAGGACGGGGACGGTCGTCGAGCTGTCGGTCTCGGCGGCCACGGCCACGTCCTGCGGAAAGCCGTACTCGTACAGTTCACGGCCCGAGTCGCAGCCGTGCAAGGCGGCGACCGGGTCATCGGTGGCGTCCCACAGCGTGGCCGCCGCGGTCGCCTCCGGGGTCATCCGGACGTGCGGGCCCGCGAGGGCGGAGAGCACCGCTCCCGCGCCCAGCAGGTCTTCGAGCGCAGGGCGCAGCGAACCGTCGGGCCACCGCTCGCCGGAGGCGATGACGGCGATCGGGCGGTCCGCCCTGCCGTGGCCCCGGTCGGTGAGCCACCGGGCGACGGCCGAGCGGTTGCGCAGCGAGGCCGCGATCACGGTCGCGCCGCGGGAGGCGGCCTCCACCGCGATGGTGGAGCCGTTCGGGGAGGGAAGGACCAGGCGCGGCGGTCTCGGGGCGGCACGCAGGGCGGCCGGGGAGAGCGTCCACGGCTGCGCCTCGGTGGCCTCGCTCCGCCCGACGGCGAGGACGGCGCCGGCCTCCCGGGCGTACGCGGCGGCCGTGGCGTCCCGCCGGCGGTACGGAAGGACGGCGGTGCCGCCTTCGACGGCGACGCCCACGGAGGTGGTGAAGGACAGCACGTCGACCACCACCACGCAGGCCGCCGCGGGGGCGAGCGCCCGCGCCTCGACGGGACCCCAGCCGAAGGAGACGGTCATCGTCGGCCGCTCCCGGAGCCCTGCCCCCAAGTGACGGGCATCAGAGCTCGGTCACCTTGCCGTCGGCGACCTCGATGCGCCGGGTGGTGCGGACCGCGTCGAGCATGCGCCGGTCGTGGGTCACGAGCAGGAGCGTGCCGGTGTACGAGTCGAGCGCGGTCTCGAGCTGCTCGATGGCCGGCAGGTCCAGGTGGTTGGTCGGCTCGTCGAGGACGAGCAGGTTCACCCCCCGGCCCTGGAGCAGGGCGAGCGCGGCGCGCGTCCGCTCGCCCGGGGAGAGCGTGGTGGCGGGCCGCATGACGTGGACGGCCTTCAGACCGAACTTGGCGAGCAGTGTGCGGACCTCGGCGGGCTCGGTGTCCGGCACGGCCGCGCAGAACGCGTCCAGGAGCGTCTCCGTGCCGTGGAACAGCTTCCGGGCCTGGTCGACCTCGCCGACGACGACGCCCGAGCCGAGGACCGCGTCGCCGGAGTCCAGCGGGAGACGGCCGAGAAGGGCGGCGAGCAGGGTCGACTTCCCCGCGCCGTTGGCGCCGGTGACGGCGACCCGGTCGGCCCAGTCGATCTGGAGGGTGACGGGGCCGAAGACGAAGTCCCCGCGGCGCACCTCGGCCTCGCGCAGGGTGGCGACGACCGAGCCGGAGCGGGGCGCGGCGGCGATCTCCATGCGCAGCTCCCACTCCTTGCGGGGCTCGTCGACGACGTCGAGGCGCTCGATCATGCGCTGGGTCTGCCGGGCCTTCGCGGCCTGCTTCTCGCTGGCCTCGCTGCGGGCGTTGCGGCCGAGCTTGTCTCCGTCGGTGGCCTTGCGGCGGGCGTTCCGCACGCCCTTGTCCATCCAGGACCGCTGCATGTGGCCGCGCGCTTCGAGGGCGGCCTTCTTGCCGGCGTACTCCTCGAAGTCCTCGCGCGCGTGCCGCCTGGCCCTGTCCCGCTCCTCCAGGTAGGCCTCGTAACCGCCCCCGTACAGCGTGATCTGCTGCTGGGCGAGGTCGAGCTCGAGGACCTTGGTGACCGTCCGGGTGAGGAACTCGCGGTCGTGGCTGATCACGACCGTGCCGGCGCGCAGCCCCTTCACGAAGCCTTCGAGGCGCTCCAGGCCGTCGAGGTCGAGGTCGTTGGTGGGCTCGTCGAGCAGGAAGACGTCGTAGCGGGAGAGGAGCAGGGAGGCGAGGCCGGCGCGGGCGGCCTGGCCGCCGGAGAGGGAGGTCATCGGCTGGTCGAGGCCGACGGTGAGGCCCAGGGAGTCGGCGACCTCCTCGGCGCGCTCGTCGAGGTCGGCGCCGCCGAGGTTCAGCCAGCGCTCCAGGGTGGTCGCGTACGCGTCGTCCGCGCCGGGCGTGCCGTCGACGAGTCCCTGGGTGGCCTCGTCCATGGCGGTCTGGGCGGCCGCGACGCCGGTGCGCCGGGCGAGGAACTCCCGCACGGTCTCCCCCTCGCGCCGCTCGGGCTCCTGCGGGAGGTGGCCGACGGCGGCGGTGGGCGGGGAGAGCCGGAGCTCGCCCTCCTCCGGGGTGTCGAGCCCGGCGAGGAGCCGCAGCAGGGTCGACTTGCCGGCGCCGTTGACGCCGACGAGGCCGATGACGTCGCCGGGCGCGACGACGAGGTCGAGCGCGGCGAAGAGGGTGCGTTCGCCGTGGCCGGCGGCGAGGTCCTTGGCGACGAGGGTTGCAGTCATGAGGGAACGAATCCTAGGCGACGCGGCGACACGCCGGGGATTCGAGGAGCCGGAGCAGCACGGACCGGTAGGTCGCGCCGTGGAAGTGGTACGGGCCGACGCCGGGGTAGCCCTCGTACACGGGGCCGGTGCCGGTCTGCCAGGCGAAGTCGCGCCAGACGACGTCCCCGCCCTCGCGTGCGACGACGGCGGTGACCGCGCCGCAGCCGGGGTCCTCGCACTCGGGGCAGGAGTGGATCACCTCGCGCGTGCCGTCGGCCAGGAGGAGGCGGTGGGCGTGCTCGGCGCGGACGGTGGGCGGGAGGTCCGCGGCCAGGGGCGAGACGACGTCGAAGCCCTCGGTCTCGTCGAGCCGCTGGAGCAGCGGCCTGCCGTCCACGAGGAAGTCACGGCTCGGGTGGGGGTCGCCGCCCGGCGGGGCGGCGGGGACGAGGTCGAAGGGCGTGTACGGGACCGGCATGACTCCAGTGTTTCCCCCTTGCGTGGCCGCGCCGTCCCGGAAATGTTCCGGTCCCGGTACGGTCCCCGCCCGGACGCGTCAGGGCTGGCTGTCCCGACGGTGAGGGGCCGGATACGACCGCGGGGCGGTCGCCGTCCTTCCGGATGGCGACCGCCCCGCGTGCCGTACTACTTCCAGAGCGGCGGCTTGCTGTTGTTGTCCGCGTCGGCGCACTGCTTGGCCCGGCGCTCCAGGGCGTCGGCGCGGGCGAAGGCCTTGCGGGCCTCCGCCGTGGCGCCGAGGTGCTTGAGCCGGTTGCCCCGGTCGCGCTCCTTGTGGGCGTCCGCCCGCAGCTGGCTGACGTTGCAGGTGATGGTCTTGGCGGCGGCCGGCTCGGCGGTCACGGTCTGGCCGAGCAGCACGCCACCGGCGAGCAGCGTCGTGGCGAGCAGGGCCGTCAGGGTGCGGCGTGCGGGCTGGGTGTGGCGCATGGTGGTTCTCCAACTTCAGGGCTTTCGGGGCCCGTTCGAGGCATGGTCAGTACCGGTCGGTAACTTTACCTCGGCAAACATCGGAATCACGCCACGGCGGCTCGGGGTCACCCGATCGTCAACACCTCTCCACAGGACTCCCACTGACGAGGTGATAGGTGGCGCGGGCGTCCAGGAGCAGCGGGACGAGCGCCCGCTGGGACTGGCGCAGCGGCACGAACGCCCCGGCGCCCTCCGTCCGTACCGTCACGCCGTGCAGGGCGAGTTCGTCGCCGGCCTCGGCGTACTGTGCGGCGTCCAGGCGGTAGCCGCAGGGCGGATCCTCGAGGACCTCCCCCGGCTCGGCCGGGTCGTTGTCGGCGCCGCCGAGGTAGACCGGGCCCCGGTCGGCGAGACCGGTGTGCCGGGCGAGGGCGGTGGCCGCCGTGAGCGGTCCGCGCCGCTCGTCGAGGTAGGCGAAGGCCCCTTCCAGGGCGGTGTGGTGGGTGGCGACGCGGCGCCGGTGGTTGCGGGCGGGATCGTCCCGCTCGGCCTCGTCGAGGGGGTCCACCCGGGTTTCGACGAGGAGTCCCGCGGAGTGCTTGATGCCGGCCGTGTTGCGCAGGATCCGCTCCTGGCCGTCTCCGGCGACCTGCTTGACCGGCTCCCCGGTGACGGGGTCGGTCCAGATGCCGTAGATGCCGCTGCTGTACCCGGCGAGCCCGGCGGCGGGCCGGACGTAGGACTCCGAGAGCGTCCGGGACTCCTCGTGGACGTGCGGGTCGGTGTCGAGGCTGCGCGGCCAGAGGGCGAGCAGGTCCTTGTCGTAGTAGCGGGGGGTGGCACCGTACTCGTGGAGGTCGTAGACGAGGGCGGGCCGCCGGTCGCGGATGACGGCGGCGATCGCGCGCGCCTCGGCGGTCCGCAGGGCGATGTGGTCGCGGTTGACGTCGACGCCGTCGCCGTTGCCCCGGGTGTCGGCCTCCCGGCCGTCGGGGTTCGCGGTGGGGACGACGAGGAGGGTGGTGCGGGCGAGGAAGCGACGGGTCTCCTTGTCCTGGGCGTACGCGAGGTCGCGCACCGTGCTCAGGCATGCCTCCCGGCCCGCCGGTTCGTCGCCGTGCTGGCTGCAGACGAGCAGCACGGCGGTGGCGCCCGCGCCGAGGGTGGCGAGCCGCAGCGGGCGGCCCTGCCCGGTGGTGCCGATCTCGCGCAGCGTCACCCGGTCGCTCCCCCGGTCGACCGCCGCGAGGAACTCCCCCTCCTCGGCCCCGGTCGTCCACCGGGCACCCCGGCTCTGCTCGAAGCCGGTGCGCGGGAGGACCTTCGCTGGTGCCCTGTCCGCCGCCTTCGCGGGGACGGTGACGAGCGGGAGGGCCAGGGCGGCGGCGCCCATGACGAGGGCGAGCGTCCGCCGGGAAGCGCGGCTGGACGTGTTCATCGGGCGGCTCCCGGGTGGTCGGCCGGGCCGGTGCCGGGCAGGCGCGGTCCGGTGACGGCTGCCAGCGGGACCGGGCCGCTCCGGGGCGGCGCGGCGCCGGGCGACGGCGCGGCCGGGGCCGGTCCTGTCGTGGCCCGGTCGAACGCCCCGGCGCCGCCGACGAGGGGCAGCCTGGCCCAGGTGCGGGCGAGGTCGAGGGTGAGGGTCGGGGTGGTCGATGGAGGGTCGAGGAGGTCCTTGTCGGTGCCGGCGACGATCAGGGCGAGCCGGTGGCCGGCCGGGACGACGTGGTCGGTCGCGGCGAGGTCCAGGGTGAGGGTGTACGCCCTGCCGGGGGTCAGCGGGCGCTCCTGGCGCGGGTCGGCCCAGGTCCCGAGGTCGGCCCAGCCCCGGCTGACGACCGTGTACCCGACGTCCGCCGTCCGGGCCGCGGTCTCCTTGAAGCAGGCGCTGTCGCCCGGGGTGCTCGCGCCCCAGCAGCTGCGGTCGGTGAGGGTGGTGATCCCCTCGCCTGCCGCCGCGTAGTCCCGGATCGTGTCGGGCCCGAGGTCGACGAGGACGGCGGAGAGGTGCGCGGTGGAGGTGGTGGGGGTCGCGGTGACCGTCACCTTCGAGGAGCCGGAGATCCGCAGGTCCCGCGAGAGCGGACGGGTGACGAACCCGGCCTTCTCGGGGGTCGGGTCGTCGATCCGGGCGGCCCAGTCCAGCTCGCCCAGGCCCGGGTCGTCGGTGAACTCCGCGGTGGAGCCGGGTGCGGCGGGCGCGCGGCCGAGGGTTCCCGGGCCGGAGTCGGTGCCGGGTGCGGGGCGCAGCGTGGTGGTCGCGGTGGCGCGCGGCGGCCACTGCCGGTCGGTGGTCCAGACGTCCGGGGCGCGCTCGATGTCGGCGACGGGCTCGCGGTCGACGCCGTTGTCGTAGCCGAGGAGGTGGTGGTCGAACCAGCGGTGCAGGGTGCGGACCCAGTCGGCGCGCCGGAAGTCGAAGGGGTCGACGTGGCCGGTCTGGGAGAGCCAGATCTTCCGCTCGACGCCGTGGGCGGCGAGCGCGTCCCACCAGCGGCCGAACTGGCCGGCGCGCACGTTGAGGTCCTGCTGTCCGTGGATGACGAAGACGCTGGCCCTGACCTTGCCCGCGTCCTTCACGTGGTCGCGCTCGGTCCAGGCGGGGGTCCAGTCGCCGCTGTAGGGGGTGCCCGCGGTGACCCGGTCCTGGACGGCGCCGCAGCGGCCCTGCGCCTCGGGGCTGTTCACGTACTCGGAGAGCCAGCTCGGGTTGGCGTCGTAGAGCGGGGCGCCCTGGGAGTGGAAGTAGTCGTACCAGGAGGAGATGGCACCGATCGGAACGATCGTTTTCAGCCCTTCGACGCCGGTGGCGGCGACGCCGTTGGCGATGGTGCCGTCCCAGCTCTTGCCGATCATGCCGACGTTCCCGGTGCTCCAGGCCGTGGCGCGGGCCGGGGTCCGGCCTGCGCGGGAGGTGTAGCCGCGGGCGCGGCCGTTCAGCCAGTCGACGACGGCCTTGGCGGACTGGACGTCGGAGCGTCCGCCGACGTCGTCGCAGCCGTCGGAGCGGTTGGTGCCGGCGAGGTCGACGGCGACGAAGGCGTAGCCGCGCGGGACGAAGTAGTTGTCGTAGAAGAGCGGGAACTGGACGGGGTCGCCGTCGGCGTCGTAGGTCTTCTTCTGGCTCTCGTTGCCGCGTCCGCAGCAGGCGTAGTACGGGCTGGCGTCCATGATGACCGGGACCTTCCGGCCGGCCGCCGCGGGCTCCCGGGGGCGGACGATGTCGACGGCGACCCGGTCGGACCGCCCGTCGCCGTCGCCGTCGAGGCCGGTGTCGACCCAGACGGACTCGCGGACGGCATCGGCGTACGAGTGGACCGGGCGGGACTCGCGCACGAAGGGCGTGGCGGGCGCGACCGGTTCCGGACGCGCGGCGGCCGGGGTGACCAGGGTCGCGAACAGGGCGGCCGTGGCCACGGACACGAGGGTTCCGTACGTCAGTCGGGCTCCGCGGGTTCTCCGCTTTCGCATCGGCATGCGGCGGAACGTACCCCGGTCAACTCCCGGGCAAAAGAGTGCCGGAGGGAATCAGGGGTGATGCAGGGTGATGCCGGAGACGGGCGGGTTCATGTCGGCCGAATGGCGATCGTGTGACAGGGGGTCCTCTGGACGTGACGGTGCGTCGGGGGGCTGAATAGGGTCGAACTAAGGACCGACGACCACCCGCGCGTCTTACGTTTCTTATGACTTGGGGAGCACCTGTGCACCGCAGAATCATCGTTCCGAGCGCCCTCGCGGCCTCCCTGCTGCTGGCGATCCCGGCATCGGCGGCCTCCTTCACCCCCGGCGCCCCGGGCATCGGCGACTCCTACTACCCCGCCAGCGGCAACGGCGGCTACGACGTGTCCCACTACGACCTGCGCCTGAAGTACCAGCCGGCCACGGACCTCCTGGAGGGCACGGCGACGATCCTCGCCACGACGAAGCAGGACCTGTCCCGCTTCAACCTGGACCTCGGCCTGAAGGTCAGTGAGATCCGGGTGAACGGGCGCCCGGCGAAGTTCGCCACCTCGGGCGACCACGAGCTGGAGGTCACCCCGGCGTCCCCGCTGGCGAAGAACACGCCGATCTCCGTGGTCGTCCGTTACGCGGGCAAGCCCTCGGAGTTCAAGGTCGACGGCTGGTCGGCCTGGGCCCGCACCCCGGACGGCGGCGTCGCCGCGCAGGAGCCGGACTCGGCCGTCTGGTGGTTCCCGTCGAACGACCACCCACTGGACAAGGCCACCTTCGACGTGTCGGTCTCGGTGCCGGACGGCACCCAGGCCATCAGCAACGGCGTGTTGCAGTCGCAGTCCTCGCGGCTCGGCTGGACCCGCTTCAACTGGCGCTCCAACAAGCCTCAGGCGACGTATCTGGCGACGCTCGCCGTCGGCAGGTTCGACATCACGACGGACAGGACCGCGAACGGGCTGCCCGTCCTCAACGCCTACAGCAAGGACCTCGGCGACAACGACGGCGCGGCGCGCGCCTCGATCGAGCGCACGACCGAGGTGGCGGAGTGGCTGGAGTCGCTCTTCGGGCCGTACCCCTTCAACTCCCTCGGCGGCTACGTGCCGAACGTGACCAGTGGTTTCGCCCTGGAGACGCAGACCCGTCCGTTCTACAGCCCGCGCCAGTTCGCCAACGGCTCGAACGTGTCCGTGGTCGTCCACGAGCTGGCGCACCAGTGGTACGGCGACAGCGTGTCCGTCCGCGACTGGAAGGACATCTGGGTCAACGAGGGCTTCGCGCGCTACAGCCAGTGGCTGTGGTCGGAGAAGGAGGGCGAGGGAACGGCCCAGGAGCTGGCGGACTACGTGTACGCCACGCGGGCGGCCGACGACCCGTTCTGGACGGTGAAGCCGGGTGACCCGGGTGCCGAGAACCAGTTCCACATCGCCGTGTACGACCGGGGGGCGCTGGCGCTCCAGGCGCTGCGCAACGAGATCGGTGACGAGGACTTCTTCGCGATCCTGAAGGGCTGGCCTCAGGAGTTCGCCTACGGCAACGCCCACGTGTCGGACTTCGTCCGGTACGCGGAGCGGATCTCCGGCAAGCCGCTGGCGGGCCTCTTCGACACCTGGCTGTACCAGCCGTCGAAGCCGGCCGCGACCACCGCCGCCTCGGTCGGCCTGTCCGCCCCCGCGGCGGCCCCGTCCGCCCGCTCCGGTGCGAAGCCGGCGAAGCCCGCGCAGCCGAAGTCGTGGAAGAAGATCGCGGAGACGAACACGATCCACGAGAGCGTGGCGCCCGGGCGCCACGCCGGGCGCTGACCCCGGCCCGGCCCGCGCCGCGCGAGGCCGTTCGTCAGCGCTGGGCGCGGCGGGCGGCCTCGCGGGCCTTTCGTGCCAGGGGCAGGTAGCGCAGGCGCTCCGGGAGGACCGGGACCACCGCGCGCACGAGCCGGGTGAACCGGCGGAGGGCGCGTTCCTGGGCGTCCGTCCATTCCAGGCCGATGGCCTCCCGGGCGTCCGGCGGCATCATTCCGACCGTGAGGAAGGCGCGCAGCCGCAGGAAGGGGCGGCGGAGGACGGGCCAGCAGAGGCGGAGGGCGAGCCGGAGCGGCAGCGGGCCGCGGTCCGGGGCGGGCAGCGGCAGGTCGGTGTCGAGCAGCTCCCGTACGACGGTGGTGGCCTCGATCTCCTCGGCGAGGACCTTCCTGTAGTACGGCCAGAACGCCTCGATCGTCTGCGGCATGTCCCGGTCGTGGATGCCGAGGATCCGGCCGACCTGGAGCCACTCGGCGTACAGCTGCCGTTCCTGCGCCTCGGTGAGGGGGCGGGCGAGGAGGCGGAGCCCGTACCGGTAGATGGGGAAGCCGGTCGCGTGCACCCAGGAGTAGTAGGCCGGGGTGAGGGCGTGGTAGCGGCGGCCGTGTGCGTCGGTGCCCTGGATCGTCCTGTGCAGCTCGCGGAGCCGGCGGCCCTCCCGGGCGGCTCCCTCCCCGCCGTAGATCCACAGCTGGAGCGAGCACAGGGAGCGCTCGCCGCGGCCCCAGGGGTCGGTGCGGAAGACGGAGTGGTCGTCGACGCCGGCGCCGATCGCGGGGTGCGCGACCTGAAGGGTGAGCGCGGCGGGCAGCATCAGGAGCGCGCGGATGTCCCCCGCGACGCTCCACAGCACTCCGCCGACGGGCGGCGGCACGGGGTCCTGGGCGGCCGGGGCCCGGTCGAGCGGCTTCACAAGGCGGTCCATGGCCTTCTCCTCACATGTCCAGGCTGCACCCATGAGGAAGGGGCCGTCACGCGGGCGCTGCGGCCCGGGTGACGGCCCCTTCCGGGGAGTGCGGGGTCAGGCGCGGTCGGCGCCGACCGGCTCGCCGACGATGCGGGCGGCGAGGGCGTGGGCCCAGGCGTCGACGTCGGCGGTGAGCTCGCGCTCGGCGGCGGCGCGCTCCTCGGCGATGCGCGCGGCACCGGCGGCGAGGATCGTCTCCCGCTCGGCGTTGCCCTCGGCGCGGGCGGCGGCGATGGCGGCCGAGCCCTCCTCGACGGCCTTGGAGCGGATGCGTGCGGCCTCGTGGCGGGCCTCCGCGAGCTCGGCCTCGTACTGCTCACGGATCGCGGTGGCCTCGGAGCGCAGGTCGTCGGCGCGCTCGGTGCCGCCCTCGATCGCGTCGTCGCGCTCGTCGAGGGTGCGCTTGATCTTCGGAAGGATGCCCTTCGCCAGGATCAGGAAGGTGAGCCCGAACAACACCAGGCCGAGGATGAGCTCGGCCCAGACGGGGTTGAGCGGACCGAGGTCCATCTTGAAGACAGTGGAGTTCGCGAGGGTCATGCGCGCATTCTACCTGCTCCAAAGAGTGACAAATCAGACACCGGGGCGAGAGTTGGCGTGATCGTGCGGGCTCGGCAAGATTCCCGGCATCCAGAGGCTACCGGAAGGTAACCCTGGCTGATTGTATGTGCGGCGCCAGTCCAACCCCCCACGTCCTCCTGGGAGTTCACGTGTCGCTCGCCGCGCTCCGCCGCGCCCCCGGCGCCGCCCTTTCGCTCGCGCTCGCCGCCGCCACCCTGGCGACGACCGCCCCGGCCGCGTCCGCCGCCTCCGCGGAGGCGCCGCGCCTGAAGGTGCTCACGTACAACACGTTCCTGTTCTCCAAGTCCCTCTACCCGAACTGGGGCCAGGACCACCGGGCCAAGGCGATCCCCGCCGCCCCCTTCTTCCAGGGGCAGGACGTCGTCGTGCTCCAGGAGGCCTTCGACAACTCCGCCTCGGACGCCCTCAAGGCGAACGCCGCCGCGCGGTACCCGTACCAGACCCCCGTCGTGGGCCGGAGCAGGACCGGCTGGGACGCCACCGGCGGCGCCTACTCCTCGACCACGCCCGAGGACGGCGGGGTGACGATCCTCAGCAAGTGGCCGATCGTCCGCAAGGAGCAGTACGTCTACAAGGACGCCTGCGGCTCCGACTGGTACTCGAACAAGGGCTTCGCCTACACCGTCCTGAACGTGAACGGCAGCTTCGTCCACGTCCTCGGCACGCACGCGCAGTCGACCGACTCGGGCTGCTCGGCGGGCGAGGCGGCGCAGATGCGCAGCCGGCAGTTCAAGGCGATCGACGCGTTCCTGGACGGCAAGAACATCCCGGCGAATGAGCAGGTGATCGTCGCCGGTGACATGAACGTCGACTCGCACACGCCCGAGTACGGCACGATGCTCGCCGACGCGGGCCTGGCGGGGGCCGACGCCCGCACCGGCCACCCGTACTCCTTCGACACGGAGCTGAACTCGATCGCCTCCGAGCGCTACCCGGACGACCCGCGCGAGGACCTCGACCACGTCCTCTACCGGTCCGGGAACGCCCGGCCCGCCGGCTGGACCAACAACGTGGTCCTGGAGCAGAGCGCGCCGTGGACGGTCTCCAGCTGGGGCACGCAGTACACCTACACCAACCTCTCCGACCACTACCCCGTGACCGCCTACTGACCCGCGTCAGTACCCGTAACCCCCGAAGACGCTGTAGAGCCAGGCACCGAGCACTCCGGCGACGCAGAGCATGACGAACCAGGAACCGGCGCCGGTGTGCCGCTCCCTGCGGGACGGCCGGGCGGGGCGGCGGGCGCGAGCCGCCCGCCCCGCCTTCCTGTCTCGGCCCGCCTCCGGCACCGGATCGGCGGCCGCGGCGACCTCGGCGAGCAGCCGGCGGCAGACGGCCGCGAGCTCCGACGACCCGGCCGTCAGGTCGACCACCACCTCCGTACGCGCCGGGGCGGTCGTCCCCCCGTCCAGAATCCGCCCGGCGCGCAGCAGCGCCCGGTCCTTGCCCCCGGTCGGGGCGAGGCTGATCCAGCGGCGCACGTGCTCGCCCCGGATCACCACACCGCCGCCCCGCTCCCGGTAGACGGTGTGCTCCCGCCACAGCACCCGGGCCAATTCGTCGGCCGTCTCCCTGAGTTGCGCGTACATCTGACTCCCCCTGTTCCCGTTCCCCCGAGTCGAACAGCCGCTGACTCTAGCCCGCCCCGCCGAACACTCCGACGACGCCCCACCCCCGCGCCCGTCACCCGCCGAAGACGTTCGTCGCAGCGGAGGCACCCCGAGGCGTCAACCAGAGTTGACACCCTCCGGATTGTCAACCTACATTGACAACATGACCGATGCGACCGATCTCGCCGCACGGGCCGGCGACCGCGACCCCCGGGTCGGACTGCGGGCCGTCTCCGCCCTGCGGCGACTGCTGGAACAGCTGGAGGCCGTCCAGGTGCGCAGCGCGCGCAACCAGGGATGGTCGTGGCAGGAGATCGCGACCGAGCTGGGAGTCAGCCGGCAGGCCGTCCACAAGAAGTACGGGAGGCAGTGATGTTCGAACGGTTCACGAAGGCCGCGCGCGCCACGGTGAAGGGCGCCGCCGCCCATGCGGAGCGCGGCGGCGCGACCGTGGTCACCCCGGAGCACCTCCTCCTCGCGCTGCTCGACCGCGAGGGCACGCGCGCTGCGGCGGCGCTCGGACGGCTGTGCCCGCCGGAGCGGCGCCCGGCCCTGCTCGCCGCACTCTCCGACGCGCGGCGCCGGGCCGGTCTCTCCCGGGCGGACGCGGAGGCCCTGGCCGGTCTGGGCATCGACGTCGGCGCGATCGTCGAGCGCGTCGAGGAGACCCATGGCACGGGCGCGCTGGCGGGCGACCGCAAGGACGGCGGGTGGTGGTCGGGCCGCCCCACCTTCTCCCGCGAGGCCAAGACCGTCCTGGAGAAGTCGCTCCGCGTGGCCCTGGCACGCAAGGACCGCGAGATCGGCGACGAACACCTCCTCCTGGCCCTCACCACCCTCGGCGGCGTCGTCGCCGAGGCGCTGGCCGACCACGGTGTCACCTTCGCCTCCGTCGACACGGCCCTGTCCTCCCCCGCGCCCCTCTGAGCCCCGGTCGCCGGACGCCCGGCGGAGCACCGACCGGCTGGACGGTCCCCGGGTCTTTTACACGAATGGTGAGACAGCAATACTGTTGAACCATGGAGCAGGGGAACGACGCCCAGGAGCCCGTGTACACCGTGGACGAGCTCGCCGCGCGGGCCGGTGTCACGGTGCGGACCGTGCGGTTCTACGGGACCCGGGGGCTGCTGCCGCCGCCCGTCATCGGGGCGCGGCGGGTGGGGCACTACGGGCAGGACCATCTGTCGCGGCTCGCGCTGATCGAGGAGCTCCAGCGGCAGGGGATGACCCTCGCCGCGATCGAGCGGTACCTCGAGCAGTTGCCGGCCGACCTCAGCGCGCAGGATCTCGCGATCCACCGGGCGCTGGTGGCCTCCTGGGCGCCCGAGTCCGCCGAGACGATCACCCGGCGCGAGCTGGAGCGGCGGGCCGGGCGGGCGCTGACCGAACGGGACGTGGACCGGCTCGCCGCGATGGGGGTGCTCGACCGGACCGACGAGGCCGACACGTACCGTCTCGACGGGGCGTTGCTGCGGCTCGGGGTCGAGCTGCTCGACGTGCCGATCGAGCACGAGACGATCCTCGCCTCCCGGACCGTGCTCCTGGAGCACGCGCGCGCCGCCGCCCAGGAGCTGTCCCGGCTCTTCCGGGACGAGGTGTGGAGCCCGTACCGGGAGAGCGGGGAGGACCCGGACCACCTGAGCGCGATGAAGTCGCTCTCGGCCCATATGCAGCCGATGGTGGTCCAGGCCCTCGTCACCGCGTTTCAGCGCTCGCTGAGCGAGGAGCTGCGGACGGCTTTCAGGAGTCGGTGAAGGTCTCGCCGCGCTCGGCCTTCCCCACTAGGAGGGCCGGGGGCTCGAAGCGCTCGCCGTACGTCTCCGCCAGCTCGCGCGCCCGCGCGACGAAGCCCGCGACCCCTCCCTCGTAACCGTTGATGTACTGGAGGATGCCGCCGGTCCAGGCGGGGAAGCCGATGCCCATGATGGAGCCGATGTTGGCGTCGGCGACGGAGGTCAGGACGCCCTCCTCCAGGAGCCGGACGGTGTCCAGGGCCTCGGAGAACAGCATCCGCTCCTGCATGTCCCGGAACGGGATCTCGTACCCCGGCTTCGTGAAGTGCTCGCGCAGGCCCGGCCACAGCATGCCGCGCTTGCCGTCCTCGCCGTACTCGTAGAAGCCCGCGCCGCCGCTGCGGCCGGGGCGGCCGAACTCGTCCACCATGCGGTCGATGACGGCCTCGCCGGGGTGGGTGACCCACGTGCCGCCCTCCTCCTCGATCGCCTTCTTCGTCTCGTTGCGGATCTTGCGCGGGAGGGTCAGGGTCAGCTCGTCCATGAGGGACAGGACCTTCGCCGGGTAGCCCGCCTGGGCGGCCGCCTGCTCGATCGAGGCGGGCTCGATGCCCTCGCCCACCATGGCGACGCCCTCGTTGATGAAGTGGCCGATCACCCGGGAGGTGAAGAAGCCGCGGGAGTCGTTGACCACGATCGGCGTCTTGTTGATCTGACGGACCAGGTCGAAGGCGCGGGCCAGCGCCTCGTCGCCGGTCCGCTCGCCCTTGATGATCTCGACGAGCGGCATCTTGTCGACGGGCGAGAAGAAGTGCAGGCCGATGAAGTCGGTCTGCCGCTCGACGCCCTCGGCGAGGACGGAGATCGGGAGGGTGGAGGTGTTCGAGCACAGGAGGGCGTCGGGGGCGACGATGTGCTCGATCTCCTGGAAGACCTTGTGCTTGAGGGCGGTGTCCTCGAAGACCGCCTCGATGACCGCGTCGCAGCCCGCCAGGTCCGCCACGTCGGCGGTGGGCGTGATGCGGGCGAGGAGGGCGTCGGCCTTCTCCTGCGTGGTGCGGCCGCGGGACACGGCCTTGGCGCAGAGCTTCTCGGAGTACGCCTTGCCCTTCGCGGCGGACTCGGCGGAGACGTCCTTGAGGACGACCTCGATGCCGGCGCGGGCGCAGGAGTACGCGATGCCGGCGCCCATCATCCCGGCGCCGAGCACGGCGACCTTCCGGACCTGGCGCTTCTCGACGCCCTTCGGGCGGCTCGCGCCCGAGTTCACCGCCTGGAGGTCGAAGAAGAACGCCTGGATCATGTTCTTCGCCGTCTGGCCGATGACCAGCTCGGTGAAGTAGCGGCTCTCGATGGTGAGCGCGGTCTCGAAGTCGACCTGGGAGCCCTCGACGGCCGCGGCCATGATGGCCTTCGGGGCCGGGTAGGGCGCGCCGTTGAGCTGCTTGCGCAGGTTCGCCGGGAAGGCGGGCAGGTTGGCGGCGAACTTCGGGTTCGACGGGGTGCCGCCGGGGATGCGGTAGCCGGGGACGTCCCAGGGCTGGTGGGACTCCGGGTGCGTGTCGATGAAGGCGATGGCCTTGGCCATCATCTCCTCGGCGGTGGCGGCGACCGCGTGGACGAGACCATTGTCCAGGGCGCGCTTCGGGGCGTACTGCGTGCCCTGGAGCAGCACCTTGAGGAGCGCGTCGGTGATGCCCATGAGGCGGACGGTGCGGGCGACGCCACCGCCGCCCGGCAGCAGGCCGAGGGTGACCTCGGGGAGGCCGATCTTGGAGCCGGGGGCGTCGAGGGCGACGCGGTGGTGGGAGGCGAGCGCGATCTCGTAGCCGCCGCCGAGCGCGGCGCCGTTGATGGCGGCGACGACGGGCTTGCCGAGGGTCTCGATGCGGCGGAGCGCGTTCTTGATCTCGATCGCGCTGTCGAAGATGTCCTGGGCGTGCTCGGGGCCCGCCTTGATCATGTCCTTGAGGTCGCCGCCCGCGAAGAACGTCTTCTTCGCGGAGGTGTAGATGATGCCGCGGATGGAGTCCTTCTCGGCCTCCACGCGGTCGGCGATCGCCTTGATCGAGGCCCGGAAGGCCTGGTTCATGGTGTTGGCGGACTGGTTGGGGTCGTCCAGGACGAGGGTGACGATCCCGGTCTCGTCCTGCTCCCAGCGGATGGTGGTGCTCTCGCTCATGACTGCTGCTTCTCCGTTAGTGGGGTGCGGACGGGACGGTCAGACGCGCTCGACGACGGTGGCGATGCCCATGCCGCCGCCCACGCAGAGGGTGGCGAGGCCGTAGCGCTTGTCCTGGCGCTCCAGCTCGTCGACGAGGGTGCCGAGGATCATCGCGCCGGTGGCGCCGAGCGGGTGGCCGAGCGCGATGGCACCGCCGTTGACGTTGACCTTGTCCAGGGAGATGCCCATGTCCTTGACGAAGCGCAGGACGACGGCCGCGAAGGCCTCGTTGATCTCGACCAGGTCGATGTCGTCGATGGTGAGGCCGGCCTTGGCGAGGGCCTTGCGGGTGGCCGGGGCCGGGCCGGTGAGCATGATGGTCGGCTCGGAGCCGGAAACGGCGGCCGAGACGATCCGGGCGCGCGGAGTCAGCCCGTACCGCTCGCCGACCTCCTGGGAGCCGATGGCGACGAGGGAGGCGCCGTCGACGATGCCGGAGGAGTTGCCGGCGTGGTGGACGTGGTTGATCTCCTCGACCCAGTGGTACTTCTGCAGGGCCACCGCGTCGAAGCCGCCGAGCTCGCCGATGTCGGCGAAGGAGGGCTTGAGGCGGGCGAGGGAGTCGGCGGTGGTGCCGGGCCGCAGGAACTCGTCGTGGTCGAGGACGGTGAGGCCGGCGCGGTCCTTGACGGGGACGATCGAGCGGGCGAAGCGGCCGTCCTTGACGGCGGCGGCGGCGCGCTCCTGGGAGAGGGCGGCGTACTCGTCGACGTCGCGGCGGCTGAAGCCCTCCAGGGTGGCGATCAGGTCGGCGCCGATGCCCTGCGGAACGAAGTTCGTCTCCAGGTTGGTCATCGGGTCGGCGAACCAGGCGCCGCCGTCGGAGGCCATCGGGACCCGGGACATGGACTCGACGCCACCGGCGAGGACGAGGTCCTCCCAGCCGGAGCGGACCTTCATCGCGGCCATGTTGACCGCTTCGAGGCCCGAGGCGCAGAAGCGGTTCTCCTGGACGCCGGCGACGGTGTCGGGGAGCCCGGCGGCGATGGCGGCGATACGGGCGATGTCGGAGCCCTGGTCGCCGACGGGGCCGACGACGCCGAGGACGATGTCGTCGATGGCGGCCGGGTCGAGTCCGGGGTGGCGGGCCTGGATCTCCCGGATGAGGCCGACGACCAGGTCGATGGGCTTGGTGCCGTGCAGGGAGCCGTTGGCCTTGCCGCGTCCGCGCGGGGTGCGGATCGCGTCGTACACGTACGCTTCGGTGCTCACGGAAAGCCTTTCGCGATGAGGGTTCTTCGAGGGGTGCGGAACGAGGTCAGCCGAGGAGGGAACGGCCGATGATCTCCTTCATGATCTCGGTCGTACCGCCGTAGATGGTCTGGATCCGGCCGTCGGTGAAGGCGCGGGCGACCGGGAATTCGCTCATGTAGCCGTATCCGCCGTGCAGTTGCAGACAGCGGTCGGCGACCCGCTTCTGGAGTTCGGTCGCCCACCACTTGGCCATGGAGGCGTGGACGGCGTCGAGGGCCCCGTTGGCGTGTTCCTCGATGCAGCGGTCGACGAAGGTCCGGGTGACGGCGCACTCGGTGGCCATCTCGGCGACCTCGAAGCGGATGTGCTGGAGCCGGGCGAGCGGGCGGCCGAAGGCCTCGCGCTCCTTGACGTACGTGGTGGTGAGCTCCAGGAGGTGCTCGGCCCCGGCGATGCCGGCGACGGCGATGGCGAGGCGCTCCTGGGCGAGGTTGGTCATGAGGTGGAGGAAGGCGCCGTTGAGCTCGCCGAGCAGGTTCTCCTTCGGGACGCGGACGTCCGTGAAGAAGAGTTCGGCGGTGTCCTGGGACTTCTGGCCGATCTTGTCGAGGTTGCGGCCGCGCTCGAAGCCCTCCGCGCCGCGCTCGACGACGAGCAGGGAGAGGCCGTGGGCGCCGCCCTCGGGGGTGGTCCGGGCGACGACGATCACCAGGTCGGCGAGGATGCCGTTGGAGATGAAGGTCTTGGAGCCGTTGAGTATCCAGTGGTCGCCGTGGTCCTCGGCGGTGGTGCGGATGCCCTGGAGGTCGGATCCGGCGCCGGGTTCCGTCATGGCGATGGCGGTGACGAGCTCGCCGGAGCAGAAGCCGGGCAGCCAGCGCCGCTTCTGCTCCTCGGTGCCGAGCGAGGTGAGGTACGGGCCGATGATGTCGTTGTGCAGGCCGATGGCGAGGCCGGGGGCGCCGGCCCGGGTGAACTCCTCGGCGAGGACCGCACCGTAGCGGAAGTCGGCGTTCCCGCCGCCCCCGTACTCCTCGTCGACGGCGATCCCGAGGAGGCCCTGCCGTCCGGCGGCGAGCCAGACCTCGCGGGAGACGATGCCGTCCTTCTCCCACTGCGCGTAGTGGGGCAGCACCTCCTTCTCCAGGAAGGTGCGCACGGTGGCGCGGAAGGCCTCGTGGTCCTCGGTGTAGAGCTGACGCTTCATGCTTCGGGCTCCTGGGTCTTCAGGGAGGGTACGGCCCAGTCGCGGGCGACCTCGGCGGTGTCGGCGCCCGGCAGGGCGGGGCCCGTACGGAGGGTGGCGGGGGTGACGGAGAAGCGGGGCGCGGGGGCGGGCTGTGCGACGCCGTCCCGCTCGGCGAAGGTGGCGCGGGCGGCCAGGTGGGGGTGGGAGGGGGCCTCGCTCAGCGACAGGACGGGGGCGACGCAGGCGTCGCTGCCGTCGAAGACGGCGGTCCACTCCGCGCGGGTACGGCTCCGGAAGCGGTCGGCGACCGCCTTGCGCAGCTCGGGCCAGCGGGTGAGGTCGCCGCGGGCGGAGGCGATGTCCTCGGCGCCGAGGAGACGGACGAACTCGGCGTAGAACCGCTCCTCCAGGGCGCCGACCGCCATGTGGCCGCCGTCGGAGGTCTCGTACACGCCGTAGAAGGGGCAGCCGCCGTCGAGGAGGTTGACCCCCCTGCGGTCCTGCCAGCCGCCCGCCGCGAGCATGGCGTGGATCATGGTGGTGAGGTGCGCGGTGCCGTCGACGATGGCCGCGTCGACGACCTGCCCCTCGCCGTGTGTCCGGGCGTGCTGGAGGGCGGCGAGGACGCCGATGACGAGGTAGAGGGAGCCGCCCGCGTAGTCGCCGACGAGGTTGGCGGGGATGGTGGGCGGGCCGTCCGGATCGGGGCCGATCATGCCGAGGGCGCCGGTGATCGCGATGTAGCCGATGTCGTGCCCTGCGGTGGGGGCGAGCGGCCCGTCCTGGCCCCAGCCGGTCATCCGGCCGTAGACGAGACGCGGGTTGCGGGCGAGGCAGGCCTCGGGGCCGACGCCGAGGCGTTCGGCGACTCCCGGCCGGTACCCCTCGACCAGGATGTCGGCCCGCTCGACGAGGTCGAGCACGGTGGCGGGGCCGTCCTCGGCCTTGAGGTCGACGAGGACGGAGCGCTTGTTGCGGTTGGTGAGGTCCTTGGCGGGGTCGATGCCGAGGCCGGCACCCCCGGGGCGGTCGACGCGGACGACGTCGGCGCCGAGGTCGGCGAGGAGCATGGCGGCGAAGGGGCCGGGGCCGATCCCGGCGAGTTCGACCACGCGCACCCCCGTGAGCGGGCCGTCGCGGCCGGTGTGCGTCGTGCTCATCGAGCCCCCAGACGTGTGTGACACCAATGATGTAACACCGGAGATGCTAGGAACGTGTTCCATGTGGCACAAGCCCCCCGGCCGAGCAAGCGCTTGGAAATTCCGGAGGCCGCGGGTCCGGACGGCAGCGGCTCCGGTTCCGCTATCCTCCGCCGACGACAACCGCGCGGCGGCGCGGTACGGCCGAGACGAGGGTCTTGATGGAGACAGGGGCGGGCGTGGGACACGAGACCGGATCCAGACCGCATGACGTGGTGCTCTTCGGGGCGACGGGCTTCGTGGGCGAGCTCACCGCGGAGTACCTGGCCGAGCACGCACCGGCGGAGTGCCGCTGGGCGCTCGCCGGGCGCAGCCTCGGCAGACTGGAGGCCCTGCGGGACCGGCTCGCCGCCGAGCGGCCGCACCTCGCCGCCCTGCCGCTGCTGGTGGCGGACTCGGCCGATCCCGGTTCGCTGCGGGCGCTCGCCGAGTCCGCGCGGGTGGTGGCGAGCACGGTCGGTCCGTACGTCTGGTACGGCGAGGGACTCGTCGCGGCCTGCGCGGAGGCGGGCACGGACTACCTCGATCTGACGGGTGAGGCCGAGTTCGTGGACCGCATGTTCGTACGGCACGACGCGCGCGCCCGGGAGACGGGCGCCCGGATCGTGCACGCCTGCGGCTTCGACTCCGTCCCGCACGACCTGGGCGTGTACTTCACCGTCCGGCAGCTGCCGGAGGACGTGCCGCTGCGCGTCGACGGCTTCGTCCGGGTCGGGGCCGCCTTCTCCGGCGGCACCTTCGCCTCGGCGCTGACCGCGCTCGGCCGGGGCCGGGAGATGATGCGCGCGGCGCGTGAACGCCGGCTGCACGAGCCGCGCCTGGTGGGCCGCCGGGCCCGTGCGCCGCTCGGCGGGCCGCGGTTCAGCCGCGAGACGGGCACCTGGGCGCTGCCGCTGCCGACGCTCGACCCGCAGGTGGTGGTCCGCTCGGCGGCGGCCCTCGAACGGTACGGGCCGGACTTCCGCTACCGGCACTACGCCTCCGTGAAGACCCTCCCGATGGCCCTCGGCGGCACCGCCGCGATCGGCGCGGGCGTCGCCGCCGCCCAACTACCTTCAGTTCGCTCCTGGCTGATGGGGCGTTACTCCTCGGGCCAGGGCCCGTCGGCCGAGCGCCGGGCCCGCAGCTGGTTCTCGGTCCGGTTCGTCGGCGAGGGCGGTGGACGACGGGTGTTCACGGAGGTCTCGGGCGGCGATCCCGGCTATGACGAGACGGCGACGATGCTGGCCGAGTCGGCCCTCTGCCTCGCCTTCGACCCCCTGCCGAAGACCGCGGGGCAGGTGACGACGGCGGTGGCGATGGGCGACGCCCTGATCGACCGCCTGCGCGCGGCGGGCATCCGCTTCCGGGTGGCGCACCGGGGTTAGAACGCGGCCCGCGTCAGGGGTGGACGAGACGGAAGGGGTGGCCCGCCGGGTCGGCGTAGACGCGCCAGGCGGGCGCCCCGCCCGCGTCGAGCGGGGTGGCGCCGAGCGCGAGCACGGCCGCGTGGGCGGCGACCGGGTCACCGACCCGTACGTCCAGGTGGAACTGCTGCTCGGGCGCGCCCCAGACGGGCGGACGGTGGTCGGCCACGCTCTGGAAGGCGAGCACCGGGCCGCCCTCGTCGCACAGCACGGCGGAGCCCTCGCCGACGGCGAGCGCCGGGTCGGGACATTCGATCGCGCCGCCGATCAACTCCCGGTAGAAGCCGGCCAGTTCGCGTGCGTCCGGGCAGTCGAGGACGATGCACCGCAGGCGACCGATCATCCGAGCGTCCAGTCCGCGATGACGTACAGGACGGCGCAGGCCCAGGCGAGGGCGGTGACCCCGGCGACGGCGAGGGCGGTGGTGAGACCACGGGGTGCGGGAACGCGAGCTGTCATGGGGCCCACTCTGCCGTGGGGGTCTGACAGCGGGCATCCGTACGGGTACTCACCCCGGGTACTCAGACGGGTGCTCAGACCGGGTACCGAGACGGCTACTCAGGCCGACGGCTCGAACGGGGCCCTCGGGGTGAGGTGCTCAGACGGACCCGAGTGACTCCTGTGCCTCCTTGAGCGCCGTACGGCAGAGCGAGTCGGCGCGCCGCGTGGTCTCCGGGATCCGGTAGCGCGGGGTCAGGTGGAGGGTGTGGGCGCAGGCGTTGGCGAGGGAGACCCGGTGGCCGACCGAGACGAACACGGGCTTCACGCCGGCCTGGGTGCGCAGGGCCCGGCCGACCTCCTCCCCGTCGGCGAGAAGCGGGGCGAAGTCGCCGCGGGCGCTGCCGGGTTGCTCGTACGAGAAGGTGAAGGGGTTCTTGGCGACGCCGATGGACGCCCGGCCGGTGAGCACCCCGAGGTGGCTGGCGAGACCGAAGCGGCGGGGGTGGGCGAGGCCGTAGCCGTCGCAGACCAGGAGGCCCGGGTCGGCGGTCAGGGCGTCGAGCGCCGCGAGCACGGTCGGGATCTCCCGGAAGGCGAGGAGCCCGGGGACGTACGGGAAGGAGACCCGGCCGACCGCCGTGGCCTCCTCCACCACCTCCAGGGTCCGCCCGTCGAGCACGACGGCCGCGGCGGCGACGAGGTCCCGCTCGTCGTCGTAGGCCACGTCGAGGCCGGTGACATGGCCCTCGCCGACCGCAGGCCCCTCCTCGTCGCGCACGAGCCGTCCGCGCAGCTCCTGCTGGACGGCACGGGCGGCGCTCTCGTCGGCGGGCCAGCCCGCCGGAATCTCGATGATCGTCATGATGCGGGCCAGCCTACGGCGGGCGGAGCGTCCGTTCCGAGGGCTGGAACGTCCGGACTCCGCCGGGGCGGCGAACGGTAGCCTGGCGATCATGTTCGTACTGGAATTGACCTACACCGCACCCGTCGAGCGGGTGGACGCGCTGCTCGACGCGCACGTCGAGTGGCTCGACGCGCAGTACGCCGCGGGCGTGTTCCTGGCGTCGGGCCGGAAGAACCCGCGGGACGGCGGGGTGATCCTGGCCGCCGGGGTCGACCGCGCGGAGATCGAGAGGATCGCGGCGGCCGACCCGTTCAGCGTCGAGGGCGTGTGCGCGTACCGGATCACGGAGTTCTACGCGACCAAGACGGCCGAGGGGATCGCCGCGTACCGGGAGCAGCTGCCCTCCTAGGGCGTGCGGGCAATGCGGCCCTTCTCGCCCGAGGCCCAGCAGGAGCCGTCCGGGGTGCAGTCGACCGTGTCGTACGAGCCGGTGTCGACGGTGTGCCAGGTGCGGCCGCCGTCCGTGGTGAGATCGGTGCCGGTCGGGCCGACGGCGAGCGCCGCCGCCTTGCTGTGCGGGAGCCAGGCGACGCCGGAGCGGTAGGCGGGCGGCAGTGTGGCCGAGGGGCGCCAGGTGCGGCCGCCGTCGGTGCTGATCGCGCCGGCCCGCGGGGACGGCTGGTCCTTGCGGTAGTCGCCGCCGACGGCGATCCCGTGCGTGCGGTCGCGGAAGGCGAGTCCGAAGACGCCGCGGGCCGGATCGCCGGCCGGGACCGGCGTGTCCGAGGCGGTCCAGGTCAGTCCGCGGTCGGCGGAGTGGAGCACGCGCGCGGTGGCGCCGCCGCCGGTCGCGAGCCACACGTCCCGGGGCCCGGCCGACACGAGGCACTGGCCGCTCGCGGCGAAGCCCGCCTCGCCGGGGAGGGCGTCCGGCATCCCGTCGCTCGGCAGCACCTGCCAGGAGCGGCCGCCGTCGCGGGTGGAGAGGATGCGGTACTTGCCGTCGACCGGGTCGCTCATGGCGAGTCCGTGCCGGTGGTCGAAGAAGGTCATGCAGTCGTAGAAGGCCCGCGCGTCGGTGTTGCGGAAGGACTCGGTCCAGGTGGCGCCGCCGTCCTCGGTGCGCAGCACCCGGGAGGCCTCGCCCTCCCCGATGGCGAGGACGACGGCCCGGCGGGCGTCGAAGGCCTCGACGTCACGGAACTCCAGGTCGCCCGCGCCGGCCGGCGATACGTTTCGCCAGCTCCGGCCGCCGTCGGTGGTGCGAAGGACCGTGCCCTTCGAGCCCGCGGCCCACGCGGTCCGGCGGTCGACCGGCGCGAGCCCCCGGAAGCGGGCGTCGGTTCCGGTCGGTGTCAGCTGCCAGCCGGCCGCTGCCGTGGGGGTCTCCCCGGCCCGCGCCGGGGCGGCCAGGGTCAGCGCCAGCGCCGCCCCGATCAGCCCCACCGACATCATTCGTCTCGTCTTCCCCATGGACGTCATGGCGCCGGAAGCTAGTGCCCCGGGCGGCTCCGCGTCCAGGGGGCGTCCCCGGCCGGGCGTGGCCCACGGCCTGCCCCCTCGCGCCGGATGTCCCGGGAAACCGGTGACGCAACTCACGTGGGACGCGAGTGCACGTTCCGGCCGCCACGCTCGTCTTGAGGAGTGTCAGGGGCCCTGGTGTCGGGGAGACGCACAGGACCCGAAGCCCGCGTGAGAGGAGCCGGTCTTGTCCGCCGTCATCGAACAGGCCGTTCAAGCCCGTCTGGTCGCATCCGCTCCCCGGATGGAGACCGTCCCCGCCACCCTCCGGTACGACCGCGGGGACCCGTACGCGGTGAGCATGGCCTTCCCGCCGCCGGCGACCCTGGAGGGCGTCGAGGTCTCCTGGGCCTTCGCGCGCGAGCTGCTCGTCCAGGGCGTCGAGCGCCCCGCCGGCGTCGGGGACGTACGCCTGCGTCCGTACGGCTACGACCGCACGGTGGTCGAGTTCCACTCGCCGGAGGGGGTGGCCATGGTCCACGTACGCACCTCCGAGCTGCGCCTCTTCCTGGAGCGCTCGCAGGACCTGGTGCCGGCGGGCCGCGAACACCAGTACCTGGACTGGGATCAGGACCTGGCGGAGCTGCTCCGCGAGCGCCCGTAGGGCGACGGGACTCCCGCGTAATTCGTTTGCCTGCCTCCCGGAGCGGGTCGTACGGTCTGTACTGACCTTGTCGTCACCCGATCGGAGAAGGACGTTGCTCGTCTGAGGTTGCGAGACACCGCGCCGCGCGTGCCCCCTGTGCCGCGTGTGCCGTTCTCGACCTCGGCGTACGAGCCGTTCTCCACACTGCCCGCGCCCCGGTGTCTCTCGCGTTGCCCCATTTCCACGCTCGCGCGACCGGGAGGCCTCCATGGCGCATCACCCCACCTTCATCACCTGTTCCTCTCTCTCCTTCTCCTGGCCGGACGGCACCGAGGTCCTCGACGACTTCCGGCTCTCGGTCGGCCCCGGCCGCACCGGGCTCGTCGGTCTCAACGGCTCCGGCAAGTCCACGCTCCTGAAACTGATCGCAGGTGAGCTGACGCCCGCGTCCGGCACCGTCCGGGTCACCGGGGAGCTCGGATACCTCCCGCAGAACCTGGTCCTGGACACCGCACGCCGGGTGGACGAGATCCTCGGCATCGCCGGCAAGCGGGCCGCCCTGCACGCCATCGAGGGCGGCGACCCCTCGGAGGAGCACTTCACCGCCCTCGGTGACGACTGGGACGTGGAGGAGCGGGCCCGGGCCGTCCTCGACCAGCTCGGGCTCGACCACGTCGGCCTGGACCGGACCGTCGGCGAGATCTCGGGCGGCGAGTCCGTCCTGCTGCGCCTCGCCGCGCTGCTGCTCGCCCGGCCCGACGTGCTGCTGCTCGACGAACCCACCAACAACCTCGACCTGCACGCCCGCGCCCGTCTCTACGAGGCGGTCGAGAAGTGGTCCGGGGTCCTGGTCGTGGTCAGCCACGACCGTGAACTCCTGGAGCGGGTCGACCAGATCGCCGACCTGCGCGACGGCGAGGTCGCCTGGTACGGCGGCAACTGGTCCGCGTACGAGACCGCGCTCGCCGCCGAACAGGAGGCGGCGGAGCGGATGGTGCGCGTCGCCGAGGCCGACGTACAGCGCCAGAAGCGCGAACTAGCCGATACGCAGGTCAAGTTGGCACGCCGCAAGCGGTACGGACAGAAGAGCTTCGAGAACAAGGTCGCGTCCAAGATCGTGGCGAACGGCCGGAAGCGCGACGCGCAGGTCACGGCCGGCAAACAGCGCACACTGCACTCCGAGCGTCTCTCGGAGGCGCGGGAGCGGCTCGACGCGGCGGTGGAGGCGGTACGGGACGACGACGAGATCCGCGTCGAACTGCCGCGCACCTCGGTGCCGCCGGGCCGCGAGGTCCTGCACCTGCGGGACCTGGAGCTGCGCTACGGGGCCCGGGTCGGCGGCGCGTTCGAGCTGCGCGGCCCGGAGCGGATCGCCCTGGTCGGCCGGAACGGCGCCGGGAAGACGACGCTGCTCCGGACGATCGCCGGGGAGTTGGAGCCACTGTCGGGCGAGACGGACGCGCGGGTGCCGCTGCGCTTCCTGCCGCAGCGGCTCGACGTGCTCGACGACGGGCTGAGCGTGGTGGAGAACGTGGCCCGCTTCGCGCCCACGGCGACGGCGAACGCGATCAGGGCGCGCCTCGCCCGGTTCCTGTTCCGGGGGGCGCGGGCGGATCAGCCCGTCGGCACCTTGTCCGGTGGAGAGCGGTTCCGGGCGACGCTCGCCGCGCTGCTCCTCGCGGAGCCGGCGCCGCAGCTGCTGATGTTGGACGAGCCGACGAACAACCTGGACATGGCGTCGGTGCGGAAGCTGACCGCGGCCCTCGACGCCTACGAGGGGGCGCTGATCGTGGCGAGCCACGACGTGGCGTTCCTGGAGTCGCTGGGTATCACCCGCTGGCTGCTGCTCGACGGGGAGCTGCGGCCGACGACGGCGGAGGAGGTCAGGGACACGGCCCCGACCCCCCGCCGGAGGCCCGACGCCGGAGCGGACGCGGAAACCGAGACGGAAGGGGCCGTAGCGGCGGAGTAGGGCCCGGGACTCGGTTCCCGCGCCGTGCGCGGACGGGGGGCGAGTCGCCGTCCCCTGTCGGCGGGACCTGGGGCGAGTCCCCGGGCCCCGCCGTGCGCGCCACCCGCTCAGCGCCGGGCGTCTGCGCTGTGTAGTCGGCCGGGGAAACCGCCGACCGCGGGGCGGGACGTGACCTGCGTCTCTGGCACCCTGCCCGAGCAGGACGCATAACGGAACGTAACCGGACATCGCCGGGAGGGGCTTGGCCGACGCCTTACGGAGGCTTAACCTACGGTTTCGTAACCTACGAATCCGTAGGTATTCCCGTATGCCCTTCCCCCCGTCCCCCAGGAGTCCCCGTGACGCTTACCTCTCCCCATCTCGGCAGTTCGGCAGAGTGGACCGACGCACGGCTCCTCTACGCGCTCGAAGAGGTCGTGGAGAAGGAGCTCAACCGGCACCTGAAGGTCACCAAGGACTGGATGCCGCACGAGTACGTGCCGTGGTCCGACGCGCGCAACTTCCCCGGCTTCTTCGAGGACGGCGAGGCCTGGGACCCGTCCCAGTCCAAGGTCACCGACATCGGCAAGATCGCCCTCGTCGTCAACCTGCTCACCGAGGACAACCTTCCGAGCTACCACCACGAGATCGCCAGCCTCTTCGGCCGCGACGGCGCCTGGGGCACCTGGGTGCACCGCTGGACCGCCGAGGAGGGCCGCCACGGCATCGTGATGCGCGACTACCTCCTCGCCTCCCGCGCCGTCGACCCGGACAAGCTGGAGCAGTTCCGGATGGCGCACATGAGCGAGGGCTTCGAGTCCGACAACCGGCACTCGATGCTCCACTCCGTCGCGTACGTGGCCTTCCAGGAGCTCGCCACCCGCATCTCCCACCGGAACACCGGCCACCAGTCCGGCGACCCGGTCTGCGACCGGATGCTCAGCCGCATCGCGCTCGACGAGAACCTGCACATGGTCTTCTACCGCAACCTGCTCGGCGCGGCCTTCGAGCTCGCCCCCGACCTGACCATGCAGGCCGTGCGGGACGTCGTGGTCAACTTCCGGATGCCCGGACACGGCATGCCGGGCTTCGAGCGGGCGGCCGCGCAGATGGCGATCGGCGAGATCTACAACATGCGCATCCACCACGACGACGTCCTCCAGCCCGTCCTGCGCTTCCTCAAGGTCCTCCAGATCGAGGGCCTCGGCCCGGACGGCCTGCGCGCCCAGGAGGAGCTGGGGCTCTACATGAACGGTCTGGACAGCGAGGCGAGCAAGTTCGACGAGAAGCTCGCGGCCCGCAAGGCCCGGATGGCCGCACGCGCGGCCGGCTGAGCCCGCCACCCTCCCCGGGGGCGGCTCAG
Source organism: Streptomyces sp. NPDC034084 (assembly GCF_055575535.1). Taxonomy (NCBI): domain Bacteria; kingdom Bacillati; phylum Actinomycetota; class Actinomycetes; order Kitasatosporales; family Streptomycetaceae; genus Streptomyces; species Streptomyces sp. NPDC034084. The sequence goes on from NZ_JBVISK010000002.1 coordinate 927,644, forward strand.
CGGCTCTGCCGCTTGAGCCGCCCCCGCTCCTTCTCGGAGAGCCCGCCCCACACCCCGAACCGCTCGTCGTGGGTCAGCGCGTACTCCAGGCACGCCAGGCGCCCCTCGCACGCCCCGCACAGCTGCTTGGCCTCGCGCGTCGACGAGCCGGGGGCGGGGAAGAAGAACTCCGGGCCGGCCTGGGCACACAGGGCGTTCTCGCGCCAGGAGAGGTCGGGGGCGGTCAGCACGTCGGTATCCGTCTGCATGACCGCCAGACTGCCCCGGTGCCGTAAACACGCCATCAACGTTCGATCAATGGCGGACACGAGAGGCCGGGACGACTGTTTCGGCCACCCGGTGCGCCCCTTCCCGGTGCCCTCGGCCGCTCCACGGCCCGAGCGATGAACAGCGTGTTTCCGTCCTCGCCCCAAGCCTGATTCGGCTCCCGCCATGTGGCAGCGTGGGAGCTCGATCACCCACGGGGAGCGAACCCTATGACGACCGAGGCCGGCATCGTCCGACCCCCGGCGGGCGCCCAGGCGGTCCGCCGCGCACTGGACGTGCTGCACTGTTTCCACGACAACGGGCCCGACCTGAGCGCCTCCGACCTGGCGCGCCGGCTCGGGCTCTCCACCTCGACGGCGCACCGGCTGGCCCGCACCCTGCTCGGCGCGGGCTTCCTGGAGCAGGACGCCCGGACCGCGCGCTACCGGCTCGGTCCGGCGATGACCGAGCTGGGCCGGCTGTCGTACCACCAGCGGGGACTGCACCTGGCCGCCCCCGAGCTCTCCGATCTGGCCGAACGGACGGGTACCGCAGCCGACTTGGCGCTGCGCAGCGGCCCGCACGCGGTGATCGTGGCGGGTGGTTCGGTGACCCCGAACGTGGGTTTGCGCCGACCGCTGCACGCGACGGCGCCGGGGAGGGTGCTGCTCGCCTGGCCCCGGGCGGGCGGGGGCGGGCCGCGCGCGCTGCCGCCGCTGTACGCGCTCACGGAGCGGACTCTCGCCGACCCCCCTCCCTGTCCGACGAGTTGGCACGCGTACGGAAGTCGGGGTACGCCCTCGATACCGGCGAGTCGGCCCACGGTGTCCGGACGCTGGCCGTACCGGTCCTGGAGCGCACGGGGCACGCGCGGTTCGCGCTCGCGGTCGGCGCGACGCCCGAACTGCTCACCGACGCGCGGCTGGACTGGTTCCTGGCGCAGGCGCGGGCCTGCGCGCGGGCCCTGGAGGTGCTGCTGCTCGCCCCGGCGGAGCGGCGAGAGCCGGGCGAGCGGGCCTGGGCCGGGTAGGGCGCCGCCCCCGCCGAGATATCCGCACGGTCGTGCGTTCAGTACGATGGCGTTATGAGCGGCAGCACCGGAAACGGCACCGGGACGAAGACGGACGGACGCGTGGAGCGGGGCAACCAGACCCGGCGCCTCGTCCTCGGCCGGACGATGGACATCGCCTCGGTCGAGGGGCTCGAGGGCCTGTCCCTGGGACGGATCGCGACCGAGCTGGAGCTGAGCAAGAGCGGCGTCTTCGCCCTGTTCGGCTCCAAGGAGGAGCTCCAGCTCGCCACCGTCAGGGCCGCCGTCGCGGTCTTCGCCGACCGGGTCGTCACCCCGCTCGAGGAGCGGCCGCCGGGCGTGGGGCGGGTGCGTGAGCTGTGCCGGAACTGGCTCGCGTACTCCTCGGAGCGGGTCTTCGCGGGCGGCTGCTTCTTCTACGCGGTCTCGGCCGAGTTCGACGCCCGTACGGGCCCGGTCCACGACGCCGTCGCGCAGACGCGCCACGCCTGGAGCGCGTACGTGGAGGGGGCCCTGACGGAGGCGCGCGCCGTCGGGGAGGTGGCGGAGGACGTGGACGTGGAGCAGCTGGCCTTCGAGGTGATCGCCCTCATGGAGGCGGCCAACGCCCGGTCGGTGCTGTTCGGCGATCCCGGTGTGTACGCCCGCGCCGAGCGGGGCATCACGGCCCGCCTGCTCTCCTCGGCCACGGACAAGGGCCGGGCGGCGCTCGCCGACCCTGCCTGAGCTGGGCCGACCCGACCCGACCCGACCACCGACGCGGCCCGACCTGACCCCTGAACGGGCCCGGCCTGACCGGGCCCCCGACCCGCCCCGGCCCCGCGTGCCCCGGCCCGGCCGCGGTCGCGTGAGCGCGGCGGCGTTCACGGCGCCGTCGAGCCGGCACCCTCGCGCGTACGGGCCTCCCGCTCCGTGGCGGTCGCGAACTCCACCGCTTCCGTCACGACGCCGGGATCCGTGAGGATCCGGCGGTGGCCGAGGCCCCGGGTGACGACGAGCCGTGCCTTGTCGCCGTGCGCCCGGACGAGGAACCGCGCCTGGACCAGGGGCACCATGTCGTCGCCCTCGTCGTGGAACAGCAGGACGGGCGCCCCGAGTTCGTCCGGCGCGTGGTCGGCGCCGAAGCGGCCCCAGACACCCGGCTCACCGGGGACGAGACGCCGCTCGACGTACGCGCGCATGGACCGCACCACCCTCTCGTCCAGGCCGAGCCCGGCCCGGAAGCCCTCCAGGAGCATGTCGAAGGAGCCGACGCCGCCGAGGCCCACGAAGCGGGCCGTGCGGACGCCGTCACGCAGGGCGAACAGGGCGGCGAGGACGCCGAAGGAGTGGGCCACGACGGCCTCGAAGTCACCGTGCCGACTGTGCAACTCCCGTATGATCTCCCGGTATTCGACGATGTTGCTCGCCCGTCCGGAGGAGTCGCCGTGACCGGGGGCGTCGAAGGCGACCGGGCTGTACCCGCGCGCGAGGAGCTCCTCGGCGAAGACGCCGAGCCGGGAGGCGCGGGAGGACCAGCCGTGCACGAGCAGGACGGGCCGTCGGCCGTCGCCCCAGGTGTACGTCACCACCTCCTCGCCCCGGACGTGGAGGGTCCCGGTGCGGGCGGCCGCGAGGAGCGCCTGTTCCCCGGGTCTCACCTTCGCCCGGCCGAGGGGACGGACGAAGAGGTGGAAGGCCCAGCGGCCGGCCGGGCCGGGGGCGACTCGTGCGGTGGCGTTCAGGGCGGTGCGGATGAGCGGAGCCATCGGGTACATGCCGGATCTCCTCGGTCGTCCTCGGTATGCGAAAATACTAGCACGACCGTTCGTGTTGTTTTAGAGTGAACAGGGAGGGCCGGTGGCACCGCCCGGAAGCGCCCCGGCCCTAACCCCTCACGTCCCGGCGGGAGGCTCCTTCTTCGCCCGGCTCGGCTGCACCCGCTTCGGCTCCCCCGGCATCTTCGGGTACTCCGGCGGGTACGGCAGGTCGCCCAGACCGTGTTCCGCCTCGTCCCGCCGGGCCAGTTCGAGCAGTGACTCCAGGCTGAACCGCTCGTCGTCCATGTCCGCGTGGACGTCACCGACCTCCGCGTACCGGACCGGCATCGTCTTGATGTCGAAGTCCCGCGGCACGGCGTCGTCGACCTCGTCCCACCGCAGCGGCGCCGAGACGGGCGCGTGCGGGCGGGGGCGTACGGAGTAGGCGGAGGCGATCGTGCGGTCCCGGGCCGTCTGGTTGTAGTCGACGAAGATCCGCTTCCCGCGCTCCTCCTTCCACCACTTGATGGTGACCCGCTCCGGCATGCGCCGCTCCAGCTCCCGCCCGCAGGCGATCGCCGCCCGCCTGACCTGGGTGAACGTCCATTCGGGGAGGATCGGTACGAAGACGTGGAGGCCCCGGCCGCCCGAGGTCTTCGGCCAGCCGCGCAGCCCGTGCTCGTCGAGGACCGCGCGCAGCTCGTGGGCGGCGCGGACGGCGTCGGCGTAGTCCGTGCCGGGCTGGGGGTCGAGGTCGAGGCGCAGCTCGTCGGGATGGTCGGTGTCGTCCCGGCGTACCGGCCAGGGATGGAAGGTGACGGCGCCGAGGTTGGCCGCCCAGAGCACGGCGGCCGGCTCGGTGGGGCACATCTCGTCGGCGGAGCGGCCGCTGGGGAAGGTGATGTGGGCCGTCGGGATCCAGTCGGGCAGGTACTTCGGGGCGCGCTTCTGGAAGAAGGACTCGCCGGTCACCCCGTCGGGGTAGCGCTCCAGGGTGGTGGGGCGGTCCCGCAGGGCGCGGGTCACCCCGTCGCCCACGGCCAGGTAGTACTGGACCAGGTCCATCTTGGTGTACCCGGGTTCGGGGAAGTACACCTTGTCGGGGTTGGAGACCCGTACCGTCCGGTCGCCGACTTCCAGTTCCACCGCTGCCGCCTTGCCTGCCATGCCGGTCAGCCTAGGGCTCGCCGACAACTCCCGCATACCGGACAATCGCCGCATGGACCTTCCGGTGATGCCGCCCGTGAAACCGATGCTCGCCAAGGCGGTGAAGCGGATCCCGCCCGGGATGCATTACGAGGCCAAGTGGGACGGCTTCCGCGCGATCGTGCACCGGGACGGGCCGGAGCTCGTCATCGGCAGCCGTACGGGCAAGCCGCTCACCCGCTACTTCCCCGAGCTGGTCGAGGCGCTCGCGGCCCGGCTGCCGGAGCGCTGCGTGGTGGACGGGGAGATCGTCATCGAGCACGACGGACGGCTCGACTTCGACCGGCTCTCCGAGCGGATCCACCCGGCCGACTCGCGTGTCCGGATGCTCGCGGAGACCACCCCGGCCCGGTTCATCGCCTTCGACCTGCTCGCCCTCGGGGACGAATCGCTGCTGGACACCCCGCTGAGCGAGCGCCGGCCGGTCCTCGAGCGGGTTCTCGACGGGGTCGACGCCCCGGTCCACCTGGCACCGTCGACCCGGGACCCCGAGCTGGCGGCGCGCTGGTTCGAGCAGTACGAGGGGGCCGGTCTCGACGGGGTGATCGCCAAGCCGCTCGACCTGCCGTACCGGCCGGACGCCCGCCTCATGTACAAGATCAAGCACGAGCGGACGGCCGATGTCGTCGTGGCCGGCTACCGCTTCCACAAGAGCGGGCCGGTGGTCGGTTCGCTGCTGCTCGGCCTGTACGACGACCGGGGCGCCCTCCAGCACGTCGGCGTGTGCGCCGCCTTCACCGCCCTCCGCCGCGCCGAGCTGGTCGCGGAGCTGGAGCCGCTCCGGATGGACCCGCCGGACGGGCACCCGTGGGCGGCGTGGACGGACGAGGCCGCGCACGAGGGGGCGAGGCTGCCGGGGGCGCCGAGCCGCTGGTCGGGGAAGAAGGACCTGTCGTGGGTGGCGCTGCGGCCGGAGCGGGTCTGCGAGGTCGGCTACGACCACATGGAGGGGGACCGCTTCCGCCACACCGCTCAGTTCAAGCGGTGGCGCCCGGACCGGACGCCGGAGTCCTGCGGCTACGGCCAGCTGGACGAGCCCGTCTCGTACGACCTGTCCGAGATCCTCACGTAGCGCTGTCTTACGGATCTTCAAGTCGCCGGAACGCAACGTGAGATGCCACACATTCCACGACCGGACGACCCCCCTCCAACACCTCCGCCCGGCAGCGTGTTCGACGAACCTCCGGGCGACACGGGCGGGCCGTGCGCCCTGCCGCGGCGGCCGCCCACCCCCGTACCTGCGGGAACGCGTCCGGCCACGGCCCGCGCCGTCGCCCGGTCCGCTCCCCCGGAGCCCCCGCGCCCCTCCGGTGGAGCACCCGGCCGTTGCCCGCCCGCGACATCGCCGTGCCGGAACCCTTACGGCGATCCGGTACGTATGGAGGGGAGACACTTCCGTCCCCTCCCCGGACCGACTAGGACTGACCCGTGATCACCTCGCCCTCGCGCCTCGTTCCCGTACCGATCCCCGACAGCGTGGCCGCGATGATCGGCGCCTGCATGCCGTTGCACGTCCTCCAGGCCGAGGTCGACGCGGACTGCGCGGCGCGCGAGGTGTACCGCTTCCGCGGACCGCTCTGCGCGGAGGACCGGGCGGACCGCGAGCACGCGCTCGCCGCTCTCGCGCGGGCCAACAAGATCCTCGCCAAGCACCACCCCCGACTGCCCGTCACCCCCTGACGGGGCAGGGCCTGTCTCCGTGTCAGGCCCCGCGGGCCCGCACGATCCGGTGCACAGGCCGTCCACCTGTCCGGCCGTCCCCCGCATGCGTGAGGGCGGGGGCGGTGTGACGCTGCGAGAGTGACCACCACCAGCGACGCAGCGCCCGCGCCCCCGGCCGCCACCGAGCCACCCGTGCTCGACAGCCGCCGCCGCAACATCGTCTTCGGCACGATCATGCTGGGTGTCCTTCTCGCCGCCCTCGACCAGACGATCGTCGGCACCGCCCTGCCCACGATCGTCTCGGACCTCGGCGGCGCCGCCCACATGTCGTGGGTGGTCACCTCGTATCTGCTCGCCGAGACGGTCGCGACCGTCCTCGTCGGCAAGTTCGGCGATCTCTTCGGCCGCAAGGTGATCTTTCAGATCTCCGCGGTCGTCTTCATCACCGGCTCGTTCCTCTGCGGACTCGCCACCAACATGACGCTGCTGATCGTCTGGCGCGGCCTCCAGGGCATCGGCGCCGGCGGTCTGATGGTCACCTCGATGGCGCTCATCGCCGATGTGATCCCGCTGCGCGACCGCGGCAAGTACCAGGGGGCGATCGGGGCCGTGTTCGGTGTCTCGACCGTGATCGGGCCGCTCCTCGGCGGTCTGTTCACCGACCACCTCACCTGGCGCTGGGCCTTCTACGTCAACGTTCCCATCGCGATCGTGGTCGTCCTCGCCGCCGCCCGCACGATCCCGTCCGTACGCTCCGTGAGCCGGCCCGTCATCGACTACGCCGGTATCGCGCTCGTCACGGCCGGAGCCAGCGCCCTGATCCTGGCGACCAGTTGGGGCGGCAACGAGTACGCCTGGACGTCGGGCGTCATCCTCGGGCTCTTCGCGGGCGGTCTCGTCGCCCTGGCCCTGTTCTGCTGGACCGAGACCCGCGCGGCCGAACCCATGCTGCCCATGCGGCTGTTCGGGAACCCCGTTTTCACCGTCTGCTCCGTGCTCAGCTTCGTCGTCGGCTTCGCCATGCTCGGCGCGATGACCTTCCTGCCGACCTACCTGCAGTACGTCGACGGGGAGTCCGCGACCATGTCCGGCATCCGCACCCTCCCCATGGTCGTCGGCCTGCTCATCGCCTCCGTCTTCAGCGGCAACGTCGTCAGCAAGACCGGCCACTACCGGATCTTCCCGATCTCCGGCTGTCTGGTGATGGGCGTCGGCCTCTTCCTGCTCTCCCTCATGGGGCCGGACACCGGCACCTGGCCGGAGTCGCTGTACATGTTCGTCCTCGGCGTCGGCATCGGCCTGTGCATGCAGGTCCTGACCATCGCCGTGCAGAACACCGTCGACTACGCCGATCTCGGCACCGCCACCTCAGGCGTCACCTTCTTCCGCACCCTCGGCAGTTCCTTCGGAACGGCCGTCTTCGGCACGATCTACGCCAACTCCCTCAGGCCCAACCTCACCGCGGGCGTCGGCGAGGCCACGGCCGTCGCCGGGAGCCTGGGCGTGGATCCGGCAGGGATCGGGCAGGCCGCACAGAGCCCGGCCGGGCTCCACGGGCTGCCCCCGCGGGTCGCCGAGCCGATCGTCCAGGCGTACGCGGACACCCTGCACACCGTCTTCCTCTGGACGGTGCCCGTCGCCGCCGTCGGCTTCCTGGTGGCCCTCTCCCTCAAGCAGGTGACGCTCCGCGACTCGGCGCGCGCCGCCGCCCCCGACATGGGCGAGGGCTTCGGCTCGCCCACCATGTCCGGCGACTCGGAGAAGCTCCTCGAACTCGTCGTCGGCCGGATCCTGCGCCGCACCGACCTGGACACGATCCGGCGGATCGTCGCCGCCTCCGACACCCGGCTCGACACGGCGGGTGCCTGGGCGGTGATGCAGGTCGAGCTCTTCACACGGACGGTGGGGCACGCGAGCCTCGGCCTGATCGCGGCCCGGCGGCGGGTGCCGCCCGAGGTGCTCCTGCCGGTCTTCGACCGCATGGTCGACGAGGGCTTCCTGACGCGCGACGGCAACCTGCTCTCCCACACGCCGGCCGGCAAGCGCGAGGCGGACGTCATCACGCACGCCTGGGGCGACTGGCTCTCCGACGTCATCGCGCAGGAGCGCGGCCGGCCCAGCGGGCCCGAGCTGCGGGTGGCGACGGACGCCATCGCCAAGAAGATCGTCGCCGAGGACCTCGCGAGCGGGCTCCCGAGGGAACGGGTGACGGCGGGCGCGGGAGCGCGCTGAGCCTTCGCCCTACTCGACGAAGTCGCCGTCCACGTACACCCAGGCCCCCTCGTGGCGGGCGAAGCGGCTCCGCTCGTGCAGGGATCCCTGCTCGCCGCCGTGGACATAGCGGGCCGTGAAGGTGACGGTGCCGTGCTGGTGGAAGGCGGTGCCCTCGCCGGTCTCCTCGATCTCCAGGCCCTCCCAGCGCATCCCCGGGTCGAAGTCGACCTCGCCGGGCCGTGTCTCCGGCGCCCAGGTGCGCAGCAGATAGGCCTCGTCGCGGACGACGAAGGCGCTGTAGCGGGAGCGCATCAGGAGTTCGGCGGTGGGCGCCGTACCGCCCGCGCCGGAATGGAAGCGGCCGCAGCACGCGCCGTACGCGGCGTCGAGTCCGCAGGGGCAGGGCGAGGCCGCGGTGACGGCGGGCGCGGCGGGCCTGGATGTGCGGGGGCGGGTCTTGCGTCGGGACATGGCGTCATTGTCTCCCACCCGGAAGGCGGCGGGCATGGCGTCACCGGCCCCCGCCCACGCATCGGGAACCTGTCCCCACTCCTCGTACGGGGCGGGCGCCCGGCATGTGGACGCCCCCGTGGACGGCGGTCCGGAATCCCGCTGCTCAGGAGGCTCGTCCGAGTAGCGTACGAGCATGAAACTGACGATTCTCGGAGGCGGCGGATTCCGGGTGCCGCTGGTGTACGGGGCCCTCCTCGGCGACCACGCCGAGGGGCGGGTCACGCACGTCACCCTGTACGACCTCGACGCGGGGCGGCTCTCGGCCATCGCACGGGTCCTCGCGGACCAGGCGGAGGGGGTGCCGGACGCACCGGCCGTGACGGCGACGACGGATCTGGACGAGGCGCTGCGCGGGGCGGACTTCGTGTTCTCCGCAATCCGGGTCGGCGGGCTGGAGGGCCGGGCGGCCGACGAGCGGATCGCGCTCGCCGAGGGCGTACTCGGTCAGGAGACGGTGGGCGCGGGCGGCATCGCGTACGGGCTGCGGACCGTGCCCGTGGCGGTACGCATCGCCCGCAGGACCGCCGAACTCGCCCCCGACGCCTGGGTCATCAACTTCACCAACCCGGCCGGTCTGGTCACGGAGGCGATGTCCCGGATCCTCGGCGACCGGGTCGTCGGCATCTGCGACTCCCCCGTGGGTCTCGGCCGCCGGGTCGCCCGGGTCCTGGGCGCGAACCCGGACGAGGCGTGGATCGACTACGTGGGCCTCAACCACCTCGGCTGGCTACGGGGGTTGCGGGTCGGCGGCCGGGACGAGCTGCCGCGGCTGCTCGCCGACGAGGAGGCGCTCGGTTCCTTCGAGGAGGGCCGGCTCTTCGGCCCGGAGTGGCTGCGCTCGCTCGGCGCGATCCCCAACGAGTACCTGCACTACTACTACTTCAACCGGGAGGCGGTGCACGCCTACCGGACGGCCGAGCGGACGCGCGGGGCGTATCTGCGCGACCAGCAGGGGGCGTTCTACGAGGAGATGGGCAAACCCGACACGCCGGCCCTGGCCGCCTGGCACCGTACGCTCGCCGACCGCGAGGCCACGTACATGGCCGCCAACCGGGAGGCTGCCGGGATCGGGGACCGCGACGAGGAGGACCTGGAGTCGGGCGGCTACGAGAAGGTGGCGCTCGCGCTCATGCGGGCGATCGCCCGGGACGAGCGGACCACGCTGATCCTCAACGTGCGCAACCGCTCGACGCTCGACGTGCTCGACGCGGACGCGGTGATCGAGGTGCCGTGCTTCGTGGACGCGAACGGCGCCCATCCGGTGTCGGTGGCGCCGCTGCCGTACCACGCCGTCGGTCTGGTGACCGCCGTGAAGGCGGTGGAGCGCGAGGTCCTCGCGGCGGTGGAGAGCGGCTCTCGGGCGACGGCCGTCAAGGCCTTCGCGCTGCATCCGCTGGTGGACTCGGTGGCGGTGGCCCGCCGCCTGGTGGAGGGGTACGCGGCGGAACACCCGGGGCTCGCCTGGCTGCGCGGCTGAGCGGGCCGAGCGGCCGGCGGACGGCGGACGGCGGACGTCTTTACGGGCCATGGGCGCGGCCCAGGCTCGCGCCCCATGGCCTCACCCCCGCCCGGCGGGGGTCCGGCCGCCGTCCCCGTGCAGACCACCGGGACCGCCGACGGAGGAGGCACGCCGGGCGTGCCTCCTCCGTCGGTGATCCCCACCGGTCAGGGCTTGCGGGCCACGCCGGCCCACCCGGGGATGGGGTCGTCGCCCTGCACCGGGACGGGCTCGCCCAGTTCCGGGTGCCATTCGGCGGTGAGCGAGACCCCGGGCTCGACGAACTCGAGCCCGTCGAAGAACGCGGCCAGCTCGTCGCGCGAGCGGGGCCGCAGGGTCAGCCCGCGCGCCTTGTACATGGCGCTCGCCTTCGCCGCGCCCTCGGGGTCGAAGTCCCCGGTGACATGGGAGAGGACGAGGTAGCTGCCCGGCGCGAGCTTCTCGACGATCTTGGAGACCAGCTCGTACGCCCCGTCCTCGTCGCCCACGAAGTGCAGCAGGGCGAGCATCGACAGCGCGATGGGCTGGTCGAAGTCAAGGACCTTTCCGGCCCTTTCGAGGATGATCTCCGGCTCGCGGGCGTCCGCCTGGATGTACTCGGTGGCCCCTTCCGGGGTCGAGCGCAGCAGGGCGGCCGCGTGCGCGAGCACGATCGGGTCGTTGTCGCAGTAGACGATGCGGGAGTCCGGCGCGGCCTCCTGCGCGATCTGGTGCAGGTTGGGCTCGGTCGGGATGCCCGTGCCGACGTCCAGGTACTGCCGGACGCCGTGGGCGCTGAGCCAGCGGATGGCGCGGTGCATGAAGGCCCGGTTGACGCGGGCCATGTCCCGGCCCCGGGCGTCGACGGTGAGGAGCTGGCGCGCCATCGCCTCGTCGACCGGGTAGTTGTCCTTGCCGCCCAGGAACCAGTCGTACATACGCGCCGGATGCGGCTTGCTGGTGTCGATCCGTGCGGATGCGGGGTCCGGGGTCATCGGCTCTCTCCTGGTCGGGTTGAACGAGCGGCACTACAGCAAGAGTTACGCGATGGTAGGGGTGGGGCGGAAGAGGTCAGGTGAGCAGAAAGTCAGCCTGACCGGATTTGGCGCCCTGGATGAAAGCGGCGATCTCCCCGTGGGTGTAGATGAGCGCTGGTCCTTCAGGGTCTGCGGACTGTCGCACGGCGACTCTGCCGTCGGCCAGCTTCATGGCCTCCACGCAGTTGCCCCCGTTTCCGCCGCTCCAGGGCTTGTGCCAACCCTCGACACCGAGCTCGGCGGCGGGCATGCCGTTGTATATGCGATCCATTCACAGCTCCTTGCGGAGATCGCGGAGAATCTCCTTCGTGCGTTGTGCAGTCGCGGCCTGCGCCGCCATGCGGTCCATGACCTCCAGGTGGGATGCCACCTCGGGGCGCGCGTCGAGGTAGACGGCGCCGGTCAGGTACTCGCTGTAGACCATGTCCGGGAGTTCGGGCATGGCGAAGCGGAAGAGGACGAACGGTCCGTAGGTGCCGGGGTGGTGGCCGGACGCGAACTCCGCGATCTGCAGGGTGACGTTCGGCAGCTCGGACGCTTCGAGCAGCCGGTCGAGCTGGTCGCGCATCACTTCGGGCCCGTCACCGACCGGTCGGCGGAACACCGTCTCGTCCATGATCACCCAGAACTTCGGGGCGTCGTCCCTGGTCAACAGGGACTGGCGCTCCATCCGCAGGGCTACATGCCGTTCGGCGTCCTCGTCCTTGCCGGCATCACTGCCGACACCGACCGCCCCGCTGCGCAGAATGGCGCGGGCGTACTCCTCGGTCTGGAGCAGACCGGGGACGAACTGGGGCTCGTACGCCCGGATGAGGCTGGCCGCCCCCTCCAGGCTGACGTACATGGAGAACCAGCCGGGCAGTACGTCGTGGAACCGCTGCCACCAGCCGGGGAGGTTGGCCTCCTCCGCGAGGGCGACGAAGCCCTCCGCCTCGGAGTCCGTGATCCCGTACTCCTTCAACAGGAGCTGCACGTACGGAATCTTCAGCGCGACCTCGGCGGTCTCCATGCGCCGGACGGTGGCCGGGGCCACCCGGAGGATCTTCGCGGCCTCTTCCCGCTTCATGCCGGCCCGCTCGCGCAGGTCCTGCAGTCGCTTTCCGAGGACGACCTGTCCCACCGTCGGGGCGGACCGCGGCTCGCTCACTCTCAGACCTCCCCGACGCACTGTTTCGATGAGTGTGCCACGAAGGCGAGCCAGAGAGAACAGGGCACTCTGCAATTTTCAGAGTGCCACTTGCCAAGTGTCCGACTCAGGAGGACAGTGTTCGGGTGAACCAGTACACGCTGACGCCGTGCGCCACCGCGCCCCGGTGACAGCGCCGTACGGCAGTCCTGCCCACTGTTGTGAGGAACCGGTCGTGGCTTCTGGTAACGCGCAGCCCTCAGGTCTCATGAGTCCTCGAGCCCCCCGGGTCACGGCCCAGCGCCCACAGCAGCACACCGACCCCGTCCGCCGCTTCGCCTTCGAGCTCCCGGCCCTCACCGCCTCGGTCGCCCGCGCCCGCCGGCTCGCGGAGGAGCGGCTCATCCTCTGGGGCTGCGGCCCCGACATCCGCGACACCGTCGCCCTCGTGGTCTCCGAACTCGTCACCAACGCCGTGCTGCACACCGCGAGCGCCCGCGTCGTCTGCGAACTCCGCGAGGGCGAGGACACCTTGCGGATAGCCGTACGGGACGAGGGCGGCCCCGCCGGACCACGGATACGCGACTGCGGCGCGGAGGAACGCGGCCGCGGCCTCCTCATCGTCGACGCGCTCTGCACCGCGTGGGGCGCCGAGCGCACCGGCCACGGCACGGCCCAGGTCGTCTGGGCAGAGCTCGCCCACGGCATGGGGGAACCGTGCTGAGGACGATCCGCGCCCTCTCGCGCTCCCGCCGAGCCCTCGAGCCCACGCCCGTAGCGGCCCAGCGCCGCTTCCCGGGATCCCTCCTCGCTCCGGGCGACCGCTCGCGAGGCACATCGGTCCCCGCCCGTCCGCGCACGCTCGGCGCCACCAGACTCACTGTCCCCAGCGGACTCCACATGGGCCTCGGTTGCGACGCCGTCGGCGTCCCCGCCCGCTTCGGCTTCAAGATCCTCTCCCGCCTCCCCGCCAAGGGCTGCGTCTACGCGGACACCGACTGGTGGTGGTGGCTCGTCCCGGCCGGCTCCGACCTCGACCTGACCTGGCCGCTGCCCGCCTGCTACGCGCCCGGCGGCGAGATCCCGGACCGCCGCCCGCGCCTCATCCACCACCCGGACGGCACCTCCCCGTACACCCCGCCGATCCCCCTCTACCTGCTCGTCTGTCAGCTGACGGGAACTGCCCCGTCGTGGCCGGTGCCGCCGGTGCGAAGCACGCTCTGATCCGTACGGACCGTGACGGACAGTGACGGCCCGTGACGACGTGGTGCCGTCGGGTCCGGCGACGGCCTAGGCTCGGTGCCATGTTCACCCCGCAGGGTCCCAGCCTCCGCGAGCTGACCGTCCAGGCCCTCTCCTCGGTCGAGCACGGCTACGACCTGCTCGCGAGCAAGTTCGACGCCACCCCCTTCCGCACCTCCGACCGTCTCCTGACCGCGGTCGGCCACACCCTGGAAAGCCTCGGCCCCTTCGACTCGGGCCTCGACGTCTGCTGCGGCACCGGCGCCGGCCTCGGCGTACTCCGCTGGGTCTGCGCGGGCCGGATCGCGGGTGTCGACTTCAGTACGGGCATGCTGACCCGGGCCCGGAGCGCCCACCCGACCGCGGCCCTGGTCCGCGCCGACGCCCTGGCCCTCCCCTTCGCCCCGGTCTTCGACCTGGCGGTCAGCTTCGGCGCCTTCGGCCACTTCGTACCGGCCGCCCAGCGCACCCTCTTCGCCCAGGTCCACGCCGCCCTGCGCCCGGGCGGCACCTTCGCCTTCCCGCTCCCCGCACCACCGCCGGTCGGCTCCCGCCTCTACTGGACCCTGTGGGGCTTCGACGCGGCGATGCGCGTCAGGAACGCGGTCTGGCGGCCGCCGTTCGTCATGTACTACCGCACCTTCCGCCTCGCCGACGTCCGCAGCCGCCTGGAAGAGGCGGGCTTCGACGTCACCCTCGTCGCGGTCGAACCCCTGGGCCGCCGGGAGGACGGCAGCCCCCGGTGCAGGCTGGTGGTGGCGCGCAAGGGGGCGTAGGGAGGGGCACCGGGGGACGCGTCGGCGGGACGCGAAAGCGCGAGAACGCGAAAGTGCCGGTCGATGCGAGATCGACCGGCACTTTTCGACTGGTGTCCGAGGGGGGACTTGAACCCCCACGCCCGATAAAGGGCACTAGCACCTCAAGCTAGCGCGTCTGCCATTCCGCCACCCGGACGGGTGATCGTCGTGCGGGGTTCCCCCCGCGGCGACAGAGATAACTCTACCAGGGGTTCGAGGCGCCTTTCACCAGCGTTTCCCGTGGTCAACCGGTAGCGGGTGGGAGCCAGGCGCCCCCCGACGCCGGCTCCGTGGGAGTCACCTTGACGAACCCGACGCGGTCTAGGCCAATGATTCGGCCGGAGTCCGTCAGGTCGCTCCGTGAAGCCGGTTCGTCGGGCCGGTTCGTCGGGCCGGGAGAAGGGGGCGGTCAGCGGACCTCGGCCAGGCGGGCCGAGACCACGACGTTGCCCGCGTAGCCGTTCTCCTCGGTGAAGGGGCCGCCGCACGTGATCAGCCGCAGTTCGGGGACGCCGGAGTCGCCGTAGACCCGCTCGGCGGGGAAGCCCTCCTTGGGGACGACCTCCACCCCGTACACGGCGAAGACGGCGGTCCTGCCGTCACGGCGGGCGATCTCCACCCGATGGCCCTTGCCGAGGGCGCCGAGGTCGTAGAAGACCGCCCTGCCGCCCGGGGTGTCGACATGGCCGACGACGACGGCGGTACCGCGCTCGCCGGGGGTGACGGCGCCGGTGAACCAGCCCGCCAGCCGGTCGTTCTCGGGTGGCGGTGCCTCGATCCAGCCGTCGGCGTCGAGTCCGACCGGGGTGACGGGCGCGTCGATGCGGACGGCGGGGACGCGGACCCGGAGGGGGGGCGAGGCGGGCAGCGGAGGGGGTGCGGGGGCGCGGGCGACGAGCCCGGCCCGCGTGCCGTCGGGCGCCGCCGCGGCGAGGGGCTGCGGCGGGCCGTCGGCCGCGAACTCCCCCGTACCGCCGCGCACGAGGTGGATTCCGACGAGGAGGACGACGGCGACGGCGCCCCAGGCGCCGCGCCGTCCCGTCCCGTCCGAGCGCCCCACGTCCGCCCTCCTCCGCGTTCCGCGCGTGCTGGCGCCCCTCCGCCCCGGACCTCGTCACACCGGGGCGGAGGGGCCGTATCAGGCCCCCGGGTCCCGGCTGTCAGGCGCGGCCGTCGGCGCTGCGGCGGGTCAGCACGACGGCGGCGCCGAGCGCTCCGGCGATGAGCAGGACGCCCGTGACCACTTCGGTGGCGCCGAGCCCGTCGTCGTCCGCTCCGGGCGCGGCGGCCGTTCCGTAACCGGCCTTCACGCCCTTGTGGGCTCCGGTGTACGTGCCGGTGTCGTGCCCGGTGTTCCCGCCGGTGTCGTGCCCGGTGTTCCCGCCGGTGTCGTGCCCGGTGTTCGCGCCGGTGTCGCCCTGGGCGATGGTCAGCTGGGTGGTGCCCCGCTCGCCCTTGCATTCGAAGGTGATCTCGTACTGGGTGCCGGCCTTGGCGTCGACGTCCACGGTCGCGGTGCCGGGGCGGCCCTCGGTGAGGGTCACGGTGTCGAACACGCCGGAGGTGACGGTCACGGAGGGCACTTCGCAGCCCTCGGACGTGAGGGTGACGGTGCCGCCTGGGGCGATCGTCGCGGGGGTGACGGAGAAGCCGAAGGACGTGATGTTGCTGCCTTCGTCGGCCAGGGCCAGGGGCGCGACCGTCACGACGGCGACGGCGCTGAGCAGGGCGGCGGAAGCGGCACGTATCGCGCGCATGGGCGGTCCTCCAGATCGGGCGAGGGCTCGGAGGCGGAGCGATTCCGCGTCCGGAAAGGGACGACCCTCACCGCGATCGAAGCTAGGTCCGCCCCCGGCGCGCCGCCACCGGGCTCCGCCGAACGGGGCACGGCGGGCCGGAGGGCACGGGGCCGGGGCGGGGCGGCCCGAAGAGCCGGGGGCCCGGCGCACGGCGGTCCGTAGGCCAGGCCCTAAGGAACGCGGATGACCTGTCCGGCGTACGAGAGGTTGCCGCCGAAGCCGAAGAGGAGGACGGGGGCGCCGGAGGGCAGTTCGCCGCGTTCGACCAGCTTGGCCAGGGCGAGCGGGATGGAGGCGGCCGAGGTGTTGCCGGAGTCGACGACGTCGCGGGCGACGACCGCGTTGACGGCGCCGATCTTCGCGGCGAGCGGCTCGATGATCCGCAGGTTGGCCTGGTGCAGGACGACGCCCGCGAGCTCCTCGGGGGTGACGCCGGAGCGCTCGCAGGCCTGCCGGGCGAGGGCGGGGAGCTGCTGGGTGGCCCAGCGGTAGACGGACTGGCCCTCCTGGGCGAAGCGGGGCGGGGTGCCCTCGATGCGGACGGCGTGGCCCATCTCCGGGACCGAACCCCACAGGACCGGGCCGATGGCGCCGGTGTCCGTCTCGACCGCCTCGACGATCGCGGCGCCCGCGCCGTCGCCGACGAGGACGCAGGTGGTGCGGTCGGTCCAGTCGGCGACGTCGGTCATCTTGTCGGCGCCGATGACCAGGGCGCGGCGGGCCGCCCCGGCCCGGACGGCGTGGTCGGCGGTGGCCAGGGCGTGGGTGAAGCCGGCGCAGACCACGTTGAGGTCCATGGTGGCCGGGGAGGTCATGCCGAGGCGGGCGGCGACGCGGGCGGCCATGTTGGGCGAGCGGTCGATCGCGGTGGAGGTGGCGACGAGGACGAGGTCGATGTCGGCGGCGGTGAGGCCGGCGGTGGCGAGGGCCTTGCCGGCCGCGTGGGCGGCGAGCTCGTCGACCGGCTCGTCGGGCCCGGCGATGTGCCGGGTGCGGATGCCGACCCTGCTGGTGATCCAGGCGTCGTCGGTCTCGACGAGTTCGGCGAGGTCGTGGTTGGTCAGCACCCTGGCGGGCTGGTAGTGCCCGAGCGCGGCGATGCGAGTGCCCGTCATACTCGGGACCCCCTAGGTGGTTCGTTCGTGGGCAGGACCACCCAGTCTTGCCAGCGACTGATCGGTAACCGGTGACGTAAACCGCCAACATTCCCCCGAATCGCTTGGCCGACCGTGACAAGCCCCCGGCCCGGCGCGCCTCCCTCTCCCGACCGTCGGACGCGCGTTCGAGGGGCGGAGTATGACGGAGAATGGGGCGGTCAGGGCCTTCCCGGCCTTCCCTGCGGAGAGAATCGAGTGCGGTCACGATGGGACGGGTCACCGAACGACGGCGTGTCCTGCGGATCCGGGGCGGTGCGGTCACCACGCGGCCCGACACCCTGGTGGCGGAGGAGCCGCTGGAGATCCGGCTGAACGGACGCCCGCTCGCGATCACCATGCGCACGCCGGGCGACGACTTCGCGCTCGCGGCCGGTTTCCTGGTCAGCGAAGGGGTCCTGGCGGCGGCGTCGGACGTGCGGAACATCGTGTACTGCGCGGGCGCCACGGACGACGGGCAGAACACGTACAACGTGGTGGACGTGCAGCTGGCCCCCGGCGTGACGGTCCCGGACATCTCGCTGGAGCGGAACGTCTACACGACGTCCTCGTGCGGGCTGTGCGGCAAGGCCAGCCTGGACGCGGTCCGCACCACGGCCCGCTTCCCCATCGCCGACACTCCCCCGCTGCGGCTCGCCCCCGAGCTGCTGTCGCTGCTGCCGGAGCGGCTGCGGGCGGCGCAACGGGTCTTCGACTCGACGGGCGGGCTGCACGCGGCGGCGCTCTTCACGGAGGACGGGGAGCTGCTCGACGTACGGGAGGACGTGGGCCGGCACAACGCCGTGGACAAGCTGGTCGGGCGGGCGCTGCGGGAGGGGCTCCTGCCGCTGGAGCGGGTGGTGCTGCTCGTGTCGGGGCGGGCTTCGTTCGAGCTGGCGCAGAAGGCCGTGATGGCGGGAATCCCGGTGCTCGCCGCGGTGTCCGCGCCGTCCTCGCTCGCCGTGGACCTGGCCGCCGAGACGGGCCTGACCCTGGTCGGCTTCCTGCGCGGGCCGGACATGAACGTGTACGCGGGCGAGCACCGGATCGCGGTCTGACCGGGCCCGGGGCCGGGGCTCAGTTCCTGGGCGGGTCGATCATCTGGAGTTCGAGGGTGGCCGGGGCCGGCGCGACGCCGGGGCCGCCGGCCGCCGTCCAGGCGAGGACCTCGTCGAGGCAGTCCTCGTCGGCGCTCCAGCCGATCCAGGCGGCCCGGCCTCCCCTGCGCCGCCCCTCGGTGGACGGCTGGACCACGAGCACGTTGGCCTGCGCGCAGGGTCCGAGGCAGTCACTGGTACGGACGAGGAGCCGGCCGCCGGAGGCCGCGGCGGCCTCGCGCAGGCGGGTGAGCTGACCGGTGTGGTCCATGCCGGGGTTCTTGCCGGCGTCGCCGCAGCAGCAGCCGCGGCAGACGACCAGGGAGCAGGGGCGGGCCCCGTACCGTATCGGGACCGGGGTCACGCGGGGCCGTCCAGGGTGATCGCGGAGACGGCGGCGACCGTGCCGAGGCGCGGGAAGTCGAGGTCGACGGAGGCGCGGTGCTCGTCGGCGGTGAGCGCGGCCATGGCGTCCTCGGCGAAGACGAGCTCGTAGCCCAGGTCGCAGGCGGCGCGGGCGGTGGACTCGACGCCGAGGTTGGTGGCGATGCCGCCGAGGACGAGGGTGGTGGCGCCGCGTCCGGCGAGCAGCTCGTGGAGTCCGGTGCCCTGGAAGCCGCCGATGGTGCGCTTGACGACGACGCTGTCGCCGTCCCGCACGAGGTCGGGGACGAGGTCGCTGCCGGGCGGCTGGGCGTCGACGTTCGGCCGCTCGACGCGGAGGTGCACGACGGGTGCGCCGGCGGCCCGGAAGGTGTCGGCGAGCCGGGCGGAGGCGGCGAGGACGTCGGTGCCGGGGCGGGGGGCGAGGGGCAGCGCGACGATGCGTTCCATCAGGTCGACGAGGACGAGCGCGGTGCTGCCGGGATCGAGTGCGGGCATGGGAGCACCGTAGCGGCCCGGATGATCACCAGGAGTGGGCCATGGGTGTGATCCGGCCGACCCCGGGTCCGTACGGGGTCGGCCGCACGGACCCGGGGTCATGGGCGTACGGGTCAGGTGCCGGTCGCCGGTACCTCGGGGGCGCGTGCGGCTCCGGGGGCGCCGGCCACGGCACCGGTCCCGGATTCCCCGGCCGCCTCGGCGTCCCTCGAACGGCGCTTCGCGAGGACCGCGCAGACCATCAGCTGCATCTGGTGGAAGAGCATCAGCGGGAGCACGGGAAGGGAGGCCTGCGGACCGAAGAGGACGCTCGCCATCGGCAGCCCGGCCGCCAGGCTCTTCTTGGAACCGGCGAACTGGATCGCGATCCGGTCCGCCCGGCCGAAGCCGAGGCGCCCGGCCCCGTACCAGGTCAGGGACAGCATGAGGGCGAGGAGCACGGCCTCGGCGGCGAGCAGCAGACCGAGCCGCGCGGGGGTCACCAGGTGCCAGATGCCGGCGACCATGCCCTGGCTGAAAGCGGTGTGGACGACGAGGAGGATCGAGCCCCGGTCGACACGGCCGAGGACCTTCTTGTGCCGGACGAGGAAGCCTCCCACCCAGCGGCGCAGGAACTGCCCGGCCAAGAACGGCACCAGGAGCTGGAGCACGATCCTCAGGAGCGCGTCGGCGGACAGGCCGCCCGCGCTGTTGCCGAGGAGCAGCGCCGCGAGCAGCGGGGTCAGGACGATCCCGGCGAGCGAGGAGAACGAGCCGGCACAGATCGCGGCGGGCACGTTCCCCCGGGCGATCGAGGTGAACGCGATGGAGGACTGGATGGTGGACGGCACCAGACAGAGGAAGAGGAAGCCGTCGTAGAGCTGGGGGGTGAGGACGCCGGGCACGAGGCCGCGCGCGGCGAGGCCGAGGAGGGGGAAGAGCAGGAAGGTGGAGCCGAGGACCGTGAGGTGGAGCCGCCAGTGCCTGAGCCCGTCGAGGGCCTCGCGGGTGGAGAGCCGGGCCCCGTAGAGGAAGAAGAGGAGGGCGACGGCCCCGGTCGACGCGCCTTCCGTGACGCTCGCGGCGGTCCCCGAGGCCGGGAGCAGCGCGGCGAAGGCGACCGTGCCGAGCAGCGCGAGGACGTAGCCGTCGACGGGCAGCCAGGGCGGCGGGCTGAGGGGGCGGCGGCCGGGACGGCCGGGCGTACGGGGGGTCATGGGCTCCAGGGCTCCTGCAGGGGATCGCGCCCGTCCATCCTGCTCCACGGCCCGGTGATCGGGAATCCCGTACAGCACTCTGACTGTCATCACGGTTCGCGATAGCCTCGGGGTGTGTACGAGCCCACCCAGCTGCGCACCTTCCTCGCGGTGGCCCAGACGCTGAGTTTCACCCGGGCCGCGGACCGCCTCGGGGTGCGCCAGTCGACCGTCAGCCAGCATGTGCGACGCCTGGAGGAGGCGACGGGCCGCCCGCTGTTCGCCCGGGACACGCACCGCGTGGAACTGACGGAGGACGGCGAGGCCATGCTCGGTTTCGCGCGCACGATCCTCCAGGCGCACGAGCGGGCGGCGGCCTTCTTCGGCGGGACCAGGTTGCGGGGGCGGCTGCGGTTCGGGGCCTCGGAGGACTTCGTGACGACCCGCCTGCCGGAGATCCTGGAGTCCTTCCGGCGCGAGCACCCCGAGGTCGACCTGGAGCTGACGGTCGAACTGTCCGGGACGCTCCAGGCCCGGCTCGCGGCCGGGCGGCTGGATCTGATCCTGGCCAAGCGGCGCGGGGCGGAGAGCGAGGGCCGGCTCGTCTGGGAGGACACGCTCGTCTGGATCGGGGCGCCGGGGCTGCGGATCGATCCGGACCGTCCGGTGCCGCTGATCCTGTACCCGCCGCCGGGGATCACACGGGCGCGTGCCCTGGAGGCGCTGGAGGCGCAGGGCAGGGCGTGGCGGATCGCGTGCACGAGTTCCAGTCTGAGCGCGAACGTGGCGGCGGCCCGTGCGGGGCTCGGCGTGATGGCGCACACGCGGGGTCTGGTGCCGCCGGGGCTCGTGCCGGTGCCGGCCCGCGCGGGGCTGCCGGACCTCGGCGACGTGGGGTTCGTGCTGCGCAAGGGGCGCCGGGGCGGGGAGACCCAGGAGGCGGCGGACGCCCTCGCGGAGGCGATCCTCGCGGGCGGCGACCGCCTGCACCGGCCGAGCTGACCGGGCGGCGCCCGGCCGCACCGGCCCCCGCGCACGCGACCCCGGCGGCCACGCCCGGCAGGACAGCGAGAAGGCGCCACGACGGCCTGGCGGGGTCCGGGGCGTGAGCGGCCGGTACAGATTCGGTGGAGATTCGCTCCCGGAGGCCGTACCGTCCGGTCAGTAACCGACCTGCGCCGTCCCCCACTTGGTCGCCTCACCGGCCCTGACCTGTGAGAACGCGAAATGTCCCGGCTTGGTGAAGGACCTCCCCCCGGCCGGTCGGGTGGGGTACCGTCACCCGCGCCGTACGGAGCGCGACAACGGGCTTTTCCAGCCACCGAGCCGTCGAGGAGCAGGTCAGTGCGCGAGTTCACCGTGCCGCCCGTCGAGGCGGCGCCTCAGGTCGGCGGTCTGGCGGACGCCGTGTTCGAGCACGCCCTCGCCGATCCCGGCCGGATCGCCTTCGGCCGGAAGGGCCCCGACGGGGCGTGGCACGACGTGACCGCCGCGCGGTTCCGGGACGAGGTCGTGGGCCTCGCGAAGGGGCTGATCGCCGAAGGTGTGCGGTTCGGCGACCGGGTCGCGATCATGGCCCGGACCCGGTACGAGTGGACGCTCTTCGACTTCGCGTTGTGGGCGCTGGGCGCGCAGTCCGTGCCCGTCTATCCGACGTCCTCCGCCGACCAGGTCTTCTGGATGCTGCACGACGCCGAGGTCACGGCCTGTGTCGTGGAGCACGAGGACCACGCGATGACGATCGGCTCGGTCGTCGACCGGCTGCCCCGGCTCCAGCGGCTCTGGCAGCTGGACGCGGACGCGGTGGGTGAGCTGACGGCGGCGGGCGCGGGGATCGACGAGGAGATCGTGCACCGGCACAGGCGGGCGGTGACCCCGGAGACGGTCGCGACGGTCATCTACACCTCGGGGACGACCGGCCGCCCCAAGGGCTGTGTGATCACCCACTCCAACCTCATGTTCGAGACGGACATGGTGATGGGCCGCTGGGAGCCGGTGTTCCGCTCGCGGCCCGACGAGCAGGCGTCGACGCTGCTGTTCCTGCCGCTCGCGCACGTCTTCGGGCGGATGGTGGAGGTGGCGGCGGTCCGGGGCGGGGTGAAGCTGGGGCACCAGCCGGTGATGGCGGCTGCGGAACTCCTCCCGGATCTGGTCGCGTTCCGGCCGACGTTCGTCCTGGCCGTGCCGTACGTCTTCGAGAAGGTCTTCGACGCGGCCCGCCGCAAGGCGGAGCGCGAGGGGAAGGCGGGCCCCTTCGACAAGGCCGTGGAGGTGGCGGTCGCGTACGCGGAGGCGCTGGAGCAGAAGGCCTTCGGGACGGGTCCGGGGCCGTCGGCGGCGCTGCGCGTCCAGCACCAGTTCTTCGAGAAGACGGTGTACGGGAAGGTGCGCGCGGTCCTGGGCGGACGAGTGCGGCACGCGATGT
This sequence comes from Streptomyces sp. NPDC034084, assembly GCF_055575535.1. NCBI lineage: Bacteria > Bacillati > Actinomycetota > Actinomycetes > Kitasatosporales > Streptomycetaceae > Streptomyces > Streptomyces sp. NPDC034084. The sequence continues at coordinate 950,444 of NZ_JBVISK010000002.1, forward strand.
CGGGCGGTTCGGCCATGGACCGCCGGCAGGGGCTGTTCTTCGCGGGCGCGGGGATCGAGGTCTTCGAGGGGTACGGCCTGACCGAGTCCTCGGCCGCCGCCACGGCGAACCCGCCCGGACGGACCAAGTACGGCACCGTGGGCCAGCCGGTCCCGGGGACGACGGTCCACATCGCGGAGGACGGCGAGGTGTGGCTGCACGGCGGCCAGATCTTCTCCGGCTATCTGAACGCCCCCGAGGCCACGGCGGCCGTCCTCAACGACGGCTGGCTGGCCACCGGGGACATCGGCGCCCTCGACGCGGACGGCTATCTGACGATCACCGGGCGGAAGAAGGAGATCCTGGTGACCTCGGGCGGCAAGAGCGTCTCGCCCACCGCCCTCGAGGAGCGGGTGCGGGCGCATCCGCTGATCGCCCAGTGCATCGTGGTCGGCAACGACCGGCCGTACATCGCCGCTCTCGTGACGGTCGATCAGGAGGCGGTGGAGCACTGGCTCGCGGTGCAGGGGCGGGCGCCGCTCTCCCCGGCCGAGCTGGTGCGCGATCCGGCGCTGGAGACGGAGATCCGGCGGGGGGTGGTGGCGGCGAACACGCTGGTCTCGCAGGCGGAGTCCATCCGGACCTTCCGGATCCTGGCGCATCCCTTCAGCGAGGAGCACGGGCTGCTCACCCCCTCGCTGAAGCTGAAGCGGAAGGCGATCGAGCGGGCGTACGCGGCGGAGGTCGCGGCGCTGTACGGCTGACGGGCCTCGCGGCGCTGTTACGGCCGACGAAACCTCCGGCGCTGTGCGGCTGACGGAATGCGGGCCGGTCTGTGATCGTTGACGCTGGGAGTACCTCGGTACGACTCGTACGACCGCGACGACGTAAGGATCCACCCCACGTGAGCAAGGACAGCAACGTTCCCTCGATCACCCTGAACAACGGTGTGCCCATGCCGCAGCTGGGCTTCGGCGTCTGGCAGGTGCCGGACGACGAGGCGACGGCCGCCGTGACGACGGCCCTGGAGGCCGGGTACCGCTCGATCGACACCGCCGCCATCTACGAGAACGAGCGGGGCACCGGCCGTGCCCTCGCCGACTCGGGGATCGCCCGCGAGGAGCTGTTCGTCACCACGAAGCTCTGGAACAGCGAGCAGGGCTACGACTCGACGCTCAGCGCCTTCGACGCCTCCCTCGACAGGCTGGGGCTCGACTACGTCGACCTGTACCTGATCCACTGGCCGGTGCCGGCGAAGGACGCGTACGTCGACACGTACCGGGCGTTCGAGAAGATCCTCGCGGACGGGCGCGCCAAGGCGATCGGCGTCTCGAACTTCCTCCCGGAGCACCTGGAGCGGCTGATCGGCGAGACCTCGGTCGTGCCCGCCGTCAACCAGATCGAGCTGCACCCGCAGCTGGCCCAGCAGAAGTCGCGCGAGGTGCACGCCACGCACGGCATCGCGACCGAGGCGTGGTCGCCGCTCGGTCAGGGCAAGGGTCTCCTGGAGGTCCCGGCGATCGTCGCGATCGGCCGCAAGCACGGGCGGACGCCGGCGCAGGTGGTGCTGCGCTGGCACCTCCAGCTGGGGAACGTGGTGATCCCGAAGTCGGTCACCCCCTCGCGCATCCGCGAGAACATCGACGTCTTCGGCTTCGAGCTGGACGCCGAGGACCTGGCGGCGATCGCCGCCCTAGACGAGAGCCGCCGTCTGGGTCCGGACCCGGCGGAGTTCAACGCCGGCGCCTGACGGGACGAGGGCGTACGACGGAAGGCGCGGCGGTCTCACCGCGCCTTCCGCGTGTGCGAACTCGCCGCGCCTTCCGCGTACGCGAAGAGCGGTGCGGGATCAGCCCTTGCGGGCGGTGTGGACCGTGCGGGCCGTGAGGTGGAACAGGTCCGTGCGGTGGTGCAGGGACAGCTCCTCGGCCGGGTCGAGGAGCCGGTCGAGGGTCTCCTTGTCGGTCGCGTCCAGGCCGGCGCCGATGCCGTCCCGGAGGCGCCCGTAGTGGGCGAGGGCCAGCTCCCGGACGGCCGGGGAGACGGGCGCGGGGACGTCGGTGAGGAAGGTGCGGGTGCCGGCCGGGGTGAGACCGGCGCCGGCGAGCAGCGCCCGCCAGTCGTCCGGCTCGTCCTTGGAGCCCGGGAGTCCGGCGCGCATCTCGCCGAACCAGTCGGCGTGGACGGCGTCGAGACGGGCCTCCAGTCCGGGGCGTCCCATGCCGATGTGCCGGGGCAGGTGACGGGTGGGCAGGCCGCCCTCGACGAGGACCATCAGGCCGCCGGGGTTCAGGAGGGCGGCGAACTCCGCGAGCGCGGCGCCCTGGTCGCCGATGTGGTGCAGGGAGTTGCCCGCCCAGATGAGGTCGGCCGGTCCCAGGGTGCCGATCGACTCGGGGAGTTGGGCGTGGCGGGTGGAGACCCGCGCGCCGAGACCTCGGGCCTCGGCGCGGGCCTGCGCCCGTGCGAGGAGTTCGGGGGCGCCGTCGACGGCGACCGTCTCGGCGGCCGGGAACGCCTCGGCGAGCAGGCTGGTCACCACACCGGGGCCGCTGCCGACGTCGAGGACCCGGCGGACGCCCTGCACCGGCGCGAGGGTCCCCAGCCAGGCGGCGGCCTCCGCGTAGGCGGGGCTCGCGAGCTCGGCCTGTCGTTCCAGGAGCGGCGCGATCGCGTTCCAGTCGGGGTGGGTGCTGTCGTGGTGCCCGTGACCGTGGCCCTGCTGGTGGCCGGGGTGGGGCGCGGACGCGTGATGCTGGCTCATGGCCCCAGAGTGCGACGGAACGGTCGGGAGCGCGAGAAATGTTGCCGGTCCGGCAACATGTCCCGGGTCCGTGCGGGGCCGCTCAGCCGCGCCCCCGGTGTTCCTGCGGGCTGATGCCCCGGACGCGCTTGAAGGCGGCGCTCAGGGCGAACGCGCCGCTGTAGCCGACCTGCCGGGCGATGGATTCGACGGTGGCGTCCGTCTCGCGGAGCAGGTCGGCGGCGAGCGCGAGCCGCCAGCCGGTGAGGTACGCCATCGGCGGCTCCCCCACGAGTTCGCTGAACCGCCGGGCGAGCGCGGCCCGTGACACGCCCGACTTCACGGCGAGCGAGGCGACGGTCCACGGGTGGGCGGGGTCGTTCTGGAGCAGCCGGAGCGCCCGGCCCACGACCGGGTCGCCCATCGCGCGGTACCAGGCGGGGGCCTCGGCGCCCGGCCGGGAGAACCAGGCCCGGACGGCGGCGATGAGCAGCAGGTCGAGGACCCGGTCGAGGACGACGCTCTGGCCGGGTTCGTCGCGGGAGATCTCCTCGTCGAGGAAGGGCATGAGGGGGCAGTTCCACACGTCGGCGGGCAGGTGCGCCAGGCCCGGCAGGGCGTCGAGGAGCCTGCGGCCGACCTCGCCGTCCATCAGGTAGGTGCCGACGAGGACCGTGGTGCTGCCGTCCGGGGCGTTGCCCCAGGTGCGCACGCCGAGGCGCATGGACTGGGCGAGCGGCTCCCCCGAGAGGGTCGTGCAGCCGCCGTCCGGGCCGATCCTGGCGCGGGGCGGGGCGTCGGGGGCGTGGGCGACGGTGTACGGCTCGGGGCCGCGGGCGATGGCTATGTCCCCCGGGCGGAGCAGGACGGGTTCGCCGCGGTCGGGGACGATCCAGGCCTCGCCCTCGGTGACGCACATGAGGCAGATCGGGGCCTCGTCCTCGATGCGCACGGACCACGGCGGCTCCATGATCATGCGGAGCAGGAAGGCGCCCTTGGCGCGTGGCCCGTCGAGCAGTCCGGCGAGTGCGTCCATGGTGGGCAAGGGTAAGGCGTCGGCGGCTGGTTCCTGAGACGGATGCGTAGGCGGGCGAGACGGCGGAGCATGGGCGGGCGGCGCTCCGGACGGGAGTCTTGAGCCATGACGACGAACACGAACACGAGCGGCACGGAGAACATGACGGTCCTGGTGACCAGCGCCACCGGCAAGACCGGGCGGCGGGTGGCCGAGCGGCTGACCGCGCGCGGCGCGACGGTCCGCGCCGGCTCCCGGACCGGGGCGACCGTCTTCGACTGGGAGGCCCCTGAGACCTGGGCGCCCGCACTGCGGGGCGCGGACGCCGCGTACGTGGCCTACTACCCGGACCTGGCCGCCCCAGGGGCGGTCGAGGCGATGGAGACCTTCGGCCGGCTGGCCGTGGAGAACGGCGTCCGGCGGCTCACCCTCCTCTCCGGGCGCGGAGAGCCGGCGGCGGTGCTCGCGGAGGAGGCCCTGCGGGCGGCCGCTTCCGGGTCCGAACCGACCGTCGTACGGGCCTCGTTCTTCGCGCAGAACCTCTCCGAGGGACTGCTCGCGGAGGGAGTCGCCGAGGGCGTCCTGGTCTTCCCCGCCGGTGACACGGCCGAGCCGTTCATCGACGCGGACGACCTGGCGGACGTCGTCGTGGAGACGCTGACGGCGGACGGACACGTGGGGCGGGTGCACGAGGTGACGGGCCCGCGCCCGGTCGGCTTCGCGGAGGTGGCGGCGGAGATCTCCCGCGCCTCGGGCCGCCCGGTGGTCTATCAGCCGGTGTCCGAGGCCGAGTACGCCGGACTGCTCGCCGGGTTCGGACTCCCGGTCCCCGAGGCGGAGTGGCTCGCGGCGCTGTTCGCGACGCTCCTCGACGGGCACAACGCCTCGGCGACGGACGGCGTGAAGCGGGTCCTGGGCCGTGAGCCGCGCTCCTTCGGCGACTTCGCGGCGGAGGTGTGGGCCGGTCGTCGGCCCTGAGCGGTTCAGGCCTACCGCGCGGCCAGGGTCCGTAGGTCGCGGCGACGTGGTCGCGGAGCTCCTCGGGGGCGAGGAACCGGGTGAGGGACTTCAGCCGCGTCTGACGAAGCTCGCGAGCCGGTAACGGGGGTCGGCTCGGGGGCGGTCCTGCTCCGGGAGGGCGGTCAGGGCGGCGGCGAGCTTCTCCGTGGCCGCCGGGTCCCCCGCGTACCAGGAGGCGAAGTAGCCGGCGCGCAGCTTCCGGACGGTGTCGCGTGGCGTGCTGCCCTGGCCGTGCCCGGTGAAGCGGGTGCCGGGGGCGGGGTCCAGGCCGTAGGCGGCTGCGGACGCGGTGATCAGGTCGGCGCGGTCGGAGGCCGCTCTGACCGAGCGGTACGGGCGGAGGAGCGCGTCGATGTCGCTGCCGACGTCGTGGGCGGCGTCCTTGTCGACGGTGGCGACGAGGACGCCGCCGGGGCGCAGCACCCGGGCCGCCTCGGCGACGATGTCCGTCGCGAAGGGGACGAGGTGCAGCAGCCAGACGGCGGCGACGGCGTCCAGGGAGGCGTCGGGCAGGGGCAGCCGCCGGGCGTCGGCGCGTACGGCGCGGCCGGGGACCCGGCGGGCGGCGACCCGCACCATGGCGTGCGCGGCGTCGGCCCCGTGGACGCGCAGACCGGGCCGGGTGAGGCGCTCGGTGACGAGGCCGGTGCCGCAGGCGAGGTCGAGCAGGGTGCGGGCGCCGGGCGGGACGAGGCGGAGGACGGCCTCCGCGGCGGCCTCGGCCCTGGGCACGCCGCCGCGGGTCCGGTCGTAGTGCGCCGCCTCAGTCTCGTAGTCGAGCACGGTCTCCGGCATGCCCGCGATCCTAGAGGGTGTCAGTTCGCGCCGTGGCCGGGGGCGATCCCTTCGACGCGCTCGGCGAGTTCGAAGTCCTTCTCGGTGACGGCACCGCCGGCGGAGTGGGTGCTCACGGCGACGGCGACCGTGTTGTAGCCGAGGGTGAGGTCGGAGTGGTGGTCGAGCTCCTGCTGGATCTGAGCGACGTGGACGACGAGCGCGGTGGCCGCGAAGTGGTCACCGAGGCGGTAGGTCCGGGTGAGCCGGTCGGCGTCGACGGACCAGCCGGGAAGCTCCCTCAGGCGGTCCTCGATCTCCTTCTGCGACAGCGGCTGTGTGGGCACGGCGGTGCTCCCTCCGGTCGGGTGGTGCGGGTGACGGGGTGACGGACAGGGGCCCCTGGGGAGAACTACCCGGGGTCCCCCTCTGGGATACCGTCTGGCCATGACAACTGTGGTGAGCGACACGGGAGTGGGGGCCCTGCTGCGCGGCTGGCGTGAGCAGCGGCGGCTGAGCCAGCTGGAGCTGGCACTGCGCGCGGACTCCTCGGCGCGCCACATCTCGTTCGTGGAGACGGGCCGCTCCCGGCCGAGCGAGGAGATGGTCCTCAAGCTCGCGGAGCACCTGGAGGTGCCGGTGCGGGAGCGGAACGCGCTGCTGCTCGCGGCCGGTTACGCGCCGCGGTACACGGAGTCGCCGCTGGACGCGCCGCGCCTGGAGACGCTGCGCTGGGGCATCCAGCAGCTGCTGGACGGGTACGAGCCGTATCCGGCGCTCGTGGTGGACGGCACGTACACGGTGGTGGCGGCGAACCGGGGGATCGAGCTGCTGCTCGGCGGGCTCCCGGAGCATCTGATGACCCCGCCGATGAACGCGATGCGGCTGACGCTGCACCCGGAGGGCCTGGCGCCCCGGATCCGGAACCTCCGGGAGTGGCGGGGCCACCTCCTGGCCCAGATGGACCGTCAGATCGCGCTGGCCCGTTCGGAGACGCTGCGGGAGCTGTACGAGGAGGTGGCGGGCTATCCGCTGCCGGAGCAGGTCGATCCCGAGGACCGGCCGGACGCGGAGCCGTACCCGTACTTCGCGCTGCCGCTGCGGATCGAGCACGAGGGGCGGGTGCTGTCGTTCGTGTCGTCGATCTCGACGTTCAACACGCCGATGGACGTGACCGTCGCCGAGCTGGCCATCGAGACGTTCCTCCCGGCCGACCCGGAGACGGTCGCGTACCTCCGGTCCCTGAGGGGCTGACACTCAGCGACCGGCCGCCCTGAGCGCCGCCCACTGGAGCCCGGCGAAGCCGGCGACGGTGGCCGCCTGCACCGGGGTCCACAGCAGGCCGGCGGTGGTCGGCTCCAGCCAGGCGACGAGGGCGACGACGCTGAGGACGGCCCAGAGCACGTTGGCGTCGACGACGAGCTTCACCGCGAGCGCCGGGGGCTGCGGGCGGCTCGCGAGCCAGGCCACGCCGGCGGCGAAGGCGGTGAGGAAGCCGCCGAGTTCGAGAAGGAGCCCCGCCTCGACGCCGAGGAGTTCTCCGAGGGGGCCGGAGGCGGCGAGGTAGGCGATCCCGTTGGCTCCGGTGACGACGGCGTCGAGGGCGAGGAAGCGGCGGACCGCGGACTGGGGCCGGGTGGTGCGGGTGGTGGTCCTTGAAGACCGGTGCAGGGCCTGGGACATGGTGGATCACCCTCCAAGGGGGACGTCCGTGCTGGTGGTGGGCCCGGAGCCCGGGAGGAGTGCGCCGCCCGGGTTCCGGTGTCCCCGAGCATGGCGGGCCGGGCGGAGGGGGTCGATTACGCCCGAGGTAATGCGGGGTCGCGGACATCCGTGCCGCCGCTCCTCCGGGATGAGTAGTCTTCGCGCCGGGCGGCCGGAACCGGTCTCCGGGAGGGGGAGGACAGACATGGCGTGGAGCGGTGAACGGGCCCGGATGGTGGCCACTCGGGACGATCACACGGTGACGCCCGCGGAGCTCTTCTTCGACCTGGTGTTCGTGTACGCGATCACGCAGGTCACCGCCCTGATGGCGGCCGCGCCTTCGCCGGTGCGGGTGGTGGGCGCCATGGTCGTCCTCGCGCTGCTGTGGTGGTGCTGGTGCGCCTTCGCCTGGCTGGGCAATGTCGTACGGGCCGATTCCGGCGCCCTGTTCGGCGTCCTCGTCACCGTCATGGCCGTCGTCCTCATCGTGTCCCTCGCCGTGCCCGAGGTCTTCGCGGACGCGCCGGGCGGGCTCTCGGCGCCGCTGGTGTTCGTGCTCTGTTACGGCGCGGTGCGCGTCCTGCACCTTGCCTCGTACTGGATCTCGAGCCCGGGGGACGCCGCGCTGCGGGCCACCCTGCGGCGTACGGCCATGGCGTCCGTGCTGCCGCCGCTGGTGCTGCTGCTCATCGGCTGCGGGTACGACGGCCGGGTCCAACTCCTGTGGTGGCTGGGCGCGGTGGTCGTCGACTACGGCGGGATCTACGTCACCGGGTCCTCCGGCTGGCGGGTCAACTCCCCCGGGCACTTCGCCGAGCGGCACGGTCTGATCGTGATCATCGCCCTGGGCGAGTCCATCGTGGCCATGGGCGTCGGTGTCTCCGGTTTCCCGCTCTCGTACGCGGTGCTCGGGGCCTCGGCCGCCGGGCTGCTGCTCTCGGCCGCGCTGTGGTGGCTGTACTTCCGGCAGCTCGGCGAGTCCGCCGAGCACCGTCTCGCGGGGCTCGACGGCGACGACCGCACCCGCTTCGCGCGGGACGTCTACACGTTCCTGCACCTGCCCCTGGTCGCGGGGGTCGTGCTGTGCGCGCTCGGGATGAAGAAGGTCCTCCAGCAGGTCGCCGACACCGGGCACTACGGTCTCGCCGAGCCGCTGCACGGTGTCGTGGCCTGGTCCCTGGCCGGCGGGGTCGGCGTCTATCTGCTCGGCGCCGCCGCGATCGTGCTGCGCACCTCGGGCCGGCGGCCGACCGCGCTGGCCGTGGGCGGGGTGTGCTGTCTGGCGGCGGGCCCGCTGGTCGGTCTCGTCCCGGCACTGGTGGCCCTCACGGTTCTCGCCGGGACGGCGGCGGTTCTCGTGGGGCTGCACACGCGGCGCGGCGCGCGGCGGCTCACGCACGTGGAGGCGGCCTGACGCCGGCCCGTCGGCGCGCCGGCCTCCCGGAGGCGTGCCCCGGGAGGCCGGCGCGGGCGTTCAGCTGAGCGGACCCTCCCGGCGGACGCGGTCCTCCCGGTGCACGGGCGGCTCGGGCGTCCGGGCGGGCGGCGCGGGCGTCCGGGCGGGGGCCGGGGCTCCGGGTTCGGGGGCGGGGCGCTCGCCGCGCAGGGCGCGGGAGGCCTCGGCGCGCAGCAGGGCCTGGAGGACGGCGTACGGGTCGACGGGCATGGCGGAACTCCTCGTGGTGCGGGGGTGATGTCGGGTGGTCTGCGGGGAGGCGAGGGCCTCTCAGCAGCGCATCACCACGCACCGGAGCGCGTCGCCGCGCGGGGCGGGTACGGGGACGGGGGCCGGCGTCCTGCGGTGGCCCCGGGGGCCGTGGGGCCGGGCCCCGGTCCTGACGGGCCGGAGCCGCGTGCCGTGACGTCGGGCCCTGCCGGGCAGTCCGGCGTCGGTGCCGGCCGGGTCGTGGGTCTCGCCGCCCGGGTCGGAGGCCGGGGCGGCGGCAGCGCCGCGCGTCTCGGCGACGGGGAGCGCGGCGGCGGCCCCGGTGCCGAACAGGGCGGCGAGGACGAGGAGCAGCGCGATCCACCGGTGCCGGCGCCGGTCCGGGCGCGCCCGGCGGCCCGCCGGGGTGGCGGGCGCGGCGGGCGTCTGGTGCGCGGAGCTCACGGAGATCCGTACTGCCCCACGGTGCGAGCGGCGCGGCGCCCCCGGCCCGAGTTCCGCCCGGGCGGCCTACGCGTGGGCCCCCGGATTCACTCCCTGGGCGGCAGCGCGCTGCTTGCGGGCCGCCCTCCACGCGTACACGAGCACGCCGGCGAAGAGGAACAGCACGCCCTGGTAGACGGCGGCGTAGCCGGCGCCGGCGACCAGCCAGAGGGAGAAGCCGAAGGCGGCGAGGGCGAGGACGCCGTCGCGGACGAGCCGGGCGCGGGAGACCTTCTCGGCCTGCCCGGACAGCAGGAAGTAGATCTGGGCCGCCGCGGACAGCAGGTAGGGGACGGTGGCGGTGAAGGTGGTGACGAGGACGAGGATCTCGAAGACGCCCTTCGTGCCGGCCGTGTAGTTGTAGACCGTCAGGAGCGAGGCGAGGACGACGGTGACGAGGACGCCCACCGTCGGCACACCGCGCCGCTTGACGGTGAAGACCTTCGGGAAGAGTCCGTCGCGGGCGGCCGCGTAGGGGGCCTGGGCGCTCAGCAGGGTCCAGCCGTTGAGGGCGCCGAGCATGGAGACCATGGCCATGCAGGCGACGGCCGTGCCGCCCCAGGTGCCGCCGAACATGGCGTTCACGGCGTCGGAGAAGGGCGCGGTGGAGGTGACCAGCTTGTCGTGGGCGACGGTGCCGAAGACGGCGAGGGTGCCGAGCAGGTAGACGGCGGCGGCGCCGAGGGTGCCCAGGACGGTGGCGCGGCCGACGTTGCGGCGGGGGTCGCGGACCTCGCCGGCGCTGACGGCGGCGGACTCGACGCCGAGGTAGCTGAAGAGCAGGATCGCGGCGGAGGCGGAGACCGCGCCGAGCGCGCTGCCCTCGCCGGGGTGGAACGGCCCGAGGTTGGCGCTGTCGAAGAAGAAGAGGCCGCCGACGGCGACCAGGATCAGCGGGACGAACTTGAGCACGGTCGCGACGATCTGCACCGCGCCGACGTAGCGGGTGCCGGCCAGGTTCGCGAGCGCGGGAAGCCACTGGAAGAGCAGGGCGGCGGCGATCGTGGCGAGCGTGGACTCGTGGACGGGCACGAGGACGTCGAGGTAGCCGACGGCGGCGACGGCGAGCGCGGCGTTGGAGACCCAGGCGGTGATCCAATACGACCAGGCGGCGAGGAAGCCGGCGAAGTCGCCGAAGGCGGCGCGGGCGTAGACGTAGGGTCCGCCGGTCTGCGGCAGGCGGTGGGCGAGGCGGCCGAAGACGAGGGCGAGGGCGATCGCGCCGAGGGTGAGGACGCCGAAGGCGACGAGGCTGAGGGTGCCGTAAGGGGCGACGGAGGCGGGCAGCAGGAAGATCCCGCCCCCGATGATGTTGCCCATGACCAGGGCGGTCGCGATCGGGAGGCCGAAGCGGCGGGCGTGCTGGGTGCCCTCCTGCCGGGCCGCGTCCCGCTGGGGAGTGGTGGTGGCCGTGCTCATGGGGTGGTGCGCCTTCCGTCGTGCAAATCCGGAACATCGTCCGGTAACGGCGAACAGGCGTCCAAATCAGCGTTTTTTGTCCTGCGCGAGAGGGCCGTCAACCGGAAGAAGTGATTCCGATGGGTCCGTGGACCGGGAAATCTTCTGTCGGCCCAGCGGCCCGAGCGGCACCTGTGGCCCCGAGGACTCGCGCAGCCAGCGCCGCAGCACCCGGTGCACCTGCTCCGCCCCGACCAGCTCCTCCCCCGGGCCGACCGGCGGCGAGAGGTCCGGCGGCGACAGGAGGAAGGCGTGCGACTGCTCGCCTCCGAGACCGCCGTGGGAGCCGATCTGCTCCTCGAAGGCGTGCACGGTTCCCCTCGCCGGGTCGTACATGGAGTTGACCATGATGTCGGCGACGTGCGGAAAGCCGTCCGTGCGCCGCACCGCCCGCGCCGCGCCCGGCCCGAAGACCGCGAGCGGCCCGTCGTCCGCGAGCTCGGCGACCGGCACCTCCACCCCGTCGCGGGCGAGCACCACCGAGCCGTGCTCGGCGCTCGCCACGAGCACGAACCCGACGCCCGGGTGGTGCGCGAGGGTCCGCAGGAGGGCGGGATGGCGCCGGTCGATCTCCTCCCGGGTCATCCGGTGCGGCACGTCGGGGAAGGACACGAGCCCCAGGTTCCCCGAGGCGAGCACCACCGGCTCGGAGGGCCGGGCGGGCAGCTCCCGCGCCGTCTCCCCGCTCTCGTCCACCGGCCGGTGCAGCGCGCTGCGCAGCGCGTCCCTGGCCGCGTCTCGCGCCTCCGAACCGCTTCGCGTGCGCCGCACGCGGCGCGGCACCGGCAGCCCGCACCCGGCCCGTACGAGGTCCTTGAGCGTCAGCCCGTACGCCGACTCGAACGTCTCCCCGGGGCTCTGCCCGTGGTCGGAGAGCAGCACGATCCGGTACGGACGCGGGGCGTGCTCGGCGACGGTGGCGATGAGCGCGATCGCGCGGTCGAGACGGGCCAGGACCTGGTCCGTGTCGGGGCCGTGCGGTCCCGAGTGGTGCGCCACCTCGTCGTACGCGACGAGGTCGGCGTAGACGGCGGTCCGCCCGGCCAGCATGTCCCCCATCACGGCGGAGACCACGACGTCCCGCTCGACGACCGTCGCGAAGGCGCGGACGAAGGGGTACGTGCCGCCGCGCGTGACCCTGGGGGCCTCCCGGCGCAGCCGCGCCCGCGTCGACTGGTACACCTCCCGGGCGCACTCGGCGACGAGCGATCCGGCGGTGCGGACGGCGTTGGCGGGGTCGGAGAAGTAGGCGAAGTAGCCGGCCCGGGAGCGGTTGCGGCGGCCGCGCCGGGCGGCCATCGACAGGACGAGGGCGAGCTGGTCGGCGCCGCCGCTGAAGAGGTTGCCCCGGGAGGCGCCGTCGACGGTGAGGAGGCCGCCGTCGCCGGTGCGGTGCACCGCCCGGCGCTGGAGCTCGACCGCGCTCGCCGGGCGGTTGGACACCATGAGCCGGCCGGTGTCCTTCTCGTACCAGCGGAAGGCCGGCACGTCCTCGTTGGAGCCGTGCAGGATGCCGAGCTGGCTGGCGCCGGTCTGGCTGGACCAGTCGGTGCGCCAGGGGGTGAGGCGGTGACCGGCGTCCAGCCAGCCCGCGACGGTGGGCATGAGACCGTCGGCGACGGCGCCGCGCAGCACGTGGTGGCCGACGCCGTCGAGCTGGAGGAAGACCGTGCCCGGCACGGCTTCCGCCGTGGCGCCCGGGTCGCGGGGGCGGGTGCGGCCGGTGAGGCGGTAGAGCCGGCTCCGGTAGGCGTCGTCGTCGCGGACGGCGAGGGCCGTGGAGGTGGCGGAGGCGACGGCGGACATCACGGCGGCGACCACGACCGCGGTCTCGGGTTCGGCGGCGCCCCGCCCGTCGGGGATCAGCCAGAGCGCGACGAGCAGCAGTGAGCCGTTGAGGAAGAAGACGAGCAGGCCGAGGACGAGCGCGGGGACGAGCAGCAGCGCCCGTACGATCAGCGGCCACACGAGCGCGCCGAGGAGACCGAACGCGCCCGCCGCCCAGGCGGCGGTGAGGGCCGTCCTGGTGAGGGTGTCGCCGTCGGCTGACTGGAGCTGGAAGTCGGGGAGCAGTCCGGCGAGGAGGAGCAGGGTGAGGGTGGAGACCGCCCAGACCACGAGCACCCGCGCCAGTGTCCGGCCCGCGGACCGCCAGCGGTCGGCGCCACCCCATCGCCCGTCACCCACGCCCGCTACACCTTTCGCCTGTTTCCTGCCCCAAGCGTGGCACAACGGCCGCGATCGGGCGGGAGGGACGGGCTTCGGGGGCCTTCTCGGCTCCTGGGCAACGGCTTCGGGGGCCTTCTGAGGTCCTGTGCAACGGCTTCGGAGGCCTTCTGAGGTCCTGTGCAATGGGCTTCGGGGTCCTCGGAGACGACGGGGCTCAGGAGCCGTCGTACCCGGCCGTGGGCATCGAGAGCCGCCGGTGCACCCCGGCTTTGGCCGCCGTGTCGTACGGGGGTTCGTCAAGTCCGACGGTCTCCACCCGCACCCCGCGCCGCTCACACTCGGCGCGGAAGCCGAGCACGGAGGTCAACGCGCGGGCGAGGACCCGTTCGTTCGGGGCCACGAAGAGGTCGACCTTCCCGGCCTCCACGTCGGCCCAGAGCTCGGCGTGGTCCGGGCGGATTCCGTGGCAGAACAGCTGACGGGCGAGCACATACCCCTTGTCGTCGGCCCAGCGGGCGCACAGCGCGTGCTGACTGCGCGTGTCGACAAGGAAGGGGTCGCTGTCCAGCTCTTCGAGCGGGGTGAGGCTGGCGATCGCCGCCACCCGAACGTCGTCCATGGACCGACCCTACTGGGGATCGGCACGGCCGAACATCCTCCGGAGCCCGCTCCGGACATTTACCCTCGTTACGGAACGAGCACGGACGACCGGGAGCGGAAGGGCGGCATGACGGTGGAGGTCACCTGGTGGGGGCACGCGACCTGCACGGTCGAGGACTCCGGGGTCCGCTTCCTCACCGACCCGCTGTTCGCCCGGCGTCTCGCCCATCTGCGCAGGCGGCGCGGCGCCGTGCCGCCGCCCGAGGCCGCCCGCGCCGAGGCCGTCCTCGTCTCGCACCTGCACGCCGACCACCTCCACCTCCCCTCGCTCGCCCGGCTGGCGCCGGGGACGCGGGCCCTCGTGCCGCGCGGCGCGCCCGCCGCCGTACCGGGACTGCGCAGGCTCGGCCGGGGCGGGCTGCGGCTGACCGAGGTGGAGCCGGGTGACGAGGTGACGGTGGAGGGCGTGACGGTACGGGTCGTCCCCGCGCTCCACGACGGGCGGCGGCTGCCGGTCGGACCGCACCGGGCCCCGGCGCTCGGGTACGTCGTCGAGGGCGAGGCACGGACGTACTTCGCCGGAGACACCGGCCTGTTCGACGGCATGGCGGACGCGGTGGGCCCGGTGGACGTGGCCCTGCTGCCGGTCGGCGGCTGGGGGCCCTGCCTCGGGCACGGTCACCTCGACGCGGGGCGGGCGGCCGAGGCGCTCGCCGCGCTGTCGCCGGCGGCGGCGGTGCCGGTGCACTACGGCACGTACTGGCCGATCGGGCTCGACGGGGTCCGGCCGCACGAGTTCCACGCGCCGGGCGACGAGTTCGTCCGTCACGCGGCCCGGCTCGCGCCGAAGGTGACGGTCCACCTCCTCGGCCACGGCGGCCGGGTCCGGCCGGAGGTCGCTCGGTGATCGCCGGTGCCGCCCATGTCGCCGGGATGGTGACGGCGGTGCGCGTGCTGCCGCCGGAGTCCACGCAGCAGGCGGTCGGCTATCCCTCGCTGTTCCTGCTGGTGGCGCTCGGCGCGCTGGTGCCGGTCGTGCCGACGGGCGCGATCGTCAGCTCGGCGGCGGTGGTCGCCTTCCACCAGTCCTCGCCGTTCTCGCTGCTCTTCGTTTTCCTGGTGGCCGCCTTCGCCGCCTGTCTCGGCGACGCGGCGCTCTACTGGCTCGGACAGCGCGGGACCCGTTCCCGCAACGGCTCGCGGTGGCTGGCCGCCCTGCGGTCCCGGGTGACGCCTGACCGGCTCGCGCACGCCCAGGAGCGGCTCGACACGCACCAGGTGTCGGTGCTCGTGCTGTCCCGGCTCGTGCCGGCGGGGCGGATCCCGGTGATGCTGGCGTGCCTGCTCGCGGAGATGCCGCTGCGGCGCTTCGTCCGGGGGGACGTCGCGGCGTGCCTGGCGTGGGCGGCGACGTACCAGCTGATCGGGATCCTGGGCGGTTCCCTCTTCCCGGAGCCCTGGCAGGGCGTGGTCGCGGCGGTCGGCCTGACGGTCTTGATCGGCGCGGCCCCGGCGCTGTGGCGGCGGCTCCGGGGCGCGCCCGACGGGGCCCGGCCGGGGCACGAGCAGACGTGAGGCGCGGGCGGTGCCGGGGGGCTCGGATCCGTGAGGCGCGGGCGGTGCCCGGGGGCTTGGATCCGTGAGGCGCGGGCGGCGCTCAGGGCACGAGCACCCGTGAGGCGCCGACCGGCATGTCCCACAGGTCCTCGCGGGGCAGTCCGGCCTTCTCCCAGGCGGCCCTGACCCGGGTGAGGGGTTCGAGGACCGGCTCGGAGGAGAGCACGAACGTGGCCCAGTGCATGGGCGCCATCCGTCGCGCGCCGAGGTCCTGGTGGGCGCGGACCGCCTCCTCCGGGTCGGTGTGGACGTCGCTGAGCCACCAGCGCGGGTCGTACGCGCCGATCGGGAGCAGCGCCAGGTCGATGCCGGGGTAGCGGCGGCCGATCTCGGCGAACCAGTGGCCGTATCCGGTGTCTCCGGCGAAGTGGATCCGGCGGCCGGCCCGGTCGGTGAGCACCCAGCCGCCCCACAGGGAGCGGCAGGTGTCCAGGAGGGTGCGCTTGGACCAGTGGTGCGCGGGGACGAAGTCGAAGCGGACGCCGTCGAGTTCGGCGGCCTCCCACCAGTCGAGCTCGGTCACGCGGCTGAACCGGCGGCGGGTGAACCAGCGGCCGAGTCCGGCCGGGACGAAGACCGGGGTGTGCCGTGGCAGCCGCTTGAGGGTGGGGGCGTCGAGGTGGTCGAAGTGGTTGTGGCTGATGACGACGGCGTCGACGGTCGGCAGGTCCTCCCAGCGGACCCCGACGGGGGTGATCCGGGCGGGTGTGCCGATGATGCGGCGGGACCAGACCGGGTCGGTGAGGACGGTGAGTCCGCCGACGCGCAGGATCCAGCTGGCGTGGCCGGCCCAGGTGACGGCGAGGGTGTCGGGTCCGGCGGGTGGCAGGGGGCCGGGCTCGAAGGGGAGCAGGGGGATGTCGCGGAGGCCCTCGGGGCGGGGGCGTACGGCTCCCTCGCGGGCGAAGCGCGCCAGGGCCCGGACGCCGGGGAGGGGTGCGGTGAGCCGGTCGACGAAGGTGCGGGGCCAGTCCTGCCGCAGTCGGCCGACGGGCTGGAGGGCGGGCGCGGGGGCCGTCCCCTGGGCCGGGTGGGGCGGGGCGGGGGTCTGTACGGCCCGGGCGGGGGGTGCCGTCCGTTCGGTCATCTGCTGGCTCCGTTCCGCTCGTGCTCGGCACTTCGTGGCGGGGTGGCGGTCACGGGACGAGGGGGTGCGCCCGGGGCCGCCGCCGAGGCCCTCGCCGCCACCGTCACCGGAGTTCCTCCAGGGCTCCTCCGAAGTCCTCCAGCGCGCGGGCCACGTGCGGCAGTGCCACGGGGTCGGATGCCCCGAGGATCTCGGCGCATTCCTCCTCGGTGGCGCCCAGGAACATGCCGGTGCCGAACCGGACGCGCAGTGCGCCGAGTTCGTCGCCGAAGCGGTGGCCGCCGGTCGCCGGGGCGCCGAGCCGCGCGGTGAGGTGGCTCTCCAGCTCCAGGGAGTCGGTGACGCCCCGGGTGGCGAGCCCGGCCCGCAGCGGCCCGAGGTCGGCGTAGAGGTGGCGGCCTGCCTGCGGGGGCCGGGCGAGGGCGCCTGCGGCGAGGACGGTGCGGTGCGCGGCTCCGGCGAGGCGGCCGTGGACGGTGGCGGCGCGCCGGGCCCGGACGGTGACGTCCTCGGGTTCGTCGAGGGCGTGGGCCACGGCGGGGGCCACGGGCCCGGGGACGAGCGCGCCGAGGGCGGTGAGGACGTCGAGGACGCGGGCCCTGCGGTCGGTCCAGCGGTCGGCGCGGGACGGGTCGGTGGGCGGGAAGCGGGCGACGGCGCAGGGCCAGGCGGCGGGGGTGAGGGCGCCGCCGAGGTCGACGAGGACGGTGACGTCGTCGGGGCACATCTCGGCGGGGCTGAGCAGCACGAGGTCGTGCGGGTGGTGGAGGGTGTCGCGCCACGTCTCGTCGCTGATGACATGGAGGCCCTCGGCGACGGCGGCCTCGCAGGCCTCGCGGACGAGTTCGGGCGGGGCGACGGTGGCGGTGGGGTCGTCGGCGACGGAGAGCAGCAGGACGCGGGGGTCGCCGCCCTCGGCGCGGATCCGCCGGACGGTCTCCAGGAGGGCGTACGGATCGGGGACGCCGCCCGCCTCGGCGGACGTGGGCACGTGGTAGGCCGGGCGGCCCAGCAGCCGGGCCTGCGGGGTCCACCAGGCGGGGCAGGGGCGGGGCAGCAGGAGGTCGCCGCCGTGGGCGGCGATCAGCGCGAGGAGGAGGGCGGGGGCGCCCGGGGCGGCCACGACGTCCTCGGGGTGGGTGCGCAGACCGCGGCGCCACCAGTAGCCGGCGGCGGCCTCCCGCAGGACGGGCCCGCCACCGGGCGGCTCGGGGGCGGTCCGCCCGGCGGCGGCCGCGAGCAAACCGGCGAGTCCGGGCAGGACGGGGAAGCCGGTGTCGGGTGCGGGAGGTCCGTAGCGCACCGGGCCGCGGCCTTCCGGAGCCGTCTGCCGCATGTCCCCTACCTCCTGAGCACGCGGGGGCGCCGGGAAGGCACCCCCGTGCCCTTTATACGAAGGTTCAGGCGTTCTCGCCCCTCCAGGCGACGGTGACGGGCGCCGCACGACCCCGAGGCGGCCCTCGGCGCCGGCGGGCGGCTCCGACGGCATCGAGGGGCCGGGGGGTGTCGAAGACCGGCTCGCCCTGCTGGGGGGCGTCGTGACGGCGGCCGTCTCCGGCGCGCTCGATGAGGGCCGTCCGGGTGACGGAGGACAGGTCGCGGAGCTGTCCGCTGGTGAGGGGCTCGGGGCGCGGGGACGTGACGGACGGCCCGTTCGCAGGGCTGTCGTACGGCGGAATCCGGGGGCGGTCGACGTGTCCCCCGGGCCAGAATGCCGCATGCCGATACGTGAAGCCCTTCCCGAGGACGCCGCCGCTCTTGCCGCCGTGCACGTCCTGTCCTGGCGGGCCGCCTACCGTGACCTGCTCCCCGGCCCGCACCTCGACGCCCTGGACACCGGGGAGCGCGCCGCCGTCTGGCGCGACCGTCTCACGGCCCCGGACCGGCCGACGGTGCTCGTGGCGACCGAGGAGGGTGGGCGGATCGTCGCGTTCTCCTGCTTCCGGCCCTGGCCGGACGGCGAGTTCGCGCCCGGCAGCACGGCCGAGCTGGCGGCGCTGTACGCCCTGCCGGAGGTCTGGGGTGCGGGGGTGGGGCGGGCGCTCATGGCGGCGACCTCCGAGGCGCTCGTCGCGGCCGGGTTCCGGGCGGCGGCTCTGTGGGTGTTCGCGGGGAACGCGCGGGGGCGGCGGTTCTACGAGGCCGCGGGCTGGCGGCCGGACGGGACGGCAGTACGCGAGGAGACGGGCGGCCGACTCCTGGAGGAACTCCGGTACCGCCGAGCCCTGTTCACCTGAGCTGATGTCCACATCGCAAGACGCGAGTCTCATCATTCGGCAGCCGTGCGTACGGTGGAGGCACGCACCCACACCGAGGGAGTCGCTTCGATGACGCACGCCTCCGCACAGCCCGCGGCCCATGAGACCGCCGTCTACACGCATGGCCACCACGAGTCCGTCCTGCGCTCGCACAGCTGGCGGACCGCCGCCAACTCCGCCGCCTATCTGCTGCCCGAGCTGCGTCCGGGCCTGGACGTCCTGGACGTGGGCTGCGGGCCCGGCACGATCACCGCGGACCTGGCCGCGCTGGTCGCGCCGGGCCGGGTGACCGGGGTCGACGCGGCCGAGGACGTACTGACGAAGGCCCGCGCGACGGCCGCCGAACGCGGCCTGGAAAACGTCGAGTTCACGGTCGCCGACGTCCACGCCCTGGACTTCCCCGACGACTCCTTCGACGTCGTCCACGCCCATCAGGTGCTGCAGCACGTCGGCGACCCCGTCCAGGCGCTGCGCGAGATGCGCCGGGTGTGCCGGCCCGGCGGTGTCGTCGCGGCCCGCGACAGCGACTACGGAGCCTTCGCCTGGTTCCCCGAGCGGCCCGCGCTGGACGGCTGGCTGGACCTCTACCACCGGGTCGCGCGCGCAAACGGCGGTGAACCGGACGCGGGGCGGCGGCTGTTGTCCTGGGCCCGGCAGGCCGGTTTCACCGACATCACGACAACGGCCGGCACCTGGTGTTTCGCCACCCCCGAGGAGCGGGACTGGTGGAGCGGCCTGTGGGCGGACCGTACGACCTCCTCCGGCTACGCCGACCTGGCCGTCGACGGCGGGCACGCGACCACCGCCGAACTGGCGTCGATCGCGGAGGCCTGGCGGGAGTGGGGCAGGCAGGAGGACGCCTGGTTCATGGTCCCGCACGGTGAGATCCTGTGCCGGGTGTCCTGACGCCGCACGACGGAACGGGACCGCCTCAGTCGCGGAAGAGGTCGTGGAATCCGAGGCAGTCCGGGTCCTGGAAGGGGCAGCTCGGATGCGGGGTGCGAGCCGGCTCCGGCGGGGCGGGCTCGGGATCCGGGGAGCCGGCCGCCGGCGGCGGCAGCTCGAACCCGCCGCACAGGCAGGCGCCGCAGGCACCGGAGAACCGGGGTTCGGCATGGCGGAAGCGCGGGTGGCCGCACCGGCACTCGGCCGTCGCCCAAGACGCCACCTCCGCACCCCCGCCCCTCGCCACACGCCCCACGCCCCAGGCCCCAGGCCCCAGGCCCCACGGTACCGCCGCCGGACACGCGCCCGTCAGCTCGGGCGCGTCCTGAACTCGTAGGCGTCCGGCAGGGGTTCGTCGGTGAGCTCCGCCCACAGCTCGCCCAGGATCTCGGCTCCCTCGCGCAGATCGGCGACCTCGAAGCCCGCGTCGAAGACGGCGCGGGCTTCGCCCGTCCTGCCCTCCGCGAGCAGGATCCGCGCCTCCAGGAGCCGGAACGCGCCCCGTCCCCGGACCTCCTCCGGGAGGCTCGCCCACAACTCCCCCGCCGCGCCGGGCCGCCCGGCGGCGAGCAGGGCGACGATCGCCTCGCGCCCGAGGGCGGCGACCACCGCGACGTCCTCGGCGCCGTCCGTCTCCGCGTAGTCGGCGCAGGCGTCCGCGAACCGTTCGGCGGCCCGCTCCGGGTGCCCGTCCTCCCGGTCGGCGACGGCCAGGCAGTACAGCAGGGGCCAGCGCACCTCGGCCCGGTGCAGTCCGCGCTCCCAGCTCCGTACCGCCTGGGCGCGGTCTCCGGCGTGCCACTGGGCGATGCCCAGGTGGTACTCGGTGGACGGATCGGCCGGAGCGGTCTCCAGCATGTCCCGCCAGGGGGCGGCGACCAGCGGCGCGCCGGGCCCCGCGCCCTTCGGCGGGGGCGGCAGTACGCCGGTGCGCAGGAGTTCCCGCCAGGGTTCCTGGTGGGGGCCGAGCGTCGACTCGGGGAAGGGCGTGCCCGGCAACGCGTACCCCCCGCGCAGGACTTCGAGGGCACCCCAGCCGGAACCGGCCGCGAGGACGGCCTCCGGTTCGGCGTCGGCCGCGCCCTCCCGCCAGGCGGTGTAGGCCGCGTCGACGGCGGCGCGGGGCAGCGCCGCCGCGAGGCTCTCCTCGACGTCCGCACGGGCGGCGGCCCAGTCGTCACCGAGCGCGGCGGCGGGGTCGGCGGTGAGCGGTCCGTACGCCTCCAGCCAGCTGAACTCCGCGCCGCCCGCGAGCTCCAGGTGCTCCAGCTGGGTGCGGGCGAGTCCGGCCTGTATCTCGGCGTAGCCGGGGGTGCCGGCCTCGGTCAGCCACTCCTGCCAGCGTCTGCCCCCGCGCTCGGTACCCCACAGGAAGAGCTTGCGGCCCCGCAGCTGGTCGGTGGAGGTCTGGACGAGTCCGGAGCCGTCCGTGTCGAGCGCGGCGATCCAGCGGCGCCGGCCCTCGGGCAGGTCGTAGAAGTAATCGGCGGCGTGGGCGCTGTTCAGCGGGTACGAGCGGTCGGTGCCGTCCTCGGTGACCGGTACGGGGACGCGGTCCAGGCCGCGGTCGTAGCCGTGGTGCCAGGCCGAGTCGGCGGGCGCGAGGACCCTGCGCTCCTCCGGGACGGCGGTGTTGGACCACCAGTAGACGGGGGAGGTCCGCTCGTGGGGGTTGCGGACGCGGACGCCCACGTACAGGAAGTCGGAGCCGTCCGGGAGCCACAGGTCGACCTGGAAGGGCAGGTCGCGCAGGCGCTCCCACTCCCACAGGCGGAGCATGGGGCCGCCGTCGGGGGCGCGGACGGTCGCCGCGTGGAGGGGCGAGCAGGAGAGCGTGGTGTGGCCGGTGGCCCCGATGTTCCACTCGATGCCGCCGGAGAACCAGGCGCCGTTGAGGGCGAAGGCGGCGGGCTGGAGAACGGGGTTGCGGTAGAGGAGTTCGCGTCCGGTGGGCTTGTGGAGGAGGGAGTGGACGCGGCCGCCGAGGCCGGGGAGCACGGTCGCCCGCAGCCGGTCGTTCTCGACCACGATCGTGTCGAGGTCCACGGGGGCGCGTTCGCGGCCGTAGCCGTCGCGCACGGGGGCGGGGAGCAGGCTGCGCAGGGGCGCCCGTCCGATGCCCCGGGCCATGTCGCGCGGGAGCTCCGCGAGGGTCCGCGCGTCGACCGCGTGGGCCCCGGCGCCGGCGGGGGCCCGCAGGGCGGGGAGAGGGTTGTCCGGGCCCAACGGGGCCGCGGGCAGCGTCAGTACGGCACGTCGTACGGTCGTCATCGATCCATGGAACACGCCGGAGCCGGTCCTGACCAGGGGTTCTCCACGCCGGGCTGCCGGGGCGGGGCGCCCGGATATTCCCGGCGGCCCCGGTGTCCGCCGCCGTAGTGTGGAGGGTCGGTCCGCCGCCGTGGCGACCGGCAAGGACGCGGGCACAAGGGAGTACGGGGAATGGGCACGCAGCACACCTATCGGGTCATCGTGCGCGGCACGTTCGACGGTCTGTCGGAGGCGAGCCGGTCCCGGCTGCTCGCCGAGGCGGACGCGCACGGGCTGACGGCGATGCAGTTCACGGAGGAGGGCTCGCTGGCCTACGACCGGACGCTGAAGCACTTCTCGTACCGCCTGGTCGTCGTCTCGGACGCCGAGGACGGCGAGGAGATGGCGGCCGCGATCGCGGAGGACCGGGTGGAGACGGCGCTCGGGGAGCTGGGCCACGGGTACACGGCGCTGCGCTCGACGGTGACGGACCTCGACACCATGAAGATCAACTACAAGCGCTAGGAGAAGGCGGCGTCGAGGTCGTGGCGTCAGAGGTCGTGGCGTCGGAGGTTTCCGCCTCAGGAGCTGTCAGGCGCTTCAGAGGCCGTCGGGCGCGTCAGGGGCCGTCGGGCGCGGTGACCGCCCAGCGTTCGTGGTCCCGCCAGGCGCCGTCGATGTGCAGCATCGCGGGCGAGAAGCCCTCCAGGCGGAAGCCCGCGCGGCGGACGAGGGCGCGGGAGGCGGTGTTGCCGGGCTGGATGTTCGCCTCCAGGCGGTGCAGCTCCAGGGGGCCGAAGGCGTACTCCAGGACCAGCCCGAGGGCCTCGGTGAGGAGTCCGCGCCCGGCGGCGTGCGCGAAGGCGCCGTAGCCGAGGGCGCCGCTGCGGAAGCTCCCGCGGACGATGTTGTTGATGTTGACGAAGCCGGCGATCCCGCCGCCTTCGGCGCGCTCGCACACGAGGAAGCCCTCGCGCGCCGGGTCCTCGATCAGCGCGCCCGCGTAGGCGGCGTACGCCTCGGTCGTGCACGGCGGGAAGAGCCACGGGCGGTGGAGCTCGCGGCTCTCGCGGGCGCGGGCGGTGAACTCCTCGGCGTCGGCCGGGGAGAAGGGGCGCAGGCCCACGCGGGGCCCGACGGCGCGGTACGTGTCAGGGTCGTCGGACATGGGATCAGGCTATGTCGTGGCGGAGGCGGGCCGACGGGGGTACGTCGCCGCTCAGCGGCGGGCGTCGCGGACGCGCGGTGGACAGGTCTCGCCCTTCCGTACGACTCCGATCACGAGGGTGGTCCGCCGGTCGACGGCCGTTCCCGCCGTCGGGTACTGGGTGCAGACCTGCCAGCGCGGCGGCCAGAGCACCCGCCGGTCACGGCCGCTCGCGTCGTGGACGTCGAGCCGGGTGCGGCGGTCGAGGTGGGTGAAGACCCGCCACAGGCCTCCGCCGAGGAAGTCCGGCGTCGGCGGCGTCCCCGCGTCGTCGCCGGTTGCGGCGGCCTCCGCCGTCGAGGAGGCGGCGACGGCCGCGAGCGCGAGGACCGCGCCGCCGACGACGACGGCGGCGCGCCTCACCTCGTCCTCCGGGCGGCGAGGCGGAAGCCGCGGACGGCGCCGAGGAGGGCGGTCGCGAGCAGGGCCACGCCGAGCCGCATGGCGACCTCGGGGGCCGACAGGCGCATGGCGGTCTCGCGGGTGTTGCCGAAGAGGAGGACCAGGGCGAGGACGGGGCCAGCCGCCAGCGCCATCCGGCCCGGGGTGAAGGCTCCGGCCGGCCGGTACGTCCCTCCGCCCGATGTCCGTGTCGTGCGCTTGGGACCCATGCCCCGCCTCTCTCCTCCGTCGTGCCGTGGGACCAGAATGGGTCGCGCGAGGCCTCCCCGGGCGGTGAGGAGAGCCGTACGGGTGGCTTGTCAGACAACGCGAGCCGACTACGGTGGTTGCGGAGACCGGCCGAGAGGCAGGCCGGCGACGAGACGAGGAGGGGCCGTGGCGGTCAGCGGGCAGCGGCGGCGGCCGGTCGTGGCGCTCTACGAACGGATCGCGGACGCCGTCCACGACGGCACCTACCCGCCGGGCTCCACACTCCCCTCCGAGCCGAAGCTCGCCGCCGAGCTGGGCGTCAGCCGGCCGGCCCTGCGCGAGGCGCTGCTGCTGCTCCAGGAGGACGGCGTCCTCACGGTGCGGCGCGGGGTGGGCCGCACGGTGAACGACCGGCCGCCCCGGCGCGGCTTCGAGCACGTCCAGCCACTGGAGGAGCTGATCGGCGCGGGGGCCCCGCTCCGGGTGCGGGCGCTGGTCCGGACCGTCGAGGAGCCGACCGACTTCACCACCCAGCACCTCCTCGCGCCCGCCCGCGCGGAGCTGCGCTTCTGGGAGTCCGTCCTGACCGGGGAGGGCGCGGGGGCGGCGCTGAGCCACGAATGGGCGGCGCCGGACGCGCTGCTCGACCGGGTGCACCCGGAGTTCGCGCGGGCCCTCCGGGCGGCGGAGACGGCCACCGGCGGCGCGGTCTCCATGCTGGCGGTCCTGGTCGCGGCCTCGCGGGAGACGGCCCTGAGCGCGCACAGCGGCATCACGGCGACGCTGCTCGGGCGGCGCCGCGGGGACCAACTGGGCCGCCCCGCGGACACCCCCGCCGTCCTGGTCACCCAGGTGGTGCGGGTCGGCGAGACCCCGGTCCTGGCGGCCAAACACATGCTGCCGACGGGCACACCGGCCCTGCCGGTGCTGCAATCGCACTGAGGCCGGACGGAGACCCGGCCACAGGCCTCAGGCCGAACCGTCCCGACGAGCCCCCCGCCGTGCCCCGCCGTGCCCTGTCGTGGCCGTCACAGCGGCCCGCTGCGCCGTCGCGTACACTTCCCCGCCATGCACTTGTCTGACAACCTCACCGCGCCCGTCGCCGCCCCCGTCTCCGACTGGATCCGTCGGGCCCCCAAGGCCGTCCTCCACGACCACCTCGACGGCGGGCTGCGCCCCGCGACCATCGTCGAGCTGGCGCGGGAGTACGGCTACACCGCGCTGCCGACCGAGGATCCGGCCGAGCTCGCGGTCTGGTTCCGGGACGCCGCCGACTCCGGTTCGCTGGAGCGGTACCTCGAGACCTTCGCCCACACCTGCGCGGTCATGCAGACCCGCGAGGCGCTCACGCGCATCGCGGCCGAGTGCGCCGAGGACCTGGCGGCGGACGGCGTCGTCTACGCCGAGATCCGCTACGCCCCTGAGCAGCACCTTGAGGGCGGACTCACCCTCGACGAGGTCGTCGAGGCCGTCAACGACGGCTTCCGCGAGGGCGAGCGCCGCGCCGGCGGCCGGATCACCGTCCGTGCCCTGCTCACCGGCATGCGCCACACCGACCGCTCCCTGGAGATCGCCGAGCTCACGGTCGCGCACCGGGACAACGGCGTGGCCGGCTTCGACATAGCCGGCGGCGAGATCGGCAACCCGCCGGCCCGGCACCTCGCCGCCTTCCAGCACCTGAAGCGGGAGAACTGCCACTACACCATCCACGCGGGCGAGGCCGTCGGCGCCGAGTCGATCCACGAGGCCGTGCAGGTCTGCGGCACCGAGCGGATCGGCCACGGCGTGCGGATCACGGACGACATCGCCGAGGACGGCACGCTGGGCAGGCTCGCCTCGTACGTCCGGGACAACCGCATCGCCCTGGAGGTCTGCCCGACCTCCAACCTCCAGACGGGCGCCGCGAAGGACTACGCCTCGCACCCGATCGACGAGCTGCGCCGCCTCGGCTTCCGGATCACGCTCAACACCGACAACCGGCTGGTCTCCGGCACCACCATGAGCGAGGAGTTCCAGCACATGGTGGACGCCTTCGGCTACGGGCCGGAGGTCTTCGAGGAGTTCACGGTCGCCGCCCTGGAGGCCGCCTTCCTGCCACTGCCGGAGCGGCAGCGGCTGGTCGACGAGATCGTCCGCCCGGGGTACGCGGCGCTGTAGGCGCGCTCCAACCGACCCTCCCCCCGGCCCGCCATGGCTTCCGCTCAGCGCAAGGCCGGCACCTCCAGGGTCAGCGTGCCTCTCTCCTCGGTCGCGTCGAGGGTGGCCGGCACGCCGAGCGGGAGGGTCAGCGCGGTCGGGCTGTGACCGAAGCCCATCTCCTCCAGGACCGGCACCCCCAGCCCGCCCAGACGGTCGGCGAGCAGCGCCCGCACCTCCTCGTACGGGCCGCACTCCTCCCAGGAGCCCAGGCCGATGCCCGTCACCCCGTCGAGCCAGCCGGCGCGGACGAGCTGGGTGAGGATGCGGTCGAGGCGGTACGGCTCCTCCCCCACGTCCTCCAGGAGCAGCAGCCCGCCGCGCGCCGAGGGCCGTCCGTGCGGGGTGCCGAGATCGGCGGCGAGGAGGCTGACGCAGCCGCCGAGCGTCACGCCCCGGGCGCGGCCCGGCACGAGGGCCCGTGCCGTCTCCGGGCCGAGCCTCAGTACGGTCTCGGGTGCGAAGAGGGTGGCCCGCAGCGACTCCTGGGTGCGCGGGTCCGACAGGAACGTGCCGGCGGCGACCATCGGTCCGTGCAGGGTGGCGAAGCCCGCGCGGACGGCGAAGGCCTCGTGCAGGGCGGTGACGTCGCTGTAGCCGACGAACGCCTTGGGCCCTGCCGCGCGGATCGCCGCCCAGTCCACCAGGTCCACCATGCGCTGGGCCCCGAACCCGCCGCGCGCGCAGAGCACGGCGGAGACCGAGGGGTCGCACCAGGCCTCGGTCAGATCGAGGGCCCTGGCCCGGTCCGTGCCGGCGAGGTACCCGAGCGCGGGGTGGGCGTCCAGGACGTGCGGGGCCACCACCGGTTCCAGGCCCCAGCCGCGCAGGATGTCCAGGCCGGCCGTGAGCCGCTCCTCGGGGACGGGCCCGCTGGGGGCGACGACGGCGACCCGCGCGCCCGACCGGAGGCGCTCCGCCCGGGCCAGGGGCTGCACCACCCGGGTCATGTGCGGTACTCCAGAGCCGGGACGTCCGTACGGTCGAGGCCGAAGGCCCGTACGTACAGGGCGAGTTCCGCCTCCAGGGCGCGGACCATGGTGTCGGCTCCGCGGAAGCCGTGCCCCTCCCCCTCGAAGGCGAGGTAGGCGTGCGGGACGCCCCGGCCGGCCGCGCGGGCGAGGAAGCGCTCGGCCTGGGCGGGCGGGCAGATGACGTCGTCGAGGCCCTGGAGGAGCAGGAAAGGGACCGTGATCCGCTCGACGTGCTCGACCGGCGAGCGCTCCTTGTAGCGGGCGGGCACCTCGTCGAGCGGTCCGATCAGTCCGTGGAGGTACTGGGACTCGAAGTCGTGGGTCTCGTCGGTGGCCCAGCCCCGCAGGTCCAGGACGGGGTAGATGATCGTGCCGCAGGCGTACACGTCGGTGGTGACGAGGGACGCGGCGGTCGTCCAGCCGCCCGCGCTGCCGCCGCGCACGGCGAGCCGGGCCGGGTCGGCGGTGCCCTCGGCGGCGAGCGCCGCCGCGACGGCCGCGCAGTCCTCGACGTCGACGACGCCCCACTGTCCGCGCAGCCGCTCCCGGTACTCCCGGCCGTAGCCGGTGGAGCCGCCGTAGTTGACCTCGGCGACGCCGATGCCCCGCGAGGTGAAATAGGCGATCTCCAGGTCGAGGACGAGCGGGGCGTGGCCGGTGGGCCCGCCGTGCGCCCGGATCACGTAGGGCGGCAGCTCGCCCTCGGGCCCGGTGAAGCCGGGGTGGCGGGGCGGGTGGACCTGCGCGTGGATCTCCCGTCCGCCGGGGCCGGTGAAGGTACGGAGGCGGGGCTCGGGGAGGTACGCGGGGTCGACGGCGTCGGTGTGGGCGGCGCCGACCACCCGGCTGCGGCCGGTGCGGGTGTCGAGCTCGACGAGCTCGTAGGAGCGGTGCGGTCCGGCGGCGACGCCGACGACCCGGGTGCCGTGCGCGGCGAGGGTGGAGGCCCACTCCGTGCGGGGCCCGCCGGCGTCGACGAGGGCCCGGCGCTCGGGGTCGAGGATCCCGAGGGTGGTGGCCCCCCTGCCGTGGACCACGGCGATCAGTCCGTTGTCCAGGGGCGTGAACCAGCGGAGGCCGATCTTCCAGAGCGGGCCGCCGAACTCCTCCGCGCGGGGGCAGAGCGCCTGGGGTTCGGCGAGGCCGCCGTCGGCGTCGACCTCCGCGCGATAGAGGTTCCACCAGCCGGTGCGGTCGCTGAGGAGGAGCAGTCGGCCGGCCTCGTCCCAGTCGACCTGCGGGATCGACTCGGTCGTCCCCCCGGCGACGGTCCTGGCCCCGCGGAAGGTGCCCTCGGGGGTGATCTCGGCGAGTCGGACCTCGGTGCCGTCCCAGGGCATCCGGGGGTGGTCCCAGGCGATCCAGGCCGCCCGGCGGCCGTCCGGGGAGAGGCGGGGGCCGGTGACGAACCGGTGGCGTCCGTCGGAGAGTTCGCGGACGGCTCCCCGGTCCTCGGCGGCCGAGCCGTCGAGGGGCACGGCGGCGAGGACGCGGCGCACGTCGGTGGGGGCGGGGCCGGTGAACTCCTCCAGGACGCACCACACCTCGCCCCGGTCCGGGTGGATCACCGGGTCCACCCAGCGCAGTCCGGCACCGACGGCGGAGAGCGGGGTGATCGGCCGCGGCTCCCTGCCCGGGGCGGCGTCGGGCTCGTAGGCGTAGAGCCGCTGGTCGGGGAAGTGGCAGAACACGGCGAGCGGCCCGCCCGCCGGGCGCGCGACCGCCGCCCACGGCTGACCGCCGTACTCGATCACCCGGCTGCGGACGTTCCACGGGGCGGGCAGCAGGGTCTCCTCGGTGCCGTCGGCGCGCCGCCGGACGAGGGCGCGCCGACCGTCCTCGGCGGGGCGGGGCGCGGTCCACCAGAGCTCGTCGCCGACCGTTCCCAGGTATTCGGGCCGCCCGTCGTGCGCGGCGGCGAGCGCGGCGCCGACGGGTGACGGCCAGGTGCCGTATCCGGCCGTGGACTTGGCCATTCCCTCTCCCCCTGTCGTCATGGACCTAGGCGGACTTCAGATAGTGGTCGAGCACCCGGACGCCGAAGTGGAGGGCGTCCACCGGGACGCGCTCGTCGACGCCGTGGAAGAGCGCCCCGTAGTCGAGGTCCGGGGGCAGCCTCAGCGGCGAGAAGCCGTAGCCGGTGATGCCGAGCCGGGAGAACTGCTTGGCATCGGTGCCACCGGACATGGTGAAGGGCACGACGTGCCCGGTGGGGTCGAAGCGCTCGACGGCGGCCCGGAGCTTGGCGAAGGTCGGCGAGTCGACGGGAGCCTCCAGGGGCACCTCGCGGTGGTGGAACTCCCACTCCACGTCGGGCCCGGTGAGCAGGTCCATGGTCGCTGCGAACTCCTCGTCGGTGCCCGGCAGCGTCCGCCCGTCGACGTAGGCGACGGCCTGGCCCGGGATGACGTTGACCTTGTAACCGGCGTCCAGGATCGTCGGGTTGGCGCTGTTGCGGACGGTCGGCTCGACCAGGGCGGCGGCGGGGCCGAGCTTGTCCAGGAGGAGGTCGACGTCGAGGTCGGGGGCGCTCGTGTCGACCTCGACGCCGTACAGCGCGGCGAGTTCGGTGAGGGCGGCACGGACGGTCGTGGTGAGGCGGACCGGCCAGGTGTGGGAGCCGATCCGGGCGACGGCCGCGGCGAGTCGGGTGACGGCGTTGGCCGTGTTCACCTTGGAGCCGTGGCCGGCCCGGCCGTGGGCGGTGAGCTTGAGCCAGGCGGTGCCCCGCTCCCCCGCCGCGATCGGGTAGAGGGTCGTGCCGGGCTGGGGATGGAAGCTGAACGCCCCGGACTCGCTGATGCCCTCCGTACAACCCTCGAAGAGGTCGGCGTGCCGGTCGGCGAGGAAGTCGGAGCCGTCCTCGGCGCTGGCCTCCTCGTCGGCGGTGTAGGCGAAGACGATGTCGCGGCGGGGCCGGATGCCGTGGCGGGCCCAGGAGCGGACGACGGCCAGGACCATCGCGTCCATGTTCTTCATGTCGACGGCGCCGCGCCCCCACACGACGCCGTCGCGGACCTCGCCGGAGAAGGGGTGCACGGTCCATTCGGCGGGGTCGGCGGGCACCACGTCCAGGTGGCCGTGGACGAGCAGCGCCTCGGCCGAGGGGTCGGTGCCGGGGATCCGGGCCACCACGTTGGTGCGGCCGGGCGTCCGCTCCAGCAGGGTGGGCTCGATCCCGGCGTCCGCGAGCCGTTCGGCGACGTACTCGGCGGCGGGCCGCTCGCGGCAGTCGCCGCCGCCCCGGTTGGTGGTGTCGACCCGGATGAGCTCGGAGGTGAAGGTGACCACCTCGTCGAGCGCCGTCGCGTCCGGGCCCCGGACCTCCTCAGCCATACTGCTCCTCCACCGCGGCCGAGACGATGGTCGTGACCGCCTTGAACGTGCGAATTGCCTCGTACATCGTCTCGCTGGTGTACGCGACGCGCCGCTCGCCGCTCCGCGCCACGCCGGGAACCACCGTGGCGGCGGCGCCCAGGTGCTCCGCGTCGAACTCCAGCTCCACGGTGAACGGGCCGCCCCGTACCGGCTCGTGCCGGACGGCCAGCGCTGCACCGGTCTTCGCCGCGGCGCGGATCTCGGCGGCGGTTCTCGCCGGAGGGCGGCACACCGCCGCGTACCGCGAGACGTGGTCCTTGACGGCGACCTTCGGCGCCTCCGGCGCGTATCCGAGGGCGTCCTCGCAGGTCAGGTCGTCCCCGGTGACGAGGACGACGGGCACGCCGTACTCCGCGACCACATGCGCGTTGAGGAAGCCCTCGCTCGCACGCTCGCCGTTGAGCCACACCCCCGTGATGGAGTTGGCGAGGTAGGTGTGCGCGAGGACTCCCTCGGTGCCGGCCCCGGTGTGGTAGCCGACGAAGGCGATGCCGTCGACGTCCCCGTGCTGCACGCCCTCGACCATCGAGAGGGACTTGTGCCGCCCGGTGAGCATCTCCGCCCGCTCGTCGAGCCGCTCCAGGAGCAGGTTCCTCATGGACCAGTGCGCCTCGTTGATGAGGACCTCGTCCGCGCCGCCGTCGAAGAAGCCGAGCACGGCGGCGTTCACGTCGGACGTGAACATGGCGCGGCACCGCTCCCACTGTGGCGTGCCGGGCAGCACGTCGGCGGGCCAGGTCACACCGGTCGCGCCCTCCATGTCGGCGCTGATGAGGATCTTCATGCCTGGCACCGTACGCGCCGCCCGGCCGCCCTACCACCCCTGTGGATGACCACCGTTGGAGTGGACCACTGGCACCCACCGGACGGCGGTACGGATCACCCCGGCGGTTCCGCGCAGGCCCTCGGGTCCCCTTCCGCCAGACGGTGCAACACCTCGGCCGCGCGCTCCTCCGGCGGGGTGCCGTCGTCGGGCAGCCGCCACAGGAACTGGCGGGGCTCCCCCGCCGCCTTGCGCCCCCGGCCGCCGAGCGGCGGCCCTGTGAAGGTGACCACGGTCGTGTCCGGGTCGCGGAAGTCCGTACCGATCCAGCCCTGCCGGAGGCCCCAGCGCGTGAGGAGGTCCGGCCGGTCGCGCAGGCCCGCGGCGATCAGCCTGGCGGTGTGGCGGGCCGGCCAGGTCCAGCCGTGGTCCCGCTCGGCGCGCGTGATCTCGGCGTCGTACGCGGCGGCGTCGAAGCGGTGCGCGGGAAGTGCCGGACGCGCGGCCGGAACTCCTGGCCGCCGCCAGTCGCTCCACACGACGTGCGCGCCCTCGCGGCGCACGGTCACGTACAGGGCGCCGCAACAGCCCTCGGTGCAGTACGCCTCGGCGAGACGCACCTCCCGGGGTTCCGGCCCGGCCCGTAGGGCGCCGCTGTCGAGGAGCTGCTCGGGCGGCTCCCCCGGCCCCTGGCCGAAGGCCTCCGGTACGAGGGGGCGGCCGTCGATCAGGAAGCGGGTTTCGACGACGTCCGGGTCGCCGGGGTCGGCGACGGCCACCTCGACCCGGAACGGGGGCGCGTCCGACGGCGCGGCGCGCAGCTGCCGTGCCGTACGGCGGATCCAGTCGGCGCGCCGTCGGCCGTCCGGGCAGGCCGGGGCTTCCCCGTGCCAGACCGCCGTGTCCAGGAGGGCGCGGTGGACCGCTTCGCGTCGGCCCGGCGGCCAGGGGAGGAGGTGCGAGGCGCCACTGTGCAGGTCGAGGGCGAGGGTGAGCAGCCGGGCGCGGTGGTCGACGTCGCGGGGCAGCCGGTGGACGTGGGCGGCCACCGTCTCGTACAGGTCGACGGCTTCTCCGTACGCCAGGATCTCGGGGTGGTGGTCCCGGCTGCTGGTCATCCGGGCGAGGAGGTGCACGGTCCGTGAGAGGAGGCCGGGGCGGTCCGGGTCCGACCGGAGGAGACCGGCGAGGCCGACGGCTTCGGCCACCCGGCGGGCGACCTCGGGCCCCACGTGCCGCGCCTCCGTGGGCAGGCCGAGGAGCCGGCCGGGCACGGCCGTCCGGTCGCCGGTGGCCAGGGCGTCGACGAGGTCGCGCAGTTCCTCGCCCCGGGCGTGGTGGATCAGCCACACCAGGGCGGCGGCCGGCCGGTCCAGCGGGGCGAGGGTGGCGTCGACGGGGTGCACGAGGCCGTCGAGCAGGCCGAGGATCCGCAGGTACGGGACGTCCTCGGGTTCCCCGAGCCGGCTCAGGAGCCCGAGCCCGGCGGATACGCCGCACGTGGTCGTCGCGGTCCGGACGAGGTGCCGGGCGAACGCTCGGGCTCGGGCGCGGGCGATGGGTTCCTCGGGCGGTTCGACGGCCGCGGCGGAGGCGAAGACGGTCTGCTCTCGGACGACGCCGGTCGTGGCGAGCGCGCGTTCCGTCTCGGCGGCGGCCCGTGCGGGGTCGGGAGCGTCGAGGAGCGGGAGCAGGATGTCGGTGACGGCGGCGAGGGCCTCGTGGTGACGGAGGCCGGGGCGCCCGCGGCCCGGGGGCCGTGCCGTGTCGGGGAGGGGGTGGCCGCCCCGGGGCGGCGGCCCGTCGGGGGCGCTGTCGTGCAGGCCCTTGGCGTACGCGTACAGGGAGGGTGCGAGCGTCGGGCGCTCGGGAGAGGCGCTCACCGCGCGGGGTGGAGCTCGATTCCGTGGGTCATGGCAGCATCCTGACCGCCGACCGGCCCACCCCGCCAACGATTTGCCGACAGCCTCGCGCACCGAATCGGGCGAAACATCGCCAAGGGGTGCGTATAGGCTGTCGGCCGCAGTTCTCGTACCCGACTTTCCGGAGAGCTCTCGGTGACCATCGCCTTCACCCCGTCCGACACGTCCCCCGCCGAGCCCGAGGCCGTCACGGCGATCTCCGAGCCGGAGTTCTGGGAGCCGTCGCCTCCCGGCCCCCGCGAGCCCCAGGACGCGCGGGACGCCCAGGCAGCAGACGACGAGACCGACGCCGATGATCACGGCCGGGAACCCGACCCCGTCGTCGTCCGTGACGCCCGGGACTTCGGGGTCTATGCGCGGACCGGTGGCTGGACGTTCGCGCTGAAGGTGGCCCGGAGCGTCCGGCCGGGCGGGCAGGCCGCCGAGGGGACGGCCCGGACGAAGGTCTCCGCGAAGGCCTTCGCGGAACTCGCGGGGTGCTCTCCCGAGCGGGTCATGCGCTACTACAAGGCCTGGGACATGGCGGCCGACGACGGGCTGGTCCCGCAGTTCGAGGTCCTGGTCCCGGGCGAGGACATCGAGCTGCCGGACGCGGACGTCTGGCTCTCGTACTACACCTCGCGCAACGGCGCGTCCTCCGTGCGCGGTCAGGCGATCAGCGCGGCGGCCGAGGCGGAGGGCATTCGGCCGACGAAGGCCCTGGAGGTCGCGGAGAACCCGACGGCGCTGCGGGCGGCGATCCTCGCCGATCCCGGGACGGCGGAGGCCGCGCGCGGGGCGCTGCTCGACCGGATGAAGGAGGACCCGGCGCTCCAGACGGAGATGGCCCGGGCCATCGCCCGTACCGACGACCTGAAGAAGGCGGTGGCGAACGAGGCGAAGGCGGCCGACCGCATCGGGTACGTGCGCCAGATCGTCGAGAACGGCCAGATCAAGACCCCCGCCGGGCAGACCGTCCAGGCGCCGGCCGAGCTGCGGGCCGAGGCCGAGCGGCATCTGTCGCTCCTCGACGAGCTGGACGACTCGGAGGAGGCGGGCGAGTGGGCCGGGGAGGCCTACGACACGGTGAAGGGGCTGGTCGCCAAGGCGGTCGAGGAGGATCCGGCGCTGCGCGTCCAGGAGCGGCGGACGAAGTTCTACAACAGCCTGCAGAAGGCGACGAAGGTCTTCGAGGAGCTGACGCTGGACGAGGTGATGGAGGAGGACATCTACGAGGCGGACATGCTCCAGCGCCTCGAAGCCCTCCAGGAGGCGATCGGCACCTGCATCAGCGCGTTGCGCAAGGCGACGACCGCCTCCTGAGGGCGGCCGGTCAGTCCTGGTGGCCGAGCTGGAGGTCGCGCTCGATGCGGCCGCCGCCGGCCATCTGGAGGACGGTGGCGACGGGCGGGTACCCGGCGGCGATGACCGTGTACTCGCCGGAGGACAGGTCGATGAAGCGGAAGGTGCCGTCGGCGCCGGTGGTGAGGGTGTCGACGACGTTGCCCGCGGCGTCGAGCAGGGTCACCCGGGCGTCCTCCACGGGCCGCCCTCCCCCGGCGCGTACGGTGCCGCGCAGCACCGCCCCGCCGGCGAGTTCGATGTCCTGGCGGGTCTCGCGGGAGGCCTGGACGCTCACGGGGAGCGCGGCGGGCCGGAAGGCGGGGGCGCTGGCGGCGAGCGTGTACTCGCCCGCGACGAGCTCGCCGATGACGTACCCGCCCTCGCGTCCGCTGCGGGTGGAGGCGACGACCTCGCCGCGCACGTCGGTGAGGGTGACGGCCGCGTCCCGCACGGGCGTGCCGTCGGCGGTGACGACGCTGCCCGCCAGGCGTCCGGCGCCGCCGAGGACCACGTCGAGCTCCACGGGCCGGTCGCCGACGGTGACGGAGACGGCCTGCGGCTGGTGTCCGCCGGCCGCCGCGATCAGGACGTACGCGCCGCCGCCGGGGACGCTCAGGGCGTACCGGCCGTCCTCGCCGCTCGCGCCCCGGCCGACTTGCCGGCCCTGGACGTCGATGAGGGTGAGCGCGGCCCGGGGGACTCGGCTGCCGTCGTGGTGCTGGACGGCGCCGCAGACGGGCACGCCGGAGGGCGCGGGAGCGGTGGCGGGGGCGGTGGCGGCGTGGCGGGCGTGCGGAACGCCCTGGGTGGCGGTGTCGCAGGGGATGTCGGTGGCCTCGGTGAGGGGGGTGTGGTGGGACACCAGCGGTTTCTCCTTGAGGAAGAAGGCGAGGACGAGGCCGAGCACGAGGACCGGCACGAGGTAGAGGAAGATCCGCGGCATCGCGTCCGCGTACGCCTGGATGTACGCGTCGCGCACGGCGGGCGGCAGGGTGTGGACGGTCTGGGGGGTGATCGACTCGGCCGGCGGGAGTGACGCGGAGCCGCCCTGGGCGAGGACGCCGGCGAGCCGGTCGCCGAGGGCGTCGTCGAGCCGGGAGGCGAAGAGGGTGCCGAAGACCGCGGCGCCGACGCTGCCGCCGATCTGGCGGAAGTAGGTGTGGGCGCTGGTGGCGGTGCCGAGGTCGGCGGGGCGGACGGAGTTCTGCACGGCGAGCACGAGCACCGGCATGACCAGGCCGATACCGGTGCCGAGGACGGCCTGCCAGAGGCTGTGCTGGAGGCGCGGGGTGTCGGTGTCCATGCGGGAGAGCAGCCACATGCCGAGGACGGAGACGGCCCCGCCGAGCACCGGGTAGATCTTGTAGTGGCCGGTGCGGCTGATGAGCTGGCCGGAGACGACGGAGGCGATGACGATACCGCCCATCAGGGGCAGCATCAGGAGGCCGGACTCGGTGGCGCTGGCGCCCTCGACCATCTGGAGGAAGCTGGGGAGGTAGCTGGCGGCGCCGAAGAGCGCGATGCCGACGACGGCGCCGACGAGGGCGGTGACGGTGAAGACGGAGTCGCGGAACAGCCGGAGCGGGATGAGCGGTTCGGGCGCGAGGTGCTCGACGACCAGGAAGAGCAGGGTCGTTCCGGCGGCTCCGCAGGCCAGGGCGAGGATGACCCGGGAGTCCCAGGCGTACTCGGTGCCGCCCCAGCTCGTCAGGAGGACCAGGCAGGTGGAGGCGGCGGCGAGGAGCAGTGCGCCGAGGACGTCGAAGCGCGCGCGTGCCGTGGGTTTCGGGAGCTGGAGGACGGTGGCGACGACGGCGAGGGTGACGAGCCCGAAGGGCACGTTGAAGTAGAAGCACCAGCGCCAGGAGACGTGGTCGGTGAAGAAGCCGCCGAGCAGCGGGCCCGCGACGGAGGCGAGGCCGAAGGCGGCGCCGATCAGTCCCATGTAGCGGCCGCGTTCCCGGGCGGGGACGATGTCGGCGATGATCGCCTGGACGCCGATCATGAGGCCGCCGGCGCCGATGCCCTGGATCGCGCGGAAGGCGATGAGCTGGTCCATCGTGCGGGACCAGCCGGCGAGGCCGGAGCCGATGACGAAGACGACGATCGCGAAGAGGAAGACGCCCTTGCGGCCGAGGAGGTCGCCGAGCTTGCCGTAGACCGGCAGGCCGATGGTGGAGGTCAGCAGGTAGGCGGTGATCGCCCAGGACATCCGGTCCAGGCCGTGGAGTTCACCGACGATCTTCGGCAGGGCGGTGGCGACGATCATCTGCTCCAGCGCGGCGAGGAGCAGCGCGAGCATGAGGCCGCAGAAGACGAGCCGGACGCGGCGGGGGTCGAGACCGGCGGGCCCCGGCTCGGCCGGGGGCGCGGGGGCGCTGGGCGGTCCGTCGGGGGCGAGCGGTTCCTCACCCTCCTCGGCGTCTTTCACGATCGTGATCGCACCCACGTACCTGCTCCCCTCGTCACGGCGTCAGCGCCGCGCCATTCTTCGCATTGCGCGCGAAGGGGGAGCAAGTCGGGCGGCACGGGAGGACGGTGGCGCGCCGGGGGGTGAACGTGCCTGCACTACGGCGCACTTGGGGCGCTCATCTGCGCGTTTACGAGAAGGCCCGCGCCCCCCGGTGCGCGGGGGCGCGGGTACGGGGGGTGCGGGCGATCCACTCGAATCGGTGAACGCTCCGGGCGTTACTTCTCGACCTCGTCCGCCAGCTTGGCGAGGACGGCGTCGTAGATGCGGCCGAGCCCCTTGGGCGCGAAGGTCTTCTCGAAGAAGCCGCCGATGCCGCCGGCGCCGTTCCAGACGGTGGTGACGACGGCGCGGGACTTGCCCTCGCCGGCGGGGGTCACGGTCCAGGTGGTGACCATGGAGGAGTTGCGGTCCTTCTCGACGAGCTGCCCGTCGGTGGGCTCGGTGACCTCCAGGAGGCAGTCGCGGACCCGCTTGCTGGTGGCCTGGAGCTTCCAGTGGACGAGGGTGCCCTCACCGTCGCCGCCCTCGCGCACCTCGTACTCGCTGAAGTGCTCGGGGAGCAGCTTCGCGCGCGTGCCGCTGTAGTCGGCCAGCGCGTCGAACACCGTCTCCGCGTCCGCGGCGATGATCCGTTCCGTGGTGGCCTCGACCTGCGCCATTGACTTCCTCCAGCTCGTGATTCCTCGGGGGGTGCGGGCCCAAGCGAACCACGTGGGCTCCGGCGGGCGAAATCCGGGTTGCGACGATCAAGGGAACAGATGTTCTATTCTGAGCGAACGGTCGAGGCAGAGCCAACGAGGAGGCGTCCATGCGCTGGGACAATCTGGGCGACACCCCCGCCGCCCCCGCCGACATCGCCCTGTTCGGCACGGACGCGGTCACCACCCGCACCTTCGACACCCCCGAGTTCAGGGGCATCACCTTCCACGAGGTCCGGGCCCGCTCGATCCTGAACCGGGTGCCCGGCGCCTCCCGGATGCCGTTCGAGTGGACGGTCAACCCGTACCGGGGCTGCGCGCACGCGTGTGTGTACTGCTTCGCCCGCAAGACCCACAGCTATCTCGACCTCGACACCGGCCTCGGCTTCGACTCCCAGATCGTCGTCAAGATCAACGCCCCCGAGCTGCTCGCCCGCCAGCTCGCCTCCGCCCGCTGGCAGGGCGCGCACGTCGCCATGGGCACCAACGTCGACTGCTACCAGCGCGCCGAGGGCCGCTACCGGCTGATGCCGGGCATCCTGACGGCGCTGCGGGACCGGGCGAACCCGTTCTCGATCCTCACCAAGGGCACCCTGATCCTGCGCGACCTGGACCTCCTCACCCAGGCCGCCCGGGTCACCGAGGTCGGCATCTCCGTCTCCGTCGGCTTCACCGACCAGGAGCTCTGGCGGACGATCGAGCCCGGCACCCCCTCGCCGCAGCGCCGCCTCGACGTCGTCCGCACGCTGGGCGAGCACGGCATCGACTGCGGGGTCCTGATGGCGCCCGTCGTGCCCTTCCTCGGCGACCGGCCCGAGCAGCTGCGCGCGACGGTCCGCGCGATCGCCGAGGCCGGCGCGAGTTCGGTCACCCCGCTCGTCCTGCACCTGCGCCCGGGCGCCCGCGAGTGGTTCATGACCTGGCTGCGCGAGCACCACCCGGACCTTGTGCGCCGGTACGAGCGGATGTACGCGGACGGGGCCTACGCGCCGACCTGGTACCAGCGACGGATCACCCGTCAGGTGCACGAGCTGGCGGCCGAGTTCGGCATCGGGCCCGCCCACCGGGGCGCCACCCGCCGCATCCCCGTACCGGAGGAACACTCCCCGGCGGCCGCCCCAGAGCAGCTCACCCTCCTCTGAGTACGCCCGTCGAGCACCCCTGGAGCGCCCGTCCGATCATCGGACCGGTCACCTGACACGCCGTCGGATCCGCCTCCGTTCGGGTCAACTCTCGGCGAAATCGGTCCTCTCCGCGCCGGTTCGGGACACAAACGCCCTATGACCACACGCGCAGGAATGCTGATCGCCGCTGGAGCGCTGGTCGCCGGGACGGTGACCGTCCTGCCCGCCGCCCCGGCGGACGCCGGTGAACCGACCCCCCGACCGCTCCCCCCGCTCGCCTGGACCGACTGCGCCACGAAGGCGTACCCCCGGCTCCAGTGCGCCACCCTGAAGGTGCCGCTCAACCACGACGACCCGGCAGGGCGGAAG
The DNA here is from genome assembly GCF_055575535.1 of Streptomyces sp. NPDC034084. Lineage (NCBI taxonomy): Bacteria > Bacillati > Actinomycetota > Actinomycetes > Kitasatosporales > Streptomycetaceae > Streptomyces > Streptomyces sp. NPDC034084. Next base: position 989,230 of record NZ_JBVISK010000002.1, read on the forward strand.
ATCACCCTCGCCCTCACCCAGGTCCCGCACACCGCGAAGACCTCCCAGGGCCCGCTGCTCGTGAACCCGGGCGGGCCCGGCGGCAGCGGCCGCGGCATGGCCGGGTACGTGGCGGCCTCGCTGCCCCCGAAGGTGGCCGCCGAGTACGACGTGATCGGCTTCGACCCGCGCGGGGTCGGCAAGAGCGAGCCCGCGCTCGACTGCGAGCCCGGCCACTTCGCGCCGGTACGGGCGGACTCGGTACCGAAGGGCGCGGCGGCCGAGCGGGCGGCCGTCGAGCGGGCACAGGCCTTCGCCCGTGCCTGCGGCAAGAAGTACGCGGACGTACTGCCGTACATCGACACCGTGAGCACCGCCCGGGACCTGGACGCGATCCGCCGCGCGATCGGCGCGGAGAAGATCAACTACCTCGGCTACTCGTACGGCACCTACCTGGGCTCCGTGTACGCCCGCCTGTACCCGGAACGGGTGCGGCGGATGGCGCTCGACTCCGTCGTGAACCCGCACGGCGTCTGGTACGAGGACAACCTCGCGCAGGACTACGCCTTCGACAGCCGCCACAAGGACTTCATGGCCTGGGTGGCCCGGCAGAACGCCGTGTACAAGCTGGGCACCGACCCGGCGGCGGTCGAGGCCGCCTGGTACCGGATGCGCGACGCGCTGGGCGCCACCCCGGCCGGCGGCAAGGTCGGTCCCGGCGAGCTGGAGGACACCTTCCTGCCGGGCGGGTACTACAACGGCTACTGGCCCCGCCTCGCGAGCGCCTTCGCGGCGTACGTCAACGACGCCGACCCGGCGCCGCTGAAGGCGGCGTACGAGCGGTACGGGGAGGCCGACGCGGCCACCGACAACGGCTACTCGGTCTACACGAGCGTGCAGTGCCGGGACGCGGGCTGGCCCCGCGACTGGAGCGTGTGGCGCAAGGACAGCTGGGACGTGCACGCGAAGGCGCCGTTCTCGACCTGGAACAACGCCTGGTACAACGCGCCGTGCGCCTTCTGGCCGGTGGACTCCCTGACCCCGCCGGACCTCACCAACGACCAGCTGCCGCCGGTACTGATCCTCCAGGCCACGGACGACGCGGCGACGCCGTTCGAGGGCGGGCTCGCCCTGCACCGGCTGATGCGCGGCTCCAGCCTCGTCGTCGAGGAGGGCGGCGGGAACCACGGGGTGACCCTCGGCGGGAACGACTGCCTCGACGAGCACCTGGCCTCCTACCTCGCCACGGGCAAGGTCCCGCGCGCCGAGGGCGACGCCGAGGTCGACGCGGTCTGCGCCGCGCTCCCCGAGCCGGAGCCGGAGCCCGTGACCGCGCCGACGAACCCGGAGAAGACCAAGCGGGCCGGCGCCGTCCGCGCGGAGCCCGCCGGCGTCGCCCTCCACGGCCTCCTGGGGCACGTGCGCTGACCGCCCGCCGACCCCTCGGTGCCCGCTTCCCGCAAGGGGTGGCGGGCACTGTCAGTGGCGTGCGCGAGGATGTGGGGCATGACGAGCCACCTCACCCACGTGCCCGCCCCCGACGGCCTCGCGCCCAGCCCCCAGTACAGCCACGTCGTGTGGGGCACGGGGCGGTTCGTCGCGATATCCGGGCAGTGCGCCCTCGACGCCTCCGGGGCGGTGGTCGGGGAGGGCGACGCGGCGGCCCAGGCGCACCAGGTCTTCGCGAACCTCCAGCGCTGCCTGGCGGCGGCCGGCGCGGGCTTCGGGGACGTGGTGAAGCTGACGTACTTCGTCACGGACGTGGCTCACCTCCCGGCGGTGCGGGACGCCAGGGACGCCCACTTCGCGGGCGTGCCGCTGCCGGCGAGCTCGGCGGTGCAGGTGTCGGCTCTCGTCCGGCCGGAACTGCTCGTGGAGATCGAGGCGTTCGCCCTGGTGCCCGAGCAGGCCGGGGCGGCGCACGGCGACGCCGGGGCGGGGCTCCGTCTGGTTCCGTGACGCGATCCGCCCCGGGGCGGGTCAGGGGAGCCGGGTCAGTGACCGCTCGGCCGCGGCGCCGAGCCGGGGGTGCGGGAGCGCGGCCTCCAGGGCGGGGCGTGCCCGGGGGTCGCCGAGGGCGCCGAGACCCTCGACGCAGGCGAGGCCGACCCGCCAGTGGGGGTCGTCGGCCCGGAGTCGCCGCCCGAGGACGGTGATCAGGGCCGGCACGGACTCGGGGGCGCGCAGTTCGGCGAGCAGCCGGACCGGCAGCAGGGCGTAGGCCACCCGGAGTTCGTTGGTGGCGAGGGCGGCGGCGGCGCGCGCGGTGCGCGGGTCTCCGAGCCGGGCCAGGGCGTGGGCGGAGGTGACGCAGCGCTCCGGGTCGCGGTGGTTGAGGAGCAGGACGAGGGCCTCGAAGGCGCGGGGGTCGCCGGCGACACCCAGGGCGTAGGCGGCGATCTCGCGGGCCCAGAGCGGCTGCCCGGGTGCGGTGAGGACGCGGTGCAGTTCCTCGGCGCGGCCCTCGGATCCGGCGAGTTCCACGAGTTCCGTGAATGCTGCCGGGACTTCTCCGAAGGCATTCTCGATCTCGTCCCGCAATCGATCGATCATCGAGCAGAATTCCGGATCCTCGGAGATTTCCATGAATCCGACCCTATCCGCGATCCAGATCACACTTTCCCAACTTCCCGGGACTGGCGCGCTCGTTACCGGCCGGTTAGTCTCAGGTGAGCGGGCACCACCCGCGCTTCTCACAACGGCCTGGTGACGCAGCCGTTGTGTTCGTTCGTCGGTTCGGCAGTTTCGACGTGGCTCCGGGACAGAGCCCGTCGCACCTTTCCCGGGGCATCGCCCTCATTTCCGGGCATCGCCCCCGCTCTTTCCGCGCCCTTTCGTGCGCGCACTGCCCTCAGTCGTCACTCTTCCTCTGGAGTCCCCTGATGGACACCCCTCTCTCCACCATCGCCGTCGTCGGTCTCGGCACCATGGGCTCGGGTATCGCCGACGTCCTCGCCCGGGCCGGCCGCGAGGTCATCGGCATCGACATCAGCGCCACCGCCGCCGCCCAGGCCGTCGCCGCCCTGGAGGCCTCCACCGCCCGCGCGGTGGCCCGTGAGCGGATCACCGAGGAGGAGCGGCAGGACGTCCTCGCCCGCTTCCGTACCTTCTCCGACCTCCAGGCGGCCGCCGAGGCCGACCTCGTGATCGAGGTCGTGCCCGAGTCGTACGAGGCGAAGCAGGAGGTCTTCCGGGCACTCGACGGGATCGTCCGGCCCGACGCGATCCTGGCCACCGGCACCAACGCCCTCTCGGTGACCCGGCTCGCCGCCGACTCGGCGCACCCGGAGCGGGTCCTCGGCCTGCACTTCTTCGCCCCGGTCCAGGCAATGAAGCTGGTCGAGGTGGTCTCCTCCGTGCTGACCGACCCGCGGGCCGTGGACGCCGTGACGCGGCTCGCCCAGGACCTCGGCAAGGAGCCGGTGGCGGTCGGCGACCGGGCCGGCTTCATCGCGGACGGGCTGCTCTTCGGCTACCTGAACCAGGCCGCCGCCATGTACGAGGCCAAGTACGCCTCCCGCGAGGACATCGACGCGGCGATGAAGCTGGGCTGCGGCCTGCCGATGGGTCCGCTGGCACTGCTCGACCTGATCGGCGTCGACACGGCCCGTACGGTCCTGGAGGCGATGTACGCCTCCTCGCAGGACCGGCTGCACGCTCCCGCGCCGATCCTCAAGCAGCTCAGCGAGGCCGGGCTGACCGGCCGCAAGGCGGGCCGCGGCTTCTACACGTACGCGGCGCCGGGCTCGGGCGAGGTCGTGCGGGACGCGCTGACGCCGCTCACCTCCGCCGAGGCCGGGACCGGCCGGGAGATCCGATCCGTGGGCGTCGCCGGTTCGGGCACGATGGCCTCCGGCATCGCCGAGGTCTTCGCCAAGGCCGGTTACGCGGTCGTGCTCGCCGCCCGGTCCCAGGAGAAGGCGGACACCGCCAAGGCCCGGATCGCCAAGTCCCTGGCCCGCTCGGTCGACAAGGGCCGGATGACGGGCGAGGCCCGCGACCAGACGCTGGCCCTGATCACAGCGGCGGGCTCGCTCGACGCCTTCGCCGAGGTCGACCTGGCCGTCGAGGCGGTCGCCGAGGACCTGGCGGTCAAGCAGGAGCTGTTCGGCCGGCTCGACAAGATCTGCAAGCCGGGCGCGGTGCTGGCCACCACGACCTCCTCGCTGCCGGTCATCGCCTGCGCCCGCGCGACCACGCGTCCGCAGGACGTCGTCGGGATGCACTTCTTCAACCCTGCGCCGGCGATGAAGCTCGTCGAGATCGTCCGTACGGTCCTGACCGGCGACGACGTCCACGCCACCGTCCGCGAGGTCACCGCGAAGATCAGGAAGCACCCGGTGGACTGCGGCGACCGCGCCGGCTTCATCGTGAACGCGCTGCTCTTCCCGTACCTGAACAACGCGATCAAGATGGTCCAGGAGCACTACGCGACCCTGGACGACATCGACGCGGCGATGAAGCTGGGCGGCGGCTACCCGATGGGGCCGTTCGAGCTGCTCGACGTCGTCGGTCTGGACGTCTCGCTCGCGATCGAGCAGGTGCTGCACCGCGAGTTCCGCGATCCGGGCCTCGCCCCCGCCCCGCTCCTGGAGCACCTGGTGGCGGCGGGCTGCCTGGGCCGCAAGACGGGTCGTGGCTTCCGCGAATATGCCCGACGCTGAGCCCCGCACCGCCGGCTGGGGCGGTCTGCTGAGCCCCCCGGGCACCGCCGGTGCCCCGGGGGTCTCCCCGCCCCCACCTGGGCACACTCCCACTCCGATGCAGTACGTTCGGACCATGCCCAAGGCCGCGAAGACACCCCGTGCCACGTCCCCGTCCGACGCTCCGGAGAGCACGGCGGGCACTCGCGCCGCCGCGCAGCGGCTCAAGATGCGCCGCGAACTCGCCGCCGCCGCGATGGAACTCTTCGCGACCAAGGGGTACGAGGCGACGACCGTGGACGAGATCGCGGCCACGGCCGGGGTCGCGCGGCGGACCTTCTTCCGGCACTTCCGGTCCAAGGAAGAGGCGATCTTCCCCGACCACGACGACACGCTGGTGCGGGCGGAGGCGGTGCTGAACGCCGCCCCGCCGCACGAGCACCCGCTCGACACGGTCTGCCGGGGCATCAAGGAAGTCATGAAGATGTACGCGGGGTCCCCCGCGGTCTCCGTGGAGCGCTACCGGCTCACCCGTGAGGTGCCGACCCTGCGGGAGCGCGAGATCGCCTCGGTGGCCCGCTACGAGCGGCTCTTCACCCGCTACCTCCTCGGGCACTTCGACGAGCGGGACCACCACGACGGCAACGACGACCCGCTGCTCGCCGAGGTGGCCGCGTCGGCGGTCGTCACCGCCCACAACCACGTGCTGCGCCGCTGGCTGCGGGCGGGCGGCGAGGGTGACGTGGAAGCCCAGCTCGACCACGCCTTCGCGATCGTCCGGGAGACCTTCGGCTCGGGCATAGGCGCGGGCCGGCCGGCCCCGTCACCGCAGCAGCAGAGCGAGCCCGCCGCCACCGCCGCGGTCCAGGCGTCCGCCACGGGTGACGTGGTCGTCGCCGTGGCCCGCACGGACGCTCCGCTCGACGCGGTCATGCGCACGATCCAGCAGGCGCTCAGGGAGGCCTGAGCACCGCATCCACGAGGAGGGCGCCCCCGGACTTCCGGGGGCGCCCTCCTCGTGTTCGCGCAGTTCACAGGGTGTTTCGATCGATCATCGCTCATCCGTGACGGGCAGATTGCATCTGAGTGAAATTGTTGGCACGCAGTGCCTTGTCAGGTGACACGGCGTGCCATACGTTGATGTTGTCCGGGCGGCCGGCGCGCAGAGATCACACCTCGTGCGCCGGCTGTCCCCACCAGCCACGGCCGGTGCGCCCGGACGCCTGCGTCACAGGCACCCCCGCGCTCCACCACACAGCGCCGCCACCGCACCACCGAGCCGAACCGACGGCACACCTCCACAGCAGCAGCACTTCCCGTCGCAACCCCCAGGCGTCCCCCCTCAGGACGCTCACCGCCGGAGGCAACCCGTGAAGGAAATCCTGGCCGCGATCCAGTCGCAGGACGCCACGTCCGCCGACTTCGCGAACATCCCGCTCCCCGAGTCGTACCGGGCCGTCACCGTCCACAAGGACGAGGCGGAGATGTTCAGCGGGGTCGAAAGCCGCGACAAGGACCCGCGCAAGTCGCTCCACCTCGACGAGGTCGCGCTCCCCGAGCTCGGACCGGGCGAGGCCCTCGTGGCCGTGATGGCGAGCTCCGTCAACTACAACTCGGTGTGGACCTCGATCTTCGAGCCGGTCTCCACCTTCGGCTTCCTGGAGCGCTACGGCCGGCTCTCCGAGCTCACCAAGCGCCACGACCTGCCGTACCACGTCATCGGCTCCGACCTCGCGGGCGTCGTCCTGCGCACCGGCCCGGGCGTCAACGCCTGGCAGCCCGGCGACGAGGTCGTCGCGCACTGCCTCTCGGTCGAGCTGGAGTCCTCGGACGGCCACAACGACACGATGCTCGACCCCGAGCAGCGCATCTGGGGCTTCGAGACGAACTTCGGCGGCCTCGCCGAGGTCGCGCTCGTCAAGTCCAACCAGCTGATGCCGAAGCCCGGCCACCTGAGCTGGGAGGAGGCGGCGGCCCCCGGCCTCGTCAACTCCACCGCCTACCGCCAGCTGGTCTCCAACAACGGCGCCGGCATGAAGCAGGGCGACAACGTCCTCATCTGGGGCGCGAGCGGCGGCCTCGGCTCGTACGCCACGCAGTTCGCCCTGGCCGGCGGCGCCAACCCGATCTGTGTCGTCTCCTCCCCCGAGAAGGCCGACATCTGCCGGTCCATGGGCGCCGAGGCGGTCATCGACCGCAACGCCGAGGGCTACAAGTTCTGGAAGGACGAGAACACCCAGGACCCGCGCGAGTGGAAGCGCTTCGGCTCCAAGATCCGTGAGCTGACCGGCGGCGAGGACATCGACATCGTCTTCGAGCACCCGGGCCGCGAGACCTTCGGCGCCTCGGTGTACGTCACCCGCAAGGGCGGCACCATCACCACCTGCGCCTCGACCTCCGGCTACATGCACCAGTACGACAACCGCTACCTGTGGATGTCGCTGAAGCGGATCATCGGCTCCCACTTCGCGAACTACCGCGAGGCGTGGGAGGCTAACCGCCTGATCGCCAAGGGCAAGATCCACCCCACCCTGTCGAAGGTCTACTCCCTGGAGGAGACCGGTCAGGCCGCGTACGACGTCCACCGCAACCTCCACCAGGGCAAGGTCGGCGTCCTCGCGCTCGCCCCTGAGGAGGGACTGGGCGTCAGCAACCCGGAGCTCCGGGCCCAGCACATCGACGCCATCAACCGCTTCCGGAACATCTGAGGTCCCGAAGATGACAGAGCGCCAGAAGGACCGGCCGTGGCTCATGCGGACGTACGCCGGTCACTCGACCGCCGAGGCGTCCAACGAGCTGTACCGGCGCAACCTCGCCAAGGGTCAGACCGGCCTCTCGGTCGCGTTCGACCTGCCGACGCAGACCGGGTACGACCCCGACCACATCCTCGCCCGCGGCGAGGTCGGCCGGGTCGGCGTCCCCGTCTCGCACCTCGGTGACATGCGCCGGCTGTTCCAGGACATCCCCCTGGAGCAGATGAACACCTCGATGACCATCAACGCCACCGCCATGTGGCTGCTGGCGCTCTACCAGGTGGCTGCCGAGGAGCAGGGTGCGGACATCACCCAGCTCCAGGGCACCACCCAGAACGACATCGTGAAGGAGTACCTGTCGCGCGGGACGCACGTCTTCCCGCCCGGCCCCTCGCTCCGCCTCACGACGGACATGATCGCGTACACGGTCAAGCACATCCCGAAGTGGAACCCGATCAACATCTGCAGCTACCACCTGCAGGAGGCCGGGGCCACGCCGGTCCAGGAGATCTCGTACGCGATGGCGACCGCGATCGCGGTCCTCGACTCGGTCCGCGACTCCGGTCAGGTCCCCGAGGACCGCTTCGGCGAGGTCGTCGCCCGTATCTCCTTCTTCGTGAACGCGGGCGTCCGCTTCATCGAGGAGATGTGCAAGATGCGCGCCTTCGGCCGCATCTGGGACAAGATCACGCTGGAGCGGTACGGCATCGAGAACGCCAAGCAGCGCCGGTTCCGCTACGGCGTGCAGGTCAACTCGCTCGGCCTGACCGAGGCCCAGCCGGAGAACAACGTCCAGCGGATCGTCCTGGAGATGCTGGCCGTCACCCTCTCCAAGGACGCCCGCGCGCGCGCCGTGCAGCTCCCCGCCTGGAACGAGGCCCTCGGCCTCCCCCGGCCCTGGGACCAGCAGTGGTCGCTCCGCATCCAGCAGGTGCTCGCCCACGAGTCCGACCTGCTGGAGTACGAGGACATCTTCGCCGGCTCGCACGTGATCGAGGCCAAGGTGGACGCCCTCGTCGAGGAGTGCCTGGCCGAGATCGACCGGATCCAGGAGATGGGCGGCGCGATGGCCGCCGTCGAGTCCGGCTACCTCAAGTCGCAGCTGGTCTCCTCGCACGCCGAGCGGCGCGCCCGGATCGAGGCCGGCGACGAGAAGATCGTCGGCGTCAACATCTTCCAGTCGACCGAGGAGAACCCCCTCACCGCCGACCTGGACACCGCGATCATGACGGTGGACCCGGCGGTCGAGGCCCGGGTCGTCGCCTCGCTGAAGACCTGGCGGGAGAACCGCTACCAGCCGCCCTTCAACCACCCCCGGCCGTGCAAGGCCCTGGAGCGCCTCAAGGAGGCCGCCAAGGGCACGGACAACCTCATGGAGGCCACCCTGGAGTGCGCCCGCGCCGGGGTGACCACCGGCGAGTGGGCCGGGGCCCTGCGCGAGGTGTTCGGCGAGTTCCGCGCCCCGACGGGCGTCTCCTCCGCCCCGGTCGCCGTGACGGCCGAGGCGGGCACCCCGCTCGCGCTCGTCCGCGAGAAGGTGGCGAGGACCGCCGAGGAGCTGAACTGCGGGCGGCTGCGGCTGCTCGTCGGCAAGCCGGGCCTGGACGGGCACTCCAACGGGGCCGAGCAGATCGCCGTACGCGCGCGTGACGCCGGTTTCGAGGTGGTCTACCAGGGCATCCGGCTGACCCCCGAGCAGATCGTCAACGCCGCCCTGGCGGAGGACGTGCACTGCGTGGGCCTGTCGATCCTCTCCGGCTCGCACTCCGAGCTGGTCCCGGACGTCCTCGACCGCCTCCGCGAGGCGGGGGCCCCCGACATTCCGGTCATCGTCGGTGGGATCATCCCGAACGCCGACGCCGCGGAACTGAAGCGCGCGGGTGTGGCCGCCGTCTTCACACCGAAGGACTTCGGCATCACGGAGATCATCGGCCGTATCGTCGACGAGATCCGGAAAGCGAACAAGCTCAGCCCCCTTGAAAGTACGGAGGTCCTCGCATGACCAGCCCTGTGAACCGGCTCCGCCCCCGCCGCTCGTGCCTGGCGGTCCCCGGCTCCAACCCGCGCTTCCTGGAGAAGGCCCAGGGCCTCGCGGCCGACCAGGTCTTCCTGGACCTGGAGGACGCGTGCGCCCCGCTGGCCAAGCCCGAGGCCCGGCACACCATCGTGAAGTTCCTGAACGAGGGCGACTGGACCGGCAAGACCCGTGTCGTCCGCGTCAACGACTGGACGACCCACTGGACCTACCGTGACGTCGTCACGGTCGTCGAGGGCGCCGGCCAGAACCTCGACTGCATCATGCTGCCGAAGGTCCAGGACGCCCAGCAGATCGTCGCCCTCGACCTGCTGCTCACGCAGATCGAGAAGACCATGGGCTTCGAGGTCGGCAAGATCGGCATCGAGGCGCAGATCGAGAACGCCCAGGGCCTGACCAACGTCAACGCGATCGCGCAGGCCTCCCAGCGCGTCGAGACGATCATCTTCGGCCCGGCCGACTTCATGGCCTCCATCAACATGAAGTCCCTCGTCGTGGGCGAGCAGCCGCCCGGCTACCCGGCGGACGCGTACCACCACATCCTGATGAGCATCCTGATGGCCGCCCGCGCCAACAACCTCCAGGCGATCGACGGCCCCTACCTGCAGATCCGCAACCAGGAGGGCTACAAGGCCGTCGCGCGGCGCGCCGCCGCCCTGGGCTTCGACGGCAAGTGGGTGCTGCACCCGGACCAGGTCGCCGCCGCGAACGAGATCTTCTCGCCCTCGCAGGAGGACTACGACCACGCCGAGCTGATCCTCGACGCGTACGACTACTACACGTCCGAGGCCGGCGGGAAGAAGGGCTCCGCGATGCTCGGCGACGAGATGATCGACGAGGCCTCCCGCAAGATGGCCCTGGTCATCTCCGGCAAGGGTCGCGCCGCCGGCATGCAGCGCACCAGCAAGTTCGAGATCCCGGAGGCCTGAGTCCCATGCAGTTCGGCCGCACGTACGAAGAGTTCGAAGTCGGCGCCGTGTACAAGCACTGGCCCGGGAAGACGGTCACCGAGTACGACGACCACCTCTTCTGTCTGCTGACGATGAACCACCATCCGCTGCACATGGATGTGAACTACGCCGAGAACACGACCGACTTCAAGCGGAACGTGGTCGTCGGCAACTACATCTACTCGCTGCTGCTCGGCATGTCCGTCCCGGACGTCTCCGGCAAGGCCATCGCCAACCTGGAGATCGAGTCGCTGCGGCACGTGGCGCCGACCTTCCACGGCGACACCATCTACGGCGAGACCACGGTCCTCGACAAGACCCCGTCGAAGTCGAAGACCGACCGCGGCATCGTCTACGTCGAGACCAAGGGCTACAAGCAGGACGGCACCCTCGTCTGCGTCTTCCGCCGCAAGGTGATGGTCCCGACCGCCGAGTACATCGACGCGCGCGGCGGCGAGCAGCCCGGCCGCCCCGAGCTGAACGAACAGGGGAAGTAGTCATGGCGCGACTCGCCCAGACCCACGGTCTGACCGATGTCCAGCAGGAGATCCTGGCGACCGTCCGGGACTTCGTCGACAAGGAGATCATCCCGGTCGCGACGGAGCTCGAGCACCGCGACGAGTACCCGCAGCAGATCGTCGACGGGCTCAAGGAGCTCGGCGTCTTCGGCCTGATGATCCCCGAGGAGTACGGGGGCCTGGGCGAGTCGCTGCTGACCTACGCGCTGTGCGTGGAGGAGATCGCGCGCGGCTGGATGTCGGTCTCCGGCATCATCAACACGCACTTCATCGTCGCGTACATGCTCAAGCAGCACGGCACGCAGGAGCAGAAGGACTACTTCCTTCCGCGGATGGCGGCCGGCGAGACGCGCGGTGCCTTCTCGATGTCGGAGCCGGGCCTCGGCTCGGATGTGTCGGCGATCACGTCGAAGGCGGTCAAGGACGGCGACGAGTACGTCCTCAACGGCCAGAAGATGTGGCTCACGAACGGCGGTACGTCAACGCTGGTGGCCGTTCTCGTCCGCAGTGACGAAGGACACCCCGAGGGAACCGCCCCCCACAAGTCGATGACGACCTTCCTCGTCGAGAAGGAGCCCGGCTTCGGAGAGGTCCGCCCCGGCCTCACGATCCCCGGGAAGATCGACAAGATGGGCTACAAGGGTGTCGACACCACCGAGCTCATCATGGACGGACTGCGCATTCCGGCCAATCGTGTACTCGGCGGGGTCACCGGCCGAGGGTTTTACCAAATGATGGACGGTGTCGAGGTCGGCCGGGTGAACGTGGCGGCCCGTGGCTGTGGCGTCGCACAGCGTGCGTTCGAGCTGGGTGTCTCGTATGCCCAGCAGCGTCACACTTTCGGCAAGGCGATCGCCGAGCACCAGGCGATCCAGTTCAAGTTGGCCGAAATGGCTACCAAGGTCGAGGCCGCCCATGCCATGATGGTGAACGCAGCACGCAAAAAGGACTCCGGGGAACGAAACGACCTGGAAGCAGGGATGGCGAAGTACCTCGCCTCCGAATACTGCAAGGAGGTCGTCGAGGATGCCTTCCGTATCCACGGTGGCTACGGGTTCTCGAAGGAGTACGAGATCGAGCGTCTCTACCGTGAGGCGCCGATGCTGCTCATCGGTGAAGGTACCGCCGAGATCCAGAAAATGATCATTGGTCGTCGGCTGCTCGAGGAGTACCGATTCCAGGGTTGATTGTCGCGTTTGAGTCGATTCGGCCGCGAAGAAGATCACACCCTGTGTTCGTCTTCCGGCCGTCGACTCGGTTCCTGGCTTGCCCAGTTGCGCCCCGCAACCGATAGCATCGCCGGAAAGCCGCCGTCCCCGTTGCCCGCGCGGCATCATCCGCTACGAAGGTCATTCATGCCCCACAGCCAAACCTCTGCACACCGCGACAGCCTCTCCGGCGTACGCCTCGCGCGCGGAGCATCGCCGTGGCTCCTCCCGACCGTCGCCACCGCGGCGCTCAGCCTCGTGCGCGCGCGCAAGTCGAGGCGTGCCGCGGCCATCGCCGTGCCGACCACCGCGCTCGCGGCCGGCATGCTGTGGTTCTTCCGCGACCCCGAGCGTGAGATCGCTCAGGGACGGGTCATCTCCCCCGCCGACGGTGTGGTGCAGAGCATCATGCCGTGGAAGGACGGACGCACCCGGGTCGCCATCTTCATGAGCCCGCTGAACGTCCACGTCAACCGCGCACCGCTGGCCGGCACGGTGACGTCCGTGGAGCACATCCCCGGCGGGTTCGTCCCGGCGTTCAACAAGGAGAGCGAGAACAACGAGCGCGTCGTCTGGCACTTCGACACCGAGCTCGGTGACATCGAGATGGTCCAGATCGCCGGCGCCGTCGCCCGGCGGATCGTGCCGTACATCCCGCAGGGGACGAAGGTCGAGCAGGGTGACCGCATCGGTCTGATCCGCTTCGGCTCGCGCGTCGACATCTACCTCCCCGAGGGTGTCGAGGTCGCGGTCGAGGTCGGCCAGGCCACCACAGCGGGGGTGACTCGCATTGACCGTGATTGATCCCGACACACGGGCTGCCGAGTGGGGCGCCGACGCCGAGGCTGAGGCCGAAGAGGCCGAGGAGATGCCGCTGTCGCTGAGGCTGTCCATTGCGGACGCCCTCACGCTCGGTAACGCCACGTGCGGTTTCATGGCGGTGTACTTCACGACCACCGGAATCCTGATCCCGCACCTCACCGGCAGCACGGAGACCGGCATGGCGCGCAACAGCGCCGCCACCGCCGTGATCCTGATGCTGGCCGCGGCGATCTTCGACCTCTTCGACGGCATCGTGGCGCGCAAGCTCCGCAGCTCGCCGATGGGCGCCGAGCTCGACAACCTGTCGGACCTGATCAGCTTCGGTCTGGCCCCGGCCTACTTCGTACTCGTGTACGGCATGGTCACGCCCGGAGCGCAGCAGAAGGTCTCGGCCGTGGCCGCGATCGTGGTGCTGCTCGCCGTGGTCCTGAGGCTCGCGAGATTCTCGTGCGTGACGATGAAGGACGGCATGTTCCAGGGCATGCCGAGCCCCTTCGGCGCGCTGACGGTCGTCTCGATCGTGCTGCTTGAGCTGCCCTTCATCCCGACGCTGCTCGCGATCATCGGAGTGGCGTGGCTGATGGTCAGCCGGGTCGAGTACCCGAAGCCGCGGGGCGTCCTCGCGGTGGCGATGCTCAGCTGGATCGTCGGTGCGATGGCCATGCTGGCGGCCTGGGCGTTCGACGCGCCGGGCGGGGCGTTCCTGCTCCAGACCGGCTGCGCGCTCCAGGTCGTGCTGGGCGCCGTGATCCCCCTCTTCGCGACGGCCCGCCGGGTGAACACCTTCCGCGGCAACCGGCGTGAGAGCCGGGAGGCGCGGGCGGCGCAGCTGCCGTAGCGGACGGATGACGTACGGAAGGGCCCGGGAGGCGATCGCCTCCCGGGCCCTTCCGCATGCCCCCCGGCCCCTAGGGCGTGTTTCGAAAAGTCCCGTCTGCGCGGCGGCGCCTGGCACGCACGCTCGCCGCGTTGTCGGGACCGCCCTCGTACGCCCAGTACGAGGGCGACCCTCCGCCTTGCGATCGCACGCACCAGACACCGCCGCGCCCGCCCTCCGGGCGAACGACGCTACTTTCGAAACACGCCCTAGAGGCGCTTGTAGTACAGCGTGGTGGCGCGGAGGGTGCCGGCCGGGTCGGCGGCGAAGTCCGGGATCGTCCCGGCGGCGGTCCAGCCGGCGCCCCGGTAGAGGCGCTCGGCCGGGCTGTCGGTCTGGGTGTCCAGGACGAGGAGGCGGAGGCCGGTGGCGGCGGCGTGCGCCTCGGCCGTGGCGAGCAGCCGCTGCCCCAGGCCCCGGCCGCGGGCGGAGCTGTGGACGAGGAGCCGGGCGATCTCGCCGCGGTGCCGGCCGTTGGCCGCGCCCGTACGGACCAGGGTGACGACCCCCGTCAGGCGCCCGTCGGGGGCGTGGGCGGCCCAGACGTCCCGTACGCCCCGCGCGGCCTCCTCGGCGACGCCGGACCACCAGGCGGCGGCCCCGGCGGTGTCGAGGGGCGCCAGGAAGCCGACGGAGGCGCCACCCTCCACGGCGTCCACGAGAAGCGCGGCGAGCCCGGCCGGGGCGTGGGCCCGTACGGCGTCGGGTGACAGGCGCTCGATGACGTCGAGCCGCTTCTCCAGGCAGAGGAGGTCCGGCCGCTCGTCCCAGGAGGCGACCGTCCCGAAGCCGAGGCTCCGGTAGAGGGCGAGGGGCTCCTCCCGCCCGTCCCAGACGGTGAGGCGGACGGCGGGGACGCCAGCGGCCGCCGCCCGGCGCAGGGCCTCGGTCATGAGGGCCTTCCCGATCCCCTGCCTGCGGGCCTCCGGCGCGACCCAGAGCCGCTTGATCTCGGGCGCGCGACCCTCGCGGGGGGCCTTGAGGACCACGCAGCCGACCGGCCCGTCCGCTCCGGGCGGGGTGGCGAGCAGGACCGTGTCGGCGGCGAACGCGGCGGCCGGATCCTCGGCCTCGGCGCGGTATACGGCCGGGAGCTCGGCGGCACCGGCCACGGGCGTGCCCTTCCCGGCCTGGTTGACCAGGTGGTAGGCGGTCAGCAGGTCGGGAAGGCGCGGGTGGGAACGGTTCTCCTCGATCATCACGTGCATGGGCCGAGCTTCACACCGCGATGTTTCGCGCGTGTGACGGTCTTCCGGGCTCCCGCCCACGCGTGTGCCGGTCCCGACCGCCCGGCGTGGCGGACGGGCTTCGCGGATCGGGGCCGACCGCTACGGCGTGTAGGCCTTCGCCGCGTCCGAGACGAAGGGCTGCCGGACCGTGCGCATGCCGCCGGGGACGGACTTGTCCGGCTGGATGATGACGGACTCGCGGGACGAGGGGGCCGTCGGGTCGCCGAGGTCGTGGGTCATGCCGAAGCCGGCGTCGTGGGCGTTCATCGACAGGAGCGCCTTGTCGACGCCCTCGCGGGTGAGGTCCTTGTCGAGGCAGGCCTTCTTCAGGGCCTCGCCGAAGACGCTGGCCGCGGTCCAGCCGGCGACGATGCCGTTGTCGAGGCCGTCGCCCGGGTAGGCGGCCTGGTAGTCGGCGACGAGCTTCTTCGCGGTCGGGGTGTCGGCGCCGATGGGGAGGCTGGGCGAGGCGAACCAGTACATCTTCTCCAGGGCGGGCCCGGCCTGGGTGCCGAGGAGCTGCGGGGCGAAGGCCGAGTTGTTGCCGACGACCGGGACCTTGAGGCCGGTGGCGGCGGCGACGCCGACGAGGGAGGCGGCCTGACGGGGGCCCGCGCTGATGACGACCGCCTTCACCCCGGCCTGCTTGAGCGCCGCGACCTGCGCCGACATGTCGTTGTCGGTGGGCTTGATCTTCTGCTCGACGACGGTCAGGCCCGCCTTGCCCGCCGCGTACTTCGAGCCCTTCAGGGCGTTCTCGCCGTAGTCGCCCTCGAAGTAGACGTGGCCGAGCTTGTCGCCCGACTTGAGCCCCTTCTCCTTCAGGAGGAAGTCGACGGCGTTGATCGTCTCGACGTCGTACGTGGCGCCCAGGACGCGGATGTACGGGGAGCCGAGCAGCGAGGCCGACCAGGCCTGCGGCAGCACGAGGACCTTGTCCTGGCCGTCGACCCGGTGCTTGACGGCGGCGACGAACGGGGAGCCGATGAACTGGGGGTAGCCGACGACCTTCGGCTCCAGTTCCGTGTAGGCGGCGAGGGCCTTCTGCGGGTCGTAGCCGTGGTCGCGTACCGTGAGCTCCAGCTTCCGGCCGCAGATCCCGCCGGCGGCGTTGACCTGCTTCACGTACAGCTGCTGGGACTGGGTGACGCTCTTGCCGAGGGTGGCGTACACCCCGGTCATGTCGGTGAGCGCGCCGAGCGAGATGGTCTTGTCGGTGACGCCCTCGCCGGTCTTCACCCCGCCGGCGCCGGTCTGCTTGCCGTCGCCGCTCTTGGCCTTGGAGCTGCATCCGGCGGCGGTGAGGGCGACCAGTGCGGCGAGCGCGGCGGCCAGGCCACGCACGGCCTGTCGTCGGTGGTTCATCGTGCCTCCCCTGAGGGTTGGGTCGAAGTGGGGGTCGTGGGTGTCCGGGCGGCGAGTGCCGGCCTCGCGGACAGTGCGCGGACCAGGCCGCCGGGCAGGAACAGCACCACCGCGACGACGGCGGCGCCGTACAGGTAGCGGGCGGCCTCTCCGGGCGCGATCCCTCCCGTCCCGGGGGCGGAGACCAGGGGGAGCGAGTCGCTGTAGCGGGTGAGGAGCTGCGGCAGGAGGGAGACGAAGACGGCTCCGGCGACCGCTCCGGCGACCGAGCCGAGCCCGCCGATGACGATCATGGCCAGGTATTCGAGGGAGAGCGCCATCCCGAAGTACTCCGGCACGGTGCGCTGGAAGACCAGGGCGAGCAGGACGCCCGCGAGGCCCGCGTACATGGAGGACAGGACGAAGACGGCGGCGCGGTGGCGGGCCACGGGAATGCCCAGGACGCCGGCGGCGATCCGGTGGTCCCTGATGGCGTTCATCGCGCGGCCGGGGCGGCCCCGGAGCACTCCCCTGGCGAACAGCACCCCGCCGAGGAGCAGCGCGAGGCCGAGGTACCAGAGCTTCTCCACGGCCCCGAACGGAACCTGGGCGACGAGGAGTTCGCTGTCGTCGAAGGTGAGGCCGAAGAGGGTGAGGGGCGGGACGGCCCGCCCGTTGTAGCCGCCGGTGAGGTCGTGGGCGTTGAAGAGCACGTGCTGGCCGATGAAGATCAGCGCGAGGGTGGCGATGCCCAGGTACGCGCCGCGCAGCCGGCCCGCGATCGGGCTGAACACCCCGCCCGCCAGGCCCGAGAACGCGACCGCGAGGACGGCGGCGAGCCAGCCGGGCAGGCCGAGTCCGGCGAGACCGTCGGCGCCGTCGCCGGCGAAGGCGCAGTAGCCGTACGCGCCGACGGCGAGGAAGAAGGCGTGGCCCATGGAGAGCTGGCCGGTGGCGCCGGTCAGCAGGTTGATGCCGATGGCGCCGAGGGCCGCCGCCATCGCGAACAGGCCGGCCTGGAGCCAGAAGCGGTCCAGGTAGAAGGGGAGGGCGAGGAGGACGAGTCCGGCGCCTGCCCCGAGGTATGCCGTGGCGGGGACGGCCTTGAGCCGGTCAGACACGGGCGGGCTCCTTCGTGCCGAAGAGACCGGCGGGGCGGACGAGCAGCACCGCGACCATCACGAGGTACGGGGCGAGGTCGCCGATGCCCCGGCCGAGGAACGCCAGGTCGCCCTGGTAGCCGGTGGCGAGGGACTCGGTGACGCCGACGAGGAGGCCGCCGACGAGGGCGCCGGTGGTGGAGTCGAGGCCGCCGAGGATGGCGGCCGGGAAGGCCTTGAGCGCGGCGAGCGAGGTGGCCCGTTCCAGGCCGGGGGTCGGGAAGACGGTGAGGAACAGGGCGGCGACGGCGGCGAGCGCGCCCGCGACCGCCCAGGCGCCGAGCGAGACCCGGCCGAGCCGGATGCCCATGAGCGCGGCGGTCTCCTGGTTCTCGGCGGCGGCCCGCATGGCGACGCCCCAGGAGGTGTAGCGGAAGGCCAGCAGGAACGCGGTGATGAGGAGGGCCGCCGCGAGGAGGGCGGCGATCCGGGTCTCGGCGATCGTCACCGGCCCGACGGTGACGACGGCGTCCCCCCAGGGGTCGCCGAGGGCGAGGATGTCGGTGCCGATGCGGCGGGTCAGCTCCGTGGCGAGCAGGATGTCGACGCCGATCGTGACGATGGCGAGGACGCTGTGGTCGCCGCCCCGGTGGCGGCGCATCACGAGGAACTCGACGGCCGCGCCGACCAGGGCCGCGCCCGCGACGCCGGCGAGCAGGGCGGGCCAGAAGCCGATCGTGTCGTGGAGGACGGCGGTGACGTAGCCGCCGGCCAGGAGGAGGGAGGCGTGGGCGAAGTTGACGACCTCGGTCGCCCGGAAGATGACGACGAATCCGAGGGCGATGAGGGCGTAGATCGAGCCCAGGGAGACGCCGTTGATCAGGAACTCGGCGAAGGTGCTCACGCGGCGGACTCCTCTCCGAGGTAGGCGCGGACGACCGCGGGGTTGTTCTGGACGTCGGCGGGAGCGCCGTCGGCGATCCGGCGGCCGAATTCGAGGACGGTGACGGTGTCGGCGAGCCGCATGACGAGGCCCATGTCGTGCTCGACGAGGAGGACCGAGATGCCGAGGCTGTCGCGGACGCCCGCGATGACGGAGGCGGTACGGCGGCGCTCGTCGGCGGTCATGCCCGCGACGGGCTCGTCGAGCAGCAGGAGCTCCGGCTCCATGCAGAGCGCGCGGGCGAGTTCGGCGAGCTTCTGCTGCCCGTACGGGAGGGAGCCGGCGGGCCGCGCGAGCTGGTCCTCCAGACCGACGAAGGCGGCGATCTCCCGGACCCTGGCCCGGTGGCGGGTCTCCTCCCGGGCGGCGGAGGGGAGCCGGAGGCCGGCGGCGAGGAAGCCGGTGCGGGTGAGCCGGTGGCGGCCGAGCATCAGGCTGTCCTCGACGGTGGCACGGGGCGGCAGGGCTAGGTTCTGGAAGATCCGGCCGACGCCGAGGTCCGCGATCCGGTGCGGGGGCAGGGCGGTCAGTTCGTGCGGACCGAGGCGGACGGAGCCGGAGGTGGCCCGGTAGACACCGGAGAGCACGTTGAAGCAGGTGGACTTGCCGGCGCCGTTGGGGCCGATGAGGGCGTGGACGGTACCGGGCCGGACGGTGAAGCCGACCCCGTCGAGAGCGGTCAGGCCGGCGAACCGGACGGTCAGGTCACGGACGTCGAGAGCGGGCGGGGTGCGGGGCGCCGGGGTGCCGGTGGCCGGGCTTCCGGGTGTCGGGTCGCCGGTCGCCGGGGAGCCGGGCGTCGGGCTTTTGCCCCTCGGGTCGCCGGTCATCGCGTTTCCTCCCAGCGGGACAGGACGGGGTGGGCGGTGGCGGCGCGGGCCGCGTCGGCGGCGGCGTCCTCGTCGACCACGCCCAGGTAGCGGCGGCGCACCTCGTCGGAGGCGGCGAGTTCGGCGGCGGGCCCGGAGAGGGTGACCTCGCCGACCTCCAGGACGTACGCGAGGGAGGCGAGCCGCAGCGCGAGCGCCGCGTTCTGCTCGACCAGGAGCACCGCCGTGCCCTGGGCGTTGATCTCGCGGACGGCGTCAGCGATGCGGGCCGCCATGAGCGGGGCGAGACCGAGGGACGGCTCGTCGAGGAGGAGCAGTCCCGGCCCGGCCATGAGGGCGCGGCCGACGGCCAGCATCTGCTGTTCGCCGCCGGAGAGCAGCCCGGCCGGCTGGTGGGCGCGGTCGGCGAGGACCGGGAACAGCTCGTGCACCCGGCGCAGGGCCGCGGCCTTCGCCGTCCGGCCGCCACGGCTGCCGAGGGCGCCCGCGCGCAGGTTGTCCTCGACCGTCATCCGCGCGAAGACCTGCCGGCCCTCCGGCACCTGGGAGACCCCGGCGGCGACCACCCGGTCGGGCGGCAGCCCGTCGAGCGGCCGGCCGTCGCGGCTCACCGTGCCGGAGACCACGGCGCCGCCGTGGAACCGCAGGGTGCGCGAGACCGCCCGCAGCAAGGTGGACTTGCCGGCGCCGTTGGCGCCGAGGACGGTGACGACGGCGCCCGCGGGCACGGTCAGCGACACCCCTCGCAGCGCGTGCACCGGTCCGTATCCCGCCGTCAGGTCCGTCACCTGAAGGGCAGGTGCGGTACCTCCCATGGCTCCCCTTTCCCCGGCCGGCTCGCCCCTCTGGGTCTCCCGGCCGCTTCGGTGGCGCTCACCCCAGCACCGCGCCGGACAGCGCGTCCACGGCCCGCGGCCGAAACGCTGCCGGTGACCAGTGGGCGCGGCGGGAGGCTGTGCAATCGCACAACGCTGCGCGTCAGGGCTGTGCGGCGGGGCCGGAGCGGTGTTGGCTCCCGGCATGGGACGGCGCAGAAGACGGACCGGTGACGACTGGAAGGTGCTCGCTCAGGCGTGCACGGTGCTCCTGGAGCGGGTGCCGGAGCTGGTGGACGAGCACCTCAGGGAACTCCACGCCTACGAACCCGCCTATGGGCGGATCCTGCCGTACGACCAGCACTGGCAGGAGGCGCGGGAGGCGATGCGGATCGGGATCGAGATGATCTCGGCGCCCCGGAACTCGCCCCGCCGGGACCTTGAGCACGCGGACGAGATGGGCCGGCGGCGCGCCGCACAGGGCATGCCGCTCGAACTGGTCGTCCACGCCTACCGGCATGCCGGGCATCTCGTGTGGGACGCGCTGATCGAGGGCGCGGGGGCGGACGCGGCGCAGCTGGCGGCGCTCATGCAGTCGGCGACGATCGTGTGGTCGGCGGTGGACGCGCAGGCGGACACGGCGTCGGAGGCGTACCGGGCGGCGGAGCTGGAGCTGCGGCGGCGTACGGACGAGCAGCTCCAGGCGCTCCTGGACGCGCTGCTCCAGGGCCGGCGGTCGCCCGAGCTGGTGGCGCGCGCGGCGGCGGGCCTGGACCTGCCGGAGCAGGGGCGGTACGCGGTGGTGGTGCTGCGCTACGACCGGCGGGAGGAGCGGGAGCCGTTCCACCGGCAGGTGCAGGGCGAAGGCGTGCGGTTCCTTTGGCGGATGGGGGCCGACTGCGAGCTGGGGGTGGTGGCGCTGTCCGGGGACACCGGCCTCGACGCGCTGTCGGAGCTCCTCGACGGGCGGTGCCCGGGTCCCGGGGGGATCAGTCCGGTGGTGGTGGGTCTTGCCGAGCTGGGCCGGGCGCGGCGCCTCGCGGAACTGGCCCTGCGGACCTGTCCGCCCGGCAGCCGCGAGATCGTCCGCCTGGACCGGCGGCTCGCGGACGCGCTGGTGGTGGGCCAGCCGGAGATGGCGGGCCTGCTGGTCTCGGACGTCCTCGGCGGCCTGCTGGAGCTGGATCCGGCGGACCGGGCGGTGCTCCTGGAGACGCTGGACGCGTGGCTGGAGTGCGGGGGGTCGGCGGGGCGGGCGGCGGGGCGGCTGTACTGCCACCGGAACACGGTGTTCAACCGGCTGCGGCGGCTGGAGCAGCTGACGTCCCGGTCGCTGTCCCGGCCGCGGGACCTGACGGAGATGACCCTGGCCCTGTCGGCGTTCCGCCTCACCCCCCAGGGCTGACGCGGCCGCGGGCCGGTGCCCCGGGCAGTGCGTGCCCGCGCCCCGCCCGGGTGGGCCCGTCACCTAGCCCCGGCCCGTGTGGGGGCCGCGCCCCGGCCGTGTGGCCCGGCGCCCCGGCCCGATCGGCCCGCCGTCTCCCCGGCCCGTGTGGGCCCGCGCCCCGGCCCGTGCGGGGGCCGCGTCCCCCGCGCCCGTGCCGGGCGGTGCCCACTCGCCCGTGTGGGCAGGCGTCCCGCAGGGCGGGACGGGTGGGCACACGGGACGGCGCCCATACGGGCGCCTCCGCCTTCCGCGCGTGGACCCGCACCCGCAGCGGCGGCGCACAAAGGGGTGCGGGTCCAGGAGCGGGAGCCTAGGCCCGGCAAGGGGCGCCGTCCCGTTGTGCCCACCCGTTCCGCCCCAGCGGAACGACTGCCCACAACGGGGGTGGGAGCCGTCCGGCGGGTGGGCATCGCCCCAGCGCGACGGGCGCCTACAACGGCTGGGCGCAGGCCCACAACGGGGGTGGGCGCCGACCGGGCGGGTGGGCGCCGCCCCAGCGGCGCGGGCGCCCACGACCGGGTGGCGGGGGCGTCACCCCGGGCGAAGCAGCTGCCCGCGACGAGGGTGGGCGCCGTCCGGGCGGCTGGGGGCGCCCCAGCGGGCCTCCACGGTGCGGTGGGTACCGCTCGAGCGAGCCGACAACAGGCGACGGCGCCGCCCCGGCGGCCTACGGCAGGAAGTCGTTGGCGATGTTCGCCGCTACCGACTCGAGCAGCGGCCCCGCATTGGCGATGCACTTCTCCGTGTCCGGTTCCAGGTCCGTGAGCGGGTACGCGCGGCGGATCCCGGCCTGGCCCAGGGCCGCGGCCGGGAGGGCCAGGCGGCCGCAGACCGCGACGACCTCCTTGCCGGCGGCGCGGGCGGCGGCGGCGACGCCGGCCGGGGCCTTGCCGTGCAGGGTCTGCTCGTCGAGGGAGCCCTCGCCGGTGATGACGAGGGTGGCGCGCTCCAGGGCGGGCGCGAAGCCGAGGACCTCCAGCATCAGCTCGATCCCGGGCCGGAAGCTCGCGCCGAGGATGAGCGCGCCGTACCCGATGCCGCCCGCGCCGCCCGCGCCGGGCGCGACGGCGGCCTCGGCGGCCCTGGGCCCGATGGCCTTCTCCAGGACGGTGGCGAAGTGGGCGAGGGCCGCGTCGAGGGTGCGGACGTCGTCCGGGGTGGCGCCCTTCTGCGGTCCGTAGACGGCGGGCGCGCCCTTGGGCCCGGTGAGCGGGTTGTCGACGTCGCTCGCGAGGATCAGGTCGACCGAGGCGAAGCGGGGGTCGAGCCCGCTGAGGTCGGCCGTGGCGAGCTCGGCGAGCGGCGCGCCGCCGGGCCCGACGGGCTCGCCAGCCGCGTCGAGGAAGCGGGCGCCGAGCGCGGCGAGCATGCCGGCGCCGCCGTCGGTGGTGGCGCTGCCGCCGACACCGAAGACGAGGGTGGTCGCGCCGGCGTCGAGGGCGGCGCGGAGCAGCTCTCCGGAGCCGTACGTCGTCGCCGTGAGCGGGGCGAACACTCCGGGCGGGAGGAGCTGGAGGCCCGAGGCCTCCGCCATCTCGACGACCGCGGTGGTGCCGCGCAGCGCGAACGCCGCGGTGACCGGCTCGCCGAGCGGGCCCGTCACGCGGACCTCGCGCCGTTCGAAGCCGGCCGCGACGGCCGCGGCCACGGTGCCGTCGCCGCCGTCGGCGACGGGCAGTGTCTCGACCGTGAGCTCCGGGACGACCCGTCGCAGTCCTGCTGTGACCCGCTCCGCGACCTGTACGGCCGTGAGCGAGCCCTTGAACTTGTCGGCCGCCACGAGCACGTGAGCGACCTGAGTTGCTGCCCCGTCCGTCACCTTGCATCCCTTGCTTTCGAACGTGCAGTCGCGCCGATGCCGACCCTATCCGTACCGCCAGAGGGCATGCCACCCCCTGATGAGGCGATATTCCGCACTATGTCGGGGGGACATGAGTACGGAAGGGATCGCCCGAGGGCTGAGGCGAGCGGCCCGGCGCGCGCCCGGCCGCCGGATTCGGTAGACCGGAGATATGGCGTTCACGCGCGGGGAGCTCGGGGACCGGATCCTGGGCGGCTGGACGGGCCGGATCGCCGGGAACATGCTCGGCAAGCCGGTCGAGCGCGGTGACCACTGGACCCGGGAGCGCATCGACGCGTATCTGCGGCTGACCGGGGCGCTCCCGCTGACGGACTACCTCCCTCCCCCGCCGCCCGGCGCGGAGGGCTTCGAGCTGCGGCCGGAGTGGGAGCGGTGCGTGCGGGGCGGGATCGACGGCAGCTGCCGGGACGACGACGTGGACTGGTCGGTCCTGGGGCTGCACCTCCTGGAGACGCACGGCTTCGGCTTCACCACCGAGCAGGTCGGCGAGGAGTGGCTGCTGCGGCTTCCGTACCTGCAGACGTTCACGGCGGAGCGGGTCGCCTACCGGAACCTCGCCGACGGGCTGCGGCCGCCGCTGACGGCCACGTACGACAATCCGTACCAGGAGTGGATCGGGGCGATGATCCGGGCCGACGTGTACGGCTGGACGTGTCCGGGTGATCCGCGCCGCGCCGCCTCGCTCGCCCGCCGGGACGCGGTCCTCTCGCACACCGGGAACGGCGTGTACGGCGCGATGTGGGCGGCGGCGCTGATCGCGGCGGCCTTCACCGCGCCGGACGTGCGCTCCGCCCTGGAGACGAGCCTGGAGCGGATACCGGCGGGCAGCCGGCTCGCCCGGACCGTACGGGGCACGATCGCGCTGTACGAATCAGGGCTCGGCCGGCCGGAGGCGCTCGCCGAGCTCGCGGAGCGGACGGCGGGCCTCGGCTGGATCCACGTCGTCCCGAACGCGGCCGTCCTGACCGCCGGACTCCTTTACGGGGAAGGGGACTTCACCCGCACGATCGCGCTGACCGTCCGTGGTGGCCTGGACACGGACTCCAACGGGGCGACGGCGGGCTCGGTGGCCGGGGTCCGCTGCGGTGCGGCGGCGATCCCCCCGCAGTGGTCGGAGCCGCTGCGGGACCGGGTGCGCAGCGCCGTCTTCGGCTTCGACGGTGTCCGGATCAGCGAACTGGCGGAGCGGACGCTGCGGTTGGCCGAGCGGACGGCGTGAAAGGCAGGCGCTTGTCAGCCCTGCGGGGGCTCCGGCGGGACGATCTCGCCGGTGCGCCGGGGTTCCTCCCGGCTGACGGCGCGGGCCTCGGTGCGGTGGCCGCGGGCGATGTAGTCGCGGACCACCGCCTCGACGGCGTCCTGGGGGTTGCCGATGCCGGCCAGAACCATGACTTCCACGACGAGTTCGGCGTCGAGTCCGATGTTCACCTTGGCCATGGCGTGCACCCTACCCGCCGCTCAGAAGAGGGCGTCCGGTTCCGCCGTACCCGATTCGAAGGCGAGCAGTCGCTGCTTGCGGTCGAGTCCGCCGCCGTAGCCGGTGAGCCCGCCGCCCGCTCCGACGACCCGGTGGCAGGGGACGATGATGCTGACGGGGTTCTTGCCGTTGGCGAGGCCGACGGCCCGGGAGGCGCCGGGGCTGCCGAGTTCCTCGGCGAGTTCGCCGTACGTCCGGGTCTCCCCGTACGGGATGCGCTGGAGCTGTTCCCAGACCCGTAGCTGGAACGGGGTGCCGATCAGGTTCAACGGCAGTTCGAACGTGGTGAGTTCGCCCGCGAAGTAGGCGTCGAGCTGGCGGATCGCCTCGCCGAAGGGGCGGGGGTCGGGTTCGCCGAAGGTCTCCTCGGGCGGGCGGTGGCGCTGGCCGGTCATGTGGACGCGGCTGAGGACGCCGTCGACGGCGACGAGGGTCAGCGGCTCGTAGGGGCTGTCCACGACGGTGTGCTGGATGGCGGGCATGGGGCGGAGGTCCTTACGGTCCGTTACGCGGGCAGGTGGTTGATCGGGTGGTCGTCGGTCGCCCAGAGGTACTGGACGGCGTAGGCGCGCCACGGGCGCCAGTGCGCGGCGCGGACGGTGAGCGCGGCGGGGGTGCCGGGCAGCCCGAGGCCCTGGGCGGCGCGGCGGACGCCGAGGTCGCCGGGGAGGAAGGCGTCGGGGTCACCGAGGGCCCGCATGGCGATGACCTCGGTGGTCCAGGGGCCGAAGCCGGGCAGGGCCAGCAGCCGGGCGCGGGCCTCCTCGCGGTCGTCGGCGGGGCCGAGCGGGAGGGAGCCGTCGGCGAGGGCGCGGACGAGGGTGAGCAGGGTGGTGCGACGGCTGCGCGGCAGGGCGAGGCTCTCGGGGTCGAGGGCGGCGAGCGCCTCGGGGCGCGGGAAGAGGTGGGTGAGCCCGCCCTCGGGGTCGTCGACGCGGAGGCCGTGCGCGGTGACCAGGCGGGCGGCGTGGGTGCGGGCGGCGGCGGTGGAGACCTGCTGGCCGAGGACGGCGCGTACGGCGAACTCGGCGGGGTCCACGGTTCCGGGCACCCGGCGGCCGGGCGCCTTGTCGACGAGGGGGGCGAGCAGTGGGTCGGTGCGGAGGCGCTCGTCGACGGCGACGGGGTCGGCGTCGAGGTCGAGGAGCCGGCGGCAGCGGGTGATCGCGTGGGTGAGGTCGCGCGGGTCGGTGAGGGAGAGCCGGCAGGCGATGTGGCCGTCTCTCGGGGCGAGGGCGACGATGCCGTGTCCGTACGGGAGGCTGAGCGTCCGCCGGTAGGCGCCGTCTCGCCACTCCTCCACGCCGGGCACGGCGGTCGCGGCGAGGTGCCCGAAGAGGTTGGAGGGCTCCAGCGGGGTCCGGAACGGCAGCCGGAGACTGATGACGCCCGGGGTCGCGGTTCCGTCGACCGGTGACCGGTCGGCGGCGCGGGCGCGGAGTTCGCCGGGGGTGAGGGCGAAGACCTCGCGGACGGTGTCGTTGAAGGTGCGGATGGAGGCGAATCCGGCCGCGAAGGCGATCTCGCCGAAGGCCATCGCGGTGGTCTCGATGAGCAGGCGGGCGGTCTGGGCGCGCTGGGCGCGGGCCAGGGCGAGCGGTCCGGCGCCGAGTTCGGCGAGGAGCTGGCGTTCGATCTGGCGGGTGGACCAGCCGAGCCGGCGGGCGAGGCCGGGGACGCCCTCGCGGTCGACGACGCCGTCCTGGATGAGCCGGACGGCGCGGGCGACGGCGTCGGCCCGGACGTTCCACTGGGGCGAGCCGGGGCTGGTGTCGGGCCGGCACCGCTTGCAGGCCCGGAAGCCGGCGCGCTGGCAGGAGGCGGCGCTGGGGTGGAACTCCATGTTCTCGGGCTTGGGCGGGACGACCGGGCAGCTGGGCCGGCAGTAGATCCGGGTGGTGCGGACGGCGGTGAAGAACACGCCGTCGAAGCGGGCGTCCTTCGACTGGACCGCCCGGACGCAGCGCTCGGTGTCGGTGTGCATGGTTCAAGGATCGGGGACGGACGGCTCGCGGGCTGGCGAGAAAACGACATGGACGTCCGCCCCGTCCCGGTCACGGCCGGTCTCTCAGATCGTGACCGTCCGGAAGTGGGTGGTCAGCCGGCCGTCCTCGCCGAGGACGTGGAAGGCGAGGGCGGGCGGCAGGCCGAGGTGGACGTGCGGGGCGTCGGTCGGGTTCTCCCAGGGAAGGCGGAGGGCCGAGACCACACCGGGCGCGACGAGCAGCGGGCGGCCGGCGAAGGTCGTGGCGGCGGCGGTGTGGGCGTGGCCCGCGAGGAAGGCCGTCAGGTGGGGGTGGCGGCCGGCGAGCGCGGCGAGCCGCTCCTCTCCGAACTGCCGGATCTCGTCCACGTACGGCGTGTGCAGCGGCACCGGCGGGTGGTGGAAGGCGACCAGGACGGGCACGTCGTGCGGGGTGTCGGTGAGGACGCCGTCGAGCCACTCGATCGTCTCGTCCTCCAGGAGGCCCTGGTGCTCGCCGGGGACCGAGGAGTCGCAGAGGGCGATGACGAAGCCCTCGCCCCGGAGCACCTGGTTGACGGGGGCGTGGGGCCGCGTCGGGGTCTCGTCGGGGAGGAGGCCCTTGCGGAAGGCGGCGCGGTCGTCGTGGTTGCCGGGGCAGACGAGCAGCGGATGGCGGGAGGTCAGCAGCTCCCGCGCCACCGCGTACTCGTCCGGGGTCCCGTGGTCGGCGATGTCGCCGGTGACGAGGACGGCCGCCAGGTCGTACGGCAGCTCCTCCACATACCGCAGGACGGCGCGGGTCCGGTCCGCGCTGCGCTGCTCGGCGTCGATGTGGACGTCGCTGACATGGGCGATGACGATCATGCGGCCGGGCCTCCGGGGCTGCGTGTGAACGGGCGTTCACACGAACCGTACGGTGATCCCGGCCGGGCGGGGAAGGGCCGCTTCGGGGCCGGTGGCCCGGGTCGGGACCGGTGGCCCGGTTCGGGGCCGGTGGCCCGGTTTGGGACCGGGTGCCGGTGGGCGCCTTCCCGGATCGCCTACTCGAACCGGGTGGTGTCGCCCGCCCCGCGCCGGACGATCTCGGGCTCGCCGCTGGAGAAGTCCACGACCGTGGTCGGTTCGGTGCCGCACTCGCCGGAGTCGAGCACCGCGTCCACCTGGTGGTCGAGCCGCTCCTTGATCTCCCAGCCCTGCGTCAGCGGTTCGGCCTCGTCGGGCAGGAGCAGGGTGCTGGAGAGCAGCGGCTCACCGAGCTCGGCGAGGAGGGCCTGGGTGACGACGTGGTCGGGGATGCGGACGCCGACCGTCTTCTTCTTGGGGTGCAGCAGCTGGCGCGGCACCTCCTTCGTCGCCGGGAGGATGAAGGTGTAGGCGCCGGGCGTGGACGCCTTGACCGCGCGGAAGACGTCGTTGTCGATGTGCACGAGCTGGCCCAGCTGGGCGAAGTTCGCGCACATCAGCGTGAAGTGGTGCCGGTCGTCGAGGTCGCGGACGGCGCGGATGCGGGTGATGCCGTCGCGGCTGCCGATGCGGGTGCCCAGCGCGTAGCAGGAGTCGGTCGGGTACGCGACGAGCGCCCCGTTCCGGATGGAGTCGGCCACCGCGCCGATGGTGCGGGGCTGGGGGTTGTCGGGGTGGACGTCGAAGTACTTGGCCATGGGGACCAGTCTATTTTCGCAGGCTCCGCCATACCGCCTTCGCCGCGTTGTGCCCGGACATGCCGTGGACGCCGGGGCCGGGCGGGGTCGCGGAGGAGCAGAGGAAGACCGCCGGGTGCGGGGTCGCGTAGGGGCGGAGGGACAGCGTGGGGCGCAGCAGGAGCTGGAGGCCGCGGGCGGCGCCGCAGGCGATGTCGCCGCCGACGTAGTTGGCGTTGCGCTCGGCGAGTTCGGGCGGCCCGGCGGTGGCGCGGGCCAGGACGCGGTCGCGGAAGCCGGGGGCGAAGCGCTCGATCTGACGCTCGATCGCCTCGGTGAGGTCGCCGCGCCAGCCGTTGGGCACATGGCCGTACGCCCAGAACACGTGCTTGCCCTCGGGAGCGCGGGAGGGGTCGACGAGGCTCGGCTGGGCGGTGATGAGGAAGGGCACCTCGGGGGCGGTGCCGGACGATGCCTCGCGCAGGGCGGTGCCGATCTCGCCGACGGTGGGGCCGACCTGGACGGTGCCGGCCCGACGGGCCTCCTCGGCGGTCCAGGGCACGGGGCCGTCGAGCGCGTAGTCGATCTTGAAGACGCTGGCGCCGTACTTGTAGTGGTCGTAGTGCCCGCCGAAGCCGGCGATCCGGGCGAGGGCGGTGGGCGAGGTGTCGAAGACGTAGGCGCGGGCCGGCGGCAGGTCGTCGAGCCGCTTGACCTCGAAGTCGGTGTGGACGGCGCCGCCGAGGTCCTTGAGGTACGCGGCGAGGGCGTCGGAGATCGACTGCGAGCCGCCCCGGGGCATCGGCCAGCCGCCCGCGTGCGCGGCGAGCGCGAAGACCAGGCCGACGGCGCCGGTGGCGAAGCCGCCGAGCGGGGCGATGACGTGGCCGACGAGCCCGGCGAGGAGCGCGCGGGCCTTCTCGTCCTGGAACCTTCGCATCAGCCAGGTGGACGGCGGGAGCCCGGCGAGGCCGAAGCGGGCGAGGGTGACCGGATCGCGGGGCAGGGCGGTGAGCGGCAGCTGCATGAAGTCGCCGGCAAGGGTGTCCCACTTGCCGAGGAAGGGGGCGACGAGCCGGCGGTAGGTCCCGGCGTCGCGCGGCCCGAAGGAGGCGGCGGTCTCGGCGACGGAGCGGGCCAGGACGGCGGCGGTCCCGTCGTCCCAGGGGTGGGCCATGGGCAGTTCGGGGTGGAGCCACTCCAGGCCGTACCGGTCGAGCGGCATCGTCTTGAAGACGGGTGAGCCGGCGCCGAGCGGGTGCACGGCGGAGCAGGGGTCGTGGCGGAAGCCGGGGAGGGTCAGCTCCTCGGTCCTGGCACCGCCGCCGATGGTGGACTCGGCCTCGAAGACGGCCACGGAGAGGCCGCGCCGGGCCAGTTCGACGGCGGCCGTCAGTCCGTTGGGTCCCGCCCCCACGACGACGGCATCCAGCATCGACGTCTCGTTCGTCACCTTCGGACTCCTTCGTCAGCCGGTGGCCTGGGAACTCAGGATAGGCGGGTGGCCGGCCGCGCCTCACACGCCCCCGAGGAGCGTCCGGATCCGCTCGGCGGTCGCCGCGTCCCGGGCGGTCGTGAACGGCAGCGCGTTCCCCCCGGCTATGCGGAAGGGCTCCCCCGCGATCGTCGTGGTCGCCCCGCCCGCCTCGGCGACCAGGAGGAGCCCGGCGGCGTGGTCCCAGGCGTACTCCCAGCTGAAGGCGGTGCCGTCGAGCGCGCCGCGCGCCACGGCCAGGTACTCGAGACCGGCCGAGCCGCAGGGCCGGGGCCGGACGCCCTCGACGTCCAGGCCGAGCAGGGCCCGCTTCTGGTCCGGGGTGGTGTAGTCCGGGTGCGAGGTGGCGATGTCCAGGACCGCGCCGGGCGCCGGCGAACCGGACCGTATCGCCTGCCCGTTGAGCGTGGCGCCGCGCCCGCGCACGGCCACGGCGAACTGCTCCAGGGCGGGGGCGAAGGTCCAGGAGGCGAGGATCTCGCCGTGCCGGGCGAGGGCGACGAGGGAGCAGAAGGCGGGATCGCCGTGGACGAACGGGCGGGTGCCGTCGACGGGGTCGACGATCCAGACGGGGGCGTCGCCGCGCAGCGCCTCGTACAGGGTGGGGTCGGCGTGGACGGCTTCCTCGCCGACGACGACGGAGCCGGGCAGCAGGGCGGTGAGGGAGGCCGTGAGGTGGGCCTCGGCGGCCCGGTCGGCGACGGTGACCAGGTCGTGCGGCCCATTCTTCTCGACGATGTCGTCGGCCGTGAGCTGACGGAAGCGCGGCATGATCTCGGCGGCGGCCGCCGCGCGGACGGCCTCCTCGACCTCGGTCGTACGGCCGCTCAGGAGCTGCTCCAGGGAGTCTTCGATCATGTCTCCAGCTAAGCACGGGGCGCCGACAACCGGTACGCCGCACGTGTCACCGTCCGTTTCCCCGGGGAGCCCCCTTCGCCCGAGTTCACCCCACGAGGTCCCCGGCGGCAGACCGGTGGCCGTCGACCTCGACACGGAGGACGGGGTCCTGCGGAACGTCCGGTTCTTCCTGGAGCCGGACGAGGCGATCCCCGCGATCGACGGGGCCGGCGCGCCCTCCACGGCGCGCTGCTCGTCCAATGGTCGTGAGACTGGCGACCCCGCGCACGGCGAGGCGGCTTCCGGAGATCCAGGCGGCGGACGGCACGGGGTGATACCGCGTCGCCTGCCGTGAGCGAGAAGGAGAAGATCGACAGGAAGGGCTCCAGGCTCACGCACAAGCTGACGCCACTTCACACCCCGTGTACGGCGGTCTCCTTCGAGAAGGGATCGCGGGCAGGTGACGCGAAGGCCGCCCTCCACTCACTGGCCGTCCTCATCGGAGAAGCGAACGCCGATGACGACGGCGACCACCGAGTTCGCCCACGTCCACAGGTCCGCACCGGACCTCAACAAGGGCAGCACCACCATCGACGGCGTGGGCACCATCGTGACTACACCTGCGGGGGCGGCAGGCCGGTTCCGGCCGGGCAACCGGCTGGGTCGTCGACGGCTCACGCATCCTGGAATGCTCCACACCGATGAAGAACCTGGAGGAGGGGGCACCGGCACTGGCAGCGGCCCGCCTCTCCTGCAACCCCGACGCCCCGGCCGCCAAGACCTGATCGATCAGGTCGAACAGGTCCGCCAAGCACTGTGTACGGTGGCGGGATGCGTGTCGAGGGGCCCGTGAAGCCCGGTCTGCGAATGGAGTGCGCCGACGGGCGCCGTCTGGTCCTGGTCCAGGGCGCGGCCCCGGTGCTGTTCGCGCGGCAGCGGGCCACCCACCGCGGGGTGCACTACGCGCGCACCGGCCGGTACGTCTCCCCGCTGGCTCCCCTGCGGGCCGAACGGGCGCGTGCGTACGCGGAGTTCGCGGCGCCGGGCACGAAGGAGTGGACGGCGCGCTGGGCCGCGCACGCGGAGACGGAGCTGCGGGCGGCGTCCGACGGGCCGCTCCACGCGGGTGAGTGGCGGCTCGGACCGGACATGCACCGCTGGTTCGTGGACGCCAACTGGCCCAAGCTCCTCGCGCACGATCCCGACCGGGGCCATCTGACCTGGTTCGGGTACGGGGATCCGGCCGAGGACGCGCGCGACCTGCTGCCGCTGCGGGCGCTCTCGCCGGTGGAGGCGCCCCGGGTGCGGGCGTACCGCCGCCAGTACCGCGAAGGGGTGCTGCCGCCGGTCTTCGCCTGGTGGATCAGCGGACTCGACTCTCCCGTCGTCCTCGATGGTCACGACCGCCTCACGGCCGCACTCGCGGAGGGCGGCCGGCCCCGCGTGCTGGTCCTCTCGCGGGCCGCGGACGCCGCGTGGGTGGAGCTCTGCGCGTCCGGGCCGATCCGGGACTACCAGGAGCGGGTTGCCGCCCTGGACGGCTCGGACTCCGGGATGCGGGTCGCGGACGAGAGCCGCCGGCTCGCGGAGACACTGCGGCGGATCACCGACTCGCCCGATGTGACCCGGGCCTGGCCGTTCCCGGGTGGAGCCCCCGCCTGGGACGCGGCGGCCGCTGCGCACCTCCCCGGCTGGGCCCCCGACGCCGACCGCTGATCCCCGGCCCGGTCACCAGCCATGTCACCGTCTCGGTCACCAGTACGGCCCCGTCGTCAGGTGACCCCTTCGCGCCCGTGTCGTTGATGCCGACGCGGGCCGGGGCGACGGGCGTGCGGAAACGTCTCCGCACACCGCCGGCCCGCCCCGGGGACGCGGTGTCGACAGGGCGGAGATCAGGTGGGACGGGCGAGGAAGCTCATGGCGACGGTCGCGGGCGCGGTGCTGGCGGTGTGCCCCCTCGGCATCGCGCCGCCCGCGCACGCGGTCGTCGGCGGCCAGGAGGCGCGGCCCCATCAGTACCCGTTCATGGTGGGGCTCGTGGATCGGGCGGAGCGTCGGGTGATGTGCGGCGGGGCGCTGGTCGGCGAGCGGTACGTGCTCACCGCCGCGCACTGCCTGACCGGCTCGTACAGCAGCACCGCGCGCGTGGGGGTGCTCCTCGGCGACCATGATCTGACGCGCGAGGACGACAGTCCGCACGCGGTGCTCGCCGCCCCGGCCTCGTTCCTCCCCCACCCGGAGTACGACCCGGCCACCCAGCGCCACGACGTCGCGCTGGTCCGGCTGGCCGAGCCGGTCGCCTTCAACCGTGACGTACGCCCGGTCGCCCTGCCCTTCCCGTACGCCCACGGCACCTTCGACCACACGCGGGTCGAGGCCCCCGGCTGGGGCGCCACCTCCTTCGGGGGCCGTACCTCCGACGTCCTGCGGACCGTGGTCCTCGGCACCATGAGCAACCCGACGTGCGAGGCCCGGGGCATGTCCCAGGTCACCGCCGCCCAGCTCTGCACGTACGCGCCGGGGCGGGACACCTGTCAGTACGACTCCGGCGGCCCCCTGGTCCACACGATCGCGGGGAAGCCGTACGTGGTCGGTCTGGTGTCGTACGGGAAGGGGTGCGCGACCGACACCCCCGCCGTGAACACCCGCGTCTGGTCCTACCTCAGCTGGATCGGGAGGACGGCCGGGAAGCTGCCCGCCTCATGAGGGCGGTGTACAGGAGCAGCGCGGCGGCCAGGCCCACGGCCCAGCCGTAGTCGGCGAGGGGCTTGAGGAAGGGGATCAGCCCGTCCTGGGGGAACGGGCCCGCCCCCGGCGCCGAGTGGGAGCCGCCGACGGCGAGGACGCCGCCGACCGCGAAGGCGAGGACGGCAGCCGGGTTCCAGCCGCCCCGGTACCAGTAGGGGCCGTCGGCCCGGTAGAGACCCGCCAGGTCCAGGACGGTCCGGCGGACCAGCCAGTAGTCGGCGATGAGGATGCCCGCGACCGTGCCGAGGAGGCCGCCGACCAGGCCGAGCCAGGTGAAGATGTACAGCTCCGGGGTGGCGGTGAGCTTCCACGGCATGATGAGGACGCCGACGACGCCGGTGATCAGCGCGCCCGTACGGAAGTTCACCAGTCTTGGGGCGAGGTTGGCCAGGTCGTACGCCGGCGAGACGACGTTCGCCGCGATGTTCACCGAGAGGGTGGCGACGAGCACGGTCACCAGGGCGAAGAGCAGACCGAAGACGCTGTCGGTCCTGGCCGCGAGCGCCACCGGGTCCCATACGGGAGCCCCGTACACGGCCTGCGAGCCGGAGGTGACGAGCACCGAGAGCAGCGCGAACAGGGTCATGGTGGTGGGCAGGCCGAGGGTCTGCCCCAGGGCCTGGGAGCGCTGGCCGGCGCCGAAGCGGGTGAAGTCCGGGATGTTGAGGCTGAGCGTGGCCCAGAAGGCGATCATGCCCATGAGGGCGGGGAAGAAGACGGGCCAGAAGTCGGCGCCCCAGCCCAGCTTCGACGGCTGGTCGAGGAGGGGTCCGACGCCGCCCGCCTTGACGGTGATCCAGACGAGGAGGGCGAGCGCGCCGACGATCACGAAGGGCGCGGCCCAGTTCTCGAAGCGGCGCAGGGCGTCCATCCCCCGGTAGATGATGGCGAGTTCGAGCGCCCAGAAGAGGACGAAGCAGAGCCACAGCGTCCAGGGCTGGCCGCCGATCCGCGACGCCTCCGCCCAGCCGCCGCCGAAGACCTTGTCGAGCAGGACGAAGACGCCCTGGCCGCCGATCCAGGTCTGGATGCCGAACCAGGCGCAGGCGACAGCGGCCCGGACGAGTGCGGGCAGGTTCGCCCCGCGCAGCCCGAAGGAGGCACGGGCGAGGACCGGGAAGGGGATGCCGTACTTCGGTCCGGCGTGCCCGGTGAGCAGCATCGGGACGAGGACGACGACGTTGGCCAGGGCGATCGTGAGGACAGCCTGCTTCCAGTCCATGCCGAGGGCGACGAGTCCGGAGGCCAGCATCCAGGAGGGGATGTTGTGGGCCATGCCGACCCAGAGGGCGGCGAAGTTGTACGTGGTCCAGCGGCGCCCGGCCACGGGGACGGGCAGCAGGTCGTCGTTGACGAAGCGGGGATCGGCGGGGGCCGTGCCGGGCGCGAGCTCGACACGGCCGTCGCCGACGCCGGAGGGGCCGGGTCTTCCGGAGGACGCGGTTGCGGTCATGGACGGAACCCTTCGTTCGGGGGACGGAACGAGGCCGTGCGGGGCATGGGGTTCTTGACCGTGGGGAGTCTCGTCCTACGGGCCGGGGGCGTCAAGGGAGAGGGAGTCCACGACCACCCGTTCACTTGGATCAGCCCACGCGGAGCCCGGGTCTCCGCCGGCTCCCTCCTGGGGCCCGGACGTCGTCAGCGGCCGGAGTACGGCAGGAGGGCCATCTCGCGTGCGTTCTTCACGGCGGTGGCGAGGGCCCGCTGCTGCTGGGCGGTCACGCGGGTGACGCGTCGGCCGCGGATCTTTCCCCGGTCGGAGACGAACTTCCGCAGCAGGTCGGTGTCCTTGTAGTCGACGTACGTGATTCCGGCCGCGTCGAGCGGGTTGGGACGGGACTTGACGGGCTTGCGGGGGTCGGGACGTCGGGCCATGTCGGTGTGTCTCCTTGCAGGAAGGTTTCCGGCGGGCGGTCGTGCCAGGCCGTGAACGGGTCGTACGGGTGGGTGTCAGGCGGCGTCGAGGAGGGAGTCGAAGGCGGCGGGCAGGTGCTGCCAGGCCTCACGTCCCGACGCGTACTCGGCGTCCGTCAGGAGACAGGAGTCGAGGAGTCGTTCCAGCCCGTCCCGGTCGAGGCCGGGTGAGGTGAAGACGAGGTGCTGGCAGCAGTCGCCGTGCTCGGGGTGCCAGTCCAGTGCGGCCGCCGCCCGGCGTACGGGAGGGACCAGGTCCCAGGCCGCGTCCGGGAGGGACGCCAGCCAGGGGCCGACGCTCTCCACGCACAGCGCTCCGCCCGCCGCGTCCCACGCGAGCAGGGTGTCGGGACGGTCGGCGAGCCAGAACCGGCCGCGGCTGCGGGCCGCCGCGCAGCACAGGTCCTCAAGGGCCTGGTAGAGGCGTTCGGGGTGAAACGGGCGCCGGCGGTGCCAGACGAAGGTGGCGACTCCGGCCTCGTCCGCGTCCTGGGGCAGCAGGGCGCACGCGGGGTGCTGGGCGGCCGCGGCGGCCTCGACGTCGAAGCCGGCGAGGGCGACCCGGGCGAGGTCGCCGGAGCCGACGGGTACGCGCTGTGCGGTGGGGTGCAGTTGCGCGAGGAGGGCGCGGTCTTCGTCGTCGGCCTCGTCGCTGTCGACCACGGCGAGGACGGGTGCGTACTCCAGCTGGCGGGCCCAGGTGTCGCCGACGGTCCGCTGGTCGGTGGGGGCCGCCGCGAGGCCGGCCTCGGCCAGGTCGTCGCCGTTGGCGAGGCAGGGCAGGACGAGGGCCGGGTCCACGGCGGTGATCACGTTCGTCAGGGTCAGGCGGTGTCCGCCGTGTCCGGTGATCACCTCCGCCATGGCCTTCGGTTCGACCGAGTCCCACAGGTCGACGACGGCGAGACGGGTCAGCCCGCCGTCCGCCAGCCGCTCCAGTTCCGGGACGAGGTCCTCGCGCAGAGCGCAGCACGCGCAGTCGTTGACCAGAGGTGTCTCGCCGCGGGAGACGGTGCCGGCGGCGTCGCGGATCACCCGGATGACGCTGCCGTCCGCCGCCCCCGCCAGGCCGTGGTGCAGCGCCACGCTTCCGGGGACGGTCTTCAGGAGGTGGTCGACGACCTCGGTCCGGGCGTCGGCGTGCAGACCGGCGACGATGACGACGGGAAGCCGCTGCTCGTGACCCATCAGCGGGCTCCGTAGCGGCGCTGGAACTTCTCGACGCGGCCGGCGGTGTCGAGGACGCGTGCCGTGCCCGTGTAGAAGGGGTGACTGGCCGAGGAGATCTCCACGTCGACGACGGGGTAGGTGTTTCCGTCCTCCCAGTCGATCGTCTTGTCGCCGGTCATCGTGGAGCGGGTGAGGAACGCGGTGCCGGAGGCGGAGTCGCGGAAGACGACGGGCCGGTAGGCGGGGTGGATTCCGGGCTTCATGGCAGGGCCTTTCAAGGGCGGTGGGGCGGGGGTGCGGTGGTCAGCGCTCTTCGCGGAAGTCCACGTGGCGGCCGACGACGGGGTCGTACTTGCGGAGCACCATCCGGTCGGGGTCGTTGCGCCGGTTCTTGCGGGTGACATAGGTGAAGCCGGTGGCGGCCGTCGAGCGGAGCTTGATGACCGGACGGATCTCGTTGCGTGCCATGATGGCTAGTATATGGCAATGATTTCCATTTCCAATACGCTTCATCCGCGGGAAAGGCGACTGCGACCATGTCCGCACACTGCCAACTGACCGGCGCCAAGCCGGGCTTCGGCAACAACATCTCCCACTCCCACCGGCGCACCTCGCGCCGCTTCGACCCGAACATCCAGCACAAGCGCTACTGGCTGCCGAGTGAGGGCCGGCACGTCCGCCTCACCCTGAGCGCCCGGGCGATCAAGACCGTGGACACGATCGGCGTCGAGGCCGCCGTGGCCCGGATCCGCGCACGGGGAGGGAAGGTCTGATGGCCAAGAAGAGCAAGATCGCGCAGAACGAGAAGCGCAAGGAGATCGTCGAGCGGTACGCCGCCCGGCGGGCCGAGCTCAAGGAGACCCTCCGCCGCACCTCCTCCACCGCGGCCGAACGCGATGCCGCCCGGGCGGAGTTGCGCCGGCAACCTCGCGACGCGAGCGCCACCCGTGTGCGCAATCGCGACAGCGTGGACGGGCGCCCGCGAGGCTACCTGCGCAGGTTCGGACTGTCGCGGGTGCGCACGCGACAGCAGGCCCACTCCGGATTCCTGCCGGGAGTGACCAAATCGTCCTGGTAGAGGCCGATTTCCGGGCGCCGCCCCGATCGGGCGGCGCCCGAGCACGCAAACGACCACCCCTTCACGTCAGAACCCGACCGAGGAGCTCACGGTGGCCGTCCCGAAGCGGAAGAGGTCCCGCAGCAACACCCGCCACCGCCGCGCCCAGTCACGTAGCCACCGATCAGCGAGAGGGTGCCGGTCTTGTGTGCCCGGTCGAGCGGCGTGCGGGCCAGGATCGCCCGCGCGGCTTCCCTCCAGGCGATCCGGTGGGGTCCGGAGGGCGGTTGATCATCTCCCGCCAGCGGTCGAACCGCTCGTCGGCGGGAACATGCTCACTGCCGAACACCGCCCCGACCACCACGGCCCTCTCCGTTCTCCGCCCCCGAAAGGGCTCGTCCGGGGATGGAGGGGACATCACTCCCTCTCCATCCTCGGACGTCATGGGTGCGGCCGATGTCACGGGCCACATCGAGGCACCGCTTGCCCCGACGCGCCGGTCCGGGCTCTCGGCGCTCCCGTATCAGCGGGTGGAGAAGGAGTGGACCGTCGTCGAGCGGTACGTCCGTCCCGGGCGGAGCACCGTCGACGGGAAGGACGGCTGGTTGGGCGAGTCGGGGAAGTGCTGGGTCTCCAGGCAGAAGCCGTCACCCTGGCGGTAGACCTTCCCGGAGGAACCCGCCAGCGTGGCGTCGAGGAAGTTCCCGCTGTACAGCTGCACGCCCGGCTCCGTGGTAGCGATCTCCATCACGCGGCCGTGGACGGGCTCCGTGACGGTCACGACATGCTGCGGGGCGTCCGTGAGTCCCTTGTCGAGCACGAAGTTGTGGTCGTAGCCCCGGCCGGAGACGACCTGCGGGTGCGCGTCGCGGATGTCCCGGCCGATGGGCTTGCCGTGCCGGAAGTCGAAGGGGGTGTGCGCGACCTCGGCGAGTTCCCCGGTCGGGATGAGGGTGGCGTCCACGGGGGTGTAGCGGGAGGCGGCGATCCTGAGGGTGTGGTCGAGGACGCTGCCACTGCCTTCGCCCGCGAGGTTGAAGTACGTGTGGTTGGTGAGGTTCACGACGGTGGCCCTGTCCGTGACGGCCTCGTAGTCGATGCGGAAGTCGCCGCGCGGCGTGAGGACGTAGTCGACCCGGACGCGCAGGGTGCCGGGGTAGCCCATCTCGCCGTCCGCGCTGACGTACCGCAGGGTGAGGCCGGTGTCCCGCCCTCGCGCGTACGGCTCGACGTCCCACACCCGCTTGTCGAACCCCTTGTCCCCGCCGTGCAGGCTGTTCGGGTCGTCGTTGACGGGGAGTCGGTACGTTCTGCCGTCGAGCGTGAACGAGCCACCCGCTATGCGGTTGCCGTAGCGGCCGATGAGAGCACCGAAGTACGGGCTGCCCGACACGTAGTCCTCGAGGTTGTCGAAGCCCAGAGACACATTCGCGTACCGCCCATGCCGGTCGGGGATTTCGAGGGCCTGGACGATGCCGCCGTACGACAGCACGCGCAGCCGGGTGCCTCCCGCGGCCACCGTCCAACGGTGGACGCGTGTGCCGTCGGGCAGGGTTCCGAACAGCTCCTTCACCGGCCTTCCGCCGGGCCGTTCCGGGCCTCCCGAGGCGAACGCCGGGGCCGCCCCCAGAGCCGCTGCCGCCACTCCGGCGGCGCCCGCCGCCATCACGGTACGCCTGTTGATGATCATGTCGTGACTCCTTGACGTAGAGAGTTCGGTGCTTCGTCACACGTACGAGATCCGGCGCGACGGCCGTGACGCCGGTCCGGCTCCCGGGTGGAGCCGGACCGGTGCCACGTCGTCAGCGCCGCAGGGTCAGCAGACCCGGCCGGTAGGGCCAGACGCCGTAGTCACCGCCGGAGTTGGGGTCACGTCCCTGGTAGAGGAACCGCAGGTTGCAGGGATCGACGGTCATGGTCTGATCGGGGCTGGTGCGGATCAGTTCGCCGTGGCTGATGTCGTTGGTCCAGGTGGCGCCGCTGTTGGCCTTGCCGGCGAAGGGGTTGCTCTCGGTCGCGGCCTGGGGTGTCCACGAGCCGTTCAGGCTGGTGGCCGTGAACGAGCGGAAGTACCGGCCCTGCGAGCCGTCCGCCTCGACGATCATGAGGTAACGGTCCTGCCCCTGGAGCTTGTAGACCTGCGGGGCTTCGAACAGGTTGTTCGTCGTGTCACTCATGATCACTGTCGAGTTCGTGCCGAAACTGCCCGGGAAGTTCCCGATCGGCATACTGGCCCGGTAGATCTTGCCGTTGTCGCCCGCGAAGAACAGGTACATGTTCGTTCCGTCAGCGATGAGCGTCTGGTCGATGGGGCCCGTTCCGGAGCCGGCGATGCTTCCCGAGAAGAGCTCCTGCTCCGCCGACCAGCCGTTCGGGTTGGTGGGGTCGCTCGATGTCCGGTAGGAGAAGGCGGTCCGGCCCCACTGGTAGGCGAGCACCCAGATGTTCTTCGGCGCGAAGTAGAACAGTGTGGGCGCGACGGTGGAACTCGACATCGTGTTCTGGCCGGCCGAGGCCATCTCCGACCAGTTGGTGAACGGGGTGAAGTTCATCGAGCCCCAGCCCGCTCCCGTTCCCGCGGCACCGTGCGTCGTCGCGTAGACGAGCTGCTTGCCGTTGTAGGGCACGACGGTGAAGTCCTTGAGCGAGGCCCATCCGGCTTTGGGCTGCGCCAGCGCGCCCGTCGATGTCCAGCGGTACGCCGAGGGAAGGGCGCACGTGCCGGGGTTGCCGCCGGCGACCTTGACGAGCTGCCACTGCTGGTTGGCGCCGCCCCAGTCGTCGTACTGGACGATGTTCGCGCCGTCGGCGGTGGAGCCTCCCTGCACTTCCAGGGCCTTGTTGCTGTGGCGCGCGATGAGCCTCACGTAGCCGTCCGGGCTGTCGGCCGGCCGCCACTGCTGGTTGGTGCCGTTCAGGTCGGTCCACTGGACGATCGAGCCGCCGTTGGCCGTGGACCCGTTGTGGACGTCCAGCACCTTTCCGGAGTGGCGGGACTTGATGCGGTAGTAGCCGCCGCCGGAGTCGACGAACTGCCATTGCTGCTGGTTCTGGTCGTTCCTTGACCACTGGGTGATGCGGGCCCCGTCGTCGGTCGCCAGGTTGTAGACGTCCAGGGCCTTGCCGCTGTTGCGGTTGACCAGCACGTACCAGGCGTTGGTGTCGACGGTCGCCGCGGCGGCGGGCGGGGCACTGAGGAGAGTGGCCCCGAGCAGCAGGGACGACAGGACCGCGAGTACGAGACTCAGGACCAGGGGTGGATGGCGAAACCGCATCAGAAGAGCTCCTTCGGGAGACGGAGGTGAGATGGCCCCGACGAACCGCGGAGCGGCCGCGTCGGGAGGACGGGGACGGGATAGGGATGGAGGAGGCCGCACATGCCGAAGAGCGGGCGCTCCGGGCGCTCCAGTCGCGACACCTCGCCGTGATCGAGGTGGGAGAGGTCTCCGGTCCTCAGCGCTTCCAGTTGGCAGCCGGTCGCGAGGGCCGCCGCCAGCGGGCCGTCACGCCAGCGGGTCCACCAGGCGTCGAGCAGCTCGCTCTTCAGGTGGTGGGCGGCGGTGTGGAACTCCCGCAGCCCGCCTTCGCGCAAGGCCAGGAATCCCTCGATGGCCAGGTCGCGGCGGCGGCGTGCCGCCACGGCGTGGTCACCGGTCAGGGCGGCCGCCGCCTGGTAGGCGTGGGGATCGGCCAGTACGGGAGCGGGGAAGGTGAAGACGGCGTCGCCCGCCTCGGGAAGTCCGTTGTTCTGCATGAGCACCACGAGGCGCAGGCCGCCGGCGTTGACGAGGCGGTGGATCGTGCCGGGGGTGAACCGGACGACGTCGCCGGGGCGCAGCGGGGTGTCGGCGAAGCCGCTGGTGGTGAGGGTCTGGACGCTGCCGGCGCCGCCGATGACGACGTAGGCCTCGGAGCAGACGAGGTGCATGTGGGGTGTGCCGCCGCACAGCCCGTCGGCGGCCTCCCAGTCGTACACGGTCAATCCGGAGATCCCGATTCCGCCGGGGAGCGGGCTCACCACGGGTGCTCCGCGACATGGCGGGACAGGCGCGCGGGGGTCCATGCGCCGTCGGCCACGACGATCCGGTAGCGGCGCGCGAGGGTGTCGCCCGGTGGCAGCGGCAGTTCCTCGTCGAACGCGAGGGACGGGTTGACGGCGGGGATGGGCTCGCTGCGGACGAACCAGCGGCCGGGGGCGTCCGGATCGTCCAGGAACAGGAGCGTGGAGGAGCGGTCGACCTCGTCGTGCGTGCCGGTGAAGGCCAGCCAGTCGCCCTTCTTGCCCATCGCGGGGCCGATCACGTGGCCGCCGGTGAAGTCGCGCGGGCCGCGCCAGAACAGGCCGGAGTATCCGGCGAGTTCTCTGCCCTGTGTGCCGGGGCTGCCGAACATGAGAGCGGTG
This sequence comes from Streptomyces sp. NPDC034084, assembly GCF_055575535.1. NCBI lineage: Bacteria > Bacillati > Actinomycetota > Actinomycetes > Kitasatosporales > Streptomycetaceae > Streptomyces > Streptomyces sp. NPDC034084. The sequence goes on from NZ_JBVISK010000002.1 coordinate 1,031,290, forward strand.
CCGCGGACGTTGGTCAGCGCGGTGCTGATCTCCAGGGTCCAGGAGTCGGCCTCGATGTCGCGTGCGGTCAGGGTGCGGTGCTCGTCGACCCAGTGCTCCCCCGCCATCGTGTGCCAGGCCAGGTGCTCGGTGATCACGGCGCGGTCGTGGCCCGTTTCGGCGGACAGGCTGAGGCTGCGCATCGTGCCGAGGTTCGGCAGGTCGACATAGCCCTGGCCGCGCAGGTAGGTGCCGCCGCCCCAGAAGTTCTGCCCCGACACCCACGAGGCGGTGATCTGGACGCCCTTGTGCCAGCGGTGGTCGTGCGGCCGGTAGCCGGTGACCACGTCGCCGGCGAGCGTGCGCAGCGGATGCAGGTAGGGCTTCGGCGCCTCGAAGGGGTCCATGACCGGCCGGTGCACGTAGCGGAAGAGGTCGACGTCGCGAGCCCGGACGATCAGCGAGTCCTCGTTCTCGAGGAGTTCGAACGTCATCGGAACACCTCCGGGCGACCCCCGTTGAGTGAGCCGTAGAACGGATCGGCCGCGTCGGTCTCTCCGCGCCGGACCGGCAGGCCGGTGATCGCGGCCTTGTACAGGGCGGTGACCAGTTCCATGGTGGATCTGCCGAGGTCGGGCCGGGTCCCCGCCTCGTAGCCGTCCAGGAAGGCCGCGAGCTGGGCGGTGTGCGAGCTGGGCAGGTCGTCGGGCGGCTCCCACCGCACGTGGGGGGACCTGGCGGTGAACGTCCAGTCGGCGTTGGAGTAGCCGTACAGATGCCGCAGCTCGACCGTGGCGTCGGTGAGGTCGAACCGCAGGTAGCTCTCCTCGCGTGGGGAGAGGACGCTGTTGACGACCGTCGCGATGGCTTCGTTCTCGAACCGGACCAGGGCCGCGGAGACGTCCTCGGTCTGGACGTCGCGGTCCAGGCGGCCGGCCATCGCGCGTACCTCGGCCCATGGCCCGAGCACGTCGAGCATCAGGTCCATCTGGTGGATGCCGTGGCCCAGCGTCGGGCCACCGCCCTCGCTCTGCCAACTGCCGCGCCAGGGAACGTCGTAGTAGGCGTCGTCGCGGTACCACGCCGTGACGCACTGCGCGACGAGCGGACGGCCCAGCGTCCCGGCCGCGATCCGCCCGCGCAGATACCGGGCCCCCGAGCCGTACCGATGCTGGAACACCGCGCCCGCGAACGCGGGCCCCTCGGCGGCACCGATCCGGTCGAGCTCGGCCAGCGACAGGGCCACCGGCTTCTCGCACCACACCCACGCCCCCGACTCCAGGCAGGCCACGGCCTGTTCGGCGTGCAGGTACGGCGGCGTGCACAGGTGAACGACGTCCGGACGCTGCTCGTCGAGCATCGTGCTCAGGTCGGTGTAGACCGCGGGAATGCCGTGTTCGGCCGCGAACGCCTCAGCGCGCGCGTCGTCCACGTCGACGGCCGCCACGATCACGGCCCGGTGCGCCTGTGCCCGCAGGGCGGGGACGTGGCAGACGCCGGCGATCCCGCCCGTTCCGACGATCGCCGTACGTATCATCCGCCCAGCACCTCCCTGATCGCGTGGTAGGCGGGCTTGGGCCGCAGGTTCTCGTCGTAGGGCAGCGCGGCACCCTCGCCGGGGAAGACGGAGGGGATCCACGAGTACTTGTCGGTGTAGTCCCAGATGGTGACGCCGACGCATTTCCTGACCGCCAGGCAGGCCTTGACGTAGTCGGCGTACCAGGTGGCCTGGGTGGCGAGCTTCTCGGGCGTCGCCGGGAGGTTCATCCGGATGTCGAGCTCGGTCACCGCCACCTCGACCCCGAGGTCGGCGAAGCGCCGCATGTTCTGCTCGACGTCGGCGGGGAAGCCGTACTGGAGGGCCAGATGGCCCTGGATGCCGAAGCCCTCCACCGGGACGCCGTCGGCCTTCAACCGCTTGATCAGGGTGTGGTACGCGTCGCTCTTGGGGCCGATCCCGTCGACGTTGTAGTCGTTGAGGTACAGCTTGGCGTGCCGGTCGGCCTCGTGGGCCCAGCGCAGGGCGTCGGCGATGTAGCCGGGGCCGAGCGTCTTGTAGAAGAGCGTCTCGCGGTAGGTGCCGTCCTCGTTGAAGGCCTCGTTGACGACGTCCCAGTGGATCACCTGGCCCTTGTAGTGCCGGACCACCGTCTGTATGTGGTTCTTGAGGACGGCGCGCAGCTCTTCGGCGGTCCAGCTGCGCTCGGTGAGCCAGCCGGGGAGCTGGTTGTGCCAGATGAGGGTGTGACCGCGGACCTTCTGGTGGTGGGCCTTGGCGAAGGCCACGACCTCGTCTCCGGCGGTGAAGTCGAAGACGCCGCGCTGGGGTTCGGTGGCGTACCACTTCATGGCGTTGCCGGGGGTGGTCTGCCCGAACTCGCTGCCGAGGAGCTTCAGATAGGCGGCGTCGGTGAATTCGGGGTTGTCCGTGGCGGAGCCGAAGTACTTGTGGTGCTTCTTGGCCAGTTCGGCGAGCGTCCGGGGACGGGGCTCGGCGGTCGCGGGCGCGGCGGCCAGGCCGGCCGCGAGGCAGACGGCGGCGGACAGGGCGATGAGATGCCGGGACATGGACATGGGTGACTCCTCGGATGCGGGGCGGTTCAGTCGAGGACGATCGTGGTCAGCGCACGCGGGGCGAGTGTCGCCGTGAGGGTCGTGCCGTGCGTGGAGACGACGTCGACCGGGGTGATCGAGCGGGTCTTGTCGGTGACGTACGCGTCGGGGTGCCGGTCGTGCCCGCCGCGAAGGGTGAAGGCGGCGGAGGTCTCGGTGGTCGCGGTGTTGAGGATCTCGATGACGCGGCTGCCGTCGGAGTTGCGGAAGGCCGTGATCCGCAGAGCCGGGTCGGCGTTCGTGACCGGTACGCGGACGGCGCCGGGGCGGATGAAGCGGCTGAAGGCGGCCAGCGCCCAGTACCGCTTGGACACCCGGTAGTCGTCGCCGGGGTTGGCGAGCTGGATGAGCCCCCGGGTCGCGCCGAGGGACGCCCCGGTCCAGTAGACGTAGGCGTTGGCGTTGCCGACGCTCAGGGTGTTCTGGATGTCGGCCGCGACGGTGAGGCCGTCGTAGCCGCTGCCGTCGTCCCAGTTCTCGTTCCATGTGGAGCCGTCCGGCGACCACTCCGACATCCACACGTGCTCGTCGGTCGGCTGCGGGACCGTGGTCGGACCGCTGTAGCGGTGGCCGGTGACGGTCCGTACGGCCTTGTCGGCGGCCGGGTCCGCCTCGATGGCCTCGGTGTAGGCGACCTGGCGGTCCCAGCCCGCGGCGTCGCAGCAGACCAGTTGTGTCTTCAGTCCGGAGGCGCGGACGGTCGGACCGAGCACCTTGAGGAAGTCGACGGCCTGCTCCGGGGTGAAGCGCATCGAGGCGTAGGTCGCCGTCCAGTCGGGTTCGTTGGTGAACCCCAGGTCGGTGATCCTGATGCCTTCCCGCTGGTAGAACCTGGCGTACTGGACGAGGTAGTTCGCGTAGGCCTGACGCCACTGGGGCAGGAGCTCGCCGCCGTTGTTCTCGCTGCCGTTGGTCTTCATGAAGGCCGGGGCGCTCCAGGCGTCGGCGAAGAACCGTTGGACGCCGTAGGCCTTGGCCTCCTTGGCGAGCCAGACCTGGCCGCCGTCCCAGCCGTCCCAGACGTATGCCGGGACGGCGTCCGGGCCGCCGGGGTCGGTGGGCAGGATCGTCGGCATGTGGTCGTAGACCCTGTCGGTCGACGATCCGATGCCCAGGCGGAGGATCGAGAGGCCCGCGCCCTTCTCCTTGCTGAGCAGCAGGTCGAGCACCTCGCGCCGCTTGGCAGGGCTGAGGCCGCGCGCGCCGTGCAGCAGGTCGGCCCGCTGGAAGGCCATCGAGAAGCCGAAGCCGTCGATGGGCTGGAGTTCGGCGCGGAAGTCGATGGCGGGGCGCGCGGGGTCTGCCGCGGCCTGGGATGTGAGCGTCAACAGCAGGACGGCTGTCAGTGCGGTCAGGCGTTTCACAACGTCTCCTCGGGGGTGGAGGTCACGCGGAGCGGGTCAGCCCTTGGTGGCGCCGGCGGTCAGGCCGCCGATCAACTGCCGCTCGGCGACGGCGTAGAAGGCGAGGGCGGGGACCATCGCGAGCACGATGTAGGCGAGGACGAGCGCGTAGTCGGTCGAGTACTGGCCCTGGAACTGCTGGACACCGACCGGGATCGTCTGCCATTTCGGGTCGTTGAACACCAGGAGTGGCAGGAAGAAGTTGTTCCAGCTCGTGACGATCGCCAGGACGGAGACCGTGCCGAGCGCCGGACGCGCCATCGGCAGCAGGATCTTCCAGAAGAAGCGGAACTTGCCGCAGCCGTCCACGATGGCCGCCTCCTCGACCTCCGCCGGGATGGTCCGGAAGAAGCCGCGCAGGATGATGATCGTCATGGGGAGCCCGAAGGCCGCCTGCGGGAGGATCACTCCGAGCGGGTTGTCGAGCAGGCCGAAGGTGCGCAGCATGAGGAACAGCGGCAGGACGGCCACCGCGAACGGGAACATCAAGCCGATCGTGAACAGGGTGTAGAACAACTCCCTGCCCCGGAAGGCGTAGCGGGCAAGGACGAAGGCCGCCATCGCGGACGCCGCCACCGTGCAGAAGGTCGTACCGATCGCGATTCCCGCGCTGTTGGCGATCTGCCGCCAGAACATGCCGTCGCCGAGAATGCCGGCGTAGTTGCCGATCTTCCACTGCCGGGGCAGCCCGAACGGGTTGGTCGTGAGCTCGCCGGTGCTCTTGAACCCGGAGATCACCGCGTAGATCAGCGGCACGACGACGAACGCGCCGATCAGCCAGATCACGGCGTGCAGCGACAGGCCGCGTGCCGTCCCTCGGGCGGTCATCGGCCGCCTCCCGTGGTGACGGCCCCGCTCAGGTCACGGCGGAGCACGTAACGCTGGTAGAAGAGGGAGAAGACCAGGCTGATCATGAACAGCACCACGCTGATCGCACTGGCGTAGCCGACCTGGTACCGCTTGAACCCGAACTGGAACATCGAGATCGCCATCGTCTCGGAGGAGTGGTTGGGGCCGCCCGAGGTCATGACCCAGACGAGGTCGAAGAGCTGGATGGACCCGATGACCGAAAGGAAGACGCTGATCCGGATCGTCGGGCCGAGCAGCGGCAGCGTCACGTGGCGGAAGCGCTGCCAGGCGCCGGCGCCGTCGATGGAGGCCGCCTCGAGGATCTCGGCCGGGATACCTTGCAGCCCGGCGAGGAAGAGCATCATGTGGAAGCCGAAGTACTTCCAGATCATGACCACGAAGAGGGTCGGCATGACCGTCGAGGGATCGGCGAGCCAGGTGCCCTGCAGCCCCTCCAGGCCGAGGGCGCCGGCTAGATGGTCGGCCATGCCGTCGCCGGGAAGGAAGATCATCGTGAAGAGGACCGCCGTGACCACCTCGGACAGGATGTACGGCGCGAAGAACAGCATCCGGTAGACGGCCCGGCCGCGCAGCCTCTGGTTGAGCAGGACCGCGGTGAACAGCGCGAACGGCAACTGCACGGTGATCGACAGGACGATCAGGTACAGCCCGCGCCCCAGGTCGCCGAGGAAGACCTGATCGCCGAAGAGCGTGGTGTAGTTCGCGAAGCCGACGAAGTCTTCCATGGGGCCGATCCCGCCCCATTTGAAGAAGCCGGTGTAGACGGCGACGACGATCGGGGCGAGGACGAAGACGAGGAAGAGGACCAGAGCCGGGACGAGGAACCAGGCGACCGACGCCCAGCTTCCCCACCCGCGCAGGAGCGACGGGGCCGGGATGGGCGGGCGCACCGGCACGGCGTCCTCCGTCCGCTCCTCACTCAGGGTGGACACGGAGCTAGGCACCCTTCGCAGCCTCGGTGATCGACGCGGTGACCTGCTCGGGCGTCTTCTTGCCCGCGATGAGGTCGGCGACGCTGTCGTTGACCTCCTGGCCGACCGCCGGCGGGTAGGCCTGGTCGAGGAAGAGCTGGAAGCCCGTCGCCTTGACCAGACTGTCGGCCACGACCTTCCGGTTGGCGTCGGTGAGCTGCCTCTCCGCCCCCTTGACCACCGGCAGGTAGCCGTTGGAGGCCAGCAACTTGGACTCGTTCTCCAGTACGAAGAACTTCAGGAAGTCCAGCGCCTCCTTCGGGGCGCCCTTGCGCAACGCGAAGCCGCCGCCACCGCCGAACACCTCGGTGACCCGGCCGACACCGCCGTCGACCGTCGGGAAGGGGAAGAAACCCAGGTCCGCTCCGAGGCCGGCGCCCGCGTCCTTCTGCACCGACGGTCCCCACTGCCCCATCAGCTCCATGGCGGCCTTGCCGTTGCCCATGGTCGCGGCCTGGCCGCCGGGGGTGGCGTAGCCGGCGCCGAGGAAGGAGGGCTGGAACGGCTGGAGGTCGACCAGCTCCTTGAGGTGGGCGCCTGCCTGGACGAAGCCGGCGCCGGTGAAGTCCTTGGTGGTCGCGGCCTGCTGGAGCGCGGGTAGGCCGGCGACGCGCATCGCGAGGTAGGCCCAGTAGTAGTGGCCCGGCCATTTCTCCTTGCCGGCGAGGGCGATCGGGGTGACCCCGGCCGCCTTGAGTCTCCGGACGTCTTCGAGGAGTTCGGCCCAGGTGGTGGGGGGCGAGGTGATCCCGGCCTTGGCGAAGAGCTTCTTGTTGTACCAGAAGCCGACCATGCCGATGTCGTACGGGACTCCGTAGGTCCGGCCGTCGAACTGGTAGGCCTGGAGCGAGACCGGGGTGAGGTCCGACGACCAGTCGAACGCCTCGGTGAGGTCCTCGACCAGCCCGGCGTCGACCTGCTGCCGCAGCACGCCGCCGCCCCAGGTTTGGAAGACGTCGGGGAGCCTGCCCGAAGAGGTGGTCGCGGTCAGTTTGGACTTGAACGCCTCGTTCTCCAGCGAGGTCGTATTGATGGCGATGTTCGGGTGACCGGACATGAACGCCGAGGAGATCTCCGGGAAGAGGGACTTGCCCGGCTCCGTCGTGGCGATGTTCCACCACGCGAACGTCACCTTGCCGCCGGACCCCGGCTTGCCGTCGGAATCGTCAACGCCGCAGGCCGCGGCCATGGAGACGGAGAGTGCGGTCAAGCCCGAGAGCGCCAGGAAGCTTCGTCGGCTCGGGGGGATGCTGGCCATGGGACCTCCGGTTGAGGGAATGCCGGTTCACGCCCGAAAACATTTCGAAATACTCTCGAATTCTGTGCTGCCACAAACTAGAAACCCGGGGCTCCTCGGTCAAGACCTCCCACCAACTTTCGTAGAAGAAGAGGCTGTTCGAAGCCTTGACAAGCGATCGAGCCGACCAGAAACTCTTCGAAAGTTTGCGATACCTGTCGTCATCCGAAGGCGGCCGCGCAGAGGAGAGAAGTTGAGCGAGCAGCGTCCGACCCTGGCCGTCATCGCCGCGGAGGCAGGGGTCTCCCAGGCCACCGTGTCCAAGGTCATCAACGGCCGCTCCGATGTCGCACCCTCGACACGTGAACGGATCGAGGGCCTGCTGCGATCTCACAACTACCTTCAGCCCGGCCGGCAGGGCAGGGCCCGCAGGTCGGGCCTCGTCGACCTGATCATCGGCGGGCTGGACAGCGCATGGGCGGTGGAGATACTGCGCGGCGTCGAGGCCGAGTGCGCCCAGCGGAGCGTCGGCACCGTCGTGTCGCTCGTCCCGCCGGGCGAGGCGACGCCGTCCAGTTGGGCCGCACTGCCGGTCCTGCACCACAGCGACGGCGTCATCCTGGTCACCGCCTCGGTCACCCAGGCCCAGCGCGCCCAGATCGAACGAGCCGGGGTGGCGCTGGTCGTCATCGACCCGATCGACCTGCCGGGCAACGGTGTGGCGAGCGTCGGAGCGACCAACTGGGCCGGCGGCCTCGCCGCCACCGACCACCTGCTTGAGCTGGGGCACCGCCGGATCGCCACGATCGGCGGACGCAAGGAGATGCTCTGCAGCCAGGCCCGCATCGACGGGTACCGGGCCGCCCTGGAGCGCGCGGGGATCGAGGTCGACCGCGACCTGATCCGGTTCGGCGACTTCCAGCACGAGGGCGGGTTCCGGTGCGCCCGGGAACTGCTCGCCCTCCCCGAGCCGCCGACGGCCATCTTCGCCGGCAGCGACCAGCAGGCGATGGGCGTCTACGAAGCCGCACGGCAGGGCGGACTGAGAATCCCGCAGGACCTCAGCGTGGTCGGCTTCGACGACCTGCCGATGTGCGAATGGCTGTCACCGCCGCTGACGACGGTGCGCCAGCCGCTGGAGGAGATGGGCCGGGTCGCCGCCCGCACGCTGTTCCAACTCCTGGAGGACCAGCCCCTGGTCAGCCCCCGCATGGAGCTCTCGACCGAACTCAAGGTCAGGCTCTCCACTGCCCCGCCTCGAGCCTAGGGAGACCCCTTGACCAAGTCCTGGCGTGGCCCCGCGGCCGCTCGGATCACCTTCTCCGCGCTGTCCGTACCGTTCGAGAGGGTCCCGGTTCCATGACCACGTCGTTCGGTGATCCCGTGCTGCCCGGGTTCCGGCCCGACCCGTCCGTCTGCCGAGTGGGAGCGGACTACTACCTGGTGACGTCCAGCTTCGAATGGTTCCCGGGACTTCCCGTGTTCCACAGTCGCGATCTCGTGCACTGGCGGCGCCTCGGCTCCGCGCTCGACCGGGCGTCTCAGCTCGACCTCGACGGTTGCGAGCCCTCACGGGGCCTGTTCGCGCCGACGATCCGGCACCACGACGGGGTCTTCCATCTCGTCTGCACGCTGATGGACGGCCCCGGCCATTTCGTCGTCACGGCGACCGACCCGGCGGGGCCGTGGTCGGATCCGCACTGGCTGGAGGGCGAGGGCTTCGACCCGTCGCTCTTCTTCGACGACGGTCCGGACGACGGCGACGGCGACGGCGACGGCCGAGCCTGGTTCACCGCCGCTCGCGTACTGGACGAGGCCGCCGGCCGCACCGAGATCTGGATGCGCGAATACCTCCCCCGCGAGCGACGGCTCACGGGACCCGAGTACGTCCTGTGGTCGGGAAGCCGTCCGGACGCCCGATGGCCGGAAGCCCCGCACCTCTACAAGATCGACGGCACCTATCTTCTGCTCACCGCCGAGGGCGGCACCGAGGTGGACCACAGCGTGGTGGCCGCCCGTGCCGACCACGTGACCGGCCCCTACAAGGGCGCCCCCCACAACCCGGTACTCGCACCCGCCGCGGGCAGGGTCACCTGCACCGGGCACGCCGACCTCGTCCAAACCCCGTACGGCGACTGGCGGGCCGTCCTCCTGGGCGTCCGCCCGGGCTCCGCCATCGGCCGCGAGACGTTCCTCAGCCGGATCACCTGGAATGACGGCTGGCCCGTCTTCTCCCCCGTCGCCCACACAGACCCTCGCCGCCCCCTCCACGACGACTTCGCCACCCTCTCCACCGACTGGAGCACCCTGCGGACCCCACCCGTGCGGTTCTGGACCACCGGAGACGGGCTACGGCTCCAGCTCCGCCCCGAACGCCTCGGCGAGCGCAGCGTCCCGTCCCTCCTGGCCCGCCCCCAGGAACACCCCGACTGCGACGTCTCCACCGAACTGCGCTTCACCCCCGCCACCCCGGACGAACAGGCAGGCCTCGCCGTAGTCCTCGACGACGACACCCACCTCCTCTTCCTGCGCACCACGGACGGACTCAGCCTGCGTCACGGGCCCGATGTCCTGGCTCGCGCACCCGTCCCCCCGGGCCCCGTTCGCCTGGGGGTCCGCATCCGCGGCTTCAGCCACACCTTCGCCCACGCGGCACGCGACGGTGCCTGGCAGAACCTGCCCACCGTCGAAGCCACCTTTCTCACGCCGCTGTTCACCAGCGTCCAGCTCGGCCTCTACGCCACCTCCAACGGCCGCCCCTCCACCAACCAGGCCCACTTCACGAGGTTCGACATCACGTACCGAGCCGACGGGAACCGCCTGGACACGGGTTGCACGTGAGGTCGTTCTCCGCTTCGACGGGGTGGCCGCTCGGGGGCGGTCGAATTCGGCCTCCCAGAGATGCGAGGTGAATAAAACCACCCTCGCCACCGCAAGACTTCCGGTGCCTCATCGTGCAGCTCGAAGCCCCTACCCGACTCCCCCCAAGAGAAAAGGGCTTCCGAAAGCATTTCGAAACTGTTGACATGTTTCTGTCGAGTTTCCACACTGAGTCCCGAGGCGGGTTCGCCCGTCTGTCACGGTGCCGAACGCCGGCCGCGGATCGCTTTTCCCTGGCGGTGACCGTCTTTCGTCAATGGACGCGGGCGCCGCTGACGCGCATTCATTCTGTCGCGCTCCCAGCATTCCCGCCATTTCTCCCTGGAGGCTCAGTCATGCAATTAAACGCCATTCCCGCCACCGTCCGCCGGAAAATGGGCGGCCTGGGTACGGCCCTGGTCGTCGGCGTCCTCGGTTCGGCCGCCGTGCTGGTGGCACCGCTGACCTCACAGGCCGCCGAGAGCACGCTCGGCAGTGCGGCGGCGCAGAGCGGCCGCTACTTCGGGACCGCCATCGCCTCGGGCCGACTCAACGACTCGGCGTACACCTCGATCGCGGGTCGCGAGTTCAACTCGGTGACGGCCGAGAACGAGATGAAGATCGACGCCACCGAACCCCAGCAGGGCCAGTTCAACTTCACCGCCGGAGACCGCGTCTACAACTGGGCGGTGCAGAACGGCAAGCAGGTGCGTGGCCACACCCTGGCCTGGCACTCCCAGCAGCCCGGGTGGATGCAGAGCCTCAGCGGCAGCCCGCTCCGCCAGGCGATGACCAACCACATCAACGGCGTGATGGCCCACTACAAGGGCAAGATCGCCCAGTGGGACGTGGTCAACGAGGCCTTCGCCGACGGCAGTTCAGGAGCCCGGCGCGACTCGAACCTGCAGCGCACCGGCAACGACTGGATCGAGGTCGCCTTCCGCACGGCGCGCGCCGCCGACCCGGCCGCCAAGCTCTGCTACAACGACTACAACGTCGAGAACTGGACCTGGGCCAAGACGCAGGCCATGTATGCCATGGTCCGGGACTTCAAGCAGCGCGGCGTCCCCATCGACTGCGTCGGCTTCCAGTCGCACTTCAACAGCGACAGCCCGTACAACAGCAACTTCCGCACCACCCTGCAGAACTTCGCCGCCCTCGGTGTCGATGTGGCCGTCACCGAACTCGACATCCAGGGCGCCTCGGCCACGACCTACGCCAACGTGACCAACGACTGTCTGGCCGTCCCGCGCTGCCTCGGCATCACCGTCTGGGGTGTGCGCGACTCCGACTCCTGGCGAGCGGACCACACGCCGCTGCTGTTCAACGGCGACGGCAGCAAGAAGCCCGCCTACACCTCCGTCCTCAACGCGCTCAACGCCGTCTCCCCGACCCCCGCCCCCGGTTCCGGACAGATCAAGGGCGTCGCTTCGGGCCGCTGTCTCGACGTGCCCGGCGCCAGTACCGCCGACGGCACCCAGCTCAACCTGTGGGACTGCAACAACCGCACCAACCAGCAGTGGACCTACACCGCCGGAGGTGAGCTCAGGGTCTACGGCGACAAGTGCCTGGACGCCGCCGGCACCGGCAACGGCGCCAAGGTCCAGATCTACAGCTGTTGGGGTGGCGACAACCAGAAATGGCGCCTCGACTCCGACGGAACCATCGTCGGCGTCCAGTCCGGCCTCTGCCTCGACGCCGCCGCCAACGGCACCGCCAACGGGACCCTGATCCAGCTCTACTCCTGCTGGAACGGCGGCAACCAGCGCTGGACCCGCACCTGACGCACCGCGGACCGCGGGAGCGGCAAGGCCGTGGAGGTACGGGGTTCCTCCACGGCCGACGCCGGCGATGTCGTCCAGTACACCTACCGGGGTGGCGGCCAGACGAGCAGCACCGGGCAGGGGGCGTGGTCGAGGACGAAGCGGGCGGCGGGGCCGAGGCTGTGGGGGCCGAGGTGGGTGTGGTCGCCGTCGCGGGCCAGGATCAGCAGGTCGCAGCCTTCGGCCGCGGCGAGCACCTCGCGTTCGACGCGCCCGGTGCGCTCGGTACGGGTGCAGGGGCGGCCCAGGCGCTCGGCGGCGGCCTGGAGCAGCTGCCGCGCGGAGGTGGCGGCGAGGTGTTCCAGTCGGGTGCCGGGGTCCGCTTCCGGGTGGCCGCGGCCGAGGAGTCCGGCGAAGGCGCCGTGTGCCGCGCCGGGAACGTCGGCCGGGGTGACGTGCAGGAGGACGGTGTCGGCCCCCGCCGGGGTGTGCGTACGGGCGGCGTCCACGCAGGCGGGCCAGGTGCCCTCGACGATCCAGACGACCACGGCCATAAGGGGTCAGCCTCCTCCGATGAGGGTCAGGGAGAGCCACAGTGCCAGGACGGCGGCGGCCAGGCTCGCGGGAACCGCGTACACGCCGAGCCGGGTGAACTCCTTCAGCTCCACCTCGCCGTCGTGGGCGTGGACGATGCGCCGCCACAGCAGCGTGGCCAGCGAGCCGGCGTAGGTGAGGTTGGGGCCGATGTTGACGCCGAGGAGGACGGCGAGGACGGCGCCGGGCCCCGACGGGGCGGTCAGCGGCAGCAGCACCAGGACCGCGGGCAGGTTGTTGATCACGTTGGCGAGGACGGCGGCCAGCCCGGCGAGGGCGAGCAGGTGGGGCAATCCGGTGCCGTGGGGGACGACGTGTCCCAGTGCGTCGTCGAGGCCGTTGTCCACCACGGCCAGGACGACGATCCCGAGGGCGAGGACGAAGGCGAGGAAGGGCACGGAGGCGGCACGGACCAGCGCCCGGGGGGTGGTGCGGCGCCGGAGCAGGGCCCGGACGGCGAGGGCCAGCGCGCCGGCCAGGGCGGCCCAGGCCGGGTCGACGCCGAGCGCCGAGGTCAGGACGAAGCCGGCGAGCGTACATGCCACCGTCACCAAGGCGAACAGCGGCAGCGGCGGCGGTTCCACGGCGGCCGGGGCCTGCGCCCCGGCGTCCAGGTCGGTGGCGAAGAACCGCCGGAAGACCAGGTACTCGACGCCGATCGCCGCCGCCCATGGCAGGGCCATCAGCGCGGCGAACCGGGTGAAGCTCAATCCACTGGCCGTGAACGCCAGCAGGTTGGTGAGGTTGGAGACGGGCAGCAGCAGGGACGCCGTGTTCGACAGGTGGGTGCAGGCGTACACGTGCGGCTTGGGACGCGCCCCGATGCGGGCCGCGGTGGCGAACACCACCGGCGTCAGCAGCACCACCGTGGCGTCCAGGCTGAGCACGGCCGTGATCACCGACGCGGCCAGGAACACCTGGGCGAGCAGACGGCGTGGCCGACCGGCCGCCGTCCGCGCCATCCACGCCCCGCACGCCTGGAACAGCCCCTCGTCGTCGCAGAGCTGAGCCAGCACCAGGACGGCCGCCAGGAACCCGACCACCGGCCCGAGCCGCTCCGCCTCGGCCAGCGCGTCGTCGAACGAGACGGCACCCGAGACGATCACCAGAGCCGCCGCCGGAACGGCCACCACCGCCTCCGGCCACCCGAAAGGGCGGATGACCGCGCAGGCCAGCACGAGGACGAGCAGGGCCGCGGACAGCGTCTCCGCGAGCTGGGGGTTCAGGGTCGGGTCCTTCCGTAGCGGCGGCCAGGCCGCCCACACCATCGCCCCGAACGCTACCCCTTCGAAGGATCACGCCCCAGAAATCGGCCAGGTGGCCGACTTCGCGCCACTGCGGTGGGGGGCCGTTGACGGTGTGGGCGGGCGTCACTAGCGTGCGCCGAGATCTGCGACTCATCGACCATTGTTCGATATTTCGTCACTCGGCTCCTCTCTCCCGGCCTTCGGTCTCGGCGGGCGCGCCCGCGCCTGACCCGCCCCCTGCCCGGGCCACGCACTCCGCACCACCGCCGACGGCCCCACACACCAGGAGACCCCCATGCGCCGACTCCTCGCCTGCCTCACGGCGGCGGCAGCCGCACTCGCCGGCCTCACCGTGACCGCCCCGGCGGCGACGGCCGCCGACTCGGGCACCTTCACCGTGCTCACCTACAACATCGCCGGTCTGCCCGAGAGCATCTCCAGCGCCCCGACGCCGCGCGAGTCCAGCACGACGGAGATCGGCCGGCGGATCGCGCCGTACGACCTCGTCCACGTCCAGGAGGACTTCAACTACCACGCCCGCCTGTACGCCGCCGACACCGCCCACCCCCACCGGACACCCACCAGTGGCGGGGCCGGCATCGGCAGCGGGCTCAACTCGCTGTCGAAGTCCCCCGACGACGTGGACGACTTCGAGCGGGCCCGCTGGCGGTCGTGCCAGTACGACTCCGGCGACTGTCTGACCCCCAAGGGCTTCACGTTCATGCGCGAGCGCCTCGCCGAGGGCGTGTACGTCGACTTCTACAACCTCCACACCAACGCCGGAACGAGCGCCGGGGACCTGCGGGCCCGCGCGGACAACCTCGACCAGCTCACCGACTTCATCACGACGCACTCGGCGGGCAACGCGGTCGTCGTCATGGGCGACACCAACACCCGCTACACCCGCACCGGCGACACCATCGCCGAGTTCGCCGCCGCCAACGGGCTCACCGACGCCTGGGTGGAACTGATCCGCGGCGGCACCCCGCCCGCCAAGGGCAGCGACCCCCTGCTCTGCGACCAGACCCGGCCGACCGTGCCCAACACCTGCGAGCTCGTGGACAAAGTCCTCTACCGCGGCAGCACCCTCGTCTCCCTGCGCGCCCTCTCCTACGACAACGAGCACGCGGCGTTCCTCAGCGGAGACGGACTCATGCTCTCCGACCACGACCCCGTCGCGGTCGGCTTCTCCTGGTCCCGCAACCCGGCCTTCCAGTCGACCGACCCGTTCGGCGGGCCGCACGGCGACCACTTCAACGACATCGACCGCGTCCCCGTGGGTGCCCGTGCCACCGCCGTCACCCTGAGCGCCGGCTCCCGGATCGACCGGCTCGCCCTCACCCTCGACAACGGCACCACGCTCACCCACGGAGGAACCGGCGGCACGGCGGCGTCCCTGACGCTCGGCAGCGGGGAGTACATCACCACCGCCCACCTGTGCCGGGGCCAGAATGACGGCCGCACCCGGATCTTCCACGCCCGGTTCACGACGAACCTCGGGCGTACCCTCGCCGGCGGCACGCCGACCTCCGACTGCGTCACCCGCACCGCTCCCCCCGGCCGGCAGATCACCGGCTTCCACGGCCGCGCGGGCGACGAGGTCGACAAGATCGGCTTCCTGCACACCCTGCGCTGACGTCGGCGTCCCGGCGGTCCGGACGCACGCCGGCCTCAAGCCCGACGACGCCGGCCCCGCGGCTCCCGCGCGGCTCAGCCCAGCGCGGGGATGATGTCGCTTCCGTAGGCGTCGATGGTGCCCTCGCGGTTGTCGTGCATGTCGTAGACCGCGAACTGGTCGACGCCCAGGTCCTTGAGGTGGCGGAGCTTGGCGATGTGGGTTTCGGCGGGCCCGAGGAGGCAGAAGCGGTCGACGATCTCGTCGGGAACGAAGGCCGTGTCGGGGTTCCCGGCGCGCCCGTGGTGGCTGTAGTCGTAGCCGTGCCGGTCCTTGATGTACGCGGTGAGCTCGTCCGGAACCATGTCCGAGTGCTCGCCGTACTTGGCGACGAGGTCGGCGACGTGGTTGCCGACCATGCCACCGAACCAGCGGCACTGGTCGCGGGCGTGGGCCAGCGCCGCAGGTGAGTCGTCGGCGGTGACGTACGCGGGGGCGGCGACGCAGATGGTGAGGGCGTCGGGGTCACGGCCGGCGTCGACGGCGGCCTGCCGGACGGCCTTGACCATCCATTCGGTGAGGAACGGGTCGGCGAGCTGGAGGATGAAGCCGTCCGCCTTCTGGCCCGCGAGGGCGAGGGCCTTCGGCCCGTACGCCGCCATCCACACCGGCAGCTTGCCGTTCTTGATCCACGGGATGCGGACCGCGTTGCCGTCCACCTCCGCCTCCCTGCCCTCCGCCAGGTCACGGATGACGTCGATGGCCTCGCCCAGGCGGGCCAGGGTGTTCGGTTTCCGGCCGGCGACACGCATGGCGGAGTCGCCGCGGCCGATGCCGCAGACGGTCCGGTTGCCGAACATGTCGTTGAGCGTCGCGAAGGTGGAGGCCGTCACCTCCCACGTCCTCGTCCCCGGGTTCGTCACCATCGTGCCGACGTGGAGCTTGGTGGTGTGTTCGAGGATCTGGCTGTAGATGACGAAGGGTTCCTGCCAGAGCACGGCGGAGTCGAAGGTCCAGCCGTAGCGGAAGCCGTTGCGCTCCGCCCGGCGCATCAGGCCGACGACCTGCGAGGCGGGCGGGTCGGTCTGCAGGACGAGTCCGAAGTCCAACGTGGTTCTCCTAGTTCAGGTACTGGCAGGTGGACCGCGGTACGAAGGTGCCGTGACCGGCGTGGCCGACGTACTTCCGCTGGTCGAGGACGATCTCGCCGCGCGAGAGCACGGTCTCGACCTGGCCGGTGACGGTCTTCCCCTCGTACGCCGAGTAGTCGACGTTCATGTGGTGGGTCTCGGCCGACAGGGTCTGGGTCGCGTGCGGGTCGTAGATGACGATGTCCGCGTCGGCACCGGGGGCGATCGTGCCCTTCTGCGGGTAGATGCCGAACATCCGGGCCGGACTCGCGCAGGCGATCTCGATCCACCTGCGCCGGGAGATGTGTCCGTCGACGACGGCCTGGTGGAGCAGGTCCATGCGGTTCTCGACGCCGGGAAGACCGTTGGGGATTTTGGAGAAGTCGCCCCGGCCCAGCTCCTTCTGGCCGACGAAGCAGAAGGGGCAGTGGTCGGTGGAGACCACCTGGAGGTCGTTCGTCCGCAGACCCCGCCACAGCGCGGCCTGGTGCTCCTTCGGCCGCAGCGGGGTGGAGCAGACGTATTTGGCGCCCTCGAAGTCCGGCTCCGCGAGGTTGTCGGTGGAGAGGAACAGATACTGCGGGCAGGTCTCGCCGAAGACGGGAAGTCCCTTGTCGCGGGCGGCGGCGAGTTCGGCGACGGCCTCTTCCGCCGACACGTGCACGACGTACAGCGGAGACCCCGCGACCCGGGCGAGCTGGATCGCGCGGTGGGTGGCCTCCGCCTCCAGGAGGGCCTTGCGGACCTCGCCGTGGTAGCGGGGATCGGTCTCTCCCCGGGCGAGGGCCTGCTCCACGAGGACGTCGATCGCGATGCCGTTCTCGGCGTGCATCATGATCAGGCCGCCCGTGTCCCCGGCCACCTGCATGGCGCGCAGGATCTGCCCGTCGTCCGAATAGAAGACGCCCGGATACGCCATGAACAGCTTGAACGAGGTCACGCCGTGCTCGATGAGCTTCGGCATCTCCTTGAGCGTCGACTCGTTCACGTCCGACATGATCATGTGGAACGCGTAGTCGATCGCGCACTTCCCGTCCGCCTTCTCGTGCCAGGCGTGCAGGCCGGCCTGCAGGGGCTCGCCCTTCGACTGCACGGCGAAGTCGACGATCGTGGTCGTCCCGCCCCACGCCGCCGCCCGCGTGCCCGTCTCGAAGGTGTCCGACGCGGACGTGCCGCCGAACGGCAGCTCCATGTGCGTGTGCGCGTCGACCCCGCCCGGGATGACGTACTTCTGCGAAGCGTCGATCACCCGGTCCGCCGTCCACTGCTGGCTGCCCGGCGCCGCCAGGGCGACCACCCGGCCGTGGTCGATCAGCACATCCGCGTGCGTTTCGTCGGCGGCGGTGATCACGAGACCGCCGGTGATCAGAGTCCGGGTCATTTCCCAGTATTCCCTTCTGCAGGGATCGGAGGGCTGCAGGAACTGGAGGGCTGCGAGTACGGGAGGGTTACAGGGACCGCAGGGCCTCTTCGAGGATCGCGGCGCCTTCCTCGGCCTCGGCGACGGTGAGCGAGAGCGGCGGGGCGATGCGCAGGGTGCTGGTGTTGTGGCCGCCGCCCTTGCCGATGAGCAGGCCGTTCTCGCGGGCGGCCTCCAGGACTGCGGTGGCCGCGTCCGGGTTCGCCCGGTCGGTGCCCGGTTCGGTGAGCTCGATGCCGATCATCAGACCGCGGCCGCGGACCTCCCGTACCGCCTCCACCCCGGCGGCCGCCGCCCGGACGCGTTCGATGAGGAGGCCGCCGACACGACGGGCGTTGCCCTGGAGGTCGTGCTCCAGGAGGTAGGAGAGGTTGGCCAGGCCGGCGGCCATGGTGATCGGTGAACCGCCGAAGGTGGAGATGGAGTTGGCGTCGAGGCAGTTCATGATCTCGGCGCGGGCCACGACGCCGCCGACGGACATGCCGTTGCCGATGCCCTTGGCGAAGGTGAGGATGTCGGGCGGTCCGGCCTGGCCGTGGGCCTGCCAGCCCCAGAAGTGGTCGCCGGTGCGGCCCCAGCCGGTCTGCACCTCGTCGGAGATCCAGAGGATGCCGTGCCGGTCGAGGACGCGGCGGAAGGCGGCGTACAGGCCGTCGGGCGGGGAGGTGAAGCCGCCGACGCCCTGGACGGGCTCGGCGATGAGGGCGGCGACGTCGCGGGTGTGGCCGAGGAGGTCCTCGAGGTCGGCGACGCATGCCTCGGTGAACCGCTCGTCGGTGTACTCGGCGTAGGGGCCGCGGGTGCGGACGCCGCCGTGCACGTACAGGGTCTGGAGCGGGGAGAGGCCGGTGGGCGACCAGGCGCGGTTGCCGGTGATGCCGACGGTGGAGAAGGAGCGGCCGTGGTAGCTGTTGCGCATCGCCAGGATCTGGTTCGAGCGGCGGTACGCGGTGGCGAGGAGGAGGGCCGTGTCGTTGGCCTCGGTGCCGGAGGTGGTGAAGAAGACGCGGGCGTCGGGGATGCCGGAGAGGCCGGCGACCCGCTCGGCGAGCTCCACCATGGGGCGGTTGAGGTAGAGCGTCGAGGAGTGGATGATCCGCCCGGCCTGCTCGGCGACGGCCTTGGTGACCTCGGGGAGGGCATGGGCGGTCATGGTGGTGAGGATGCCGCCGAAGAAGTCGAGGTACCTGCGCCCGTCGGCGTCCCAGACGTGGCGGCCCTCGCCGTGGGTGATCTCGATGGGGTCGCGGTAGTAGAGGGCGATCCAGTCGGGGATGACGGCCTTGTGCCGGGCGTACAGGCTGCTCACGGCTGCACCAGCCCGTCGTACGCGTCGGGGCGGCGGTCCCGGTAGAAGGCCCACTGCTGCCGGACCTGCTCGATGAGCCCGAAGTCCAGGTCTCGGACGAGGAGTTCCTCGGTCTTGTCGGAGGCGACGTCGCCGACGAACTGGCCGCGCGGGTCGACGAAGTAGCTGGTGCCGTAGAAGTCGTTGTCGCCGTACTCCTCGATGCCGACGCGGTTGATGGCGGCGACGAAGTACTCGTTGGCGACGGCGGCGGCGGGCTGCTCCAGCTGCCAGAGGTGGGAGGACAGGCCGCGGTGGGTGGCCGAGGGGTTGTAGACCAACTGTGCGCCGTTGAGACCGAGTTGGCGCCACCCCTCGGGGAAGTGGCGGTCGTAGCAGATGTAGACGCCGACCCGTCCGACGGCGGTGTCGAAGACCGGCCAGCCGATGTTTCCCGGGCGGAAGTAGTACTTCTCCCAGAAGCCCTTGACCTGGGGGATGTGGTGCTTGCGGTACTTGCCGAGGTAGCTGCCGTCGGCGTCGATGACGGCCGCGGTGTTGTAGTAGAAGCCGTCGCTCTCGACCTCGAAGACCGGGACGACGATCACCATGCCGGTCTCGCGGGCGAGGTCCCGCATCCGCCGGACGGTGGGGCCGTCGGGGACGGGCTCGGCCCAGCGGTAGTGCTCGGGCTCCTGGACCTGGCAGAAGTAGGGGGCGTTGAACACCTCCTGGAAGCCGATCACCTTGGCACCCTGCCGGGCGGCCTCGCGGGCGTGCTCCTCATGTTTGGCGATCATGGATTCGGTGTCGCCCGTCCAGGTCGCCTGGACGAGCGCGGCGCGTACGACGTCGGTCATGAGCTGCTCCTTCGGCACGGCGTCAGAGAGCCTCTACGCACGTAGACGCGGTGCGTAGGAGGAGAACGTAAGCCCCGTCACACCGCGGAGCAAGACCGCCGCCGCGAAGCGGCCGGGTCGATCATGTTTCATACCCGAGTGGTCCACGTCGGACACGTACTGACACATACGGACCCGTACGGATGAGGCCCTCACCGTCACCGTCGCGCCGGAGGGACGCTCGCCCATCCGCCACCGCAGCCCCGGAGGCCGCGCGGCCCGCGGGGTCTCCGTCCGTCATACCGCCGTCAGGCCCGCCACCCGCAGGGCGTGGAGCAGTCCGCGCTCCCGGGACGGGGAGACCGCGCGGGCCGCGACGAGGAGTTGGGGCACCAGCCCGTGGGGGTCCGCGCTCGCGAGCCGGGCGGCGTCCTCGGGGGCGCGGACCCGGACGAACGCCGTGAGCAGGGCGTGCGCCTCGCGGTGGCGCTCTTCCGCGTGCAGCGCCGCGCACGCCTCGGCGAGCTCCTCGACCGGGCGGGCGACGCCCTGCCGGAGCAACTGCTCGCAGTCGGCTGCCCGGCCCGCGTCGGCGAGCACGCCCGCGACGGCCGCGAGCCGGCCGGGCGGCAGCGTGGCCGCCTCCCAGAGCAGGGTGGACCAGTCGGCGCCGAGCCCGGCCCGGTGCAACTCGGCCGCGAGAGCGGGCAGCCGCGCGGGCTGCCCGTCGAGCGCCTCGCAGAGGAGGGCGTGGGCCTCGCCGCTGCGGCCCTGGGCGCGAAGACGCCGGAGGGCGTAGACGGCGTTGGCCGCGGCGCGGTCGGCCTCGGCGGGGTCGGGGGCGGGATTCGTGACGAGGCCCTCGACGGCGACGGCGGGCGTGGCACCCCCGAAGCGGGCCCCCCGGGGAGCCGCTCCCCCGGCCGGAAGCGCGGGCAGTGGGGCCGGTTCCTCGACCGCCGCTTCGGCGCCCTCCTCCAGCCAGGCGTACCGGGCGCCCCGGGGGCGCCGCCTGGCGGGCTTCACGGCACCGGCCGCCAGGTCGGCGGAGTCGGCGCGGGCGCCGTGCCCGGGGCCCGCCGCGCGGGCCGACACGTCCACCACCGGGCCGCTGGTACGAGCGGGGCCGGCACCGTCCGGGCCCGAGCCCCCGGCAGGCGGGGCCCACGCCGGACCCGCGGCACGGCCGGGCCCGCCCCGCGCCGGACCACCCATGTCAGCCCGCCCGACTCCCCCCGGACCGCCGACCCCCGCCGGCGCCCCCGGGACCCCTGGTCTCCCGCCCGGCGCGCGACGCCCCAGCTCGGCCAGCCTCCTCGTCAGTTCGCCGACCCGGGCCGTCGCCCTGGCGTGGTCGTCCCGGGTCCAGGCGAGGTCGTGTTCCAGGCGGGCGGCCTCCGCCGGGGACGGGGTCCTGTGCAGCCGGGCGGTGAGTTCGCGGCTCCGGGTCTCGGCGTGGCGGCGTTCGTCCTCCATGAGGTCCCGGCGGCGCGCGAGCGCCTCCGCTCCCCCGGGCCGGCCGTCGTGGGCGCCCGCGGCCGCTTCGTACAGGGCCCTGCCCTGGGCGGCGAAAGGCCCGTGGGCGGGTTCGCCCGCGTCCTGGAGGAGGGACTCGACGACGTCCCAGGGCAGGATCTCGGCCCCGTCGAGACAGGCCCGCAGGCCCTCCGGGTCGCGTGCGACGAAGACTTCGTACCAGCCGCCGTCCCGCCGCGCGCGGCCCACCAGCTCGACCAGCCAGCGCGTGAACGCCGCAACTTCCACCGGCAGTTGATCCACCGTCATAGGTCCTACACACCTGCCCCGCAGTCGACTGGAACCTTCCGGTCCGCGGGTATTGGACCGCAGTCGTGTTACGGGACGACTACGGACCGTTTTCATCCGGGTGCGAAGTCAGAACGTGACGACGATCCCGGTGTGAGGCCGCTTGCCGAGTCGGACGATCATGGCCGGCACGTCGGTCAGCCAGTACTGCCAGGTGTACTTGCGCGAGAGCAGGCGCCGGATCCGCCGCAGCTCCTCCCCCTCCACGAGCCGGCCCGTCCCGGCGAACCGTTCGGCGCCGTCGGCGATGTTGCCGCGCAGGTCGCAGACGGCGACCTCGACCCGGGGGTCGTTGCGCAGGCGCTTGACCTTCCAGGAGTCGGCGCGGGTCCACACGTACAGCTCGGCGCCCTCCACCGCGTACCAGACGGGTGTCGCGACGCCCGTGCCGTTCTTCCGGAAGGTGGTCAGGCTGACGTAGCGGCCGCGCCGCAGCTCTTCGGGCATCATGTCCGGCAGCCTAAAGCGCGCGGCCGGGGCTTCACGGGCCGGCGGCCTGGTGTGACCGTCCGAGGGTGTTGTCAGCCGACGCCGAGCGTCGCGACACGGTCAGCCGGCGGCGTGCTCGTACGCGCTGCGGGCCTCGCTGATCTCGGGGGCGTGGGTACGCGCCCAGTCGCATGCCGTGTCGAGCGGGGCGAGGAGGGACCGGCCGAGGGCGGTGAGGGCGTACTCGACGCGGGGCGGGTTCTCGTCGTGGACGGTACGGGTGAGGAAGCCGTCGCGCTCCATGGCGCGGAGGGTCTCGGTGAGGACCTTGGGGGTGATCCAGTGCAGGGGGACGCGGAGTTCGGAGAAGCGGCGGGGCGTCCCGTCCTCCAGGCAGCGCAGCACCATCGCCGTCCACTTGCCGCCGACGCGGATGGGCTGTGCGGGGCCCCCGCCGCAGTCGGGATCGTGGAAGAGGGAGGGGCTCAGCGGCTCCGCGAAGGACTTCTCGATCATGAGTCCGACGCTAGCCCAGTACCGTTGAAGTAACCAGGGGTGCCCGTTCTACGGTCCCGTCATGAACAACGACAGCAGCGACAACGGCAAGCACATTCTGGTCTTCGGCGCCGGCGGGCGGGTCGGCCGGGCGACTGTGGCGGAGGCGGTGGCCCGGGGCCACCGCGTGACCGCCGTGGTCCGCGACCCGGACGCGTACCGCGACCTGGAGGGCGCGGGCGTCACGCTCGTACGGGGCGACGCGACGGACGCGGCCTCGGTGGCGGCGCTCGCGGCGGGCCACGACGCGGCGGTGAACGCGGCGGTCCGTCTCGACGTGCCCTCGGCCGACTTCTTCACGGCCGCGGCCAAGGCACTGGTCGCCGGTCTCACCGAGGCGGGGGTCGGGCGGCTCCTCACCCTGGGCATCGTCA
This sequence comes from Streptomyces sp. NPDC034084, assembly GCF_055575535.1. Lineage (NCBI taxonomy): Bacteria > Bacillati > Actinomycetota > Actinomycetes > Kitasatosporales > Streptomycetaceae > Streptomyces > Streptomyces sp. NPDC034084. The sequence continues at coordinate 1,054,300 of NZ_JBVISK010000002.1, forward strand.
CGACCCTGGAGACCGCTCCCGGCGTGCGGGTGATGGACGCGCCCGACTTCCCGGCGGATTGGCGGGCCTTCGCCCAGGGGCATGTGGCCGAGTTCGAGCTGCTCTCGGCGGAGGCCGGGGACGGGCTCGACTGGCTGATGGTGATCCCGCCGATGGACCTGAACGCGGAGGCGGAGGCGACGGGCGGCTACCGGACGGCGGTCGGCACGGTGCTCGACGGTCCGGGCCGCATCGCCCACGCCGATCTGGCGCTCGCGCTCCTGGACGAGATCGAGCGCCCGCGCCACAGCCGGGTGCAGCTGGCGGTCTCCGTCTGAGAGGTCGGCTCAGGCGGGGGCGGGAGTGCAGTGCACCACCAGTGCGTCCATGGAGAGACCGAGGACCCCGGCCAGGGCCGCGACGGTGAAGAAGGCCGGGGTCGGGGCCCGGCCGGTCTCGATCTTGCGGAGGGTCTCGGCGGAGAGACCGGCGGCCGCGGCGATCTCGACCATGGACCGCTCGCCGCGCGCCTCGCGCAGGAGCAGGCCCAGGCGCTCGCCGCGCTCGCGCTCTTCGGGGGTCAGGGGTGTGCGCACCATGCCCCCATTCTAATACCGGTATAGTAATTGGTCATGGTGGAGATCAAGACGAACGAATCCCTGGCGGCCATGCGCGAGGCGGGCCGGGTGGTGGCCCGTGCCCTGGCGGCCGTACGAGAGAAGGCGGCGCCCGGTGTCACGCTCACCGAGCTCGACCGGGCCGCGCGCGCGGTGCTCACCGAGGCGGGCGCCGGGTCGCCCTTCCTCGGCTACCGCCCGGAGTGGGCCCCGGTGCCGTTCCCCGCGGTCGTGTGCGTCTCCGTGAACGACGCGATCGTGCACGGCATCCCGGACGGGACCCGGCTGGCTCCGGGCGACCTCGTCTCGGTGGACTGCGGGGCGACGCTGGGCGGCTGGGCGGGGGACGCGGCCGTCAGCTTCACCGTCGGCCCGGCCCGGCCGGAGGACACCCGGCTGATCGCCGCGGCGGAGGAGGCCCTGGAGGCCGGCATCGCCGCGGCCGTCGTCGGCAACCGCATCGGCGACATCGCCCACGCGATCGGCCGGGTCTGCCGGTCAGCGGGGTACGGCATCCCCGACGGCTTCGGCGGCCACGGCATCGGCCGCGCCATGCACGAGGACCCGGGCGTGCCCAACGAGGGACGCCCGGGCCGGGGCATGAGGCTGCGTCACGGAATGGTGCTCGCGATCGAGCCGATGCTCATCGGCGGCGGCACGGACGAGCACTACACGGCGCCGGACGGCTGGACGATCCGCACGGTCGACGGCTCGCGCGCGTCCCACGCCGAGCACACGGTGGCGATCACGGACGACGGCCCGCGCGTCCTGACGGCGCTGTAGCCGGACCCGGGACCTCCGTCAGGCGCCGGGCGCCCGTCAGGACGCCGACCCCGGGACCTCCGTCGGTACGGCCGTCGTCAGGACGCCGGCCGCACCACCATCGCCGAGCCCCCGCCCCTGCGGACCGTCTCCGCGGCGGCCACCCAGCGGCCGTCGGGGAGGCGCTGCACGCCGGTCGCCGCGCCGATCTCCGGGTTCTGCCGGAAGCCGTGCCCGATACCCTCCAGCTGAGTCCTCAACGGACTGTTCCACAGGGCAGGTTCGAGCTCGGTGGTGGCCTGGTTCCGCTGGCTGGCACGCGGCGCGGCGATCGCGTCGACGAGCGGAAGACCCCGGTCGACGACACCCGTCAGGGTCTGCAGGACCGTGGTGATGATGGTCGCGCCGCCCGGCGAGCCGAGCGCGAGGACGGGCCGGTGGTGCCGGTCGAGGACGATCGTCGGGGAGATCGAGGAGCGCGGCCGCTTGCCGGGGCCGGGCAGGTTGGGGTCGTGGACCGCCGGGTTGGCCGGGGCGAAGGAGAAGTCGGTCAGTTCGTTGTTGAGCAGGAAGCCCCGGCCGGGCACGGTGATGCCGCTGCCGCCGGTGGACTCGATGGTGAGGGTGTAGGCGACGACGTTGCCCCACTTGTCGGCCACCGTCAGATGGGTGGTGTTCTCGCCCTCGTACGTGGTCGGGGCGGCCGTCCCCCCGCTGGCGCAGGGCGCCGGACGGGCGGGGTCACCCGGGGCGAGCGGACTGGTGAGGGCGGCGTCGTCGCGGATCAGGCAGGCCCGGGAGTCGGCGAACCGCTGGGAGAGCAGGCCGCGCGTCGGCACGGACTCGAAGGCCGGGTCGCCGACCCAGCGGCCCCGGTCGGCGAAGGCGATGCGGCTGGCCTCGATGTACCGGTGCAGGTAGCGGGCCGGGGAGGCCGCCGCGAGGTCGGTGCGCTCCAGGATGTTGAGCGCCTCGCCGACGCTCGTGCCGCCCGAGGAGGACGGGGCCATGCCGTAGACGTCGAGCCCGCGGTACGAGACCTTCGTGGGCCTGCGGGACTCGGTGCGGTACGCGGCGAGGTCGGCTTCCGTCAGGTCCCCGGGACGGACGGTGCGGGTGGCGCCCGCGCGGAGCGGGGGCGTACGGACGGTGTTGACGATGTCCCGGGCGAGCGGCCCCCGGTAGAGGGCGCCGACGCCTTCGCGGCCGAGCTTCTCGTACGTACGGGCCAGGTCGGGGTTCTTGAAGACGCTGCCGACCACGGGCAGCTGCCCGCCGGGCAGGAAGAGCGCCGAGGTGGCCGGGAAGTCGCGGAACCGGGCCTCGTTGGCGGCGGTCTGGGCGCGGAACGTGGGGTCGACGGTGAAGCCGTCGCGGGCGAGCCGCTCGGCGGGTTCGAGCAGGGTGCCGAGCCGCTTGGTGCCCCAGGCGTCGAGGGCGGTCTTCCAGGTGGCGGGGGTGCCGGGGGTGCCGACGCCGAGGCCGCTGGTCTGGCCCTCCTCGAAGGGGATGGGCGTGCCGTTCTCCACGAAGAGGCCGGCGTCGGCGGTGCGGGGCGCGGTCTCGCGCCCGTCGACGGTCCGCACGGTCCGGCTCTTCGCGTCGTAGTACACGAAGTATCCGCCGCCCCCGATGCCCGCCGAGTACGGCTCGGTGACTCCGAGGGCGGCCGCGACGGCGACAGCGGCGTCGACCGCGTTGCCGCCCTCGCGGAGGACCTCGATGCCGGCGGCCGAGGCGTCGGCGTCGACGCTGGCGACGGCGCCGCCGTACCCGACGGCGACGGGTTCCTTGACCGGTGGGTCCACGACGGGCGGGGCCTTCGGCGGCGCGGCGGCGCCGATCGAGAGGACCGTCGCCGTGACGGCGAGCAGAGAGACCCTGCCAGTGGTGGAGCGCCGCATTCGTACCTCCAGTCAACGACCGTCCGCGCAGCGTAACTTCCCGCGGCCCTTTCCGTCAGGAGCGCCTCGAACAGAGGGCCGTTTCGCCGCTAGCATGCGCGCCCATGAACGAAGACCTGCGCAACGTGGTGCTCGGGGTCCTGGCCACCGGCGTCAGCGGCTCCCTCGGGTGGCTGACCCGCACCTACTTCTGGCGGCGGCGTCTGCGCCGCAAGCAGGCCTTCTTCGGGCTGCCCTCCGGCTCGGAGTGTCTGCTCGTGGTGAACCGTCTGGCCGGCAGCGACCGCGGGGTGCACGCCACCGACGTGTCGGCGCTGCTCGAGCTGGCGGCGCTGGTCAAGGACTGCGGGGCGCGGCCCCGGATCGTGCAGCACGACACCGCCCGCCAGGGCCTCGGGGAGATAGCCGAATTCTGCATCGGCGGCCCTTACTCCAACCGGCGTATGGCTGCCCATCTGCGGAGCCTGCTGCCGGGGCTCACGATGAACGTCGAGCAGGAGCCGCCCGAGGACCGGGGGATGATCACCGTGGCGGGCGAGACCCACCGCCCGGTGTGGGGGGTCGACGAGTACGTGGTCCTCGCGCGCCTCACCCGTGGCGAGGGCCGCCGGCCGGTGTTCCTGCTCTGCGGCCAGGCCGCGGTCACCAATCAGGCCGCGGCGCGGTATCTGGCCCGCCACCACAAGGCGCTGACCGCCGGGTACGGGCCGTACGGCTCCTTCGTACTGCTGCTGAGGGTGGTCGACTCGCAGGCGTACGGGCCCGATGTGGTGGAGCTGGTGGCGGACGTCACGAGCGCGGCGCGGACGGCGCCGTCGGCCGCACCGGCAGCGACTTGATCCCGTTGATGAAGTTGGAGACGAGGCGCCGGGGCGGTCCGGCGGGTTCCAGACCGCCGCAGACCGCGCGCACCTCCTCGTAGAACACGCGGAGCTGGAGCCGGGCGAAGTGGGCGCCGAGGCAGACGTGCGGCCCGTCGCCGAAGGAGACGTGCGGGTTGGGGGTCCGGCCGAGGTCGAGGCGGTGCGGCTCGGCGAAGACGCGCTCGTCGTGGTTGGCGGAGGCGTGGAACACGACGACCTTGTCGCCTTCGCGGATCTTCTGCCCGGCCAGCTCGGTGTCTCGGGCGGCGGTGCGGCGGAAGGAGAGCACGGGTGGGTGCACGCGCAGGAGTTCCTCCACCGCCGTGCCCATGGAGACCTCACCGGCCCACAGCCTTCTCTGTTCCAGCGGGTGTCCGGCGAGGGCGAGGACGCCGCCGGGGGCCGCGCTGCGGACGGTGTCGTTCCCGGCGACGGTGAGCAGGAAGAAGAACATCTCCAGCTCGGCGTCGGCGAGTTCGGAGGCGGCGAGGACGCTCATGACGTCGTCCGCAGGATATGTGCGCTTGTACGCGGCGAGCTCCTGCGCGTAACCGAACATCTCGGCGAGCATGGCCGGCGAGCGGGGGTTGACCGGCCGCCCCTCGGCGTCGAGGACCGGCGGCTCGTCGGGGTCCTGGTAGGCGATGACCCGCTCGGTCCAGGCGTGCAGAAGCCCCCGGTCGCTCGCGGGCACCCCGAGCAGGTCGGTGAGGTTGAGCAGCGCGTAGTCGTCGGTGACGGAGCGGACGAGGTCCACCTCGCCGCCGTCCGCGAAGGCCGCGCCGAGCAGCGCGCGGGCCCGGTCGCGCGCTGTCACGGTGAAGCGCTCGATCCGCCCCGGGGTGAAGGCCCGGCTGACGAGCCGCCGCAACCGCCCGTGGTCCGGCGGGTCCTGATTGAGCATCATGCGCCGGATGAAGGGCAGGTCGGCCGGGTCGGGGTCGCGGATCTGGGTGGCGCCGAGGTGCGAGGAGTACGTCTCCGAGTCCTTGAGCACCCGGACGACGTCGGCGTGCCGGGTGACGGCCCAGAACCCGGTCCCGGCGGCCCAGCCGAGAACCTCCGGCTCCTCCTGCCGGGCGATGGGCGCCAGGTCGCGCAGGATGCGGAAGCGGTCGTGCGGGATGCCGGCGGCGTAGATGCGCGGGTCGAAGACGTCGGGGAGTTCCACGGATCAAGACTGGGGGTGCCCGCGCACCCGCGCAATCGTTACCCGCACGTAACTTACCGACCGGTTACCACGGGTAAGTCGCGCCGGTTACCGTCGGGTCACTTTCACTGCCCCCCAACAGTGCCCCCCAGTGAGGAGTGCCCCCGTGCGCACATCCCTTGCCCTTGCCGTCTCGGCCGCTCTCGTGGCCGGGTCGGTCCTCGGGCTCGCGCCCGCCGCCCAGGCCGCCGAGACCGCCGGATCCCTCCGCTTCGTCGACATCGCCGGGGACGGCGGCACCGTCCTCAAGGCGAACGTCGTCACCCCCGCCGGAGACGACGCCGCCCGCCACCCCCTGATCGTGCTGCCCACCAGCTGGGCCATGCCCCAGGTCGAGTACCTCGCCCAGGCGCGGAAGCTCGCCGACTCCGGTTACGTCGTGGTGAGTTACAACTCGCGCGGTTTCTGGCAGTCGGGCGGGGAGATCGAGACCGCGGGCCCCAGGGACATCGCCGACGCCTCCAAGGTGATCGACTGGGCCCTCGCGAACACCCCGGCCGACCCGGCCCACGTGGGCATGGCGGGAGTCTCGTACGGCGCGGGCATCAGCCTGCTCGCGGCCGCGCACGACCCGCGGATCAAGGCCGTCGCGGCGCTCAGTGGCTGGGCCGACCTGATCGATTCCATCTACAGCGGCCGCACCCAGCACCTCCAGGCCGCCGCCCTGCTCGGCGGCGCCGGATACCTCACGGGCCGCCCCGGGCCCGAACTCCAGCAGATCCTCGGTGACTTCCTCTCCTCCAACCTGGCCAAGGAGGAGGACATGATCGCCTGGGGCCGCGAGCGCTCCGCCGTCGAGCAGCTGGACCGGATCAACGCCAACGGCACCGCGATCATGCTCGGCAACGCCTGGGGCGACACCGTCTTCCCGCCCAACCAGTACGCGGGCTTCTACGAGAAGCTCACCGGACCCAAGCGGCTCGAGTTCCGTCCGGGCGACCACGCCACCGCCGAGGCCACCGGCCTCCTCGGTCTGCCCAACGACACCTGGACCAGCGCCCACCGCTGGTTCGACCACTACCTCAAGGGCGCCGACAACGGAGTCGACCGCGAACAGCCCGTCCAGCTCAAGCCCCGGTCCGACGCCGGGTACGAGGGCTACGCCGACTGGAAGTCCCTCGACGCCGACCGGCGGAAGTTCGACCTGGGCGGTACGCAGCGGATCCGGGCCAACGTCGACTCCGGCGCCAACGGCGGCGTCGTCATGCTCTCCAACCTCCTGGACCAGTTCTTCCAGGCCCCGCCCGTCGCCTCGATCCCCCTTCTCCCCCGCGCCTTCGCCGGCGTCTGGCAGTCGGAGCGGTACGACACCCCGCAGCGGGTGCGCGGGACGGTGAAGGTGCACACCACGGTCAGCTCCACCGAGGAGAGCGGCACCCTCGTCGCGTACCTCTACGACGTGGGCCCGCTCGGGCTGGGCAAGCTGGTGAGCAACGCCCCGTACACCTTCCACGACCGGACCCCGGGGCAGCCGTTCGGCGTCGACCTGGAGCTCTTCTCGACGGCCTACGACGTCCCGGCCGGGCACCGGCTCGCGCTGGTCGTCGACACCGTCGACCCGCTCTACATCGAGCACAACCCGACCGGCGCGCAGCTGACCTTCTCCTCCCCCTCGGCCGACCCGTCGTACGTGTCGGTTCCGCTGCGGGCGGAGTGATCACCGGCTGCTGCCGGGCGGGTGCGGCTCTTGCCCGCTACTGCTGTCCCGGCAGCAGCGTCTGCGGTTCGGCCGCTGCGACGTCCACGGCCTTCGTCTTCGGGCTGCGGCGCTCCCTGCGGGCCACCCAGGTGGCGAACCAGGAGAGCAGCATGCACATCCCGATGTAGATCGGTGAGATGACGAGCACGACGGGGATGAACGGCAGGTCGTAGTCGAGGTTGGACGCGATCAGCTTGCCGGCGTGCAGGAACTCCTCGTAGGTGATGAGGAAGCCCAGCGAGGTGTCCTTGAGGGCGACCACGAGCTGGCTGATGATGGCCGGCAGCATCGCGCGGACGGCCTGCGGCACCAGGACGTACGTCATGACCTGCGTCTTGCGCATGCCGAGCGCGTACGCGGCCTCGCCCTGGCCGCGTGCGACGGAGTGGATGCCGGTGCGGAAGACCTCGGCGAGCACGGAGCCGTTGTAGAGGGTGAGTCCGGCGACGAGCGCGGGCAGCGGCTGCACCTTGAGGGCCACGAAGATGAAGAAGATCATCACGAGGACGGGCATGGCGCGGAAGAACTCGACGAGCAGCGTCGAGATCCACCGCAGCACCCGGTGCTCGGAGAGGCGCCCGGTGGCGAGGACCGCGCCGAGGGCGAGCGAGAGCACCGAGGCGTAGGCGAAGGCCTTGAGCGTGTTGCCGAGCCCCCTGAGCAGCAGCTCCTGGATGCCCTCGTACGCGAAGGGCGTCCACTTGGTGGAGGTGAACTGGTCGGTGTCGAAGAGCAGGGAGAGGATCCAGCCGGCCAGCGCGAGGATCACCAGGGTGGACGCGAGTCCGTAGAGGAGGTGACGACGCCGCGCGCTCGGCCCGGGGATGTCGTAGAGGGCGGTGGACTCGGTCATCGGGCGACTCCCCAGCGCTTCTCCAGGATGTTGAAGAGGGCGCTGATGGTGAGGGTGATGATCAGGTATCCGACGGCGATCCAGACGAACGTCCAGACGATGTTGTAGCCGAGTTCGCTCAGCGTCTTGTAGGTGCCGAGGAGTTCGGTGACGCTGAACGCCCCCGCGATCGCCGAGTTCTTGGCGAGGGCGATGAGGGTGGAGCCGATGGGCGGGATGACCGTGCGGAAGGCCTGCGGCAGCACGATCGTGGAGAGGGTCTGGGAGAAGGTCATGCCCAGGCTGCGGGCGGCCTCCCCTTGGCCGCGCGGCACGGTGTTGATGCCGGAGCGCAGCACCTCGCAGATGAAGGCGGAGGTGTAGCAGCCGAGGGCGAGGACCGCGAACAGCTTGAAGGGCAGCACGAGTCCGAAGCGGGGCAGGCCCAACATGACCGCGAAGAAGAGCAGGGTCAGCGGGGTGTTGCGCAGGACGGTGACCCAGACCGTGCCGAAGACCCGGAAGGAGCCCACGGGCGCGACCCGGAAGGAGGCCATGACGAAGCCCAGGACGAGGGCGAGGGCCGAGGCGTAGACGGTGATTTCCACGGTGCCGAGGAACCCCTCGGCATAGAGCGAGAAGTTGTCTGTGAGTACGTCCATGTCAGCAGGGCGAGTCCTCAGTTGGCCGGGTAGCGGTCGATGGCGGGGGGCTGCGGGGCGGGGACCCCGGAGAGGCCGAGGGTGGCGTCGTACGCCTTCCGCCAGTCGCCGTTCTTCTCGTGGGCGGCGAGGGCGTCGTCGAGGGCGAAGCGCAGCGCGTCGTCGCCTCGCGGGACACCGATGCCGTACGGCTCCTCGGAGAACGGCTTGCCGACGACCTTGAGTTCGTCGGGGACCTTGGCGGCGTAGCCCATGAGGATCGTGTCGTCGGTGGTCACCGCGTCGACCTGGTAGGTCAGCAGGTTGTCCACGCAGGCGGAGTAGGTGTCGTAGGCGACGAGTTCGGCCTTCGGGTAGTCCTTCTCGATCCGCTGGTACGGGGTGGAGCCGGCGGCCGAGCACACCCGCTTGCCGGCCAGGTCCCCGGGCCCGTCGATGTCGCGCTCGTCGGTGCGGACCAGGAGGGACTGGCCGGCGCGGTAGTAGGGGCCGGCGAACCCGACGAGCTTCTTGCGGTTGTCGTTGATGGTGTACGTGCCGACGTAGTAGTCGATCTGGCCGTTCTGGAGTGCCGTCTCGCGGTTGGCCGAGGCGATCGTACGGAAGTCGACGCGGGCCGGGTCGAAGCCGAGGGAGGCGGCCATCATCTTGGCGATCTCGATGTCGAAGCCGGAGTAGCGGCCGGTGGCCGGGTCCTTCTCGCCCATGTAGGGCTGGTCCTCCTTGGCGCCGACGACGAGCCGGCCGCGCTTCTTCGCCCGGTTCCAGGTGGCCGAATCGGGCAGGGTGAAGCCGGACTGGACCTGATAGACGGGGAGTTGGTCGGGCTGCGGCCCCTTGACGGGCGGGCTGCCCTCCTTGCCGCAGCCGCCGAGCGCCGACGCCACGGCGAGCAGCAGGGCGAGCGCGGCCAGGGTCCGGTGCGTACGCTGCATGGTTCCCACCCAGGTCAGTGCTTGAGGATCTTGGAGAGGAAGTCCTTGGCGCGCTCGCTGCGCGGGGCGGTGAAGAACTCCTCCGGCGTGCGGTCCTCGACGATCTTCCCGTCGGCCATGAAGACGACCCGGTTGGCGGCGGAGCGGGCGAAGCCCATCTCGTGGGTGACGACCACCATCGTCATTCCCTCGCGGGCCAGTTGCTGCATGACCTCCAGGACCTCGTTGATCATCTCGGGGTCGAGCGCGGAGGTCGGCTCGTCGAAGAGGAGGGCCTTGGGGTCCATGGCGAGGGCGCGGGCGATGGCGACGCGCTGCTGCTGGCCGCCGGAGAGCTGGGCGGGGTACTTGTCGGCGTGCGCGACGAGTCCGACCCGTTCGAGGAGTTCGCGGGAGCGCCGCTCGGCCTCCTCCTTCTTGCGCTTGCGGACCTTGATCTGCGCGAGGGAGACGTTCGCGAGGACGGTCTTGTGCGCGAAGAGGTTGAAGGACTGGAAGACCATGCCGACCTCGGCGCGCAGCCGGGCCAGCGCCTTGCCCTCCTCGGGAAGGGGCCGGCCGTCGATGACGATCTCGCCCGACTCGACGCGCTCCAGCCGGTTCATCGCGCGGCAGAGAGTGGACTTCCCCGATCCGGAGGGGCCGATGACCACGACCACCTCGCCGCGCCCGACGGTGAGGTCGATGGACTGGAGGACGTGCAGCGCACCGTAGTGCTTGTTGACGCCACGCAGTTCGATCAGCGGATCGACGACGGCCATACGCTGCCCTGCCCCATCTCTCAGCGGTGTCGCGGTCAGCGCAAACTATCCACCAGGAAAAGGGACTTCACGCCCGACACGCATGAAACGGGAATAAGCCGTATTTACTGCGGAAGGGTGGTGCGGGCGGGGTGCCGGGCAGGCGGAGGCTCAGTGCTCGGAGGCCTCCGCGTACACCTGGGAGAGCTGCGGCACGCCCGTCATCGCCCAGTCGAGACCGGCCTCGACGACCTGGATCTCCCGGCCGGAGGCGAGCCGCACCACGGGGCTGCCGCCGGGCCACACCTGCCATCGGGCGCCCGGCACGTTCCGGACGATCACGGTGCCGAGGTAGAGCCCCGCGTCGTTCCCGAACCAGGGGAGCTCTTCCGGATCGTTTCGCCAGCGGGGCGCGAGCTGGTCGAGCTCCTGGAGGGAGTGCGGAGTGTCGTCCAGGGCCACCCCGGCCTCCGCGACGCGGGAGCGCAGCAGCTCGCACTCGGAGAGGAGCTCCGCCACTCCCTCCGGGTCGCGGTCGAAGACCGCGGCCAGGGGGGAGTCCACGGGTTCCGGCTCATGCCGCTTGCGCCAGCTGTCCAGAAAGGGAATGTTCATCCGAACAGCGTCGCACCGTCGCCTCCCGGTCGACCACCCGGCGCGCGGTGATCATCGCGACCCGGCCCTCAGAGGTCGAGGTCGACGACCACCGGCGCGTGGTCCGAGGCGCCCTTGCCCTTGCGCTCCTCGCGGTCCACATAGCTGTCGGTGACCGCCTCGGCGAAGGTCTTGTTCCCGTAGACCAGGTCGATGCGCATGCCCTTGTTCTTCGGGAAGCAGAGCTGGCGGTAGTCCCAGTAGGTGAAGGGGCGGTCGTACTTGAGGGGGCGCGGGACCACGTCGGTGAGGCCGGTCTCGCGGAGCCCGGCGAGCGCGGCCCGTTCCGGCTCCGTCACGTGCGTAGCGCCCTCGAAGACGGCGATGTCCCAGACGTCCTCGTCGGTCGGGGCGATGTTGTAGTCGCCGAGGACCGCGAAGGGGCGCTCCCCCGCCGCGTCCTCCGCGACGGCCGCCTTGAGCGCCTCCAGCCAGCGCAGCTTGTACGCGTAGTGCTCGTGGGCCACCTCGCGGCCGTTCGGCACGTACACCGACCAGACGCGGACCGGGCCGCAGGTCGCGGAGATCGCCCGGGGCTCCTCCAGCGCCTTGTACTCCGGGCCGCCGGTCAGGCCGGTGACCACGTCCTCGAGGCCGACCCGGGAGACCAGGGCCACGCCGTTCCACCGGCCGGTGGCGTTGACCACCGACTCGTAGCCCAGGGCGCGCAGCTCCTCGGCGGGGAACTGCTCGGCGGTGCACTTGGTCTCCTGGATGCACAGCACGTCGGTGCCGCTGCTCTCCAGCCAGGCCAGGAGCCGGGGCAGCCGGGCGGTGATCGAATTGACGTTCCAGGTGGCGATGCGCATGTCCGCAAGCCTACTGGCGGGGTGTGACAGCCGGGCCCCGCACCGCTCAGAGCTCGGCGGAGGCACCCGGGGCGAGGCGGGCGTGGGCGGTGCCGCCGAGCGCGCCGATCTGGCGGTCGTAGATGGGCCGGGCGAGGTCCGTGAGCAGCGCGTCGTGGATGTCGTACGCCCGGCGGGGCTTGACCTCGCGGACGTAGTCGATGACCTCGGAGATCTTGTTCCAGGGGGCCATGACGGGCAGCAGCAGGGTGTCGACGGGCTGGTCGGGCACGGTGAGCGCGTCGCCGGGGTGGAAGACGGCGGCGTCGACGAGGTAGCCCACGTTCGTGACGCGCGGGATGTCCGGGTGGATCACCGCGTGCAGCTCGCCGTGGACCTGGACGTCGAAACCGGCCGCCGTGAAGGTGTCACCGTTCCCCACGGTGTGCACCCGCCCCGGGAAGGCCGCCGAGAGCCGGTCGGCGACGCTGCGCAGCGTCCAGATCTCGGCGGCCGCGTTCGCGTCCAGTGCGGCGCGCAGCCGGCCCTCGTCGAAGTGGTCGGGGTGCTCGTGGGTGACGAGCAGCGCGTCGGCTCCGAGGACGGCGTCCTCCTCGGTGAACATGCCGGGATCGAGGACGAGCGTGCGGCCGTCCTTCTCCAGCCGCACGCAGGCGTGGGACTTCTTCGTCAGCTTCACGCGACCAGGCTACGCCGGGGGTGTCGTCTCCTCCGCGATGACGCGGGTGACCACCCGCAGCGCCGTCTCGGCGGCCGGAAGGCCGCAGTACACGCCCGCGTGGAGCACGATCTCGCGGAGCTCGTCGGGCGACAGGCCGTTGCGGAGGGCGGCGCGGGTGTGGTCGGCGAGGGCCTCCCGGTGGCCCCCGGCGACGAGGGCGGTGACGGTGACGACGCTGCGGGTGCGCCGGTCGAGCCCCTCGCGGCTCCAGACCTCGCCCCAGGCGTAACGGGTGACGAGCTCCTGGAAGGAGCCGTCGGGGTCGGCGGCGAGGGCCTGGTCGACATGGGCGTCGCCGAGGACCTCGCGGCGCAGCGCGATCCCCTTCTCGTACGGGTCGGGCCGGCCGCCCCCGGTGGGCTCGGCGGCCGGGGCGGCCGGAGCGGGCTCGGTCGCGGGGACGGGCGGCGTGCGCGGCGGCGGCACGGTCAGGGTGCCGCTGGGTTCCTGGGCCGTACCGGCGAAGTGCTCGGTGAGCAGGTCGGTGACGGCGGCGGGCTGCTCGACGGGGGCGAGGTGGGAGGCGCCGGGGACGACGGCGAGCCGGGCGTCGGCGATGCCGGCGACCAGGGTGCGGGCCTCGGCGGGCCCGGTGACCTGGTCCTCGGAGCCGACGAGCACGAGCGCGGGGATGCCGATGCTGCCGAGGGCCTCGCGGACGTCGAAGACGGCGAGGGCCTCGCAGGCGGCGATGTAGCAGACGGGGTCGGTCGTCCGGACCATCTGGACGGCCCAGTCGACGATGGCGGGCTGCGCGCCCGCGAAGAGCGGGGTGAACCACTGCTCGGGGGCGGTGCGGGCCATCGGCTCCAGACCGTTGGCGCGGACGATGACGCCGCGCTGACGGAACTCGTCGGCGGTGCCGAACCGGGGCGAGGTCGCGACCAGCGCGAGCGAGGCGACCCGGTGGGGCGCGCGGAGGGCGAGGTCGAGGCCGACCGCGCCGCCGAGGGAACAGCCGGCGTACCCGAAGCGCTGGACGCCGAGCGCGTCGAGCGTGGCGAGGAGCCGGTCGCCGAGCTCGGCGACCGAGGTGAAGGGCTCCGCGGGCGCGCCCCCGTGCCCCGGCAGGTCGAAGCGGACGACCCGCCAGTCGCGGGAGAGCTCCGGTATCTGCCGGTCCCACATGTGGAATGTGGTGCCAAGGGAGGGCCCGAGGACCAGGACCGGGGCGTCTTCTCGACCGTCGACGCGGTATTGCAGGGTGTTCGGTGGTGTCTCGCTCACCCGCTCGACCCTCTCATCTCATTCTGTCGCGCACATCGCCGGGTCGAACTTAGCCGCCTCTTCCCCTCCGCCGCACAGCAGGTCCGGAAGTGCCGCCCACGGCGGGCGCGGGTGATCCGCCCGGCCGGACCGGGCGGATCACCGTGCCCACGGGCTGCGCGGGCGCTGCCGCCCGCGTCTTCCCGCTCAGCCGCTCAGATCCGGCCGCGCGCGAGACGGGTCAGCGGGCCCGTCAGGGGACCGGTCACCGGCTTGGCCGTGGAGCGGCCTATGGCGAACGCGGCGCCGGCGACACCGGCGACACCGGCCGCCGCGCCGGCGGCCACCGTCTTGCGGTGCTTGACGACCGTCCAGGCCGTGGCCGCCATCGTGGCCGCCTTGGCGGCGTTGTCCGTCACCAGCCGCCGGCCACTCTGCAGGGAGTCGGCCGCCGCCCGGCCGGCACGCCCGGTGGCCTCGCCGGCCGAGGAGGCGGTGGCGCGCTTCGCGGCCGTCCGTCCGGCGGTGGCGGCCTTGGCGCCCGCCGTCTTCTTGGCACTCGGGGTGCCGGACTTCTTGGTGTTGTCGTTTTCAGCAGTCATGACGTTCCTCCTTGCCGCTTCGGGTGAAATCACACAGGCCCAGGGGGATCAGCCGCCGTCCCGGGGAAGCAGCGATCCCAGGGGGCCCAGGTCCAGATTGAGGTCGTCCATCGTCAGGCCGTACCGGTCGCAGAGTTCGCCCATACGGTCGTGCAGGATCATCAACGTCATCCCGATACGCTCCTCTTGATCCTCCGTCAGATCGCCTTGGTCGACGCGGTGCACGGCGGTGCGCTCCATCAGCTGCCGGAGCAGTTCGACGATGGTCAGGACGAGTTTGATCAGGTCCCGTTCCACCGTGTCCGGGTCCGTCGCCAGGCGCTGCGCCACCGCGGAGCCCTCGCTCTCGCCCGGCAGCGCCGGCCGCAGGCCGAAGGCCTCGGCTGGGGTGGGTGTCTCGCTCGCTCGGCTCACCACGGCGCCGGCTCCTCTCCCGTGATGGACCGGATCACCGCACGCAGGTTGATGTGGACCAGGTCGACGTCCGCGATGGAGAGGACAAGGTCGCCGGTGAGCACCGCTCCCCCGTTGAGGAGCCGGTCCAGGAGGTCGATCAGGGCGACGGGCGGTCCGGCGAGGGGCTCGGGCGTCGCGAGGGCGCCGCCTGCGGTCCGCGTGCCGCCCGTCATCGGGCCACACCTTCCTCCGTGGCGAAGGAGTACGGGGCCCACGGGCCGGTCACCTCGACGTGCACGCCCGGGGTGGCGTCGGCCAGCGAACCGAGCGCGGCCGTGAACCGGGCGACGGCACGCGTGGGCACGAGATACGCCTCGTTCGCGACGTTCTCACCCCGCGCCGCCGCCAGCTCGCCCTGCTGCGGCCGGTGGACGACCCGCGCGTGGGAGAGTCCCTCCGCCGCGCGGACCGCCTCTGCGGCGGTGACCGCCGCTGCCCGGTAGAGGTCCTGGGTGCTGCGGCGCTGGGCCCGGCGCTGCTGGAGGTACGCACGTCCCGGGCTCGCCGCGACGGCCTCCGCCTCCTCCGCCTTCGGCGGTGGCACCGCGCCGGCGTCGACGTAGACCTTCACGCCGAGTTCCACATGACCGTCGAGGCGAGCCAGCAGGTCCAGGAAACGGTCGCGCTCCGCGGTGAGCGTCTCGGCGACCCGGGTGTCGTCCAGGTACACGGTCGCCAGCCGCATGGGCAGGACGGTCGCCTCCGCGAACGCGGCGTCGACCACCGCGTGGTGGGAACGGGCGATCAGCTCCAGCCGGGCCATGTCCTCCAGCTGCGTGCGCAGGCCCTGCTCCCCGAACGCGCCGGACGGCACGGAGGACACCACCGCCGCGAGGCCGGCGGCGTCGACCAGCCGAAGGGGCCTTCCGTCGACGCCGGTCAGGCGGGCGGCGACGTCCCGCAGGGCGGGCTCGTCGGCGCGGCCGACGGCGTAGACGTACGACATCTCCTGACCGGAGCCGGGCGGCTCGTCCGCCCGGGGCCGGGGGTCGTTGCTCACCGCGTCTCCTCCTCTTCCTGCCGGGAAGCGTGCTCCGCGCCGGACGAGGGGCCGGGCAACCCGGCCGCTGCCCGCAGCTGGGCCAGCTCGGCCCGCAGCCGCTCGTTCTCCTCGGCCAGGGAGTCGCCCGCGGCCGGAGCGGACTCCACGGACGGGGTGGGCCGGGCCCGGGAGGAGAGCGACGGGTCGTGCTCCCACCAGTCGATGCCCATCTCCTTCGCCTTGTCGACGGACGCGACCAGGAGGCGGAGCTTGATCGTCAGCAGTTCGATGTCGAGCAGGTTGATCCGGATGTCGCCCGCGATGACGATGCCCTTGTCGAGCACCCTCTCGAGGATGTCCGCCAGGTTCGCGGACGAGCCCTGCGCCCCTTGGGCGGGAGCGGCTCGCGGCGGGCCCGGCAAGCGGCCGGCCAGTGAATCGGACACGGTGTCACCTCCTGTCCTGTGCGGCTTGTCGGTCAGCGAGCGGAGGCGGCGGTCCGGCGCCGGGAGCGCCGGGCGGGCCTGGGCTCCTCTTCCGGCTCGTCTTCCGGCTCGTCGTCGGGGAGGTCTTCTTCCTCCTCGGCGTCGGTCTCGGACTCGTCGACGTACTCGTCCTCGGGCTCTTCGTCGTCGAGCTCCTCATCGTCGAGCTCTTCGTCCTCGCCCGCCTCGTACTCGTCTACGGGGACGTCCTCGTCCTCATCGGCGGCGTCCTCGAAGCCGTCCTCGTCGGCGGCCTCCGGCTCGGCCGCCTCCTCCTCGTCGATCGCCTCGTCGTGGCCGACCACCACCTCGCCGTCGCGGATCTCGCCACGCCAGCCCTCGGGGGCCTCGCCGCGCAGCATGAGGAACGCGCGGTAACGCTTGAGGTCGAGCCGCGCACGGCGGCCCTGGGCACGCCAGAGACTGCCGGTCTTCTCGATGAGTCCCTTCGGGACGTACTCGAGGACCAGCAGCACCCGCGTGAGGTCGTCGGTGAGCCGGTGGAAGGTCACCACGCCCTTCACGGTGCCCTTCGCGCCCTCGGTGGTCCACGCGATGCGCTCGTCCGGCACCTGCTCCGTGACGTTCGCGGTCCAGCTGCGCGTGGACGCGGCGACCTTCACCGTCCCGTTGCTCGTCGTGTCGTCCGTCTGCTCGACACTCACGACGCCCTTGGCGAAGGTGCTGAACTCCTGGAAGCGTGTCCACTGGTCGTATGCCTCGCGCACGGGCACGCCGACGTCGATGTCCTCGACGATCGTCATGCTCCTGGCCTTGCCGCCTCCCGGGGAACGGCCGCCGCCGAACAGGCCCTTGACCTTGTCGGGGAGCGCATGGCCGCCCTTGGCAGCGTCGCCCGCGCCCTTCCCGGGGTCCGCCAGCCTGGCGACTCCCTCGCCCAGTTTGGCTCCGAGTCGCGTCACCGCGTGTTCGGTCCGGGCGCGCACATAGGAGTGGAGCTCTTCCTTGAGCCGGTCGGTGGCGGGGTGGTCGGCCAGCTCGTTCCTGAGTCTGCCGAGTGCCGAGTCAGTCATCGTCGCCACCGCCCCGCTTGCGGCCGGCCGACGACGCGGTCTTCTTGGCCGCTGTTCTTCTGCGCGTCGTACCGGCCGACTTGCGGGTGCCGGCGGCGGGCTTCTTCCGACCGGTGGCCTCGTCCTCGGCGGGCGCGCCGATGGCCCGCGTGCGCTCGTTCAGGGAGTCGGCGAAGCCTTCCACCCGCTGGGTCAGGGCCGCCGCCGCCGCGGCCTTCGTGGCCTCCACCAGCTCCTTGCGCACCTGGTCGTTCAGGCTGCCGGCCAGCGGCGAGGCGGCCAGGGCCTGACCGAGCCGGCGGGGGTCGAGGTCGAGTCTTCTCCCGGCGAGGAACAGACCGAATCCCAGAGCGAGTTTGGCCTTCCTGGTCCTCCCCAGCAGGTATCCCCCCACCAGGGCCGCGCCTATCCGGGCGTTCTTCGTCATCTTCCGTGCACCTCGTCCTCCCCCGGTCGGTCTGTCTGTCGTCGGCGTGGGCTCAGCTGCCGTTCCCCGAGCCCTGCCAGTACTCCTCGGCCTCTTCGAGCCGGTCCAGGAGCTCGTCCTCGCGGCGGTCGAACTCGTCGGCGTCGATGCGGCCGCTCGTCAGCTCCTGTTCGAGCGCCGCCAGCTGCCCGCGCACCCGCCCGGGGTCGTAGTACTCCCGCTCGGCGGCGGAGATCACCTGGTCGAGGACCCAGGCGGTGCCGCGGACCGGCGCCAGCGGGAGGGTCAGAATGCCGGCTATGAGGCCCATGCCCCTCTCCTCCCGGCCCCGTCAGACGAAGCTGTACGGCGGCAGTGGTCCCGTGAGGGTGAAGCGGTACGCGTCCCCGCGCCGGTCGGCCTCGGCCTGGACGGCCTGGACGAACGCGTCCGTCTGCTCGGACGGGATCAGGAACGAGGCGTTGAGGAAGTGGTCGCCACCGACATCGGCGACGGTGGAGCGGGTGGCCGACCCGCTCAGCAGGGTCACGATCTCGCCGGCCTCCCGCTCGCCCCGGGCGGCGACCTCGCGCGAGACCAGCTCGCCCAGGGCGACCCGGTCCTCGTGGGTGCCGGAGCCGCCGCGGGTGCGCTCGTTGAGTTCCCGGGCCTGCGCGGAGTCGGTGAGGACCTCGCGGAGCATGTCGTCCCCGTCCCTGCCTGCCTTGAGGTTGTACTCGACGTGACCGTCGAGCTCCGCGAGCCGCTGCTGGTACGTGGGCTCCTCCCGGCCCAGGACCTCGGCGACGCGCTCGTCGTCGGGGCCGAGCAGGCCGAACCGCATCGGCAGGGTCGCCCCGTCGGCCATGAGCGCTTCCAGGACGCTCTGATGGGCCATCACGTCGCGCCGCTTGGCCCGCAGGCCGGGAGGCGCGTCGCTCACGACGGCCGTCAGGGTGTCGGTGCGGACGGTGCGCAGCTCCGACGGCGGGTCGCCGACTCCTCGCAGACCGTCCAGGCGCAGGGGGTGCGTGGCGCCGGTGATGGCGTAGACGTACGTGGACAAGGGTTACTCCTCTCGCTTCTGGGCCGTCTGACGGCTGGACGTCGACTTGCGGGCCGTGCGCTTGCGGGGCTCTTCCTCGGGCTCGTCGCGCTTGCCCTGCAGGGTGTCCGTGATGGCCTCCACGGCGCCGCTCAGCGCTCCTTTGGACTTGCCCTTGGCTCCGCTCTCGGTCATCTCGCCGACGATGTCGGTGAGCTGGGTGGGCGCCTTGCGCCCGGACTCCAGGTCGAGCCGGTTGCACGCCTCCGCGAACCGCAGATACGTGTCGACGCTGGCGACGACCACCCGGACGTCGACCTTGAGTATTTCGATTCCGACGAGGGAGACGCGGACGAACGCGTCGATCACGAGCCCTCGGTCAAGAATGAGTTCGAGTACGTCGTAGAGATTGCCCGAACCACTGCCGCCGGTCGAGGCATTGCTCTGCTGGACGAGTGTCATGATGATCTCCTCCCGGTGATGCGCACGGGGCCGGCGATTTCCGCACCGGCCCGCCGGTCACGCGCTGGTTTCAGCGGCGGTCGATCTGCCCCCTCGCGTATCGACGGACGCGTTCGTAGGCGATGAGGTCTCCCCCGGCGTCGAGTTCGACGTGGTAGGTCGCCATCACGCTCATGGTGTCGGGGACCTTTTCGAGTTCGACCACTTCCACGTCCGCCGACCATCCCTCGTCGGTGCGCCGCACCGCCGAGACGGATCCCGGCTCGCAACGGAGCAGTTCCGCGAGCCGGCCGGAGGCGTGGCGCATGGCGGTGGCGACGTCGCATCGCCCGCCGGTGGTGGCCTCGGCCGTTCCGCCCTTCTTTTCCTCGGTCATGTTTCTGATCTCGCCTCCATGCCCCTGGGGATCGGCGCGGAGAAGATCTCCGGCCGTCGAGTGTGGCTGCCGTTCGCGTGCCCCTGCGATCCGAACGTATGCGTGAGGGCGACCGATTCATCGACCGGATGCCGGCATCTCCCGTGACTTTCACTCCCGCGTTTTCGCCTCCGAATTACTCGCCCCGGTGCGGGTAGGCGGGGCGGAACGTGTCGAGAGTCCGGCGAAAGGCCAGTGGTGACGATTTCGGGAATCCTCAGCGCCGTGATCATCGGCGTAGTGGTCGGCCTGCTGGGCCGCCTCGTCCTGCCCGGCAGACAACACATCGGCGTGCTGTGGACGCTTGTGGTGGGGATCGCCGCGGCGCTGCTCGGATCGCTGGTCGCCGCCCTCTTCGGGCTGGCGGGTACACGGGGTGTCGACTGGACGGAGTGCCTGGTCCAGGTCGCTCTCGCCGCACTCGGCGTGGCGGGCCTGGACCGCGTCCTGGGCCACGTCCACCCGCCCAGGCACTGACACCCGCCCTGAACAGGCCCCCGGACGGGGCTTGTTCAGTCGCCCTCGGGAAAGGCGTCCGCCCGTACGTGGGGCATCGGGCTGCTGGACACCCGGTACGGCTCACCGGACGGGCAGGTGGAGGAGGTGACGCGTACGGTCAGCGGGCCGGCCCACTCGTAGCCCTTCCGCTCCCCGTAACGGGCCAGATCGTCCGTCAGGGCCTCCCCCACGTCACCCCGTCCGCGGCGGATGAGCTCCTCGTGCACCCGCGGGTCCAGTTCCACCTCGTAGGCGTTGGGTACGACCACCCTGGTCTCGCTGCACACCACGGCGTGGTCGTCGCACTCGTGGTGCAGTGCCTCGAGCAGTTCGACGTGTTCACGGTGGCGGACCTTGGAGAGCAGGCTGTCCTGCCAGCGTTCCAGGGCCCGTTCCCACCGGGAGAGCCCTTTTCCGCCCCCGTGCCTGCCGCCGGTCACCGTCGCCCACGCAGCCGCCCGAACAGCCTGCGCGCCTGGTCGCGCGTGCGCGGGTCGGCGGCGGCGCGGCGGGCCGACGCGATCGTCCGCTGTCCCTGCGGACTGCGGGTGAACTGCTTGATGCGGGCGATCAGTCCGGACATGTCTCCTCCTTGGGCCGTGTACGGTCCGCCTACCCGGGGACGGCGGGAGGATGTCCGCGACTTCGGGCTGCTTGAGAGGAGGTCAGGGGCTGGTGGTGGAGACCGCGTACACCCGGGGGAAGGCGGGCTCGGTGAGGTCCACGGTGATGTCGGTGCGCGGCCGGGGGTCTTCGCGGGTCACGCTGGTGCCCGCCCACGTCATGCCGTCGACGAAGCCCCAGCCGGCGATCTCGGCGTCGCGCTCGCCGACGGTGATCCGGCCCGGGGTCAGCGCCGAACGGGCGGTCCCGGACTCGGCGAGGAAGGCGTCGAGGCCGCCGGCTGTCGTCGTGAACTGGACGTACAGCCGGCTGGTCTTCCAGTTGCTGGTCTCGTAGTAGGCGACGTCCCAGGCCCCGGACGGGATCGGGACCTCGAAGACCCGGCGCTTCATCAGCGAGGGCCAGTTGGCCTGGAGCCCCGCCGCCGAGGACTCGCGCTCCTTGTCGCGGCCGCTGTCACGGCTCTGGCCCGCCGAGATGACGAGGTAGCCGGCCGGGATGCCGACGAGGAGCACGATGATGACGGCCGTCAGCCAGCGGCGGCGGATCATGTGCCGGCGGTCCTCGGGCAGCTTGTCGTGCGGGGTGCGGGACGGGGTGGACTGGTGGGGCACGGTCATGAAGGGGGGTCCTCGGGGGTACGGGGGGCCCGGGCCGTCGTGCCGTTGCGCAGGGCCTGGGCGTAGCGCTCGTACCGTTCGTACCGCTCGACGCGGCGCCGGTTGGCGCGGCGGAAGCGGCGGGCGACGAGCCGGGCGAGGTCGGCGGCGCCGACCATGCCGGCCTCGGGGCCGAGCTGGGCGCGGGTGATGCGGGCCTCGGGCCGGTAGCCGCGGCCGGTGAGGTGGCGGCGGAAGGCGTCCCGGGCGGGGCCGATGAGCAGGTCGTCGGCGGCGGAGACGCCTCCGCCGATGACGAAGCAGGAGGGGTCGAGGGCGGCGGCGAGGTTGGCGATGCCGACGCCGAGCCACTGGCCGATGTCCTGGAACAGCTCGACGCACATGGCGTCGCCCTCGCGGGCGAGTTCGGTGATGAGGGGGCCGGTGATGTCGGGGATGTTCCCCTTGACCCGCTCGATGATCTGGTGCGCGACCGGGGAGTCGGCGGCGGCCAGCTCGCGGGCCTCGCGGACCAGCGCGTTGCCTGAGCTGTACTGCTCCCAGCAGCCGCGGTTGCCGCAGGGGCAGCGGTGGCCGCCGGGGACGACCTGCATGTGGCCGAACTCGCCGGCGACGCCGTACTTGCCCCGCTTGACCTGCCCGTCCTCCAGGATGGCGCCGCCGATGCCGGTACCGAGGGTGATCATGACGAGGTGGTCCTCGCCGCGTCCGGCGCCGAAGCGCCACTCGGCCCAGGCGGCGGTGTTGGCGTCGTTGTCGACCATGACGGGGACGGCGAGGCGGCCCTGGAGGGCGTCGCGGAGGGGCTCGTTGCGCCAGGCGAGGTGCGGGGCGAAGAGGACCCGGGCCCGGTCGGCGTCGACCCAGCCGGCCGCGCCGATGCCGACGGCGTGGACGTCGTGCCGGTCGGAGAGGTCGAGGACCAGTTCGACGATGGTGTCCTCGACGACCTTGGGGCTCTTGGACTTGTCCGGCGTCTCCGTGCGGAGCTGCTCCAGGATGTTGCCGTCGGCGTCGACGACGCCGGCCATCACCTTCGTACCGCCGATGTCGATGCCGACGGTCGGCACCCGGGGCGCCGTCAGGTGGGAGCGCCGCTCCCGGGACCCGACGGTCCGCAGCACGGTCCCGCGGGCGGCTCCCCGGTGGGCGAGGTCACGGTAGGTACTCATCGGCTCCGATTCTGCCAGGTGGGGGGTGAGGGGGCCGTTACGCGCCGGCCGGCCGCTCCAGCTCGTGGCGCAGGTCCTCCAGCTCGCTGCCGCCCGCCATCTGCCGGGTCAACTCGTCGAGGGTGACGGAGTCCTTGGTGTGGCTCGCGGCCATGAGGCCCCGCTTGAGGAGGACGAACCGGTCGCCGACGAGGTAGGCGTGGTGCGGGTTGTGCGTGATGAGGACCACGCCGAGACCCTGGTCACGGGCGGCGGCGACGTACTTCAGGACGACCCCGGACTGCTTGACGCCGAGCGCGGCGGTCGGCTCGTCGAGGACGAGGACCTTGGCGCCGAAGTGGACGGCGCGGGCGATGGCCACGCACTGGCGCTCACCGCCGGAGAGGGTGCCGATCGGCTGGTCGACGTCCCGGAGGTCGATGCCCATGCGGAGCAGCGCCTCGCGGGTGGTGGACCGCATCAGGCCCACGTCGAGCCGCTTGAAGGGTCCTGAGCCCCTGGTGGGCTCCGAGCCGAGGAAGAAGTTCCGCCAGACCGGCATCAGGGGGACCACGGCGAGGTCCTGGTAGACGGTGGCGATGCCCCGGTCGAGGGCGTCGCGCGGGTTGGCGAGGGTGACCTCCTCGCCCTCGATGCGGAAGGTGCCGGCGTCGTGCCGGTGGAGACCCGCGACGATCTTGATGAGGGTGGACTTGCCGGCGCCGTTGTCTCCGAGGACGCAGGAGATCTCGCCCGCGCGGACCTCCAGGGAGACCCCTTCGAGGGCGCGGATGTTGCCGTAGTACTTGCTGACGTCCGTCAGCTCCACGAGCGGAGTCGGCTCCGTGGTCACTTGGTCGCCTCCACACGCTTGCGGATCCAGGCGTTCAGCAGGGTCGCCAGGAGGAGCATCGCTCCCAGGAAGAACTTGAACCAGTCGGGGTTCCACTCGGCGTACACGATGCCCTTGCTGGTCATGCCGAAGATGAGGGCGCCGACCGCCGAGCCGATGGCCGAGCCGTATCCGCCGGTGATCAGGCAGCCGCCGATGACGGCCGCGATGATGTAGATCAGCTCGTTGCCGACGCCCTCGCCCGACTGGACGACGTCGAAGGAGAGCAGCAGGTGCTGGCCGGAGATCCAGGCGCAGAAGGCCACGCCCATGTAGAGGCCGATCTTCGTGCGGTAGACGGGGACGCCGACCGCGCGGGCCGCGTCGGCACCGCCGCCGACGGCGAAGATCCAGTTGCCGAAGCGGGTGCGAAGCAGGATCCAGGTGGCGAGCGCGACGAGACCCAGCCACCACAGGATGGTGACCTTGAACTCGACGCCGCCGATCGTCGCCTCCGAGGCGAAGAGCTTCCGCGCGGAGGGGAAGCCCTCCATGTCGGCGATGGTCTTGGTGGAGACGGTGCCGCTGATCAGCTTGGTGAGGCCCAGGTTCAGGCCGGTCAGCATGAGGAAGGTGCCGAGCGTGATGATGAAGCTGGGCAGCTTGGTGCGGGTCAGCATGACGCCGTTGAAGACACCGATCGCCAGGGTGACCAGCAGGGAGACGCCGACGCCGACCCAGACGTTCGCCGTCAGCTGGTAGCTGAACATCGAGGAGATCAGCGCGGAGCTGGTGACCAGGACACCGGCGGAGAGGTCGAACTCGCCGCCGATCATCAGCAGGGCGACCGGGACGGCCATGATGCCGATGGTGGAGGCCGCGTAGAGGACGGTGCCGAGGCTGGACGGGTTCAGGAAGCTGTCGGCGACCACCGCGAAGAAGACGAAGACGGCGATCGCGCCGACGACCGAACCGAGTTCGGGGCGGCCGAGCAGCTTCTTCAGCGGGGTGGTGCGGAGCAGTCGTTCGTCGACGTGGTCGACACCGTCCGACGGCGGGGCGGTGGAGCTCATCGGGTGCCCCGATCCGCGTACTGCTTCAGCGCGGCGGCCTGGTCCTTGGTGATGATCTGGGGGCCGGTCAGAACCGGCTTGCCGCCGCCGAGGACGTCGGCGTTGTAGCGGTACAGCCAGAGCAGGTCGACGGCCTCGTAGCCCTGGAGGTAGGGCTGCTGGTCGACGGCGAAGCCGAGGGTGCCGGCCTCCAGGGAGGTGGCGACCTTGGCGTTGAGGTCGAAGGTCTCGACCTCGGCCTTGCTGCCGGCTCCCTTCACGGCCTGGACGGCGGTGTCGGCGAAGGGGGCGCCGAGGGTGACGACGGCGTCGACGCCCTTGTCGGACTGGAGCTTGGCCTCGATGGACGCCTTGACGTCGGGCATGTTGGTGCCGTCGACGTACAGGTTCACCAGCTCGCCGCCGAAGGTCTTCTTCACACCGGCGCAGCGCTGCTCGTGGCCGACGTTGCCCTGCTCGTGCAGGACGCAGAGGGCCTTCTTCTTCCCGCGCTTGTCGAGCTCCTCGCCGACGGCCTCGCCGGCGACGGTCTCGTCCTGTCCGATGTGGGTGAGCGCCCCGTAGGCCCGGGACTGCTCGGCGCCCGAGTTCACGGTGATGACCGGGATGCCGGCCTTGACGGCCTTCTCGACGGCGGCCTTCATCGCGTCGGGCTTGGCGAGGGTGACGATCAGTCCGTCGACGCCCTTGGCGACGTAGGAGTCGATCAGCTGCGCCTGCTGCTGGCCCTCGTCGTTGTGGGCGTAGAGGAAATTGATGTTGTCCTTGGCGGCGGCCTGCTTGGCGCCCTTCTGGACGATGTCCCAGAAGGTGTCGCCGTCACCCGAGTGGGTCACCATGGCGAAGGTCCACCGGGGGGTGTCGACGGCTGCTCTGCCCTGGGCCTCGGCGGCCTTGCGGGCGTCCTCCGCCCGCTTTCCGCCGGTGCTGCTGCACCCGGCGAGCGCCGCGGTGAGTGCCAGGGCGAGGACCGCGCCGACTGCGGCGCGTACCCCTCCTGTCCGAAGCCTGGTCACGAGGCCGTGCCCTCCTTTGTGTCCTTCTGCGTGCATTGCAGTATCGGTCATGCGGGTCATGGCGCTGGTCAGGGCCCCCCTGGAGTGGCTACGGACGGACCATCAGCTGGAACTCGAAGGAGTAGCGGGCGGCCCGGTAGAGGTGGGAGCCGTACTCGACGGCGCGGCCGGTGTCGTCGAAGGTGACGCGCTCCATGGTGAGCAGCGGGGCGCCCTCCGGCTCGTCGAGGAGCGCGGCCTCGTCGGCGGTCGCGGCACGGGCGCCGACGGCCTGGCGGGCGCTGTGCAGGCTGAGCGCGGCGGAGCGGAGCATGCGGTAGAGGCCGGTGGTCTCCAGGAGGCCGGTGTCCGGGGCGAGGATCCCCGCGGGCAGGTGGTTGCACAGGTACGCCATGGGCTCGCCGTGCGCGGTGCGGAGCCGCTCCAGGTAGTGGACCTCGGTCCCCTCGGGTACGCCCAGGGCGGACGCGACCGGTCCCGCGGCGGGTTCGAGGCGGTTGACCAGGACGCGGGTGGCGGGGCGCTGCCCGGCGGCGGCGAGGTCGTCGTAGAGGCTGCTCAGTTCCATGGGCCGCCGGACCCTGCGGGGCAGGACCTGGGTGCCGACGCCCCGGCGGCGGACCAGGAGGCCCTTGTCGACGAGGGTCTGGATGGCCTGGCGGACGGTGGGCCGGGAGAGGCCCAGACGGGTGGCGAGGTCGATCTCGTTGCCGAGGAGGGTGCCCGGGGACAGCGTCCCGTTCTCCACGGCGCTCTCCAGCTGCTGGGCGAGCTGGAAGTAGAGCGGGACCGGACTGCTGCGGTCCACGGAGAGCGGGGGCAGGGGGGAGCCGGACTGCTTGGACACGCAGGGAGCGTAGCCCGCGGGTGCGGAGGACCGGAAGCAGATGACGGGAAGGCATGACGTCCGGTTGTCCTGACAAATCCTTGACACCCGGGACCGCCCGGCTCACGGTGGGGCCATGCGCATCGGACTCATCGGTACGGGACGGATCGGGAGCTTCCACGCGGCGGTGCTGGCCCGGCACCCCCAGGTCGAGTCGCTGGTCGTGGCGGACGTGGACGCGGTCCGGGCGGCGGGGGTCGCGGGGGCGCTCGGCGTGGAGGCGGCGCCCGACGTGGACGCGCTGCTGGGGCACGCCCTGGACGCGGTGGTGATCGCCTCGGCGACGGCGGCGCACGCGGAGCTGATCGCCCGCGTGGCCGGGGCGGGCCTGCCGGCCTTCTGCGAGAAGCCGATCGCCCTGGACGTGCCGGGGACGCTGGCCGCGCTCGACGCGGTGGCGGAGGCGGGCACGGCGCTCCAGCTGGGGTTCATGCGGCGCTTCGACGCGGGGTACCGGGCGGCGCGCGAGGCGGTGCGGTCGGGGCGGCTCGGCAGGCTGCACACCGTGCGGGCGGTCACCTCCGACCCGGAGCCGCCGCCCGCCGCGTATCTGCCGCTCTCCGGCGGTCTCTTCCGCGACTGTCTCGTGCACGACTTCGACATCGTCCGCTGGGTGACCGGGCGGGAGGTCGTCGAGGTGTACGCGACGGGCTCGGACGCCGGCCCGGCGATGTTCCGGGAGGCGGGCGACGTGGACACGGCCGCGGCCCTGCTGACCCTGGACGACGGCACGCTGGTGACGGCGACGGCGACCCGGTGCAACGGCGCCGGGTACGACGTCCGCATGGAGCTGGCGGGCGAGCGGGACCAGCTCGTGGTGGGCCTGGACGACCGCACCCCGCTCGCGTCGCTGGAGCCGCAGGGCCCGTCCGCCCCGGGCAAGCCCTGGCCCGGCTTCCTGGAGCGGTTCGCCCCCGCGTACGAGGCGGAGCTGGACGCCTTCGTACGGCTGGTGCGCGGCGGGGCGCCCAATCCCTGCGACGGCCGGGAGGCCCTCGCGGCGCTCCGGATCGCCGAGGCGTGCGAACGCTCGCGGCGGGAGCGGGTGCCGGTGCGGCTGGAGGCCTCTCAGGTCACCATCGGACCGGCAGGTGGCGGACGCCGCGCATGAGGAGGCCGGGGAGCCACTCCCAGGGCGCGCCCTCGGGGTCGAGTTCGAGCCGGGGGAAGCGCTCCAGGAGCGTCCGGAGGGCGATCCTGCCCTCCAGGCGGGCGAGCGGGGCGCCCAGGCAGTAGTGGATGCCGTGGCCGAAGGCGAGGTGGCCCTTGGTGTCGCGGCGGATGTCGAAGCGGTCGGGCTCGGGGAAGCGGGCGGGGTCCCGGTCGAGCGCGCCGATCCCCACGAGGACGCTCTCGCCGGCCGGGATGACGGTGTCGCCGATGGTGACGGGCTCCCGGGTGAAGCGGAAGGTGCCGGTCTCCACCGGCCCGTCGTACCGCAGGGACTCCTCGATCGTCCCGTCAAGGAGACCCGGGTCGGCGCGGAGGGCGGCGAGCTGCTCGGGGTGGGTGAGCAGGTTGCGTACCGTGTTGGAGATCAGGTTGACGGTGGTCTCGTGGCCGGCGATGAGCAGCAGGTAGGCCATGGCGCGGAGTTCGGGTCCGGAGAGCCGGTCGCCGTCCTCCGCGCGGGCGGCGATCAGGCCGGAGAGCAGGTCGTCGGCGGGTCCCGCCGACCGCTTGTCCTCGATGAGGCCGTCGAGGTAGCCGCCGAAGCCCTCCAGGGCGTCGAGGATGCCCCGCTCGCCGGTCGGGGTGACGAGCTCGTTCGACCAGCCACGGAAGGTCTCGCGGTCCTCGGCGGGAACACCGAGGAGCTCGCAGATGACGGTGATCGGCAGCGGGAAAGCGTAGGCGTCGACGAGGTCGGCGCGGCCGGCCGGCTCCATCGCGTCGGCGAGTTCGTGGGTGAGCCGCTCGATGCGGGGCCGCAGGCTCTCGACCCGGCGGCCGGTGAACTCCGCCGTGACCAGGCGGCGCAGCCGGGTGTGGTCGGGGGCGTCCGCGGCGAGGAGGTGGACGCCGATGATGTCCTCCTCCGGCGGCCGGACGCCGATGACGGACGGGGACTTGGCGAGCCGGGGATCGGCGAGCGCCGCGCGCCCTTCCTCGTGGCCGACGACCAGCCAGAACTGGAAGCCGTCCGGCATCCTTAGCTCGTGGACGGGTCCTGCTGCACGGAGTTCGGCGTAGTAGGGGTACGGGTTCGCGGTGAAGTCCGCGCCGTACTCCCCCAGTTCGATGACGGACATCGAAGCAGACTATCCGACTGGTCGCTCTCGTCCGCTGGTCGCCCTCGTCCACCGGTCGCTCCCGTCCGCTGGTCGCTGCCGTCCGCTAGGACCCGTCCGCGTCGATGAGGCCGGCGTCGTGCACCAGGAGCGCGATCTGGACGCGGTTGTTGAGGCCGAGCTTGGCGAGGATCCGGGAGACGTGGGCCTTGACCGTGGGGAGGCTCATGTACAGCTCGGCGGCGATCTCGGCGTTGGACCGGCCGTGTCCGACGGCGACGGCCACCTCCCGCTCGCGGTCGGCGAGTTCGGCGAGGCGGGTGGTGGCCGTGGTGCGCCGCGGCTGTTCGGCGCGCTCCGCGACGTGGGTCATGAGCTGGCGGGTGACGGCCGGCGACAGGACGGGGTCTCCCGCGGCGACCTGGCGGACGGCGGCGACGATCTCGGCGGGCGGAGTGTCCTTGAGGACGAAACCGGCGGCGCCGGCCCGCAGGGCGCGCAGCACCTGCTCGTCGGCGTGGAAGGTGGTGAGGACGACGACCTCGGGGGCGCCGGGCTGGGCGCGGAGGCGTTCGGTGGCGGTGAGGCCGTCCACGTGGGGCATGCGGATGTCCATGAGGACGACGTCCGGGGCGTGGCGGGCGACGAGTTCGGGCACCTCCCGGCCGTCTGCGCCCTCGCCGACGATCTGGAGGTCTTCGGCGCCGCCGAGCATGAGGGTGAGGCCCGCGCGGACCAGGGGGTCGTCGTCGACGACGAGTAGCCGGATGGTCATGGGGGCCACGGTAGCCGCGCGTCCGGTGGGATCGGCCGGAAGGTCATGCCGGCCACGGCAGCCAGGCGTGCAGGGCGAACCCGCCGTCGGGGTCCGGACCGTGTTCCAGCCGTCCGCCGGCGAGGGCGGCGCGTTCGGTGAGGCCGATGAGGCCCTGGCCGGAGCCGGGGACGTGCGGGACCGGACCGGCGGGGGCCGGGTTGCGGATGTCGACGGTGAGTCCTTCACCGGGCCGGCCCCGGACGGTGACGGTGACGGTGGTGCCGGGAGCGTGCTTGCGGGCGTTGGTGAGGCCTTCCTGCGCGATGCGGTAGACGGTGCGTCCGGTGGCGGCGGGCACGGCGGCCGGGTCGTCGACGGTGGTGTCGAGGACGACCTCCGTACCGGCCTCGCGGGACTCGTCGACCAGCGCGCCGAGGGTGGCGAGGGTGGGCTGGGGCCGGTCGCCGTCGCCGTTCTCGCCGGGGGCGCGCAGCACGCCGATGATCTCGCGGAGGTCCTGGAGGGCTTCGTGGGCGCTGTCGCGGATGACTCCGGCGGCGCGGGCGATCTGCTCGGCCGGGGCGTCCGGCCGGAACTCCAGGGCTCCGGCGTGGACGCTGAGGAGGGTGAGCCGGTGGGCGAGCACGTCGTGCATCTCGCGGGCGATCGCCTCGCGGGCGAGCCGCTGGGCCTGGGCGGCGCGCAGCTCGGCCTCGGCCTCGGCGCGGCGGGCCCGTTCCCTGAGGGCGTCGACGAGCTGGCGGCGGGAGCGCACGAGCATGCCCCAGGCGGTGACGAGCAGGACGAGGATGAAGCCGAGGGCGACGGAGAGCCCGGCGTTGGTGGTGGGGTCGGGGCGGATGAAGACCTGGACGGTGGAGGTGGCGACGGCGAGCGCGCCGATCCAGGCGACCTCGCGGAACGGGCGGCGTACGGCGACGCTGAACAGGCTCGCGAGGAGCGCGCCGGCGGCGACCGGGGCCACGACGTTCGCCAGGGCGAGGGCGACGGCGAGTCCCACGGGCCACCGCCGGCGCAGCCAGAGGGCACAGCAGGCGGCGGCGCCGGCGAGCTGGTCGGCGAGGGTGACGGTCTCACTGGTGTACTGCGCGCTGGCGTCCGCGGCGAGAAGACCGACGAACGCGGCGAGGAGGAAGAGCGAGGTGTCCACGACCCAGTCGCGGGCGGTACGGCGGGGCCGGGCCGCCCCGCTCCCGCCCGGTTCGACCAGGTGGGAGGGGAGCAGCCAGCGCTGCCGGTCCGTACGAGTCATGTCGGCCAATGTACGCAGGCCGGGGGCCGTCCAGGGGTCGTGCGGGCCGTCGGGCTACCGGAGTCGCGGAGGTCGATACTTTGGTATCGGTCGCCGTAGACGAGCGGTGGACGCGGCGGGCCGGGCCGCCCCGCCATGATCGGATCATGAAGAAGTTTCTTGAGAGCCTCGGGGGCCTGCTGTTCGTGGCCGGCACGGCCGGAGTGATCCGTGAGCTGACCGACGGCTGGTTCAGGTTCCTGGGTCTGACCCGCTTCCTCACGGAGAACGTGTGGTTCCTGGAGGGCCGGGAGCTGTACGCGAACATCGTCATCGCGGTCCTCGGGCTGGTCCTGGCGATCGGGGCGAGCCGAATAGCGAAGGACTGAGCGGGGGGCTTCCGGCGGTTCCGGATCCGGTCAGGCGCTCGCGCGCTCGAGGCGGGTGACCTCGGCGAGGTGTTCGGCCATGCGGTGGGAGACGGAGCCGCTGGTGTAGAGGACGCTTCCGATGACGGCCACGGGCACGGACGCGCCGAGAACGGCGAGGAGTTCGGGCCAGTCGCGCTCGTTGACGCAGCCGCTGTCGCTGTTGTGGAGGTTCTCGCTGGTGAACCGGGAGGTGCACTCGCGGCTGGACACGCCGGTCTCATAGGGCGTGAAGAGGAGCACGGCGAGCCAGATCCACAGGAGCACGGCCACGGAGAGGAGTCCGAGCCCCCATGCCTGGGTGCGACGGGCCCGGGCGCGGAACTCTATGTCGTACTGCAGTGAACGCATGGGGGAAGAACCTACCGGGCGTCCTGGTCCGCGGCGCGGCGGCCCCGGCTCGTCCCCGCGAGGACCAGCACGGCACCCGCGAGACCGACGGCGCCGAGGCGGTCGCCGGCGACGGCGATGCCCGCGGCGGCGGCCCAGAGCGGCTCGGTGCCGAGGAGGAGGCTGACCCGGGAGGGCGAGGTGCGGCGGACGGCCCACATCTGCACGAAGAAGGCGAAGAGCGTGCAGAGGAGGGAGAGGAAGAGGAGCCCGGCCCACTCGCGCGGGCCGAAGTCGAGGGCCACGGCCCAGGGGGAGGCGCCGGTGCCGGGGAGGGTGGCGATGAGGGTGAACACGGCTACGGCGGAGCCGAGTTGCACGGTGGTGAGGGAGAGCGAGTCGGCCGACCGGACCGCCTTGATCCGGGACATGGCCAGGACGTGGACGGTACGGGCGAGGGCGGCGAGCAGCATGAGCAGATCACCGGCGGAGGGGGCGGTGAACCCGCCGCTCTGAGTCAGCAGGACGACGCCGGTGACGGAGAGCGCGGCGGCGGCCAGGAAGGCACGGGGCGGGGAGACCCGGGTGACGGCGGCCTCGGCGAGCGGGGTGAAGATCATGGTGAGACTGATGATCAGGCCCGCGTTGGTGGCGGAGGTGTGGACGACGCCGTACGTCTCCAGGAGGAAGATCCCGCTGAGGATGAGCCCGAGGGTCGCGGCGCCGCGCCACTGGGCCGCGCTCAGGGCGCGGAGCCTGCCCCACCCCGCGGCGACGAGGACGGGCAGCACCACGGCGAACCGCAGCACGAGGACCGCGATGACGGTGTGGCCGGTGGTGATGCCCTTGGCCGCGAGATAGCTGGCGCCCCAGACGACGGCGACGAGCAGGACGGGCAGGTCGGTGAGCCAGGCGCGGCGCGGGGCGCCGAGGGGCACAGGTGCGGCAATCGAGGACATCGCGGGCCGGTTCTCCAACTGACTGGGCGGGGTGGAGACTTCGACGGCTCGCACTCGGAGCGATCACCGTACCCGCGCGGGCCCGTGGTGGCTACACCTTTCCCGGGGGCGGGAGATCAGTAGGTGCCGTAGGTGGGGCGGCCGGCCAGCTCGTACGTGTGGAGGGCGACGCCCGTGCCGGTGGTGCGCGCGTCGGTGAGGCGGAAGGCGGTGGGACGGACCCCGTCGGTGAACAGCCGGCGGCCGGTGCCCAGGACCACGGGGAAGACGTGCAGATGGAGGGTGTCGATCAGGTCGTGGTCGAGGAGGGTCCGGGCGAGGCTCGCGCTGCCGTGCATCTGGATCTCGCCGTCGGTGCGTTCCTTGAGGGCGGCGACCTCCTCCACGACGTCACCGCGGAGCAGCGTGGTGTTCTCCCAGTCCGCCGAGGCGAGGGTGGTGGTGGCGACGTACTTGGGGAGGGCGTTGAGCTTGGAGGCGACGGGGTCGGCGGGGTCGGTCTGCTTCGGCCAGTAGCCCGCGAAGATGTCGTACGTGCGGCGGCCGAGGAGGAAGGCGGTCGGCCGGGCGAAGATCTCGGTGATGCGCTGCCCGAAGTCCTCGTCGCCGAACGGCACGGACCAGCCGCCGTGCTCGAAGCCGCCGCTGCGGTCCTCTTCGGGGCCTCCGGGGGCCTGGATGACGCCGTCGAGGGTGAGGAACTGGGTGAGGCTGAGGGTGGCCATGGTGGGTGCCCTTTCTGTTCTCCGGACCATCGTGTCTCACCCCTTCCGACTCCACCGCCCGGCGGAAGTCATCGGTGACCGGGTCGGAGTCCGATTCCCGCCAGCGTCCTGGCACCCCGCCGCCTTTCATTGAACCCGCAAGCAATGGCTACTTCTCACGGAGGTTTCGGATGTCCACGATGAACGGCACGGCGGTTCTGGTGACGGGTGGCAGCCGGGGGATCGGCGCGGCGACGGCGGTACGGCTGGCCCAGGAGGGTGCGGACGTGGCCTTCACCTACGTGCAGGACGAGGCGCGGGCCAAGGAGGTCGCCGCCCGGATCGAGGCGGTCGGCCGCAAGGCGCTGCCCCTGCGGGCCGACGCCGCCGACGCCGGGGACGCGGCGGGCGCGGTGGAGTGGGCGGCGGACGCCCTCGGTCGCCTCGACGTCCTGGTGAACAACGTCGGCGCGGGCGTCCTCGGCCCGCTGGAGTCGCTGTCCCTCGCGGATGTGGAGCGGGTGCTCGCGGTGAACGTCCGGGCGACCTTCCTCGCCTCGCAGGCGGCCGCCGCGCGGTTCTCCGAGGGGGGCCGGATCGTCACGATCGGCACCTGCATGACCCAGCGGGTGCCGGGCCCCGGAGGGACCCTCTACGCGATGAGCAAGGCGGCGCTGATCGGCCTGACGAAGGCGCTCGCCCGCGAGCTGGGCGGCCGCGGCATCACGGCGAACATCGTCCACCCCGGCCCCGTCGACACCGACATGAACCCGGCGGACGGGCCGTACGCGGAGGGGCAGGCGGCCATGACGGCGCTCGGCCGTTTCGGCACCCCGGACGAGGTGGCGGCGATGGTCGCCTTCCTCGCGGGGCCCGGTGGGCGGTACGTGACGGGCGCCGAGTTCTCGGTGGACGGCGGGCACGCCGCGTAAGGCCCGTACGGCGGGGCCGGGCGAGTGATCCGAAGGGCGCCGCCGGGGAACGGCCCCGAGCGCGTGGAGCCTCCCGAGGAACGAGGGAGGCGAGCACCGGTCGGGGCGTGAGCCCGGCTCAGGGCGCCCGGAGGGGAACGAGTCGAAAGGGTGAGGCGCGAGGGCGCACCGGTGCTGTCGGGTCGGTGCGCCCTCGCGGGCCGGGCGGGGTGTCGTACCCGCCCAGTCGTGAGAGGAGTCCCGGCTAGCCGCCGAGCTCCTGGTGGCGGGCGGTCAGCCGCGCCGTGCCGGCCTCCGTGAGGGAGCCGAAGAGACGGAGGCGGGAGATGCCGCCGTCCGGGTAGATGTCGATCCGGACGCGGGAGCCGACCGCCGGGGTGTCGAGTACGAACCGGTGGTTGGTGTCGGGCTGAAGGCGGGTCCGGGGCAGGATCTCGGTCCACTCCTCCGAGCCCTCGGCCGCGACCGAGAGGGCGGCCCAGCCCGCGCTGTTGCCCTTGAGGTACGCGGTGTCGATCTCGACGGCGCGGATCTCGGACTCGGCGACCAGGGCGTAGCGGATCCAGTCGTTGCCCTTGTCGCGGCGGCGGCGGGTCTCCCAGCCGTCGTCCATCTTGCGGGAGCGGCCCGGCTGGATGGTGTTGGTGGCCGGGGAGTAGAAGCGGTCCGAGGCGTCCTCGACCTGGCCGCCGTTCTCCAGGGCCGCGAGGTCGAAGGTGCCGAGGACGCCCAGCCACGCCGGGTCCGGGGCGACCTCGCCGTAGACGCGGAGACGGGCGATGCCGCCGTCCGGGTGCTGGTTGACACGCAGGTGCGTGAAGCGCTGCTCGACGTCGACGGCGAAGCCGTTGGCCGCGTGGCCGCCGACGGCGGTGCGCGGGACGAGCGTCGTCCACTTCACGTCGTCGGCGAGGAGTTCCTCGGGCGAGGGCGAGCCGGCCACGGAGGTGGCCTCGACGGAGACGGCCTGCGGGTAGTTGCCGCGGAAGTGGGCGGTGTCGACGACGATCCCGCGGACGACGCCGGGCGCACCGAGGCGTACGAGGGCCCAGTCGTGGTCGTCCTCGGTGGGGTGCGGCTGCTGGGCCGAGACACCGCGGCGGCGGCGGGTCTCCCAGCCGTCCATGATCTTGCCCTTGTGGCCGAAGTGCTCGGGGTCGAACTCGGCGGCCTCGGGCTTGAGCAGGTTCTCGCGCTCGGCGAAGAACTCGTCGTTGGCCGCGATGACGCCCGCGCCCAGGCGGCGGTCCGCGAGGTCCGCGTACTGGGTGAAGGGGAAGTCGGCCGTCCGGTAGTCGGCGTACGGGTCGCCGCCGCCGTAGGGGCTGGCGTCACCGGTGAAGCTGGGTATGGACGACACGTCAGTTGTTCCTTTCGAGGAGGCGGCCGGAGGGCTCGGCGAGGGTGCCGCGGTCGACGATGCGCTCTCCGCGCAGCCAGGTGGAGGTGACGACGCCGCTGAGGGTCTTGCCGGCGTAGGCGGTGATCCGGTTGCGGTGCTGGAGCTCGGCCGGGTCGACGGTGAAGGTGGCGTCCGGCGCGAGGACGGCGAAGTCGGCGTCTCGGCCGGCCTCGATCGCACCCTTGCGGGTCAGTCCGGCGAGCCGGGCCGGTCCCTCGGACATCCAGCGCACCACGTCCTCCAGGCTGTGGCCGCGGCGGCGGGCCTCGGTCCAGATCGCCGGCAGTCCGAGCTGCAGGGAGGAGATCCCGCCCCAGGCGGAGGCGAAGTCGGGGGTCTTCAGGTCGGCCGTGGACGGCGAGTGGTCGGAGACGATGCAGTCGATCGTGCCGTCGGCGAGCCCTTGCCACAGGGCGTCCTGGTTCGACGCCTCACGGATCGGCGGGCAGCACTTGAACTCGGTCGCGCCGTCCGGGATCTCCTCCGCCGTCAGCGTGAGGAAGTGCGGGCAGGACTCGACGGTGATCTTCACGCCCTCGGCCCGGGCGGCGGCGATGAGCGGCAGCGCGTCGGAGGACGACAGGTGCAGGACGTGGACGCGGGCGTCGAGCCGGCGGGCCTGGTTGATCAGGTTCTCGATGGCGGTGTTCTCCGCGTCCCGGGGCCGGGAGGCGAGGAAGTCGGCGTACGCGCCGCCCGAGCGCTGGGGGGCGGCGGCGAGGTGGTGCGGGTCCTCGGCGTGGACGATCATCAGGCCGCCGAAGCCGGAGATCTCGGCGAGCGAGTTCGCCAGCTGCTCCTGGTCGAGCTCGGGGAACTCCTCCACGCCGGAGGGCGAGAGGAAGCACTTGAAGCCGAAGACTCCGGCGTCGTGCAGGGGGCGCAGGTCCTTGACGTTGTCGGGCAGCGCGCCGCCCCAGAAGCCGACGTCGATGTGGGCCTTGGCGCGCGCGACCTCCTGCTTGACCCGGAGGTTCTCCACCGTGGTGGTGGGCGGGAGGGAGTTGAGCGGCATGTCGAGCAGCGTGGTGATGCCGCCGGCGGCGGCCGCGCGGGTGGCGGTCCAGAAGCCCTCCCACTCGGTGCGGCCGGGGTCGTTCACATGCACGTGGGTGTCGACGAGGCCGGGCAGGACGACGTCGTCGCCGACGTCCTCGAGCCGGGCGCCGGCGGGTACCTCGGCCTCGTACGGCAGCACGGCCGCGATCGTCCCTCCGGAGACGGCGATCGACGCCGGGCGCGTCCCCTCGGGGGTGATGACGCGTGTCGAGCGCAGGACCAGGTTGACGTCCACCCGTACCCCTTCTTCAAGCACTTCAACGGGAATTTCAACGAACTGTTGAAAAGGAGTGTTCACTTCCGGACGAGGGGTCGTCAAGGGCACACTTCCAGCATCGGCCGTCGGCGAACCCGACTTGGACCTTTCCACAAAGTGGAAAGCGAATTCCGTACAGTAGAACGTAGCTCCGCACATGCGGGCCAGACCTGGACCGCCCCGGGCCGTCACCGACACCGGACAAACACCCCCTGACCGGCACTGACGCCGGAACCGGGCCCGTGTGCCCCGGCCGACGGCCCGGTAGGCTGCTGCCTTGCCCGCCTGCCCCGAAAGGACCGTTGACGTGCCGACGTCCAGCGCCAGCACCACCGACGCCGCCAAACCCGCCGCGAGCGGGGGCGTCCAGTCCCTTGAGCGCGCCTTCGACCTCCTGGAGCGGATGGCCGACGCCGGGGGCGAGGTCGGGCTGAGCGAGCTCTCCGCCAGCAGCGGACTCCCGCTCCCCACCATCCACCGCCTGATGCGCACCCTCGTCGCCTGCGGCTACGTGCGTCAGCAGCCCAACCGCCGGTACGCGCTCGGCCCCCGCCTCATCCGGCTCGGCGAGTCGGCCGCCCGTCTCCTCGGCACCTGGGCCCGCCCCTACCTGGCGCGGCTCGTGGAGGAGACCGGCGAGACCGCGAACATGGCGCTGCTCGACGGCGACGAGATCGTGTACGTCGCGCAGGTGCCGTCCAAGCACTCGATGCGCATGTTCACCGAGGTCGGCCGGCGGGTCCTGCCGCACTCGACCGGCGTCGGCAAGGCGCTCCTCGCGCACACGCCCGCCGAGGAGGTACGGGCCCTGCTCGCCCGCACCGGCATGCCCGCCGCGACCGAGAAGACCATCACCACGCCGGACGGCTTCCTCGACGCGCTCGTGGCGGTCCGCGAGACGGGGTACGCGGTCGACGACAACGAGCAGGAGATAGGGGTCCGCTGCCTCGCGGTCTCCGTACCGGACTCCCCCACCGCGGCGGCCATCTCCATCTCGGGCCCGGCGGGCCGCGTCACGGAGGCCGCCACGGAGAAGATCGTCCCGATCCTCCAGGAAGTGGCCCGCGAACTGTCGGCGGCCCTGGCGAACACGGCGGGCAACGGCCAGGCCTGAGGCCGTCGGCGACGGCTCCGTCAGACCCCGACCGGCTCCGTCAGGCGCCCGTCCTGGACGGTCACCGTGCGGTCCGTGCGGGCCAGGTGGGCGCGGTCGTGGGTGACCAGGACCGTCGCCGTCCCCCGCTCGGCCGTCAGCCTGGCCAGAAGGTCCATGACCGCCGCCCCCCGCTCGTGGTCCAGGGCGCTCGTCGGCTCGTCGACCAGGAGCACGGACGGCTCGTTCATCAGCGCCCGCGCGATGTTGACCCGCTGGCGCTGACCGCCCGACAGCTGGTGCGGCCGCCGGTGCGCCTGGTCCGCGAGGCCGACCGCGTCAAGGAGGTCCAGGGCCCGGCCCCGTACCCCCTTCGGCGACCGCCCGGACAGATGGGCCATCACCTGGAGCTGCTCCACCGCGCTCAGCGAGGGCAGCAGGTTGGGCTGCTGGAAGACGATCCCGATGTGCTCACGGCGCAGCTCCGCCTTGGCGGCGGCGGTGAGCGCCCCGGTGTCCGTACCGGCGACGACGACCCGCCCCTCGTCCGGGGTCACCAGGGTGGCGGCGACGGCGAGGAGGCTGGACTTGCCGGAGCCGGAGGGGCCGACGACGGCCGTGAGCGTACCGGCGGGGACGGTGAGGGAGACGGCGTCGAGGGCGGTGAGCCGGCCGTCGCCGTCCGGGTAGGTGAGGGTGACGGCGTCGAGGACGAGGCTCATCGGGCGCTCCCGAGGGCGGTGAGGGGGTCGACGGCGGTGATCCGCCGGATGGACAGGGCGGCGCCGAGGACGCCCAGGATGATGATCACGGCGGCCGGCCCGAGGACGGTGAGCGGTTCCAGGAGGAAGGGCACGTTCCCGCCGCTGACGAGGGCGCCGATGCCGACCGCGAGGGCGGTTCCGAGCAGGGTGCCGGCGGTGAGCATGAGGACGGCCTGCCCGAGGGCGTCCTTGAGGAGGTACGGGGTGGAGGCGCCGAGCGCCTTGAGGACGGCGACGTCACCGCTCCGCTGGATGGTCCAGACGGTGAAGAACGCTCCTATGACGAGCGCGGAGATCGCGAAGAGGAAGCCGCGCATGAGCTGGAGCGAGCCGTTCTCGGCCTGGTAGGACCCGATGGCGGTGAGCGCCTCGTCGACCGTCCGCGCCTCGGTGCCGGCGGCCTCGTCCCCCGCCGCCCAGTCGGCGCCGTCACCGGTCAGCGCGATGACGGTGGCCTGCCGGCGCGCGGTGGCGCCGCTGTGGCCGAGCTTCTGCCAGTCGCCGAGGGAGGTCCACACGACGGGCGTGTGGCTGTACGAGGCGTCGCCGGCGACCGCGGCGACGGTCACCTCCAGCGGGCCGAGGCGGACACGGTCGCCCTTGCGGACGGCGAGTTCCTCCGCCGCCGACCCGGAGAGGACCGCCTTCCCCGCGCCGACGGCGCCCGGGGCGAGTCCCGAGTCCGGTTCCGTACCGAAGGCGGAGACGGCGGCGGTACGGTCCCCGGCTGCGGCGTTGAGGGTGCGGATGCCGAGCGGCCCGGCCCCCGTCACCCCGGGCCGCTCCGCCCAGCCGCGCCACTGCTCCTCCGTCACCGTCGAATTGGTGAAGGAGACCGACTGCCCGGACGGCGGCGCCGCGAAGGCCAGCCGGTCGGCGGGCAGACCGGTGATCGCGGAGACGTTCTCTCGCGCGAGTCCGGCGGTCAGCCCGGACAGCAACCCCACGAGCAGGGTGATCAGCACGATCACGGTGCCCATGAGGGTGAAACGCCCCTTGGCGAATCTCAGGTCTCTCCATGCCACGAACATGCTGACCAGAGTGGTCCGCGCGGTGCCCCGCGGGCATCGCGCCACGGATGGCTCCGCAATCAAACTTTCGGTTGAGTCCGGATTGTCGCCCGATGTCTACGCTGGGGGGATCATGGATCCCCGCTCCTCCCTCCACCCCGCCCCGCCCCTCTTCCCCCCCACCTCCCGGCGTTCCCTCACCCCCGCCCTGCGCGCCCTGCGCCTCTGCCTTCACCTCCTGATGGCGGGCCTGCTCGTGCTCGCGGGGGTACGGGCGGACTCGGCCGCCGGGACGGTGATGGCGGCGGTCACGGGCGGGGTCTACGCGGCCGGCTCCTACCTGCCGTCGGTGCGGAGTTCGCCGCGCGCCGCCGCCGTATGGCTCGCGGTCCTCGGAGCGTCCTGGCTCGCGCTGCTCTGGCTCACCCCGGAGGCGCTCTGGCTGGCCTTCCCCCTGTACTTCCTCCAGCTCCACCTGCTGCCCACGCGCTGGTCGCTGCCGGCCGTGGCACTGACGGCGGGCGCGGCGATCCTCTCGTACGTCGGGCACGGCGCCGCGCTCAACCCGGGGGTCTTCATCGGGCCGCTGCTCGGTGCGGCGGTCGCGGTGGCGACGGTCCTCGGCTACCAGGCCCTGTACCGGGAGAGCGAGCGCCGACGGCGGCTCATCGAGGAGCTGATCGAGACGCGGGCGGAGCTGGCGGCGGCGGAGCGGCACGCGGGGACGCTCGCCGAGCGGGAGCGGCTCGCGCGCGAGATCCACGACACGCTCGCACAGGGCCTGTCCTCGATCCAGCTGCTGCTGCGGGCGGCCGAGCGGGTGCTCCCGCCGGACTCCCCCGCCGCGGGCCACATCGGCAGGGCCCGGGAGGCGGCGCAGGACAACCTGGCGGAGGCGCGGCGCTTCGTCCGCGCGCTCTCGCCCCCGGACCTGGAGCACGGCTCCCTCGCGGCCGCCCTGGAGCGGCTGTGCGAACCGGCTCCCGGGGCCGGGCCGCGGGTGCGGTTCTCCGTGAGCGGTACGCCGACCGAACTGCCGACCCCGTACGAGGTGGCGCTGCTGCGGATCGCGCAGTCGGCGCTCGCCAACACGGTGCGGCACGCCTCGGCCTCGCGGGCGGAGATCACCTTGTCGTTCATGGACGCGTCGGTGACCCTGGACGTGGTCGACGACGGCCGGGGCTTCGACCCCGCTTCCGTGCGCCCGTCCTCGGACGGCGGTTTCGGGCTTCCGGCGATGCGCTCGCGGGCGGAGTCGCTGGGCGGCACGTTCACGGTCGAGTCGGCGCCCGGTCAGGGCACCGCCGTCGCCGTCTCCCTCCCCCTCCCCGCTGGAGCCTCCGCATGACCATCCGACTGCTCCTCGCCGACGACCATCCGGTGGTACGGGCTGGGCTGCGCGCGGTCCTCGACACCGAGCCGGACTTCGCCGTGGTCGCGGAGGCCGCGACGGCCGAGCGCGCGGTGGAGCTGGCCGCCGCCGGGGACGTGGACGTGGTCCTGATGGATCTGCAGTTCGGTCCGGGGATGCACGGCTCGGAGGCGACGGCGGCGATCACGGCGGCGGCGGGCGGACCGAAGGTGCTGGTCCTGACGACGTACGACACGGACGTGGACATCCTGGCGGCGGTGGAGGCGGGCGCCTCGGGCTACCTCCTGAAGGACGCGCCACCGGAGGAGCTGGCGGCGGCGGTACGGACGGCGGCGGCCGGGCAGTCGGCCCTCGCCCCCGCGGTGGCGCACCGGCTGATGGACCGGATGCGGACCCCGGCGGAGGCCCTGACCAAGCGCGAGCTGGAGGTCCTCCAGCTGGTGGGCGAGGGCCTGTCGAACCAGCAGATCAGCAAGGCGCTGTTCCTGAGCCAGGCGACGGTGAAGTCCCATCTGGTGCACATCTTCGCGAAGCTGGGCGTGGACTCGCGCACGGCGGCGGTGGCGTCGGCGACGGCCCGCCGGCTGATCAGGCGGTAGGCCGTGCCTCGCCGATCAGGCCGGATCGGGCGGTGGGGGTCGTCCTGCCGATCAGGCCGGATCAGGCGGTGGGGGGCTGCGGCGGCCCGAAGAGCTCGACGGCCCGCCGCACACCGGCGAGCCCCTCGGCGAGGGCGCTGACGGAGCCCACGGAGCCCGCGACGAGCAGCAGCGAACGGCGCAGCCGCCACACCTCGGGGTCGCCGCTGAGCGCCATCGCGTCAAGGGCGGCGAGCTCGTCCTCGGCGACTCCGCGGTCGGCGAACTCGACCCGGTGCGCGGCCAGTTCGCGGCGGAGCCGGGACACGGCGGACCGCAGTTCGGCCACCCTGGGGTCCACGCCCTCGCCGGTCACTCGCCTCTGCCCCACGCTTCGCAACATGGCTCTCCCCCTCGCACGACCCTGTGCGCGGGTCAGTTAACTCCTTCGCCACCCCGGCGCGCCACCCTTGGTGGTCGGAATTCAGGCGACCGTGTCATTCCGCCTCATGAGGTATGCAGTCCTCATGACAGCTGCAGAAGATCGAACCCCGCTCGTCGCCGGCCTCCTGCTCGCCGCCGGGGGCGGTCGCCGGCTCGGGGGGCGGCCCAAGGCGCTGCTCCCGCACCGGGGCCGGCCGCTGGTCGAGCACGCGGTCGGGGTGCTGCGCGCGGCCGGGTGCGAGGTGGTGCACGTGGTGCTCGGAGCGTCGGCCGGGGTCGTACGGGAACGGGCGGAGCTGCCCGGGTGCGTACTGGTGGACAACCCCGAGTGGACGGAGGGCATGGGCTCCTCGCTGCGGGCCGGGCTCGCGTCGCTGACCGCCGATCCGCGCGGGGTGGACGCGGCGCTCGTCCTGCTGGTCGACCAGCCGGGGATCGGGGCGGAGGCGGTGGCCCGGGTCCGGGCGGCGTACCGCTCGCGGGACTCGCTGGTGGCCGCCTCGTACGACGGGGAGCGGGGCCATCCGGTGCTGTTCGGCGCCGGGCACTGGGCGGGCGTCGGGGACTCGGCGGTGGGCGACCGGGGCGCGCGGGACTATCTGGCGGCGCACCGGGATGCGATCACTCCGGTGGACTGTTCGGATGTGGCCGAGCCCTACGACATCGACACGGAGGCGGATCTCTCACACCTGGAGTGAACGGGGTGGCACCGAGCGCCATGTTCTGTCGATCCGGAGAATCTCGACATCAACAAACCATTGAACTTCCACCATGAGGAAACTAGTATCCACTGTTCAGAAGCGCCTGCTCGTACAGAAGGCGCTTGCGGCCGTATCTCGGCGCCTGCGGCACTCCGTGCCGTTCCGTGACGCCCGGCGGCCGCCTGGCACCGCCCGTGAAGTCCGCTGAAGGAAGTGACAGTTCATGTCCGCACCAGCGCCGTCCCCCCTGGCCGTCGTCGATGCCGAGCCCCTGCCGCGTCAGGAGGAGGTGCTCACCGAGGCCGCCCTGGCCTTCGTCGCCGAACTGCACCGGCGGTTCACCCCGCGCCGGGACGAGCTCCTCGCCCGCCGGGCGGAGCGCCGCGCCGAGATCGCCCGTACCTCCACCCTGGACTTCCTGCCGGAGACCGCCGCGATCCGCGCCGACGACTCCTGGAAGGTCGCGCCGGCCCCGGCGGCCCTGAACGACCGCCGCGTCGAGATCACGGGCCCGACCGACCGCAAGATGACGATCAACGCGCTGAACTCCGGCGCGAAGGTCTGGCTCGCCGACTTCGAGGACGCCTCGGCGCCGACCTGGGAGAACGTCGTCCTCGGTCAGGTCAACCTGATCGACGCGTACACCCGGAAGATCGACTTCACCGACCCGAAGTCGGGCAAGACCTACGCGCTCAAGCCGGCCGGTGAGCTCGCCACCGTCGTGATGCGGCCGCGCGGCTGGCACCTGGAGGAGCGTCACCTCACCTTCGACGGACGCCCGGTTCCCGGCGCGCTCGTCGACTTCGGCCTGTACTTCTTCCACAACGCGCGGCGTCTGATCGACCTCGGCAAGGGCCCGTACTTCTACCTCCCGAAGACGGAGTCGCACCTGGAGGCCCGCCTCTGGAACGACATCTTCGTCTTCGCGCAGGACTACGTCGGCATCCCGCAGGGCACCGTCCGCGCCACGGTCCTCATCGAGACCATCACGGCCGCGTACGAGATGGAGGAGATCCTCTACGAGCTCCGCGACCACGCCGCCGGCCTGAACGCGGGCCGCTGGGACTACCTCTTCTCCATCGTCAAGAACTTCCGTGACGGCGGAGCCAAGTTCGTCCTGCCGGACCGCAACGCGGTCACGATGACCGCCCCGTTCATGCGCGCGTACACCGAACTCCTCGTGCGCACCTGCCACAAGCGCGGCGCGCACGCGATCGGCGGCATGGCGGCGTTCATCCCGTCCCGCAAGGACGCCGAGGTCAACAAGGTCGCCTTCGAGAAGGTCAAGGCCGACAAGGACCGCGAGGCCGGCGACGGCTTCGACGGCTCCTGGGTCGCTCACCCCGACCTGGTCCCGATCGCCATGGCCTCCTTCGACGCGGTCCTCGGCGAGAAGCCGAACCAGAAGGACCGTCTCCGCGAGGACGTCTCCGTCGCGCCCGGCGACCTCATCGCCATCGACTCGCTCGACGCGAAGCCGACGTACGAGGGCCTGCGCAACGCCGTACAGGTCGGCATCCGCTACATCGAGGCGTGGCTGCGCGGCCTCGGCGCCGTCGCCATCTTCAACCTGATGGAGGACGCGGCCACGGCCGAGATCTCCCGCTCCCAGATCTGGCAGTGGATCAACGCGGGTGTCGAGTTCGAGCACGACGGAAAGACCGTGACGGCCACCCCGGACCTGGCCCGCAAGGTCGCCGCCGAGGAACTGGCCGCCATCCGCGCCGAGATCGGCGACGAGGCCTTCGCGGCCGGCAAGTGGCAGCAGGCACACGACCTCCTCCTGCACGTCTCCCTCGACGCGGACTACGCGGACTTCCTGACCCTCCCGGCGTACGAACAGCTGGTCGGCTGACGCACGCACGTCGGCCGACCGCACAGCGGCCGCACGCCTCCTGAACAGGGCTCCGCCCCCGGTGACGCACATCGCCGGGGGCGGAGCCCTCTTCCGTTCCCGGTCGCCGCACAGGCGACGTGACGGAACCGAGATGTGCAGCTACCTAGCGGTAACAAGTCAGGGCGTGCGAGATTCCGCCATGCCACCGGCCGGCGGCTGTCCCCCACGTCACTGCGTACCGCAGGGAGCACAGCCATGCCTTCGACCCCCCACCGTGCGCTGCGCGCACTCCTGGCACTGTGTACCGCCGCCGGGCTCGCCTCAGTCGCCGCCCCGGCAGCCCACGCCTCCCCCGGCGCGGGCCCCACGGCCGTCGTCGCCATGGGCGACAGCTACATCTCCGGCGAGGCCGGCCGCTGGCAGGGCAACAGCCTCACGAACTCCGGCAGCCGCAACGGCACCGACCGGGCCTGGACGGGCAGTGCCTACGACCCGTCGCGGGTGTACGGCGCCACCGCGGGCGGCTGTCACCGCTCGGACGTCTCCGAGGTGAGGA
This sequence comes from Streptomyces sp. NPDC034084, assembly GCF_055575535.1. NCBI lineage: Bacteria > Bacillati > Actinomycetota > Actinomycetes > Kitasatosporales > Streptomycetaceae > Streptomyces > Streptomyces sp. NPDC034084. Next base: position 1,099,145 of record NZ_JBVISK010000002.1, read on the forward strand.
GCGCCGGTCCGATCGCGAGCGCCCTGATCAACCTCGCCTGCTCCGGCGCGAAGACGGAGAACGTCGTCCGCGCCTCCCAGGGCGGCCAGTCCTACAAGGGCGAGGCGCCCCAGGCCGACCAGCTCGCGGCCGTCGCCGCCTCGCACGACGTCGAGCTGATCGCCCTGTCCATCGGCGGCAACGACCTCGGCTTCGCCGACATCATCAGCACCTGCGCGACCGACTACATCGTCTGGTACTCGTACTGCCACGACGACCAGCAGGCCGAGGTGGACGCGAAGATCGACGGCGTGATGGCCGACGTCGGCCGGTCCGTCGACGAGATCCGGGCGGTCATGTCCTCCGCCGGGTACGCCGCCTCCGACTACCGGATCGTCCTCCAGTCCTACCCCTCCCCCATCCCGCGGGCCGCCGAGAACCGGTACGCGGAGAGCGGCTGGGCCCGTACCAACACCGGTGGCTGCCCCTTCTGGAACGCCGACTCCGACTGGGCCCGTGACTCCCTGGTCCCCCAGCTCGCCAACCGTCTCAAGGGCGTCGCGACGGCGAAGGGCGTGCAGTTCCTGGATCTGCGGGACATGCTTCAGGGCCGTGAGGTCTGCGCCAGGGCGAGCAAGCAGGTGACGGCGACCGTGCCTCCGTCGGCGGCGACGAGCGAGTGGGCGCGCTGGATCGACAGCCAGAGCACGCAGGGCCTCGTCCAGGAGTCGATGCACCCCAACGCCTACGGCCAGCAGGCCCTCGGCCGCTGCCTCGCCCTGATCGACGCCGTTTCGACGGGGAACCGCAGCTGCCGGAACACGGCGGGGTCGGGGGCCTCGGGGATGTACCTCGCGGCCGGATAGGGACCACCGTCAGGGGAGCGTGATGCCGAGCGGGCGGAGGACCCGCTCGGTCTCGTGGCGGTCCGCCGCGGCCATGGCGCGGACCAGGGCGGCGGAACCTCCGGGCCAGGCGGCCGCCGCCGTGTCGAAGGCGGCGCGGCGGGCCTCCAGGGGGCCCTTCTTGGCGGGCAGCGCGTCCAGGACGCGCAGGGCGCGTGCCGAGGCCCGCACCTGGATCGCGTCCGCCGGCTCCCCCCTGGCGCGCAGGGCTTCCAGGACGTACGCGCCGGTGACCGGGTCACGGAGGGCGCCGCGCAGGGCCTCGGGCGGTGCGCCGGCCGTGTCGAGGGCGGCGAAGAGGCCGCGGGTGGTGGCCGCCTCCGCGGTGCCGGCGTGGACGGTGCCGAGGGCGGCGAGCAGCTGGGACCAGGCGTCGGCGGTGTCCGCGCGCGCGTGGAGCCAGTCGGCGAGTACGCGCGCGGCGACGGACGCCGGCCAGCCTCCGGCGGCGGCGACCACGTCCGTCGCGGTCCAGGCCGCGGCCTCGGCGGCGTCGGGCGCGGCGACCCCGCGCACTCCGAGCAGATAGCGCACGACGCCCGCGCCGCGCGGGGTGAGCCCGAAGGCGTCGCCGCGCCGGAAGACCAGACCGGTGGCGGCGAGGCGGTCGAGGACGGCGGCGAGGTCGCGGGCCGGTCCTTCGAGCCGGGCCCGGTCCGCCTCCGTCAGCCCGGCCGTGCCCAGCAGCCGTACGAGCTCGGGCAGGGGCGGGACGGTGTACGCGTCGGGCGCCGCGTCCGGCACGGGTACGGGCAGGTCCTCCAGGTCCGGGTCGACGGTCCAGTCCTCGTACTCGGCGGCCTTGCGGGCGACGGAGTCGGCGGAGCAGCCGCGCTGGTAGACCGCGTACAGCAGGTGCGGCGCCTCGCCCCCGTACGGCTCGAACTCCTCCTCCGCGAGCTCCTCCACGGCGGCGATGAGGCTGTCGGCGTCCTCCTCGACGGGCCCGGCCTCGATCGCGGGCGGCGGGGGTACGGGGGCGGCGGGGTCTCCGTAGTAGTCGAGGTGCTCGTCGAGCAGGGCGTCGGCGAGGACGAGGTGCGGGAAGGCCTCAGGTCCGGGCGCGAACCGCGCGTACGGCCCGGCGAGCTGTTCGGCGAGGCCGGCGGCGGTCCACCGGTCCTGGAGCGCGGCGGCGATCTTCCCGATGCCGGTCGCGACGGCGTGGTCGGTGAGCAGCGGCCCGGCGGGCGGGGGTGCCTCGGCGTCCCGCACGTACGCGCGCGTGAGCGCCTCGGCGAGCAGGACGTCGGCGAGGGCCGTGCGCCCCATCAGATGGGCGCGGCGCACCCCGTCGGGGAGCGGCGCGCCGTCGAGGGCAGCGAGCCGGCGGCGTACGTCCTCGGGGTCGGTGAGGTCGGCGCCGCAGGTCCGCAGGAGTGAGGCGTACCAGCGGTGCCAGGTGAGGTTGCCGGGGTCGTTCATGGCGCGTTCGAAGTCGGGCGCGGACTCGGCGACGACCGCGGCGATCCGCTCGCGCCGCCCTCCGTCGAACCGGTCGGCGAGGGCGCCGAGGACGGCGGGGTAGGCGGTGAGCTCGCCGGGCGGGGCGTACACGAAGGTCGGCAGGTCCTCCACCAGAAGCTGCCGCACGAGCCCGGGCGTCGGCTCGGGCACCCCCGTGGCCCGGTCCGCCCCGCGCAGGGCGAGCAGTCCGAGCACCGCTTCGGCGGCCCGCACGAAGGCGGGGTCACGGCGCTCGGGCACTCCGTCGAGGAAGCTGACGAGCCCGGTGTTGGTGAGAACGGTCCCGGCCACGCTTCCCAGGGTAATTCCGGGGAGCCGGTTCCGGCGGGCAAGGGCGCGGCGTCAGGAGTGTCGCCGCAGTTCACGGGCGACGTGGGTCAGATGCTGGCTGTGGCCGGCCCGGATCCAGAGGTCGGGGTGCCCGGTGTCGCGCGGGCCTCTGCCGTCCGCGCAGGCCACCAGCCAGCGGTCCCCCTGGCTGTACTCCGCTCCCCTGAAGTCGGGGGTGGCGACGAGCTCGCGGGCGAGCGCGCGCACCCTGAGGTGGTGGCCGGGTTCGGCGGGCACCTCCCCGATGAGGAAGGTGCGTTCGGAGGTGTAGCGCAGGGCTCCGCGGAACGGATCGTCCCCCGTGTCGGAGACCCGGTCGGCGCTCGCCGGATCGTGTGCCCCGTAGTCGCCGTGGACGGGGTGCGGGCCGGATTCGCCGCCCGAGGGGCGAAGCAGGTCGAGGAGTCGGTCGGCCCGGTACGTCTCGGCCAGGGGTGCCCCGTACGCCTCGGGGTGGGTACGGGGGAAGGCGCCGGCCAGGAGCACGACGGTGCGCCAGGGGTGGAGAGTGCCAAGGAGGTTCAGGGCGCGGAGCGCGTCGTGGTCGGCGTCCTGGTCCTCGTGCACCGCGCCGAGGTCGATGATGAGGTCCAGCGCGCACCGGGCGAACGCGATCCGTCGCAGGAGACGGCAGAGCGCCTCCTCCGTCCGTTTCCCCGCGTATTTCGTCTGCCGGTCGCCGGTGGGCTCCGTCGTCCGGCCGCCCACGTGCGGGCGTACGCGGATGCCGAGGCCGACGCCACCGGCACGGGCCGCTTCCGCGCAGGCCACCTGCTGCGTCGCCCCGCGCTCGATGCCGGTGACCGGCCTCAGCGGAGGCCGCACGGCGCCGGGGCCGGGGAAGCCCGGCTCGCGCTCGACGTGGCACAAGTCGACCCAGGCGGGCCGCCCGCGCTGGACCCGTGCGAGAAGAGAGAGGGTGTCGTACGTGTGGCGGGCGAGTGCGGCGGGGTCCGGGTCGAGGGGGTGGGACGACGGGCGGGCCGGGGTCCGTTCGCGGCCGACGCGGGGCGGGACGGTCCAGAGCGGCGCCACGACGGCCCGGACGTCCGGCGCCAGCGTGGCGTACGCGGCGAGCGCGCTCGGCCGGGCGGGCAGCGCCGGTACGTAGATCGGCTCGGTCATGGGCGCCCCCCAGCGGCCTGTCGCATCCCCTGGTCGCAGGGTGAGGGGCGGCTGTTCACGGCGAAAGGGTGCGATTCTGGCCAGGGCCAGGGGAGTTCAGCGCACCACCACGGTTCTCGGGGCCGAGAAGTCGCCCCAGGTGCCGTCCGGGAGTCGGGCGCGGAGGGTGACCGTGTAGCGGGTGCCCGGGGGGTCCTGGACCGGGAAGGTGTAGGTGGCGCGGCCGGGGGGAGGGGTGGTGCCCCAGATGATGGTGGTGGCGAAGCGGCCGTTGAGGTGGAGTTCGTGGTGGGTGACGGGGGCGCCCGTCCTCGGTGGGGTCCAGGTGAGGGTGATCTCGCCCTTGGCGGCCGTCGCGGTGAGGGCGCTCGGGGCGGTGTGAGGCGGGGCGCCCGGGGAGGGGGCGGTGGTGAGGTCGGCCGGGGCGCTGTCGGGGGAGGAGTTCTCGGCGGCGTCGCGGGCGCGGACGGTGAACGCGTAGGCGGTGCCGGGGCGCAGGCCGGTGAGGTGGGCGGTGGTGGCGGTACCGGGGACGGTGTGGACGCGGGTGTCGGCCTGGTAGACGTCGTACGCGGTGACGCGGGTGTCGTCGTGGGCCGGGGCCCAGCGGAGGGTGGCGGCACGGCTGCCGTCGGCGGTCACGCGGAGGGCCGTCGGGGCGGTGGGGGGCGTGCGGTCCTCGGCGGCGGCGGGGAGGGTGGTGACGGTGGCGCTGGGAGCTGAGACGTTGCCGGCGGCGTCGCGGGCGCGGACGGTGAAGCGGTGGCGGGTCGCCGGGGAGAGGCCGACGACGTCGGTCATCAGGGTCGTGGCAGGGAGGTCCTTGACCTTGTGGCCCTCGCGGTAGACGGCGTATCCGGCGACGGCGCGGTCGTCCGTGGCCGGACTCCACATGACGTGCACGGTGCTCGCGCTGCCCGCGGTGGCGGTGACTCCGGTGGGGGCGGTGGGCGCCCGGGTGTCCCTCGGCGCGGGGGCGGCCGCGCTTGAGCAGGCGGCGACGGTGAGTGTCGCGGCGAGCGCGAGCGTGGGCAACAGGCTTCTGGCGAGCGGGCGTTGCACGGGCCGGCCTCCGTCCATCGGAAAGGTCCAGACCTATATCGCACAGCGGGTGCGCAGTCGGCAAGGGGGCGTTGTCAGAGGGGTGCGCTTCACTGGAATCGTCACGCTCCGTAGTCGACTCAGGGGGAATCATGACGGACCGTACGACCTATGTGACGTTCGCCGGGGTGCGTCGGCGCGGCTGGAACGACGCGATGGTGCGGGAGCTGCTCGGCATGCCCGACGTGCAGGGGCGCGATCCGCGCCGCTGGTCGCTCGCGCCCGTGCGGCTCTATCTCCTCGCCCGGGTCGAGGCGGTGGAGCGCACGCCCGAGTTCGCCGAGACGGCCGCGCTCTGCCAGGCCCGCGCCTCGGCCGCCCGGGTCCACGCCGAGCGGCGGCGGGCCGCCGTCCTCGCCACGATCCGCGCGGAGACGATCGAGGTACCGCTGCTGCCCCGGCCGGAGTTGGAGCGACGGGCCGTGCGGCACCGGCATCTGCTGGGGGCGCGAAGTCCCGGGCCGCGGCGGGAGGGACCACCGGCCGGAGCGGCGGCGCCGGTGCCCGGGCGTGGATCCGCACCCGCGCCTCCTCCCCCGTCCGGGTCCGCACCCGTGCCCCCGTCCGGGTCCGCACCCGCACCCGTGCCCGCGCCTTCCGGGGCGCTCGTGCGGTGGCAGGTGAGCTATCTGCGGCACGCCCTGTCGCGGTACGAGTCGCTGCTCGACGGTCTGTACGGCGACAGCGGGCGCGGCGAGGCGGAGCGGCTGCTGAGGCGGCGGTTGTACGAGGCGATCGCCGCCGCCTACCCCTCGCTGGCCGGGGAGTGCCGTCGACGGATGGCGGTGGAGCGGTGAGCGGGGTGTGTCCGCCCGGGGCCCGTCCCGTTCGGCCGTCAGGCCATCAGGGCGTCAGCAGGCGGGTGATCGTGCGGCAGGCCGCCGGGATCGGGGCGACGACGGGGACCGCGCAGCGGGACCGGAGTTCCTCCGCCGCCTCGCCGAGCGGGCCGCCGCCGATGACGACGGCGCGGGCTCCGTCGCGTTCGGCGCAGGCGCGGACCGCGCGCTCCAGGCGGTCGAGGAGGAGCACCGGGTCGGCGGAGAGGCGCTCGGGGGCGCCGGCGGTGAGGCGGAGGCCGGTGTACCGGTCGCCGAGGCCGAGAGCGAGCACACGCGCGTGGATGGCTTCGGCGAGGAGCGGGGTGGTGGTGGCGATGCCGAAGGGCGTTCCGTCGGCGGCCGCTTCCAGAAGCGCCGCCTCGCCGAGGCCGACCACGGGGACCCCCGTCGCCCCGGCCGCCGCGCGCAGTGGCGTGAGGCCCGGGTCGCCGAAGGCGGCGACGAGGAGGGCGGCGCAGTCGCCCCCGGCCGAGGCACGGAGGCCGGCGGCCAGGACCTCAGGGGCGGCGGCCCGCAGGGCCTCCGGGTCGGTGAGCATGCGCGGGCCCCGGGCGACGGTCACGCCCCGGACGGGGAAGGCGGGCCCGAGGGCGCGCCGGGCGATGGCGGTCATCATCGCGGTCGTGGTGGTGGAGGTGTTGGGGTTGACGAGCACCACGGCCCCGGGCCCCGCGGCGTGCGCGGGGACCGGGGCGGGCGGGGGGAGGAGGAGCGGGTTCAGTGGGCGTGCGCCGCCTTCGCGGTGTGGCTGCCGGAGATCTCCTCGCCGGGCTCCATGGGCGCGGTGACCTCGTCGGCGTCGCGGCCCCTGCCCAGGTGGTTGAAGACCACGTTGAGCAGGACGGCGGCCACGCAGCCGGTCGAGATACCGGAGTCCAGGATGATCTGCGCGGTCTCCGGGAAGGCGTGGTAGAAGTCCGGCTTGGTGATCGGGATGATGCCGACGGCCAGTGAGACGGCGACGATCAGGACGTTGTTGTCCTTCTCCAGGCCGGCCTTGACCAGGGTCTGGATGCCGCTGGCGGCGACCGAGCCGAAGAGGACGACGCCCGCGCCGCCGAGGACCGGCCGGGGCACGACCGAGATGAGCGAGGCGGCGACCGGCGAGAGGCCCATGAGGACCAGGAAGCCTCCGCCGCAGGCGACGACGAAGCGGCTGCGGATCCTGGTCATGGCGACCAGACCGATGTTCTGCGCGAAGGCACTGCACATGAAGCCGTTGAAGAGCGGGCTGAGCGCGGAGCCGAGGGTGTCGGCGCGCAGTCCGGCCGCGATGGTCTTCTCGTCGGCGGGCCGCTCGACGATCTCGCCGAGCGCCAGCATGTCGGCGGTCGACTCGGTCATGGAGACCAGCATGACCACGCACATGGAGATGATCGCGGCGAGGGCGAACTGCGGGGCGCCGAAGTGGAAGGGGGACGGGAAGCCGACGACGTCCGCCTCGGTCACCGGGGAGAAGTCGGTGACGCCGAAGGGTATGGCGATGAGCGTGCCCAGGACGAGGCCGACCAGGACCGCGACCTGCTTGAGGAAGCCGCGGGTGAAGCGGCGGAGCAGCAGGACCACGACGAGTGTGATGCCGGCGAGCGAGAGGTACGTGGTCGAACCGTAGTCCGGGGCCTTGGGGTTGGGCCCCTGGGCCCAGCCGAACGCGACCGGGAGGAGGGAGACACCTATGAGGGTGATCACGGAGCCGGTGACGACCGGCGGGAAGAACCGCACGAGCCGCGAGAAGAAGGGGGCGGCGGCGAAGCCGAGGAGTCCGGCGACGATGATCGCGCCGAAGATCACGGGCAGCGCGTCGGCCTTGTTCTCGGTGGTGTCGACGATCGCCAGCATCGGCGCGACGCCCGCGAAGGTGACGCCGTTGACGAACGGCAGCCGGGCGCCGATCTTCCAGACGCCGAGCGTCTGCAGGAAGGTGGCGAGGCCGGCGGTGAAGAGGCTCGCTCCGGTGAGGAAGGTGAGCTCGGTGCCGGAGAGGCCGACGGCCGCTCCGACGATCAGGGGTGGGGCGACGACGCCCGCGTACATGGCGGCGACGTGCTGGAGGCCGCTGGTGAGCATCTTGAGTGGGGGCAGCGTCTCGTCGACCGGATGCTTCTCGCGGTCTTCGGGGGCGGAGCCTGCGTCTGGTGCATTGCGAACCTGGGGCTTGGCGGCCACGGCGGTTCCTCCGGTCGGTTACACGTCGGCGGCGACGCGGGGTTCAGGGAGGTGGTGCGATGCGGAGCGAGGTGCAGGAGGTGCGGCTCGGTGCGGGTGGTGCGGTGCGGCCGCGGAGGGGGGCGGCGCGCGGACGGGCTGTCCGCCAGGGGCGCGGACAGGCGTCACCGTTCCGGGTGGTGCCGTACGACTTCTGCGTACGGCACCACCCGGTCCGGCTGCCACGGACCCCGCTCGGGTCCGCGGCGACCGACCGAGGGCCGTCCCCCTCGGTCGGACTCCATGGGGAGGGTCAGCTCTGGGCCGTGATGCGGGCCAGGCGCTGCGCCTCCGCGCGCGCGTCGCGCGCGATCTGCTCCTCGTCGGCGAACAGGAGTCGGTTGTTCTCCACGATCTGCTTGCCGTTGACGAAGGAGGCGGTGACCGGTGCCGCCGCGCCGAAGACGATGGCGGTGACCGGGTCGGCGATGGAGGAGTGGCCGAGGCCGTCGATCTTCCAGAGGACGAAGTCGGCGAGCTTGCCGGCCTCCAGCGAGCCGATGTTGTCGGCGCGGCCGAGGACCTGGGCGCCGCCGTAGGTGCCGAGGCGCAGGGCCTGCCGGGCGTTGAGCGCGGCCTCACGGTGGGCGCCGAGGCGGTTGATGAGGAGCGCGTTGCGCAGCTCGGTGTGGAGCTCGCCGGACTCGTTGGAGGCGGTGCCGTCGACGCCGAGACCGACGGGGACGCCCGCCTTGAGCATGTCCGGTACGCGGGCGATTCCGGCGGCGAGGCGCGCGTTCGAGGAGGGGCAGTGGGCCACACCCGTCTTGGTGCGGGCGAACGCCTCGATGTCGGAGTCGTTCATGTGGACGCAGTGCGCCATCCACACGTCCTCGCCGAGGAAGCCGGTGGACTCGAAGTAGTCCGTCGGGCCCATGCCGAAGAGCTCGTGGCAGAACTTCTCCTCCTCGACGGTCTCCGAGCCGTGGGTGTGCATGCGCACGCCGAGGCGGCGGCCGAGGGCGGCGCCCTCGCGGAGCAGCTCGGTGGAGATGGAGAAGGGCGAGCAGGGGGCGACGGCGACCTGGGTCATCGCGTCGAAGGAGGCGTCGTGGTACTTGCGCACCGTCTCCTCGGTCGCGGCGAGCGCGCCCTCGGTGGTCTCGACGGCGAAGTCCGGCGGCAGGCCGCCGTCCTTCTCGCTGCGGTCCATGGAGCCGCGGGCCAGGGTGAAGCGGACGCCCATGTCGGAGGCCGCGCCGATGATGGCGCCGGAGAGGTCGCCGGAGCCCTGCGGGTAGACGTAGTGGTGGTCCATGGCGGTGGTGACACCGCCACGGGCCATCATCGCCAGGGAGCCCTGCGCGCCGACGCGGACCATCGACTCGTCGATCCGGGACCACGTCGGGTAGAGCGCGACCAGCCAGTTGAAGAGGTTGTGGTCGGTGGCCAGGCCCCGGGTGATCCACTGGTAGAAGTGGTGGTGGGTGTTGACCAGACCGGGCGTCACCAGGTGGCCGGTGGCGTCGATGCGGCGGACCACGTTCTCCAGGCCCTCGGGGGCCTTGCCGGCGCCGATGGACTCGATCTTGTTGTCGGCGACGACGAGGTGGCCGGAGGCGTACTCGGTGTCGTCGGCGTCGACGGTCGCGATCGCGGCGTTCTCGATGACGATGCGCTGGGCTGCCGAAGGTGCTGCCATGGCGGTGCTTCCTTCATTCCTCGGGGATGGTTCGGGCACGGCAGGACCCTAGGAGGATTTGAGTGCCGGCGCCGTGTGACGGCTCCGGGTGCCGAGATGGTGGAAGAACAGGTTGAGCAGGACGGCGACGAGCGCGCCCGCGCTGATGCCGGAGCCGAGCACCGTCTGCGCCCAGGCGGGGAAGCCGGCGTAGAAGGTGGGCGCGGCGAGCGGGATGATGCCCGCGCCGAGCGCGACGGCCACCAGGATGATGTTGGAGCTGTCGTCGAGCCCGGCCTCGGAGAGCGTACGGATGCCGCTCACCGCGATCGAGCCGAAGAGGACGATGCCGGCGCCGCCGAGGACGGGCATCGGGACCATGGAGACGACCGCGCCGAGGACGGGGAAGGCGCCGAGGACGAGGAGGGCGCCGCCGGCGACTGCGACCACGTACCGGGAGCGGACCCGGGTCAGCGAGACGACGCCGACGTTCTGCGCGAACGCGGAGGTCGGGAAGCCGCCGAAGACGGGGCCGAGCAGGGTGGCGAGGCCGTCGGTGCGCAGGCCCCGGGTGATGGTCCTCCCGTCGCTGCGGCGCTCGCAGATCTCGCCGAGGGCGAGCATGCCGGCGCTGGACTCGGTCATGAGGACCAGCATCACGATGCACAGGGAGAGGATCGCGGCGGGCTGGAACTCGGGGGCGCCGAAGGCGAAGGGGGCGGGCAGGGCGGCGACGGGTGCCTCGCGCAGGGCGCTGAAGTCGGCCATTCCGAAGGGGATCGCGGCGAGGGTGCCGATGAGGAGGCCGAGCAGCAGGGCGATCTGCTTGACGAAGCCCTTGCCGAAGCGCTGGAAGAGCAGGATGACGACGAGAGTGAAGCCGGCGAGCGCCAGGTACCTCATGGCGCCGAAGTCGGCGGCCGTCCTGTCTCCGCCCTGGGCCCAGCCGACGGGCACGGGCATCAGGGTGACGCCGATGAGGGTGATCACGACGCCGGTGACGAGCGGCGGGAAGAAGCGCAGGAGCTTGCCGAAGAAGGGGCCGACGGCGAGGCAGAAGACTCCGGCGACCATGACCGCGCCGTAGATGGCGGGGAGCTGGTGCCCGGGGGCGCTGGTCTCGGCGATGGCGAGCATCGGGGCGATGCCGGCGGACGAGGCGGCGTTGACGAACGGGAGCCGGTTGCCGGCGAAGCGTCCGAGGCCGAGGGTCTGCAGGATGGTCGCGCAGCCGGCGATGAGGAGGCTGGCCGCGATGAGCCGGGTCATCCCGGCGGCGTCCAGCCCGACGGCCTGGCCGATGATGAGCGGAGGGGTGACGACGCCGGCGTACATGGCGGCGATGTGCTGGAGTGCCGCGGGGACGAGCCGCGAGGCGGGGAGCTTCTCGTCCACCGGGTGACAGTCGGCCGAGACCGGTCCGGAGGTGGACGGAGGGGTGGAACACGGGCCTTCGGCGGTTGCCGGCCCCTGTGCGGGCTGTGCCATGAGATTCCCTCCGGTCTGGTGCGGGCCCCGCCCGACTGCGGGCGGGCGGGGCCGTCACTCAGATGCCGCTTAGAGGTTGGTCATGTCGACCGGGATCTGCGCCGTGGCTCCGTCGCGGAGGACGGTGGCCTCGATGAGGCCGTACATCCGGTCGGCGGCGTAGTAGACCTCGTTGTCGTTCTTCAGGCCGAAGGGCTCGAGGTCGACCAGGAAGTGGTGCTTGTTCGGGAGCGAGAAGCGGACCTCGTCGATCTCCGAGCGGTGGTTGATGATGCGCGTGGCCATCTGGTACAGCGTCTGCTGGAGGGAGTACGAGTACGTCTCCGAGAACGCCTCGAGCATGTGCTTCCGGGTCTGCTCGTAGGACCGCTCCCAGTTGGGCATGCGCTGGTCGTCGTCGGTCCAGTTGAACCGCCAGCGACCGGACACCTGGGTGGCCAGGATGCGGTCGTACGCCTCCTGGAGCGTCGTGTACTGGTCCTTGATGTAGCCCCAGAACTCCGAGTTGGTGGAGTTCATGACGACGAGGTCCTTGAGGCCGGAGATGACCTCCCACTTCTCGCCGTCGTAGGTGATCTGGGTGACGCGGGTCTCCTGGCCCTTGCGGGCGAAGGAGTGGTTGACCTCGTCGGCGCCGATGAACTTGGAGTTGGCGTCGGAGGAGGCGATGCGCTCCCAGGCGTACTCCTCGATCCGGATCCGCGCCCGGTGGATCGGCTCCTGGCTCGTCACGAAGTGGCGGGCGAGATGGATGCCGAACTGCTCGGCGGACTCGATGCCGTACTCCTTGGCGAACGCGAAGACGGTGTTCTTCGTCGTGTCGGTGGGGAGGCAGTGGGCGTTGGAGCCGGTGAGGTGGACGTCGTCGAGGTCGCCGGAGAGGGCGACGGAGACGTTCAGGTCCTTGATGTGGTGGGTGGCGCCGTCCCGCGTGATCTTGACGACGCGGTTCTCTGCTTTGCCGTACTGGTTCTGGCCGAGAATCGTGGGCATGTCTGCTAGCTCCCTCGGTAAACGGAGTAGCCGAACGGGTTGAGCAGCAGCGGTACGTGGTAGTGCTCGCCCGGCTTGACGGCGAACGTGATCGCCACCTCCGGGAAGAACGCACCGCTGTCCCTTACGCGGGGGGCGTCCTGCTGCGCCTCGGCTTGCTTCTTGGCGAAGTACGTCTCGGTCTCGAAGTCGAGACGCACGTGGGTGGTTTCTTCCGGCAGCGCCGGCAGGTCCTTGCAGCGCCCGTCCGCGTCGGTGGCGGAGCCGCCGAGCGTGACCCATTCCGCGTCGGAGCCGCTGCGGGCCGCGAGCGTGATGGCCACGCCCTCGGCGGGGCGGCCGATGCTGGTGTCCAGGATGTGCGTGGACACGGAACTTCTCGGCGTGGCCGCGGTGTCGGTGCTCATGCGGAGCTCTCTTCCTCGGAGGTCTCTACGAGACGGGTCAGGCGGATGCGGTTGATCTTGCCCAGTTCGGCGCGGACGATCTCCCGCTCCGTCTCGGGTGAGTTGCCGATCCGCTCCCGGACCGCGTCGCGCATCTGCTCGCCGGTCCTGCCGGTGGCGCAGATGAGGAAGACATGACCGAACTTGTCCTGGTAGGCCAGGTTGAGTTCGAGCATCTCGGCCTTGAGCTCCGCGGAGGCGCCGGCCATCCCGCTCTGTTCGCGGGAGGACGTCGGGTCCCCGGCCTTCGGACGACCGATCGGCGGGTGCCCCGCCATCGCCTCGGCCAGATCCTCGGCGGTCAGTTCGGCCATGGCGGCGTCACTGGCGAGGAAGAGGGCTTCGACGGTGGTGTACGGGCGCTGGGCGAGCAGCTTGCTCCCCCACGCCGAACTGGAACACACCTCGTGGAGCGCGGCGAGGGCCTCGCTGTCCGAGGAGGTGTTGAACCGGGTGAGGCCCGGTGTCGTACCTGAAGTCACGGGAAGCCTCCGTGGCTGTTTTTCGCTGTGCGTCGGACGGGCTGCGGATAGCTAACGCCCTCCGCAACACAACGTCAACACTTTGTTGAAAACTCGGCCACACAAAAGCCGTCGTCCCGACATCCGGACGACGGCTTCTGGTCATCGGTGATCAACTACTCGGCCTTGGCGGCCTTTTCCCTGTTCAGGGCGGTTTCCCGGTTCAGGTAGTTGTACACGGTGAAGCGGCTGACGCCGAGCGCGCCCGCCACCGTCTCCACTCCATGGCGCACCGAGAAGGCACCGCGTGCCTCCAGGACCCGCACGACCTCCTGCTTCGCCTTGCGGTCCAGTTCGGCCAGCGGCATCCCGTGCCGTCTCTCCATCGCCGCGAGGATGTGGTCCAGGGAGTCCGAGAGCTGCGGCAGGCGCACGGCGAGCACGTCCTCCCCCTCCCAGGACAGGACGACGTCATCGCCTTCCGCCTGCGCGGGGACCAGCAGCTCGGCGCCCATGGCGTCCACCAGGGGCTTCACCGCGGCGACCAGGGGGTGCTCGCTCACTTCTCGCCCTCCCCGATCACGTTGACCTGGAGCGAGACGCGCGTGGCACCGGCCGCGAGCGACCTGCGCAGCAGGGCGTCGACGGCGGTGAGCACCGCGTCGGCGCCGCCTTCCGCCGTGTTGCCGAAGGGGCCGACGTCGACCGCGTCGAGCTCGGCCGACTGGATCACCTCACGGGCCACGACCGCGTGCGCCGGCGCCTCGTCGAGGTCGAACGGCTCGGTCGTGAACTCCACTCTCAAACGCTCCATGGCCCCACGCTACGGCCCCTCCCCGCCCCACGGGAGCCCCGGACCTGCGGGGACCTCTTGACAAGTGCGTCGCCCGCCTTGCAACATTCCGTCAGACAGAAACTTACTTCCGCAATACGGAAGGAGCGCCGCCCCTCATGGCCCGCTTCTCAGTAGGCGCAGGCACGGACCAGCGCTTCGATGTGAACCTGTCGATCCTCTTCACGGAACTCCCGCTCCTGGAGCGCCCCGCGGCCGCCGCCGCGGCGGGCTTCACCGCGGTCGAGCTGTGGTGGCCCTGGATCGACACCGCCACCCCCGAGCAGAGCGAGCTCGACGCCCTCAAGAAGGCTCTTGAGGACGCCGGCACCCAGCTGGTGGGCCTGAACTTCTACGCCGGGCAGCTCCCCGGCCCGGACCGCGGAGCCCTCTCCGTGCCCGGGGAAGAGTCGGACCGCTTCCGCGCCAACATCGAGGTGGCCGCCGACTTCGCCGCCTCGGTCGGCTGCAAGGCGCTCAACGCCCTCTACGGCAACCGCGTCGAGGGCGTGGACCCGCAGATCCAGGACGCCCTCGCCCTGGAGAACCTGGTGCTGGCCGCCCGCGCGGCCGACCGCGTCGGCGCGATCCTCCTCGTCGAGACCCTGAACAAGCCGGAGTCGCCGCTCTACCCGCTGGTGAGCGCCCCCTCCGCGATCGAGGTCATCGACAAGGTGAACGCGGCCACCGGCCTCGGCAACGCCAAGTTCCTCCTCGACATCTACCACCTGTCGATGAACGGCGAGGACGTCAGCCAGGTCATCGCGGAGTACGCGGCCAAGACCGGCCACGTCCAGATCGCGGACAACCCGGGCCGCGGCGCGCCGGGCACCGGCGACCTGCCGCTCGAGCAGCTCCTCGACGAGCTGAAGAAGGCCGGTTACGACGGCTGGGTCGGCCTGGAGTACAAGGCCGCCGACGCCGCCGCTTCCTTCGAGTGGCTGCCCGCCGAGGCCCGCCCGGCCCGCTGACGCAGGCTCCCTCCCCGTACCACCTTGTTTTGAGAGGCACCCTCACCATGAGCACTCTTCCCAAGATCGCATGGATCGGCCTCGGCATCATGGGCTCCCCCATGTCCGAGAACCTGATCAAGGCGGGCTACTCCGTCACCGGCTTCACCCTGGAGCAGGACAAGCTGGAGCGCCTGGCCAAGGCCGGTGGCACCGCCGCGGGCTCGATCGCCGAGGCCGTCAAGGACGCCGACGTCATCATCACGATGGTGCCCGCCTCCCCCCAGGTCGAGGCCATCTCCTACGGGCCCGAGGGCATCCTGGAGAACGCCAAGCAGGGCGCGCTGATCGTCGACATGTCGTCGATCACCCCGCAGACCTCGGTCGACCTCGCCAAGAACGCCAAGGAGAAGGGCATCCGCGTCATCGACGCGCCCGTCTCCGGCGGCGAGGCCGGCGCCATCGAGGCCGTGCTCTCGATCATGGTCGGCGGCGAGCAGGCCGACTTCGACGAGGCCCTCCCGATCCTGGAGGCCCTCGGCAAGACGATCGTCCTCTGCGGCCCGCACGGCTCCGGCCAGACGGTGAAGGCCGCCAACCAGCTGATCGTCGCGGTCAACATCCAGGCCTGCGCCGAGGCCGTGGTCTTCCTGGAGAAGTCCGGCGTGGACCTCAACGCCGCCCTGGACGTCCTCAACGGCGGTCTGGCCGGCTCGACCGTGCTGACCCGCAAGAAGGACAACTTCCTGAACCGGGACTTCAAGCCCGGCTTCCGGATCGACCTGCACCACAAGGACATGGGCATCGTCACCGACGCCGCCCGCAACGTCGGCGCGGCCCTCCCGGTCGGCGCGGTCGTGGCCCAGCTCGTCGCCTCGCTGCGCGCGCAGGGTGACGGCGGCCTGGACCACTCGGCCCTGCTGCGTGCCGTCGAGCGCCTCTCCGGCCAGCAGGTCTGATCCCCCGCCCCTCCTCGGGGGCCCCTGATTTCCGGTCGGCGGCGGCGCTGACACCTGTCCTGTCGCGCCCAGGCGTCGCCGCCGACCGGAACACCACACTTCACTTTCAACAAACTGTTGACGTCTTGTTCGAGCCGAATTTACGCTCCTCGGACTCAGCAGAGCTCCCGTACGGAAGGTCACGATGTCGAAGCGCGTGCTTACGACCGAGTCCGGCGCCCCCGTCGCCGACAACCAGAACTCCGCCACCGCCGGCGTCGGTGGCCCTCTCCTCCTCCAGGACCAGCACCTGCTGGAGAAGCTCGCGCGCTTCAACCGTGAGCGGATCCCGGAGCGCGTGGTGCACGCCCGTGGCTCCGGCGCGTACGGCTACTTCGAGGTGACCGACGACGTCACCGCGTACACCAAGGCGAACTTCCTCGGTGAGGTCGGCAAGAAGACCGAGACCTTCATCCGCTTCTCCACCGTGGCCGACTCGCTCGGCGGCGCGGACGCGGTGCGCGACCCCCGCGGCTTCGCCCTGAAGTTCTACACCGAAGAGGGCAACTACGACCTCGTCGGCAACAACACCCCGGTGTTCTTCATCAAGGACCCGATCAAGTTCCCCGACTTCATCCACTCCCAGAAGCGCGACCCCTTCACGGGCAAGCAGGAGCCGGACAACGTCTGGGACTTCTGGGCGCACTCCCCCGAGGCCACCCACCAGATCACCTGGCTCTTCGGCGACCGCGGCATCCCGGCCTCGTACCGCCACATGAACGGCTTCGGCTCGCACACCTACCAGTGGACCAACGAGGCGGGCCAGGCCTTCTTCGTCAAGTACCACTTCAAGACGAACCAGGGCATCCGCTCCCTCTCCGCCGAGCAGGCCGCCGAGCTCGTCGGCAAGGACGCCAACTCGCACCAGACCGACCTGCTCCAGGCCATCGAGCGCGGTGTGAACCCCTCCTGGACCCTGTACGTCCAGATCATGCCCGCCGCCGAGGCCGCGGACTACCGCTTCAACCCGTTCGACCTCACCAAGGTGTGGCCGCACGCCGACTACCCGCTGCAGCGCGTGGGCCGCCTGGTCCTCGACCGCAACCCGGACAACGTCTTCGCCGAGGTCGAGCAGGCCGCGTTCTCCCCGAACAACTTCGTCCCGGGCATCGGCCCCTCGCCGGACAAGATGCTCCAGGGCCGCCTCTTCGCCTACGCGGACGCCCACCGCTACCGCCTCGGTGTGAACCACACCCAGCTGCCGGTGAACGCCCCCAAGGCGACCGTGGCCGAGAACTACGGCCGCGACGGCCTCATGGCCACCCGCAACGGCTCGCGCCACGACAAGAACTACGAGCCCAACTCGTACCAGGGCCCGGCCCAGACCGACGCCGCGCTCTCCGCGCCGCTCGCGATCCACGGCTGGACCGGCACCCACGAGGCGCCGCAGCACGCCAAGGACGACGACTTCTTCCAGGCCGGCGAGCTCTACCGCCTGATGTCCGAGGACGAGAAGAAGCGCCTGGTCGCCAACATCGCCGGCAGCCTGTCCCAGGTGTCCCGCGAGGACGTCATCGAGAAGAACATCGCGCACTTCGCCGCCGCCGACGCGGACTACGGCAAGCGCGTGGCCGAGGCGGTCAGCGCCCTGCGCGAGGACTGATCCCACCGCAGCACCCAGACTGCGTACGGCACCTGACGGGAGGTCAGTGCCGTACGCGGTCCGGATCGCCGGCCCGGATGAGGGGTGGCCGGCGGACCGGACAAGCGTGAGGACCGCGGCGGCGCCGAGCCAGTGCGGTGGTCAGGACGCCGGGCCCCCTTCTTGACCTGAAGGAAGGGGAACCGCCACGGCGCCCGTCGGCACCGCCGCGGTCCCAACGCCCCCTCCCTCCGAGGGGATCCCGCAGCACCCGCGACAGTCCCCATATCTCCGCCCGGCGACGCGAACGTCCTGTCGCGCCAGCCTCGCGCCGCCGGGCGGTCACCAACGGGAGAGCGCGGAACCAGGTTTACGGTCCCTGGTTCCGCGCTCTTCTTCGTTGTACGGAGATGCCGGCCGGCCTACGCCGCGGAGAGCGTCACCGGTCCCGGGGCGCTCCGCCCACCCCGGTCGGCACGGGCGAGGAGGAACGTCACGGTGAGCGAGGCGAGGGCGAGCAGCACCATCCCCGTGCGCGGTGACGTGCACTGGGCGAGGGTGCCGGCCAGCGCCGCGCTCACCCCCTGGAGCGCGAGCATCCCCGAGGCGTGCAGCCCGAGCGCGTGCCCGCTCAGCTCCTCCGGCACCAGGGCCATCAGCCGCTCCTGGTGCAGCAGACTCGCCCCGTACCCGACCGCCGACACGGTCACGAGGACGAGCGCGAGGGGCAGCGCCGGATCGAGGGCGAACAGCAGGAACGGGGCCGCTAGCAGCGCCTGGAGCGGGAAGCGGAGGCCGGCCCGCAGCCGCGCCGGTACGAAGCGGCCGACGGCGGTGTCCCCGACGAGCATCCCGAGCGCGCCGCAGGCGAAGAGGAGCCCGGCGCTCTCGGGGGCGTACGGCACGAAGAGCGATTCGCAGCCGACGACGAGACCGTTCGGCACCCAGAGCGCGAGATAGACCCGGCGGCGGGCGGGCACGGACCAGAGCCGTCCGTTGGTGCGCCAGGTCTCCGCGACCGACGGCCGCCCGGAGGCGCGGGGTGGACGCGCCCCGAGGCCGAGGCGGGCGGTCAGGGCGGCGGCGAGGTAGAGCCCGGCGCCGGCCAGGACCGCGCCGCGGGGCGAGAGCAGGGCGATGAGAAGCCCGCCGGTGGCGAAACCGCCGATCTGGAAGGCACCGGTGGCCATGTTCGTCACCGAGCGGCCGAGGAGGTACTCCTCGCGCGGCAGGACCTCGTTGAGGAGCCCGTAGCGCACCCCGCCGCCCAACGAGGCCGCGAGACCCTCGGCGAGCAGGATCACGAAGACCGCCCAGGTCGGCAGGGCTGGGATCGCCAGGACGGCGGTGCCCAGGGCGAAGAAGAGAGCGATGCCGGAGAGCGCGGCGCGCGGCGGCAGCCGGTCGGCGGCGGAGAGCAGGGTGGTCGCGCCGAGGAGCTGGGCGAGCGACGGGCCGAAGAGGGCGAGCGCGGAGAGGAACGGGGACCCGGTCGCGCGGAGGACGAGCGTGGCGAGACCGAGTCCGGCGACGGTCTGGGCCGAGGTGTGGGCGGCGCCGGTGAGGAAGAGCGGGGTGAACTCGGGCGTACGGAAGAGCGCGCGGTAGCGGGGCATGCGGGGAGTCTCGGAGAGCGCGGCGGACCACCGGTAATCTTTCGCGGGGAGGCGAAACATGGGCTGGTGGCGGATCGGCACGGACACCCTCGCGGGGAGCTCGTTCCTGCTCTCGCCGCTCGCCGAGACGGTCGCCTCGCTCAAGACCCTGCACGCGGCGGCGGCGACGCACCCGGGCGAGCGTGCCTGGCTCGACCGGCACCTGCCCGCGTACCGGGAGCGGCTCGCGGCCGAGCCGCTCGACGCGCTGCTCGTACGCGCGGCGATCGGACCCACCTGGAACGCGGACTTCCTCACGCCGACCCCGCTGGGAGACCGCGAGCACGGCTTCGAGGAGGAGGTCGAGGCGGTCCGGGCGACCGAACCGGCCGAAGCCGTGGACCAGTTGGCGGTGGCGCTCGGCGGCCCGGTGCCGGAGCCGCTGCGCTCGGCACGGGATCTGCCGGAGCGGCTCGCGGGCGTGCTCGGCTGGGTGTGGCAGGAGACCGTACGGCCGGAGTGGGCGCGGCGGCGCCGCGTCCTGGAGGCCGACGTGGTGGCGCGGACGGCCCTGCTGGGCCGGGGTGGCTGGGCGGCGGCGCTCGACGAGCTGAGCCCGGGGAGGATGCGCTGGCTCGGCGACGGACGGCTCCAGATCAACACCCGCGACTACCCGCCGCGTTCGGTCGACAAGGGGCGGTTGCTGCTCGTGCCCGTGACGCCGGCCACCGGCTGGGTGTCGTGGGAGGCGACGGAGCGGTACGCGATCGTCTACGCCTGCTCGGGAGTCCTGGCGGACGCGGCGGGACCGGCGGTGCCGGAAGCCTTGGGGGCCCTGCTCGGAACGGCCCGCGCCGGCGTGCTCGTACGGCTCGGATCCCCGCTGTCGACCAGCCAGTTGGTGGCGCTCACGGGGCAGGGGCTGGGCTCGGTCGGTCGTCACCTGAAGGTGCTGCTCGACGCCGGGCTCGTACGGCGTGGGCGGGCTGGCCGCTCGGTGCTGTACGAGTGGACGGAGGCGGGCGCGGTGCTCGTGGCGGCGCAGGAAGGCCCCCGCTCCGGTGCTCCTCGGGGCGGGGGCCGGTCCCTCTGCTGAGGGGGTCGATCAGACCTTGAGGGCCTTGATCGCGGTCGGCGCGTGGCCGGGCTCGGTGGCCAGGTCCTCGAACTCGGTGACGTCGCTCATGTCGACGGTCTTGCTCATGGCGATGTTGGTGATGCGCTCCAGGATCGCCTCGACGACGACCGGGACCTGGTGCTCGACGGCCAGCTTCTTGGCCTCCTCGAGCGCCTCGCCGAGCTTGTCCGGGTCGGTGACGCGGATGGCCTTGACGCCCAGGCCCTCGGCGACCTTGACGTGGTCGACGCCGTAGACGCCGATCTCCGGGGTGTTGATGTTCTCGAACTCGAGGTTGACCTCGAAGTTGATGCCGAGGCCGCCCTGCGCCTGCCGGATCAGACCGAGGTAGGCGTTGTTCACGAGGACGTGGACGTAGGGGACCTTGTGCTGGGCGGCGACCGCCAGCTCCTCGATCATGAACTGGAAGTCGTAGTCGCCGGAGAGCGCGACGACCGGGGTCTCCGGGTCGGCGGTGGCGGCGCCGATCGCGGCCGGGATGGTCCAGCCGAGCGGGCCGGCCTGGCCGCAGTTGATCCAGTGGCGCGGCTTGTAGACGTGCAGGAACTGGGCGGCCGCGATCTGGGAGAGACCGATGGTGGTGACGTAACGGGTGTCCTGGCCGAACGCCTTGTTCATCTCCTCGTAGACGCGCTGCGGCTTCATCGGGATGTTGTCGAAGTGCGTGCGGCGCTGGAGGGTGGCCTTGCGCTCCTGCGCGGAGGCGGCCCAGGCGGTGAAGTCCGGCAGCTTGCCGGCGGCCTTCAGCTCCTTGGCGATCTCGATGAAGAGCTCCAGGGCGACCTTGGCGTCGGAGGCGATGCCGTAGTCGGGGGCGAAGATCTTGCCGAGCTGCGTGGGCTCGATGTCGACGTGGACGAACTTCCGGCCCTTGGTGTACGCCTCCAGGTTGTAGCCCGTGTGGCGGTTGGCCCAGCGGTTGCCGATGCCCAGGACGAAGTCCGACTCCAGGAAGGTCGCGTTGCCGTAGCGGTGCGCGGTCTGGACGCCGACCATGCCGGCGGCGAGCTCGTGGTCGTCCGGGATGGTGCCCCAGCCCATGAGGGTGGAGATGACCGGGATGTTGGTCAGCTCGGCGAACTCGACGAGGAGGTCGGTCGCGTCGGCGTTGATGATGCCGCCGCCGGCGACGATCAGCGGGCGCTCGGACTCCAGGAGGAAGCTCAGGGCCTTCGCGGCCTGCGCGCGGCTGGCCTGCGGCTTGTAGACCGGCAGCGGCTCGTAGGTCTCCGGGTCGAACTCGATCTCGGTCAGCTGGACGTCGATCGGCAGGTCGATGAGGACCGGGCCGGGGCGGCCGGAGCGCATCAGGTGGAAGGCCTGCTGGAAGACACCGGGGACCTGCGCGGCCTCCAGGACGGTCGTCGCGGCCTTGGTGACCGGCTTGGCGATCGTGGCGATGTCGACGGCCTGGAAGTCCTCCTTGTGGAGCTTCGAGACCGGAGCCTGGCCGGTGATGCAGAGGATCGGGATGGAGTCGGCGATCGCCGAGTACAGGCCGGTGATCATGTCGGTGCCGGCGGGGCCGGACGTACCGATGCAGACGCCGATGTTGCCGGCCTTGGCACGTGTGTAGCCCTCGGCCATGTGGGACGCGCCCTCGACGTGGCGGGCGAGCGTGTGGCCGATGCCGCCCACGTTCTTGAGCTCGCGGTAGAAGGGGTTGATCGCCGCGCCGGGGACGCCGAACGCCTGGGTGACGCCTTCGCGCTTGAGGATCTCAACGGCCGCTGCGGCGGCGGTCATACGAGGCATGGGAGTGCTCCTGCTTCGGCCGGGCGGATCCAGGCGGACACCTCGTCTCGGGAGGCCCGTGCGCCTGTTTCCGTAATGCGGAAATACTGTTCTGCTATACGGAAGCAATGTAGGTGGGGTGGCGGAGAGCCGTCAAGAGAAGTCCGCCCGCCGGGATCACGGAAGTGGCCGAACACCCTCCCCCGGCGCCTCGGATGGGTGGACGATGGGGCGGAACGACAGGGGGTTGAACCATGGGCGAGCCGGTACCGGTGCGCTGTCCGAAATGCCTGCGCACGCAGGCGTACGCGGCGCCCGTCTTCCCCTGCGCGTGCGGGAGCCCGGTCGCGCCCCCGGTCACGGCGGGCGCGGTGGCGGTGCCGATCACCCACCGGAACTGGACGGACGAGTGGGTCACCGTCCGCTGCGAGGCCTGCGGCCGGGAGAACGACTGGCCCCACCCGGAGCTGGGCTGCCCGTGCGGGACGGTGCTGCGGGTACCCGTGCGGCCGGTGGGGGCCGTGGAGACGGTGGCGGCCGGGGGTACGGGGGCGGGGTCGGCGGACCAAGGGGCGAGCCCGGGCGAAGGCGCCACGGGGAACGGGGGCGGCGACCGGGACGGCGGACCTGGTGAGGCCGAGGGCGGTGACAGGGACGGCGGACCTGCTGAGGCCGAGGGCGGTGACAGGGACGGCGGGCCTGGTGAGGCCGACGGCGGTGTGGCCGGAACCGGCGCGGGCGCGGTACCGGCGGCGCGGGAGCCGGAGGCGTCGCCGCCGTCGCCCCCGCCACCCGTGCCGTCCCCCCAGGCAGGCCCACCGCCTTCCGGTGGGCTCCTGCCCCGTCCCGAGGAGACCGGTTCCCCGTGGTTCGGGCCGAGGCCGAGTGGCGGGGACGGTACGGCAGGGCGTGGCGCGGGCGAGCACGACCCTCCCCGCCCGCGCACCTTCGCCGAGCGGTATCCCCCGCACATCCCGCCGCCGCCCACGGTCCCCCGCCCCGCTCCGCTGCGCGGAGCCTTCCGGCCCGTGACGATCCGGACCTCGCGGGACGCGGTCGCGGCAGCCGCCGGGTATCTGCGCTGGCTCGGTTTCCGGGACGTCGTCCAGCCCGAGGAACGCCCCGCGTCCGGCGTGGACCTGCGGGCTCCCGGCCTGGTCGCCCAGGTCGACCCGAGCACCCGGCCCACCGGACTGCGCGCCGTCGAGTGCCTCTGGCTCAACGGGCTGAGCGCCGCCGCCGCGAGCGTGTTCTTCTCGCTCGCGGGCTACACCCCGGAGGCCCGCTCGCGCGCCGCCGAGGTCGGCCTCCCGCTGTTCGTCCTCGACCTGACCGGCACGCCCCAGCCCGTCAACGACGCCGCGGAGGACCTGGCGGCGGGCGGCGCCTGAGCCCCACGCCTCCTCGGGCATCCGAAATCGGCCATTCACGCGTGACGATCACGCTCTCCCGGGCACAACACCTTCGGGGGGGTGGGCGTCATGCCGACGGGCGCGTGGTGGTTCATCGGGGCGGGCTGGGGCGAACTACTGCTCGCCGCGCTGCTGTTGGGAGCCGGCAGAACCCGCAGCGCGGAGAGCGGCGCGGCCGGCATGCCGTCGCCTCAGGCCCTGGCGCTCCTGCGGGGCGGGCGGCGGGCGGCCGTCACCGTGGCCCTGGTGGCGCTGCACCAGCGCGGGGCGGTCGCGGCGGGGCGTAAACATACGGTTCGGGCCAATGGCGGACCGGGCCGCACACGGGATCCCGTGCAGCTCGGCGTGCACGGGGCGCTGCACCGGGCCCTCGCGCTGCGGACGCTCACGCAGCGTCCCGAGGCGCGGCGGGCGGTGGACGCGCTGCGCGACGAGCTGTACGGGACGGGGCTGCTGCGGTCGCCGGCGCGGCTGTGGGCGGCCCGGGCGCTGCTGGGCTGCGTACCGCCGACCGTGCTGGTGGGGCCGTGGGTCACCGGGGCCTCCGGGGCTGCCCTCGCCGTCGCCCTCGTGGCCGGGCTGCCGCCGCTCCTCGTGATGCCGGCGCTGCTGCGGTTGCCGGACACGACGGGGGCGGCGCGGCGGCTGCTCGCCGGACTGCGGGAGCGGTATCCGCTGCCGGCCCACCGCCGTGAGGTGACGGACGGAGGGCTCGTCCAGCTGTACGTGGCGCTGTACGGCGATCCGGCCCTGGCCCTGTTCCTGCCCCGCTTCTCCCACGAGGGCGGCCTGCTCGACCGGCCGCCCGGGGACGACCGGAACCGGCCCCCGGCGGAGGGACGGCCGGGGGCGGACGGCTCCCCCCGCTGAGGCCGCGCCATACTGTCGTATGCGCATCAGAGCGGCCGCTGCGGCCGAACTCCCGCTGCTCCAGGACATCGAACGGGCGGCGGGCGAGCCGTTCCGCGCCCTCGGCATGGCGGCGATCGCCGACGACGAGCCGCTGCCCCTGGACGTCCTGGAGACCTACCGCAGGGCGGGCCGGGCCTGGGTGGCGGTGGACGCCGCCGACCGCCCGGTCGCGTACCTGCTCGCCGACACCGTCGACGGCGCCGCCCACATCGAGCAGGTGTCCGTGCACCCGGACGCCGCCCGCCGGGGCGTCGGCCGGGCGCTGATCGAGCACCTGGCGGGGGCCGCCAGGGAGCAGGGCCTGGCGGCGCTGACCCTGACGACCTTCACCGAGGTGCCGTGGAACGCCCCGTACTACACGCGGCTCGGCTTCCGCCCGCTCACCGACTCCGATCCGGCGCTCACGGAGGGACTGCGGGCCATCAGCCGCGCCGAGGCGGCCCACGGCCTCGCGCTCTGGCCGCGCGTCTGCATGCGCCGGGAAGTGAGCTAGGAACCGTACTTCTGCCGCAGTTCCACCTTCCGTACCTTCCCGCTCACCGTCATCGGGAACTCCGCGAGGATCTCCACCCTGCGCGGGATCTTGTAGTGGGCGAGCCGGTCCCGGCAGAAGGCGGTGATCTCGTCGAGGGTGGGCGGGGCGGCGGGGTCGCGCGGGATCACGCAGGCGAGGATCTCCTCGCCGTACCGCTCGTCGGGGACGCCGACGACCTGGACGTCCGCGATCTTGGGGTGCCGGTAGAGGAACTCCTCGATCTCGCGGGGGTACACGTTCTCCCCGCCCCGGATGATCATGTCCTTGATGCGGCCGACGATCTGCACGTATCCGTCGTCCCGCATGACGGCGAGGTCACCGGTGTGCATCCAGCGGCCGGTGTCGATCGCCTCGGCGGTCTTGTCCGGCTCTTCCCAGTAGCCGAGCATCACGCTGTAGCCGCGGGTGC
Organism: Streptomyces sp. NPDC034084; assembly: GCF_055575535.1. NCBI lineage: Bacteria > Bacillati > Actinomycetota > Actinomycetes > Kitasatosporales > Streptomycetaceae > Streptomyces > Streptomyces sp. NPDC034084. The sequence goes on from NZ_JBVISK010000002.1 coordinate 1,124,205, forward strand.
ACAACTCCCCCGCCGTGCCCCGCTCGACGGTGAGTCCGGTCGCCGGGTCGACGACCTTGACCTCGACGTGCGGCATGACCCGCCCGACGGTGCCGGTGCGGCGGTCCAGGTCGTCGTCGCGGCGGGTCTGGGTGGAGACGGGCGAGGTCTCGGTCATGCCGTAACAGATCGACACCTCCGCCATGTTCATCTCGGCGACGACCCGCTTCATCACCTCGACCGGGCACGGCGAGCCCGCCATGATCCCGGTGCGGAGGGGGGAGAGGTCGTACGTGGCGAAGTCGGGGAGGTTGAGCTCGGCGATGAACATCGTCGGCACCCCGTACAGCGAGGTGCAGCGCTCTTCCTGGACCGCCCGGAGGGTTGCGGCGGGGTCGAAGGAGGCGGCCGGGATCACCATGCAGGCGCCGTGCGAGGTGGCCGCGAGGTTGCCCATGACCATGCCGAAGCAGTGGTAGAAGGGGACGGGGATGCAGATGCGGTCCTGCTCACTGTAGGCGATCATCTCGCCCACGAAGTAACCGTTGTTGAGGATGTTGTGGTGGGAGAGCGTGGCGCCCTTCGGGAAGCCCGTCGTCCCCGAGGTGTACTGGATGTTGACGGGTTCGTCGCAGGAGAGCGGCTCGGGACGCAGCTCCCCGGGCGTCCGGGCGAGCAGCGCGTCCCAGGTGGGGTCGCCGAAGTAGACGGCCTCACGCAACTCCGGGCAGTCGCCGCGCACTTGCTCGACCATGGCGCGGTAGTCGCTGGTCTTGTGGGCGAGCGAGGCGAAGAGCAGGGAGATCCCGGCCTGCTCGAGGACGTACGCCAGCTCGTGGGCGCGGTAGGCCGGGTTGATGTTGACCATGATCGCGCCGATGCGGGCGGTCGCGTACTGGACGAGCACCCACTCGGCGCAGTTGACCGCCCAGATGCCGACCCGGTCTCCCTTGCGGACCCCGCTGCCGAGCAGGGAGCCGGCCAGCCGGTCGACGTCCGCGCCGAACTGCGCGTACGTCCAGCGGCGTCCGGTGGGGACGTCGACGAGGGCCTCGCGGTCGGGCCAGGCGGCGACGGCCCGGTCGAGGTCGGCGCCGATGGTGTCGCCGAGGAGCGGCGTCTCGGACACCCCGTGCGCGTACGAGAGGCTCATACGAGGTCCCCTTCCACGTACTCCGTACCGCCGCCCTCCGCCGTGAGTCGGCGCAGTTCGACGCGCCGGATCTTGCCGGAGACGGTCTTGGGCAGGTCGGCGAACTCGATGCGCCGGACGCGCTTGTACGGGGCGAGGACCGCACGCGAGTGGGCGAACAGGGCCTTCGCGGTCTCCTCGCCCGGCTCCCAGCCGGCCGCGAGGACGACGTAGGCCTTGGGGACGGCGAGCCGCAGCGGGTCGGGGGCGGGGACGACGGCCGCCTCGGCGACGGCCTCGTGCTCCAGGAGCGCGCTCTCCAGCTCGAAGGGGCTGATCTTGTAGTCGGAGGCCTTGAAGACGTCGTCGGCCCGCCCGATGTACGTGATGTAGCCGTCCGCGTCCCGGGAGCCGATGTCGCCGGTGCGGTAGTAGCCGTCCGCCATCGCCTCCGCCGTGCGCTCCGGGTCGCCGTGGTAGCCGGTCATCAGGCCCACCGGGTGGGCGGAGAGGTCGAGGCAGATCTCTCCCTCCTCGACGTCCGGCCGGCCGCTCACCGGGTCGACGAGGGTGACGCGGAAGCCGGGGCTCGGGCGTCCCATGGAGCCCTCCTTGAGCCGCTGGCCGGGGCTGTTGGACACCTGGACGGCCGTCTCGGTCTGGCCGAAGCCGTCCCGGATGGTGACGCCCCAGGCGCGCCGCACCGACTCGATGACCTCGGGGTTGAGCGGTTCGCCGGCGGCGACGACCTCGCGCGGCGGGGTCTTCAGCCGGCTCAGGTCGGCCTGGACCAGCATCCGCCACACGGTCGGCGGGGCGCAGAAACCGGTGACGCCGTTGCGCTCCATCTCGTCCATGAGGCGCGCCGGGTCGAAGCGGGTGTAGTTGTGGATGAAGACGGTCGCCTCCGCGTTCCACGGGGCGAAGAGGTTGGACCAGGCGTGCTTCGCCCATCCCGGCGACGAGATGTTGAGGTGCACGTCGCCGGGCTTGAGGCCGATCCAGTACATCGTCGAGAGGTGGCCGACGGGGTACGTGACGTGGGTGTGCTCGACCAGTTTGGGGCGGGCGGTCGTGCCGGAGGTGAAGTACAGCATCAGCGTGGCGTCGGCGAGGGTGACTCCGTCGGGCTCGAAGACGTCCGACTCCTGGGCGGCGAGCTCGTACCCCAGCCAGCGCACCCCGTCGCCGCCGACCGCGATCCGGGTGTAGTCCCCGGGGACGTCGTCGAACTTGGCGGTGTCCTCGGCGCGCGCGATGACGTGCCGGGCGCGGCCCCGGTCGACGCGGTCGCGCAGGTCGGCGGGGCCGAGGAGCGGGGTGGCGGGGATGAGGACGGCGCGCAGCTTCATCGCGGCGAGCACGGTCTCCCACAGCTCGACCTGGTTGCCGAGCATCAGGATGATCCGGTCGCCGGCGCGTACGCCCTGGGCCCGGAGCCAGTTGGCGACCCGGTTCGAGCGGGCGGACATCTCGGCGAAGCTCACCCGCGTCTCGGAGGCGTCCTCCTCGACGATGTGGAGGGCGGTGCGGTCGTTGTCCCGTGCGATGACGTCGAACCATTCGAGCGCCCAGTTGAAACGGTCGGGCCGGGGCCAGGCGAAGCCCTCGTAGGCCGTCTCGTAGTCCTCGCGATGCTGCAGCAGGAAGTCCCGGGCGGCCCGGAAGCTCTCCGTCGCGCTGGTCGCGCTCGTGGGCGTCATGTGTCCTCCTCATTGCGGGACCTGTCCCGGACATCGTGTAATCGGTGACCCAGGTCTCACTACCCCCGTTCGGGGGTGAAGGAGTGGTTCCGTGCCCGAGATGACGGAAGCGGCGGAGTTGCGGACGGCGCTGTCGCGGCTGAGACGCGCCAGCGGACTGCCCGTCGTCTTCGGCGGGCTGCTCCAGGAGGGGGCCGCGGGGCGCACGCTGCGGATCGCCGAGCTGAGCGGGGCCGTGACGCCCGCGCTGCGCGGTCTGGCGATCTCGGCGGGCTCCGGCCTGGGGGGCAAGTGCCTGGCCCTCTCCCGGCCGTGCGCGGTCACGGACTATCCGGCGTCGCGGCACATCACCCACGAGTACGACGGCCCGGTCTCGGCGGAGGGGCTGCGCGCGGTGATCGCCGTCCCCGTCGTCGTACGGCGCAAGGTGCGCGGGGTGCTGTACGGGGCGCTGCGCGAGTCCCTCCCGATCGGCGAGCGGGTCTTCGACGCGGCGATGGCGGCGGCCCGCGACGTGGAGCAGGCCCTCGCGGTACGGGACGAGGTGCGGCGACTGCCGGCGCCCGCGCCGCCGGGACCGTCCTGGGAGGAGGTCCGCCGGGCGTACGGGGAGCTGCGCGAGCTCGCGCCGAAGGCCGGCGATCCGGAGCTGCGGGCGCGCCTCCTCGCGGTGTGCGGCCGGCTGGAGACGGCCGCTACCGCTCCCGCGCGGCTCCCGGGGGTGGCCCTCACCCCCCGCGAGACGGACGTCCTCGCGGCGGTCGCCTCCGGCGCGACGAACGCGACGGCGGCGGAGCGCCTGGGCCTCCGCCCGGAGACGGTGAAGGGCTACCTCCGCTCGGCGATGCGCAAACTGGGCGCGCACACCCGCCTGGAGGCGGTGGTGGCGGCCCGGAGGGCGGGGGCTCTGCCGTAGCCGGCCGGGGGCCGGGCCGGCCACCGCCGTGGCGTCACCCCACCGGCCTCGAACCTCGTGCCGCCGCTGGTCACTTCCCCGCGTACGCGACGTCGTACAGGGTGCCGGGAGGTGTCATGAGCCGGAGGGTCCGCTCGGCCTCGGCGGTGAGCGCGGTGCGCGTCGCGCGCGGCAGGGGCGCGAAGGGTTCGATGGTGAGCGTGGTGCTGTCCTTCGCCTCGTCGAGGTGCCAGATCCCGGCGAGGAAGCCGTCGACGAGGAACGTGCGGTGGGCCTGGTTGCCGGTCCAGGTGCGGGAGCGGTGCTCGGCGGGGACGACGCGGGTGCGGTCGGCGTGTGAGAGGAGCAGGTTGTCGAACTCGGGGAGGAAGCGGGGCGGGGCGGGGGTGTCCTCGTCGGGGCGGGGCGCGTCGGGGAGGTCGAAGAGCTCGGTGCCCCGCTCGTCCCGGAAGACCAGGAGCTCCGGCCGCAGCCGCTCGAACGCCGGGCGGAGGCGCGTGAGCCCGCACCAGAGCTGCATGTCCTTGACGGAGGCGGGGCCGAAGGCGCCGAGATAGCGCAGCACGGTCTCGTCGAGGTCGGCGGCTACGTCCGCGGGCCCGTCGAACCACGTGCGGACGGTGGTGAGGGCGACCTGCCCGCTGCGCCGCCAGAGGCCGCGCGGGGTGACCTGCACCATCAGGAGCAGGCAGCGGGCGGCGATGGAGAGCGCCTGCGGGTCGGCCTCCGGCCACTCCCGCAGCAGGTGCTCCCGCAGCTCCTTGGGGGTGCGGGGCCGCTCCTCGACGTACGCGGTCGCCAGGGCGGTGAGCCGGTCGAGGTCGACGCCGTCGAGTCCCTTGCGGAACATCTTCAGCTCCCGGTCGATGGCCCCGGCCTGCACGAGCCGGCGCAGGCCGACGGCGTCGCGGGCGGTGTGGGTGTGGACGGTGGAGCGGAGCGAGACGATCCGGGCCACCCGCCGGGACTCCATCAGGGCGGACAGGTCCTCGGGCCGGAACCCGTCGAGGCGGGCGGCGAGCGCGTAGTACGGGGGCTTGGTGTTCTGGGCCTGGAGCCCGACGAGGTGGGCGACGGCCTCCTCGACGCCGAGCGGCGCGGGACGCAGGAGCAGCTGCCGTTCGAGAGTGGCGCGGTTCAGCGCGCGGGGGCCGAGCACGGGCTGGGTCGTCTTGGGGGCCATGCTCAGCACGCTACCGAGGCTTGCGGACAGCTGCCGTCCTCAACGCCGAACCGGCGAGCCCGGGACGGGATGCGGACGGGAGGGATTCACCCCATATATCCTGCTCCGGACTCACAGACCCGCAGACCCGCGCACCCGCGGATTCGCAGGCCCCAGACCCGCCGATCCCCCGACCCGCACGCCGAGGTGGAGGTCCACGACGATGTCCGACCGCCGACCGCACGCCGCTTGGCGCCGCCGGCCCGAGCCGCCGCCCGCCGCCTCGTCCGCGGGGCCGCCCTCCGCGGAGCCGAGCGTGGTGCGGTCGGCGCTCTACCGCGACGGCCGCCGGGTCTCCTCCCCCACCACGCTCGCCGACACCTTCCGCCAGCTGCGCGAACACCCCGACGGCATGGCCTGGATCGGCCTCCAGCGCCCCACCGAGGAGGAACTCCACTCCCTGGCTGCCGAGTTCGACCTGCACGAGCTGGCCGTCGAGGACGCGATGGAGGCCCACCAACGCCCCAAGCTGGAGCGGTACGGCGACACGCTCTTCGTCGTCCTGCGCGCCGCCCGCTACCTCGACGCCCAGGAGGAGGTCGACTTCGGCGAGCTCCACATCTTCGTGGGCCCGGATTTCCTCATCACGGTCCGGCACGGCGCCGCCCCCGACCTCTCGGCCGTCCGCCGCCGGATGGAGGAGAACCCGGGCCTCCTTGCCCTGGGTCCCGAAGCGGTCCTGTACGCGATCCTCGACGCGGTGGTCGACGGCTACGCCCCCGTGGTGGCGGGCGTCCAGAACGACATCGACGAGATCGAGACGGAGGTCTTCGGCGGCGACCCGGCGGTCTCCCGCCGCATCTACGAACTCTCCCGCGAAATGGTCGAGTTCCAGCGCGCGACCCGCCCCCTGGTGGGCATGCTCCACGCCCTGATGGCCGGCTTCGCCAAGTACGGCACCGACGAGGAACTCCAGCGCTACCTCCGCGACGTCGCCGACCACGTCACCCACACCAGCGAACGCGTCGACGGCTTCCGCCAGGCCCTGACGGAGATCCTCACGGTCAACGCGACCCTGGTCACCCAGCAACAGAACGCCGAGATGCGCGCCTTGGCGGAAGCCGGCTTCGAACAGAACGAGGAGATCAAGCGGATCTCGGCCTGGGCCGCCATCCTCTTTGCTCCCACACTCGTGGGAACGATTTACGGCATGAACTTCGACTCCATGCCGGAGCTGCACTGGACCTTCGGATACCCCTTCGCCATCGGCCTGATGGGGGCGGTATGCATCAGTCTGTACATGGTTTTCAAGCGACGGGACTGGCTGTAGGCGGCACACAGCCGTACGGGGCGCTGGGGAGTCCCTGGGGGGAAGCCCGGCCGCGGGGAGTGGCCTCCCGGGGCCGGGCGCGGAGGGGGTGGAGATCAGCGGTTGTAGGTCAGCGGCGGTGCCGCGTTGCGGGCGAGGGTGTGGGCCTGGTCCGGCCACCAGGTGCCCGCGGGGGGATCGACGATGCCGTACTCGGGGTCGATCGTGCCGCCGGTGTTGCGGGTGCAGCTGCCGTCGGACTCGCCGGGGATCTTGACCCACAGGTAGGGGTGCCCACGCTCTGATCGAACCAGGCGTCGGTCCAGCGCCAGGTGGCGGGGTCGGCGGAGTCGACCGCGTTGCCGGGGGCGCCGTCGTTGGGCGCGGCGGGCGAGTAGTACTGGCCGGCGCACCAATCCGTGCGGCCGCGGGCGTGCTCGGGCCCTTCGGTGGCGAACCACATGCACTTGGCTATCCAGGTGCCGTAGCGCGCGTTGTGGTCGGTGGGGTGATTGTTGGACACGTTGAGCGCGAAGCCGTCACTGAGACTTCATGAAGGCTCCTGGTCGAGGGGTGGTGGGGACGAGCAGGCCCTGTGGCCCGGTCGCAGGGCGGCGGACACCGAGCCACAGGAGCCGGAAGGTCAGTAGCCGTAGATCATCTTGTACGCGACCTCGGGGAGGAACTGGCCGGCCGTGGAACCGGCTCCGACGCCGCAGTTGCCGTCGGACTCGCCCGGGGCCTTGATCCACAGCAGCATCTCGGCGCCGCCGCCCATCCGGGTGGGCGTGCCGATGCGACGGCCGGCCGGGTTGCACCACTCGCCGTTGGCGCCGTTGCCGTTGCGGCTGGTGTCGACGACGAACGGCTTGGTGTAGCCATAGCGGGCGGACAGTTCGCTGTTGACGGCGTTGCCGTAGGCGGTGTTCTGGGCGGTGGTGTAGAAGTTCGAGATGTTGAGCGAGAAGCCGTGGGCCTGGCGCAGGCCGGCTTCGTGGAGGCGCTGGGCCATTGCCGCCGCGCCTATCCAGCCGGGGTTGCCGGCGTCCAGGTAGACCCAGGTGTTCGGGGCCTGGCGGTTGAACTCGGCGAGGGCTGTGCCGAGCATGCCCTGGCGTTCGCGGATCTGGGCCTGAGTCAGGCACCCGTAGTCCGCGAGGGAGTCCGGTTCGAGGAGGACGACGGCCGGGCGGTTGGCGATCCCGCCGGCGAACTGGGCGATCCAGGTCGCGTAGGCGGACGGGGTGGCGGCGCCGCCGCCGGAGTGCCCGCCGCAGGAGTCACGGAGAGGGATGTTGTACGCCACCAGGAGAGGGAGTTTGTCCGCCTGGTCGGCCGCTCCCGCGTACGCGCCCGTCGCGGTGCCGATGGTGCTGCTCCAGGCGCCGAACCAGCGGGCCATGGGCGTGTTGGCGAGGGACGCGTTGATCGCGGGCGTCCGGCCGTCACCGGGGTGGGCGGCGACCCATTGCTTCGCGCTGGAGCTCGGGTCCACGTAGAACCCGCTGGTCATGGTGGTCGGGTCCGCCGCGTGGGCGGAGGGCGCGACGATGAGGGCCAACGGCAGCGCGATGACGGCTGCCGCGAGGGCACGGATGCTGCGGCGCATGGCGGTACCTCGATTCCTGACGAGGGAGCGCCGCACGCTCTCGTCCCGAGCGGGCGGCGCACTGAGGAAGTGCGGTGGTACGGCACCCCTGGGCGTGGAAGCGCTCCCACTGGAAGCGATCCCAGCATGGCCTTCGGAGCCTTGGGGTGTGGCCGGTATCGTGTGACGCCCTGTGCAACCTGTCAAGTGGGCCTGCGTGAGCGGCACTTCACATGACTGGGGGAAGGCCTTACAGTCAGAAACTGGAAGCGCTCCCAGTCTTCCACGTGTTCCGGAGGGGACAGGAGAGGCGGATCATGACCGAAGGCGCTTCACACCGGCTGTCGACACTCGACGAGGTGGCCGAACTGGCGGGTGTCTCACGGTCGGTGGCCTCCCGTGCGCTCAACAACGCCCCGCACGTCAGCCGTGCCAAGCGCGAGGCGGTCGAACGGGCCGTCCGTCAGCTCGGTTACGTACCCAATCCGACCGCCCGCGCGCTGGCAACACGTCAGACCGGCGCGGCCGCTCTCGTCGTCTCGGGGGAGGACCCCTCGATCTTCGCGGATCCGTTCTTCGCCCAGGTGATCGTGGGGGCCTCGGCCGCCCTGGAGGACGCCGATCTGCACCTCATGCTCTGCCTGGCCGCCTCCGACCGGGGGCGCAGGCGCGTCGAGCGGCTCCTGAGGTCCAGGGGCGCCGACGGTGTGATGCTGATGGCGCTGCGCGAGGACGACCCGCTGTCCCGCATGGCCGAGGAGGCGGAGCTGCCCGTCGTGTTCGGCGGGCGACCGGTCGGCATGACCCCCCGGTGGTACGTGGACGTCGACAACGCCGGCGGAGCGCGCGCGGCGACCGAGTACCTGATCGCGGCAGGCCGGACCAGGGTGGCCACGATCTGCGGGCGCCTGGACACCGAGGTCGGGCGAGCCCGGTACCGCGGCTACCAGGACGCCATGCTGGCGGCGGGGCTGGAACCGCACCTCGCGGAGGGCGGCGACTTCACCGAGCCCAGCGGGGCCGCTGCCATGGCCGCGCTCCTCGCGAACCATCCCGACCTGAACGGGGTGTTCGCCGCCAGTGACAACATGGGGGCCGGGGCGCTGCGCACGCTGCGCGAGGCCGGCCGCCTGGTCCCCTCTGACGTCGCCGTGATCGGCTTCGACGACTTGGCCGTGTCCCGCATCGCCGATCCGCCGCTCACCACGGTGCACCAGCCCATAGAGGGTCTCGGCCGGGAGATGGCGCGGATGCTCGTCGCGCTCATCGACGGCCAGGATCCCACCCCTCTGATCCTCCCCACGCGCCTGGTCACCCGCGCCAGCGCCTGACGAGCCGACCTCGCCGCCCCCCTGCGGCGAGGCCCCCTCACTCCCTCACCGGGTCCTTCGGAAAGCCGCCGTCCCACCGGTATGTCGCACCGGTCAAGAGGGCGGCCTTCCGCTACTGGCAGGGCGTCAGCTCGTACGTCGGACGTGCGTCCGCTCCAACGTCGGGGTCAGGACGGGTCGCCGTACTGGAGGCCGCGTCCGTTGGTGCCGACATACACGCGGCCGAAGGTGTCGGGGTCACCGGTGATGACGCCGACGCCGCCGATGCTGCCCCACTGGTGGGCGTCGTCGTTGACGCGGAGCCAGGTGGCTCCCTTGTCGGTGGAGCGGAAGACTCCGGTGACGTCCTTGACGGTGCCGATCAGGTAAAGGGCCTGGTAGGTGGCGCCGGGGGCGGCCTTTCCGAAGCCGAGGGCGGAGGCGGACTTCACCGTGGTGAGCCGGGTGAAGGTGCGGCCGCCGTCGGTGGAGTGCAGCAACCCTTGGCCGCCGCCGGAAATCCACAGGTCCCCCGCGAGGCCGGGGACGGCCGTCAGACGGCCGTCGGTGGGGAGCCCGGTGGCCCGGGTGGTGAAGGTCGCTCCGCCGTCGGTGCTGGCGTGGAGCGTGCCGCCGGCCAGCGAGTAGAACGTCCTGGCCGAGGACCGGTCGGCGACGACCACGGCACCGGTGCCCAGGCCGCTGACCTTCGACCAGCTCGCCCCCTTGTCGACTGAACGGTACGGGGCCTGGCCGGCCTGGGTCCAGACGATGGCGGAGCCGTCCGCCGAGAGCGCGACGCGACCGTCCTGGGCGCCCGCCACCGGCTCCGCCCCGAAGCCGTGCCAGCTGACGCCGCCGTCGGTGGAGTAGGCACCGTCCTGCGCGCCACCACGGCCGACACGCACCATCACCGAGGGGTCGGACTGGGCGAAATCGATGTCGGTGCTGTTGGACATCGTCGGGTTGCTCAGCCGCCCGGCGGGCACCTTGGTCAGGTCCTCGTGGCGGAAACCGCCTTGGTCACCCATGGCGGTGACGACGGTGGCACCGCCGGGCGGGGCGATCGCGTCCATCAGCGCGGTCTCCTCAAGACCGCCCGCGCCCGCGGTCCAGTGGCTGGTGCCGCCACTGTCGGTGGCGTCGGCGTCCTTGCTGCGCCAGATGCCGTTGCCGGTGCCGTACAGCACATGACCGGAGGCGAAGGGGTCGATGGCCAGGGCCGTCATCCAGTGCCCGGTGTGGGTGCCGATGTACGGAGCGGCCGAGGCGTCCCGTACCGACCTGCCCGACAGCGCCTTCCAGGTCGTGCCGCCGTCGGTGGTGCGGTAGATCTCGTCCTCGGGCCACCAGCGGTCGAGGGTGGTGACCATCACCGTGGACGGCTTGCGCGGGTCGACGGCCAGGCCGGAGAACCCGTAGCCGCCCTGCGAGGGGGAGACGTTCTTCCACGTCCCTCCCTGCGGCGTGTACTTCCACACCGAGCCCGCCGTCACGCCGTTGGGCCCGAGGGCGTTGGTGTACGTCAGGTACAGCGAGCCGTCACCGGAGACCACGCCGTGCTGCGGCAGTTGGCCCGCGGGCTGCCCGGAGACGGCCTGCCAGGTGCTGCCGCCGTCGGTGGAGCGGTACAGGGAGGTGGACTTGTCCGCGACGCCGACGTAGATCGTCCGGTCGCCGGCCGGGCTGTACGTCACGAAGGAGACGCCCGCCCCGCTGCTCGCCCCGTCCTTGACGGGGAACGAGGAGACCTGCCGCCACGTCGCACCGCTGTCCGTGCTGCGCCACAGGCCGTTCGTGCGGGTGCCGAGCAGCAGGGTGCGGTTGTCCGAGGGGTCGATCACGAGCCGTTCGCCGGCCCCGCGGCCGTCCTCGTTGCCGCCCAGCTTGAACGGCAGGTCAGTGCGCTGGAAGGTGCGGCCCCGGTCGGTGGAGCGCAGGATCGCGCCGTTGCCGGCCCAGTCGTTGGTGTAGGTGCCCGCCGCGAGGTAGAGCCGGTTGGGGTCGGCGGAGTCGGTGGCCAGCGCGTCGATGCCGAGCAGGTTCCAGTCCTTCTCGCCGAGCCAGTCGGTCAGTGGGATCCACTGCTCAGCACCGGTGTCCCAGCGGTAGGCGCCACCCATGTCGGTACGGGCGTACAGCAGGCCCTTCTCGCGCGGGTTGAACACCAGGCCGGTGACGTATCCGCCGCCGACCACCCGGGCGTTCCGCCATGTGTACGGGCCGGCCGCGGTCGACGGTGCGGCGTCCACCTTCACGAGTTTCCACTGCTGGTTGGTGCTGCCCGTGCCCGGATACTGAATGATCGCCGCGCCCTGGGCCGTGGAGCCTCCGGAGACATCCAGGACCAGGCCGCTGGCGCGGGAGGTGAAGGTGACGGCATCGGTGCCGCTCACCGTGTCGATCCGCCACTCCTGGGAGGGCGACGAGTTGTCGGTCTGCTGCTCGGCGGCGGCCGACCGGGCGGTCGAACCGCCGGCTATGCCCAGCACTTTGCCGCTGTTGCGGTTCACCAGCTCGTAGGAGCCGTTGCCGGTGGGCCTCAGCTTCCACTGCTGGTTGGCGGTGTTCTGGTCGGTCCACTGCTGGATGCGCGTGCCATCGGCGGTGGAGAAGGCGTTGACGTCCAGCGCCTTGCCGCTGCGTACGGAGACCAGCCGGTAGTAGGCACTGCCGTCGACCGTCGCGGCCTGCGAGTCGTCCTGCACGAACAGCAGGTACGGCACGACGGTGGCGGGCACACCGAGCAGCAGGGCGGTGGCGGTCCTGCGACGGCGGTGACGTCCGCGGCGCGCGCCGTTCGTGGGGTTGTTCATGGGGGGTGTTTCTCCTTGTGTGTAACCGTAAATCGGGCAGCTCAGCGCTGCAGGGTGAGGACACCCGGGCGGTACGGAAGCCGGTCGTAGGGTCCGCCCGCCTGCGGGGACTTGCCCTGGTAGAGGAACTGCAGGTTGCAGGGGTCGATGGTCATGGTCTGGTCGGGGTTGGTGCGGACCAGATCACCGTGGCTGATGTCGTTGGTCCAGGTGGCACCGCTGTTGGCCTTGCCCGCGAAGGGGTTGCTCTCGCCGGCGGCCTGCGGGGTCCACGAACCGCTCAGGCTGGAGGCCGTGAAGGAGCGGAAGTAGCGCTGCTCACTCGCACCCCGGGCTTCGACGATCATGAGGTACTGGTTCCGGCCCTGGACCTTGTAGACCTGCGGCGCCTCGAACAGGTTCTTCGCCGTGTCGCTCATGACCGTCGTGTACGACGAGCCGAAGCTGCCGGGGAAGTTCCCGATCGGCATGCTCGCCCGGTAGATCCTGCCGTTGTCACCGGCGAAGAAGAGGTACATGTTCCGGTCGTCGGCGATCAGTGCCTGGTCGATCGGGCCGGTGGAGGAGTCGGTGCGGGGGATGCTGCCGGTGAACAGCGGCTGCGGCGCGGACCAGCCGTGGGGATTGGTGGGGTCGCTCGACGTGCGGTAGCTGAAGGGCGCTGCCCCCCACTGGTACGCCAGCACCCAGAGCTTCTTCGGCGCGAAGTAGAACAGCGTGGGCGCCACCGCGTTCTGGTTCATCCTCGTCTGCCCGGCCGCCGCCATGTCCGACCAGTTCGTGAAGGGGCTGAACGCCATCGAGCCGTAGGAGGTTCCCGACGCGCTCGACGCGTAGACCAGGTGCTTGCCGTTGTACGTCACATGGGTGAAGTCCTTCAGCGCGGCCCACCCGTTCGACGGCTGCGCGAGGGGGCCGGTCGAACTCCACTTGTACGTCGACGGGAGAGCACACGTACCGCTGCCCGCCCCGGACGGGGCGGTCCACTTCTGGTTGCCGACGGAAGCGCAGGTGTACAACTGGATCCTGGTGCCGTTCGCTGTGGCCGCGCCGATGGCGTCGAGGCACAGACCGGACTGGACGCCGGTGATCGTGCCGTCGGTGTTGATGTTCCACTGCTGGTTGGCGCCGCCGTTGCAGTCCCAGACGACCACCGGTGTGCCGTTGGTGATGCCCTTGTCCTTGGCGTCCAGGCACTTGTTCCCGTGGACCATCAGCTGCTTGGCGGCGGTGTAGGTCCAGCGCTGGCCGGTCTGTCCGCCGCACTCCCCCAGTTGGGCCTGGGCACCGTTGGCCGTGGCGGAGCCGGGGATGTCGATACAGCGGCCGGAGGCCACACCCTTGATCTCCCCCGTACTGCCGGCCGGGGTGACCGGCGGGGTACCTGAGCCGGAGTTGAACGCACGCATGACGGCGGTGTACGCCGGCTTGGGCTTGCCGTTGTCGTCGAACAGCAGTGGATTCTCGCCGCTGCGCCAGGAGTCGCTGTCACGGACGCCCCACACCGTGACGCCGGTGCACCGTGCCACGGACAAGCACGCGTTGACGGTGTTCGCGTAGTGGCTGGGTGACGCCTGGGCGATGTCGAGCTCGGTGATCTGGACGTCGACGCCGAGGGCGGCGAAACTGGCCAGGGTGGTCCTGAAGCTCGTCGGCGGGCCGCCCGCCCCGAAGTGGCTCTGGAAGCCGACACAGTCGATGGGCACGCCTCGGGACTTGAAGTCCTTGACCATGCGGTAGACGCCCTGGGTCTTGGCGTCCGTCCAGTTCTCGATGTTGTAGTCGTTGTAGCAGAGCTTGGACGAGGAGTCGGCAGCCCGGGCGGTGCGGAACGCTTCCTCGACGAAGGTGTTGCCGAGGACTTTCTGGAAGACCGAGTCGCGGAGTCTGCCCGAGCCCCCGTCGGCGAAGGCCTCGTTGACGACGTCCCAGGCGTAGATCCTGCCCTTGTAGTGGGTCATCTCGGTCGTGATGTGGTGGTTCATCACGCTGCGCAGCGTGCCCGGGTCACGGATGGCGCTGACCCAGGAGGGGAGTTGCGAGTGCCAGACCGTGGTGTGGCCGCGCAGGCGCTGACCGCGTGCCAGGGCGCGGTCGACGATCCGGTCCGCGGGACCGAACCGGAAGTTGCCGCGGGACGGTTCGACGGCGTCCCACTTCATCTCGTTCTCCGGGGTGATCATGTTGAACTCCCGGTCCGCGATCGCGGTGTACGTCGGGTCACCGAGCCTGCCGGAGGCTACGGCGGTGCCGAAGTACCTGCCCGAGGAGGCCGCCTGGGTACCCAGGCCCGCGGCCCCGGCGGAGCTGGGGAGGAACGTCACGACGCCGGCAACCAGCGCCGTGGCCGACACTCCTGTCAACAGTGTCCAGCGACGTCGGCGGAGCCGGTGCAGGCCCTTCATGATTCTCCTCGGGGGTTGCGGGTCATTCCGGGTGCCGTGATCGTGCGGGCGTCGGCCAGGGCGGCCTGATCTGCCGCGAGGCGGGCGCGGTGCCGGAGGCGTGGGCGTTCCCGCGCACCGGTCGCCTCGGGTTCGTCGGTGTGTCGTGGCATGGGACTGACTTTCTTCGGGGGACAGGTCCAGGGGGGAGGCCGGGAAACCCGCCGCTCCAGCGCGACGAGCCGAGCGGCGGGAAGGCCACCCCTGAAGTGGAGGCTTGCGGACTCGCGGTCCCGTAACGGAAAAGTCGCGCCGTCCGGAGGATTGCTCGGTGATGCATCTCTCGGTCGGAAAGCGTTATGACAGGTCCCCAGACCTGGTCGTCCCTGGGGGAACGGCGCGCCGCACCGCTCGTCAGTGTCGGAATCCGCTCACGCAGAGGCAGCCGTCGACGCGACGAGGAGCGGAGCCGGGTTCGGGCGCGGCACCCGGCTCGGTACGGGACCGTAATGCGGGATCACCCGCTGTCACTGAGACGGCCTGATCCCTGCTGAGCGGGGAGCGGATCTCAGGCCAAGGGTCGGCGCACGATGAAGGAAGCCTGGCCGGCGAACGCACGAGTGCCGTCGGAGCCGTCGAGCCAGATGCCGCCGTCGCGGTGACGGATGACCGAACCGGGATAGTTGTGCGCGTGCAGGGTCACGGACCCGGCGACCGCCCCGGGGCGCGGACAGAAGGTGGCGTCTTCCCGGAACAGTGCGCTGCCGTCGTCGGTGCTCAGCCGTAGCCGCAGGTAATGGTGGCGGAGATACCGGCCGTCCGCGGCGCGGAAGGTGACGCACCGCGTGTCGGCCAGCCCCCTGACGACCGTGAAGGTGACCCGTTGCCGTGTCCGCTCGCCGCTCGACGCCGAGACCGGGCCGAGCGTTGCGAACTCATCGTCATACGTGACGAACAGTCCGGGCTGGTCCACGGACTGCAGCGACTGCGCGCCCAGCGGAACAGTGTCGGTGACGGCGGACGGACCCGCCGGGGAGGGTGTGGCCGGCGGGGTGGTGGGTGACGGGGCCGGCGTGGGAGTGGCGACCGTGGGAGCACCGCTCGTGGAGGCGGCGACCGTGGGAGCGGCACTGACGCCGGGCACCGGAGGCGCCTTTTCGGGCCATGCCGCGTAGGTGGCGGTCCCGACGACGAGCACCGCGCCGGTGGCGAGGCTGAGCATCGGATGGGCGGCCACCGCGTGGAGTTTGCCGAGCAGCGAGCCGTGCAGACCGCCTCCCCCTGTCGCCGCGCCGGCGGCGGCGTGTGCCGTGGCCAGCCCGGCGGCGCTCGCGCCCGTAGCCGACAGCAGGCCCTTGGCGGCCAGCGCGGCGGTGAGCGCGGCCGGGACGGTGAGCGGTGTGAGGCTGAGGAGCAGCAGTTCGGCCGGAACCCGTTCCGTCGTCGTCGACGTACAGAGGGGGCAGTCGCGGGTGTGGCGCGCGATCCGCTTGCGCCACACGGACGTACGCAGACCGTCCCAGCCGACGACGGTCTCGTTCAGCCCCGGACAGCGCGGGTCCGCCTCCAGCGCGGAGACGATCGTCCGGCTCAGTTCCCATTGCTCGCGCATGCGCTGCAGGCGGACTCCGGCGTGGGCGACACTCAGCCCCATCGCGTCGGCGATGTCCTGGCGGCTCAGCAAGCCGGCGCATTCCTGCCACCACAGCGACAGCAGCACCCGATGATCCGGGTCGAGCCACCGGCCGGCCTCGACCGCATGACGGCGTTCGTCCGACATGTGCAGACGCAGGATCGTCACGTCCTCGAGCGCGCCGCCGACGTCGGGTACCCCGAGTGCCTCGTCGACGACCGTGGTCCTCTCGGCGAGAGTGCGCTGTCGGTGCCAGTGGGTGTTGATCTGACGGAGCGTGATGGACACCAGCCAGGACCGGAAGCTTTCCGGGGCACGCAGGGCCGGTAGGTCGCGCACCACGCGCAGCAGGGTCTCCTGGACGACGTCGTCGACGTCGGCATGTCCGCTCAGCGCTCGCCCGACGATGTTGTAGAGCAGGGGCAGGTATGCGGCGATCAGCTTCTCGCGCGCGCGATCGTCACCGGCCTGCGCCGCGACGACCAGCTCCGCGTGATCCGCGTCCATGAGCCCCATTCCCACCTCTTCAGAGTGATCCGCCGAGTACGGCGCCATACCTTAGCGTCGGCGAAGGCATGCGGCCCAAGCCTGGCCGAAGTACGGCGGCAGCGTGACCTGCCGCCGCCGTCGACGGCGCTCCGGCCGAGCTCCCTTCGTCCGGTACGCGGTGTGGGACAGGCAGAACACCCTCACCGCATCACGCCAGGCGGCTCAGCGCCGCCGACACCAGGGCCTGGACACCTGGCACGAGCACGGAGAGGTCGGGGGCGAAGAGCGGGCTGTGGTTGCCCGGTACGTTGCCGAACTTCTCGGCCAGGTCCGTGCCGGCGGCCGCCTCCCACACGTGGGCCGGAGTGGAGGTGACGTACCAGTAGTCGTACGGGACGCCGTCGGGTGCGAGGAGGGAGAAGTCCTCGCTTCCCATCGCCGCGCCGAAGTCGAACACCGTCTCCGGCCCGAAGAGTTCGCGGTGCACGGCCGCGATCTGCCCGTCGAGTACGGCGTCGTTGACGGTGTTCGGGTAGCCGGGCCGCACCGTGACCCGGGGCGGCTCCGGGCAGCCTGCGGTCCGGCACTCGCCCGCGACGATGCGGCGGACGGCGCCGAGGACCCGGTCGCGTACGTGCGCGTCCTGGGTGCGCAGGTTCAGGGAGAGCCGGGCGTCGGCGGGGATGATGTTGTGCTTCGTACCGGCATGGAACTGGCCCACCGTCAGCACCACCGAGTGAGCCGCCGCGACCTCCCTCGACACCACCGTCTGCAGGCGGGTGACGATGTAGGCGGCCGTCACGACCGGGTCGATCGTCGACTCGGGACGTGAGCCGTGACCGCCCACGCCGTGCACGACGACGTCGATGTCGTCGGAGGCCGACATCGTCAGGCCCGGGGTGTGCGGGTAGAACCCGGCGCGACCGGGCGTGACGTGCTGGCCGAGCAGCACGTCGGGGCGGGGGAAGCGGGAGTGCAGTCCACCGGCGACCATCGCCGCCGCGCCGCCGCCGGACTCCTCGGCGGGCTGCCCGATGACGACCAGCGTGCCGGACCAGGTGTCGCGGGCGGCGGCCAGCGCCTCGGCGGCGCCGGCGAGCCAGGTGACGTGCAGGTCGTGGCCGCAGGCGTGCATGACCCCGTCGACGGTGGAGGCGTACTCCAGGCCGGTGGCCTCCTGGACGGGCAGCGCGTCCATGTCGCCGCGCAGCCAGACGACCGGGCCGTCGCCGTTGACGAGGACGCCGACCACACCGGTGCCGCCGACCCCTTCCGTCACGCCGTAGCCGGCCGCGCGCAGACACGCGGTGAGCTTCGCCGCGGTGCGGTGCTCCTGGAAGGCGAGCTCGGGGTGGCGGTGCAGGTCGCGGTAGAAGTCCATCAGTGCGGTGGGCTTCAGGCCGGCGGTGATCTGCCGCGTGCGGTCGGCGACGACGGTCGGCTCGTTCATACTGCTGACTCCTTCTTGTCGAGCGTCTTCTCGGGCGTCGGCTTCTCCTCGAACGCCGGCACGCTCGCCAGCAGGCGGCGTGTGTAGGGGTGTCGGGGCGCGCGGTACACGTCCCGCACCGGCCCCTGCTCCACCAGCTCCCCGTGGCACAGGACGGCGACCTCGTCGCTGACGTGGCGGACGACGGCCAGGTCGTGGGAGATGAAGACCATCGTCAGGGCCAGCGAACGCCGCAGCGCTTCCAGGAGGTTGAGCACCTCTGCCTGGACGGAGGCGTCGAGCGCGGAGGTGATCTCGTCGGCGATCACCACTTCGGGTTCCACTGCCAGGGCGCGGGCGACCGCGATGCGCTGGCGCTGACCACCGGAGAACTCATGCGGGTACCTGGCCGCTGCCGAGCCGTCCAGCGCGACGGTCTCCAGCCATCGCTCGACCGTCGCCGCGTGCTTCCTGGCGTCGGCCCGCACCGGGTCGACGGCCTCGGCGATGGCCTCACCGACGGTCATGCGTGGGTTGAGCGAGGCGTACGGGTCCTGGGAGACGAGCTGGACGCGGCGGCGTACCGCGACGAGCTCCCTTGCCTTGAGGCCCGTGAGGTCTTCTCCGTCGAGGGTGATGCGGCCGGTACGCACGGGGTGGATACCGACGATCGCCCTGGCGATCGTCGACTTGCCCGATCCGGACTCGCCGACCAGGCCGAGCGTCTGCCCGGCCCGGACCCCGGTGGACACGCCGTGCAGCACCCTTCTGACGCGCCGGCCGTGCCCGAAGGCGACGGTCAGGTCCTCGACGGCCAGCTTGTAGGGGGACGTGGTCATACGGGCTGCTCCTCCTGGCGTACGGCATGGCAGGCGACGGCATCGGTCAGCCGCGGTCGTTCGGTGCCGCAGAGGCCGTCGAGCACCACCGGGCAGCGGTCGGCGAAGGCGCAGCCGTTCGGGCGGTCGGCGGGGGCCGGTGGGCGGCCCGGGATCGTCGTGAGCGGTGCGCGCTCCCCCACCGCGTCCGTGTCCGTGTCCGCGTCGTGGAGGCGCGGGCTCGCGGCCAGCAGGGCTCTGGTGTACGGGTGCCTCGCGCGGCCCGCCCGCAGATCCGCCGCGGACAGTTCCTCCACCACCCGGCCCGCGTACATCACCACCACCCGATGGCAGACCGTGCCGATCACGCCGATGTCGTGGGAGATGAAGAGCATGCTCGTGCCGCGGGTTCGGTTGATGTCCTTCAGGAGGTCGAGCACCTCGGCCTGGACGGTCACGTCGAGGGCGGTGGTCGGTTCGTCGGCGACGATCAGCCGCGGACCGGGCAGGATCGCGGTGGCGATCATCGCGCGCTGCCGCATGCCGCCGGACAGCTCGTGCGGATACTGCCTCACGACCCGGGCCGGGTTCTCGATCCGCACCTGTGCCAGGGCCTCGACGGCGCGCCCACGCGCTTCCCTTCCGCGCACGCCCTGGTGCACGCGGAGCGTCTCGGTCAGTTGTCCGCCCATCCTCAGGGCCGGGTTGAAGGAGGCCGAGGGGTCCTGGTGGACGATGCCGATCTCGGTGGCCAGGCGCCGGGGGTCGGCTTCGGAGGCGGTCAGGTCGAGGTCGTCGAGGGTCAGTTCCGCCGCGTGCGCGGACAGCCCCTCCGGCAGGAGCCGGGCCACGCTCATCGCCGTCAGCGACTTTCCGGAGCCGGACTCTCCCACGAGGCCGAGGATCTCGCCGGGCATGACGTGGAAGGAGACGTCGTCGACGAGACGGGTACCGTCCTGCAGGGCGACGACGAGGTTGTCCACCGTCACCAGGGCGTCCACGGGGGCTCGGTGGGAGCTCGCGGAGGCGGCGACGGCCGGGCGTCCAGTCCTGGCTCTCGTACCGTCGGCACGGGGGTCGAGTCCCGTGGCGAGGCCATCGCCGACGAAGCCCGCGAGGACGCCGGTGACGGTGATGGCGAGCGCCGGGCCGATCGCCTCTGCGGGGTTGGTGTAGAGCGACTCCAGGCCGGAGTTGAGCAGCGCTCCCCAGTCGTAGTCCGGCGACTGCACGCCGACACCCAGGAACGACAGGCCGGACAGCGCGACGAGCACGTTCGCGAAGGCCACCGAGAGCAGTACGAGCAGCGGCCCGGAGATGTTGGGCAGCAGGTGGCGGGCGAGCAGGCGGGAGGGCGGTACGCCCAACAGACGGGCCTGCGTGACGAAGTCGCGCTGCGCGACCGACGCCGCCATGTTGGCGGTGAGGCGGGCGAAGGCGGGTGCTCCGCCCAGGCCGATCGCGAGGACCGAGGCGGTGGGTCCGGTCCCGAGGAGCGTGGCGATCACCAGGGCCAGGATGAGCGCCGGGTAGGAGATCATCACGTCGACCAGACGCAGGCCCAGCTCGCGTACGCGCCGGCCGGAGACCCAGACGACGGTGCCGAGCAGGCTGCCCGCGACGGCGGCGAGCGCGGTCGCGGCGAGCGTCATCTCCAGGGTGAGGCGGGTGGCGACCAGGGTGCGGGCCAGTACGTCGCGGCCGAGGGCGTCGGTGCCGAGCCAGTGGTCGCCGGACGGGTGCGCGCGGGCGGCGCCGCCGAGGGCGGTCGCCCGCTCCTCCCAGAGGAAGGGGGTGACGATGCCGAGGAGGGCGATCAGGCCGAGGCCGGTGAGGGCCACGACGAGCGGGGTGTTCCACCGTACGCGTCGCATCAGTGGCCTCCCTTTCCGGCCAGGGTGCGCGGGTCGAGCAGCGCGAGGACGACGTCGACGAGCAGGTTGAGCAGGGCGGCGAGCAGGCCGAGGACCAGGACACAGCCCTGGATCACGGGATGGTCGCGGACGAGGAGCGCCTCGACGACGCGCTGGCCGATGCCCGGCCAGGCGAAGACGGACTCGACGACGACCGTGCCGCCGAGCAGGCCCGCGAGGATCAGTCCGCCGAGGGTGAGCGTGGCGGTCAGCAGGTTGGGCAGGGCGTGACGGGCGTACAGACGCAGCGGTGGCAGCCGGCGGCCCCGGGCGGTGCGCATGTAGTCCTGGGCGAGGACGTGTGCGGCCTCGCTGCGCACGATGCGGGCCGTGACGCAGGTGGCGGGCAGCACGAGCGCGGCGATCGGGAGCACCATCGACGAGACGGTCTCGGCGCCCGCCGCCGGGAACCAGCCCAGTCCGATGGCGAAGCCGAGGACGAGGAGCGTTCCGATGATGTACTCGGGTGTGGCGCCGACCAGGCCGGTGACGAAGGTGAACGCCCCGTCGGTGCGCCGGCTTCCGCGCGCGGCGACGGCCAGTCCGATGGGCACGGCGAGCAGCAGTACCGCCAGGACGGAGAGGAAGGCGATCTCGGCGGTGAACGGCAGACGGCTGCCGATGATCTCGGCGACCGGTTCCTTCGTCTGGAAGGAGGTGCCCAGGTCGCCGCGGAGCAGGCCGCTCGCATACGTACCGAACTGCGTCGACAGCGGCTGGTCGAGGCCTAGTTCGTGGCGGGCCCGCTCCACGTCGGCGGGCGTCGCGTCGGCGCCCGCGACCACGCGCGCCGGGTCGCCGGGGATGAGCTGCACCATCAGGAACGTGCCGACGACGAGCGTGATCGCGACGGCGGCGAGGCCGGCGAGACGCCGGAGGAGGAAGGTGCCCCAGGGGCCGAGCGTCGTCGTGCGCCCCGCCGCCGTGGCCGTCGCGGCGGTCGGCGTCGTCGCCATCAGCCGGTGACCCGGAGCGTGGAGACGGTCAGGGAGCCGCCCGGCATCGCGAAGGAGACGCCCTTGCGGGCGACGTAGTGCACGTCCACCGTGGCGAGCGGAATCACGTCGTCGGCCTTGAGCAGGGCTTCCTGCGCCTTCTGCCAGGCGGCGCACTTGGCGTTCCGGTCGGTGGTGGAAGTGGCCGCGATGTAGCTCTCCGCGTACGCCGTGTTCTTCACCGCGCCGTAGTTCAGACCGCCCTTGGCGGGTTCGGGGCCCAGGAAGTAGCTGCCGCCGCGCGCGAGGCTCCCGCTGATCAGCGGGAAGACGGTGGCGTCCCAGTCGCCCTGGTTGGCGGTGACGTCGGTGGCCCAGGTGGCGTTGTCGGCGTTGGTGAGCTTCACCTCGGCACCGGCGGTGCGCAGGGCCTCGGCGACATAGGAGTTGCCGGCGCCGCCGGCCACCGCGTTGGACCCCTCCAGCTTGATCGGCACTCCTTCGAGGGCCTTCTTCGCCGCGGCCGGATCGGTCGCGGTCAGCAGGGCGGTGTCGGTGGAGACACAGGCGGACTTCTCGTCCACGTACGACGTCATGGGTCGGCCCGCGCCGCCGAAGACCTTGTTGAAAGCGGTGGCGCTGACCGCCTGCGCGACCGCGTTGCGGACCTTCGGGTCGGCGCCCGGGTGCCCGGGACGCTGGTTGAAGGCGAGGTAGTTCCTGATGAACGGAGCCGACCTGATGGTGTATCCGGCGTTGCCGGTGAACCGCGTGACGTCCGTGCCGGTGAGGGGTGCCAGGTCCAGGGCGCCGGTCCGCAGCTGGTTGGCGAGGGTCGCCTCGTTCCTCGCGATCTGGATCCGCAGCGTGTCGGCCGGCTTCCCCGCAGGCAGCGAGGCGAAGCGCGGATACGCGTCGAAGCCCTTGCGCAGCCTCAGTTCGTAAGAGGCGCCGCGCCGCGCCGTCGCCATCTCGTACGGGCCGGAAGCCGCGCCCTTGACGGGGCCCTGGGCGAGCGCGGCGGAGCCCGCGTCGAGACCTGCCTTGCAGATGATCCCGGCTCCGGTGCCGGAAAGGCCGCTCAGGACCTCGCCCCACGGGGTGGCGGTGGTGATGGAGACGGTCCCGGACTCGTCGTCGCCCGTGATCGTGGTCTTCTCGCCGGCGTTCGCGGCGCCGAAGGTGAGGAGGGCTCCGGCCGAGGTCGTCCGGTAGCGCCGCAGGGAGGCGACGACCTGCGAGGCGGTCAGGGAGGAGCCGTCGGAACAGGTCAGGCCCTTCTTCAGGGTCAGGGTCGTCTTCGTGGGCGTGGACGTCCAGGTCTCGGCCAGACCGGCGACGAACACGCCCCCGTCGTCCTGGCCGATCAACGGCTGGTACAGCAGCGACGTCATCACGTAGTCCGTCCCGCCCGCGCCCTTCGCCGGGTCGAAGGACGTGACGTCGGAGGTGACACCGATCCTGACGGCGCCCCCGCTCCCGCCGCCGCTCGACGAAGGGCCGTCGGCGGAACCGGTGGTGCAGGCGGAGGCCAGGAGGGACGTGGCGGCGACCGTGACGGCGCCGGAGAGGAATCGCGAACGGTGCATGGAGGACTCCCCGGGACGGAGGGCTGAGGGCGGGGGGCGGTGCTGCGGTGTGATGCGGCATACAGAACAGGCCGCTTCCCGCACCGGTCCGAAATTGCAAGAATCCACAGCCGGAGGCGCTCACATGCATGGATCCGCAGCATCTGTCGGACCGGCCACGGCCGACACCCCCTCCCGGGGAACACTCGATGAACTCGATCTCGCCCTCGTCAACGCCCTGCAGATGGCGCCCCGCGCCCCCTGGGCCCAGCTGGCCCGCCCGCTCGGTGTGGACGCGGCGACGCTCTCCCGGCGCTGGGCGCGGCTGCGCGCCTCCGGCGAGGCGTGGATCACCTGCCACGCGGCTCCCTCCCAGGTCGCTCACGGAGCCCTCGCCCTGATCGCGGTGTCGTGCGTGCCCCAGGCACGGGAAGCCCTGGCCGGCCGGCTCGCGCGTCACCCCCAGGCGATGAGCGTGGAACTGGTGGCGGGACCGTGCGATCTGCTCCTGACGGTGGCCACGGCGACCAAGGCGTCGATGACCGCGTACGTCCTCGCTCTCGGCCGCGACGAGGCGGTGACCGCGACCCGCACCCACCTGGTGCAGCATGTGCACCGGGACGGGAGCGAGTGGCGCATGGACGCGCTCTCGCGCGATCAGCGGCGCGACCTGGCGGAGTGCGAGGACGGTGTCGCCCGCCCCGCCGCCGCCGTTCTCGCGCCCGAGGACCGGGCCCTGATGCTCGCCCTCGCGCGGGACGGCCGCCGCTCCATCGCCTCGATCGCCGCCGAACTGGACCGGCCCGAGTCGACGGTGCGACGGCAGCTGCACTCCCTGCTGCACGGCGGCAGAGCGGTACTGCGCTGCGACACCGCCCACCTGCACTCAGGCTGGCACAGTTCGGCGACGATCTGGATGTCCGTGCCTCCCGCGCGGCTCGCCCCGGCGGGTGACGAGTTGAGCCGGCTGCGGAGCACCCGTATGGCGGCGTCGGTGGCCTCGGAGGCCAACCTGCTGAGCGTCGTGTGGCTGCACGCCCTGGACGACCTCGCCCGCTACGAGGCCCAGGCCGCCGCCAGGATCACCTCCGTGCGCGTGCTCGACCGCGCGGTGAACCTGCGCTGGATCAAACGCATGGGGCGCCTGCTCGCCGACGACGGCCGCAGCACCGGCTTCGTCCCGATCGACCTGTGGGCCCCGGTCACCTGAACCACCCCGCCCCGGTGTGCTGCGGTTTCCCGCACAGCACCCCCGGTCGTGGCGGATCCGTGCAATCCGCGGGGCGGGAGGGACAGGTCCATGAGGCTGGCAGCACCGGCGGACGGCCAACCGGCCCGCCTCAGCCCATCGATCGAGAGGAACGCCCATGTCGAGCCCCCCGCCCGCCGGCGACGGCCTCGTCCACCTCAGCGCCACCGAGGCCATCCGGCTCTTCACCCGCGGTGAGCTGTCCCCGGTCGAGCTGATGCGGGCGGTGGTCGAACGCGCCGAGAAGGTCGAACCGCGGATCAACGCCTTCACCGAGCGCCTCTTCGACGAGGCCCTGGAGCAGGCCCGGCACGCCGAGGACCGCTACCTCGGAAAGAACGGCCTGGCCCCCCGCCCGCTGGAGGGCGTTCCGGTCGCGGCGAAGGAGAAGCACGCCCTCCTGGGCCGCACCCTGACGGAGGGCTCCCTCGTCCACGAAGGCCGGATCGCCACCGAGAACGCCCCCGTGATCGACCGTGTCCTCGACGCCGGCGGCATCATCCACGCCCGCACCACCACGCCCGAGTTCTCCCTCTCCACGTACACCCACTCCCGCATGTGGGGCGTCACCCGCAACCCGTGGAACCTCGACTTCACCCCCGGCGGCTCCTCCGGCGGCGCCGGCGCCTCCCTCGCCGCCGGCACGACCCTGCTCGCCACCGCCTCCGACATCGGCGGCTCCACGCGCATCCCGGCCGCGTTCACCGGAACGGTCGGCTTCAAGGCGCCCTACGGCCGCAATCCCGGGCTCGGCGTGCTCGCCGCCGACCACTACCGCGGAGACGGCCCGATGGCCCGCACGGTGGACGACACCATCGTCTTCCAGAACGTCCTGGCCGGTCCCGACCCCCGCGACCACACCTCGATCCGCCCCAAACTAACCCTGCCCACCTCGTACGAGGACGTCGGCGGCATGCGGATCGCGCTGTGCGTGCGGCTGGGCGAGTACGACGTCCACCCGGAGGTCGAGGCCAACACCCGCGCCGCCGCCCAGGCCCTCTCCGGCGCCGGGGCGCACGTGGAGGAGATCACCCTCCCCTGGACCCGTGCCGACCTGCTCACCTCGCTCGCCGGGCACTTCTCGACCATCTTCGGCGCCCTCGTCATCGAGGCCGCCGAAACCCGTCGCGACCTGCTGAGCCCGTACGCGGTCGCCTTCGCCGACACCATGACGTACGCCCGCACCCAGGTGAGCTACCTCGACTCCCTGCGCGCCGAGCACCGGCTGCAACGCGAACTCTCCACCGCCATGGCGGGATTCGACGCCATGCTCTGCCCCACCACCGCCGTCCCGGGCTGGCACGCGGGCGACGACCTCGCGGGCGAGAAGGTCGTGGTGCACGGCGAGGAGGTGGCCGACACCCTGTGGAGCGCCATGACCAGCCCCTTCAACATCAACAACCGCTGCCCCGTCCTCAACGTCCCCTCCGGCATGTCGAGCTGGGGACTCCCCACCGGCCTCCAGATCGTCGGCCACCCCTACGACGACCCGGCCGTCTTCCGCGTCGGCAAGGCACTGGAGATCCTCCGCCCCTGGTCGTACGCGGAGATCGAGAACCGGCTGTCGTAACCGCCCACGCGTGAAAGGAAGTTCCTGTGAACAACCCTCAGCCCGATCCGCTCTGGCCGGCGTACGACCAGCCGGGCGACCTGAAGACGATCGAGTCCCTCGCGCTGGAGGACCGCGGCCTGCCCGCTTCCACCTACGACGTTCTGACCCGTGCCGCCGAGCTGTGGCCCGAGCGGACGGCTCTCACGGTGCTGCCCAGCGCTGAGCAGTGGATGCACGGTGAAGCCGTGGGCTTCGCCCAACTGCGCGACCAGGTGCACCGCATCGCGAACCTGCTCCACCGGCACGGGGTCCGCCGTACCACCGCCGTGGGCCTGCTGACCCCGAACACCGGTCTGCTGCCCGCCGCACTCCTGGCCGCCCAGCTCGCGGGCATCGCCGCACCGGTCAACCCCTCCCTCTCTGCCGAGCACGCCGAACGTCTGCTGGGGCTCGGCGGGGCCGGGGTCCTGGTCGCGGCCGGACCCGAACTCGACCCCGCAGCATGGCGGACGGCCCGCACCGTGGCCGCATCGCTCCGCTGTGCGGCACTCTTCGCGCTGCGCCCCGTCGGCGCACCCGATCCCGCACCCGCTCTGGAGCCGATCGAGGGGGTCGAGGTCGCCTATCTGCACGTCGCGGCCGCCGGTCAGCCGACGGAACTCCGTCCCGGCCTGGTGCCCCCGAAGGCCGACGATCTGGCCGCGTACTTCCACACCGGCGGCACCACCGGCGCCCCCAAACTGGCCGCGCACACCCACGCCAACGAGGTGACCGACGCATGGATGATCGCGGCCAACAGCCTGCTGGAACCCGATTCCGTACTCTTCGCCGGGCTGCCGCTGTTCCACGTCAACGCATTGGTCGTCACCCTGCTGGGACCGCTGCTGCGCGGCCGGCACACGGTGTGGACCGGTCCCCTCGGTTACCGCGAACCGGCGCTGTTCAAGGTCATCTGGAAGATCGTCGAGCATTTCCGGATCGCCACCCTGTCCGCCGTCCCCACCGTCTACGCCGGGCTCGCCCGCGTGCCGCTCGACGCGGACATCACCTCGCTGCGCTTCGCGATCGTCGGGGCGTCCCCTCTGCCGTCGTCGGTACGCGAGGCGTTCGAGGACCACACCGGCGTCCCCCTGTGCCAGGGGTACGGACTGACCGAGGCCACCTGCGGCAGCGCCCGGAGCTTCCTGCGCGAACACCGGCGCCCCGAGGCGGCGGGCCAGCGCATGCCCTACCAGCAGGTGAAGACGGTACGGATCGACAGCGACGGCCAGTGGCACGACCTCCCGCAGGGGGAGCCCGGCGTCCTCGCCGTCAGCGGCCCGAACGTCTTCCCCGGCTACGTCGTCGGCCACGACGTCGACGGGCCGCGCCTGGACCCCCTCGGCGCCGTGCGCGACGGCTGGCTCGACACCGGCGACCTCGCTCGCGTGGACGCTGATGGATTCATCCACCTGCTCGGCCGCGCGAAGGACCTGATCATCCGCGGCGGCCACAACATCGACCCCGCCGTCATCGAGGACGCACTACTCGCCCACCCGGCCGTCACCGGCGCGAGCGCCGTCGGACGCCCCGACCCGCACTCCGGCGAAGTCCCGGTCGCCTACGTCACCGTGGCCCCCGGCACCATCGGCACCGGCCCCGACGAACTGATCGCGTTCGCCGCACGACACGTGCCCGAGCGAGCCGCGGCCCCCAAGGACGTCATCATCCTGTCGGCGCTGCCCGTGACCGACATCGGCAAGCCCTCCAAGGTGCCCTTGCGCCTCGACGCCACCCGGCGCGCGTTCTCCGACGCTCTGGCCTCCCTCGGCATCGCCTGCGCCGACCAGCAGATCCGGTGCGACCTGACCGAAGGCCGCCCGGTGGTGTCCCTGCCCCCGGTCTCCGACTCCGACCTGCGCCGCCGGATCACCGCCCGACTCGCCCCGTACGGCGTGGACTGGGCGTTCGCCGTGGGAGCAGATGCCTGACGGCCGGCCCGCCGGTCAGCTCGTCGCCCTCACCGCGTCCCTGATCAGGTCGGCGACCCGGGTGGGCTCGGACAGGGCGACGGCGTGGGAGGCGGCCGGGAGGTCGACGACGACAGCGCCGGCCCGTGTGGCGCCGAAGCGCTGGAGTTCGGGACTGATCGTGCGGTCCGCCCCGGCCACCAGGGCCCAGGACGGTTTCGTCCGCCACGCCGCCGCGGAGGCGGTCTCCGTGAACGCGGCTGCGGCGAGAGGGCGTTGGGTTGCCGCCAGGACGA
This sequence comes from Streptomyces sp. NPDC034084, assembly GCF_055575535.1. NCBI lineage: Bacteria > Bacillati > Actinomycetota > Actinomycetes > Kitasatosporales > Streptomycetaceae > Streptomyces > Streptomyces sp. NPDC034084. Next base: position 1,152,335 of record NZ_JBVISK010000002.1, read on the forward strand.
CGGCGACGTCCTCCGGCATGTCCGCCGCGAAGAGGGAGGGATACGCGCTCTCCTCGATGGTGACCTCGACCGCCGAGTCGCCGTCGAGGAGCGGGTACGTCCACTCCTTGAGGTTCCCTGTCAGCGGGGACTCGGGGAAGCCCCCTTGGAGCCGGTCGAGGCTCTCGCCCTCCTGGGGCATGTAGGCGGCCACGTAGACGAGCGCGACGACGTTCTCCGCCGTACCGGCCACGGTGATCAGCGCCCCGCCGTAGGAGTGGCCGACGAGCACGGCCGGGCCGTCGACCTGCGCGAGGACGGATGCGAGGTAGGCGGCGTCCGACGTCAGGCCCCGCAGCGGGTTCGACGGAGCGATCACCGGGACGCCGCTGCTCCGGAGTTCCGAGATGACGCCTATCCAGCCTGTCGCGTCGGCGAAGGCACCGTGTACGAGGACGACGGTGGGGTTGGTCATGCGAGTTCTCTTCTCGGTGTCGGCCACAGGGGGGGGCGTCGTCACGACGGTCAGGGCGCGGCCCGGAGTTCGGCAAGACGTCGGCGCGACTGTTACTCACGGTAAATCGGTGGCAGCGGCATCTCTTGTCCATGCGCGCACCCGCGCTGTCATGACGACGCACACGCGCCTCAGCGACGTCGCTCGTCCTGGGCGTCGGCGGTCGTCGGCGCGACGGCGGAGGTCGCCAGGGCCTGCCATTGGCTGGGGCTCATGCCGTAGGCCCCGCGGAACGTGCGGCTGAAGTGCGAGGGGCTGCTGAAGCCCCAGCGGTGCGCCACCGCGGCCATGGTGATGCGCCGGTTGGAGCGGCCCAGTTCGAGCCGGCAGAACTCGAGCCTGCGCTGCCGCACCCATTGGCTCACCGTGCTGCCGTCGTTCTGGAAGAGCTTCTGCAGGTACCGGACGGAGATGTGGTGGGCGCGGGCGATCGACTCCGGGGAGAGGTCCGGGTCCATCAGATGTTCTTCGATGTAGGCGCGGATACGGGACAGCATCTCGTTGACGGTCCCGGACGCGTCGTCTGCCTCGTCCGTGGTGTCCGCTTCGAGGAGTTCCATGACCAGGACGGAGAGGAGATGCACGGCTGTCCGGGCACGCCGGTCGCCGATCGTGGACCGGCGGAACTCCGCCTTGGCGGCGAGCGCGGTCAGGAAGTCGGACACCAGCGATCCGAGCCCCTCCCCGCCGCGTACGGGTACGCCGAGCACCTGGTTCAGTTCCGCCTGCGTGACGCCCAGATAGCAGCGTGGCACCCGGAAGAAGATCATCTGGCAGCCCTCGCCGAACTGCACCAGGTGCTGCCGGGCCGGGTCGCAGAAGACCAGGTCGTTCGGCTCCAACAGGGTCGTGGTGCGCTCGTGGACGACGGTGACGGGTCCGCGGACATGGACGCCGAGGTAGACGTGGTTCCGGTCGCTCGTGCCAGGCATCTCGGAAAGCATCTGGACCAGCCGGCCCGAGCCGGAGGAGGGCGGGGTCGGATCGGGCGCTTGCCTGGGCACCCCTTCGGGCGGACGTGACATCAGTGAGAGGGTCATGGGAACTCCAAGCCGTACGGTTCGTGCGGTCGGCGGGGCGGGTTCAGGCCCGGCTCGGCGGCTCCTCGGCCAGGAACTTCTCCACCACGGCGTTGAAGGCCGGCGGGTTCTCCAGGAAGGGGAAGTGCGAGCTCGCCACGTCGGAGGTGAAGACGTGCAGGCGTGCGCCGGGAATCCGCTCGGCGACGAAGCGCTGCGAATCGGGGTGCACATGGCTGCCCTCACAGCCGATCACCAGGCTCGGCACGTCGATCCGGGGAAGCACGTCCCGCCAGTCCTGCGCGCAGTGGTCGAACAGCAGCGGTACGCCCGCGTAGGCGGGTGTCGACCTGATCTCCTCGGCGACGAAGGCCGGCACCTCGGGGTCGGGCTCGCCGGAGAACATGCCCCGGACGAAGTCGGCGCGGACCGTGTCCCCCTCCGGCCCGGCGAGGGCCGCCCCCAGGTACAGCAGTCCCGACACATCGAAGATGGCGCCGGACTCCCGCTGTTCCCGCTCGGTCATCCAGGGCACGGCGGCGACCGCGGCGGGCTGGTCGACGGCGACGAAGCGCCGGATCCGCCCGGTTCCGTACTGGTCGATGAAGCTCCACCACACCGAGACGCCCATGGACCAGCCCAGTGCGTCGAAACGGTCGAGACCCAGATGGTCGACGAGTTCGAGCACGTCGCGGGAGAGCCGGGCGACGCGGTAGCCGTGACGCGGTTTGCCGGACTTGCCGTGGCCGCGGAGGTCCACGGTGACGACGCGACGGCCGGGCGCCAGCCCCTCGGTCTGGTGGCGGAACATCGCCTGCGTCTGCCCCCAGCCGTGCAGCATCACCAGCGGGACGCCCTCGCCGCCGGTGTCCTGGTACGCGAGTCGTACGCCGTCCGTCGTGATCAGTTCTTCCATGACTCTCCCCTGGTCAGAGGCGGTACACCGGTCCCGCCCGTCCCCGACATCATCGAATGGCGCCCGACGCCCGCACCACCGCGAGCTGTAGGAATCGGGCCGTGGATCCTCCTCGCTTTGTCGAAGCGAGTCCGTGGTCAGACGGCCCCGTCGTCGCCCGGGGAGAGGAGTTCCTCGACCCTGAGGCCGAGGTGCAGAGTGAGCCGGTGGGCGCCGTCATCGAGGTCGAGTCCGGTGATCTCCTGGATCTGGCGCAGGCGGTAGTAGAGCGAGGTGCGGTGGATTCCCAGCGCGTCCGCGGTCCTGGGAATCGATCCCGCGTGGTCGAGGAAGCGGCGCAGCGTGTCCCGCAGGCGGTCGCCGCCATGGGCCTCGCTCAGGGTGCGGAGCGGCTTCGGGACCAGGGACGCGTTCAGGGCGTGCTCGGGGAGCTGGAGCAGCACGGCGAGTTCCCCGAGCAGCTCCCAGTCGCCGAGGCTCCTCAGGGCGGGCAGTCGGCGTGCCGCGCGCGCCGCCACGAGCGCCTGCTCGTACGACGTCCAGGCATCGTCCAGGCCGGGGTGCCGGCCACCGACGCCGATCACCGGCTCCGCCGACGGGTCAAGGAAGGTGCGGAGTTCGGCGAGGATGTGAGCGGACTGGGCGGTGACCTCGCGCGGGCCGGGTGGCTGGTCGCGGAGCTGGAGCAGCGTCGCCCGTTCTTTGCCGATCGCGATGAGGCCCTGGGCGGAGCGCGTCTGCCGGAACCCCTCCAGCGCCCCCAACAGGGCAGCTTCGGACTGCCGCAGGAACTCCGTCGCGCAGCTCAGCTGGACGACGGTGACCAGGACGTGCTCCGCCGCTCCGAGCAGTCCGAGTTCCCGGGCTCGCCGGCGTGCGGTGGTACGGGCGGCGACGTCGGTACCGACGAGTGCGTGGACCAGGTCCCGCTCGTCGGCCCTCCGGGTGTCGGCGGCGATGTGCTCTCCGTACATCTGGGCGGCCATGGCCGCCGCGGCCCGGGCGATGGCACGCGTCTCCCGCTCCCCGAGGGCCTTCTCGGGCACGACCACCATGAGCAGCCCGAGGAGATGCCCGCGCTCGCGCAGCGGCACGACGTAACGGGGCAGCAGTCCGAGATCGTCACGGCCGTCGATGAACCCGGCTCTGGGCCACTGGGTCACGCCCTGGGCGAGGACGTGACGGACGGCCGCGTGGTCGGCGCGGCCCTGCAACAGGGTGCCGATGCGTACCGGGTCCTCGTCCCCGAAGTGCCGGCTCGTGCAGACCATGCGGACCAGCGGGTCGTCGACGGCGACGGACCGGCCCAACCGCTCCGCGAGCTCGTCGACGAGCGCCTGGAGCTCGGGGCTGCCAGGGCGGGCTCGCTGGAGCCTTACGGTCATGCGCGGTTCCTCTCTCGACCAACTGTCCCCGCGGACTTCTCCCTTCCGCAGTTCTTGATCATTTTGAGGAATCGGCGACATCGGCACATCACACGAATCGTCCATTGTCGCGAGGCGCGCAGGGGATACGAAGCGACTACTCTCCGCTGTCGCGATGCCTTGCCAACCTGGTCAGCTCCGCGCGCGAGGTGATGTCCAGCTTGGTGAAGATGCGGCGCAGGTGCGAACTCACCGTGTGCGGCGAGACGGAGAGGCGCTCGGCCACCTGTCGGTTGGTCAGTCCTCGGGCCACGAGCCGTACCGCCCGCATCTCCGCGGCCGTCAGCTCGGGCCATGCGCCGGTGATGCCGGCCGGCGAAGGCCTTCGGCGGACACCGGCGGCCCGCAAGCGCCGGCGGACGCGCGCGACGTCCCGCTCGGCGCCCGCCCGGGCGTAGAGCGCGAGGGCCGTGTCGAAGTACGGCACCGCTTCGGGGGTGCGGGTGGCCGCCAGCTTGCGTCCGGCGTCCTCCAGTGCCGACGCCCGGGCCAGGACCCGAGGGCAGTCCTCGTACAACCGGACGGCGCGTACGAGTGGGGCGAGGTCGTTGCCGAGGAGCCCCCGGGCGTGCGCGGCGGTGGCGGCGAGGAATGTGAGGCCGGGGTTGAGCACGGCGCGGCGCTCGGCCAGGGCGACCGCCCGCACGGCCGGTTCGTGCGCGCCGGCCCGGAGCGCCAGGCGGACGAGGACCGGGGCGTCGGCAGGGTCGAGCGAGGCGGCGAAGTCCCGGGCCGCGACGGGCGAGGCCGTCACCGCGTCGAGTTCGGCCATGGCTCGGTCGGGTCGGCCTTCGAAGTCGGCCACCAGAGCCAGCATCCAGGAGCCGGCGTGGCGGACGGCGGGCGAACCGTCACTCCGCATCCGCCGTGCCTCCGCCGCGTGCGCTCGTACGGCCTGCTGGTCGCCCGTGTGCAGGGCGACGCGCATCATCGCGTACCGCAGGGTGACGTCGGCGAGGTCGCCCATGCCGAGATCGCCGGTCGTCGGGGACGCGGCTTCGGCGTCCGCCCGGGCGTCCGTCAGCCGTCCGGCGTCGAGAAGCAGCCGTGAGCGGGTCATGAGCCACATGCGGGTGGCGGCGGTCAGGCCCTGCTCCCTGGTGGTCCGGAGGCCGTCCTCCGCGGCGGCGAGCGCTTCCGCGGAGCGTCCGGCGGCGTTCGACAGGAATCCGTGCCACAGGGCCTCCGGAATCCGCTGCGAGGAGCCGACGCCCGGGGCGGCGGCGAGCACGGCGGCCCGCCCGGCCTGGCGGAACGCCTCGGCCCAGTCCATACGGTGGAAGCTCGCGGCCGAGCGGACCGTCGCCACCGTGGCCTCGGCCGCACGGTCCCCGGCCGCCGCCGCGGTCTCCCCCGCCTCCGTGGCGATCCGCTCCGCCGCCCGGTGCTCGCCCGTCATCGACAGGGCGAGAGAGAGCAGCGCGAGCAGTCGCCCCCTGACGGAGCCGGGGACGCCGGGCAGGGCCGCCCCCGCGCGGGCGTGCCGGACCGCCTCGGAGAAGTCGTACGGTACGGCGAGGCGGGCCAGGGCGAGGCGGATGCGCGCCTCGCCCTCGGGTGCTTGACCGCCGGTCGCCAGGGCGGAGGCTCCCAGGTCACGTGCCCGGGCGGTCTGGCCCGTCTGCCCGAGCAGCTGGATCGTCTCAGCGATGCCCCTCGGCCGTTCCGGAGAGTCCGCCGTGGTGAGTTCCAGGGCCTTGAGGCCGAGTTCGGCGGCACGTCCGGGAACGGTGGCCGCGAGTTCCGCCGCGGCGGTGCGCAGCCGGTCGGCCTCGGTCGCGTCTGGTCGCACCCTCCCGGCCTCCGCCGCATCCCCCGGTGCCGCTCCCCCGGCGGGCGGCCCGGGGCGCCGGCCGGGGGCTGCCGCGCCCCCCGGCGGCGGCTCGGCGGCCTGACGGCGCAGGGCCTGCCGCAGGGGCAGCGGGAGGCCGGCTTCCACGGCCTCGCCGATCAGGTCGTGGCGGAAGGCGAGGCGATCGCCCCTTTCGGCGAGCAGACCGGAGTCGAGGGATTCCTGCACCGCCGTGATGAGCGCCGCCGTGGACCTGCCGAGCAGTTCGGCGAGCAGCGCGACGGTGACCGGGCCGCCCACGGCGGCCGCCGTCCGCACCAGCTCCCGGGCCTCGTCCGACAGCTGGCCGAGGCGGCGCACCACAGAGGGGAGTACCCGTGGGGCCGGGGGCCCGTCCGGCAGCCTGGCCATGCCGTTCTCGATCGTCACCAGCTCGGCGTCCCGGAGCGAGCCGAGCAGTTCGACCAGCAGCTGGGGCACCCCCTCGGCGCGGCGGGCGACGCCGAGGACGTCCGGGCCGGGAGGAGCGCCCAGAACGTCCTCGGCAAGCCGTGCGGTCGCCCGGTCCCCCAGCGCTCCCAGCGCCAGCTCGTGTGCGCCCGCCTGCCGGATCCTGTCCAGGGTCGTGCGCACTCCCGACGGCACGCTGCCGCCACGCACGGCGACCAGCCACAGAATGGCGTGCGACGAGAGTCCGGCCGCGAGGGTGTGGAAGGTGAGAAGCGTCAGGTCGTCGCACCACTGGAGGTCGTCGAGGACGACGAGCAGGGGGCCGTTCCGGGCCGTCTCCCGCAAGCGGTCGCCCAGTTCCTGGAGCAGCCAGAACCGCCGGCCGGGAGTCGTGGCGAACTCCCGGAGACGGCCGATCCCCGGGGGCGGTTCCTCGCTGGAGAGCACACCCTTGAGAAGCGGGCCGAGCGGTACGAACTGGTCGTCCGGGTCCGCCGCCCCCTCGAACACCCTCGTCCCGCGCCGCCTCGCGGCCCCCGCGGCCTCCTCGAGAATCCTGGATCTGCCGATGCCGGCGGGGCCTTCGACTCGGACGATCCCGCCTTCGCCCCGGTCGAGCGCGTCAAGCCGCTCACCGATGAACGCCAGTTCGACCTCTCTGCCGCGGAGGGGCGTCCGTACACCGTCGAGCTCCCCGGGCACGGTCCGTGTCGTCACTCGGTTCACGCTCATTCCGCCGGTCTGGTCCGCACGGGTGGGTTCGATCCGCGTGCGGTACGGCGGAACAGTATGGGCCACCCCGGCGGGTCGACGGTGCGGCGTCACTTCGCCAGGAAGGCGAGGAGGGCGGTGTTGACCTCCTCGGCGTGGGTCCACAGCAGACCATGCGGGGCGCCCTCGATCTCGACGTAGTCGGCCGACGGAAGCGCCTTGTGGAAGGGGCGTGCGGTGCCCTCGGCCGGCAGGATGCGGTCGGCGGTGCCGTGCAGGATCAAGGCCGGCACGTCGACGGCGGGGATGTCGGCGCGGAAGTCGGTGTACCAGGTCGCCGGCGCGGCGGACGCGGCGAAGGAGCCGCCGCGAGCCGCGGTGTTCCAGCTGTTGCGGACGGCCTCCTCGCTGATCCGGGTGCCCAGGTTCTCGTCGAGGTTGTAGAAGTCGTTGAAGAAGGCCGTGTAGTAGGCGTAGCGGTCGGCCTTCACGTCGGCGACGACGCCGTCGAAGAAGTCCTTCGGGGCGACGCCGTCCGGGTTGTCGTCGCTCTTGAGCAGGCAGGGCTCGAGCGAGGCGAGGAAGGCGACCTTGGCGACCCGGCCGGAGCCGTACGTGGACACGTAGCGGGCGACCTCGCCCGTGCCCATGGAGAAGCCGACCAGGACGGCGTCGTTCAGGTCGAGGGTCTCCATGACGGTGTTCAGGTCGGCGGCGAAGGTGTCGTAGTCGTAGCCGGTGGTCGGCTGCGAGGACTGCCCGAACCCGCGGCGGTCATAGGTGATCACGCGGTAGCCGGCGTCGAGCAGCGCGGCGCTCTGGCGCTCCCAGGAGTGGCCGTCGAGCGGGAAGCCGTGGATGAGGACGACCGGCTGACCGGCGCCCTGCTCCTCGAAGTACAGCTCGACGGGGTTGGTGTTCTCCTGGCCCACGGTGATGTACGGCATGGGGTTTCTCCTCTGTTCGTGACGACTGTCCGCGCGTCGGAGCGGCGCGGCATGCCGTCACGCTAGGACCGGTCCCGCGCCTCCTGTTGCCCTGCGGCGCACCGCGCCTTGCACGAGGGCGCAGAGGTCGCTCAGTCGGCGATGGCGGGCCCGGCGTCGCCCTCCGCCAGCACGATCCTCGCCAGCTGGACCCTGGAGTGCACCGAGAGCTTGCGGAAGATCGACGCCAGATGGGTGTGGACCGTGTGCGGGGAGACGAGGAGGGCGGCCGCGGCCGACCGGTTGGTGTGACCCGCGGCGATCAGCCCGGCCACCTTGCGCTCCGAGGCCGTCAGCGCGTCCCAGCCCTGGCCGGGGCGCGGCCGGGGGCCGCCCCGGCGCCGACCGGAGCGGTTCGTGGCCCGTTCCAGATCGGCCCGTACCCGGTCGGCCTCGAAGTCCGCCCCCGCCGCTGCGTAGAGGTCGTACGCCCTGGTCAGGGCGGGCACCGCGGCGGCGTCGCCCGCGGTGATCAGCGCGCGCCCGAGGTCGGCGGAGGCCGCGGCGAGGGGCAGCGGCCGAGGGCCGGTGAGGAGGATGCGGACCGATCGCTCCAGGAGTCCGCGGTCGGCGTTCATCAGGGCGGCCGCGTGCGCGGCCGCCCCCTGCGCGGTCGGCACGGAGGGGTTGCGGGTGGCGTGCTGCGCCGCCTGGGCCACGAGGTCCTCGGCCAGGGTCCGGTCCCCGGCGCGCAGGGCGAGCCGGACGGCCTGGACGACATGGGGGCGCAGCAGCCGCCAGCGGAGGAAGGGGTGGTCCCGCTGGACGGAGCGGACCCGTTCGGCCGCTGCCGTGTGGTCTCCGCCGGCGTCGGCGAGGACGGCCTCGAGGTACTGGTGTGTGGCGTGGTTGCCCGTGTTCGGCCGGGCGGCCACGGTCGCCCTGACGACGTCCAGGTGTTCCCGCGCGGCTTCGCGGTCGCCGCGCAGCATCGCGAGGAGGCCGCGGTTGACCCGGATGTTGACCAGGTTGCCGGGCACGTGGAGGTCCGCTTCGAGGCGTTCGGCGGTGACGAGGTCGGCGTCCGCGTCGTCGAGCCGTCCGAGCCCCATGTTGAGGGTGCCCTGGGCCCAGATCAGCATGGCGGGGCGCAGGGGAGCGTCGCCGGCCGTCCTGAGCAGGTTCCGTACGGTGTCGAAGTCGTCCATGTGGATCCGTGCGACGGCCTCCTCGGGGAGAAAGGCGGTGTCGAACACGCTGAGCGCCGTGTGGTGTTCGACGGCGGCGGCACAGTCGCCCGCGTTGAGGGCGATTTCGCCGAGGCCCCAGAGCGCGAGGACGCGGGCCTCCCGGTCACCGGCCCGCTCCGCCTCGGCGAGCGCCCGTTCGCCGGTCTCGCGGGCGGCTCCGAGGTCGCGTCCGCGGGAGTGTGCCAAGGCCTGGCGTGCGGTCAGCCGGGCGCGGATCGCCGGGTCGGTGACGGCTGCCAGTGCCGCTGTCGAGCGGCGGGTGAGCTCCTGGACGTCGTCGAGGTGCCACAGCGTGTCGCCGAGTACGGACTGCAGACGTGCGAAGGCGTCGAGGGGCGGCTGCCGGGCGAGCAGCGCGTCGCCGGTCTCCCGTGCCCGGGTGTACCGGCCCGCGCGGGTCAGGGCGACGATGGCCCGTTCTCCCACGTCGAACACCATGGGCGCATGGGGCGGTACGAGTTCCAGGGCACGTACGGCCAGGTCGGCGGCGAGGTCGGGCATCACGGCGAGCACGTCCGTGGCGGCCGTGCCGAGCAGACTGATCGCCTGCTGGTCGCCGGGCTCGGCGCTCTTCAGCAGATGCGGGACCGTCTCGGCGGAGCTCCGGCCCGCCGCGACGAGCCGGCTCGCGGCCTCCCGGTGCAGCGCCCGGCGTACGGAGGGGGCGAGGTCGGCGTACACCGCCTGGCGGAGCAGGTCGTGGCGGAACAGGAGGCGTTCGCCCTCGTCGTGGAGGAGCGCGGCGGAGATGGCCTCGTCCAGTTCGGCGCTGAGCGCGGAGGCGGGCCGGCCGCACAGGGCGGCGGCGTCGCCGAGGGTGAACGCGCGGCCGAGGACCGAGCCGATCCGCAGGAAGTGGAGGGTGCCCGGTCGGAGGGCGGCCAGCCGGTCGCGTACGCCGAGGACCAGCCTCTCCGGAGGTTCCGGCCCGTCCGCGCCCGATTCCGCGAGGCCCGTGAGCATCTCGGAGGCGAGGAACGGGTTGCCTCCCGCGCCGTCGAGGAGCTCCGCGACCCGCGGCGGTAGGGTCCCGCCGAGGACGTCCCGTGCCAGCTCGGCCAGGGCCCTGTCGGACAGCGGCCGGAGGGGGAGGGTGGTCGTCCGCGGCCCCTGCCCGTACCGCTCCGGGTCGTCCCTGCCCGTGAGCAGCCAGAGGACCGGGGAGCTGAGCAGCCGGGCCGGCAGGACACTCAGGGCGAACCGGCTCAGCGGGTCGGCCCAGTGGACGTCGTCGACCGCGATCAGTACGGGCGTGCCCGCCGAGCGTTCCTCGATCAGCTGGGCCAGTCGTTCGACGAGCCAGATGCGCTGGTCGTGGTGGCCCGCGAGGTCCGCGAAGTCCGTGCTGGACAGCAGTGGCGGGTCACCGTGCAGGAGGCCCGAGGCCAGAGAGGCGAGCGGTGCCAGCTCGTGCAGTTCCTCGGCGCGTCCGTGGCTGACGACGAACCCGTGGTCCCGTGCGATGGAGAGGATCTCCTGGAGCAGGACGGTCTTCCCGATCCCGGGCTCGCCCCGGAGCAGCGCGAGCGCTCCGCCCTCGCCGTCGCGCACCGCCTCGACCAGGGCGCGCAGCCGCTCCAGCTCGGCTTCGCGTCCCCGCAGGCCGGGCCGGCTCAGGCCCGCGCTCCCGGGCGTCGCCACGCCTTCTCCCCCGGGCCGGTCGGGGATCATCCCTTGACCGATCCGGCGAGCAGTCCCCGGGCGAAGTGCCGCCGGAGGGAGAAGAAGACGAGGAGCGGGACGAACGCCGCCACGAAGGCTCCCGCGGTGAGCCGCTGCCACTCGTTGCCGTACGTCCCGGTCAGGCTCGCCAGCCTGACCGTCATCGGCGCGGTCTCGGCCGTTCCGCCCGACAGCGTCAGTGCCACGAGGAGGTCGTTCCACACCCAGATGAACTGGATGAGGGCGAAGGTGACCAGGGCGGGGCGGGCCAGCGGCAGCACGACCCGGAGCAGCAGCGTCCCGTGCGACGCCCCGTCGACGCGGGCGGCCTCGATCAGGTCCCGGGGCAGCCCGGCCAGGAAGTTGTGCAGGAGGAACACCGCGAACGGCAGCGCGAAGACCGTGTGGGCGAACCAGACGTGGCCGAACCGCGCGGGGCCGGTGGCGTTCCACGCGGGCAGGAACAGCCAGCCCTGGGAGAAGAGTCTCAGGAGGGGGACGAGCGCCATCTGGAGCGGCACGATCTGGAGCGCGAAGATGCCGACGACGAGCGCGTCGCGCCCCCTGAAGTCGATCCACGCCAGGGCGTACGCCGCGAAGAAGGCCGGCACGAGCGGGAACAGCACCGAGGGAAGGGTGATGACGACGGAGTTGACGAAGTGCTCAGCGAGCCGGCCCGACCCGTTCCCGCCGCCGGACAGCACCTCGCCGTAGTTGTCGAGCGTGAGCTGGGGCGATCCGAACACGGTCCACCAGCCGGTCGTCTTGATCTCGTTCTCGGGGCGGAGCGAGGAAAGCAGGAGGCCAAGGGTCGGTGTCGTCCAGAGGACCGCGATCACCACGGCGACCGACGAGAAGGCGCGGGAGGCCAGACGCTCCCGGACGCCGTTCATCCCGCCCTCCGCCGCGCCCTGACCTGGTGGGCGACGAAGGGGGTGACGAGGGCGAAGAGGAGCACGGCGAGAGCCGCGCCGCGGCCCGTCTCGCCGTAGCGGAAGGCCTGGTCGTACATCTCGTGGGCGATGACGCCCGTCTCGAACTGTCCGCCGGTCATGGTCTTCACGATGTCGAAGGCCTTGAAGGTGCCGATCGCCTGGGCGAGGAGCACGACGAGCAGCGTGGGTCTGATCGACGGCATGGTGATCCGCCGGAAGATCTGCCGGGGGGACGCGCCGTCGAGAAGGGCCGCCTCGGTGATCTCACGGGGAACGGCCTCGATCGCGCCGGCCAGCAGGACGGCCGCGAAGCCCGCCTGGGTCCACACCATCACCACGATGAGGAACAGGACGTTCCAGGGGGAGTCCACGAGCCATTGCCTCGGTTCGCCGCCACACATGACGACGAGCTGGTTCAGCAGCCCGATCTGATGGGTCTCCGCGGGTCGGTAGGCGTAGACGAACTTCCAGACGACACCCGCCCCGACGAAGGAGATCGCCATCGGCATCAGGACGAGGGACAGCGCGAACGCCCTGAACCGCGACCGTACGACGGCCGCCGCGTAGAGCAGACCGACCGAGGTCGCCGACAACGGCACGAGCACCACCCACGCCAGGGTGTTGCGCAGCGCGACCAGCGCCCGGGGGTCGGTGAACATCCACACATAGTTGTCGAAGCCGGCCCACGCGTCTCCCCCGGCGTCGGTGAACGACAGCACCAGAGTGCGCAGACCGGGGAGGAGAAGCCCGACCGTGAGCAGCAGCAGCGCGGGTGCCAGCAGGATCAGGGCCGCGGCCCTCCTCCGTACCGGCCCCCGGTGCAGCGCCAGCAGGATGAGGGCGACCACCGCCGCGAAGGCGGCGACGCCCTGGAGCAGGTACAGCAGCTTGGGCTGCTGGGCGACGACGTCGAACGACATCAGTGGCTCGGCCAGGACCGTTCGACGGAGTCGGCGACCTGCCGGGTGTCCGCGCCGCCGATCCAGTCGACGGCTCCCTTCCAGAACGTCCCGGCGCCGACGGACGCGGGCATCAGGTCCGAACCGTCGAACCGGAACTGTGTCCTGGGATCCTGGAGCAGCTGGATCGAGAGCCTGTCGACCGGGGTCGCGGCATTCGCCGGGTCCACGCCCCGGTTCGCCGAGACGAACGGCCCCTTCCTCATCCGCGCGTTCGCGAAGTCCGCGGAGGCCAGGTACTCCTGGAAGGCCCGCACCTCGGGTCGGTCGGCGAACGCAGCGGTGAACACCCCGCCGCCCAGCACGGGGTGGCTGTCCGCGTCGGTCCCTGGAAGGAGGAAGGCGTAGACGTCCTTGTCCGGTCCGATCTCGGTGCCCTCCGGCCACAGACCGGCGTAGAACGAGGCCTGGCGGTGCATCGCGCAGTCGCCGGAGAGAACCGGTGTGCCGGCCTCCTGGAAGGAGATCGAAGCCATCGACCGGGCCGGGCCGAAACCGCCGTTGGCGTAGCGGTCGTTCTTGAGGATGGCCCCCACGGTGTCCATGGCCCTGATCACTCGCGGATCGTCGAACGGGATCGTGTGGGCGACCCACTGGTCGTAGACGGCCGCGCCCTGCTGGCGCAGGAGGACGTCCTCGATCCAGTCGGTCACGGGCCAGCCGGTCGCCTCGCTCGACTCGAGGCCCGCGCACCAGGGTTTGACGCCCGATGCCGCGACCTTCTCCGTCACGGCCATCAGCTCGGACCAGGTGCGGGGAACGCTCAGTCCCCTGTCGCGGAAGAACTTCGGCGAGTACCAGACGAACGACTTCACGTTCGCGACCAGTGGCGTGCCGTAGAGGGTGCCGTTCACGGTCGCGTAGCTGTTCCAGTCCGCCGACCAGCCCTGCTTCGCGAGGGCCACGACTCCGGCGCTCGCGGGCTTGAGCTTCCCCGCCCGCGCGAAGCGTTCCAGCAGTCCGGGCTGCGGGAAGAACGCCACGTCGGGCGCGCTTCCGCCGTCGACCCGGAGCTGGATCCGGGCCTCGAACTCCCCGTCCCCCTCGTACCGGACGTCGATTCCCGTGCAGTCCGCGAAGTCCGCCCAGGTCTCTTCGAACAGGTCGGCCTCCCGGTCCCGGTTCTCCGCGTAGACGGTGACCTCGGTGCCGGGGTGCTTGCCGTACCTGCCGTACGGCCCGCAGTCCACGGTGGTGGGGCGCGACGGCGAGCCGTCGTCCCGCGGTACACCGCAGGCGGTGGCGAGGGTGGCGAGGGTGATGACGGCGAGCGCGAACTTCGCGCCGAACCTCATGGGTGGATCTGCCTCCGATCGCCCGCCGACGGGATCTCGGGGGCGATCAGAAGCTACCAGCGGTCGAACAATATCGACTAATCGTTCGATCCTGAACGATCGGGTCAGTGGGCGGTGGACCGGATCGCGTCCTGGATCAGCTCCACGACGGCCTTGGGCTGGGCGAGCATGACCAGGTGAGAGGAGTCGACCTCGACGGTGGTCATGCCGGCGCGCTCGTAGCCGTACCGCTCCACGTCGGGGTTGATCGTGCGGTCGGAGGAGGCGACCAGGCCCCACGAGGGCTTGGTCTTCCACGCCGCGACAGGCGCCGTCTCCGCGAAGGCACGTGCGGCCAGGGGGCGCTGGGAGACGGCGAGCACCGCGGCGAGGCCGGGGTCGACGTCCGCCGCGAACAGGGCGGGGAACCGGTCGACCGCCACCGAGACATCGGTGCCGGTCTCGGTGGAGCCGGCCACCGGGAACGGGGTGTGAACGAGCGCGTCGGCGAGGCCGGAGTCGGGGAAGCGGCCCTGCAGCTCGCCCAGGCTCTCGCCTTCCTCCAGCGCGTATCCCGCGAGGTACACCAGGGCGCGGACGTTGTCCTCCGTCCCGGCGAGGGTGATGACGGCGCCGCCGTAGGAGTGCCCGACCAGGATCACGGGGCCTTCGACGGCGCGTATCACCGAGGCGATGTACGCGGCGTCGTCGACGAGACCGCGGTTGGGCACGGCCGGGGCCAGTACCTCAAGGCCCGCGGCGGTCAGTTCGGGGATGACGCGGGCGAAGCTGGAGGCGTCGGCGAAGGCGCCGTGGACCAGGACGACGGTGGGGCGGGCGTGTCGGGACATGGCAGAACTCCTGGATGGGGGACGGGGTGGTGGTGAGGACGGTCAGAGGGTGCGGCGCACGCCCGCGTGGCGTTCCAGGTTGCGGAGCTGGACGGCCAGGTCGCCTTCCACGGCGAGGTGGGCGGGGCCGCTGCGGCCGATGGGCAGGACCTGCTCGCTGCGCATGTCCTCGAGCATCAGGGCGAACGCCGTGTACATCGCGACGAGGGCCACCACGAGGCCGAGCGCACCGGACGTGCGCGTCAGCCATTCGGCGCCGGTGATGCCCCCGAGGCCGGTGGCGGCCCAGCGGGGCAGGGAGACCGCGAGGACGAACCACAGCGCGCGCTTGGGCCGGGTCACGGCGGTCATCAGGGCCCCGAAGCAGAGGAGCGCCAGGTTGAACACGCCGAGGACCTGGAGGCCGTCGTCCGCGCCGCTGAGCATGATGAGTGCGTAGGGCAGCCAGCTGCCGGCGAACACCGCCATCAGCGTCGCCGCGATGACGTCACGGGCGCCGAAGGCCAGTACGCTCACGAGGAGTTGGAGGACGAAGGCCGGCAGCACGGTGAAGGCGACGGCGGCGCGGGCCGTCTCGTCGAAGAGCCCGAGCTGGAGGCAGCCCGTCATCACGGAAGCGATGGCTATCGTGAAGAAACCGAGCGGCATCGGTGAGGCGATGGGGCGCAGGTTGATCCGTGTCATCGACCGGAGGTCCGGTTCGAAGCGGCGCCCCGGGGGAGCTTCCGGCGGGGCGCCCCGGGCGTCGTCGCCGTCTGCGGCGGAGTCTGTGTTCATGCGGGATCTCTCGTTCAGTGCTCGAAGCAGGGGTCGACGAAGGGCGGCGTCGTGTCGGGAACGGAGCCGCGCGCGACGCGCCACCGGCGGTGCAGCTCGGATTCGGCGACGGCCTCGGCCACGAGCGACGCCTGGCGGGCGCCTTCCTGGCCGGCCTGATAGCCGCCGAAGTGGGCCACGGGGCTCCACTCCGGGCGGATCGGCGGCACGGCCTCGTCGAGTCCCTCGTACTCCGCGCTCGCGTAGACGATGCGGCCGCCGACGACGGTGAGCACCGACTCGATGCCGGGAATGGCGGCCTCGGGCACGGTGAAGAAGTCCTCGGACAGGACGGCGAGATCGCCGTAACAGCCTTCTCGCAGAATGCCCTTGACGTCCTGCTCGCCGGTGAGCCGGGCTCCCCCACGCGTGTAGAGGTCGAGGGCTGTCTCCCGGTCGATCAGCTTCCCGGCCGGGTAGAGGGCCGTGCCGCCGACGGTGCGCCCGGTGACCAGCCAGTGGAGGGCGACCCACGGGTTGTACGAGGAGACGCGGGTGGCGTCCGTGCCGGCGGCGACGGTCAGGCCCCGGTCGAGCATGGCCCGGACCGGCGGGGTGTGGGCGGCGGCCTCGGCGCCGTAGCGGTCGCGGAAGGCCGTGCCCTGGAAGGACATGCGGTTCTGGACGGACAGGGCGCCCCCGAGGGCGGCGATCCGGTCCAGGCTGTCGGCCGAGACGGTCTCGGCGTGGTCGAAGAGCCAGCGGTTGTCGCCGGGGAAGAGTCCTTCCGCGGCGAGCTTCTCGAAGACGGCCAGGTCGCGGCGGATCGTCTCGTCGTAGGTGGCGTGGAGCCTGAAGCCCCAGCCGTTCTCCAGCAGGAGCCGTACGGCGCTCTCGAACTCCGTCTCGTACCCGGCGGCGAGCTCGGGGCGGGGTTCGGAGAAGTTCTCGAAGTCGGCGGCCGCCCAGGTCAGGTTCTCGCCCGCGCCGTTCAGCCGGAGCCACTCGTCCCCGTCGCCGGGCTCGACCATCTCGGTCCAGCGCTTGAGGTCGGCCAGCTCCTGGCCGGCCGTCTGCGGGAACAGGTGATAGGCGATCCGCAGCGACAGCTCCCCCGCCCTGGCGAGGTCGGCGACCGTGGCGTAGTTGTCGGGGAAGTTCTGGAAGCCTCCGGCGGCGTCGACCGCCGACGTCAGGCCGAAGCGGTTCAGCTCGCGCAGGAAGTGCCGCGTCGACGTCCGCTTGTCGGCCTCGTCGAGGGCCGGCGCCTTGGCGAGGGTCGAGTACAGGATGAGCGCGCCCGGCGCCGCCAGGAGCACGCCGTTGGGTTCGCCGTCCCGGCCGCGTACGATCTGGCCGCCGCGCGGATCGGGGGTGTCGCGGGTGAATCCGGCGGCCTTGACCGCGGCCCGGTTCATCAGCGCCGACTGGTACAGGTGCAGGACGAAGACCGGGGTGTCGGGTGCGGCGGCGTTCAGCTCGGCGACGGTGGGCATCCTGCGCTCGGCGAACTGTTCGGCGGTCCAGCCGCCCACGACGCGGATCCACTGCCCCTTGGGCGTGCGGCCCGCCTGCTCGCGCAGCATGGCCAGGGCGTGGCGGAGGCTGCGCACCCCGTCCCAGCGCAGCTCCAGGACGTAGTTCAGGCCGCCCCTGATGACGTGCAGGTGCGAGTCGTTCAAGCCCGGGATCACCCGCCGGCCGAGCGCGTCGACGACCTTCGTACCCGGCCCGACGAGCGGGGCGAGGTCGTGGTCGTCGCCGAGGGCCGCTACCCGGCCGTCGCGGATCGCGACGGCGCGGGCCTCGGGACGGTCGGCGTCGCCGGTGAACACCTTCGCGTTGCGGATGAGGAGGTCGGCGTGCGCGGGTTCCCGGCGCGGGGCGGGCACCAGACCCGCCACCGGCATGCTCGTCGACGGCCCGGTCATACCAGGGCCTTGCGCAGGGTGCCGACGGCGACGCCGATGGCGAGTTCGGCGCCCTGCGTCTCGCGCAGCGCGTTCAGCATGACGAAGTCGTGGATGACCCCCTGGACGCGCAGGGCGGTCACGGGGACGCCGGCGGCGCGGAGCTTCGCCGCGTACGCCTCGCCCTCGTCGCGCAGGACGTCGGCCTCGGCCGTGATGATCAGGGCGGGCGGCAGGCCGGTGAGCTGCTCGGTGGTGGCGCGCAGCGGGGAGGCGGTGATCTGCGTGCGCTCGGCCTCCTCGGTCGTGTACTGGTCCCAGAACCACTTCATGGCGTCGCGGCGCAGGAAGTAGCCCTCGGCGAAGAGGCGGTACGACTCGGTGGCGAAGGCGGCGTCGGTGACCGGGTAGAAGAGCACCTGGTGGGCGATGCGGACGTCGCCGCGCTGCTTGGCCATGAGGGTCAGGGCGGCGGTCATGTTGCCGCCGACCGAGTCGCCCGCGACGGCGAGCCGGGTGCCGTCGAGGTCCTTGTGGTGTCCCTCGCGGGCGATCCACTGGGCGACGCCGTAGTTCTGCTCGATGGCGACGGGGTAGCGGGCCTCGGGCGAGAGGTCGTACTCGGGGAAGACGACGGCCGCCCCGGTGCCGACGGCGAGTTCGCGGACGAGCCGGTCGTGGGTGTGGGCATTGCCGAAGACCCAGCCCGCGCCGTGGATGTAGAGGATGACGGGGAGGGGGCCGGTGACACCGCGCGGGCGGACGATCCGGGCGCGGACGTCGCCGGTCGGACCGCCGTGGACGGTGATCCACTCCTCGTCGACGTCGGGCATCGGGACGCCTTCACCGCTCTGGACGTCGTCCACGGCCTTACGGCCGTCGGCCACGGGGATCTGGTAGAGGAACGGCGGCTGGGCGGTGGCGTCGGCGAAGGCCTGGGCGGCGGGCTCGAGGGTCGGCCGGTTCTTCATGAGGGGCTCTCCTTGGGGGATGTACGGGACAGGGAAGGGCGGGGGCAGGGGGTCACCCGCGCGGGCGGCGGGTGCGCCTGGTCGGGTGGGTGCCTGCGCCGGATGGGCGGCCGGGCGCGGCGGTCGGGCGGGGGCGCCGGTCGGGCGGCCGGGCGCGGCGGTCGGGGAAGCCGGGCCTCCCCTCAGAGGCCGTACGCCTCCAGGAGGCGCAGCCAGACCTCGCTGACCGTCGGGAAGGCGGGGACGGCGTGCCAGAGGCGTTCGAGCGGGACTTCCCCGACGAGGGCGACCGTGGCCGTGTGGATGAGTTCGGTGGCCATCGGGCCGGTGAGGGTGCAGCCGACGACGACGCCCCGGGCCTCGTCGACGACGAGCTTGGCGTGGCCGCGGAAGTCGTCCGCGTACAGGGCGGCGCCGGCGACGTCGTCGACGCGGTACTCCACCGCCCGTACCGCGAGGCCCGCTTCGCGTGCCGCGCGTTCGGTGAGACCGACGCTCGCGACCTCGGGACTCGTGAACACGGCCTGGGGAACGGCGACATGATCGGCCGCCGCGCTCCAGGCCTGCCACCCACCCGTCGGGGCGGGGCGGCCCTCGGCGCGCTCGGCGATGGCCGCGGCGCAGGCGCGTGCCTGGTACTTGGCCATGTGGGTCAGCGGCGCACGGTGGTTCACGTCGCCGACGGCGTAGAGCCAGTCGCCTTCGAGGGCGGTGACGCGGCAGGTGTCGTCGACCGGGAGCCAGTCGCCGGCCGGTAGTCCGACGGTCTCCAGGCCGAGGTCCGAGGTGCGCGGGCGCCGGCCGACGGCGACGAGGACCTCGTCGCAGACGAGCGTGGTGGCGTCGTCGGTGTCCACGGTCACCGTACGGGTGTCCTCGTCACGGACGACTCGGACCGCCGAGACCCCGAAGCGGATCGTGACGCCCAGAGCGGTCAGACCCCGGATGACCTCCTCGCCCGCGCACGGCTCCCAGCCGGTCAGCAGAGCCTGGTCGCGGACGAGCAGGGTGACGGAGGAGCCGAGGGAGCTCCACGCGGTGGCCATCTCGCAGGCCACCACGCCTCCGCCGATGACGACGAGCCGCTCGGGGACCGCGTCGGCCGTGGTCGCCTGCCGGTTGGTCCACACCCCGATCCGGTCGAGCCCTTCGACCGGCGGCAGCGCGGGTTCCGTACCGGGACTGAGGACGATCGCGCGCCGGGCCCGCAGGGTACGGACCGTGCCGTCGGCCGCTGTCACCTCCACGCGGCGCTCACCGGCCAGCCGTCCGTGCCCCCGTACGAGCGCGATGCCCGCGCCGTCGAGCCAGTCGGCCTGGCCGGAGTCGTCGCCGCGCCCGGTGAAACGGTCACGGCGGGCCAGGACGCGCGCCGGGTCAAGTGGTGCCGTGACCGCCTGCCGTGCGCCGTCGACCGAGCGGGCGGTGTCGCGCGCCGCGCCGGGACGCAGCAGGGCCTTGCTCGGGACGCAGGCGCGGTACGAGCACTCGCCGCCGACCGCCTCGGCCTCGACGACGACGGCGGTCAGCCCCGACCGGACGGCCCGGTCGGCGACGACCTCGCCGCCCGGTCCGCCGCCGATCACGACGACGTCGTACGTGTCCATCAGCCGCGCACCAGAGGGGTGTCCACGAGGTGCTCGGCGAGGAACCACACCTGTGCCTCGCCGGTGCGGATGACGTCGGAGACGATCAGGTCGGTGCTGCCCTCGTCGCCCTCCGCCGAGATCCGGGCGGCGGCGTCCCGCGCGTCGATCAGGATGCGCTCGTGCGCGTCGAGGAGACGGGACAGCATGGCGGGCACCGGCTCGACGCCGTCCGGCGGACGGGGGATGCCGGTCAGCTCCGCGACGTGGCGCGGGTCTCCGACCGCGACGCCGCCGAGGCTCTGGATCCGTTCGGCCAGGGCGTCCACGATGGCCAGTTGGGCCCCCGCGTGCTTGTCCAGCATGAGGTGGAGCGAGTAGAAGGTCGCCCCGCGCATCAGCCAGTGGTGCTTCTTGTAGAGGGAGTACAGGATCTGCGTGTCGGCGAGGACGCGGTTCAGCCGCTGGCAGGCATACATGCGGGTGTCGTGGCCGAGACCGATCGGCAGCTGCTTGAGCGTGCCGAACGCCTGGGTCTCGGCGCCCTTCTGGTGCAGCAGCGGCTGGCCCCCGCCGTGCGGGGTCGTGAGGGTGTCCATCGAGTGCTCCTGTTCGGGAGAGAGGGGAAGGACCGGGCCGCCCCGGTCGGGGAGGGGCACGCGGGCGGCCGGACCCGGTCTGCGGGGCTCGCGCTCAGCGCTCGGCGATCGCCGGGGCGGCGGACCGGTGCAGGACGAACCGGGTGAGCAGCCCGCTGCCGAGACCGGCCACGAGCGCGAGGGCGGCCCACCACAGCGGGTACGGCGTGAGGCCGAGAACCGCGTCGAGGGACCAGGCGCCGGGGCCGGTGGCGGCCAGGGCGGCGGCACTGCCGATGAGGACGAGCGGGTACTCGTATCCGTCGTTCTGCACCCAGAGCCCGTTGTGCCATTTCACGGTGAGGGCGACGGTCATGACCCCGATGGCGCCGGTAGCGGCGAGCGGGGTCAGGAGGCCGGCGGCGAGCAGCAGGCCCGATCCGATCTGGCCACCGCCCGCCGCAAGCGCGGTGAGGGCTCCGCCGCGGAAGCCGTCGGCGCGGAACTCCTCCGTGCCGCCGTCGAGTCCCCTGCCGCCCAGGTGGGAGCTGATCTTCTGCACCCCGTGGCCGGCGACGAGCAGTCCCACCAGCAGACGCAGGATCAGAATGCCGGTGTCCACAGGGTCAGCCGGCCGCGTGCGCGCCGATGACGCTCTGCGCGTACACGACGCCCAGGCCGTACGCGCCCGCGTGGGACTTGACGATCTCCATGACCGCGCCGTACGTCTCCTGGCGCGCCCAGTCGCGCTGGAGCTCCAGGAGGACCTGGACCCAGGTGACGGGCACCGCGCCGGCGGCGATCATCCGCTGGAGGGCGTGCTCGTGCGCGGCCGGGCTGACGCCGCCGGAGGCGTCGGTCACGACGTACACCTCGTAGCCCTGCTCCAGCGCGGAGAGCGCGGGCAGCACCAGGCAGACCTCGGTCCACAGACCCGACAGGATGATCTTCTTGCGGCCGGTCGCCTTGACCGCCGCGACGAGAGCCTCGTCCTCCCAGGCGTTCATGGTGGTGCGGTCGATGACATCGTTCTTGGGGAACACCTCGGCGAGCTGCGGCAGCAGGGGGCCGGAGAACGACTCGGCGGCGACCGTGGTCAGGACGGTCGGCACCTCGAAGGCCCGCGCCGCCTTGGCGAGACCCACGGTGCTGTTGATGATCGCGGCACGGTCGCCGCTGCCGGTGCCGAAGAACATCTGCGGCTGGTGGTCGACGAAGAGCATGACCGCGTTGTCGGGCGTGAGCAGGTCCGCGCTGGGGGCGGCCTGCACCTTGGTGACGTCGAACATGAGGGGTCCTTTCGAGGCGATCGCAAGTGCGCCTGCCGCCTCCGCGGCTCGGCACTCCGTCACGCTACGAGCGACCCGGCCGGCCACGTTGACCTCCTGCGCCCAGGAGTTGGCACGAACGCGCACAGCCGGTCATGCCGGCCCCACGGCCCTGATCCGACGGCGACCCCAGTGGCTGGCCTCCCGCATGCCCCAGGTGCGGGCGGTGGTCGACGCCTCGTCCGGGGCGAGGAGGGCGGAGCCGTTCGGGGGCCGGCGGGGCCAGGAAGGCGGCGAGGTCGGGTGTCAGCGGCGTGGGTGCCTCTCAGCAGGGTCGGCGCGGGCGCGATGAGCCCCTGTGCCCAGCACCAGGCGCCCTCGCCGTCCCGGCGGTCAAGGAGACCGTGGCCCGGCGGGCGGGCCGGGACAGGCGTCGTCTGTGTGGGGGGGCGGTCACAGGGCCCCGAGGACGCCCTGCCCGGCGACCATCCCCGAGCAGGCCGAACAGCCCGACGTGCGGGGGCGCCGGGGGCCTCCACCCGCAGCGCCGCGTCGGTCATGAGCGTCCGGAGGGTCAGCTCCCGGTGCGCCACTGGTGGCCGGGCAGGAAGCGCACGTCGTACCGGCGCGGCACGGTGGCGAACTTGTGCGGTTCGGGGACGCACGGCTCGGGCGGCAGGCCGAGTTCCTCGGTCGGGACGCCGAGGGTCTCGAAGAACCGCTCGAAGGTGCCGCCAGGCCCCGCGGCCACGCCGACGACCCGGCTGTGGTGGCGCTCGATGCGGTAGGCGTGCGGGCAGTTCTTCGGCACGAAGCCGAAGTCGCCTGCGGTGAGCAGCCTTTCGTGCTGCTCGCCCTCCAGGTCCTCGACGAACAGCCTTACCGCGCCGTCGGTGATGTAGAAGACCTCGTACGTGTCGGAGTGCACGTGGGCCGGGATCACCTCGCCCCTGGGGCCCTCGACGGTGAAGAAGTTGAAGGCGTTCTCGGTCTGTTCGCCGCCCGCGTAGACGGTGACCAGGTCGGCGAAGAGGTGGGCGCGGTCGCCCATGCCCTTCTCGATGAAGTACGGCTTTCCGGGCTCGGCCGGGATGTGGGACCTCGGGCGGCTGGGACGGGCGAACTCCATGGTCATGGGGACCTCCGGCGCGACGACGTAGCGCATGTCAGGCTACCTGACATTGATGACGGAGGGCACTCCCGCGCGGTCGCTATGCTCGAAGCCCCGCCCCTTGAGGAGCCATGACCACCCCCGCACGCACCCTGCCCCAGCTGCTCGCCGAGGCCAAGCGCTGGTTCGACGACGCGCTGCTTGCCAGCATGCGGGCCGCCGGCGAGCAGCCGGTCACCGTCGGGCAGGCGGCCGTCTTCGCCGCCCTCGAGGAGGAGGGCACGACGGTCTCCGAGCTCGCCCGCCGGATGGGTGTCACCCGGCAGACCGCCCACCAGGCCGTGCACGCCCTCATCGGCATGGGGCTGCTGGAGCAGGTGCCCGATCCCGCCTCCGCGCGCAGCCGCCTGATCCGCCCCACCGTCGAGGGCGCCCGCGTACACCGACGCGCCCAGGACACCCTCGCTGTCATCGAGGGCGTCCTGGCGGAACGCATCGGGGCCGTCGCCGTCGGCGCCCTGCGCGAGGCGCTGACCGTTCCCCTGGGGGAGCCCCCGCTGGTGGAGGCGCCCTGAGAGGCGCCGCTCCGCGACGGGGCGCGGCTCGACCGCTCCACCCCGCCGTCCGCGCCGCCCGCACCTCCCCCACCCTCGCCCTCCAGGCCGCGTAGACCGGCACCGGGTGGGGCCGCAGCGGTGAGCGGCTCCCGGCGCCGCTCCGGCCGGGCACACCGTCACCCTGACCGTGGCGGACCTCGGCTCCCTCACCACCCGTGTCGCCTCCGGCCCCGCACCGGTCGAGCCGCCCCGCGCGCGACACCGTGCCGGGACCGGCCGCGAGCCGCGGGCGCCCGCGGGGAACCCCGAGGTCTCGTGGGTGTGAGACAGGAGGCGGATGGGCAAGGAATGATCGTTCGAATGAAGAGTGCCTGTTCGGTGGGGGAAACGTTGAGTGTGTGCGTGATCGGTGCGGGGCTGTCGGGGCTGGCGGCCGCACACGCTCTGACGGTCAAGGGGATCGACTTCGTCTGTCTCGAGCGGGCGGACGACGTCGGCGGGATCTGGCGGCAGCCGGGGGCCGGTGAGCCGGGGCCCGGGTATCAGTCGCTGCACCTGAACACCGCGAAACAGCTCACGGGGTACACCGAGTTCCCGATGCCCGACGCGTACCCCCTCTATCCGCGGCACAGCGAGGTCGCGGCCTATCTGCGGTCCTTCGCCGAGTGGGCGGGGGTGCTGGACCGCGTCGAGTTCGGCGTCGAGGTCGTGTCGGTGCGGCAGGAGGGTGACGACGCGTCGTGGACGGTCGTCAGCCGGGGCCCGGACGGGACGCTGCGGTCGCGGCGGTTCGCCCACGTCGTCGTGGCGTCGGGGCACAACACGGTGCCGACGCTGCCGAAGCCCGCGCCGCCGGGCGCGGACGGGTTCGCCGGGAGGATTCTGCACTCCGTCGACTACCAGGACGGGTCCGAGTTCGCCGGGCAGCGGGTCGTGGTCGTGGGCCTGGGGGCGTCGGCGGTGGACATCGCCGCGGACCTCTCCCGGCACGCGGCGCGCACCGTGCTCTCGGCGCGCCGGGGCCTGCACATCGTTCCCAAACAGCTGTACGGGATGTCGGTCGACGCCATGGCCGAGGAGCCGTGGTTCACCGCCATGTCCCTGTCCGAGCAGGTCGCCTTCGCCGCGGAGGCGCTGCGGGTCGCGCGGGGCAGGCTCTCCGACTACGGGCTGCCCGAGCCGGACCATCCGCTCTTCTCCTCCCCCGTCACCATCTCGGACGAGATCCTCAGCCGCATACGCCACGGTGCGGTGATCCCCAGGCCCGGGATCGCCCATCTCGACGGCGGGCGGGTGGTGTTCACCGACGGGACGTCGGAGGAGGCCGACGCGATCGTCTACTGCACGGGCTACGGCATGGACTTCCCGTTCCTGCCCGGGGGATGCCCGGCCGGGCCGGGCGGCTCGGTCGAGCTGTACCGGCGGATCGTCGCCCCCGGACGGCCCGGTCTGTACTTCGTCGGCCTGGTCCGCCCGATGGGCGCGATCACGCGGCTCGTGGAGGGGCAGACGCACTGGGTCGCGCGCCTCATCGGCGGCGAGGTCGTCCTGCCGGACGAGGACGCCATGCGCGAGGAGATCGACACGTACCTGAGCGGTATAGCCGAGCGGTACGGGACGGCGGTGGGCGGCACCTCCATCCAGGTGGACGTCGGCCCCTACCTGCGCGAGATGCGCGGGCTCCAGACCGTCTGAGGGCCGGGGCTCCGGCCCCCGGCGGTGAGGCTCCCGGCGGACGTCCGCCGGGAGCCTCACCGTCCCCGTGCCGTCAGACCCCCGCCTCCGCGCGGCGCCGCAGCTGCGCCGGCGGTCGGACGGCGTACGCCTCCGACGAGAGGTACGCGGTCACCCGGGGCGGGTGGCCCTGCTGGTGGGCGAGCGCGAGATAGGCGATGAGGCCCACCCCGTCCTCGGGCCGCCGCGTGGTGAGGGCGGACAGCGACCGGACCAGCGGGTCGGGGTCGATGCCGTGGCTCCGCAGGACGTCCACCGCCCGGTCGAGGACCTCTCCGTCGTCGCGGGCGTAGTCGCGTACCGGGATGTGGAGGGTGAAGCCGCTGGGGCGGCCGGTCTCCGTCTCGGTGAAGGAGTGGCAGGTGAGGCCGGGCCGCCGGTCGAGGTCGTCGGTGGCGGCGGTGGCCCGGAAGAACTCCTGGATGTCCGCCGGCCCCGGGCCGGAGCCCGTACGGGACAGGCCGCCCGCCTCCGCGGCCGACAGGTCGAGGTGCCGGGTGTAGACCTTCACCCGCGGCGTCTCCCAGTGCCCCAGGTCCACGGCGAGGAAGGGGTGGCCGTCGGCCTTGGGCAGCGCCTTGTACGCCCGCGTGTGGCCGAGTCGGCGCAGGGCCTTCCGTACGATTTTGGCGGAACGTTTCACCCCTGAGGCGGCCGGGTTCAGGTACACCTTGACCTTGGGCACGCCGCCGGGCAGCAGCTCCAGCGCGATCCACAGCGCCAGGGGGCCCTTCGGCCGGTCCGGGAAGAAGAGGTCCTCGATCTCGTCGAGTCGCTCGGTGGAGAAGTCCCAACGGCGGGCCATCGCGCGGACGGCGTCCAGGCCGATCCGGCCGTTCTCCGCACGGCTGTCCGCGCCGCAGCCCGGTTCCACCAGCACGCGCAGTGACGGGGTCCGACCGGGGCTGAAGGAGAGCGAGTACTCGACGGGGGTGTGGTCGTCCGAGAGGAAGGTACGCGTGGGCGGCGGCAGGCTCAGCGACCGTTCGGCGGCCGGGCCCAGCGCGTCGACCAGGGTGTGCGCGTATGTCTCCGTGTCGGCCGGGGAGAGCCCCGCGATCTCGCAGAGGCCCGCCAACTGGCCTGTGGTGAAGGCGCCGAGCGTGCCGGCCCCCGGATCCGGAGGGAGGGCGGAGAGCAAGCCGGTCACCGCCGCCCCGCCAGGAATCGGGGCACGCATGAAGATACCCGCCTGCCAGGGCGGGTATCCCGGTGCGCACCCCCACGGGGTGGTGGCTCTGACCAAGCCGTGTCGGTGGATATGTGGTCCACGACAGCTCCTCTACCTCATACGCAACGCCGATAACGCGTCGATCACTACCCCGGAGATCGAATAGTCATGCGGGGATGTGGAGGCGAGGGAGAAGGTGTGGATCAGTGGGTGAGCCAGGCCAGGAACTGGCTCCAGCGGCCCTTCCGTTCGCCCTTGCCCTCCCGGCCGGCCTGGTCGACGGACTGCGCGGAGGGCGGGGTGCCGGCCGGGCCGGTCCGCGCGTCGCCGCGTCCCGACGAGGGCACGGGGGTGAACGTGGCGGGCAGCGTGGCCAGGGCCCGGTTGAAGGGGCCCGGACGCCAGATCAGACTGTCCTCCGGCACGGCGAGTTCGACGTCGGGCAGCCGGTTGAACAGGTGCTCGATGGCCGTGAGGGTGATGTGCCGGGCCGGCTCCTTGGACGGGCAGCCGTGCGGGCCGGCGCTCCACGCCAGGTGCGAGCGGTTGTTGCCGGCGGTGCGGGCCGTCGTCTGCGCGAGGCCCCTGTTGGCGGCGGCGAAGCTCACCAGCATCAGGTCCCCGGCCTGTACCTTCTCGCCCCCGAACTCCATGTCGGCGGCCGCGTAGTGGGGCGCGTAGTTCGACATCGGCGGGTTGTCCCACAGGGTGTCGTCGAGCGCCTCCCCGATGAGGCCGCCGCCGTCGGCGTACCGGTCGTCGGTGAGCAGCCGGTGCAGGGTGTTGCCGAGGAGGTTGCGCAGCGGTTCGGCGCCCGCGCCGAGGAGCAGGGAGAGCTGGTCGACCATCTCCTGGTCGCTCAGGTTGGCGTGATGCTGCATCAGCCAGGACGTGACGTCGTCGCCCGGCCGGCTCCGCTTGAGCGTGACCAGTTCCTGCACCGCGCCGAAGAGTACGGCGGTCGCCTTCTCGGCGTTCACCCCGTCGAACATCCCCGTGATGCCGAAGAGCACCCGGTCGCCGACGCCGGCCGGGCAGCCGAAGAGTTCGTTGAAGACGAACAGCGGGAGCTGCTTGGCGTAGTCGCCGAGCAGGTCCGCCGAACCGCGGGATCCGAACTGGGAGATCAGGTAGTCCGAGATCCGCTCGGTGCTCCGGGCAAGCCGGTGCGAGTCGACCCGGGCCATGCTGTCCGTGATCGCCTGGCGCAGCCGCAGGTGCTCGCCGCCGTCGCTGAACATGCAGTTCTGCCGGTACGCGAGGAGGGGGACGACCGGGCTCTCGCGCGGGACCCGGCCCTCGTTGAAGTCCCGCCACAGGCGCGCGTCCTTGCGGAAGGACGCGGAGTCCTGGAGCAGTTGGAGCGCGGTCGTGTAGTCGGTGACGAGGGTGGCCTCGACGCCGGGGGCGAGTTCCACGGGTGCGGTCGGCCCGAAGTGGCGCAGGTAGGTGTAGTACGCCTGCGGGTCGGCGGCGAACTCCGCTCCGTGCAGCGGGACCCGGGCGCCCGGGGCGTGGGCGGGGCAGCCCGGCGGGGGCACCGGGGCGGGGGTCTGGGTGTCCATGTCGGCTACTGCTCCTGTCGGGCACGGTCCAGCAAGAAGCGGACCAGGGTGGTCAGTGCGGCGGCGGACGACTTCTCGTCGCGCGCGTCGCAGGTGACGACGGGGGTGTCGTCGAGCAGGTCCAGCGCCTCGCGCAGCGCCGCCTCGTCCCGCAGGGGCGATCCGTCGAAGTGGTTGACGGCGATGGCGTATTCCAGCCCGTACCGCTCGATCAGGTCGATGACCCCGAAGGAGTCCGCGAGCCGCTCGGGGTCGACGAGGACCAGCGCGCCCAGGGCCCCGCGCGCGAGGTCCTCCCACATCTGCACGAACCGCTGCTGGCCGGGGGTGCCGAACAGGTAGAGCACGATGCGGTCGCTGATGGTCAGCCGGCCGAAGTCCATGGCGACCGTGGTGGTGGTCTTGCTCCGGACGCCCTTGAGGTCGTCGACGTGTTCGGCGGCCTGCGTCATCCGCTCCTCGGTGGACAGCGGTTCGATCTCGGAGATCGATCCGATGAACGTGGTCTTGCCGACCGCGAAGTGTCCGACGACGAGGATCTTCACCGGGATCTGCGTGGCCCCACCGCGTACGTAGTCCTGCTCACCCAAACTTGGCGCGGAGACCATTGAGCACCTCCTCGAGGATCTCCCGGTCGGCGAGTTCGGCCCGGCGCACCGGCGAGCGGGTGACGAGGTAGCCGCCCTCGGCCAGGGCGGCGAGGAGGATCTTCACCACGCCGAGCGGCAGCCGGGTGTGGCCGGCGATCTCGGCGACCGAGAGGTAGCCGGCGGAGCAGATGTCGAGTAACCGCTGCTCCTCGGGGGAGAGCCGGGTGGGCCGCTGGCCTTCCTCCGGCGCCACCGTCACCAGGGTGATCAGGGAGAGCTGCTCCTCGTCGGGCAGGCCGCGTCCCTTGGTGATGACGTACGGCCGGACCAGCTCGGCGGCCTCCAGCTCCCACTCCTCGCGTCCCGTCATGAGCGGGGGCCGAGGTTCTCGCGCGGCGGCGTCATGAGCACCTTGCCGAGCCGGCCGACGAGCTGCTGCATCCGGAAGGTGATGTCCGCCATGTCGACGTCCGGGGAGGCGGAGACGCCGAGGTAGGCGCCCTCACCGGCGGAGATCAGGAAGACCCAGCCGCCGTCGAACTCGACCAGGGTCTGCCGCCACCGCGCGCGCGGGTCCTCGCAGAAGAAGCCGAGCGAGCGGCTCAGCGACTGCACCCCGCTCATCGCGGCCGCGACGCGGTCCGCGTTGTCCTTGTCGTAGTCGTTCGACCTGGCCATCAGCAGGCCGTCGGCGGATATCAGGACCGCGTGCAGTGCCCCGGGAATCTCCAGGGCGCTGTCGAGCATCCATGACAGATCGTCGTTCACGAGACCTCATGTCCTTCGCTGCTTGCGCCAGATGTGCTGCTCGTCCGGTCCGGCGCCTCCGGGGAGGAGGTCCGGCCGGACTGCGTGCCCCGCTGGAAGGCACCCATGATCGCCGCCGCTTCGGCGTCGGAGCGGCTCGGAGCCGGTGCGGGCGTACTGCTGGGCACGATGGCCATCGGCCGCTTGCGGCGCCGCTTCGGCAGGCCGTCGGCGGTGGAGGCCGTCACGGGCACGGCCTCCGGCCCGCCCGGGTGCGGTGCTCCCGGGGTGGTCGCGGGCGGTGCGGTGGGCTTCTGCACCGGCACGCTGGTGAGCAGCTCGTGCGGCAGCAGGAGGACCGCGCGGACGCCGCCGTAGGGGGAGGACGAGTCCACGGACACCTCGAAGCCGAAGCGCTCGCAGAGCACGCCGATCACCGCGAAGCCGAACTGCGGCGGGTTGCCGAGGCCGGAGACGCCGGTGACGCGGTTGCTGGAGAGCAGCCGCTCGGCGCGGGTCCGCTCCTCGTCACTCATGCCGACGCCCGCGTCGTCGACGACGATGCACACGCCCTTGGGTACGGTGCGGGTGTTGATCTCGACGACGGTGTCCGGGCTGGAGTAGCTGGTGGCGTTGTCGAGGAGTTCGGCGAGGGCCAGTGCCACGGGTTCGACGGCGCGGCTGGTGATGCCGAAGTCGACGCGCGAGAGGATCTCCACGCGGCGGAAGTGCCGGATCCGGCCCTGGGCGCTGCGGACCACGTCGTACACGGACGCCGCGTCGCGGTGGCGGCCGAGCCAGCCGTCGCAGAGGACGGCGATGGACTGCGCGCGCCGGCCGAACTGCGAGTTGGTGTGGTCGATCTCGAGCAGGTCCTGGAGCATGGCGGACTCGCCGTATTTGCTCTGCAGCCGTGAGACGACCAGCTGCTGTTCGGCGGCGAGGCCCTGGAGCGTCCGCATGGCGGACTTCAGGACCGTCTTCGTCGCTTCCTCGGCCTGTTCCCGCGCCGCTTCGACGGACTGTGTGTAGTGGTTCTCCAGGTCGGAGTAGTGGCTCCGGAGCCCGTCGATCTGCCGCGTCAAAGCCCGGGCCGCCTTGCGTTGGCGGACGATGACGGCGATGGCGGCGAGAACGAGGACCGACAGAGCCCAGAGCAGCGGGTTCTGCATGTATTCCGTCATAAGACTCTCTTCAGGCGACCGACGGCCAGTTGCTGAATTTCCGTCAATGCGGCGCACCGGCGGACCGCCCGCATCGGGGCGCCCGCGCGGACCACCCCTGAAGTCGGAGATGTCGTCCTGCGCTCATCCGCCCGCCCCGCTTGCGCGAAGATCGTATCACTGTGCGAATTAGTGATGGTCCGTCAATAGACAGGAGTACCAGACCAGTCGGACGATAGGGGACGGGCTTCCACCGCTGGAGCCGTGCCGACCGGTCGGCGGACCGGTGACCGGGTACGTCGCCCCAGGCCACGGATGCTTCCGGGCCGGTTCGCGGGGCGGGGGCCCACCGGGGAGCGATGAGTTTCTGGTGGCGCCGGGGTCTGCCCTGTATGGACAACACCACACGCATGGAGCCGATCGACCTCGGGGCGGCCGCGGAGCGCGTCGCCCGGCTCGCACAGGGCATCGACGACGAACGGCTGGGTGACCCGACGCCCTGCCCCGAGTACGCGGTACGGGAGCTGCTCGCCCATGTCGCCGGGCTCAGCGTCGCCTTCCGCGACGCGGCCCGCAAGGAGTTCGGGCCGACGACCGGCACGCCGCCGGGCTCGTTCCGGCCGGCGCTGGCGGCCGACTGGCGGACGGCCCTGCCGAAGGCGCTGGACGAGCTGGCCGCCGCCTGGCGGGAGCCGGGCGCCTGGCAGGGGGACACCCAGGCGGGCGGGATCGAGCTGCCGGCCGCCGTCATGGGCCGGATCGCACTCGACGAGCTGGTGATCCACGGCTGGGACCTGGCGCGGGCGAGCGGCCAGGCGTACGAGGTGAGCGAGGAGGAGCTGAGGGTTTCCGAGGCTCTGCTGGCTCCGGCGGACGACGCCTCCGGCGAGGGGTTCTTCGGCCCCGTCGTCGCGGTGCCGGACGGCGCGCCGCTGCTGGACCGCGTGATCGGCCTCAGCGGCCGGCGGCCCGACTGGCGGCAGGCCGGGTCCGCCGCTCGCTCCGGAGGGTGAGGCGACGCGCGCTCCGTGCTTCCGGTGGGGCCGGGAGGCGGCGCGCGCCGTTGTCCGGTCAGACCGGTCCGGCGGACGTGACCTGCACGGGCTCGGTGACCCGCACGGGTTCCGTACCGGCCGCGCTGTGTCGTTCGGCCCACGTCTCCAGGGCCGTACGACAGGCGTGGTCGAGGTGGTGCAGGCCGGAGACGTCGACCACGATCGGCCGGTCCTGGGGCAGCGCCTCCAGGCTGTCGAGTATCTTCGGCAGCCGCAGGAAGGTCGCGTTGCCCGACAGATGCGCCTGGAGCGGGCCCGCCCCCTTGTCGATGACCTCCAGCTTGACGTGCGACGTCTCCCAGGCGGTCTTGG
Organism: Streptomyces sp. NPDC034084; assembly: GCF_055575535.1. NCBI lineage: Bacteria > Bacillati > Actinomycetota > Actinomycetes > Kitasatosporales > Streptomycetaceae > Streptomyces > Streptomyces sp. NPDC034084. Next base: position 1,184,071 of record NZ_JBVISK010000002.1, read on the forward strand.
CCACGGACAGGGCCAGTCCGATCAGCACGCCTTCGAACATGTTCACGGTGACGATCGCTACGGCCGTCGCCACCAGGATCAGCGCTTCGCCCCGGTGCCCCCGCCACAGCGCCGCGACCCCGCGGAACGGGATCAGCTTCCAGCCGGCGTGGATCAGGATGCCGGCGAGCGCGGGCAGCGGGATCAGCGCCAGCGCCCCCGGCAGCAGTGCCGCGAACAGCAGCAGCCACACGCCGTGCAGGACACGGGACGCCTTGGTCTTCGCGCCCGCCGCCACGTTGGCGGAACTGCGGACGATGACCGCGGTCATCGGCAGGGCCCCCAGCACACCGCAGACCGCGTTGCCCGCGCCCTGCGCCATGAGCTCCTTGTCGTACTGGGTGCGCGGACCGTCGTGCAGCCGGTCCACCGCGGCGGCGCTGAACAGGCTCTCGGCGGAGGCGATCAGGGTGAAGGCGAGGACCGTGCCGAGGACGGCCGGATCCGCCAGCTCACCGAAGGCGTCGGCGCCGGGGAGCTGGACGGAGCCGAGCAGGCCGTTCACCTCGACGGTGGCCACCGGCAGGCCGAACGCCAGGGTGACCGCCGTCGCCAGGATCACCGCGGCGAGAGCGCCCGGCACGGTCCGCGCCTTCCTCGGCAGGTGCTTCCACCCCGCCATCACGGCTATGGTGCCCGCGCCGACCGCGAGCGAGGCCGGCGCCGCGCTGCTGCCGAAGGCGCCGAAGACGGCCCCGGGCAGCTCCAGGATCTTGTCGACGCCGGAGGCGGGCGCCTTCAGGCCGGCCGCCGCGTACAGCTGGCCGGCGATGATCACCAGACCGATGCCGGCCAGCATGCCCTCGACGACGGCGACGGAGATCGCCCGGAACCAGCGCCCCAGCCTCAGGGCGCCCATGGCCAGTTGGAGCACTCCGGCGGCGAGGACGATCACACCGAGCGCGGCGAGCCCGAACTCGGTGACGGCCTCGAAGACCAGCACGGTCAGTCCGGCCGCCGGCCCGGACACCTGGAGGCTGCTGCCCCGCAGGAGACCGGTGACGATGCCGCCCACGATGCCGGTGACGAGTCCCAGCTCGGCCGGGACGCCCGAGGCGACGGCGACGCCGACACACAGCGGGAGAGCGACGAGGAACACGACGAGCGAGGCGGCGAAGTCCTGCCGCAGATAAGGGAAGTTGGTCATGTCGGCCCCGCTCACAGCGCTTCGAAGGCGTCGGTGTCCGCCCGGTGCTCGCGTACGGCTCCGGTGTGGACCTCGTAGTACCAGCCGTGCAGGCTGAGCCGCCCGGCCGCGAGGCCCTTGTCGACGCAGGGGTAGGACCGCAGCCGCAGCAGCTGCGTCAGGACGTGGTGCTGAACGGCTTCGGCGACCGTCGGGTCGGCCGGGTCGGCGCACCGGGGCTCCTCCGCGGCGTGCGCGAGCCAGTCGCGCACCGCGGGGACGGTGTCCAGGTCGTCGCCGCGCACCACGGCACCCACGGCGCCGCAGTGCGAGTGGCCGCAGACCACGATGTGCCTCACGCCGAGGACGTCCACGGCGTACTCGATGGTGGCGGCCTCGCCGGTCGGGGTGCCGGAGCCGTACGGCGGGACGATGTTGCCCGCCGTACGCAGCTCGAAGAGCTGGCCGGGCCGGGCGCCGGTGATCAGGGCGGGAACGACCCGGGAGTCGGCGCAGGTGATGAACAGGACCTCGGGGGACTGGCCTTCGGCCAGCCGGGCGAACTCCTCAGGGCGCTGTCCGAACGTGCGGGCGTTGTCGATGAGGGGTTGCATGGCGTGGTGGCTCCTCCTGGCGCGTCGTGGGGACGCGTCGGGTGTGCAGGGCAGGTGTGGGGTGGTGGAGGGTTGCTCTGCCGCTCAGCAGCGGAACACCTGGAGTGCGGCCGCGGAGTGGGGCTCGGCGCTCTCGCCGAGGAGGGAGCCGCGGCACCGTGCGTCGCCGGCCGGGGGGTGGCCGAGGCGGGTTGCGGCGGCGACGGGCGTGCGGACGCGGCCGGCTTGTCGGTGGAGCGGTGGCGGTCGCGGGTGCGCGGGGGACCGATCGGGTCCCCGGGCGGCTCGGTGTCGCGACAGGTGGCGACCTCGTCGTACGAGGCCGCCCCGGAGGGCTTCGTTCCGAACGGCGCCTCGGACGCGGCGTGCCGGGGCGTGTGTGCCGCTGCGAAGGAGGCGGTGGTGAGGAGCTGGAGGGCGGCGAGGACGACGGCGAGGGTCGAGAGTCCCCTCCGAACCGTCATTGCTCGGTGCATGTGCCTCCCCTCCAGGATGATCCATCAGGTCTAGAGATCACCAACAGTTGGTCAATGACCGGTCAAGGAGACGATAACTCGGTAAAGCCGCTTGCAGGGTTAACCGAACGTTACGGGTGGAAGTGAGCCCGAAAACCCGAGAATTCTTGACGCGGACCCCCTCTTGAACACCGGCCGCCGACCGGGTATGGGCGTGCCCCCGGGACCACCCGTGCGGGGCGGCGTGCCAGGCGTCGCGAGCCCGGCACCCCACCCCCCTACGGAGAAGCTTCGGCGGGTCGGCCCGTGCGGTCGAACGCGAGGTCGAGGATCCGCCGCCACTTCACGGGCGGCACGGATGCGGGAACGCCGGGGCGGTCGCGAGGGACCTGGACCCGCAGGGCGCCGGGCCTGAGCGTGCACACGACGGGGGTGGGCATCCGCAGCGCCTCGCCGTCGACCGCCACGGGGATCTCCTCCGTATCGGCGGTCACCTCGACGCGGTGGGCGGTCAGCACGGTGAGGCCCGGGGACTGCGCGCCCCGTACGGCCAGGTCGGCGGCCTGCGCCGCGTCCTCCACCCGGATCCCGAGCACCCCCAGGACGCCGTCGTCCAGGCGGGGCCGGCGGGCGCCGCCGCTGAGGTCTTCGGGCGAGACGTACGGGTTGTTGCTGACGAGCAGGGCCTGCTGGGACGAGAGCGCCGTGCCGTCGATCCGCGCGTCGAGCCGCCGCACGCCTTCGCCGAGCAGCAGGTCCGGCATGAGGGCGAGCGCAGTGCCCGCCTTGTCTTCACGGTACTCGGGGCGCTGGACGACGTCGGCGTAGACGCCGAAGGAGACGGTGTTGACGAAGGGCCGCCCCGCGACGTCGCCGAGGTCGACCCTGAGTTCCTCGCCGTCCCTCAGCGCGTCCAGGCAGCGGGAGGGGTCGGAGCGGTCGAGGCCCAGGTCCATGGCGAAGTGGTTGCGGGTTCCGGCGGAGACCACGAGGAACGGCAGGTCGTGCTCGGCGGCGACGGCCGCGACCAGGGCCTGGGTCCCGTCGCCGCCCGCGACGCCCAGCAGGTCGGCACCGTCGGCCACGGCCCCGCGCGCCAGCTCGGCGACGTCGGCCGGGGCGGACGGGTCGAGCAGGATCACGCGCGCTCCGAGCTCCTCCGCCCGCTCGACGAGCCGGAACCGCTCGACCTTCCCGTCGCCGGACTTCGGGTTCATGATCAGGACCGGCCGCTGCGGCCGGGCGGCGGCCGTGGCCCGCGTCGACCGCCGAGGACGCGACCTGCGCAGCGCCGCCCGCGCGCAGGCGAGCGTGACGCCCCAGCACAGGCACAGGATCAGGGCCGTCAGCCACAGGCCCTCGTGGGTGAAGAGGACGATGACGCCGGCGGGTGCGGCGAGCGCGACGAGCGCCCCGAGGAGGCGCACCGCGCCCCGGTGCGCCACGAACCACCAGATGCCGGCGGCGCAGAGGACGAGGCCGAGGAGCCCTCCCCCGACCACCACGAGGCCACCGTCCCCCAGTGCGAGCAGGAGCACGACCAGCGACCCGAGCGCCGCGAGCAGGGCCAGCCGCGCCAGAAGCCGCGCGGACCGGCTCCTCTTGGGGTCCGACCCTCCCATGCCGTCCTCTCCCCTGCTGTGTCCGACCACGAGGCCGAGGGTCCGTACCCGGTCCGGGGCCGTGGGACCGTGCCGACTCCCGGGCCGTGGGACCGTGCCCGGTCGTGGGCACCAGCCTGCCCACTCCCGGGCCCGACAGCATCCCGTAGGGGCCGGACACCCGAGGTCCGACCCCCGTTCGGGCGAATCCGGGAATGTCGGACCGCGGGGTCGTCAGCCCGGTCGTCAGGCGCGGCAGCGCAGGAGCTCGAAGGGCGGGTTGGCGAGGCAGTCCGCCCAGAAGTCCGCGCCGTACTCACGGACTCCGGCCTCGGACACCTCCAGCGGGAGCCAGGTCAGCTCGCGGAAGCCGGCCGCCCGCAGCGACCCCTCGTAGACCTCGCGGCGCGGACAGGTCCCGACGAAGGAGATCGGCGGGTCGAGCAGCGCCGTGATCCGGACACGCGGTCCGGTCTCGATCTCCTCCCCGGTCGCCTCGCAGAGGAAGCCGTACTTCTCGAGCGACGGTCCGTCGAAGCGGTAATCGGGCTTCTGCGCGAGCACGAAGAACTCGGCGCCGGACTTCAGGCTCCGGTGCACGTTGCGGCACATGCGCTCCATGGCGGCGATGTCCGGCGCGTAGTTGAGCAGCTGGACCCCGAGCGCGAGGTCGTAGCGCTGCTCAAGGGCGCGCATCTCGGCCACGTCGCCCACCTCGTAGCGCACGCCCAGCGGCTCGCTCTCCTCGAACGCCCGCGCCGCGGCGACCATCTCACCGGAGATGTCGATGCCGAGCACCTCGGAGGCGCCGCGCCTCTTGAACTCCCTGCTGTAGAAGCCGGTGCCGGAGGCGAGGTCGAGAACCGACTTGCCCCGTACGTCAACGACCATGCCCAGGAAGCTGGGCACCTCCCCGTACCGCGTCAACGGCAGGGACTTGAACCCCTCGAACGCCTCGCCGATCTCGTCGTACAGCTGCACGCTCATCGCGCTGTCCTCCCCAGTGGCCGGTCATGTCGCTGGTGATCGCTCATGCCCTGGCAGTCTTGCCGGACTCCGGCGCCCGCCCGTACGGGCAGAACCCACGAAGACTCCGGCATCGCCCTGGCCTCCCGTACGGGAAGGGGCAGGGCTCCGGGGGCCGCCGAAGATTCCGGAAAATCCTCCTCCGATTCCTGTTATCGGACCGCCTCCCCGTGATCTCCCACATGTTGGCCGTCGACGACAGCGGGAACAGGCAGGGTGATTCGGAGCATGGGCGCACAGCACGGTACGGAACTGGTCAGGGCTGCACAGGGCGGGGATCCCCAAGCACAGGACCGGCTCATCGCACTCCATCTGCCCCTCGTCTACAACATCGTGGGCCGGGCCATGAACGGTCACCACGACGTCGACGACGTCGTGCAGGAGACGATGCTGCGGGCGCTCGCCGGACTCGGCGACCTGCGCTCCCCTGACAGCTTCCGCTCCTGGCTGGTCGCGATCACCATGAACGGCGTCCGCGGCCACTGGCACCGGCAGCAGCAGGCCGTCTTCCCCTCGGGCGGCCTGGACGACGCCCGCGAGATCGCGCAGCCGGGGGCCGACTTCGTGGAGCTCGCCGTGGTCCGGCTGAACCTTTCCGGTCAGCGGCGTGAGACCGCCGAGGCGACCCGCTGGATGGAGCCCGACGACCGGGAGCTGCTGTCCCTGTGGTGGCTGGAGTGCGCCGGCGAGCTGAGCCGCCACGAGGTGGCCGCCGCCCTCCAGCTCTCCCCGCAGCACACCGCGGTGCGGGTCCAGCGGGTGAAGGAACGGCTGGAGGCCGCGCGAGTCGTCGTACGGGCCCTGTCGCAGAACCCGCCCTGCCCGACGCTGCGGTACGAGACCGACACCTGGGACGGCCGGCCGGCCGCCCTGTGGCGCAAGCGCATCGCCCGCCACGCGCGCGCGTGCGCCCACTGCGCCGGGCTCTGGAGCGGGCTCGTACCGGCGGAGGGGCTGCTCGCCGGGCTGCTCCTGGTTCCCCCGGCCGCGATGCTCCTGGCGAGCGTCCGCGAGCGGGCCGGCCTCGACGCCACCGGCGCCACCACGCAGCTCGCCGCGACCGCCCACGTCACCGAGGCCGCCCCGCCCGCCTCGCCGCGCCACGGCGCCGGAGGCCCCGGCGGGCACGCCGCCGGTCGCGGGGCCCGGAGCACCCGTGCCGTCCGCCGTCGGCGGCGGCAGCGACGCGGCCGCCGACGTGCCGTCATCGCGGCGGGCATAGCCGTCGTGGCGGTCACCGGGGGCGCCTTCACCCTGACCACCGACCCCGAGGAGGGTACGGAGGTCAGGGAGATGACCCTCGCCGCGCCCGCCGACGCCGGGCTGCCCGCTTCCCCGGGAACGACCACGCCTCAGACGGCGGCCCCCTCCTCCTCCGGCACCCCCTCCCCCTCGACGTCGAAGACCCCCCACACGGCACCCAAGCCCTCGCGCCCCACCCCGGCCGCCTCCCGCACCGTGCCGCCGGCACCGCCCCGGCCGGCGCGTACGACGCGCCCGACGGCGCCCGCCCCCGCCACCACGCCCGCCCCCACCCGTACGCGACCGGGTTCCGGTTCCGGTTCCAGTGAAGCGTCGAACTCCGACTCCGGTTCCGGCTCCACCGAGCAGCAGGTGATCAGCCTGGTCAACTCGGAACGCGCCAAGGCGGGCTGCGGACCGCTGACCGAGCACCCGCTGCTGACCAAGGCCGCCCAGGGGCACTCCGACGACATGGCCGCGCGGAACTTCTTCGACCACACCAACCCCGACGGCGACGGCCCCGGCGAGCGCATCACGGCCGCCGGATACGCGTGGTCCTCGTACGGCGAGAACATCGCGAAGGGCCAGACCACCGCCGCGCAGGTGATGGACTCCTGGATGAACAGTCCCGGCCACCGGGCGAACATCCTGAACTGCGGCTTCACCGAGATCGGCATCGGCCTCCACACCTCCGGCGGCCCCTACTGGACGCAGGCCTTCGGCAGCCGCTGACCCGGCCCCGGGGGCCACAGGACGGCGGAGGACAGGCCGCCCGGTGAGAGCTCGACCTCACAGGGCGGCGGGCCGGTGCGTGCGGGGGGTGTAACGCCGGGTGCCCCTGGGGTGTGACGGACCGAAATTCGCTCTTCCTACGGTGCTGGTCGTGGGGCTGTTCCGCTACGGCGGCACGGCCCCGGCTCTGGACGGCACGCACACCGTGAGGTGGGATTTCGGTGGGATCTGGCTCGAACCCCGACGTGAGCGACGGCAGCGTCCGCACCGTCTGCTCCTACTGCGGGGTCGGCTGCGGGATCGTCCTGGACGTGCGGCGGGATCCCGCCTCCGGGCTCCGCCGCGCGGTCAAGGCCTCCGGGGACAAGGCGCACCCCGCCAACGCGGGCCGGCTGTGCACGAAGGGGGCGACGAGCGCGGACATGCTGGCTGCGCCGGGGCGGGCGACGCGGGCGCTGGTACGTGCCGAGCGGGGCGCGCGGCCGGTCGGGACGGACGTGGACGAGGCGATCGCGACGGTCGCCGCCCGGCTGAAGGCGGTCGTGGACGAGCACGGGCCGGACGCACTGGCCTTCTACGTGTCGGGGCAGATGTCCCTCGAGGCGCAGTACCTGGCGAACAAGCTGGCCAAGGGCTTCGTCCGTACCAGCCGGATCGAGTCGAACTCCCGGCTCTGCATGGCCTCCGCCGGGTCCGGCTACAAGCTGTCGCTGGGCGCGGACGGTCCGCCCGGCTCGTACGAGGACTTCGATCACGCGGACCTGTTCCTCGTGATCGGCGCCAACATGGCGGACTGCCACCCGATCCTGTTCCTGCGCATGATGGACCGGGTCAAGGCCGGCGCCAAGCTGATCGTCGTCGACCCGCGGCGCACCGCCACCGCCGACAAGGCGGACCTCCACCTGCCGATCAGGCCCGGCACCGACCTGGCCCTCCTCAACGGACTGCTGCACCTGCTCGTCGAGAACGGCCACACCGACGAGGAGTTCATCGCCGAGTTCACCGAGGGCTGGGAGCAGCTGCCCGGCCTCCTCGCCGACTACCAGCCCGCGCGGGTCGCGGAGATCACCGGCCTCGCCGAGGACGACCTCCGGCGGGCCGCCCGGTGGATCGGCGAGGCCGGCGCGTGGACGAGCTGCTGGACCATGGGCCTGAACCAGTCCACCCACGGCACCTGGAACACCAACGCCCTGGTGAACCTGCACCTCGCCACCGGCGCGATCTGCCGCCCCGGGGCGGGCCCCTTCTCGCTGACCGGCCAGCCCAACGCCATGGGCGGCCGCGAGATGGGCTACATGGGGCCCGGTCTGCCCGGGCAGCGCTCGGTGCTCGTCGACGAGGAACGCGCCTTCACCGAGCGGCTGTGGGGCATCCCGGAGGGCTCGCTGCGCACCGAGGCGGGAAGCGGCACGATCGAGCTGTTCGAGCGGATGGCCGCGGGCGACATCAAGGCCTGCTGGATCGTCTGCACCAACCCCGTCGCCTCCGTCGCCAACCGGAAGACCGTCATCGCCGGCCTGGAGGCCGCCGAACTGGTCGTCACCCAGGACGTGTTCGCCGAGACGGAGACGAACGCGTACGCCGACGTCGTCCTCCCGGCGACGCTGTGGGCGGAGTCCGACGGCGTCCTGGTCAACTCCGAGCGGAACCTCACCCTCGTCCAGGGCGTCGTCGACCCGCCGGGGCAGGCGCTGCCCGACTGGGAGCTGATCGCCCGGGTCGCCCGCGCCATGGGGTTCGCCGACGCCTTCGCGTACGCCTCCGCCGAGGAGGTCTTCGAGGAGCTGAAGCAGGCGTGGAACCCCGCGACCGGCTGGGACCTGCGGGGCGTCACGTACGAACGGCTGCGCGCCACACCCGTCCAGTGGCCGGCCCCAGCCGCCGGCGGCCCCGACCGCAATCCGGTCCGCTACCTCAACGACGGCGTCAGCCAGACCCTCCTGGAGCGCGCGGACGGAAGCCGCCCCCGGCTGGCCTTCCCGACCGCGAGCGGACGCGCCCGCTTCTTCGCCCGACCACACCTTCCGGCCGCCGAACTCCCCGACGACGACTACCCGTTCGTACTCAACACGGGCCGGCTCCCGCACCAGTGGCACACCATGACGAGGACCGGAAAGGTCCCGAAGCTCGCCCGGCTGAATCCGGCTCCGTTCGTCGAGATCCACCCCGAGGACGCCGGAACCCTCGGAATCGCGGAGGGCGACCACGTGGAGATCGCCTCCCGCCGCGGGCGAGCCGTCCTGCCCGCGGTGGTCACCGACCGGGTCCTGCCGGGGAACTGCTTCGCGCCCTTCCACTGGAACGACCTGTTCGGCGAGTACCTCAGCATCAACGCCGTCACCCATGACGCCGTCGACCCCGTCTCCTTCCAGCCCGGGTTCAAGGCCTGCGCCGTCACCCTCACCCGGACGGCGGCGCCCGGGCCGGCGGAAGCCCCCGCCACCGCGGGCGGGGAAGCCGAACCCGCGCCCGTGGCCGCCGGAGAGCCCGTTGCCGCGCTCGCCGCGCTGTTCGGGATCGACGACCTCGCTCCCGTACCGCTCGCCGCTCCGGAGCGCCGCTATCTCGCCGGCTATCTGTCGGGGCTCAGCCTCGCCCCGGCCGACGGGCGCGTCCCCGTGCTGCCGTACGACGCGCCGTTCGGCCCGGAGCCGGCCGCGTGGGTCAACGGCGTGCTGGCCGGCATGTTCTCCCGTACGACCGCTCCCGGATCCGTACGCGTGTCCCCTCCGGAACCGCTGGCGGAGCCGGCACCGGTCGCGGGCCCGGACGCGCCCGGTCGCCGGCTGCTGGTCCTGTGGGCCTCGCAGACCGGGACCGCCGAGGAGTTCGCCGTCACCGCCGCCGCGCGCCTGACCGCGGCCGGCCGGCTCCCCGAGCTGCTCCCCATGACGGACATGGCCCCCGCCCGGCTCGGCCCCGGCACCGACCTGCTCGTCGTCACCAGCACCTTCGGCGACGGGGACGCTCCCGACAACGGCGCCGGATTCTGGGAGGAGCTGTCCGCGCCGGACGCCGCTCCCCTGGAGGGCGTGCGGTACGCGGTCCTCGCCTTCGGCGACACCGCCTACGACGACTTCTGCGGCCACGGCCGCCGCGTCGACGAGCGGCTCGCCGCGCTCGGCGGGACCCGTCTGGTCCCGCGTACCGACTGCGAACCCGACTTCGAGGAGGCGGCCGAGGAGTGGCTCGGCCGGGTCGTCGCGGCCCTGGGCCCGGCCGGGGCGCGGCAGGGCTCCCCGCTCCGGCGCACCGCCACCGTCGGAACGCCGCCCACCCCCACCAGGACATCGCCTTTCGCCACCCTCCTGGTCGGCAACAGGCTGCTGAGCCTGCCCGGTTCACAGAAGGAGGTTCGGGAGTTCGCCTTCGACACCCGCGGCGGGGAGCTCGCCTACGAAGCCGGGGACGCCCTCGGCGTGTGGCCGGTCAACGGTGCCCCGCTCGTGGCCGAATGGCTGGCCCTCACCGGACTCGACCCCGCCGGAGGGGTGGACCTCGGCGACGGGACACCGCTCCCCTTCGAGGAGGCCCTGCGCACCCGCCTGGACATCTCCCGCATCACCCCCGAGCTGCTCAGGTTCCTGGCGGCGCGCACCGGCAGCCCCGAGCTGAAGCGGCTGGTGCGTCCGGACAACAAGGACGCGCTGGCGCAGTGGAGTTGGGGCCGACAGGCCGCCGACGTCGTCGCCGCGTTCCCCGTGCGGGCCTCCGCCGCGGAGTGGGCCGCCGCCCTGGGGCGGCTGCGGCCCCGCCTGTACTCGATCTCCTCCAGTCCCCTCGCACACCCCGGCGAGGTGCGGCTCACCGTCTCCGTGGTCCGTTACGCGAACGACGTCGGCCGGGAGCGCGGGGGTGTGTGCTCGACGTATCTCGCCGACTGCGCCGACGACGGGCCGGTGCAGGTCTTCGTCCGGCGCTCGCCGGGATTCCGGCCGCCCGCCGACCCCGCGACGCCGATGGTCATGGTCGGCCCCGGCACGGGCGTGGCCCCGTTCATCGGCTTCCTCCAGGACCGGCTGGCCCGCGGCCATTCGGCCCCCAACTGGCTCTTCTTCGGCGAGCAGCGCGAGGCCACCGACTTCTACCACCGCCGGGAGCTGGAGGCGTACCTGGACTCCGGGCACCTCGACCGTCTCGACCTCGCCTTCTCGCGCGACCAGCGGAACAAGGTGTACGTCCAGGACCGGATGCGGGAGAACGGCGCCCGGCTGTGGCAGTGGCTCCGGGACGGCGCCCACTTCTACGTGTGCGGCGACGCGGAGCGCATGGCCAAGGACGTCGACCGGGCCCTGAGGGACGTCATCGCCGCCCATGGCGGCATGGACGCCGACGAGGCCGCCGCGTACGTCAGAAGGCTCGCCGCCGACAAGCGCTACGTACGGGACGTCTACTGACGTCCGGGCGGCCCCGGAGTCCGACGGTGTGGTTCAGGGCAGCTGGACGATCTGGATCAGGTTGCCGCAGGTGTCGTCCAGGACCGCGATGGTGACCGGGCCCGCCTCCGTCGGTTCCTGGGTGAAGCGGACCCCGAGGCCGGTCAGCCGCTCGTACTCGGCGCGGACGTCGTCCACGGCGAAGGAGGTGACCGGGATGCCGTCCGCGAGCAGGGCACGCGTGTACGCCTTGGCGGCGGGGTGCGCGTCGGGCTCCAGGAGCAGTTCGGTGCCGTCGGGGTCCTCGGGCGGGACGACGGTCAGCCAGCGGTAGTCACCGAGGGGGACCTCCGTCTTCTTCACGAAGCCCAGCTTCTCCGTGTAGAAGCGGAGGGCCTTGTCCTGGTCGTCGACGAAGACACTCGTCACATGGATCCGCATCGCGTTCTCCTCCTGGGTCCGGGTCCGGGTCCGAGCCGCCTGTTCGCGGGATTCGGTGTCCGGGAGCGAGGGAACTCCGGCCGCCCCTTGCCCGCGGGCCACGTAACCACCCGCCCGGCCCCGGGCAGCGGCCCGACACGCCCGTCTCCCCCTCGCGCAACGCCGCCGCCCGGGTGCCGGACCCGGGGCCGAGCCGCGTGATCGCCCGGCCCCTCCCGTACGGCATCGGCATGAGCGCCCCGGCGGCCGGCGGCGCCTACGGTCCGGACATGGTCCGGGACCGGCCGGAGACGCGGCCACCGGGTCGGCCCGCCGCCGGTGGCCACCGCCGGTGCAGGGCGTCGATGTGGAACGCGTGCGCGTGGCGACGCCCCGCTCCTGCCAAATGCGGGTGCCCGGAAGGGAGTTCGGGGTGGGCGTGGTCCAGCTCGGCCGGGTCCTCGCGGGGCCAGAGGCGCGCCGCGCCCACGGCCCCGAGGAGGGCGAGGGCGGCGAGCGCGGCCGCCGGGACGGCGGGTCCCGCCCACGCGGCGAGGCCGCCGGCGAGCGGATAGGTGAGCAGCCAGCAGGCGTGCGAGAGGGAGAACCGGGCCGCGAAGGCGGCCGGCAGGTCGCCGTCGGCGGCCGAGCGGCGCACCACCCGGCCGCCGGGGGTGAGGACCGCCGAGCCGGCCGCGCCGGCCACCAGCCAGAGCGCGAGCAGCGCGGGCCAGGACCAGGCGCCGGACGCGACCGTGAGAGCGAGGGCGAGGAGCGCGAGTGCCCCGGGCAGGACGAAGGCGGCCCGCATCATGACGGCGCGGTCGTCGGCGCGGCTCAGGAGGCGCGGCAGCAGCAGCGCCACGGCCATGGACCCGGCCCCGTACGCGCTCAGGGCGAGCGGGACGTCGCCGGCAGGGCGGCCGAGGGTGTCGCGGACCAGGAGCACGGTGTCGACGAGGACGACGGCCCCGGCCGCCGCGACGGCGAGGTCGAGGGCGAGGAGGGCGCGCAGGCGCGGGGTCGCGAGGAGCAGCCGGACGCCGAAGGCCACCGTGGCGTAGCGGCGTCCGGTACCGGTCCCGCCCGCTCCCGCTTCGGGTCCGTGCGGGGCCGGCAGGGCGGTCGTCCGGACGAGGAGGGCGGAGCAGAGGAACCCGGCGGCGGTGCCGGCGAAGAGCCAGGAGTACGGGACGACGGTGAGCAGCGCGGCGGCCAGTACGGGGCTGGCCAGGCTCTCCAGGTCGTAGGCGAGCCGGGAGAGCGAGAGGGCTCTGGTGTAGTCACGCTCGCCGGGCAGCACCTGCGGGATCGTGGCCTGGAAGGCCGGGGTGAAGGCGGCGGAGGCGGCCTGGAGCAGGAGGATCAGGACGTACACCTGCCACACCCGCGTGACGAACGGCAGGGTGAGCGCGACCGTCGCCCGCGCCAGGTCCATCGAGACGAGCAGCACGCGCCGGGGCACGCGGTCGGCGAGCGCTCCGGCGAGCGGGGCGATCCCGACGTACGCGGCCATCTTGAGGGCGAGGACGGTGCCGAGCACGGCGGTGGCGTCGGCCCCGGCGAGGTCGTACGCGAGGAGGCTGAGGGCGATGGTCGCCAGGCCGGTGCCAGCGAGGGCGACGACCTGGGCGCCGAGGAGGCGCCGGTAGGTGCGGTTGCGCAGGACGGACGGCATGAGGGTGCCCCCGGGACGGCCACGGCGGACGGCTGAGCCTTCACCGTAACCGACATGTGCATGAGTGCGCACATGTTCACACGGAAGGGGGCGCCTGCGCGTCAGTCGTGCCAGGGCTCTCCGGTCACCTGGTGGTCGGCCCGGCTGACGGCCTCGACGACCAGGCGCTTCAGATGGCCGTCCGGCATCGCGTACACGACCCGGCGGCCGTCCTTGCGGGTCTGGACGAGCCCGCCGAGGCGCAGCTTGGCGAGGTGCTGGCTGACCGCCGGGCGCGCGGCCCCGCACGCCTCCGTCAGGGCGGTGACATCGGCCTCTCCCCGGGTGAGCAGCCACACCAGATGGAGCCTGGTGGGGTCGGAGAGCAGACCGAACACCTCGGCCGCCGCCGCGAGTTCACGCGCCCCCGGGGTCCGCCCGTGCGGACGGGCGGCTGCGGAGTCTAGGGGCTCGGACATGGGCCCACCGTACCGAGGAAGCGGATGTGCGGGCGCCCGTCGGGGCCGGGCCGGGTCACGGCGCTGCGGACCCCGTAGACCTCGGCGATGAGCTCCTCGGTGAGGACCTCGTCCGGGGTGCCGCCCGCCACCACCCGGCCCCGTGCGAGGACCACGAGCCGGTCGCAGTACATCGCCGCGAGGTTGAGGTCGTGCAGGGCGACGACGGCGGTGAGGCGGAGGCCGGCGACGAGGGCGAGGAGGTCGAGCTGGTGCTGGATGTCGAGGTGGTTGGTGGGTTCGTCGAGGAGGAGTTCGCGCGGTTCCTGGGCGAGGGCGCGGGCGATCTGCACGCGCTGGCGTTCGCCGCCGGAGAGGGTGCGCCAGGGCTGCCGGGCGCGGTCGGTGAGCCCTGTCCGGGCGAGGGCCGTGCGGACGGCGGCCTCGTCCGCAGCCGATGGCGGGGCCCAGGCCCTGCGGTGCGGGACGCGGCCGAGGCGTACGACGTCGGCGACCGTCAGGTCGGTCTGGGTGTCGGCCTGCTGCTCCACCGTGGCGAGGCGCCGGGCGACCGTGCGCCGGCCGAGCCCGCCGAGCGGGTCGCCGTCGAGGGTGACGACCCCGGAGTCGGGGGTGAGGACGCCGGCGAGGAGGCGGAGGAGGGTGGACTTGCCCGACCCGTTGGGCCCGAGCAGGCCGGTGACGGTGCCGGGGGCGAGCGTGAGGCTGACGCCGTCGAGGACGAGGGTGCCGCCGGCCGTGCGCGAGACCCGCTCGGCGCGGAGGCCGGCGCGCGTGCCCGCGTCGGCGCCCGTGTCCGCGACCCTGCCGGCGGTGGCGGTCATCGGGTGCTCCTGGTGCGGTACAGGACGAGGACGAAGGCCGGTACGCCGATCAGCGAGGTCACCACGCCCACCGGCACCTCCTGCGGGTCGAGGACCGTGCGGGCGAGGGTGTCGGCCCAGACGAGGAACACCGCCCCGGCCAGGGCGGTGACCGGCAGGAGGCGGACGTGGCCGGGTCCCGCGAGGGCGCGGGCGGCGTGCGGCAGGACGAGCCCGACGAAGCCGATCGCTCCGGCGGCCGAGACCAGGGCGGCCGTCAGGAGGGCGGTGACGCAGAGCAGGACGAGCCGGGTCCGCGCCACGGCGACGCCGAGCGCGGAGGCGGCCTCCTCCCCGAACGCGAAGGCGTCCAGGGTCCTTCCGTACCCGCCGCAGATCAGCAGGGCCGCCGCGAGGACGGCGAGGCACACCCACACCTCGCTCCAGCCCGCCCCGGAGAGCGAGCCGAGCAGCCAGAAGAGCACGCCCCGGGTCGTCTCGGCGTCGGCGGCGGTCATCACGACGAAGGAGGTGAGGGCGGAGAAGAGCTGCATCGCGGCGACGCCCGCGAGCACCACCCGGTCCGTCGAGCCGCCGAGGGTGTGGCTGAGCAGCAGGACCAGCGCGAAGGAGACCACCGCCCCCAGGAACGCCCCGCCGGTGACGGAGAGGACGCCTCCGCCGACGCCGAGGACGACGACCGCGACGGCGCCGGTCGAGGCGCCGGAGGAGACGCCCAGGACGAAGGGGTCGGCGAGCGGGTTGCGCAGGAGCGACTGCATCACCGCACCGCAGACGGCGAGTCCGGCGCCGCAGACGGCGGCGAGGAGGGTACGGGGCAGTCGCAGGTCCCAGACGATCCCGTCGCGGATCGGCGAGAGGTCCGAGGCGCCGCCGCCGAGGTGGGCGGCGACCACGGACCCGACCTCGCCGACCCCGAGGTCCGCCGGGCCGATGGTGATGGCCACGGCCACCGACAGACAGAGGAGCGCGAGCCCGGCCGCCGCCCACAGCAGCACCGTGACACCGGCGCGTACCACCACCTCGCGGGACGCGCCCTCACCTGCCGTCACTTCGCGAGACCGTACGCGCGGAGCGCGGCCGCCACCTTCTCGACGCCCTCGACGGTACGGAGGGTGGGGTTCATCGCCTGGCCGCTGAGCAGGACGTACCGCTTGCGCCGTACCGCCGTCATGTTCCGGGTGACGGGGTCGGACTCCAGGAACTCGATCTTCTTCGCGGCACTCTCGGCCGACTGCGAGCGGCGGGTCAGATCGCCGAGCACGAGGACGTCGGGGTCGCGGTCCGCGACGGTCTCCCAGTTGATCTGGGGCCACTCCTCACGGGTGTCGTCGAAGACGTTCTTCACCCCGAGCGCGTGGCTGACGATCCCGGGCGCACCGCAACAGCCGGCCATGTACGGCGACTTGGAGTCCGAGAACCAGTAGAGGACGGTGGCGCCCGTGACGTCGGCCGCCGCCGTGGCCTTCGCCACCCGGGCCTTGAGCCCGGCGACGAGCTTCTCGCCCCGCTCGGGGACCGCGAACACCCGGGCCAGGTCTCGGATCTCGCCGTAGACCGTGTCCATGGTGAGGGGCCGGGTGCGGACGCCGTCGCCGTCACCGCCGTTGTCCTTGCCGACGCAGTCGGTGGGCGAGAGGTAGGTGGGGACGCCGAGCTGCTCGAAGCGCTCGCGGGGCGCCACCCCGCCCTTGCCGAGGGTGTACGCGAAGGAGGCGGCCGCGAAGTCGGGTTCGGCGTCGAGGACCTTCTCGAAGGAGGGGTAGCGGTCGGCGAGGCGGGGCACCTTCGCGTTCTCCTTCTCCAGGCCCTTGAGCACCGGGTCCGTCCAGGTGGCGGTGCCCACCATGCGGTCGGCGAGGCCGAGGGAGAGCATGATCTCCGCCGCTCCCTGGTCGAGGGCGACGGCCCGTCGCGGGGCGCGGTCGACCCGGACCGGCCGTCCGCAGTCGTCGTCGAGGATCACCGGGAAGCCGGACTCCGGGGACCCGGCCCGGGCGGCCGCGCCCTTCCCCGGCGCGTCGGCGGGCCCACCGCCGCAGCCGGTCGCCGTCGTGGTGAGGAGCAGGGCGCCGGCCAGGGTGAGCACGGCGGAGCGGACGGGGTGTGCGAGCGGCACGGGAACTTCCTCTGCGGCCACGGCTCATACGCGGAGCCTGTCGTACGGTCCTCCCCGGACGACGGCGTGCCGCCGGGGCCGCCAGCAGGTCTTCGGACTCGGGGTCAGCCGGACGGAGCGCCTTCCCGGGCCCGTCGTGCCGCCCAGTGGCCGATGCTCCGCCCGTCGCCCTCACCGCTGCGCGTCAGTTCCGGTCTCCCACCGGATTCCCTGACCCGTGGACGTACCCGTTCAGGTGCGTACAAAGGTGCGACTGGCCTCGGCACAGTACCACCGGGCGCCGGCCGCGCCCCGGGGCCCGGCCGGTGTCAGAGACGCAGTTCCTTCGCCTCGAAGCGGCCCTCGCCGAGGACCAGGACGAAGGAGATCTGCTGGCCCTCGGAGACCGTTCGCTCCTCGCCCTCGATGTCCTCGGCGCTGAAGTACACCTGTTCCTCGGAGCCCACGGGGACGACGAAGCCGTACCCGCCGAGACGATTGAAGGAATGCACGAACCCTGTGCTTCTGCCGTCCACCGCGACCTCCTCGTCGTCACCGGCGACGCGGTCGAGGGTGCCCGGCGCCGGGCGGCGGCCGTGTCCGCGTCTCAGGGGAGATGTACCCCTTCCGGGCACCCTTCGCCACCGGCGTCCCGCGGAGGTACTCGGCGGGGGGCGAACCACTCCCGACGATCTCGTAGAATATTCAACAGAGGCCTGCTGTCGGAGATCCCCCGTGTCCGACAGCGGGCCTCGCCCTTTTCCTCACGGGTCGGGCGCGGCCGCCCTGGTAAGCGATCCGCCGTGAACCTGCCGGGGCGCCGCACCGACTCCTCGGCCTGCCGGAGCGCGCGGTCGAGGCCCGACGCCGGCGCACCGAGGCGCGGCCTCCGCTCGTACAATACCGAGCAGTCGGTTTACAGTCGTGGAGCCATCGGTGACCAAACAAGAGCGGGCTGCACGCACCCGTGACGCGCTGATCAGGTCGGCGGCCGGGGAGTTCGACCGGCACGGTTACGCCCTGGCCACGCTGTCCGCCATCAGCTCGGGAGCGGGCGTGAGCCCCGGCGCGCTCCACTTCCACTTCGAGAACAAGGCGGCCGTCGCCGGCGCCGTCGAGGACGAGGCCCGCAGCACCCTGCGCCGGGCCGCCCGCCTCGTGTACGGACAGGTGTCGAACGCCCTGCAGAACCTCGTCGACACCTCGCACGCGCTGGCCCGACTGGTCCGCGAGGACGTCGTCGTCCGCGCCGGATTCCGGCTCAGCTGCGCCGGTGACTCCCGTACGGATCTCACTCTGCGCCAGGAGTGGCAGAGCTGTGTGCAGCAGCGGCTCGCGGAGGCGGCCGACGAGGGACTGCTCGCCGTCGGTGCCGGGCGCCGGCAGGACCTCGCCCGCACGGTCGTGGCCGCCACCATCGGCCTGGAGGCCCTCGGCAGGGACAACGGCGAATGGCTGTCCCCCCGGACCGTCACGGGCCTGTGGGGCACACTGCTTCCGACACTGGCGGGCCCGGAGGCCCTCGCCGGGCTCGACCCGGCGGGCAGTCAGGCCGTGACCGCGCTCCTCGGCTGACTGCGGGCGGGGATCCGGCCGGGCGGGCGGGCCGGGCGGGCAAGCCGTCAGGAGCGGCCGAGGAGATCCCGGTACCACGCCAGGTGGCCGGCGAAGCCCGCCCTGAAGCCCGGCCCCGGGTCACAGCCCAGGTCCCGCCAGGGTCGCTCGTCGGCGAACCAGTGGTCGGTCGCGAGCATGTCGAGGTGGTGTTGCGCGAAGGGAAGGTCCGCCAGCAGCGCACGGGCTCCGGCGATGTCCACCACCGGCTCGCGGGGCCGGTCCGCCGCACCGCCGACCAACTGCTCGGCGGCCGCGAGCAGCTCCGCCACCGGCACGGGCTCGGGGTGGTCGACGTGGTACGGACCCGGCCGGGTCGCCGGCGAGAGCGCCGCGCCGAACAGGGCGCCCGCCAGGCTCTCGACGTCGATCAGGGAATGCAGCGAGGAGCCCCCGTCGAGCGGGCCGGGCAGCGCGGCGAGCAGCCGGACGAGACTGGGCATCAGCTGCCGGTCGCCCGTGCCGTACACGAGGTGGGGCCGCAGTACCGTCCCGCCGGCGTCCATGACGTGCCGCTCCCCCGCCGCGCGGGTGCGGCTGGTCGCCGAGCCCGGGGCGAGGGGCAGGGTGCCGGGGGCCGCCGCCCGGAAGGGGCCGCGGCCGTGGACGGAGGCGGTGCTGAGGGAGACGATCCGGCTCACCCCGGCGCGTACGGCCGCGTCGACCAGGGCGCGGGTCCCGGCGTCGTTGACCGCGCGGGCCGTCTCCTCGTCCGCGCCGATCGCCGAGGCGCAGTGGATCAGTACGTCGACGCCCTCGCAGGCGCGGCGGAGCGAGGCGGGGTCGCGGAGGTCCCCCGGGGCGATCTCGATGTCCGCACGGGCCCCTGGACCGGCCGGTGGGGTGAGCGGGCGGCGGGAGAGCAGCCGTACGAGGCCGGGCTCCGGCGCGGCCGCGGCCTTCGCCGCCACCCGGCCGCCGATGAATCCGGTCGCGCCGGTGATCAGAAGGCGAGGCCCCATGGTTCCGTTCCGGTCGGTTTCAGCCCGCCAGGCGGCTGTCACGGCCGGCTCCGGCCACCGCCAGGTCCCGGGCCGGAGAGGTGAGGGTGCAGAGGAAGACCGGTTGTCCGTCCTGCAGGCCGGTGACGCGCACGGTGGTCGCGTCGGGGCGGGAGGGGGGAAGGATCTCGGTCTCGATCCAGCAGGGGCTGTCGAGTTCGGCGTACCGGGAGAACGAGACGTCCATGTCCGTCGGCAGGTACGCCCCGCTGCCGAGGGTTGCCGTCGCCGCCTGCCGGGCGGCTTCGAGGAGCAGCATCCCGGGCACGTGGTCGTTCGGGCGCCGGAAGAGGGTGGGGTGGGCGGTGTTGACCCGGAGCCGCCACTGACCGGGGCGGGTCCCGGGGGCCAGGACGACGTCCTGGGGCCGGCGCCGGCCGACCAGGTGCGGTGCGACGCACGGAAGCAGCGGAACGGGCCGGCCGAGCACGGCCATCCGCTCGCCCCGGATCCTGCGGTAGGCCAGGGCCGAGGTGCAGCGGGCCAGGGCGCCGCCGGTGGCGAGGTGACGGCCGTCGCGGGTGAGCACCATGGTCACGCGCAGGTTCCGGAGGCTGCCGCGACGTCTGACGAGGTCGGAGCAGATGACGTCGACGCTCACCTCGGAGGAGAGGTCGCTCACGGTGAGCGCCTCGGCGTCGGCCGTGTAATGGAGTCCCCACATGACGAACTGATCCTCGACGGGTACCCCGAATTCGGCGTGTGCGACGAGCATGGTGGCCTGGCGTATCGTCTCGGCCACCAGTACGGGGTCGTGCCGGTCCCCTGCCACCGGAGAGAAGAAGGGATGTGCGGCAGGCCAGCGAGCGGAGACGCAGAAGCGATTCTCCGTCAGTTGGGTCCAGCCCGTGGGGATGATGTCCGCGGGATCCGCCCGGTGCACGAACTCCCCGGGGACGCAGGTCGTCGCTCCTCGAAAGTTCTGATCCATGGATCCCCCTCGCGTCCCCGCGCCCCTGGGCGGCGTGCCCGCCCGGCCTAGAATACGTACAGCGCGGTTTTCTTTTCAATCCTTCACGTCACACCACGAGCACAGACAGCGACACAGCGGGAGGCGCCTTGGCGCAGCAAGCGCGTGCAATCAAGACCCGGCAGGCGATCCTGCAGTCGGCCGCGGCCGTCTTCGCCGAGCGGGGCTACGAGCGCACGACCATCGGAGAGATCCTGGTGCGCGCGGGGGTGACCAAGGGGGCTCTCTACTTCCACTTCGCCTCCAAGGAAGACCTCGCCCTCGGCGTGCTCGACGCGCAGATGCTCGACGTGCCGCTGCCCCCGCAGGCGATCAAGCTCCAGGAGCTCGCGGACCAGGCCTTCCTGCTCGCCCACCGGCTCCAGCGTGACGCGCTCGTGCGGGCGAGCGTCGCCCTGGCCCTGGACAGCGGCGCCACGGGGGTCGACCGGGTCGCCCCGTTCCAGGCGTGGATCGACCAGGTCTCGGAGATCCTGATGGTCGCGAAGGCGCGTGGCGAGCTGCTCGTCCATGTGAATGTGACGGACACGGCCTCGCTCTTCTCGGGTTCCTTCTCGGGAGTCCAGGCGATGTCCCAGATTCTGTGCGATCGCAAAGACCTGATGCACCGGGTCTCGGTACTGCTCCAGCACTTCATGCCGAGCATCTGCACTCCGGCCCTGCTGACGGGATTGGGGCTGACCGAGGAGTACGGCCGGAAGCTCGGCGCCGAATACGACGCGAACCGGCGTCGCAGAGACGAGGGAAACTTCGCGGAAGTCGCCGGTTGAGAAAACCGACCATCCGGTTCCCTGAGCGCCCCGACGCACATCAGCGTCGGGGCGCTCTGGCGTCGTGGCACTGAGTGTGTTTTGCTGAGGGTACTCAGTGCCACAAGCGTCTAGGGGAGCTCCACATCATGGGTAAGGACTTCGACCTGTATCGGCCTTCCGAGGAGCACGACATGCTCCGGGAGTCGGTGCGTGCCCTCGCGGAGGCGAAGATCGTTCCGTTCGCGGCGGCGGTGGACGAGGAGGGCCGGTTCCCGCAGGAGGCCCTGGACGCGCTGGTCGCCAACGACCTGCACGCCGTGCACGTCCCCGAGACCTACGGCGGC